>NZ_JBLWZV010000016.1:64602-91781 GCF_048266285.1 Amphritea sp.
CCCCTTCTAGGGGGATAAATTTCGATACAACATCACCGCCGCCAGAGGCAGCTCCTACAGCAAAAACAACAAACTTCGCCCTGCGGGAGCCCCTTCTAGGGGCGATAAATTTCGATACAACATCACTGCTGCCAAAGACAGCTCCTACAGCAAAAACAACAAACTTCACCCTGTGGGAGCCCCGTCTCGGGGCGATAAACCTCAACAAACACATCGCCGCCAGAGGCAACTCCCACAATACAAAGAACAAATCTAGTAGATAAAAATCGCGACGAGGCATCGCTCGCTACAGGCCTACCGGACCTGTAGGAGGCGTGCCCTCACACCGATTAAGCTGCCAAGATTGGCAATTCGGGCAAATTAACCCCAACCTCCTAACCAATCCCCATCAACGGGATCAATAACGGTAACATAAACGCGGTGAAGGCACCGGTCATACCCATCGCTAAACCACCAAAAGCCCCCGCCATCAGGCCATACTCAAATGCATAGGCGGTGCCCATACCGTGGGCAGAAACACCTAACGTAAACCCCTTCACCGCTTCATCAGTGACATTCAAAATACGATAAATCGGTGGCGCCAAGGCACAACCGATAGCCCCCGTGATTAATACCAAACCAGAGGCTAGCGAGGGATAACCACCTAATTTTTCAGCAACACCGATCGCGATCGCCGACGTCACCGACTTAGGCGCTATCGACAATAGCGTCCCCAATGAAGCATCGAGCGCCTGCGCCACAAGAATAGCCGAAGCTGCTGCCGTCACAGCACCGGCCATACAGGCCAACAACAACGGCAATAGCATTTTCTTAACCCGCTCAAAATGATCAAACAAAGGCACCGCCAGCGCCACCGTCGCAGGCCCTAGCAAAAAGTGGATAAACTGCGCCCCCTCAAAATAGGTTTCATACGGGGTACCGGTCAGCAATAAAAACACAATAATCAGCGCTAACGATACCAGCACTGGGTGCAGTAAAGGGGTACCACCCAAGCGGCGATTTAGCCACGAAGTTGCAATAAAGGTGACAATAGTAACGATCAGCCATAACAAGGGTTTGGCCGAGAAAAAGGTCCAGAACTCCATCGCAGTTACTCCCGCTCCAACTGTTGCAGCTTCTTCGCCGACGGGTTAAGAATCAACGCCGTCACGATGATCGTCAGCCCAGTACTGATAATCAAGGCCAGCAAAATAGCCAACCAGTCTGCTTTTAGCAACGAGAAGTGTGTCATTAAGCCAACGCCTGCAGGCACAAACAGCAGTGCTAGGTGTTTTAACAAGGCTTCAGAAGGAATTCGCAGCGATTCAGGCACTTCGCCCTTCACTATCAAACAAACCAATAACAACACCATACCGACAACAGGCCCTGGCACCGGCATTCCTAACGCGATAACAATCAATTCACCCGCAAATTGAAAGAGCAGTAATATTAAAAAACCAACCAGCATATCATCCCCAACAACAGGTTAAAGCAGTAACAAGAAAGCCTCACTACCGGCATAAAGCGCAAATACAATGAATAACACACCCGATGCGCGATGCAGCCAAACTACCGAGACATAGCGCATCAGTGCTCGCCCCGCTATAACACCGATCAACGATGTCGCCACCAGCGCTATTGTCGCGCCCAGCCAGACAGGCACGGCAGGCTCTGTACTCGCCAACCCCATCACCGCTAGCTGGGTCTTATCACCCAACTCAGCGAAGAACAGCATGATCAGCGCGGATAAGAACACACTTTTACCCGAAACAGCAGGACTGCCGTCTTCATCATCCTCTTCAGCATTGAACGACTGCAAACCAAACCAGAGAAACAACAACGCAACCACGCACAACACCGCCGAGCGAGGCAGCCATGCTGATGCCACGGAACCGACAGCAACCGCCAACACATTCAAGATTGCAAACGCAACAACAGCCCCTAGAATCACCGGCAGTGGCCGATACCGCGCGGACAGCGTCATACACACCAATTGGCTTTTATCACCAAACTCAGCCAAAAACACCAGTAAAAAGGCCCCGACAAGACTGCCTAGTTGATCCATATTCGCCTTTCCCGAAGCATAAAATGCGGGCGATTATACATAAATAAATACAACTCGCGGGCAGGCAAGACAAAAGTTAATTGTTCAGAAGTGACTTTTCGGCAACACGTAATGCCTGTTCAGTATTTAGATTACATAGCTGATCAGCCGCATCAACGATATCAATTAGCTGCATGGGATGACAGCGCATCCAGCGCTGCACCGCCCGTTGACCGCCTTCCAACCATGTAGACAGATCCGCTACCAGCCGCCGAGGAATAACCGCATGCAAGGGATGCAATTCATCCCCTTCTGACAAAACCGTAATAGCATCCGGCTTCGCTTGAGCGGCAAGCAGTAATCGTTCAATCAACGCAGCTTGTAACAAAGGAGTATCACAAGGTAGAACCAACACCTGGTCTGTATGACAAACCCTAAGACCACTTAAGATACCGGCTAAAGGCCCTTGAAACCCAGCCAATTCATCCATAACCACCTGATCAGCCAGATCACTGTATTCCGGCAGATGGCGATTACAGCTGATAATCAGCCGTCGAGCGTAGGGCCTGACAAGCTGCACCGCAAAACCCGCCATCGGTTGCGAACGAAAAGCTACCAACCCCTTATCTTGCCCACCCATACGCCGACCTTCACCGCCAGCCAGCACAATGACATCAACGGGAGTAAGGCCCGTCATCCACCGGTTACCGGCGGGAACAAGCCGACCTCATCCCCCGCAGCAATCACTGTATCCAGCGGGACAATTTCTTGATTAACTGAACACAATAAGGTGCCATCGAGCGCTCGACGCCATTCATCACCTTTTTCTTTAAGAGCAGCTAACAAATCGACAACCCGCTCACCACTCACCGATGGATGATCCAGCTGCCCAACCCCTAACGCCTCGCGCAGAGATGCAAAAAACAATACTTTAACCATCAGAGCACCTTTCACCCATAAACAACGAGGCATAACGAAGCCATAAACCCCTTATGCCGATACCAATATCAATTTATCCACCGAACAATTGAAGCGGTTATTACTGGACTGCTTTATCCATAAATCAACTTACTCACAACAACCGTCTTAGCCACACTCGCTAAAATTAGGGGCCCTTAACCACTATAGCCCCACTTCACTGAACGGGATAAACGCTAGCCGATCACCCTCAGTAACCACGGTTTCCGCCGGCACCACAAGATAACCGGCAGCCGACACAGCCGAACTCAGCACGCCCGAGCTTTGACTATGCCCTAACACCGCTCGGCCATTCTTGAGCTCAACCCGTAAATACTCCTGCCGACCGATTGCTCGCTTACGACTAAAGCCAGCCTCAACCATTAAACTTAACGGTAAGACCGAAACAGCCCCCATCGACCGCAATAAAAACGGGCGCGCGAGTATAGAAAAGGTTACCAAAACCGCAGAAGGGTTACCTGGCAGCCCAAGCAAAGGTTTGCCATTGACATAACCAAAGGCCATCGGCTTTCCGGGCTTAAGTGCGAGCTTCCACAGCTTTAATTCACCTTGCGATTCAACCGCCGCTTTAACATGATCCTCTTCACCCACCGAGACTCCACCACTGGTGATAATACAGTCGGCCTGCTCTGATGCCTGTTTCAACGCCGCTTTTGTGCCTTCTAGGGTGTCAGCAACAACCGCAGAGACGACCACCTCGCAACCCAACCCTTGTAATAAACCACGCAGGGTAAACAGGTTAGAGTTATAAATCTGCCCCGGCTGCAAGGGATTCCCCGGCATCACCAACTCATCACCGGTAGCTAACACCGCCACTTTCAACGGCTTATAGACATTCACCTCTGCGATGCCCACCGAAGCCAACACACCGATATGCAAAGCCGTCAATCGAGTCCCTTTAGGTATCACAACCTGACCCGTGCGAATATCCTGCCCTCGCTGGCGAATATTACTCCCTGCAGTCGGCACCTCAACAATCTCAACCCAAGACTGCCCATCTACATCGGTGGCAACGGTATTTTCCTGCATCACAACAGCATCAGCACCTTGGGGAATTTCAGAACCAGTAAAAATACGGGCTGCTGTTCCGATCTCCAGTGGTTTAGGCGCAGTACCCGCAGGAATACGTTGCGAAACCTTTAACGGCTTAACGCCCTCCAAGCCAGCAAGATCAGCACTATTAAAGGCATAACCATCCATCGCACTGTTATCCTGCGGCGGCACATCAACAGTTGAAAGCTGATCTTCAGCCAACACGCGCCCTAGCGTATCACTAATCGCCAAGCGTTCCGTAGCTACCGCAGGTTTTGCTTGAGCCAACAGAGCGCTCAGTGCTTCAGTAACGGGCATCAACGATGGCTTTGACAGATCACAGCTCATCCTCGTGGCCCACAAACAGTATCAACTGACCGATCAGTCATCACCATCTCAACAAAATTACAGGGCCGGTGGCGAGCATCTAACTGTTCACGAATAATACCGTTCCACGCGGTTTTACAGGCCCCCGTTGAACCCGGCATACAAAAAATAACCGTACGATTAGCAACGCCAGCAAAAGCGCGGGATTGAATCGTTGAAGTGCCTATTTCCTCATAGGACAACTGTCGAAACAACTCACCATACCCCTCAATGGCTTTATCAAACAGTGGTGACAGTGCTTCTGGGGTCGTATCCCGCAGCGTAAAGCCTGTCCCCCCTGTAACCAGCACCGCCTGCACTTGCTCATCGGCAATCCACTGAGACACCACCGCCCGCAACTGATAAACATCATCCTTACAGATCGCGCGCTGAGCAAGCTGATGCCCTGCTGCGTTCAAACCCTCAACCAACGCATCACCAGACGTATCATTCTCCGGCGTACGCGTATCAGACACCGTCAGCACTGCGATCTGTAATGACTGAAAAGCCACCTCTTTCTTGCTATGAGCCATAACAACACCCCCATTCATCAAACATCTATAGTCTGTTTTACTTTACCATTGCTCTCCTAACCCACTACGGCAGACATAACACTGTAAAGAAAAAACGCCATAATTAACTCTAACTTGCTAGGCTCAAACTAGCATTCAGAAATCAAAACAAACCTTAAAAGCTTAGACCCTACTTTATCTGCTGCGCTGCAACAAAAAATCATCAGAATGTCGCTATTTGGCTGCAGCAGCTAGTACCACTAAAAAAAAAGCCATGCTACTATTAGCCACTATAGCTGACAACTGCGCACTCTTTTTAACATACTCGACGAGTAGTAATAAGAAGCAAAGCTGGTACGCAAGGAAATAAATAAGGATATCCGACGATGAAAAACCGGACTTTAACAAGCATTTTGTCTATGCCTGCACTCATGCTGTCTTCTCAAGCGTTCTCCGCAATAGAGCCCGCATCCATTGAAGCCGGCCCGGTAAGAATTGTTCCAACACTCAATGTTGAAACAAGCTATGACGACAATATCTTTAGCTCAACCACTGCTGAAGTTGATAGCCTAAAAATGGCCGTTACTCCCCAGTTCGAGATTATCGCCGAAGACGGCTTTAACGCATATAAAGCTAGCTACGCAATGAGTCATGGTACGTATAAAAGTAGCTCTGATGATAACTACACCGACCATCAAGTAGGCCTTGATGCTCATCTTGAATTTAACGCACGTAATACCCTTGACCTAAATACTGCTTACTCAAAAAATCACGAGGAACGCGGTACAGGTATTACAGAAACCGGTAGTATCGGCGCAGGGGTAGACGCCCCCCTTGAATATGATACTAAATCAGTTTCCTTTTCTTACACCTACGGTGCTGATAATGCCACGGGCCGACTTGTATTAGCAGGCCAATATACTGATAAAGAGTATCAGAACTTCCGCTCTATCACAGAAGAAAGGGATAACGAGGAAACAAGCTTTAGCGGTACATTCTTTTACCGCATTCAGCCTAAAACATCGTTGCTTTTTGAAATCAGAAATCAAAATCTAAACTATAAAACAGACCCAACCAACAGTTTAGATAGTGAGACTCAACGTTACTACATCGGTGCGACTTGGGAAGGCACTGCTAAAACGACCGGCACCATCAAATTGGGTACGGTAAAAAAAGACTTTAAATCTTCCGCGAGAGAAGACTTTTCAGGCAGCAGTTGGGAAGTAGGCATTAACTGGAAGCCGCTGACGTACTCTACGTTTAACTTAGCCACCAGCCAATCTGAAAAAGAGTCCTCGGGCACAGGAGACTTTATTGATTCCCAAACGATTCGCCTTAGCTGGACCCACGACTGGAACGACCAAGTCCAAACGATCTTCAGCTCCGGCTTCACCAATGACGACTATAAAGGCACGACTGGAGGTCGTGAAGACGACATCACCGATGCCAGTATTAACCTAAACTACGATATACGTCGCTGGTTGAGCATTGGGATGGGCTATTCTCATCAGAATACCGATTCAAACACCGTCGGCATCCCGTTTGATAGAAATATTTATCTCATTTCTATCACTGGATCGCTCTAAGTAACTCAGCATCCGTACTTTTGAGACTAACTAATGCAGCATTTAGCTAAATATCTAAAACTCTCGCTTAGGGCAATATGCGTTATTTTATTTGCCACCCCACTCTTGATTTATGCCGCTGACGACACGCAGTTTTCAGATTATCAGTTGGGCTCAGGTGACATGGTCAAAATTACAGTCTTTGGGGAGGAAGAGCTAAGCCTAGAGACTCGATTAAGTGATGCAGGGACTATCTCTTACCCTTTCCTAGGCGAACTCGAAGTACTCGACTTAACCACTAGTCAGCTAAGTGAGAAAATCGCATCCGGCCTCGCCGACGGCTATCTATTAAACCCGAACGTAAATGTCATGGTTTTAGAATACAGGGAGTTCTTTATCAACGGCGAAGTAAAAAAACCTGGCAGCTACCCATTTCAACCGGGGCTGACACTGCAAAAAGCCGTGGCAATTGCTGGCGGATTCACTGAGCGAGCATCGAAATCCAAGATATTTATCCAACATGATGGCAACACCGGTGAGCCAACCATGGTTGAATTGAGTCAGCAAGTATCTCCCGGTGACATAATCACCATTGAACAAAGCTTCTTTTAACAGCGTTATTAAGCAATCAGCTCAATGCCCTTTGATTTTTAACCCCTGCCATCACGCAGCAGAGTAATTTAAGTATGGAAACGACTATGTCACAGGATAGATTTTCACAACCGATGCAGGATGAAGTAATAGATCTGCGTCAATACTGGATGACTATCAATCGAAACAAGTGGGGCATTCTTGGGTTCGCTATTATCATCTCGATACTAACTACCCTCGTCGTCTTTTCGATGAAACCTGTTTATAGAGCTACCGCGACACTATTAATAGAAGCCAAACAAGCGAACGTCGTCTCTATCGAAGAAGTTTATGGCCTCGATACCAATAATAACGAATACTATCTCACTCAGTTCGAAATACTAAAATCCCGACAACTGGCGGAAAGAGTCATCGACAAGCTTAACTTAGCGACTCATCCTGAATTTAATCAACAGCCATCAGCCCTATCGTTTAATTGGCGTGAACTCCTGCCTGTCGAACTACCTCAACAAACCATGTCTCCAGAGGAAGAGGCTAAAGCACGGCAACAACAGCTAACTGATAGTTTCATCAGCAGACTCACCATTTCACCTGTTAGAAAAACGCAACTAGTGAACATCACCTTTGAAGCCAACGACCGAATCCTTGCCGCTCAAGTCGCTAATGCGGTGGGCGATGCCTATATTGAAAACAATCTTGATGCGCGAATGCAACTGACCTATAAAGCTTCCGAATGGCTAATGGAACGTCTAAGCGGCCTGCGCGAACAAGTCAATAAATCAGAAGCCAAATTGCAAGAGTACCGTAACCAAGAGCAAATTGTGGGCAGCGATGGTGGTGCTGAAATTGCCAATAATGAACTCTCTCTGATATCCAGTCGTCTAGTTGATGCTCGAAGAAAAAGGCTAGAAGCCGAAAGCCTCTATCGACAAATAAAAGCGGTGCCGGCCAACAATTTAGAAGCCTACGAGAACCTACCTGCTATTCTAAACCACCCATTGATACGTGATTTAAAATTGGCAGAACTACAGACCGCACTTAAAAAAGCTGATTTGGCGAAACGTTACGGCGCTAAGCACCCACAGATGCAAGCAGTAGAGTCAGAGCTCTCTGATGTTAGAAATTCACTTTATAACCAGATCAAAAAAATAGTTCGCAGCATTGAAAACGACTATCGCATTGCATTGACTAACGAACGTTCACTGAAAGCAGACCAAGAAAAAGCCAAACAAAGCCTGCAAAGCATCAACAACAAGGATCACAACCTAAAGTCGCTTGAGAAGGAAGCGGAGTCAAACCGTCAACTCTATGACACATTCTTCAATCGACTCAACGAAACCAATGCCACTGGCGACTTGCAAACAGCTAACGCCCGGATAAGCGACCCAGCCGTGGCTCCCACGAAACCAGCGAAACCAAAGAAAAAGCTAATCATTGCACTATCCTTTGTCGCCAGCATGATGTTCGGCATCGTCCTGGCCTTTTTAATGGAAGCGCTGAATAACACTATAAAAACCGCTGCTGATGTAGAGAATAAACTTCACTCAACCATGCTCGGCCTACTACCTCTTCTGCCTAAACGAAAAGGTGCTGATAATCAAAGCTACCAAGCCTATACCGATGATCCTAAGTCCGCCTATGCGGAATCAGTGCGAACCATCAGAACCGGCGTCGTGTTATCGGCATTGGACAATCCGCATAAAATATTGTGCTGTACTTCATCGATTCCAGGTGAAGGGAAGACGTCACTCGCAATCAACTTAGCAACTTCAATCGGGCAAATGGAGAAAGTATTGCTGATTGATGCCGATATGCGCAGACCCTCGATTGCCAAAGCCTTTGGTCTTTCCGGCAAATCAACTGGACTTTCAAATCTTGTGGCAGGAACTTCACCGCTAGACGCATGCATTCACCGAGCTGACACCAATAATATAGATGTCATGACCGCAGGCACGATTCCCCCCAACCCGTTAGACCTGCTTGCATCAAAACGCTTCGCTAAAGTATTGGAGACACTCGAGTCCCATTATGACCGAATCGTGATTGATACCGCCCCCGTACAAGCGGTAAGCGACTCATTAGTACTCTCTCAACACGTTGGCGCCATGATCTTTGTAGTTAAATCTGATTCGACAAACCATAATCAGGTTAAGGCAGGACTAAGACGCCTAAAAGAAGTTAATGCACCGGTCATCGGCGTTGTGCTTAACCAAGTCGATATTAAGAAAGCCGCCAAATACTACGGCAACGATTATCATGGTTATTACGACACTTACGGTTATGTCGATGAAACAAGCCAAGCTAATAAGACACAAAGCGCCACCTGATGATCGATCTACATAACCATTTATTGCCCGGTATCGATGATGGGCCTTCAACCTTAGAAGAGTCTCTAGAGTTGGCCCGTATTGCGGCCAACGACGGTATCACTCACATGGTTGTGACCCCTCATATACATCCCGGACGGTATGAAAATCAAGTAGCAACTATAGAGCCGGTATTACACCGATTACAATCCGCCTTAATTGAGTACTCGATTCCTCTGACCATGAGCATGGGAGCGGAGCTACGTATCTCCGCCGAGATGATAGGCATGATACCCGCCGGCAAAATACCCTTTTTAGGTGAATGGCAGGGGCAAAAAGTCTTACTACTTGAGCTTCCTCATAGCCATATACTTCCCGGCAGCGACAAACTCATCAAATGGTTAAAAGCACAACACATTCTGCCTATGATTGCTCACCCAGAGCGGAACAAAGAAATCATGCAGTCACCAAACAAACTAACGCCCTTTATTGAAGAGGGCTGCCTTATTCAGCTCACCGCAATGTCCGTAACAGGCGAGTTTGGTAAACAAGCACAACAATGCGCTCAATATATTATGCAACAAGGCTGGACGACGATTCTAGCGACAGATGCTCATAATAGTAATCATCGTCCACCAATACTCAGTAAAGGCCATAAAGCAGCCATTGAGCTGATAGGTAAACAAGAGGCTGATAAGCTCGTGATTGATAATCCGGCAGTCATTACGGGACGGTCACGTTGAAAACGCCGTTTAAGCGCAAACTCACACTCATTCCTGCACTCGTGCTCCTTGGCTTTTGTTTTCCTGCCGTAAAATGGGGCATCAGTGACCTCAACGCCTACCCTGTCAGATATGATATTCAACGGTGGCAATCGGACAGCCGGCTACCATCACGTGAAGAGCTGTCCAAAACCCATGTAGCCATTCAGTCTAGCATCCACTGGAATCAAGACCCGGAACTCTACGATTACCAAGGCCGATTATTTCATTACGAAGCCCTTATCTCCGAAAACAACCTTTTAAAAACAACAGCCTTACGTAATGCCTTAGAAAGCTTTCGTCACGCCAACACACTACGAAGGCAATGGCCCTACAGCCAAGCCAACATCGCACTGATGAAAGCAATGTTGGGCGAGTTTGATCAAGAATATCGACAGATGCTCAAGCTATCAGCCAGCCATGGTCCATGGGAGAATGGCGTCAACCTAGCGTTAACGGAGGCCGGTTTACTCGGCTGGTCAACACTTAACAAACAAGATAAGCAGCTCATTGTAGAAAATATTCAGCGAGGTATTCGCCGTAATATGAAACATATGAAAATCATTATAAACCGATATAATAAACGCTCTTTAGTCTGTGCTAGCATTCGAAGAGACCGATACCAAAAACAACTGTGTGGTTTCTGATAACGACCAACACAAACGCTTCAAAGGAAAGGAATACGATGACGACCGTACGCAAAGCAGTAATCCCTGTAGCGGGTTTAGGAACCCGAGTACTTCCCGCCAGTAAAGCAATTCCTAAAGAGATGCTCCCCGTTGTTGATAAACCGGTGATCCAGCATGTTGTGGAAGAAGCCGTTAAGGCTGGTATCAAAGAGATTATATTGGTCACCCGCAGCGGAAAATCAGCCATCGAAGATCACTTCGATTCTCACTATGAGCTAGAGCATCAGCTTGAACTCAAAAACAAAACCGCCATTCTTGACTCCGTACGCAATATCATTCCAAAGGATGTCACCATCGTTTCGGTCAGACAACCTGAAGCTAAAGGCTTAGGTCACGCGGTTCACTGTGCTGCAGAGGTCGTCAATAATGAACCATTTGTGGTCATTCTTCCGGATGTCTTGGTTAATAATTATCAGCAGAATGAAAATGATCTGCAAAAAATGGTGCGGGCGTTCGAGCAGCATAACGCAGCTCAGATCATGGTCGAATCCGTGCCCCAAAACCAAGTACAGCTTTACGGCATTACTGACTGTCATGGTGTAAAACCCGCGGCAGGTGAGTCTACACCCATCAAAGGTATGGTTGAAAAACCCAATGTTGACGAAGCGCCTTCCGATCTAGCTGTTGTCGGCCGCTATGTATTACCCGCGCGCGTGATGGCTCTGCTAGCCGACACTAAACCTGGAGCTGGAAATGAAATACAGCTCACCGATGCACTGGATGAACTGCTTCGGGAACAAACGGTTGAAGCTTATCGAATGACCGGAAAAACCTACGATTGCGGCAATAAACTGGGCTTCTTACAGGCGAATGTCGCTTATGGTCTGCAGCATCCGGATACCGCTGAAGGGTTTAAACTGTTTCTCGCGCAACAAGGCTGATATTTATGACCGTTGATCAATCCCCAGCGTGGGCTGCTCTGAGCCTCCATGCCGAAGAGCTGCGCACTAAACACCTCAAAGAGATGTTTGCCGATGATGATAAGCGCTTTGAAAAGCTCAGCTTCAGTGCCGCCCACTGCCTGGCTGACTTTTCGAAGCAACGAATCACAGAAGGCACTCTGGAACGGCTGATCACATTAGCGCAACAGCAACAGCTGCCGCAAAAAATTGAAGCGCTGTTCAGTGGCGAACATGTTAATCCATCGGAGAATCGGCCCGCACTGCATACCGCACTACGTCAGCCAAAAGAGATGCCGCTGTTCTTAGGTGATACCGATATCTCCAAAGAGATCCACTGTTCATTAGAACGGATGGAAACGTTGGTTGAACAGATTCACAATGGCCAATGGCGTGGTTATGATGGCGGCCCGATCAAAAACGTTGTGAATATCGGTGTGGGCGGCTCCGATCTTGGGCCGTTGATGGCCTGTCGCGCATTAAATATGTTTTCCGCCGATGAAATCCGCGATATTGATATCCATTTTGTTTCATCAATGGATGGTAGCCAACTGGCCAGACTACTCAGCCGAATCGACCCGGCATCGACGCTATTTATCGTATCCTCCAAGTCATTCTCGACCATCGATACATTGGCAAACTCTAATACAGCACGAGAGTGGTTAGTCAATGCTAGCGGCTTACCCGTCGAACTGATCAGCCAACATCACTTTATCGGCATTACCGCCAGCCCAGCGAAAGCGACTGAATGGGGCATTCCCGAAAAGAACCAACTACACTTCTGGGACTGGACTGGGGGCCGCTATTCCATGTGGTCCGCAATCGGCATGGCCATTGCGTTGCACACAGGTAATAGTAATTTCCGGAAAATGCTCGCGGGCGCCCACGAGATGGACACCCACTTTCGCACCGCACCTCTAACTGAAAATTTACCGGTATTACTGGCGATGATCGGTGTCTGGAATATTAACTTCCTGAATATCCACGCCCATGCGGTACTACCCTATGATGGCCGTTTGCAACACCTGCCAGCCTATCTTGAACAGTTAGAGATGGAGAGTAACGGCAAAAGTGTTACCTTGAATGGCGATCAATTTGATTATTCAACCTGCCCTATTCTGTGGGGTGAAGTCGGCCCGAACGCACAACATGCGTTTTACCAACTGCTGCACCAGGGCACTGAATCGGTCATGTGTGATTTTATCGCGCCGGCACTGCGTTATCAGGAGTACGGTGAAGAGCTGCGAGCGCAACATCAATTAGCGCTGGCAAACTGCCTCGCTCAATCGCGCTTATTGGCCTTGGGTGACAGTGTGTTGGATAATGCTGATAACGCACCTTCCCATAAGCGTTATCGAGGTAACCAACCTAGCACGACGCTAATGATCGATGAATTGACCCCAGAAAGTTTTGGCGCCCTGATCGCTATGTACGAACATAAAGTCTATGTCCAATCGGTGATCTGGGAGATTAATCCCTTCGACCAATGGGGTGTAGAATTGGGTAAACAGGTAGCAACATCCTTGCTGGATCAGCTCGCTGACACCTCATCGACTAACACCGATAGCTCTACCCAAGGCTTGATCCGTTTTGTCCAGCAACAGCGTCAGGAGGCTAATTCATGAATGTAAAAGTGTATGGAGCTGATCTAACGGCTTGGGTAGCCGCCGCCTGTTTAGCGAGAGCGGGCAACCATGTACGCATCGAAGGGCCAGATACGCAACTGCATAAAGCCCTACACGATATCTCCGCCCTACGTGATGAACCCGGGTTGCTAGATCAGATTGAGCTACAAATGCAAGCCGGTCGACTCCAACGGACAAGTTCAAGCGATGATAAAATTAATATTCACTGGTTAGCACTCGAGCACAATGAGTTTGCAACCGCCGAACAAATTATTCAAAACCTAGCCAGCGCTGTCCCCGAAAATCTGCTGATCATAAACCAGTGTAATTTCGGTGTGGGAGCAACGGATAAGCTGCAATGCCACCTCAATGAAAGCGCTAACCAGGTGGTTGTTTATATCCCCAACAACCTCCAGGAAGGCAAGGCACTTCAAGGGTTCAGCCAACCTAAACGTATTACGATTGGCAGCCAGAATGACTGGGCGACAACCATGACCCGGTCACTGATTCGCCCCTTCCTGCAAAATATTAGTCATCTATTGCTCATGACTAGCCAGGAGGCCGAATTCGCCAAGCTAGCGATCACCGGCATGCTAGCCATTCGTATAGGTTACATCAATGAGCTGGCCAACCTTGCAGATCAGATGGGCGTGGATATTGATATTATTCGCGAAGGCATGGGAACCGACCCTCGGGTTGGCAGCCACTACTTAGATCCAGGTTGTGGCTTTGGTGGGCAGAATTTCAACCAGAATATCGCCCGCTTTTCCGATATTTTTGAAAAACGCGGACAAAACTCGCTGTTAAAGACCGTTATCTCTGAGAATGAAATTCAAAAAGAACTGCTCTTTAAAAAGCTCTGGCAACATTACCAATGCGATCTTGCCGATAAAACCGTTGCCATATGGGGCGCCTCATTCAAACCGGGGACTGCCAATATTGATAATGCCCCTAGCCTAAAAATAATTGATGCATTATTAGCACAGGGTGTGCATGTTAAAGTGCATGATCCTGAAGCATTAGGCAATCTACAGAAACACTATGCCGCAGAACCCCTCATCAGCGTCTGTGAGGATGCCTATGAGGCGACTCAAGCAGTGGATGCCCTACTGCTCGTCACTGAATGGCCGGAATACTGGTCACCAGATTATGAACAACTGCTTCAATCAATGCGTCAACCACTCATCATAGATGGACGTAATATCTTCGATAAAGCCGCCCTAGAACTATACGGTTTCACCTATATTGGTATAGGCCGATAATGCTTAGAAAAACTATTTTCTGCCTATGCGCCGCCGCATTGCTGTATGGCTTATTTCGCCAAACACCGCCACCTCAACTATTCAATCAGTCGGATAAGTTTGGTCATTTAGTAGGCTTTGCCACAATGACCTTCGCTGGCCTCTGGGCCGTTTCACGCCGCTTTGTGCCCCTGTTTATTATCTGCCTACTCGTACTCGCCTGTAGTGCTGAATTTATCCAGCAATGGCTGCTAGCGCATCGGCATTTTTCACTGTATGACATGTATGCCAACCTAACAGGCATCGCCATTATTTTTATGCCTTGGTTTATTTGGCGAATCGGCCAATACTTTTTTTCCAACGCTTCAAATTTTAACCCTTCAGAGAAACCCTAATGAGCAAATTAGCCTGTTTTAAAGCCTACGATATCCGCGGTCAGCTTGGCACTCAGCTGGATGAAGACATTACTTACCGCATTGGCCGTGCCTATGCTGAGTTTTTAAAGCCCAAAACCGTCGTGGTAGGCGGTGATATGCGCCTGTCCACAGAGTCACTCAAACAGGCGTTAACTAATGGCCTGAGAGATTCCGGTGTCGATGTTCTGGATATTGGTCTATGCGGCACTGAAGAGATCTATTTCGCTACTTCTCATCTTGATACCGACGGAGGTATCGTTGTCACAGCCAGTCATAATCCAGAAGATTACAATGGCATGAAACTGGTTCGTAAAGGCTCACGCCCCATCAGTGGTGACACCGGACTCAATGATATCGAACAGATGGCCCGCGAAAACAACTTCAAAGCACCTAATGAAGCCAATCGCGGTAGCTATACACAGGTCGATACGTTGGCAGCCTATGTTGAACACTTAGAGGGGTATATTGACCTGCAAGACCTTAAGCCGCTGAAACTAGTCGTCAATGCGGGTAACGGGGTCGCGGGACATGTCATCGATGCGTTAGAAACCCAATTTAAAGCGACTTCAGTACCGGTCGAGTTTATCAAAATACACCACCAGCCTGATGGTACTTTCCCCAATGGCATCCCGAATCCCATTCTGGAAGAGAATCGTGCCGATACCATCGCCGCCGTATTAGAACACAAAGCAGATATGGGCATTGCTTGGGATGGCGACTTCGATCGCTGCTTCCTGTTTGATGAAAATGGCCGCTTTATTGAAGGCTACTACATCGTTGGATTGCTAGCAGAAGCGTTCTTGGCCAAAAACCCCGGCGCTGCGATCATCCACGATCCTCGCCTAACCTGGAATACCCTGGATATTGTCGAATCAAGCCAAGGCCGAGCGATTCAGAGCAAAACCGGACATGCCTTTATTAAAGAACGTATGCGTGAAGAAGATGCGGTTTATGGCGGCGAAATGAGCGCCCACCACTACTTCCGTGATTTCTTCTATTGCGATAGCGGAATGGTACCTTGGTTATTGGTTGCCGAACTGATTAGCAAAAAAGGCCAGACACTGTCTCAACTCGTTGACGACCGTATTACTAAATATCCATCCCCTGGTGAGATCAATAGTAAGTTAGACGACCCTAAAGCGGCTATTGAACGGGTGCTAGCGAGCTATAAAGACAACGCTGTCGCCATCGATTATACCGACGGGATCAGCCTCGATATGGGTAACTGGCGTTTCAACCTGCGCTCATCCAATACTGAGCCAGTCGTCCGTTTGAATGTCGAAACCCGCGGTGACCAAGCCCTGATGAAAGCGAAAACAGACGAGCTTCTCACATTATTGCGGGGATAATTCGTCAATAGAAAAATAGCTATTGGAAGTTAAAGCTAGATCGCCTAGTAACAACTTCCGATAGCAACAATGAATTCTGAACAAATAATGAAACAACTACAAAATAGTGACTGGTTTGAGCAAGGTCTACTTAAACGCCTACCTGAAGAACTCAGAGAGAGCTTTTCTCAAGAGCAGCTTTCGGCACTTAAAATAGCCTTTGGGGCACGTAAATGGGGACAGCATCCCGTTGATATTCGCGGCACACTCAAAGTATGGAGCTGGCGTTACTATTTTGTCATCCTAATCGGACGAAATAAACGGGAACTCAGCCGAGCAGAGCAAAAAACAGCGGCTTTTGTTCAAGCACTCTTTTTGTTGATATTCTTAACCCTTTCAACACTATTAGGACTGCTGGTTCTATATCTAATCAAATCAGCAATGGGCATAGATATCTTCCCACATTTTTCATTAGGTATATGGGGATGGTTTAAAAGCAATATATTGCAATAAAGCCCTGTTACCGACCGATACACTAACAGCAGCCATTCTGTAGGATCCCCCTTCTCGAGGTGATAAACCTCAACAGCAACCGCTCTTGTAGGAGTCCCGTCTCCGGGCGATAAACTTCAACAAGCAACATCGCCGCCAGAGGCAGCTCCTACATCAAAACAGCAACTGCTCTTGTAGGAGCCCCGTCTCGAGGCCATAAACCTCAACAAGCAACATCGCCGCCAGAGGTATCTCCTACATCAAAACGACAACCCCTCTTGTAGGAGCCCCGTCTCGGGGCGATAAATCTCAACAGCAACATCGCCGCCAGAGGTATCTCCTACATCAAAACGACAACCGCTCTTGTAGGAGCCTCGTCTCGGGGCGATAAACCTCAACAAGCAACATCGCCGCCAGAGGCAGCTCCTACATCAAAACAGCAACCGCTCTTGTAGGAATATGGTTACCTATATCCATCCGGGTTCTTTGATTGCCAACGCCAGTGATCTTCCACCATACGCTGTAAATCATATTTAGCCTTCCAACCGAGCGCCTTTTCACTAAACTCAGGATCCGCATAACACTCAGCAATATCCCCAGACCTACGCTCAACGATTTGATACGGTATATCCCTAGCAGAAGCTTCTGCAAATGCATTCACCACTTGTAAAACGGAATAACCGTTACCCGTGCCAAGATTATAAGCCTTACAACCATGCTTACTCGTCAAAGCATTAAGCGCGCACAAATGGCCCGCAGCAAGGTCTTCTACGTGGATATAGTCACGCACCCCGGTGCCATCGATAGTCGGATAGTCTCCGCCAAACACACTAAGTTTTTCCCGTTTTTTAACGGCTACTTGAGCAACAAATGGCATTAAATTATTAGGAATACCCTGTGGGTCTTCACCAATCAGACCGCTTTCATGGGCACCTACAGGATTGAAATAGCGCAACAACGAAATTTTCCACTGCGCATCAGACGTCGCTAAATCATTGAGAACGGTCTCAATCATTAATTTTGATTGGCCATAGGGGTTCGTCGCTGAAGTCGGAAAATTCTCACGAATAGGAACACTAGCGGGATCACCATACACCGTAGCCGATGAGCTAAAGACAATACGCTTACAGCCATGATCAGCCATAACGTCGAACAACGTAAGCGATCCCTCAACATTGTTCTTATAATAAAGCAGCGGTTTTTCTACCGACTCACCCACCGCTTTCAAACCCGCAAAATGAATAACGGATTCAATCGTATAATCAGCAAATAACGCATCAAGCGTTGCACGATCACGGATATCTCCTTCAACAAACGCTGGACGCTTGCCGGTTATGGTTTCAACCCGGTTAAACACTTCCGGATGGCTATTACACAGGTTGTCATAAACGACGACTTCATAGCCAGCATTAAGCAGCATAACCACCGTATGAGAGCCAATATATCCTGCCCCACCTGTTACCAAAATTGCCATACAACACCCCTTCTAAAATATTTTCGCTGCCAGAGGCAACTTATTACAACGAAACCACACTCATGTAAGAGCCCTCGTCTCGAGGAGATAAATCCAATCAAAGCCATCGCCACCAGAGGCAACTCCTACATCAAAACGACAACCGCTCTTGTAGGAGCCCCGTCTCGGGGCGATAAACCTCAACAAGCAACATCGCCGCCAGAGGCCGCTCCTACATCAAAACAACAACCGCTCTTGTAGAAGCCCCGTCTCGGGGCGATAAACCTCAACAAGCGACATCGCCGCCAGAGGCCGCTCCTACAACAAAACCACACTCATGTGGGAGCCCTCGTCTCGAGGCGATACATCTGAATAAAAAATATCGCCGCCAGAGGCGGCTCCTGCACCGGAATAATTAATTTACGCCCACTTATCAGAACGGTCTGCGCAGACAATAAAAAAAGGATTCAACAGGGTTTCTGGTCGGGTATTGTATAACAACGGTGTCAATTCTGGGTATTGCAGTACCTTACCTCCCGCGGCAGTCACAACCGCATGGGCTGCGGCGGTATCCCACTCACTGGTCAACCCCAAACGCGGATACAGATCAGCAGCACCCTCAGCCACTAAACACAGCTTCAACGAACTGCCCATCGATACCACTTCGGTCTCTGACAGCCCTTTAACAAAGGCTTTAAATTCATCACTCTGATGCGAACGGCTACCCACGACACGCCAAACGCTTCCCTCGTCAGGAAGGCTAGACACGGTAATCGGTGCTACTTGGCCGCTCTCCTCTTTAAATGCACCCTCGGCATCACCCCAATAGGTAACGCCGAGTGCAGGCGCGTAAACCACGCCAAAAACAGCCACACCTTTATCAATCAAAGCAATATTAACCGTGAACTCACCATTTTTCTTAATAAACTCTTTGGTGCCATCCAACGGATCGATCAACCAATAAGTCTGCCACGACATACGATCCTGATGCTCATCAACATCCGACTCCTCAGATAAAACAGGAATCTCAGGGGTCAGTTGTTTCAAACCATCAACAATACAATGATGAGAGGCTAGATCAGCTTCAGTCAGCGGGCTAGCATCAGCCTTTTCAGTAATTTCAAAATCCCGCTGATAGATTCCCATAATAGCAGTACCCGCTTGTTTGGCTAGAGCGATAATATCCTGATTGTTAAACATAGCATCCGCCTTTTAAAAAATGGTTAAGCTGTCAAATAATAATTAAAACTAAGACTTCACTTTAAAATGGCCAAACCTGAGGTATCAACGTCAATGACACCACCGCCACCGTGATACTCAACGGTATACCCAAGCGCGCGTAATCGGTAAATTGGTATCCTCCTGGGCCGTATACCATCAGGTTAGTTTGATAACCCAGCGGGGTTATAAAACTGGCGGACGCGGCAAACATCACCGCCACCACAAAGGGCATATAATTTACCCCCAGTTGATTCGCTAATGCCATTGCCACTGGGAACATCAATACCGCCGCTGCATTATTAGTAATCAACTCAGTGAACAAAACTGTGATCAAATACATCAATATCAGTGCTTGCCAAGGTGTAACCCCATCAAAAAACAACAATCCCTCTGCAATCATGCGGGCATTACCGGTTTTTACCATGGCCGCGCCGAGAGCAAATGATGAAGCGATAACAATCAATACAGAAAGGTCAACGTTGCGGCGTGCTCGCGATACCGACACACAGCGACTTGCCAGCATGACGCCTGCGGCTAAAATAGATGCTTCTAAAATTGAAAGTAAGCCCACCGCGCTAACCAACACCATCATCAATAATGTGCCGATAGCAAAGGGAGCCTTAGCAAAATCGGGCGGCGTCGATTCGTTCAAAGCACTGACTAACAGAAAATCTCTACGCGAACGATACTGACTCACGAAGTCATCGCTAGCCTCCATCAACAGAGTATCACCCACCTGTAAACGAACGTCACCAATCTTACCGTCTAGCCGCTGCCCTTGGCGACACACCGATAAAATAGCCGCCCGAAAACGCCCCCTAAAGCGTGATTCTCTAATCGTTTGTCCAAGGCCAAAAAACTCGGGCCCTATAACCGCTTCGACCAGACACCGTTCTTGAATGGCGATATCCAACGTTTCAAAATCACCATGTTGTGGCACAAGGCCTCGAATCCCACGCAACTCATGAGCACTTTCAGGGGCGCCGATAAAAACCAGCACATCATCGGCCTCCAGCACCACATCGGGAGAAACCGCCGTTAACAGTAAACCTCGCCTTCTAATATCAACAAGATAGCCGTAAGTCAGCTGCCTTAAACCCGCTTGCGTAATCGTCTTACCGACGATAGGACCAAAAGGACTAACAACCAATTCGACGACATACTCTCTAGCCGTTTCAAGCTGCTCAACAAGCCCCTTACGGTCTGGTAATAGCAAAGGAGCCAATAGGATGATGAGCCCTCCAGCAATAAGAAGTACCGGCACTCCAACCCAAGCCAAATCAAACATCCCTAACATTAAACCCGTTTCAGCTTGCAACAAACCATCGACAACGAGGTTAGTACTGGTACCAATAAGCGTACAGGTCCCTCCAAGAATGGCGGCATAACTTAATGGTAACAACAACTTGGATACCGGAATGTTAATGCGCCGAGCCCAGTCTTGTACTGCAGGCATAAACATAGCAACAACGGCTGTATTATTCATGAATGCACTTAATACTGATGATGGCACAATAACACGCAACAACGACTGCCTCTCACGTTCAGGCAACCCCAGTAACAACTGTCCAATCCAGCGCACCGCACCGGTTTCTTTTAGCCCAGCAGCAATGACATAGAAAGCCGCGATAGTGATTACACCAGGGTTAGAGAAACCCACTAATGCCTCAGCAGGCGTCAGTACCTTGGCTATAATCAACACCCCCATAGCAGCCATTAAAACCATATCCGCCGCTATACGGCTAAAGACTAGTAACAAAAGTACCAACACAAGAAGAGTGAATGTTAATCCCGCTGAAAAATCCATAATCCGATTACTTGTGTTCGTTAAGTGAGTGTCAACGTAATAAAGCAAAGTGACCAATATAAACAATAACAAAAATCGACAAATAAAAATCAAGACATCTAATGTTTAACAAACTATATTTGTCAGCATACCGTCAATTTTGTATGATCTCAATTCTACCTAAGGAATATAAATAATGTCGGGCAAGAAGCTTTCTCCGCTAGCACTCAATAAGCTTAGAAAAAAAGCCGTACAGCTGCGTCTTAGCGGAGAAACCCTTGCCTCTATTAAACAGAAAACAGGCTTGTCAAACCCCACCATTATATCTGCCTATAAATGTTTTACAGAAGGTGGATGGGAAGCAGTGAATACCGGTAAGCGAGGACGACGCAAGGTCATTTTACCGTCCGGGTCAGGCTCTCCTGATGAATGTCTTCAATTCATGCTAACCAACTCACCAGAGAATAATCATCTTTGGGATAGTCAGGCCGTTCAAGCTTGGTTTAGTCAGCAACAGCAACCTATTTCAGCAAAAACCGTCAGTCGCTACCTGAAGGCATGGGGAATCTCCGCTCCAGTCACGGACAGGACTAACTCAGCGCAAGCCTGGCTCAGTTTATATCATCCTGAATTTAAGAATGATAATCGTCAGCCCAGTCATCAGATAACGAATACCAGCAACTCAAAAACGGAGGGTAGCGCGGATACACCCCATCAACAAACGATTCAAAACACAACCCCAAAAACCAAACCCAGAACCCCCAAAGTATTAAAGGGTGGCATTGGTACACTGTCTCTTTCTCCAGAACAGAAAGCAGCGGGATTGAGCGGCTATTTTATCTACGCTCAAGATTTCAGAGGTAAGCTTTACTGGCTAGCAACTCAGAGTAAACCTAATAGTTCCAGCATTCTCAGTTTCCTAAAACGCCTCAGTACTCAGGTCACATCAGACCTAATACTATCGTTCCATAGCGTTCCACTAGACAATTTTAGTGATATTCAACAATGGCTAAAAAATCAGTCCCGCGTAACATTGTTAACCTATAAAACATCCAAAAAAGCCGAGCCTGCAATCTCAAACAACTCACAGGCTGAGAAAAAACGCTCTTCGTCATATGTGAGGAACACGATGGCATTAACACACCTACAGAGACTGGAAGCGGAAAGCATTCAAATAATGCGCGAAGTCGTTTCCAAAGCAGATAACCCGGTCATGCTTTACTCCATCGGTAAAGACAGTGCCGTGATGCTTCATCTGGCGATGAAAGCGTTTCACCCGTCTAAACCGCCATTTCCGCTGTTACATGTTGATACTGGCTGGAAATTCCGCGAGATGTATACCTTCAGAGATGAACTGGTAAAAAATCTCGGTGTCGAGTTGATCACCTATATGAACCCAGAAGGGGTCGAGAAAGGCATCAACCCATTCACCCATGGGTCAGCGCTACATACCGATATCATGAAGACAGAAGGCCTAAAACAGGCGCTGAATAAATTCAAATTTGATGTTGCCTTCGGTGGCGCACGCCGTGACGAAGAGAAATCTCGCGCTAAGGAACGAATCTTCTCTTTCCGCACCGCCGATCACCGCTGGGACCCAAAAAACCAACGTCCTGAACTGTGGAAAAACTACAACGCCAATAAACACGCAGGCGAATCCATTCGGGTATTCCCACTATCAAACTGGACAGAACTGGATATCTGGCAGTATATCTACTTGGAAGAAATCCCAATTGTGCCACTCTATCTGTCAGCTGAACGCCCAGTGGTTGAGCGTAACGGTACACTTATTATGGTTGATGATGAGCGTATGCCATTACAACCAAACGAAGTACCTATGATGAAAAGTGTGCGTTTCAGAACGCTCGGCTGCTACCCACTCACCGGCGCCATAGAGTCAAACGCAGACACACTACCCGCCATCATTCAAGAGATGCTGCTGACCAAAACATCTGAACGTCAGGGACGCATGATCGATCACGATAGCGCTGCATCCATGGAGAAGAAAAAACAGGAGGGTTACTTCTAATGGCACATTCATCAGACATGATATCCGACGATATCGTCCAATACCTGAAAGATCACGAACAAAAAAGCCTGCTGCGTTTTATTACCTGCGGTAGCGTTGACGACGGTAAAAGCACACTAATCGGACGTCTACTATTTGAAGCGAAACTATTATTTGAAGACCAATTAGCAGCGGTTAAAGCGGAATCGAAAAAATTTGGCACCCAAGGCGATAATATTGACTTCGCTCTACTGGTTGATGGCTTAGCCGCCGAGCGTGAACAGGGCATCACCATTGATGTCGCGTACCGGTTCTTCTCTACTGATAAGCGTAAGTTTATTGTTGCTGATACACCGGGGCATGAACAATACACCCGCAACATGGTTACGGGCGCATCCACCGCTGACGTTGCGATCCTGATGGTTGATGCTCGCCGCGGTATCCTAACCCAGACACGCCGTCATAGTTATCTCGCCTCTCTGATTGGCATTCCAAACATCATGGTTGCTATCAACAAGATGGATCTGGTCGATTATTCCGAGAAAACTTACAACCAGATAAAAGAAGACTATCTTGAATTTGCTGAGCAGATTGGCATCAAACAGATTACCTTCATCCCAATGTCTGCATTGGCTGGTGACAATATTAACGAACCAAGCAGCAACATGACGTGGTATCACGGAACTACCCTAATGGGGTATTTGGAAACCGTACCGGTTGACGATGAACTAATGCAAAAAAAACCTATGCGCATGGCGGTTCAATGGGTTAACCGACCCAACCTAGACTTTCGAGGCTTTGCCGGGCAAATTGCAAGTGGCGTGATTAAACCAGGTGATCGGATACGCGCACTTCCCTCAGGTAAAGAGAGCAGTATCGCCACTATCTCAACCTATGATGGCGACCTACCACAGGCCGTAGCGGGGCAATCAGTCACACTGACACTGAACGATGAGATCGATATCTCCCGTGGAGACATGATCACCTCAGCAGCAGAACCCGCGTCTATCGGTAAACAATTCGAGTGCACGATAATCTGGATGCACGATGACCCCTTAATGCCTGGACGAACTTACCAAATACAAATTGGTACAAAAACCGCTATCGTTTCCATTACAGATCTCAAGCACCAGGTCAACGTTAACACGATGGAACACTTGGCCGCTAAGAAGCTCGAACTAAACGGCATAGGCGAATGTAATATCAGTATCGATCAGGATATCGCTTTCGACTCATACAAAGCGAACCGGGATACGGGTAGCTTCATCTTGATTGATAGGATGACCAACCATACGGTAGGTGCAGGCCTGATCAACTTTGCTCTTCGCCGTAGTACGAATATCACCGTGCAACATACTGAAGTGAAAAAAGCTGAGCGCTCTACCCTCAAGTCACAAAAGCCTTGTGTCATCTGGCTAACGGGCCTATCAGGTTCCGGTAAATCGACCATCGCTGATTTGGTCGAGCAAAAATTACTCGCGTTAGGTCACCATACCTACCTGCTAGATGGCGACAATGTCCGTCATGGTCTCAACAACGACCTTGGCTTTACCGATCAAGATCGGGTTGAAAACATCCGTCGAATTGCCGAAGTTGCTAAACTGATGGTCGATGCAGGGCTAATCGTGCTGACCTCTTTCATCTCCCCTTTCCAGGCCGAAAGAAAAATGGCTCGAGATATGTTAGATAAAGGCGAGTTTATGGAGGTCTATATCAACACCCCGCTAGAAGTCGCCGAAGATCGTGATGTTAAAGGCCTTTATAAGAAAGCACGCCGTGGAGAACTGAAAAACTTCACGGGTATTGACTCACCTTATGAAGCCCCAGAGCAGCCTGATCTTAACTTGAAAACAATAGAGATGACGCCTGAAGAAGCGGCGGATAAAGTCATCGAATTGCTTAAACAGAAACAGATGATTTAAAAACAGGGGTCCTAGATCCGATCTCTTCGTTTGTCCGAACGCTTCGCTAACCCGAGTGGGCCCGATCACTTCGTTCGCCCGAACGCTTCGCGAGCCCGAGTGGGCTCGATCACTTCGTTCGTCCGAACCTTTCGCTAGTCTGAGTAAAGCAGATGACGCTCTTTCGGACCTCAGACAAGCGCAGCGTTCGAACCTCGAACTTCGGCTTTTAAACCTCAAACTTCGACTTTTAAGCCCTTCCGTACTGATCTTCCAGCCGTACTATATCGTCCTCACCTAAATAAGAACCCGATTGAATCTCAATCAACTCCAACTCAACCATGCCAGGGTTTTCCAAGCAATGGATCTCGCCTAACGGAATATAGGTCGACTGGTTTTCAGTCACCAAGAAGGTCTCATTACCTTTGGTAACATTGGCCGTGCCACTAACCACAATCCAGTGCTCAGCACGGTGGTGGTGCTTCTGCACAGACAAACGCGCACCGGGTTTTACCGTAATACGCTTAACCTGATAACGGTCACCTAGATCGATCGAATCATATTTGCCCCAAGGACGATAGACTTCGCGATGCTGGAAGGTTTCATTACGACTAGCGTTCTTAATTTCAGCAACAATCGCTTTAACATCCTGAATTTTGCGCTTATCAGCCACCAATAAAGCATCTGGGGTATCCACAATAATCAAGTTATCCACACCCAAGGTGGTCACTAAACGATTAGACGACATAACAAACGAATCATGTGTGTTATGGGCAATTACATCGCCATCCAATACATTACCATGACTGTCTTTGTCTTTTATTTCCCACAACGCTGCCCAGCTACCCACATCACTCCAACCGGCATCAAGTGGCAGAACAACGGCACGGTCGGTCTTTTCCATCACTGCATAGTCGACAGACTCATCCGGGCAAGCCTCAAACGCAGCGGCATCAACACGAACAAAATCCATATCCGCTACCGTCGCCTGCATCGCTTTTTCACACGCGGCAAGAATATCAGGACGGAACTTACCCAACTCTTCCAGATAGCGATCGGCACAGAACATAAACATACCGCTGTTCCAGTAATAACCGCCTTCAGCCAAATAAGACTCAGCCGTTGCCTGATCAGGCTTCTCCACAAACTCTGCAACCGAATAAGCTTCTGTAATGTGCCCTTCGCCTTTTCGGACCTCGGACATCGGATTACTAACATCGGCTTTTATATACCCATAACCCGTTTCAGGCTGGGTAGGCACAATACCAAAGGTAACCAGTGAGCCTTCTTTCGCTAAAGGCTCAGCCTTGGCGATCGCATCACGAAAAGCCACTTCATTTTCAATCACATGATCCGCCGCTAGAACCAACAGACACTCATCACCCTGCCCTTGACTAACCGCTTTTAGCGCGGCCAATGCAATAGCCGGTGCCGTATTACGCCCGACAGGCTCAAGAAATATAGAGCAGGATTGATCTAAAACACGCATCTGTTCTGCAGCAAGGAACCGGTGTTCTTCGTTACAGATCAGGCTCACCTGATCGACAGAGCCTAAGCGGCTAACCGTCTCTTGCAACATAGAAAGATCACTGTGAAGGGGTAAGAACTGTTTAGGATACTGGGTACGGGAGAGGGGCCAAAGACGGGTACCGGAACCGCCAGCCATAATGACAGGGATCATACAGAATATCCTTTTTCGTTCATGAAATTTAAGTTAAAAATAGTGATATATAGATTGATACAATTCTATTACAAACAGGTTAATAACGTAATAGCGGATTACTGAGACTGACACAATGAGCGTTCGAATTAAGGAAGATGCGAATAAGTCCTTCCCATGAGACAATTTATTTTTAATTTTCGAGCCTGACCATGTCACATCAACTTACCTTTGCCAACAGCGAATTCAACGTAAGCGTAGACTGCTCACACCCTAGATCGCTTCGGTTACCTGAGAGTCATTGAGATTGATATTCCAAGGCAGCA
>NZ_JBLWZV010000017.1:0-80692 GCF_048266285.1 Amphritea sp.
GCATTCTACACCGCACAGCCAATGAGTCAACAGGATCAGCACGAAAAAGTTAAGATTTTGTGAAAAAGATTATTTTTTAAACAAAAAGCAACTCAAGCGCGGCTAATCCGCTGACTTTGGTCTCTGGACCAAGGGCCTAAAGCCCATCGCAACCGGAAGAAGACCCTATCAAAACACAAAAACCGCCTCTCGGCGGTTTTCATATTTTGCTTTTCTAACCAAGAACTAAGCTTCTATCGCTAATTAACCAAGCCCCTCGCTAGCATTAAAGCTCCAAGTCATTTTTATCGAAACGTAAACTTCCCGTTTTCAACATCAACACCAATTTCTGAACCGGGTAGATAGTTACCCGCTAGCAACTCCTGCGCTAATGGGTTTTCTATCCATTGCTGGATAGCTCGTTTTAATGGACGAGCACCATAGATCGGCTCAAAACCTACATCCACCAGCTTATCCATTGCCGTTGATGTTAGTGTTAATGTTAGCTCTCGCTCAGTCAGTCGTTGGCGCAGACGATTCAGCTGAATCTCTGCAATGCCTCTCACCTGATCTTTACGTAAACTATGGAAAACAACTACTTCATCGATACGGTTGATAACCTCTGGACGGAAGTGATTACCAACAACTTCCATCACCGCACTCTTCATTAAGTCGTAATCGTCATCATCACTAAAGTTCTGAATCAGATCGGAGCCTAAGTTAGATGTCATCACCACAATGGTATTACGGAAATCCACGGTGCGCCCTTGACCATCAGTCAGCCGACCATCTTCCAATACCTGTAATAGTATATTGAAAACATCTGGATGCGCTTTTTCGACTTCGTCCAGCAGCAACACGGAATAAGGTTTGCGTCGTACAGCCTCTGTTAGATAACCACCCTCTTCATAACCCACATACCCTGGAGGGGCCCCAATAAGTCGAGCGACAGAGTGCTTCTCCATAAACTCGGACATATCGATCCGCACCATCGCGTCTTCAGTATCAAACAGAAAACCAGCCAAGGCTTTACATAGTTCAGTTTTACCAACACCGGTTGGCCCAAGAAATAAGAATGAGCCGTTGGGGCGATTAGGATCCGATAAGCCTGCCCGAGAACGGCGTACCGCATTAGATACCGCACGCACCGCTTCTTGCTGACCGATGACCTGCTTATGCAGCGCATCTTCCATGCGCAACAGCTTTTCACGCTCACCTTCCAGCATTTTCGACACAGGAATACCTGTCCAGCGGGACACAACTTCTGCGACTTCCTCCTCACCAACTCGGTTCCTCAAGAGCCGATTTTGCTGAGGCTGATCTTCAACATCGGCAGCGGCTTGTAACTGTTTTTCCAGCTCGGGTATCACACCATACTGCAATTCGGACATACGACTCAGATCACCTGAACGCGTGGCTTGTTCTAACTCGGTTCGCGCTTGGTCCAGTTTTTCCTTGATCTGTTGAGAGCCTTGTAAGACGACTTTCTCGGCCTTCCAAATCTCTTCTAAGTCTGAATACTCTTTTTCGACCACATCAATATTGGACTGCAGCTCTTCTAAACGCTTAATTGCAGCCTGATCTTTCTCTTTTTTAAGCGCTTCACGCTCCATTTTCAGCTGAATTAAACGTCGCTCAAGACGATCCATGCTCTCAGGCTTGGAATCGATCTCCATACGAATGCGGCTACCCGCTTCATCGATCAGGTCGATCGCTTTATCCGGCAACTGACGATCAGTGATATAACGCTGTGACAGTTTTGCGGCAGCAATAATCGCTGAGTCGGAAATATCCACCCCATGGTGAATCTCGTAACGTTCTTTTAGGCCCCGAAGAATAGCAATGGTATCTTCTTCACTTGGCTCATCCACCAGCACCTTTTGGAAACGACGCTCAAGCGCAGCATCTTTTTCGACATACTGGCGGTATTCGTCAAGCGTTGTCGCACCGACGCAATGCAATTCACCCCGCGCCAGTGCAGGCTTGAGCATATTACCCGCATCCATTGAGCCTTCACCTTTACCGGCACCGACCATCGTATGCAGCTCATCAATAAAGAGAATCACCTGACCTTCCTGCTTAGACAGCTCATTAAGAACCGACTTAAGCCGCTCTTCAAACTCACCTCGGAACTTAGCACCGGCAATCAGCGAGCCCATATCCAAAGAAAGCACGCGCTTATTCTTGAGCCCTTCAGGTACTTCGCCGTTAATAATCCGCTGCGCTAAACCTTCAACAATGGCGGTTTTACCAACGCCCGGCTCACCAATCAATACCGGATTATTTTTGGTTCGACGTTGTAGCACCTGAATCGTCCGGCGAATTTCATCATCCCGGCCGATGACAGGGTCGAGCTTGCCTGATTCAGCTTTTTCAGTAAGGTCTACGGTAAATTTATCCAGCGCCTGCCGGTTTTCTTCTGCATTTTGGTCATTCACGCTATCACCGCCTCGCATTTGTCCAATCGCTTGCTCTAGCTGCTGCTTTGTTACACCGGCAGCTTTAAGCAGTTTACCGACACCGCTCTTATCTTCCAGCATCGCCAACACAAAAAGCTCACTGGCAATGTATTGATCTCCGCGCTGCTGGGCGAGCTTATCGGTCAGATTAAATAACTTACCCATGGCAGGAGAAAAGCGCACTTCCCCATCACTATTAGCCACTTGCGGTAAATCACTGAACAGCTGCTGTGCCGCTGAATGAATTTGATTAACATTGGCGCCAGACTTAGCCAACAAAGGCTTTACAGAACCACCCTGCTGGTCGAGCAGCGCCAACAAAAGATGAACCGGTTCTATATAGTTATGATCTTTGCCCACCGCGAGGGATTGAGCATCCCCTAGGGCTGATTGTAATTTACTTGTAAAACGTTCGGGTTGCATTGTCCCCTCCTGATCTGTTTCACCCTACCTGTTATGCGCTTTGAATAAAGCTGACGGAGGGCTGCGTTCTCTTACTCATCTAAGTATGGGTAGATCGGGAGGAATTCAAGGCTATATGAGTAATTGCTTATATATTTATAACGTTATTTGGACGAGGTTTTCTTGCGACTGCCGCAACCCGAACAATTACTGCAACCGTTACTGCTACATTTACGGCTGAAGGTACGATAGAGATAACGGGAAAACCATGCCCCGAGTAACACCACCACAATCACCAATACTATCCAGTCGAACAGTGTCATAGCGCCACCCTCCTAACTATATCCACAATGAAGCCACGGTATATACTAACCAAGACCCCGTCCAAGCCAGCACCAAGCCCATCAATATTGATACACCCGCCCAACGCCAACTCCCCGTTTCTCGCCGAATAGCTGCGATGGTAGCAAGACAAGGCATATACAATAAGGTAAATACCATTAACGCTAAGCCCGATGCCGGTGCTAGCGCACTCCCCAAGGCGGCCTGTAGTCCGGTCATATCATTCATATCGGTTTGATAAACAACCACTAGCGATGCAGCAATCACCTCTTTTGCAATAAAACCAGACAGTAGAGCGACCGTCTCCTGCCAACCGAACCCCATCGGCGCAAACAACGGTGCGACAAAATGGCCTAGCTGCTCCAACCACGGAGTGCCTTGCATCGGGAAGCTCTGTAATAACCAGATGAGGACAGAGCCGACCAGAATCACACCACCGATCTTACGCAAGAAATCAGATGCCTTATCCCAAACATGCAGCAGCATTGAGCGTCCGGAAGGAAAACGCCAAGGCGGTAACTCCATAATAAAAGTTTCATCATGCTGTGAACTAATCGTACGAGCCAGCAATGCCGCGACCGTAAACGCCACTAAAATGCCCAACATATATAAACCAAATAGGACACTGCCCGCATGATCAGCAAAGAAGATTCCCGCCAATAACACATACACCGGCAACCGGGCAGAGCAACTCATAAACGGATTGATCAAGATAGTGATCAGCCGAGCACGCGGCTCTTCAATAGTTCTCGCAGACATAATCGCCGGGACATTACAGCCAAACCCCATGACCAATGGCACAAAAGCTTTACCATGCAAGCCGACTTTACTCATCAAATTATCCGTGAGAAATACCGCTCGAGCCATATAACCACTCTGTTCCAGCAAAGCGATGAAAAAGAACAGCAACACCACATTTGGCAAAAACACCAACACTCCGCCAACTCCTGCAATCAACCCTTCAACAATGAGGTTTTTCAACAGTGAGGGGGGCATCAACGCGCCTACTTGTTGCCCCACCCAACTAACCCCTGAATCTATCCAATCGGCCGGGTAACTACCCAAGGTAAAGGTTGCTTCAAACATAAGCCAAAGCAGGAAGAGAAAAATCGGCACACCTAACCAACGGTTCAGTGTCAGACGGTCAAGCCAATGATCGGCGGCAGACTGATCTTGATGCTCACTACTACTTTTATGTAATAAACCATGAATATAGCCATAACGCCCTTCGGCTATCATTTCCGCTAAGGATTCATCATGACGACTGGCGAGCATTTCTCGGATTTGTTGTCCGACTGCCACCTGCTTATCATTAGTAAGCGCAACGCTCCCACCGGATTCCAACCAACGAACCGCTTGCCAACGGGTCAAATCAACCGCCTCCAAAGCACAAATAGCACTCTCAATATGGGGCTCATAAGTGATGACGAGAGGCTCCTCCGGTTGCTCGACGTTTTCCAACAGCAAATCCATCAACACCGATATATGGCTATTACTGCGCCCATCGCTGCCCATCACGGGCTTAGCCAAGCCGAGACTCAGCTCCGCAATATCGATACTACCACCCTGTTTTTCCAGCTCATCGAGCATATTCAGCGCAATAACAACGGGCAGGCCTTGCTCTAACAGCTGCGACGTTAGCGCGAGATTACGGGCTAAGTTATTCGCATCGACAACATTCAAAATCAGATCGGGCGGGCTATCAATTAGGTAATCGCGGGCAACCATCTCCTCGACCCGACTATTCGCCAGCGAATAAATACCCGGCAGGTCGATAAAATGAAACTCAACCCCTCCCCACTCTTTATGACCTTCGCGACTAGTGACGGTAACACCCGCCATATTCCCGGTACGCTGCCGAGCACCTGTTAGCTGATTAAAGAGTGAGGTTTTCCCGCAGTTGGGGTTACCAATAAGCGCAACAGTATAGGATGGTTGATAATCAGACATTAGGGCTGCAACTCCACCTCAATATGGCTTGCTTCTTTGCTTCGCAGGCAGATCTGTTGTTTACCGATAGAGTAGACTCTGGGATTACCCAGTAAAGAGGTGGCTGCAACGGTGACTTTCAACCCTTTAAGCACGCCTAAGGCAACGAGTCGCTGGCGTAACGCATCAGGCCCCGCGATCGTTTTTATTCGCGCCTGCTGACGGGTTTTTAATTCGATTAGCGTCATCGAAATATCTCAAAAGTTAATGAGAATTATTATCATACTCGAGTCAAAATTAATCAACCGCCGACGATATAATTCCATTGACTCAGATCAGGTAATCCAGATGATACTCGCCATCCGCCCCGTCACACCCTCACGGCGATATGAAAAGAACTGCTCAGTCTGAGAGAAGGTGCAATATTGCCCACCCGTAATCTGCTGAACACCGGCGGCATTTAGGCGCAATCGAGCAAGCTGATAAAGATCTGCTAACCATTTATGAGGAGTAGCCGTTGCAACAAAGGCGCGGTTGGATGCCGCGATAACATCACAAAACTGAGATCGCACTTCATCGCCAACCTCAAACGCCTTTGGGCCGATCGCCGGGCCAAGCCAAACCAGTACATCGGCAGGGTCGGGGAAAACCGTTAAAGTTTGCTCCAGAACACCGTCGACAAGCCCTCGCCAACCCGCATGAGCCACGGCAACTCGCCCCCCCTTCGTGTCGGTGAAAAAAACGGGCAGACAATCTGCGGTCATCACTACGCAGGGCAGACCGACCTCATCCGTCCAACAGGCATCCGCTTCAACAACCCCGGCACCACTGGCTTTCACCACGCCAGTGCCATGTACTTGTGACAACCACTGTGGTTTCTTTTGCCATTGTAATTGCTGTCTCAACAATTCACGGTTTGCCGCTACTCGCTCAGGGGCATCACCAACATGATCACCGAGATTTAACGAGCGATACACGCCCTCACTACAGCCACCCAACCGCGTGGTTGTTAGGGCTCGAATATGCGGTGGCGCTGACCAATCGGCAGAAATCAATGTCACAGATCAGTCTCGTGATTCGCCGCATCTTTCTTAAGACGATTCAGTAGCCGTTGCATATCCTCCGGCAGATCGACCTCCCAAGACATCAGCTCACCGGTAGCGGGATGAAATAACTCCAAACGTTTCGCATGTAGCGCCTGACGTTGAAACTCTTTTAACTTGTTCAGCAGTTGTGGCGTCACTCCCTTAGGCAAACGGAAACGACCTCCGTAGAGCTGATCACCAACCAGTGGATAGTTGATATAAGACATATGCACGCGAATCTGATGCGTCCGCCCGGTTTCCAGCTTTAAGCGAATATGCGTATGGGCACGAAACTTAGTCAATACACGGTAATGTGTGACCGCTTCTTTCCCTAAACCAACCACCGCCATTTTCTGACGGTTACGGGAATGGCGACCTAATGGCTCATTAACCGTTCCACCGCCGGTCATAACACCCGCCACAACGGCTTCATATTCACGCCCCATCGAGCGATCCTGTAACTGAGAGACGAGTTCAGTTTGTGCCTGTATCGTTTTGGCAACCACCATCAACCCGGTAGTATCCATGTCTAAACGATGCACAATACCCGCCCGAGGCACCTGCGCGATATCCGGGCAATAATGCAATAAACCATTGAGCAGTGTATCTTCCCAATGCCCTGCCGCAGGATGAACCACTAGGTTAGCCGGTTTATTGATGATCATGATATCGTCATCTTCATAGACGATATCCAACGGCATCTCAACCGCCTTATACTGATCGATGACATCAAGCTCGGCATCAACCTCTAGCTGTTCACCGCCAAATAATTTGTCCCGGGGCCGTTTTACCTGACCATCAACGGTCAAAAAACCATCCTTAATCCAGCCTTGCAGCCGCGAACGGGAGTAATCGGGGAAAAGTTCGGCGACAGCCTGATCTAATCGTTTGCCAATCAGATCATCAGATACTGTAGCGCTAAGTTGAACCTTCTCAGTCATGGTTTATCTAACTCTCGGAAAAATTAAGAAAATATGGGCTTTAATCGCAAGGAAAACGCAGAGACGCTTTGGCTTGCCATTCGGTTATGGTTAAATAGGCCGAATTAATTTTGCACAGTATACCCGAAACGAACAGTAGCCGCTGTTAACTCACGGGAAACTCTCACTTATAGCAGGATAAATGTTTATGCGCCTGGCAAAGTTGCTCGCAATTATTTCGATCACCCTGATAGCATCGGGTTGTTCATGGTTTGGTGGTGACGAGAAAGAGGCCCCGGATGTTCCTGAACAACAGCTCTATCAGGAAGCTCTTACTCTGCTTGAGGGAGAAAACTTCGTTGCTGCCATTGAAAAGCTGCAACTCCTCGAAGCCCGTTATCCTTTTGGCCAATTCTCAGAGCAAGCCCAGCTTGAACTGATCTACGCCTATCATAAAAACTATGAGCCCGAAGCGGCTAGGGCAACCGCGGATCGTTTTATCCGTCTCAACCCTAACCACGAAAACTTGGATTATGCTCTCTACCTCAAAGGCCTAACCGCTTTTGAAAAAGACCGTACCTTCTTCGAAAAGTACCTACCCATCGATGAAACACAACGGGATCCCGGTAGCGCGCTCGACTCATTCCAAAGCTTTCAACAGTTGGTTTCTCGCTTTCCGAATAGCCAGTATGCGCCCGACGCACAAAAGCGGATGACGTATCTGAAAAACCGCTTAGCAACTCACGAAATGCATGTCGCCCGCTACTATGTTAAGCGTGAAGCTTGGGTGGCTGCGGCGAACCGTGGGCGCTATGTCATCGAGAATTATCAGCAAACGCCTGCCGTACCGGATGCATTATCCGTGATGGTACTGGCTTATAACGAACTAGGCATGACGGATCTTGCGGCAGATTCACAAGCCGTATTGGATGCCAACTTCCCCGACTATCAATCCAACATCCAACTGGCGAAAAAAGAATCACTGCTGAATACCGCGACCTTCGGCCTGCTTGGAAACAGCGAAGCATCTCGCCCGGTGCAACAGCCTCAGAACAAACCAGCGACAACACAAGAGCGCTCTTGGTTTAGTCGTCTGACATTCGGTCTGTTCGATAGCGAAGAAAAAACCGCTGAATAATTGCACTAATCGTTACACAAGGCGCCAATCGGCGCCTTTTTTATACTCAACGCTGCCCAATCATGGTGCAAACCCAAACCCGCAAAAAAAGCACTTCACAGCCTCCCAGATTTTCACTTAGAATGAATGGCAGACCCACACCCAGACCATGAGAGTTGATAATGGACAGAGCTTCAATTGTTGCAGCGATGCAGGTTAAACCTCAGATCGATACCGCAGCAGAGATCGAACGCCGAATTGATTTTATTAAAGACAAACTGCTTGCCAGTGGCTGCAAACATCTCGTTCTAGGAATTAGCGGCGGGGTAGATTCAACGGCCTGTGGCCGTCTCGCGCAACTGTCAATTAAGCAACTGAATCAAGAAAGTAACAGCAACGATTATCGTTTCATCGCGGTGCGCTTACCCTATAACACACAGCAGGATGAGGAGGATGCTCAGGCCTCTGTTTCCTTTATAGCGCCCTCAACCTGCCTCACGGCTAATGTTCAGCCCGGCGCCGACGGCATCCATTCAGCCACCCTCAGCGCCCTTGAAGCGGCCGGTATTGATGCCGGCAATCCTGCCCATATCGACTTCTCGAAGGGTAATGTAAAAGCCCGTGTCCGTATGGCCATACAATATGAAATTGCCGGTCTACTGGGTGGTCTTGTGTTGGGAACCGATCATTCAGCGGAAAATATCACCGGTTTTTACACCAAACATGGTGATGGTGCCTGCGATCTCGCCCCTCTATTTGGCTTGAGCAAACGCCAAGTTCGAGCGTTAGCAGAAGCCCTAGGGGCACCGGCACAGCTTATTCACAAAACGCCAACTGCAGACCTAGAATGCGATGCGCCACAAAAAGCCGATGAAGCGGCGTTGGGGTTAAGCTACGACCAGATAGATGACTTTCTCGAGGGTAAACCGGTCAGCCAGGAAGTTGAAGATAAGTTAATCAGTATCTACCTTAAAACCCAGCATAAACGCCAACCTACGCCCACCCTCTACGATTAACCAACAGACAAAGCAAAGGCCTCATTTGAGGCCTTTTTCATTTTACGCTTTAGGTTACACACGCCCCATCAATTGATAAGGCGCGGGATCAATCACCGGCTGCCGCTGCAACAGGATATCTCCCAACAAACGAGTAGAGGCCGGTGCCAGCACCAAACCATTACGGTAATGGCCCGCGTTAATATATAAATTATCATACCCGGGCACCGCGCCAATATAAGGCACCCCTTCAGGGGAGCCTGGCCGTAAACCCGCCCAATGATGCTCTAACTCAACATCCTTCAAGGCTGGACAGATATTCAGCGCAGTCTGATAAAGCGACTGCTTTACGTCTTCAGTGGGCTGCTTATCGAAACCCACGCGTTCCAATGTGCTGCCCACCAGAATACGTCCGTCATTACGGGGTATCAGATAGCGGTTCTGCATCAGCACTACACGATTAATCAGCCCAACCGGGGCTTTAAAAATCATCATCTGACCTTTAACCGGTTCAACCGGCAACTCAATGTTTAACGGTGCCAGCAACTCACCACTCCAAGCCCCTGCAGCGACAATAACTTTATCACCATAAAGTGCTCGATCCGCCAGCTGCACACCGATAACCGCTTCATTCTCGACGATAAGATTCATCACGCGGCTTTGTTCGACCAAATCAATATTCGTAGTGATCTCCATACTCCGACGTAAAGAACGACCTAAGCGCGGGTTGCGTATACTTCCCACCTCTGGCATCCACAATGCTGAATCACAGTTTGGCGCCAAATTAGGTTCTTTTTGATAAAGAAAATCACTGCTAACCCGCTCCATCGGTTTTTGATATCGACGCCCCCAAGCCAGGGCTTCATCGGCATCATCCACTCCGACCATAAACATCCCCTTGAGACGCAACTCAGGATCTAGCCCGGTTTCCTCAAGTAACTGCTGCGATAGATGGATATAGCTACTCTGAGACCAGGTCGCTAACGCCGTGACTGGATCAGAATAACGCCAAGGGTAAAGCGGTGAAACAATCCCCCCACCCGCCCAAGACGCCTCCTGAGCGCAATTATTCATCTCCACCAGCGTGACGTTCGCACCCGACTGAGCCAGCTCTCTAGCCGTCAGCATTCCTATCACACCTGCACCAATTATCAGGTAGTCAGACATTTCTAAGCCTTATGGTTTGTACAAAAGAGAGACAAGTATATAAAAAACGCGCCCTAGGCGCGTATTTTTATTCTGAAAGAGAACAGACCAGTAGAAATCACCAACAATCCGTCTCAGCAGCACCTTTTTGCCCAGTATGGGTAAGCGTCATGTTGCCACACCGATCACCCGCCATGCCATTTTTAGGCGCCGCCCGAAGCGTATATGTTGTGGCTGTAGAGGCTGGCACAGACAAATCATAATACTTATCCGTGCCATCTCTAGGCGATTCGTTAAACGGCAGAGCTGCACCGGTATAAGCACCACTCACTGTATAATGCCGCTCGAGGAATTGAGCTAAAGAGGTTAAGCTTCCCTGAGCGTCAACTCGCCGACTTTGAGCCACCTGTTCACGGTAGCTAGGATAAGCAATGGCAGAAATAATTCCAACAATAGCGACAACGATCATTAGCTCTATTAATGTAAAGCCTTGCTCCTGCTTTATTTGAATCATCGAATCTCTCTCCAACCTTTCCGTCCTTCGCTAAACGTTCCATTAAATTCGGGGCAGCTAATACTGTCGCTACTGCTACTACTCAAACAAGCCCTAACAGTCCCTCCAGTAGTTGGATCTGCTTCTTTCACAAAAGAACCATCTCCTAGGTTTGTAAACCCACCAGCGCCCTGATTAAGCATAACACCTGAACCGACTGTCGACTCAGTAGTAGTATTACCATTGATGTCCGTTACTGGTACATCGACTAAATCATCAACGGTAAATGCACCATCACCATTATAATCAAATGTCGTGTTATCCAGCGCAGCGCCTGACTCATAATCCAGTGACATAATCCAGCTACTGCCTCCAGCCGCACAGGGGTCTGAAGAAGGAATTTTAGTCGCAAACAATACCTGCCCAATACGCAAAACCGGCCGAGTATTAACAAGTTCACCTATGCCTCCAGGCCCACCATTCGAAGTTGACCACTCAAGATCCAAGTACCAGCCTTTTTTATTCGAAGTGTAATCAAAAGGGGTATCGCTCGTCACACGAACCCCATTACTTCCGATCGTACCTTCATAAAGGATTTCTTGTTTCAAGAGACCACCGCGACCACTAATAACTTCACCGGTGTCCCACACCCCATAAAGTGTTTGAACCTGAGGCGATGTTCCAACATCGTTGTCATTACTCTGATAGTAACTACCGGTACCAAACAACACCATGTGACGACCACCACTATCAAAAGCGGTATTAATTGGCCCAGTAATCGGCTGGACATTACCACTAACATCTTTTGCCACAAAAAATGGCACCGGAGTGGTCCCACTCAATAAGCCTGATGGCGGAGTCCACGATGAAGGTAATGATCCACTCATATCAAAACGCCAAACATTACCCAGTGTATCGCCAGCAATCACTCTATCGATAATGCCATCACGGTTTAAGTCAATCACAGAAGGTTGTCCCAATCCTCCGGTCGTCGGCACCACTAGATCTTTGATAATTGACCCATTAGCCACATTCAATATCCAGATATGTCCTTCGGTTGCTCCGTGAGAAAAACCGCTCGAGACGATCACACCAAACTTGCCATTGGGCAGAGGCGCAATAAATGGTTGCTGAATCAAAGCCCCCATATCTTCATGCTTAAACTCCCAAAGCACGTCATCCTTGGTCATATTTTCAGGGTCACTAATGTCTAACAAAGATACACCAGCACCACCTGCGCCTAAGGTTACCGCAGTAACGGTTTTCCACCCAGCGGTCACACCCGATGTAACGTCGGATGCGGCAAACCAAGCATCATAACTACGGGGAACACCATCAACGTAATAGCGGTGCCCATAGTCAGGATCGACCAACTCATAGAGATTACTGAATACACCAGAAGGTACATAAGCAAACAACTCTTTACCGCCGTTGCTGCCTAAAGTCCCATCAAATCCATGTAACATACCGTCATTCGCACCTACTAATATAATCGGTGGTTTACTCGTGTAGGTAGACGAATTTCGATAGGTAATATAAGCCTCACGTGTCGCAGTGGTAAACGGTGCGCCTAAACTACTAAAGCCATAATTTTTCTGCGAAACGTATTGAGGTGAAGAGTTAACGATGTCCCCTAAACGACTACCTCGCCGCCTAAACGGCTTAGATGTATTAGTCAGTGTTTGCTCTTCTGCGCGACTACCGCGCAAAAAATCTAAACGTTGCTGAGCAAGCGCTTCTGTAGTCAACGGACCACTCGCGGGAGTGATTCTTAGCATCTCCCGCTGTTCCGATGACAGATCAGACCACTGAAAATTCACACCACCAGTATTCAGTGTTATTCCAGTACTCGAATCTTCCACGGCGTAGGTGCTGGTGAATATTTTACGGCTAGCCAAATCAGATTCAGCCACGGCATCGAGTGTATCTGCGGCGCTCCAAGTATTAGCCGTAGCCAACACCCCCGAAGGGCTAATTTCAAGGGCCGTCAGGTCACCTGACCACAGCGTCGAATCCATCAACGCATTAAACAGTGCCGAGTCAGTATCGAGACGGGCGCTATTAGCGGTCAAAGCGGAGGCTGCACCTTTAACCGAAGCCGCAATTGAAGCAAATGCATCCGTTAAACCATCCACCATTTTGCGAGCATCACCTGCAGTATAAAAGTTATCCGCTCTCTTATAATTACTACCTGATTCATCAGGATCTAACACATCTGTATTGGTATACCACCACCATTCAGGCAGCGGGGCTGTTCGTGAATAAGGATCACCTAAACTTTGTTCATTACACTCAGTTCCCGTCGGAGTATAACTTGCATAAGAACAACTAGGATGTTTACGTACGACGAAACCACCATACTTAGCTGTTAACCAAAACTGATTATATTTAGAATTTCGTAAATATTCATTTTCTAGAACATCCACCCAATATGTTTGAATGGTTTGTGTACCGGTAAAATCAACCGGGCGTTGATCGACGGTATTGGCATCATAAGCAAGGCCAGCCATAAACGCAGAGTTATTTCGGCCAGAATAATTCGAACCGGTACTAATACTTATACCTTCAAGTGCTGCAATTTTATTAGTCGCTGTGATTACATTGACCGTCGAGTCACTAGAGACTTCTGTCGGTTTTGTCGGTTCATCAACGCCACTGGTGCTACCCGGCAAGTTTTTATCCCTGTGGGTATTCACATCGCCAATACCCAAAACGACATTTTTTTGACAAGCATATTGAATGGGGTCATCCCAGCTACGAATAACCGGGAAACCATCCACCCATTTCGTTCTCTCGGTACTACCCGGCGATGAATTATGTGCTGGTGTTTTTGTATAATACTCGTCAATGCTTCCTTGATGCTTATAATAACGCAGAGCCGAATAATACAGTTCGCTCACAGGATCATAGCTTTTAAAAGAGTTATTATTTAACTGACCAAACTTGTTCAGATAGTTAAGTACACCGCTATCAGAGATAGAAGTACCATAATAAGTGTTTGTATCTGTCGCATCAGATGAGTCTGGATTTCGAACCATTATCCCAGTATCCGGATCCCACTCCTTATTAGCGTTTGCAATGATTCCCAAGGTAGGGTCTAACTCTGCGGGCCCAACAAATTTCTGCCGGGCTCGAAGAACACCACCATCTCTAAGATAATTTGAATCGTTCAGATAACCAAAAATACTATAACGAATATTGTCTGAATAGCGCTGAATCAGCCCTTCTGGCTTCCAGTTACTACCATATTGCTTACAATTATCTTCAACACCAACACTGGAGTCACAAACCTTTACCCGCACCGTTGTACCAAAAGTATTAGTTGATCTTGGATCATAAGCAATAGAGCTTGAACCAGATCCTGAATATGAAACAACCCGCAACGCATCAACATAATATTCATGCCCGCCGTGAACATACAATCGATTAAAGGTGCTATAACTAGTATCTGTATTGCTAGTAACCGTCGCCAATTCTAATCCGCTACTGTTATAAACAGTTAACTTAAGCTTGTCACCAACTTCACTTTCAAAAACAAACCGATACCATTCATCAGTGGGGCGTGTCCAAGAGACATTACTACTGATCGTACTACCTGAACCACTATTCCGCTTTTCAATACGAATGCTATTCCCTGTAATGCTCAGACCATAACCATTAGCGTTACTATCAGACAGAGCTAAACGATCATTTTGACCACTTTGCGTTCCCACTGTCGGTCGGTAGATCCAACCTTCAAAAACAAAGCCGTCGAAATCTACAGTTGATGACAGTCCTTTATAACCGCCATTAGGATCATTATTATCTATTTTTTTAAGCGAATACCCTCCTGACTCATAAGACTGTGTTGAACTGCGTATTACGTTGCCACTTGAGTAATTCGACCAACCAGAGCTAAAATCGGTATCCTCTAACACAACAGCATAAGACGATCCCGTTGTCGTATTAGAAAACCCATGACCCGAAGGCAGAGTAAAATGCATCTGATTACCTAAACCACCAACGTCTGTTCTAAAGGTACTGGTGGAAAATGGCGTGGCATTATTAACGACGGATGCACCACTCAAATATCGATCATCAAAATAGTTATTTTGACCGCTATGCCGAGCTTTTTCTACCCAAGTTTCAGTGACGGTGTCTTTAACACGATAACCCCCTGTCAACGCCCAACGGAAAGGATCTATCGTCTGGGTCGTTGCCCAGTTTAAAAAATTACCACTCCAGACATCGCCCGGGCATTTGTAATTAGTCGTAGTACTAACTGGATAAAAATGCCTATCTGCCTCTACGGTATCGTATTGATAGCGATAACACTTTTTTGAATCAAAATAGCCAATGCTTTCACTATTTTCATCATAGTTACCGAGGTTAGCCGCACTCAAAACCGTAGGCCACTCGACTGAAGGCACTAAGGCTAAATTCCCGGGTACATTACCCTGACCTAAAAATAGAGGTACCTGAGCTACGGTAGAAGCAACACTAGGAAGTGACAACATGCTGGCAACAGCAACAACAGCGCTAATTAAAAAATACCGATTTGTATCTTCACGTTGTTTGATTAAACGCTTCATTGAAAAGTCCTCCATAGTGTCGTAGGCAAACCTACTCTTCCACTACGTATATTGATTCGAGTTGCACTTCGGATTGCCCAGATAACCCGTTCGACGATGCTGTCACCTTAATCACAGCCCCTGAAGGCTCTGCATCCATAGATGTGCTCACATAGATATCGGCCAGTAACTCTGCATCCCACGATGGTGTTTCATTGGCCGAAAACGAGGAAGCATAGGTACCACTACTGGAATTGTCCGCATCTAATGTCCCAGCAAAATAGTCGCTCCGAGCTTGGCTTTCACCTTCCCTTAGCGCTGCCTCTGCAGCACTAAACGCTGAATTTCTGTCGCGGAGATTACCCGCCATTTTTTCCTGCACGCTAGTACCTTGCATTGAGCTTATGCCAATGAAGGATAAAATTAATAAAAAGATGAGGGAGATAATAAGTACAGCCCCTCGTTCCTTTTCTTTATATACAGAGACGCGGTCATATATCATGGCAATCGATTCCTCAGCGCAACGGTGGTCGAGAAATTATGAATAATATCCTCATTTTGCACAGTAACATTGACCCTCACAGCAACAACATCATCCCAGTCAGAAACGACGTCGGCATCTGACGTATAATCCACAGCAGAGCTAGCCCCAGAGACTACACCATAAAGAAATGCTAAATCCGTAACTCCTTCGACCAACTCTTCATCATTCGCCACACCATTATCATAATGAACGCTCCTCAACGCAGTAGCCGAAAACGCCCCGCTCCCAACATAATACAAAGCACTAGAGAGCTGAGAGATATCCGTACTGCCAGTACTAATATAAGCATGGCTTAATGGCTGACCGGACACCGCCTTGTTACCAATCTTAGCATCACCCGTAGCACTACCACGCTTAACAGAAGCGCTATTGGTGGCGGCCGTATTTTGAAATAGATCACACCCGGCCGCATCGGATAGAAGAAGAATCGCCCCCTGCACAACCCCACCAGTAACCGGGAATGTTGTATCAGTTGAATCAATATTGGCTGAAAGAACAACACCAGAAGCATCAGCAGCATGTTTGACAATAACAAGATCAGTATTCGCCTGATAACCCGTTAAATCACCGACAAAAAACTCGCCGGCAGCATCAGTCCAGCCTTTGATAGGATTATTCAAATCATAAGCATCCGCTTCATAATCACTATCGGCAGTGTTAATTACATCAACAACATCTCCCCAACAATTACTCCTATTACCAGTATTACGTAAATCTTCTGCCAATATTTCCAAGGCAAAACGACCATTTTCCTGCACCCGAGACAACGCGGCAGTACTGTTAAAACTTGCCGAGCTACTCATGAAAACAGCTAAAACACCACCTATTATAAATAAACCTAAAACCAGAGCGATCATCAGCTCTATCAGACTGAAGCCACTTTCTCGTTTGTTAGGTATCGATGCCAACATCAATTAAAACTCCATCTGATAGCTAAAGTTGGTCAACACACTATCACTGTTATCATTTTCGCCCCGGATACGAGCTCGATTATCATTCCAACCAATAGTAATGGTTGCTTTTCTATTGGGTTTATCTAATAGCAAGCTTCCTACAGCGTTCACACCTAGCGCAGCAACAACTCTTCCATCCCACTCGGCCCGGTCACCTCCTTGACCATTATCATAATCACCATTAAGGGCTGAATTAGGCGCCGCTCTTATACGATCGGCGAGATCATAGGCTAAGAAGGTTGCTTGGGAGCGATTATAGGAGCCATTATTACTTTTCAGTGCCATCGTCTGTAATGCTGCAACCGAGAGCAACCCGACCGAAATAATAACAACCGCGATCAATACTTCGATAAGTGACGATCCCCTTTCAGCCGCTCCTCGCTTAACCTTATAGCCTGATATCATGGGCATACACCTTCTTGCAACGCTGTGCTTCCGCTACCATTTACCGAAAGGCAACGACTGTCACTACTATTTTGAATCTGAATACTCCCAGTCGTTGTTGCCCTGCCTGAACGCTCAAACACAAGACCGTTAGCAGCGCCTGACACGGTAATAGCAACCGCCTCCCACATTCTAACAACGGTCACATCCGCTGCTGTTTCCAAATCGGCTCCTTGCTGTGTCACTACCACCCAGCCACTACTCCAGTCGGCACCAAACTGGCAGGCGGTAAATGCAGCATTTGCACGGCAGACCGCAGCATTTGTACGCTTATCAAGGGCCTCAGACCGTGCCAGCTGAGTCGCGGTATTTACACTATGAGCCACTGCCCGAAGCGTATTAGATTCGATAACGGAATTAAAACTTGGAATACCAACCCCAAGTAAAATCCCCAAGACTACCAGCGTCACCATCAACTCAATCAGAGTAAACCCGGTTTGTTTCATTTTTAACAAAAGACCACCTTATACCATTCATCTATGAACAGTATAGATTGAAGCAAGCTCCTTTTGCTTATTGTATTGATTATATTTTAGTCAAACGAGCAACTATTAGTCCTTTAGGGCTACCCAAAACAGTGTATAGATGTCAAACAATGATGATTAACAGAATAAGACTAAACCAATTCAGTAATATCTGTAACTGGTTTAGCGCTTATATTTGAATAGGAAGGGGTTTCAGCCTAACCGAATACGTCCCGAAGAGTGAATAACCAGCGTTTTTTGTGATGTACTACCTGTAACGGAAATTGTGAAGGTACCAGTATCCGCCGTTGTACCAGCGGCGCTGAGACGAACTTGAGTTCGACCCGCAATGGAAACACTTACGCCAGCAGGGAAATCCACCTGTCTGAGACGTAAATCGTCCGTCGCAGCATAAGCCCCGTCACCATTCTGATCAATGTAAACCATAATGCCATCATCCCAGCTATTACCGCAGGTTCCAGCGTTTGGATCAAGCGGACACAGCGTCACCGACTTCTTGCCTGTCACCGCTTGGTAACGTGCTTGACTGTAACTGTCTTTTAATAATTGAGTAACGGTATTTAAACGCTGAGAATGAAGATAACCCGAGAGCGATGGCACACCCACCGTAATAAGAATCAACAGTACACTCAACGTAACCATCAACTCAATCAGCGTAAATCCCATCTGCTTTTTAATGTTCATATACGCTCCACTCACCAACAACCCGCTACACCAGCCGATCCGCTCGCGGTCTGCTTTCCTGATTGATCCAACCCCAGCGAGCCGCACTCATCGGAAGCTTGCCCACCAATAGGTCTGGCTAGCACACTAAAGCCATTTTTGTTCGGGCCACCGCTAAATTGATATCGGGTAGCCATATCTCCCTCGGTGACACAAGACGAAGCCATCAATAGATCATCATTTTTATCGCCATTGGCATCAACTAAGTTATAACCGAGATCAGCCGCGTACCGGCGCTCCATTTGTTGCGCCATATCCAGTAAACATAACCGGGCGGATTCTCGCCAGCTATTCTGAATATGCTGCATATAGGAAGGATAAGCTATCGCCACTAACAGCCCAACAATCGCCACCGCAATCATCAGCTCTATCAAGGTGAAGCCTCGTGTAGAGCGCGAACATGACAGGCCCATCAGTTACGCTCCAGGTAACGCCAACTAGCACGACCCGTATTTTCTGGCGCTAATTGAACACGATCGACATCGAGCTCATCATCATTATGGATACGCTGTAGACCATCGCCATCAACCAACTCCGTCACTCCGGTACCATTTCCTGCTCGCATACCTGAGGCACTTACTTTGGTAGTGCCATCAGCATCAGTGACCTTATCATCGTCATCGAAATCCCCATCACGGTTATAATCCACCGAAACATAACTGAGACGGCTGCCGGTATAGCGATTTAACTCCATTTCCCAACCGTATCCACCCGCCTCACATGGATCATTGGTATAGGTAAGGGTTGAAAAGATCACTCGAGACCCGCGCAGTACCGGTGTACTCAACACTCGCTCACCTAACTGATCAGGAGTACCTGTACTATTGGGCGTTTGTAAATCCATATACCAGCCCTGATCAGAACTATCGAGACTATTATTGGTTGTCAATCTCAGCTCGCGACTCTCGCCGTCAAAAGAGTAGAACCCTTGGGCATAGATAGATTGCTGTTGTAACGCACCGCGCCCCAAAGTAATCTCAGCACCGCTATCTACAATGCCGTAAAATGTTTGCAGACTTGTCGCTGACTTATCAGAAAATTCAAAATCCTTACCGGTACCAAAATAGATCATGTTATCGCCGGATGCATTCTCTGATACCGCCAAGCGTGAAGTGATTGGCTGAATCTCATCAGCATTACAGGACGTGCTTGTACACGCCTGAAAGACCTTATAATCCAATGACCAGTTAACAGGATCAACATCGTTCAGATCAAACTTCCAAACATTACCGTATAAGTCACCACCATAAATAACATTGACCGTTTGCCCATCATCACTGACCGGTGCAAGGGTCGACATACCATTCGGGCGATCCAGCCCTGTAGGGGCTTCATCTAAACCGACATTGGTGGACAATTTAATCAAGGAGGAGCCGCTATCCAATCCTTGCAGATAGATAACAGCATCACCTGACTGACTGGTGTGATCATCATTAACGGTATTGTTATAACCATTACCGAAAACAAGATACCACTTGTTATCGCGCAACTTAACAATAGCGGGACGAGCATAGCTGTAACCCATATCGTCATCATTCGCATCGGTAAACTCTAACTGAAAAATATCATTAGCATTGGCTTCTGAAAAACGGCTAGGATTGGTTACATCGAGAACATACACACCCTGTCCTCCAGCATTCAGCCCACCCGCTAACAGCGTGTGCCATGCTCCATCAATATAAGCATCTTGAACCGTTGGCGTGCCATCGACATAGTATCGATGCGTGTATTCGGTATCTGTCAACTCACTTAGCCCAGGCAACAACACCGATGGAATATAGGCTAATAACTCCTTACCGTCAGAAGCGCGAAAGCCATGCAGCATGCCATCATTTGCACCGACATAGATCATCGGCTCGCGGGAAGCATAAGTCTTTTTAAAGGCACGATAACTAGCCGAACTGTTATAAGCTGAAGGGCTAGCGACATAGATAGGGTTTGAGTGGACGATATCCCCGAGTAACGAATTGCGACTGCGATAACCGGAAACATGATCACCACGAATATAGTTCAGCTGGTTCTCATGTTGATTAAACCATGCTTGTTTCTCGTCACTCGTAAAACGATTCCAACGGAAAGCGAGTCCGCTGTTGCCTCTATTAGTTAAGATAACGCGGCTAGCGGGGGTAGGTAGTTCCTCAGCCGCCTCCCACGAAGGCGTATCACTCACCTCTAACAAACCCGTTGAGCTATTCACCGTCGTGCTATAAGCATTTAATTCACCGCTCCAATCCGTAGTATTAAAACTCGCCTGATAAATATCAAGCCCGCTGGAGACATAACCACTGTTAGCACTCAAGCGAGTACTACTGAAGGACTTACGACTAATATCGGCAAAAATACTTCTCAGTGAAGTAAGTAATTCATCCTCATTACCGGCAATAAGATACTCTCCATGTCCGTTTTCAGCGGCATCCTCCAGCATGGGAAAGTCAATATCGAAGCCCACTGTATAGGTATACATGTTTTGCAGGCCCGACAAACTGCTCATATCCGTATCCCAGCCGAATTTTGCTAAGTCATCTAAGTAATACCACTCACCACTAGAAGCGTAATAGTTTCCCTTTTTAGTTTTGACAACTTTTCTATCGTCATCACTTTCATCCCAATTCGGCAGTTTATCATCAGGATCATCAGGATCATTTAAGTTATTAAAATCATCATCATAGTAGGGTTCACCATCGGTAATCACAACCGTGAAATTTTTCTGGCATTGGCTGGTAATAGGTGATTCGTAGGTGCCATAAACTTTATCGTATTCATAATGGCCTCTCCTCTTCGAGCCAACCCAATGCTGATTAGTTAAAAGGTAATTTGAAAAATGCCCTTCCATACCTCTAAAATATCGCGTCACTTCATAATAAGCTTCAGCGATTGGCGTCCAATCTTCTGCCCTATATGTACCCAGCTTTGATATCAACTGATCTTTTGTGCTACCACAGCTGAGATCAATTTGCCCTCCCTCATCATCATTCAATCTAGCTAGCCCAATACGCATACCATCGCCGGATTGGACAACCGCTGTAGCTGCCGATATAGCCTGCGCCATTTTAGTTTTACCTGAAGAATAACCACTAGGGCGATCAGCCATACTCCCCGAAGTATCCATCAGCAACATAACATTAGGCTCTGCTGTTTCTGCTACATCAATCGGTACATTACTAATAGTGTAATCAGCAGCAATAGCCGAGGTAGCTACTATTGCAGAGGCAGCAACAATTAGCCTTAACATCCTTGTTCTCTTCATAGTCTCACCTGAAACGTTTACGATATTCACTTTGGAGGATGACTTCGCTTTCACCACTCTTGCCCGTATTACGACTTAGATGACGGAATAAACTCACCCCCGAGGTCTCGCCGTAGTTATACCCTTGAGTTTTGTCATCCGGTGTAAAGCCTGTCAGCTCAAGCGACACCTTCGGCTGCTCATGCACTGAGGTTAACGGCTCAGCATTAAATGCTGTTACCGCCTGCGCGCCAACTTCCCATTGACTGACCGACGTTAAATCTAATAGTTTATTTTTGAGTTCACTGCTACCGCGACTATCGATCACGAAGTTAGACAATCCCGCTTTGAGGTCACTGAATTGCACTAACTCTGGGGTTGAGCTTTGGCTGGCAAGCCATCGCTCAGAATAAGACAGCCCCGTTTCAGAAGCTTCAAAAGCGACGGTTTCGTCCTGCATATTGGCCGTCATGCGCGACTGCAGCACATTGCTTTTCAAAGATGTCGAAGCCATTAAGGCCATTACTAATAATAGAATCAACGCAACAATTAATGTCGCACCCCGCTGCCTCACCATCAACCGGTTTACTTTAACCATCATCAGAGCACCGCATTCCTAAGCATCGCTGTTGCTGTATAAACCTGATAAAGCCGCCGATCAGAGGTATCCACTCCATCAAAAGGAGCAATCAATACTTGAGCCTGATCTGTCACCCCGCTGCCAAAACTACTCACCAGCAAACTAAAACGCACGGTAATAACATCTTCCCAGTCCGCCGCTGACATATCCGCGAAGACTTTATAGCTATCCACTAAGTCGTCATTATTGCTATCGACCCCATACTCAAACGCCAACCCTGCAACGCCTTCAACTAACGGTTGATTCTTGCGATAAAGAGAAATGCGGCCAACGCCTGTATCACCCACATAGTAGGTCACGCCAGTTCCCTCTAACCCAGGCAGATAAATAATGTTACTTTTAATGCTGCTCTGGGTGATGACTAAATCCCCATATTCACCTTCAAAGTCTTTGACCGTCTTTGCGGTATTTTCAATCCCCACCACGGTCTCATCGGATGAAGAATCAACACCACTTTGACGTAGATCTCTCATGAGTATGTTCATGGCAAATCGCCCGTCCTCCTGCACTTCCGACATTGCATCCTGTAGCTGATAAGTACGTGAAGAAGCAACAAACGCTGCGAGCATAGCGGTGGTCAGTAACAAGCCGATAACCGATGAAATCATCAACTCGACTAACGTAAAACCTTGTTGCGATTGGCGAGAGGCTTGCTGGCGGATATTCATAATTCAACCTCATGCTGATAGCTCGATGTTTTAGCATCGTCACGACGACCATTCCAGTTCACTGTAATAGTAATAGTTTGGGCTGTTAGAGAGATCGTCGCATCTCCATCGGGAAGGTAAGCAGAGACTCGCCCTAACCAATCGAAGATATCGTTGTAAGCCAATTTTCGGCCGGCAGCTAAGCCGGCTGTGCTTTTGAAGTTATTGACAGTTTGGGAAAGTTTGAGGGCATAATCATCAGCCAAGGCCGCTTGACGGTTGAGACGAATTCGGTCGGCCATATCACTGGCCATCATAACCGCTTGTGTACGCAAATAAGCGCTTTGATTCTGCTGCACACCACGGGCTTGCATCACCATCATGCCAGACAAACCAATAGCAACTAGCACCAGTGTAACCAGCACTTCAATCAGAGTAACGCCACGTTCGGCAGAGGAGAAAAACGACTTACGAGGTTCGTACCGAAAAAAAATTCGGCCGAAAAAAGAATGATTTAACCCACGTCCTTGTCTGTTCACCACAACATCCATGCTGTAACTAATAAGTGACACTGTATCTAACTATGGCAATAAACACCAGTCAGACAATCGCCTTATGATGCGAATGCCTGACCTGAAGCATAGTTTAAGCTATTCAACTGTCAAAATCTTAACTTCAAATTTTAGATTTTTACCCGCAAGAGGGTGATTAAAATCGATAGTGACCATACGTTCATCAAACTCAGCAACCACACCGGGAAGCTCACTGTCAGAACCATCAGCAAACGAAACAACCAGCCCTGGCTCCAACACCATGTCGCCAAACTGCTTGCGCGGCAGACGCTGCATATTACTAGGGTTGGACATACCAAAGCCCTGTTCAGGCAGGATATCAATCACCGCCTCATCGCCGGCCTTCATGCCTAATAGTGCTTTTTCAAAGCCATCTAACAGCTGACCATCGCCCACCACAAAAGTGGCTGGTTTACTCTCAAAGTTGGAATCAACCACCTGCCCATCGGCCAGCTTAATAGCAAAATGCAGCGTAACCGTTGCATCAGGTGCGATTGTCTGTGGTGACATATGTTGTGACATAGCTCAGACCTTTATTTAGATTTATTGCCAATATCGGAAGACCATAACATATCGATAATCAGCATGCCCGCACCGATCGTTATCGCCGTATCTGCCAGATTAAAGGCGGGAAAGTAATAACCGTTATAGTGCAACGAGATAAAATCGACCACATATCCGTGCACCACCCGATCATACAGATTACCCAAAGCTCCGCCCAACACCAGCGAAAGACCTGCACCTAACCACCGTTGCTGCCGAGGTGTACGGCCTAGCCAGACCACCAAAACGGCACTCACCGCCAAGGCGATCAGCGCAAACAGCCAACGCTGCCAGCCCCCGGCTGACGCCAGAAAGCTGAACGCAGCCCCTGTATTATGCAACAAAGTTAGATCAAATACCGGCAACTGAGGATGCGCCACACCATAGGGTAACAGACGGCTGGCCTGATACTTGGTCAACAGATCCAGCACAATCACAGCGGCTGCCAACCACAACCAAGGCAACGCAGTACGAGGTGAACTCACGGCACTGACCTCAGGCGAAGCTACGCTGTTCACCGCTACCAACAACGTTTTCGACGCAACGATCACACAGTTCTTCATGCTCGGCGTGACGGCCAACATCTTCACGATGATGCCAGCAGCGACCACATTTCGCTTGTTCACTCTTAACCACAGCGACACTCAACCCTTCCAGCTCAGTAGCTACCGCATCAGCCGCTTCAGCCGCTGGACGTACCGCCGCTTTTGAGGTGATCAGGACGAAACGCAACTCATCCTCAAGTTTTTCCAACTGAGCCGCTAAAGTCGGTTCACAATAGAGTGTAACTTCCGCTTCGAGGCTGCTGCCGATATGGCCAGCATTACGCTGATTTTCCAGCTCTTTGTTGACTGCCGTTTTAACCGCCAACACTTGCTGCCAGTAATCACGTCCCAGTTCAGCGTTGTCATCCAGCTTAGTCAAACCGGTATATGAGGTGGTCAGCTGTACTGATTCAACCCGATCACCCGGCAGCTCTTTCCAGATTTCATCCGCTGTGAAGCTCAGAATCGGTGCAATCCAGCGCACCATGGCTTCAACAATATGATACAACGCAGTCTGACAAGAGCGTCGTGCAACGGAATCAGATTTCGCGGTGTACTGACGATCTTTAATAATATCCAGATAGAACCCGCCCAGATCCAAAGAGCAGAAATGGGAAATCTTCTGATAAACCTGCAACATCTGATATTGATCATAGTGGCCTGCCAGTTCATCCTGCAAACGAGCCGCACGATCGATCGCCCAGCGATCCAGCGCCACCATATCAGCAGGCGCGACCATATCCGTTGCCGGATTAAAGCCCTCAAGGTTCGCCAACAAGAAGCGTGCAGTGTTACGAATCCGACGATAGGCATCGGCGGTACGTTTCAGAATCTCATCAGAAACGGTCATCTCAGAACTAAAGTCCGTTGATGCTACCCAGAGGCGCAAGATATCCGCGCCATATTTGTTCATGACTTCCTGCGGAGAAACAACGTTACCCACCGATTTAGACATCTTCCGACCATCACCATCAACCGTAAAGCCATGAGTCAGAACCTGTTTATAAGGTGCACAACCTTTGATGGCGATACTGGTTTTCAGTGAAGACTGGAACCAGCCCCGGTGCTGATCCGAACCTTCCAGATACATATCAGCCGGGAACTGCAGGCCTTCAGTGCCGTCCAGTACCGAGTAGTGAGTCACACCGGAATCAAACCAAACATCCAAGGTATCCAGCACTTTTTCGTATTGGTCGGCGTCATCGCCCAACAATTCGCTCGCATCCAGATCAAACCAAGCATCAATACCGGTCTGTTCTACTTTGAGCGCGACTTCCTCGATCAAGCGAGGCGTTTCAGGGTGTAGCTCAGCCGTGGTTTTATGCACGAAGAGCGCAATTGGCACACCCCAAGTCCGTTGACGGGAAACACACCAGTCAGGGCTCTGCTCAACCATCGATTCAATACGGTTCTGGCCCCAACCTGGGAACCACTCAACTTCTTTAATGGCGGCTAAAGCGTCTTTCTTAAGCCCTTTCGCTTCCATACTGATAAACCATTGCGGTGTCGCACGGTAGATCAACGGCGTTTTAGTACGCCAGCAGTGGGGATAACTATGGCTAAATTTATTCTTAAGAATGAGGCGGTTATTGGCTTCCAGCGCCGCAACAATGGCATCTTCGACCTTGTAGACATGCTGTCCAGCAAACTCAGCGGCATTTTCAGTGAAAACGCCATCGGGGCCTACCAAATTTAGCGTACCGATACCGTAAGCGCGACCAACATTGAAATCTTCTACGCCGTGATCAGGCGCAGTATGTACAGCCCCCGTACCCGCATCAATAGTGACATGATCACCCAAAATAACCGGCACTTGCTTATCGTAAAACGGATGTTGCAGTGCCTGATGCTCCAACGCTTCACCTTTACAGTGACCAACAATGCGGTACTCTTCAACGCCATAACGCTGCATGGCATCTTCAACCAAAGCCTCGGCAATAAGCAAACGCTCACTACCGACCTGCACCAAGACATAGTCCAGCTCAGCATTCAGCGATACCGCTTGGTTAGCCGGCAGCGTCCAAGGAGTAGTTGTCCAGATAACAACGGTGGCTTCACCTTCTCCAGAAAGATCACTAAAGCAACTAAGGAAAGCCGCTTGATCAACCGGGGCAAAACGCACATCAATAGCCAGTGAAGTTTTATCCTGATATTCCACTTCGGCTTCCGCCAAAGCAGAACTACCCACAACACTCCAATAAACTGGCTTATAACCCTTCACTAGATGGCCGTTCTCAGCGATACGTCCCAGCGCCCGAATAATATTCGCTTCGGTGCCGAAGTTCATGGTCAAGTAGGGGTTTTCCCAGTCGCCCAACACACCCAAGCGGATAAAGTCTTTCTTCTGGCCTTCGACCTGACGGGTTGCGTATTCGCGGCATTTCTTACGGAAATCACTGTAAGAAACTTTAACGCCCGCTTTGCCGATCTTCTTCTCAACATTGTGCTCAATCGGCAGACCATGGCAGTCCCAACCCGGCACATAGGGTGCATCAAAGCCCGCCATGGTGCGGGACTTAACAATAATGTCTTTCAGAATTTTATTGACCGCATGACCGATATGAATATCGCCGTTCGCGTAGGGAGGGCCATCATGCAAAATAAATTTAGGCCGACCGGCACTGACTTCACGAATCTTTTGGTAAAGATCCATTTTCTGCCACTGTTTCAGCATCTGCGGCTCTTTCTGAGCCAGATTGCCGCGCATCGGGAACTTAGTATTCGGTAAGTTCAGGGTCGGTTTATAATCGGTCATTGTCGTATCGCTTCTGAATCGTCTAGTTTGGCCTTACTTACAAGGCACCTGTCAGAAAGTAGTTCCTGACCTGTTGAATATCGTTATTTATCTGTTGTTTCAGCGCATCCAGCCCATCAAATTTCTGTTCTGGACGAATAAACGTTTTAAATTCTACTGTCAGTAGTTGACCATAAAGATCACCCGCCCAATCAAACAGGTGGGCTTCCAGCACCGGTTGTTTACCATTGACCGTCGGACGCATGCCAATATTAGCAACCCCCTGGGCTGACAGGTTTTTCCCGGTCACTGTGACTGCATAAACACCTTTGAGCGGTGAGTGGAACCGATGCATACGTACATTAGCCGTTGGAACACCGATGGTACGCCCCAATTCTTGGCCGTGCATAACACGCCCTGTTACACGGTAAGGACGGCCTAGCAGCCCACAAGCCAAGGCCAGATCATTATTCTGCAAAGCGTTGCGGATACGGGTACTGCTGACCCGCTCGCCATCCACATCAAATGTCTCGGTATTCACGACACTGAAACCATAGCGTTCACCGCTCTGGCGTAGCATGTTGTAATCGCCACTACGATCACAACCAAAACGAAAATCATCACCTACCACAAAGTGCCGTACCGCCAAGCCTTTGAGTAGCAGTTCATCAACAAACTGATCCGCACTCATGGTGCGCAAGCGCTCGTTAAAGGTTAAACACAGCACCCGGTCGACGCCCTGAGCTTGTAACAGCCGGACTTTCTCATCGAAGCGAGTTAACCGTGGTGGCGCTTGATTACCGGCAAAAAACTCCCGTGGCTGTGGTTCAAAAATGATCACCACCGCCGGCAGGCCCAACTCTTTGCCTTTACGCAGCACCTGTGCCAACACCTGTTGATGACCCAGATGCACGCCATCAAAGTTGCCGATCGTTGCGACACAGCCTTTATGCTTGTCACGCAGATTATGCAAACCCCGAATTAGCTCCATGTCACCCCAATCTCATTGGCAAATAAAATAAGCGCGAAATTATACCCCAGTTAGAGCAATATTCGCTATCGGTCAACCGCGATATAGGGCGATTAATGGCGTAAATGCCGCAATCGCATCCCCGTAGCCACTAATACCAGCAGATAAATGACCGAGCCACCGCCAACAAGAATCGCCATCTGCGTTACCCGCTGCCATAGATCAAACCCTAACCAATGCGCCTGAGACCCCACCAGAAACAGCAAAAAACCAATCATCGCTGCATTTGCCAGCCCCATCCGCATCAACCAGCGAAGCCAGCCCGACTGCCAAGTGAAAACGCCTTCTTTTAGCAAACCACGCAATAATAAGCCCGCATTCAGAAAGGCCGACAGCGTCGTCGCTAATGCTAACCCAACATGATCCAACGGCCAGATTAGTATCAGATTTAACACCATATTGATGACCATCGCATAAATGCCGATTTTAACCGGCGTCTTAGTATCCTGACGAGAATAATAACCCGGCGCGAGCACCTTGATCAGCATAAAGGCCAGCAAACCGCAGGCGTAGGCACGCAAGCTCATAGCCGCCATGGTGACATCACGATCCGTCATCTCACCATAATGGAATAAGGTTGCCAGCAAAGGCTCCGCCAGCACCAGCAACGCCATAGCGGCAGGCAAGCCGATCAGCAACACCATCCGCATCGCCCAATCAAGAGTACGGGAGAAGTTTTCGGTACTTTTCTCCGCGTGCTTGCGAGATAAACTCGGCAGGATTACCGTGGCAATCGCAATACCAAACACACCCAACGGCAACTCAGCTAAACGATCCGAATAGTAGAGCCAAGAAACACTGCCAGTCTGTAAAAAAGACGCCAACAAAGTATCCAGTAACAGGTTGATTTGGCTCACCGACACACCAAACAAAGCCGGAATCATTAATTTAAGGATGCGTTTAACACCCTCATCCTGAAACCCCAAGACAGGCTTAGGCAACAACTGCAACCGCCACAGAAACGGAACCTGAAACAGCAGCTGCACCGATCCAGCAATCAAAACACCGAACGCTAACGCCATCACCGGCTGTTCAAACAGTGGCTGCATCCACATCGCCGCACCAATCAAGGAGAGATTGAGCAACACAGGGGTAAAGGCGGGCACCGCAAAGCGCTCATAACTATTCAGAATACTGCCCGCTAGCGCCGTTAATGAGATCAGCAGCAAATAGGGGAAGGTATACCGCAGCATCTCCACGGCAAGTTCGTAGCGCAGCGGATCATTGAGATAAAAACCTGGCGCAAAGATAGCAGCCAACACCGGCGCCCCTAAAACACCCATAGCCGTGACGAGCAACAACACCAACCCAAGACTACCCGCCACTCGATCAACAAGCTGCTTAACCGCCGCCAGATCCTTCAGGCTGCGATATTCTGACAACACCGGCACAAACGCCTGAGAAAAAGCCCCCTCAGCGAACAGGCGGCGTAAAAAATTGGGAATTTTAAAGGCGACAAAAAAGGCATCAGCACTACTACCCGCGCCGAAATAGTTCGCGACCACCACATCACGGGCCAACCCCAACACCCGCGATAACATCGTCATCATCCCGACCAACGCACTCGAGCGCAGTAAGCTACGCGCTTTAGGCGCTTTACCCGGAGGGGTATTATCGGACTGCGGACAACCCGGTTCAGGGTTCTCGGGAGGCGTTTCTGTTCTGCTCAATGCTCTGCTTTCCTGCCAGCCAAAATGGAATGAGGCCGATAATACCGATTAAGCCGTCAAAATGCTTGCGCAAACAAAACGACAAGACAACAAATCCACCGACTTAGCTCACTTTATTGCGACTTACCTGTTGACACTCAGGCCACAAACATGAATAATCTCGCGTCTTAATTTTAGATGTCCGATCGTTTAGTAATAGACCTACGGGCATCTCAATATCGATTATTTTACATCGATTAACTTTTACACTATTTAGAGGAGTCGGATTGTGGCAAATTCCGCAGGATCCCGTAAACGCGCTCGCCAAGCTGAGACGCGCCGTCAAAATAACGCGAGCCTGCGTTCCATGGTTCGCACTTACGTTAAACGAGTTGTAGCCGCTATTGAAGCAGGCGATCACGCTGCTGCAACTGCTGCATTCGTTACCGCTCAGCCATTGATGGACAGCGCAGTAACTAAAGGCATTTTCAACAAGAACCAGGTTGCACGTAAGAAAAGTCGCCTGAATGCCTCTATCAAGAAATTGGCTGCTTAATCTCTCTGAGACATAAGCATTAAAAAAACCGGCCTTGGCCGGTTTTTTTTTGCTGCAAAATATCAACAAACCAAATTCAAACCAACACCAAGTTATCCCGGTGCACCAACTCCTGCTCACCAACAAACCCTAGCACCGTTTCTATATGCGAGCTCGGATGACCAATAATCTTCTGCGCATCCTCGACACCATAGTTCACCAGTCCACGCGCTACTGCTCGCCCCTGCTCATCAGCAATCACGACCATTTCGCCACGCGAGAAAGATCCGCTCACCGCTTTAACACCTGCCGGCAAAAGACTCTTACCACGCTCAACCAAAGCGGCCACCGCACCTGCATCGAGAGTCAAGGTGCCACGCGCCTGAAGATGCCCAGCAATCCATTGCTTACGCGCCGCCATGGGCGACTGCTCAGGCTTCAGCACCGTACCCAACACCTCAGCATCCCGCAGACGCAGCAAAACATTATCTTCCCGACCACTCGCAATCACCGTCACTGCACCCGACCGCGCCGCCAACTTCGCTGCACGTACCTTGGTTGCCATGCCGCCCTGCCCCAGACGCCCACCACCGCCAGCCATCGCTTCCAGTGAGCGATCACCGGCCATCGCCTCAGAAATCAAAGTAGCATCAGGATTGGAACGCGGATCAGCAGTGTACAGACCATTCTGATCGGTCAACAGAATCAAGGCATCCGCCTCAACCAAATTAGCCACCAGCGCACCAAGGGTATCATTATCACCAAAGCGGATCTCTTTGGTAACCACGGTATCATTCTCATTCACCACCGGCACCACACCCACCGACAACAAAGTCTTCAGGGTCGCCTGAGCATTGAGATAACGCTTACGATTCGAGTGATCCTCATGGGTCAGCAGAATTTGCGCCGTTAAGGCATTATGGCGGCGAAAGTTGGTTTCATAAGCCTGCACCAACCCCATCTGCCCAACCGCCGCAGCCGCCTGAAGCTTATACACTTCATAAGGCCGCTCTTTCCAACCGAGGCGCACAATTCCTTCAGCGATTGAGCCCGAGGACACCAGCACAACTTCAAGGCCATCCCGGCGCAATTGAGCTAACTGATCGACCCAACGACCAATAGCCGCCAAATCCAACCCCTCACCATCATTTGTCAGTAACGCACTGCCAATTTTAACAACCCATCGACGAGATGTTTTCAGTTTATTACGCGCTGAGCTCACGGCTAACTACTCTCTTGAAAGACACAACTAAAAGGCCATTTCCTTTCCCGACGCTAAGCGCGACCGGACAGCCCGAGACAAACCCTAATTTTTTACATATTCCACTTCAACGTCATAATCATCATCGTCGAAGTCTTCAAAATCGTCATCGCCTTGGCGCTTCGCACGTACTTCTTCACGCATCTGCTCAATCCGCTCACGACCTTCACGATCAATCGCTCGACGTATCTGCAGCTCAGCATCGACCAACTCAGGCTGCTCGGCCATCTGCTCAGCCAATTGATCGAGAAACACCTGAATATCCTGCACCAACTGCTGCGTGCCCATCTTATTGATGGCAGAAATACGGTACACAGGACCATCCCAGCCCAGCGCATCAACAACCGACTGACAACGCTCTTCCTGCTCATCTTCCGGCACCATATCGAGCTTATTCAGCACCAACCAACGCGGCTGAGCCGCTAAGGTCGGACTAAATTTATCTAGCTCACGAACGATCACACAGGCCGAATCCGCCGGCGTTACACCATCCCAAGGCGCCATATCTACAAGATGCAGCAATATACGGTTACGCGCCAAGTGCTTCAGGAAGCGAATCCCGAGCCCAGCGCCCTCAGCCGCACCCTCAATGATGCCGGGTATATCAGCAATCACAAAGCTCTTATGCTGCTCGATACTAACAACACCTAGGTTTGGCACCAGCGTGGTAAACGGATAATCCGCCACCTTTGGCGTAGCGGCAGAAACTGACCGAATAAAGGTCGATTTACCCGCATTGGGCAAGCCCAGCAAACCAACATCCGCTAGCACTTTCAGCTCAAGCTTAACGTTACGCGTTTCACCCAAACTACCATTAGTCGTCTGCCGAGGCGCACGGTTCACACTACTCTTGAAGCGCGTATTACCCAGACCATGGAAACCACCCTGAGCAATTTTCTCAACCTGGCCTACCTGAGTCATATCCGCCAAAACTTCGTCGGTATCAATATCAACCACAGTAGTACCGACTGGCACCTTCATGATCAAATCTTCGCCTTTAGCCCCTGTACAGTTACGGCTCTGACCGCCTTTACCATTTTCAGCCTTATAGCGCGGCTGAAACCGATAATCGATCAGCGTATTCAGCGATTCATCCGCTTCTACATATACCGAACCGCCATCACCGCCATCACCGCCATCAGGACCACCTTTCGCGATATATTTTTCCCGGCGAAAGCTCAAGGTACCATTGCCGCCCTTACCCGCCTCGATCGTAATCGTCGCTTCATCTACAAATTTCATACTACACCTCCAGTTATACTGGCATTCTGTGCACATTACCGGCAACAAACCGGCTGTTGATAAGACCCGCCCCGCAGACCCTTTCAACAACAAGCTTAATTAGCCATTAAAAACAAAAAAAGCCCCGCAACCGCGGAGCTTTTTTAAGCATAAAAGCCGTATTAAGCGGTTTCTATAGTAATATACTTACGCTTTTGCGGGCCTTTAACAACAAACTTAACAACGCCGTCTGCAGTCGCAAACAGAGTATGGTCTTTACCCATACCTACGTTAACACCAGCATGGAACTTAGTTCCGCGCTGACGAACAAGAATGTTACCAGCCGTCACTACCTGACCACCGAAACGCTTAACACCTAAGCGTTTCGACTCGGAGTCACGACCGTTACGAGTACTACCTGCCGCCTTCTTATGAGCCATTTGTCACTCTCCTATCGAATAGTCTTAGGCACTAATGCCAGTAATTTTAACTTCAGTGAAGTGTTGACGGTGACCCATCTGCTTCATGTGATGCTTACGACGCTTGAATTTCATGATATGAACTTTCTTAGCGCGACCGTGGCTTACAACTTCAGCTGTAACCTTAGCACCTTCAACAACTGGCGCACCGATTTTAACATCATCGCCATCTGCAACCAGTAAAACGCGGTCAAATTCAACATTAGAACCCGCTTCTACAGCCAGTTTTTCCAGTTTCAGCGTATGGCCTTCCTGAACTCGGTACTGTTTACCGCCGCTCACAATTACTGCGTACATTTTAATCTCCAGTTTAAAACCCACCCTGCTACTAAATAACACGCCTACTTCTAATGGTTGAACCATATGGTAGGGAGCGAATTTGGATGGGTTAGGGCGCGAGATTATATAGAAATATCAGATCTGACTCAAGCAGAAATATAGATAATAACCCGACTTTCTTGACACTCGCATACTCACCCCCTAGCATGCGCCAATACCAATTTAAGAGCCTAGTATCAGTTCCTATGCTGCCACATCAGTTAAACCCAGCTATTGAGCCGCAATTTGAAGCGGTAAACGACTATATTATCAATCACTTACACTCAGGTGTACCACTGGTTGAAAAAATCGGACATTACATTGTCGAAAGTGGCGGTAAGCGGATAAGGCCCCTGCTGGTACTCCTTGCTGCCAATGCTGCCGGTTATAAAGGCGAGCATCACGTGCCACTCGCCGCCCTGATCGAATTTATCCACACGGCTACTCTGCTGCATGATGATGTTGTAGATAACTCAGAACTGCGCCGCGGCAATGATACTGCTAACGCTAAATGGGGCAATGCACCTAGTGTGCTAGTAGGCGACTTCCTTTACTCCCGCTCATTTCAGATCATGGTTGAGATCAGCAAGCTGGAAATTATGGCGGTGATATCCAATGCCACCACCATCATCGCTGAAGGCGAAGTCATGCAGCTGCTCAATGCACGCAACCCTGACACCACCGAAGATGCCTATATGCAGGTAATTTTGGGTAAAACCGCCATGCTGTTTGAAGCCGCGACCGAAGCCGGTGCAATTTTGGCTGACGCCAGCAAAGAGGAGCAAGAAGCTTTGCGACTCTATGGCCGCCATATCGGCATCGCCTTTCAGATCATCGACGACGTCATGGATTATCTCAGCAGCGCCGAAGAGATGGGTAAGAATGTCGGCGACGACTTGGCTGAAGGTAAAGCTACCCTGCCGCTGATCCATGCTATGCAGCACGGTACCGATGAGCAGCGCAACTTAATCCGTCAAGCCATTCGTAAAGGCGGCTTAGAAGACCTACAACCGATCATGGATATCGTTCATGCCACCGGCTCGATCGATTATTCCCGCAATACCGCCTACGCCGAAGCAGACAAGGCGATCAAAGCCCTCGACGCTCTGCCAGACAGCTCATTCAAACAAACCATGATTCAACTGGCTGATCTCGCCGTTAAGCGCAATAGCTAACATCGGCCATTCGACACTTTGAACATCGCCAAGAAACCGCCACTCGGCGGTTTTTTTTGATACGCAAACACACCCGCTCGCGTCATTTAATGACTACCGCTGCGCTGATCGCGCAAGATATAAACGGTTTCGGCTCGGCCAGCATCCCGACCATCCAACGCTTCTGTGTGTAACTTGTCTATTATGAATCGCTCTCCATAAAGGTCGTTAACCTCCGCTTCAGTCACAGAGAACGGAGGGCCCTCCGCGCCGTTAAACTCAAGCGTTATCAACAGCATCGCCACACCGACAGGTAAACACTCACTCAGCATTTGCGCATAACGTCGACGCATCGGCTCGGGAAAAGCGATCAGGGCGGCACGGTCATACACCCAAGCAACTGTTTCGAATTCTGCGGCGGGAAGCGCAAAGAAATCACCACACAGGGTGCGCAGCCCTTCTACTTCTCGTCCAATAAAATCACCCTGATATAAAGGCGTCGCTATAACGGCCCTATTTAGTTGCTCACACCAAAATGCCTCACAAGCACGCTCATTTAGCTCGACGCCGGTCACTTCATGACCCTGTTCGCGCAGCCAGACCATATCCAGGCTCTTGCCGCATAAGGGTACCAAAACCCGCCCTTCACCCCGGGTTTGCAACGCAGGCCAAGCTTGTTGCAGCCACTCATTCACCTCTGACTGGTGAAAACCTATACGGCCAGTTTCCCAGCGCTCATGCCAAAATTCACTGTGCATCTTGCGATAAACCCCCTTAAAAACGACCAAATCTATCCGAATTTACCGTTTTTAATGATACAGGCCGTGATCCCCGACCACTAACCCGGTATAATCCCCCCGATATTTTGGCTAAAAAAAAGTGGATATACAGCTCAAATGACAAAACCTTCCTCATTTAATCGAGAAGAACTCCTTCAGTGCGGTAACGGCATCATGTTTGGTGAGGGTAATGCCCGCCTGCCTATCGGCAACATGCTGATGATGGACCGCATCACTATGATCACCGGCGAAGGTGGTAAATATGGCAAAGGCTATATCGAAGCAGAGCTGGATATCCATCCTGATCTTTGGTTTTTCGACTGCCATTTTCCAACCGATCCAGTTATGCCGGGTTGCTTAGGGCTTGACGCGATGTGGCAGATCGTTGGCTTTTTCCTTGGCTGGCGTGGCAATAAAGGGCGCGGGCGCGCACTGGGATGCGGTGAAGTAAAATTTACCGGCCAGATCCTGCCAACAGCTAAAAAAGTGACTTATCGTATCGACCTGTCACGGGTGATCGAACGCAAATTGGTTATGGGTATCGCTGATGGTAGCGTATCCGTCGACGGACGCGAAATTTACACCGCAAAAGATCTGCGCGTGGGCCTGTTCGTATCTACCGATAGCTTCTAAATTAAGCTAAGCCGTCATAGCAGGCTGCCAGCCTGCTGTAGATCTATACTTACAACGTTTACTGAATAAAAGAGGCATCCTATGAGACGTGTAGTTGTTACCGGAATGGGTATCGTATCTTGCCTAGGTACTGATAAAGAAGCCGTCTTGGACTCACTGAAAGAAGGCCGTTCCGGCATTAAGTTTCAGGAAGAGTACAAAGAGCTTGGATTCCGCAGCCAGGTAGCTGGCAGCATTGATCTGGATTACACCGACCTGATCGACCGCAAACTGGTTCGTTTCATGGGTGATGCTGCCGCGTATGCTTACCTATCAATGGATCAGGCGATTAAAGACGCCAACCTCAGTGACGAGATGGTATCGAATGTGCGTACCGGTCTGATCGCTGGTTCCGGTGGTGCATCCTCTGCCGATATCGTCGAAGCCGCCGATATCCTTCGCAGCAAGGGCGTGCGCCGCGTGGGTCCATACCGCGTAACCCGCACCATGGGTTCAACCGTATCAGCTTGCCTGGCAACCCCTTTTAAAATTAAAGGCGTTAACTATTCCATTACCTCTGCCTGCGCTACCAGCGCCCACTGTATCGGCAACGCAATGGAACAGATCCAGCTAAACAAACAAGACATCGTCTTTGCCGGTGGTGGTGAAGAGCTGCACTGGTCACTCAGTATGATGTTTGATGCGATGGGTGCTTTGTCTAGCAAGTACAATGAAACACCCGAAAAAGCATCTCGCGCATACGATGCCAACCGCGATGGTTTCGTTATCGCTGGCGGTGGCGGCATGCTCGTTCTAGAAGAGCTGGAACACGCTAAAGCCCGTGGCGCTAAGATTTACGGCGAACTGGTCGGTTATGGCGCAACCTCTGACGGTTACGATATGGTTGCCCCTTCTGGCGAAGGCGCTATGCGCTGCATGAAGCAAGCAATGGATACCGTTGATGGCAACATTGATTACATCAACTCCCATGGTACATCGACACCGGCTGGTGACATCCAAGAACTGAAGGCGATGAAAGAAACCTTCGGCACAGAGATGCCTCCGGTTAGCTCCACTAAGTCACTGACAGGTCACTCTCTCGGCGCTACCGGCGTTCAAGAAGCGATCTATAGCTTGCTGATGATGGAAAACAACTTTATCTGTGCATCAGCCAATATTGATGACTTAGACCCGGCGGCTGAAGGCCTACCGGTCGTCACTGAACGCAAAGACAATGTTGATTTGCAGCGCGTGATGTCAAATAGCTTTGGCTTCGGTGGTACTAACTCAACGCTGGTATTCCAGAAGTTTACCGGCTAATCGATCGTTCAAACGGCGAATTCAAAGCCTAAAAAACCCGCCTATTGGCGGGTTTTTTATTGTTTACTTAACACGACTTATTCATCGACTACCTGCAGGTCACGCATCTGCGCTTCTAGCCAACCGATCGACTCAGTGTGAATTTCATCGATACTCCGCTCGACAGACTCGACAGGAGTGCCGATTCGCACAGTCACGGTACCCGGATATTTGACGTAGCTTTTACCCGGCCAAAATAATCCCGCATCATGCGCTAACGGCACCACCGGCACCTGAGCACTGGCGGCCAACATCGCCCCCCCTTTATTAAACTTACCCAACTTGCCTGTTTCAACCCGGGTGCCCTGAGGAAAGATCACCACATTAACGCCCTCTTCCAAACGCGCCTTACCCTGAGTCAACAGCTGCTTTAACGCACCACGACGCTTGCTTCGATCCAACGCGATCGGTTTTAACATCGCTAATGCCCAGCCAAAAAATGGGATTTTTAATAGCTCTTGCTTTAACACTGCACTCTGGGGACGAATCAGTGTTTGCAAGAATAGCGTTTCCCATTCGCTGGAATGGTTGGCCACCACCACATAGGCTCGATCCTGGGGTAAATTTTCGCGCCCCTCGATACGATATTTCACGCCACAGCAGAGATACAACCAAGCCATGCTGAAATAATTCATCAACGTAAAGAGCTTAAACCGAGGACGGAAGGGCAACGCCCAGCCCACCAGCAAGCAAAACGCGGCAAACACTAAGGTCACCGGATAAAAACCGATATAAAACAGCGTTGCCCGCAGATATAAAAACAGAGTAGGTTGTCTGGTCATCGCCTGATCACTATCCTTTTTTCGGCATGAGAGTCTATATTACAGAGGATTTTAAGAGGTCACTTTCCAATGGCCCGATTTACCGCCTTTCTTTTCTAACAGCTTGATCTCAGAGATCACCATCCCTTTATCAACCGCCTTACACATATCATAAATCGTCAGGGCAGCGACCGAGGCCGCGGTCAACGCTTCCATCTCTATACCGGTCTGGCCCGCCAGCTTGCAGGTCGCCAAAATCAAGATAGCATCCACCTCCGGCTGAGGTGTTAACTCAACAGAGACTTTACTCAACATCAACGGGTGACACAACGGAATAAGGTCGGCACACCGTTTAGCGGCCTGAATACCGGCAATCCTGGCGACCGTCAGCACATCACCTTTTTTATGCTCACCGGCAGTAATCATCCGCAGCGTCTCTGGCTGCATTTTCACCAGCGCCTGTGCAGTTGCTTCCCGGCTAGTCACCGCCTTATCGGACACATCCACCATATTGGCATTGCCATGCTCATCCAGATGCGTCAAACGGCTCATACCGCCTCCTGATATTTACGCTTATTCAACACCGGGTTTGCGTACATCTGCCGCAGGATTTCCGCTGCAGATTCAGGCAGACCATCAAATCGGGCAGCAAATTGCGCTTTTTGTTCCTCACCAATGGCAACGGATTCAACCCCTGCTGCCAGTAAGTTGGAAGGGTGTAGATAGTAGCTTTCGATAATCTGTCGGTCGATCTCAGCGGCCAGCTCATCTGGCGTATCCAGCCCATCAATCACTTCGCCAAACGCCACATGCACATGACCCTTATCACCGTTAATACCCGCAACAATGCTCTCAATATCTTCAAACTGTGATTTTTGATATTCACCACCCTGCTGCTTAGAGTCCAGCTCTAGCGCTTTGGCACTATCACAGGGGTCATATTCATAGGAGATAGAGACCGGTACAATTTTCGCCCGCTCAACAAACTCCGCAAAGCTACGCTGCTTACGATGGGCCATATAGAACATTTTTAAAATAGCAGGATCAGTAAAATCATTACCATCTTTGGCCCGACCTTCCCGTTGAGCGATCCAGATGCTGGCTTCATCTTGGACGAGGGAGTGATCAATATAGGCGGACAACTGCCCTAAGGCGGTAAGCACTTCACGCCCCTTCGCGGAACGATTCACAATAAAGCTTTTATTTAACCGCATCAGATCAGACACGTAGGGCTTACGTAACAGGTTGTCACCAATAGCAATCCGCAGGGTATCAAAGCCGTTTTGATACAAAGCCCAATTAATAAATGCCGGGTCCATCGCTATATCACGGTGATTAGAAACAAACAGATATGCTTCGTCGGTATCTAACGCCTCAATGCCGCTACATGAAAGACGCGTTGTAGTGCGCCCAATCATCTTGGTCATATAGCTGGCGATCAGCGTTTGAAAATCTTGAATGGTTTCGATTTCACCGGTTTTTTGCGCTAAGAAAATACGTATCGCTGGCTTCAATAACCAACCAAACAGCGATGCCATCTGCGGAAACTGATAACGGGTTAAAACCGAGATAAGTTCATCATCATGTATCAGCCGGTTCAGGACATCACTTACTTCACTATCGTGATAGGGTCGAATGTTCTGAAATGGATCATTGATAGGGCTGGCTGACATTCTGCCTCCTGGGCATTGCTAATATTAAGGCCGGTATTTTACAGGGAGACAGGAATAATTTCAGCGCACATTAACCATTCTTTAACTTAAAGCCGCGACTAGGCTCAATACCCCCCCCATCAGCCGCCAGTCATATTCATAAAGCGGACAATTTGTGGCCCATCGTCATCAAGGTCGAAATGGTGCTGTTCGGGTTTTAGATCCATCGCCAGAATCAGCTGCTGCTTCAAACGCTCGATATCACCGGGATATTCCCTCAGCACCTGACGCAGATCCATCGAGTGTTCGTTACCTAGGCATAGCAATAAACGCCCCTCTACCGTCATCCGCACCCGATTACATTCACTGCAAAAGTTATGACTGTGGGGCGAAATAAAGCCGATCCGGCTATCGCTGTCGGCCATACGGTAATAACGTGAAGGTCCGCCGGTTTTTTCGCTACTGTCGATCAGTGGATATTGTGGTTTGATCAAGGCAAGTAATTCATCACTGGAACAATAGGCCTCTGCCCGGTCATGCTCAGTAATCGCCCCGAGCGGCATCTCTTCAATAAAGGTAATATCAACGCCTTTATCCCGCGCAAACTGAATCAGATCCAGCACTTCATCATCGTTACGGCCCTTCAACACCACCGCATTCAACTTAATCCGCTTAAAACCCGCAGCAACCGCCGCATCGATACCGGCCAATACCTGGTGCAAACGACCGGTACGGGTCAGGCGTTTAAACTTATCGGCTTGCAAACTATCGAGACTAATATTCAGACGATCAACGCCTAAACGTTTGAGGTCAGCCGCCATGCCAGCCAACTGAGACCCATTCGTTGTTATCAGCAGTTCAGCCGGTAGCTGCCCAAGCTGCTCGACTAATGTTAGGATGCCTCGACGCACCAACGGCTCACCACCGGTCAGGCGGATCTTGTTCACACCGAGTTCAACAAATGCCTGCGCCACCAGATATAACTCTTCCAGTGATAAAACCTCACTACGAGGCAGAAACTCCATCTCTTCCGCCATACAGTAAACACAGCGAAAATCGCAACGGTCAGTAACGGAGAGGCGAATATACTCAACCCGACGGCCAAAACGGTCGACTAGTTGACTGCTGCTGTTTTTATTCGTTGTTGTCGTCATCTTCGGGCTAGTATCTCGAGGTCTTTTCGGCAAAAATATACCCGACCATTTATATCGGTTATACCGTCTATTCTAAACGAGTCCCAAACGAATGTATTTAGCACTGAAACATACCCATATCACCTTTGCCGCTTTGAGCATTCTGCTTTTTTGTCTGCGTGGCATGTGGATGCTGTCTTGCCCTGAGAAGCTACAACGTCGCTGGGTTAAGATCGTCCCTCATATCATCGACACACTATTGCTGCTAAGCGCTATCGCGCTCACAGTGACTATCAACCAATATCCATTTACCCATGACTGGTTGACGGCTAAGTTGATTGCATTGATTGGTTATATTGTCTTGGGCACTATCGCCCTGAAGAGAGGAAAAACCAGAAGCATTAGGCTCTTAGCCTTTGTCATGGCGTTAGGTTGTGTGGCTTATATTGTCTGGGTCGCGCTGCATCATACCGCCTTCCCTGCTTGATTCAGCAGATGATTAAGTAGGAAGAGGCAGCACTGACCGGAAGGCGGCAATCGCCTTCCTTAAGCTGAAAGATCGTTAATCTCTTCATTTTGGTATTGTTCGCGAATCATCGCTACCAATTGGCTACGCCAAGGACGTTGCCGAATACCAAAGTGATTCAGTAACTTAGTACACACCAGCACCGAAGAGGCAGGACGCTCAGCATCACTGCCTAAATCAGATGAGCTAATCGGGATCAGCTTCTCCACCTTTAGCTTTTCATATTGCCCAGCCGCCGCTAAAACCGCTTCTGTAAAGCCATAGCGAGTGGTCACTTCAGCACAACAATAGTGATAAGTGCCCCAGTTTTCGGCGCCATTATGAAGCTGCTTAAGAATCGCCACAATCACCCGCGCAATATCACTGGCCGATGTTGGACAGCCACGCCGATCATCGGCGGCAGAGATCTCTTCCTGTTGTCGTGCCTGCAGTAGCGCCCGGCGCATAAAGTTGTCACCGATAGTACTGAACACCCAACTCACCCGCAAAATCACATGCTGTGGCAAAGCCGCTCGTAAAACCTCTTCACCCTGCCACTTACTCTCACCATACAAACCCAGTGGGCGAGCCTGATCGTCTTCGGTATAGCCGCTTGCATAGTGTCCATCAAAGACATAGTCGGATGACAGATGGATTAGGGGGATAGATAGGTCACCACAGATCAGCGCTAAATTTTCGACGGCATCTCTATTCAGTGCAAAACAACGGTCGGCAGAGGCTTCTGCCCGGTCAACCGCATTAAAGCCGGTGGTGTTAATGACATAATCAGGCTGATGCTCATCCAGCTGCATTTGCACCTGCTCACGACAACTGATATCCAGTTTTGCATCGGTAAAGGCAACCACAGTGAAAAATGGATCATCCTGTGTTGCCTGATTTAAAAAATGGCCAATTTGGCCATCCAGCCCGGTAATCAATATTTTCGCCGGAGTGGTCAGAAAATCCTGTGTCATTAAACTCTTGGCTCCAACTCAACTGTAAAGTAGCAAAGAAAAGATATCATAACTGCGTATCCACCGTGCAAAAAAGATCACCGCAATGCTGACATGTTAACCCATTGTAAAGCGTCATAAAGTCACCCGCGGTAATTTTTTTAACGTGCTACCCATAAATAGCCCGTTGATGCCCCCTTTAAATCCCGATCAACCTCAATAATAAAGCTCAGCGACCATAAAATAGCGCCACAGCACCTGACGGCGATTTGTTTTACGCTATAATTCGCCCTCAATATGCTTTTTGAGACCCCTTCATGCCGTTAGATATTAACTCCCATACGGGTGAGAAACCCGCTGGACGTATTCGTCAGCGTAATGAACAGCGCATTCTAGCGGCAGCAGAGCAGGAATTTGCCACCTGCGGGTTCAAAGGGGCCAGTATTCGAGAGATCGCCATTCGGGCTAATTTACCCAAGGCGAACATTCACTATTATTTCAAAAACAAACTAGGCCTCTATTTCGCCGTACTCAGCGATATTATTGACTTATGGGATAGCACCCTCAGTAATCTAAAGCCAGAAGATGATGCCAGCGAGAGTCTGACTCATTACCTACGCCGCAAAATTGAATTCTCCCGTGACCATCCACTCGCCTCGCGTATTTTTGCCAGTGAGATCATTAGTGGCGGGCCGAATTTAAACGACTATTTTAGCGAAGGCTATGAAACCTGGTTTCGCTCCCGTACCGCGGTCTTCGAACAGTGGCAACAACAGGAGAAGCTGGACGCCAATATCACCCCGAGCCATCTTATCTTTTTACTCTGGTCGAGCACTCAGCACTATGCTGATTTCGCGCTACAAATTTCATCGGCATTAGGTAAACCGGAACTGGATGACGATGACTATGAACAGGCGATCAATACCCTCACCCACATTATTCTCAAAGGCTGCGGCATTACCCCGGCGCGATAACATCGATCTGATTGATAGCACTACCGAGAATGAAAAACTGACGCGCCATAACCGTGCAGTCTCGTTTCAGCAGCGATCGAGTTTAGTGCAATACCCAAAGCTATGGTGGTTGGCACGAATCCATGAGTATCAACTACAGGGCTGTTAAGCCACAATAAACGCATAGAAACAGATAATTAATAGAAACCTGACCACCTGGCCAGCTTTTTGCATTTCTTTCAGAGATAGGCGAGACTCGACTGTCAGGTTTAAGTATAGTTTTCTTTTAGCTCCATTTAGAGGCGAGGTAGCCAGCGTGAAGCAGAACCCATCACCTCCGCGACTGACTTTACGCGGCATCAGCAAACAATATCCGGGATGCTTGGCCAACGATGACATCCATTTGGATATCGCGCCGGCCGAAATCCATGCTCTACTCGGCGAAAACGGCGCCGGGAAAAGCACCCTAATGAAGGTTATTTATGGGCTCGTTAAGCCCGATCATGGCGAACTCCTCTGGGATGGCCTGCCCATTGAAGTCAAAGACCCCGCCCATGCTCGCAAACTCGGTATTGGCATGGTGTTTCAGCACTTCTCTCTATTCGAAACCTTAACCGTCACCGAGAACATCGCTCTCGCCCTCGGTGATGATGCCGGTGAACTTGGCCCCCTCGCCGAGAAGATCCGCAGCGTGTCAGAAAAATATGGTATGGCGATCAATCCTGACCGGGAGATCCATACCCTTTCCGTTGGCGAACGTCAGCGGGTTGAGATCGTCCGCTGTCTAGTGCAAAACATTAAACTGCTGATTCTTGATGAACCCACCTCGGTTCTGACCCCCCAAGAGGTCGATACACTCTTTATTACCCTGCGACAACTGGCCCATGAGGGCTGCTCAATCCTCTTTATTAGCCATAAACTCAACGAGGTCAAAGCGCTCTGCCATAAAGCTACGGTGTTACGCGCAGGTAAGGTTTCCGGCGAATGCATACCTGCCGAGGAAGATACCACCAGCATGGCTAAATTGATGGTAGGCGATGACACGCCGATCAGCACCACTTATCCAAAAAAACTGGGCAGCACGCCATTACTGACAATCAGAGATCTTAATCTGACCAGCGATGATCCATTTGGCGTGCAGCTAAAACAGATCAACCTGACCGTTAATGCTGGCGAAATCGTCGGTATCGCCGGTGTTGCCGGCAATGGCCAAGAGGAGTTACTGGCCAGCCTAAGCGGCGAGCAACGCTGTCAGAACGACACTATTCACTTTGCCGATACGCCTGTCGGTAAGCTATCGCCGGATCAACGCCGTCAATGGGGGCTAGCCTTCGTTCCAGAAGAGCGTCTCGGCCGAGGAGCCGTACCGGAAATGAGCTTGACAGAAAACGCGCTGCTCACCGGCTTTCTCTCGGGGCTGGTCAGTAAAGGCATGGTCGCATGGCACAAAGCAGAAGCCTTTGCCGATGAGATTATCGCCCAATACAAAGTTAAAACCCCGGGACGACATGCACAGGCAGACAGTTTATCTGGCGGTAACTTACAGAAGTTTATTATTGGCCGCGAGATCATGCAGAACCCGCGCATTTTGATCGCCGCACACCCGACGTGGGGCGTCGATATTGGTGCGGCCACCGCGATCCATAAAGCACTGATTAAGCTGCGGGATCAGGGTGCAGCTATTTTGGTGGTCTCCGAAGATATCGATGAGTTATTCCTCATTTCTGACCGTATCGGCGCCATCTGCGATGGTGCGTTGTCACCGATCAAACCGACACCTGAATCATCTATACAGGAACTGGGACGCATGATGGCCGGTGACTTTAATTCCCCTACCTGTGAACAGGGAGCAACTCCATGATCAAACTGGAACCACGCGGCGAACGCTCCCGCGCAATGGCCTATCTGTCGCCGGTATTGGCGGCGTTATTGACCATGCTGACCGGCCTGATTCTATTTACCTTACTCGGCGTCGACCCGGTTGAGGCATTGATCACTATTCTCTATGTGCCGATCTCAGACACCCACGGCCTGGCTGAACTTTGCGTCAAAACCGCCCCCATTTTACTCTGTGCCATCGGCCTGTCCGTGGCGTTTAAGGCGAAAATCTGGAATATCGGTGCCGAAGGGCAGCTATTGATGGGCGGGCTTTTCGGCAGTTACATCGCCTTGCAGTTTATTGAGGTGGAAGCATTCTGGGTGCTCCCCGCCGTACTAATCGCCGGTGTGTGCGGCGGTATTGTGTGGTCGGGCATTGCCGCCGTATTGAAGGTTCGCTTCAATACCAATGAAATTCTCACCACCATCATGATGAACTACATCGCCCTAAACATTCTACTGTGGGCGGTTCACGGGCCGCTGAAAGACCCTGATGGCTATAACTTCCCCGAATCGGCGCTGTTTGGCGATTCTGCACTGCTACCTATTTTGGTTGAAGACACCCGGGTGCATTTTGGTATGGCATTAGCTTTACTGGCCGTGGTGGCCGTCTGGGTATTAATGAGTCGTAGCTTCTATGGTTTCCAAATTAAAGTCATGGGCATGGATGCCGGTGCCGCCCGTCTGTCCGGCTTCAAAGAGAAGCGACTCACCTACTTTGCGCTGTTACTCAGTGGCGGATTAGCGGGTTTGGCTGGCGTAGGTGAAGTCACCGGCCCTATTGGCCAACTGATTCCACAGATCTCTCCCGGTTACGGCTATGCCGCCATCATTGTGGCTTTTCTCGGCCGTCTTCACCCGGTAGGCATTTTACTGGCGAGCCTGTTGATGGCACTACTCTATATGGGCGGTGAGATGGCGCAGATTAGCCTAGGCTTACCGCTGGCACTCACGGGGCTGTTTCAGGGGATGCTACTGTTCTATCTACTGGCCTGCGATGTGCTGATCTCTTTCCGCATTCGTCTCAAACCCAAAAAGCTCAAACCGTCTCCCCCCTTGCCACCACTAGCGTCTGAGACCCAAGGATAAAAACCCATGGATATTGATCTGATTACCAACATACTCTACGCCATGATCCGCACCGGAACGCCGCTATTGATAGTGGCCTTGGGTGAACTCATCTGTGAAAAAAGCGGTGTGCTTAACCTCGGTCAAGAAGGCATGATGCTAATGGGCGCCGTAATCGGCTTTATCGTCACCCTGTTGTCGGGCAGCCTATTACTGGGCTTTATGCTGGCCATTATTGCCGGCGTACTAATGTCGTTAATTTTTGGCCTTATCACCATGGAACTCAGTGCTAACCAAGTCGCCACCGGCTTGGCATTAACGATCTTCGGCACCGGCCTATCCGCCTTTATCGGCAGCGATTATGTCGGTAAGCCTATCGAAGGGCTCGACCCAATCTTTATTTCAGGTCTCACCGACTTACCGATTATTGGCCGTATGCTGTTTGGCCAGGACTTGGTTGTCTACCTCTCCTTTATCCTGTTTGCCGCGGCCTACTGGTTTGTTAACTACTCCCGTCCGGGGTTGGTGCTCAAAGCGGTGGGTGAAAACCCTCACGCCGCGAATGCGATTGGCCTGCCGGTGTTTAAAACTCGCTATCTGGCCATTATGTTTGGTGGCGCCATGGCGGGACTCGCCGGGGGCTATCTATCGTTAGCCTACACCCCACTCTGGGCCGAAAACATGTCTGCTGGACGGGGCTGGATAGCGCTAGCATTGGTGGTCTTTGCCAGCTGGAAGGTCGGGCGAGTATTACTCGGCGCATGGCTATTTGGATTGGCGAGCATTCTGCATCTGGTCTTTCAGGGGCTGGGCTTTTCCGTGTCGCCAAATCTACTGGCGATACTGCCCTATCTAGCAACGGTTGTGGTGCTGGTGATTCTGTCGAGCAATCAGGCACGCAGCCGACTCGTCGCCCCAATGTCACTGGGCAACCCGTTCTATGCCAAGGGTTAAGCCATGACCGACGCACTGCTTTGTGGAATCCGCACGCCTATTTTAGCGCTTGCGCACCAAGCCGGAGCAAACTAAAGTCATTATCCATGGCCTGCTCGAAACTCAAGCCGCTAAATATCGACGTTAGCGGCTTGATGAAAGGATAATGTGTAATTGGTCAGATTTTTGCTTTAATAAATATAACTGACCTATCGGTCAACTTTATTAGCCTGTTGCTAACAAACGTCTCACAGGAGAAGGATGCATGAAACGTCGTCAATTTAATAAACTGGTTACCGGACTCGCCGCCGGGGTGTGCCTGACCGCATTATCCTCTCTTTCAGTTCAAGCGGCAGAGCCGCTGAAAGTAGGCTTTGTTTATGTTGGCCCTGTCGGTGACCACGGCTGGTCTTATCAGCATGACCAAGGCCGTCTGTCCGCTGAGGCCGTATACGGTGACAAGATCAAAACCACCTATGTTGAAAACGTTGCCGAAGGCGCTGATGCACAACGGGTTATCTACAACCTCGCCAAAACCGGTCACGACCTAATCTTCACCACCTCGTTTGGTTTTATGAACCCAACGCTTAAGGTCGCTAAACAGTTCCCTAAGGTTGCCTTTGAACATGCCACCGGCTACAAAATGGCTAAAAACGTGGGCACCTATATTTCTACTACCTTTGAAGGTCGTTACGTTGCGGGTTATGTTGCATCACAGGTCACCAAGAGCAACAAAATTGGTTATATCGCTTCATTCCCTATCCCTGAAGTTATCCGTGATATCAATGCGGTGCAGCTGGCCCTTAATGAATACAACCCTGACGCTGAGTTAAAGGTCATCTGGGTAAACAGCTGGTTCGATCCGGGTAAAGAAGCCGATGCGGCTAATGCCATGATGGACCAAGGCGTCGATGTGATTTTACAGCACACCGATAGTCCTGCCGCCATGCAAGCCGCTGAACGTCGTGGCGCTCACGCCGTTGGACAGGCTTCCGACATGTCATCCTTCGGCCCTAACGCCCATCTGCTCTCTGTGGTTGATGAATGGGGCCCTCATTACATCAATACCATTAAAGCGGTCATGGACGGCACTTGGAAACCTAAAGCCAATGTTGAGGGTATGAAAGAGGGCGCTATTGTTATTCCAAGCTTCAATGACAGCATCCCTGCTGACGTCGTCGCCCATGCGAAAGAGCTCATCGCGGGTATTAAAGATGGCAGTGTTTATCCCTTTGCTGGACCGATCAAAAACAAAGCCGGTGAGTTGGTCGTGCCTGAAGGTACCCGCCTGTCTTACGAAGATCTAGAAAAAATGAACTGGTATGTCGAAGGCGTTCAATCTGATATTCCTCAGTAAGCCTGCAATACCACTGGCCGCTATCATCGATAGTGGCCAGCCTCTCCTCTACTAACAACCGACACCTCTATGAATATTCCTCTGATCAATATTTCTAGTTTATATTCCGGTACTGCAGCGGAACAATTAGCCGTTGCTAACGCAATTGATACCGCCTGCCGAGAAAGCGGCTTTTTCTATATTCAAGGACACCCCATCAGCCAAGCGCGTATGCGTGAAATGCGCGCGCTGTCTGAAGCCTTTTTTGCCCTCCCTGAAACCGAAAAAATAAAGATTGATATCACCCTGTCAGCCAACCACCGTGGCTATGGCCGCATGATGGCCGAACAGCTCGACCCAGAAAACCCCGGTGATATTAAAGAAACCTTTGATATGGGCTTGAACTTAGCCGCGGATCATCCGTTGATTGGTCCAGATCGCCCACTCTACGGCCCTAATCAATATCCACCAGTACCGGCCGATTTCCAGCAAAAGATGGAACGTCACTATTGGGATATGCTCGAGCTAGGTAAAACCATACTCAGCGCACTGGCGATGGCCCTAGGTATCGACAAAGACTTTTTTGACGATAAATTTGAGCAACCCTTGAGCGTATTACGCTTTATACATTACCCAGAAGTACCGCCGAAAGAGGGCAAGCAACATATCGGAGCGGGCGCGCATACCGATTATGGCTGCATTACTATTCTTTGGCAGGATGAAATTGGCGGCTTGCAGGTGCAAGATACCCGCGGTGAATGGATCGACGCGCCTCCCATTGAAGACAGCTTCGTAATCAATATCGGTAATATGATGGCCCGTTGGAGCAACGACCGTTATAAATCCACACCACACCGAGTTTTCAGCCCCAGTGGTGAAGAACGCTACTCCATGCCGTTTTTTGTCGAGCCTGATTTTGATACCGATGTCAGTTGCTTAGATAACTGCTGCTCACCGGGAACACCGCCAAAATATGAGCCGATCTCGGCCGGTGATTGGATGATTTACTGCTTCAACAACACCTATGCCTATCGCACCGAAACGCCTTAAAGGCAGCGATTCAGTCGACCTGAGAGGAGGCCATAACGCCACGTGCAATCTGGCGGATATGGTCGCCTGACATCTTAAGCTCATCTTTAAGATGAGCATTCACTCGCATAATCACTCGGAATGGACTGGCGGGTTTAGAAATAAAATCCACTGCACCGACATCAAACGCCTTGGCTTCAAACATAATATCCGTGAAACCAGTGAGGAAGATGACCGGAATATGGGACGTAGCCGCCTCGCTGCGTAACTGCTGACAAACGTCAAACCCGCTGCCATCCGGCAGTTCAATATCCAGCAGGATAAGATCAGGCAGTTGCGTTTGTGCTATGTCTAGCGCTTTCTCAGCCGTCACAGCGATGGAGAGTTCTGCAGTTGACTCTAATAACGCGCAAAGCAATTGAATGCTCGAAGGTTCATCATCGACAATGAGTATCTGTGCCTTTTCACGTGACATTGTTTCTCCTTAGACAAGTCATCAACCATGCTTGTTATAGTATGCCAACAGCTCCTTCCTAGGAAATGCTTTGGCGTAGTAAAACCCTTGACCCAAACCCCAGTGTTGCTCGCACAAAAACTTAAGCTGTGATTCCTGCTCAATACCTTCACAGACAATCTCAAGATCTAAACTATGTAGCAGAGAGATCATCCCCTTCAATAAACTAACATTTCTCGCGTCGTTAATGTCTCTTATAAAATTCTGATCAATTTTAATGGCTGAAAAATCAAACTTTTTCAATGCTAAAATAGACGCGTATCCGGTGCCAAAATCATCCAAAACAATCGCAAATCCAAGCTCGATCAAGGTTTTGATATTACGCGAAACATGCTCATCATCTTCAAATAACACAACCTCGGTAATCTCAACTTTAATCATATTTTTCCCTTCGGGATGATTGCGCGATAACAATTCAAAATATTAGATTAGCTTTGTTGAGCGTAACTGATCAGCAGACATATTGATCGTAATATAGGTATCGACCTCTTTTTCATACAAGATATCGGCCATCGAAAAAACCAACGAGGCCATATGTATACCCAACTGCACCATCAGGGAATCACCCTTGATATGCGGCATAAAGTAGCCCGGCAGACGCACATCATCCTCTCTTAAAACCAGATGCGCCAAGGCTTCAAAGCCAACCACTTTATCAGTTGATAATAAGCTCTCATACTACCGTCGGTCAGTGCCTCAGCCACTTGGTGCCTAATTTCAGGCCCTGAACTTTCCTCTTGGCTGGCATGCTGATCATGAAATCGGATAATAACCATTACAAAACAAACACTTAAATAATTATCAACAGATTATATCCTTTTCATCTTCGCTAAATTAAACATGATATTCCCAATATTCATGTCAAAATTTAGTATCCTTAAGCGAAACATGCGCAAACAGCGCGCAAATGTCATGATGACCACCCCGCTATTACAAAAGTAGTCGCGCAAGAGGAAGCAGTTTATGTTTGACACCAGAATGCTCAAACGGTCACTCAATTTACTGCCAGAAGTTGCTACCCTCATCATCGTTGCCCTCCTGATTACACTGTTTTATCTCACTGAAGAGAACCGCACCCAAGGCATACAAGAAAGGGTTATCAGTGAAGAGCAAGACGTTCTTTCTGAACAGGTCATCTCCGTCAGACAGGACCTGCAACGCACCCTAACATCGCTCACCGCCATGGCGCATATCATCGAATCGGATTACACCGACGCCGAAAAGTTCTTAAGCCTTTCCACCCTAGCGGAAGCCCACCCCGAATATTTACAGCTGCGGCATATTTCGGCCTCAGGCACTGAGCTATTTAGAATCAACCAAGCAAACAATCAACTTATTCGAGTTGATCCTGACCACCTACAAAACAAATCGCAACGCCATTATGTTGAAGATATTTTACATCTGCTACCCGGCGAGTCTTACATCTCAAGATTCGAACTCAACATGGAAGCCAATGAAATAGAGATCCCGCCTCGGCCCGTGCTGCGCATCGCACTAAGGTTGCAAGACAGCTTTGTCATCATCAACCTTGATGCCTCAGAAATATTAAACCGCATTACCTCCCACTTTAGCGAACGGGCCAATAGCTGGCTGATCAATGGTGAAGGTGATTGGCTGATCGGCCCAGACAAGAGCCTTGAATGGGGCTTTATGCTAGGTCAGACCCATCGAATAGGCGAATACCTCTCGGCGGATCTTGCGAATGCGATCTTAACCGAGAAGAAACCACACATCTTAAAAGATGATGCTGAGCTAATCATTGCCGAACACCTCGGCAATGACCTCAAAAGCGACGGCAAACTTCACTTTGCTGAAGAATTAATTTTTATCCGGCGCTTCCCGCCGGCATACATCACCAGCACCCTGAATCAATCTCGGTTTATCTCTCCCTTCATTCTAGCGGTCTTGCTCATCTGCGCCGCCGGTATACTGCTGTGGTTATTTAGACTGTCACAACGTTATCAACGACTGAGTGACCTCAATCAACTCAACCAACAAGAGCTTAACCGGCTGAAAGAGCTTGCCGACTTTCTGCCCCAGTTAACCTGGACCAGTGATCCACAAGGCCACTTTGATTTTATTAGCCAAACATGGACCACCTATACTGGCGCATCGCAAAAAGCATTAAAGGGCATCGGCTGGTATGAGTTCGTCCACCCCGATGACAAAGCTCTACTGATGGATACTTGGCATAGCAGCCTAAAATCAGGCCACGATCTACAGTGCCGTTTCCGCATCCAATCACGGGATGGCCAATATCGTATGTTTGATAGCCGCGCCCGGGCCCTGCGAGCGAAAAATAGCAAAATTATCCGCTGGTTTGGTTCCAGCTCCGATATTCAAACGAGTCTCAATTATGAACAAGCCCTCGAAGAGGAAAAGCGGCAACTGACTCACAAATTAGAAACCAGCCAGCAAGCACAATTACAAGTACTGCTTCGCCTACAGGCCGCCACCGATTCAGCGGGCATCGGTATCTGGGAGTATTCACCCGAGAACAACCTATTCGTCTGGGACAAACGAATGTATCAGCTGTATGGCCTCGATAAGCACGCCACTACCCTACACTACAATCAATGGATACCTTTTGTTCACCCGGATGATGTTGCAACGGTTGAAAGTCAGTTAGCCGAAGCCATCAAGACCGATGCAACCCTCGATATACAATATCGCATCGTTCGACCATCGGGTGAAACCGTCTGGATTAAAGCCTACGGTGTACCGGTGCATGACAGTCCGGACAGCATAAAACTGGTGGGTGTTAACCATGATGTCACCGATGTTCAACTACTGAACCAACAACTAAAAAAATCCAACCACCAGCTCAAAGCCGAAGCGGATAACGCCCTCAAACTGGCTGAAGCGAAGTCCCGTTTTCTTGCTAATATGAGTCACGAGATTCGTACCCCGATGAACGGTGTTATTGGCATGCTCGACCTGATACGCAAAACACCGCTCGATGCTCAACAACTGATGTATGCCGATAAAGCCTACTTCGCCTCGACTCGGCTACTAAGCATCCTCAACGATATCCTCGATATTTCCAGAATCGACTCCAACAACGTCGAACTCAATATGGCGGATTGCCCGCTGGAAAATATCATCCAAGAATCAGTCGAACTGTTCGCCATTCCTGCCGATGAAAAACAGCTGACCCTCACCGTGGTGGTAAATCCATCGATGCCTCTCGAACTGCATACCGATCAACTAAAGTTAGGGCAGATACTCTCCAATCTTGTCGGTAACGCGATTAAATTTTCCTCTCCTGGGGGGCTCGTCACGGTCAGTTTTAAACCGGATCACTTTACCAAAACCAATTACATCCTCAATATCGAGGTCAGTGATTCGGGTATTGGTATCAGTCCAGATCAAAGTAAACTGATCTTCAATGCCTTTACCCAAGCCGACGAAAGCACCACTCGACGCTTTGGTGGCACCGGGCTAGGTCTCGCGATTTGTCAGCGTTTGGTTAACTTGTTAGGCGGTAGTATCTCAGTCAACAGTGCACTGGGAGAAGGTTCTGTCTTCAAATTAAGAATACCGATTACAAAAACGGCAACGCCGGCGTTAAAAGACCTACGGGTCGACCGACTCACGGCACTGTTAGTGACTGAATCAGTCAATGTTATCGAGATGCTACAAGCTCACTTTGAACATTGGAAAATAAAACTCAATGTGGCAAAAAACTATACCGAGGCCTTTGCAACGATTGATCAGTTACTCCGCGACAATGAAAAGTTTGTCTTGCTGGCCGATCTAACCTCCCAAAGCCAAGAGTTGTTTTTGAATAACCTTGCCAGCCACGATGTCGCCCAAGCAAACATTCTCCGTAACAGCATCGTATTCCTCTCCGCCAGCCATCCGTCAACGCTACGCTCAAGCCTGCAAGATTTAGGCATACAGGCCATTACCAAACCACTCACCCCCTCTCGGGTTTACAACACACTCACAGGGCTTAACAAAAAAGTCATGCCATCAAGCCTTCGGGTTTCTAATGACGTGCTATACCCCGGTTTAAAAGTATTATCGGTGGATGATGTCGAGTTAAACCAAGATGTTATCGAGGGCCTTCTCAAACCATTAGACATTGAACTTCACTTGGCCAGCTCGGCCGCTGCCGCCTTGGAAGTCATACAACAGCACGACGTTGACATCATTTTGATGGATATTCATATGGAAGGGATGAACGGCTTAGAAGCCACTCAGGTGATTCGTCAATTACCGAATATTAAACAACCACTCATCTTTGCCCTATCCGCCTCAGTCATGGAAGAAGACCGTAAAGCGGGTAAACAAGCAGGCATGGATGGTTATCTAACCAAGCCATTTCATCTACGTGATTTTATTCACGCCCTCAAACAACAGGGCATTAACGGCACCACCGAACCACATAACACCCCAGCGCAACCAACCGAGCCAGAGCCAGAGCCAGCATGGACACTGCCAAACTTCATTAATGAAGAACAGGCGATGGTGCAGATGAACGGCAATCAACAAACCCTGCTTAACTGCATCCGAAGCTTTATCGTTGGCTTTGAAGATTTCGCTACGCTATACGCGCAAGCACTGGCGGCTCAGGATCATCAAAAGATCAAACAGCTGGCTCATAAGTTGAAAGGGGCAACGTTAAACATCTGTGATACTGAGCTATCGATACTGGCGAAACAACAGGAACAAGCACTACCCGATGATGTTCAAAACGATGCCGATGCCATGCTGCATCTATTTAAGAGCCACTATACAGCGCTTGCTCTGCAGCTTACTACGCTCCCCAAAAACAAGAGAGACGGTGACAGTAAAGCCTGCAATATCTCGCTAGATGAACTGCTGGGCGGCTTCAAAGAAAAGCTGCAGCAACATAGTTATATCAGCACTGAGCAACGGCAAACGCTCGATACAGTGCTGAGCGACAATGGCCTGAGTATGCTTGCCCAAGCATTATCCACCGCACTGCAGGCTTTTGACTATGACAAAGCACTGGAGCTAATCGACTCGATCGATAGCGAAGCCAGCGAATAAACATAGCGTTTTAACTCGGCGGGATACCTATGCATCCAGCCGATATGCCAGCGATTGGCTAACGCCCGTTAGCGCCGGATAGAAAAGGTGGTTTGGCAAACCACACCGCCGCCATCAAGGCTAAGAAGATCCACCCCAGCAGCGCAAAATAATCCACCGTCGAGATCATATAGGCCTGCGCTTCGATCAGTTGTTCAATACGCCCATAATTCTGCAGTGTCGGCCCTCCCAACAGGTCCAGATAGTGCTGCGTTTCAGGACTGTAAGGGGTGATATGTTCCGTCAGCCGGGCATGTTCCACCGCCGCCTGCCGATGCCACCACCAAGTGGTCAGTGACGAGGCAAAACTGCCGCCGAGCACTCGTAAAAATGTCGCTAAGCCGGAACCATCAGCAATCTCACGGGGGGACAAACTCGATAGTAAAATAGTGGTTGCTGGCATAAAGAATAACGCTACCCCTAGCCCCATCGCCAACTGAATCATGGCAATATGGTAGTAATCTACCTCCAAGCTAAAGTTCGCCCGCGCAAAACTGGATAATGCCATCGCAAGAAAAGCGATACTGGTGAGCAGTCGCATATCCACTTTATAGCCAAACCGTCCCACAATAGGCGACAGTATCACCGGCACAATACCGATCGGCGCGGCCGCCATGCCCGCCCATACGGCGGTATAGCCCATGCGCGTTTGCAGCCACACAGGCAACAGCAAGTTAAGACCAAAAAAAGCGGAGTAACCCAACACCAGCACGATGGTTCCGAAGGTAAAGTTTCGATGACGAAACAGTCTCAGATTAATCACCGGATGCTCTTCGGTCATCTCCCAGATCACCATCGAGATCAACGCAATCACCGCCACCGCGGCACTGTAGATAATGAACTCCGATTCAAACCAATCCAGATCATTACCCTTATCCAGCACCACCTGTAATAGCCCAACTCCTAACACCAACAGAGCTAAACCCACATAGTCGATCGGCTTTTTCTCGGTTTCTTCCGGACGGTTGCGCAGCTGCGACCACACCACCACTGCGGCAAACAAACCGATCGGTAGATTAATAAAGAAGATCCACGGCCAAGAGTAGTTATCCGTTAGCCAACCACCGGAAATCGGCCCCAAGATCGGCGCCACCACCGCCACCATTGCTAACAACGACAACGCCATACCACGGCGTGCCGCAGGGTAGATCGCAATCAACAGGGTCTGCGCGATCGGGTAAAGAGGCCCGGCAACAAAGCCCTGCAAGGCCCGAAAGAACACCAGTTCGGGCAGTGAGGTAGCGATACCACAGAGAAACGAGGTAAACATAAACAGACAAACAGAGCCGATAAACAAGCGCACTTCGCCAACACGACGCGCCATCCAACCGGTCAGCGGCAACGCGATAGCATTACACACGGCAAACGAGGTGATCACCCAGGTGCCTTGTTCGCTGCTGGCCCCCAGGTTACCGGTAATCGACGTGAGTGCGACATTGGCAATCGTGGTGTCCAGCACCTGCATAAAGGTCGCCAATGCCAGACCAATCGTAGCCAACACCAAATTAGCGGGAGCAAACCGGATCGCACTCATTGAACTTGAGACACCGCGGTATCGTTGTGGGTCATCGTCTCACTGTTAGCACGAATCAATTGTGCGGCTAATTGATCTGCTTCTTGCAGCAGATTGGCATAGATATCGGTAGCATAGCGAGCGGAATGATCAACACGGCTGGCAAGCACTTCGCCATCCTGCTGATGCAGATCGACCTCAACCTTGGTCGACATACCTAAACGCAACGGATGGGCCTGTAACTCTTCCGCTTGTAAGCCGATGCGCACTGGCACTCGCTGGACAATTTTAATCCAGTTACCACTGGCGTTTTGAGCAGGTAATAAAGCAAATGCGCCCCCGGTACCGACGCCGAGGCTTTCGATACGCCCCTGATAATGTACATCACTGCCATACAGGTCCGCCGTAATCTCGACCGTCTGACCAATCTGCATCTGGCGCATCTGGGTCTCTTTAAAATTCGCCTCAATCCACACCTGATCCAACGGAATCACCGCCATTAACGCCTGCCCCGTGGTCACCCGAGCACCCGGTTGAACGCTGCGCTGGGCTACATAACCGCTCACCGGCGCAATCAGATGAGTGCGGGCGTGGTTTATAAATGCCTGATGTAATTTTGCCGTAGCCGCTTGCACCTTCGGATGGGTCGCAATGGTAGTCCCTTCCACCAGCGCCAGCGTACTGGTCAGTTGCTGACGCGCGATCACCAAGGCATTCTCGGCTTCACCGAGGGCGTCCCGTGAGTGAGACATGGTTTCCTGTGATAACACGCCAGCGGCCGCTAGCTTATCGCGACGATTAAAATCACTGCGGGCTTGCTGCCGTTCAAGTTCTCGGGTGGCTAACTGCGCGCGATAGTTCTCCACACTGGAGAACAGCCCTCGCACCTCACGTACCGTGGTTGCTAGATCAGCTTTCGCCTGCTCCAGTGCAATCGCGGTGTCACTCGGGTCCAGCTCGACCAGCACCTGTCCTTGCTCGACATAATCACCGTCATCCGCATTGATACGAATCACCGTGCCATTAATCCCCGAGCCGATTTGTACCCGGTTACCATCAACATAAGCATCTTCAGTATCCTCATAAAAGCGACCGTACAGATGCTCATAGGCAAATACAGACCCAGCCACGACCAACACAATAAAAAACAGACCACTGAGTAAAACTATACGGCTACGCTTAGCTGATGCAGGCCGTGTTTCAACCGCTACATTCTCTTCATTCATCGCTATATTCCGCCTATTCTTTATTCAGCTTTACACGGCTCTGTCGGTTCTTCCATCAATCCGGTAGGCACCAACATTTTGCGTATAATACGATCTAGTTCACTCAGCTCCTGTGGGCTAAGTTCACCGGTCAACTCATTCAATAGATCTGCAGCTAAGCCATGCATCTGATGACTCAGGGCCGTACCCTCTTCGGTCGGTTTAAGGCGCACCTGCCGACGATCATTAGGACACCGTTCACGCACCAACAGATTGCGCTGCTCTAGACGATCTAACATCCGCGTCATCGCCCCGCTATCGATCGACAAGCGTCGCGTCAGCTCCGACGGCGTTTCCACCTGTTCAACGATAATCAGCCGCATCACGCGAAATTGCGGTCCGGTAATATTGAAAGGTTTAAGGTATTTATCCAGTAATCGATCTTTATGCTGATTCAACAGAAAAATAAGATGCGCAATGCTAAGCCGGGTTGGCACATTGTCTTCAGTAAAGTGGATCATTGAGTGTTCTCTAAACAATTCATACCATTTAACTGCCTAGGCAGCTAAATTAAAACAAGATACTGCCATGGCAGCTAAATTTTGTCAAAGCAGTTTTAACGAAAACACCTGATCCAACGAAATGAACTAATATAGACGGCTGCTTGTCTACTGCCGGTACTGGAGAATATAAAATGATTACCAAGCTGAAGTCTTTTTTGGAAACCTTTCTGCCCGATAACGCTACCGGAGATAATCCACAAACCTTGCTATCACTGGCTTCTGCCGCACTAATGGTGGAAGTGTTGATATCCGATTATGAGCGTAAGCCCGAAGAGGACGAGACCCTATTAAGCGTATTAAAAAAGAGTTTTTCATTGGATCAAGCTACCGCCCTAGCACTCTTTGAGCGAGCAAAAAAAGCCCAACATGAGGCAACCGACTACTTTCGCTTCACCTCGCAGATCAATGATCTATGCAGCCCTAACGAAAAAACTACCCTGATCGAAAACCTCTGGCGGGTCGCCTATGCCGATGGCGAGCTACACCATTATGAAGAACATGTAATTCGTCGTATCGCCGACCTGATCTATGTCTCCCATACGGATTTCATCACGGCTAAGTTGCGGGTTGTTGAAGGATAAGTTGCAGCGGAGTTATAAACTAACTTTAATTAACCTCAATTTGAATAGCCGGCAATGTCCACCAATAGTTTAGATAGCCCAATGATATAGTTGCCATGCCTTTAAAAAGTCTATGCCTCTGCCGTCAACTTGCTGAAAACATACTTCCCTCTTTTAGTTAAATCAAAGCACTACATTTTTGAAATAGCCTAAAAACCAAAAAACCCCGCTATTGCGGGGTCTTGGGAGATATATGTAACATCTAAACGTTACACTTTACATAAACCGAGGCCTAAAAGGGAATATCATCGTCAAAATCATCCAATCCTGGTGCTGGCTGAGGTGCTTGAGGGGCCGCTTGTGGGGCTGGTTTTTGATAATTTTGTTGCGGCGGTTGTTGAGGCTGCGGCGGTTTCTGATAATTCTGTTGTGGAGCCTGTTGTGGCTGATAATTATGCTGTGGCGCCTGTTGTTGCGGTTGCTGATAGCCGCCCTGAGGCTGCTGATAACCACCATTGTTACCGCCATCGCCACGGCTATCGAGCATCTGCATTTCGCTCGCCACGATCTCCGTTGTGTAACGGTCTTGGCCCTGCTGATCTTGCCATTTACGGGTGCGCAACGAACCTTCAAGATAAACCTTAGAACCCTTATGCAGATATTCGCCGGCGATCTCAGCTAATCGGTTGAAAAACACCACTCGGTGCCACTCAGTTCGTTCCTGTTGCTGGCCTGTTTGCTTATCCTTCCAAGATTCAGAAGTCGCCACCGTGATGTTGGTCACCGCATTGCCGCTGGGCAAATACTTAGTTTCAGGCTCATTACCCAGATTACCAATCAGGATGACTTTGTTAACACCACGTGCCATTGATCTCTCCAATATTTTTTAACTTGTTGCAAACCTGTGCCGCATAAATTTAGCAGCTACTGCATTGAGTGAAGCATAGCATAATTATTACTCTCAGCAGCGATAAAAAATCGTCAGATCAGGTGTGGCAACACGCATAACTCTTTATACTTGAGCTTTTGCATTGGACACGGAAACAACGATGGACAAGATAGTGGTTCGCGGCGCCAGAACACACAACCTGAAAAATATCGATTTGGACATCCCGCGGGATAAACTTGTTGTTATTACCGGTTTATCCGGATCAGGAAAATCCTCGCTGGCATTCGATACGCTCTACGCTGAGGGTCAGCGCCGTTACGTTGAATCCCTGTCTACCTATGCGCGGCAATTCTTATCGATGATGGAAAAGCCCGATGTCGATCATATCGAGGGACTTTCGCCAGCGATTTCGATTGAGCAAAAATCCACCTCCCATAACCCCCGTTCGACAGTCGGCACCATCACCGAGATCTACGACTATCTACGCTTGCTGTTTGCCCGCGCCGGTGAACCTCGCTGTCCGGATCATGATCTACCGTTAGCGGCACAAACCGTCAGCCAGATGGTTGATCAGGTATTAGCCCTACCTGAAGGCTCTAAGCTGATGTTGCTGGCACCGGTGGTTCAAGGCCGCAAAGGTGAGCACTTACATACTATTAGTGAACTACGAGCACAGGGTTTTGTTCGGGTGCGCGTCAATGGCATTGTGTGCGATATCGACAGTATTCCTGAGCTAGATAAGAACAAAAAGCACAATATCGAAGCCGTAGTTGACCGCTTTAAAGTACGTGATGATCTACAGGTGCGCTTAGCCGAGTCTTTTGAAACAGCCTTGGCGATGACCGATGGTATCGCCACCATTAGCTATATGGATAACGATGGCGAAGAACTGGTGTTTTCGGCCCGCTTTGCCTGTCCTAAGTGTGGCCACAGCATTCAAGAACTCGAACCCCGCATGTTCTCCTTCAACAACCCCCACGGCGCCTGTTCTGCCTGTGATGGTTTGGGAGTAAAGCAGTTTTTTGATCCGAAAAAAGTCGTCTGCGATAACACCCTCACCCTGTCTGAAGGGGCTATCCGAGGCTGGGACCGTCGTGCGCTGTACTATTTTCAACAACTTAAAGCCGTTGCCGATCATTATGGCTTTAATATGGACACCCCCTTTAAAGATCTGACCGCCAAGCAGCAACAGATGATTCTGGAAGGCAGCGGTAAAGAAGATATCGCCTTCCGTTATCTCAACGACCGTGGCGATGTCATCAGCAAATCCCATCCATTTGAAGGGGTGCTGAACAATCTATCGCGTCGTTATCGGGAAACTGAATCCGATATGGTGCGGGATGATCTCGCTAAGTATATCAATATGCAGGAATGCCCTGCCTGTGACGGCAGCCGACTGCGCCGCGATGCGCGCCATGTGTATATCGATGAAACAACCTTGCCAGAACTGGTACGTCTATCCATTGGCGATAGCTGTGACTATTTCGACGGCCTTAAATTAAGCGGCAAGCAGGGTGAAATCGCCGATAAGATTCTGAAAGAGATCCGCCTACGCCTGCAATTCTTGGTCAACGTCGGCCTCGATTATCTATCCCTTGAGCGTAGTGCCGAAACCCTCTCGGGCGGTGAAGCACAACGTATCCGTCTGGCCAGCCAGATCGGTGCCGGTCTAGTCGGGGTGATGTATATTCTCGATGAGCCGTCTATCGGACTGCATCAGCGGGATAACGACCGTCTATTGAAAACCCTGATCCACCTCCGCGACCTAGGCAATACAGTGATTGTGGTTGAGCATGACGAAGATGCTATTCGACTAGCGGATTATGTCATCGATGTGGGACCCGGTGCTGGCGTCCACGGTGGTGAAATCATTGCACAGGGTACTCCCGCTGAATTGATGGCTTGCAAAGAGTCGATGACCGCCGATTATCTTTCCGGTCGTCGTCGGATCGAGACGCCGACTGAGCGGCACAAATCCGATGGCCGTTGGTTGCAACTGCACGGCGCTACCGGCAACAATCTCAATAGCGTTAATCTGGATATACCGCTGGGGCTATTAACCTGCGTGACCGGGGTATCTGGCTCGGGTAAATCTACACTGATTAACGGCACGCTTTACCCTATCGCCGCCACCGAGCTGAATGGTGCCACCACGCTGGATGCTGCGCCTTATAAGTCACTGAAAGGCATGGATATGCTCGATAAGGTGATCGATATCGATCAGAGCCCGATCGGCCGGACACCACGCTCCAACCCAGCAACCTATACCGGTATTTTCACGCCGATCCGCGAACTGTTTGCCGGCACACAGGAAGCCCGCTCACGGGGTTATAAGCCAGGACGTTTCAGTTTTAACGTTAAAGGTGGCCGCTGTGAAGCCTGCCAGGGCGATGGCGTGATCAAAGTCGAGATGCATTTCCTGCCGGATATCTATGTACCCTGTGATGTCTGTAAAGGCAAACGCTATAACCGGGAAACCTTAGAAGTTAAATATAAGGGTAAGAGTATCCATGAAGTGCTGGATATGACGGTGGAAGATGGTCGCGAATTCTTTGATGCCATCCCAGCCCTTTCCCGCCGACTGCAAACCCTGATCGATGTGGGCCTTTCCTATATCCGCCTCGGACAAGCAGCCACCACACTTTCTGGCGGTGAAGCCCAGCGAGTAAAACTGGCGAAAGAACTGAGTAAGCGGGATACCGGTAAAACCCTTTATATTCTTGATGAGCCAACGACTGGACTGCATTTCTATGATATTCAGCAGTTGCTCAACGTGCTCTATCGATTGCGTGACCATGGCAACACCATTGTGGTGATCGAGCATAACTTAGATGTGATTAAAACCGCCGATTGGATCATCGACCTCGGCCCTGAAGGCGGCACCCGTGGTGGTTTAATCATCGCCACTGGGACACCGGAAGAAGTCGCCGAAGTGAAAGGTTCCTACACCGGAGAGTTCCTCAAACCGATGCTGGACAAAAACCATAAAGCCCAAGGCTAAGCGAATAGACTGATCTAAATACAAAAAAAGGCTGATGCAAACACATCAGCCTTTTTTATAACATTTTTACTTAGCTCAACTGAAGTGTGCCATTTCATTCAAGATAAAGCTCTCTACAGCCCCTTCAACTGCCACTGAATAACGTTTTAGATTAACGTTATCCATATGCGCCACCCAAAGGTCACGGGATTCCCAGCGCTCATAGAAAAGAAACACAGCAGGATTGTTATTATCCTGATGCAGATCGTACTGCAAGCAACCGGCCTCTTCACGGGTAGGTTCAATTAAACGGATTAATTCTGTTTTCACTAAATCAATTTGATCGGATTTTGCCTCAATACGGGCAACAATTATCAGTTCAGTAGTCATCGTTATTCCTAAGCTTCAGTAACATGATTGAGCAGATTGGGGCCAGTACCACCCCGCACGTTAAAAACCTTCTAGTACAACCTTGCCGATAGTACTACCACTCTCAACAGCAGCGTGCGCTAGCTTTAGATTGGTTGCATTGATAGCACCAAAGTTGGTTCCTTGGGTGGTTTTGATCTCACCCGCATCAATTAAGTCAGCAACGGCATTCAGCAGGTCACGCTGCTTCGCCATATCATCGGTGTTAAACATTGAACGGGTATACATAAATTCCCAATGCAATGACACAGACTTCATCTTCAGCTTCATGATGTCCAATGGTGTTTCTGGATCATCAATCAGCGCCAGCTTACCCTGAGGAGCAATGCTCTCAACGATCGCATCGAAATGCTGGTCGGTGCCGTTTAGGCTGACCACATGGGATACCGTATCCAATCCGATGCGCTTAAGCTCTTCATTCAACGGCTGACGGTGATCAATAACAAAATCAGCACCACGCTCCTTAACCCATTGCTGACTTTCTGCACGGGATGCCGTACCGATCACGACAGCATCCGTTAGTTTGGCCGCCAACTGCACAATAATGGAACCCACACCACCGGCTGCACCGATAACCAATACCTGCTCTGGCTTTGAAGCTGCACCATTAGCGCTCTTCTGCTGTATCCCTAGGCGATCAAACAGTAACTCCCAAGCGGTAATGGTCGTCAACGGCATCGCCGCCGCTTCGCCATCAGACAACGACTTAGGTGCATGACCGACAATACGCTCGTCAACGAGGTGGAACTCAGCATTGGTACCTTGGCGAGTCAAATCACCGGCATACCAGACACGATCACCCGGCTGATAGAATTCAACCTGCTCACCGACAGCGACGACTTCACCCACTGCATCCCAGCCCAATACTTTGTATTCACCATTCTCAGGCTGTGCCCGCTGGCGAACTTTAGTATCCACAGGGTTAACAGAAATAGCGTTGACCTTAATAAGCAGATCGCGTCCCGCGGCAACGGGCATCGGCAGATCGATATCAACCAGTGAATCCTGCTCTGTAATTGCCTGTGACTCTAAATAACCAATAGCTTTCATTTTCGACCTCGGTAAATTGATAGAGACATTGTGAACCGATATGCCTAAACTAAAAACATGCTAATCACTCAATCAGTTTCAATATATTTTTGATAATGAATACAGACGACTTAGAATTATTCACCCGAATCGCCGACTGCGGCAGCATTACCGCATCCGCCGAACAACTGGGATTAACCCCAGCCACGGCCAGTGCAGCCCTTAAGCGACTGGAAAAACAACTTGATACCCAGCTATTTATTCGATCGACCCGACAATTACGGCTAACCTCCGAGGGAGAACACTTTTTGACCTTCTGCCGCCAAGCACTCGTGGCGTTAGAAGAAGGTAAAGCATCGCTACATGCGATCAAAGGTAAAATTTCCGGTGAGCTGCGCCTATCGATGCCGTCCGATTTGGGCCGCAACTTAGTGGTACCTTGGATCGATGAGATGATGATCAAACACCCGGAACTATCACTCAAACTTAATATCGGTGATGGTCTGTCGGATTTCTATCTCGACCGGGTAGACGTGGCGCTACGTTACGGTGCGCCAGAAGATTCATCCATGATCGCCTTTCAGGTTGCCAGCATCGACCGAGTTATTATCGCCTCGCCAGAGTACACTGCCGCCTTTGGTGAACCTCAGCATCCCGAAGAGTTACGTCAGCATAACTGCTTGATCTTTCGTCTCGGCAATCGCGCCTACGATACATGGGATATGGTCAGAAACGGTGAACAGTACCGCATACCCGTAACCGGCGATCGAGAATGTGATGACGCGGAGATTGTTAGACGCTGGGCGCGGGCCGGCAGAGGCATTGCGTTTAAATCAAAACTGGATGTAAAACGTGAGCTCGATAGCGGCAAACTCCTCCGTTTGCTGCCGGAATACCAATCCAAGCCGGTTGGACTTTGGCTCGTTTGTCCGAGCCGCAAACAGGTTACACCTGCTGTACTGCTGTTACGGGATTTTTTAAGAGATAAGGTAAATGAAGAACTTAAACCCGTAGGCAGGCCGTTAAGCTAGCGTAGGGCAAAGCAAAAAGGATCACACCAAAGGCAGCAAGCCGCATTAGGGTGTCAACATACTCCATTTATGGGGTATCGATGTAAGTCGGACAATCACTCTACAGTTTTTACACATATAGATTGTCTCGTTAAAATTCTTATTTCGTTCGATATAGTCAGCCGGTACGGAAATTGGCTGTTCCTTTAGCACTTCTCGACAAACTTCGCAGCTTACTAGCTCCATTGCTCTACTTCCAAACGTCAATAATGCCTACATTATAGATTTAGTTGATGACATTTACTTAACACCAGCCCCCAAACTGAGTAGTTAAAGGCTGAACGATTAAAAGCGTGAGTTAATACATGAAAGGCTAGCAAGTACCGAAACACCATTGAATAGCGCTTAGAAGCGTAGAAAAAAACGATCAGTTAAGTGATATGACGACTTTTAGGACAAAAAAAACCCGGCTTATGCCGGGTTTTTATTAAGATATGAAGAGATTAATCTTCAGAATCTTCTACCGCTACAGCATCCGCTGGACGGTCAACTAGCTCAACGTAAGCCATCGGCGCGTTATCACCCGTACGGAAGCCACATTTCAAAATACGAATGTAACCACCTGGACGACCTTCGTAGCGAGGACCAAGTTCGTTAAACAGTTTACCAACAGCTTCTTTACTGCGGGTACGAGCAAAGGCTAGACGACGGTTAGCAACCGAGTCTACTTTTGCCAGTGTGATCAGTGGCTCAGCAACACGACGCAGCTCTTTAGCTTTAGGCAGCGTGGTCTTGATGAGCTCATGTTCGAACAGGCTTACAGCCATGTTCTTGAACATTGCTTTACGGTGCGCACTTGTACGATTAAAGTGACGACCTGATTTACGATGACGCATCTTTTTATCCTTGCCAAACTGTTAGGTTTAAAACCGCAGATCAGGAAGCGACTTTATCGTCGTTTCTGATGCTCGCAGGTGGCCAATTTTCAAGGCGCATACCCAGTGACAGACCTTTAGACGCCAAAACGTCCTTGATCTCGGTCAGCGATTTCTTACCCAAGTTCGGAGTCTTAAGCAGTTCTACTTCGGTACGCTGAATCAGATCACCGATATAGTAGATCTGCTCTGCCTTCAGACAGTTGGCGGAACGTACAGTCAGCTCCAGATCATCAACCGGGCGAAGCAGAATCGGATCGATTTCTGGTTCTTCCGGTTCATCGTTAACCTGATCCTTACCACCTTCCAGATCTACAAATACAGCCAGTTGTTGCTGCAAAATAGTTGCAGCACGACGGATGCATTCTTCCGGATCGATAGTACCATTGGATTCAATGTCAATGACCAACTTATCTAAGTCAGTACGCTGTTCAACACGCGCACTTTCAACTACATACGACACCAGGCGAACCGGGCTGTAGGTAGCATCAAGTAGCAAGCGGCCGATGGTCCGAGACTCGTCTTCATCCGATACGCGCAGGTCAGCTGGCACATAGCCACGACCACGAACGATCTTCAATTGCATGTTAAGGCTTGCACCTTCGCTCAAATGAGCGATGACATGCTCTGGATTTGCGATTTCGACATCCTGATTCAACTGAATATCAGCTGCTGTAACAGGACCCGCTTCGCTCTTAGACAGAGTCAGGGTTGCTTCATCACCGTTGTGCAGCGCGACTGCAACACCTTTAAGGTTGAGCAGGATTTCAATTACGTCCTCCTGCACACCCTCGATGGTGCTGTACTCATGCAGCACACCTTCGATCTCAGCTTCAGTGATGGCACAGCCAGGCATTGAAGAGAGAAGGATACGGCGTAGCGCATTACCCAGCGTATGGCCAAAACCGCGCTCCAGTGGTTCCAAAGTAACTTTTGCACGAGTCGCACTAATTTCCTGAACGTCAATGTGACGGGGACTTAGAAACTCGTTTACTGAACGCTGCATAGTTCCACCAATTAAGAAGTCAATATTTACTTAGAGTACAGTTCGACAATCAGCTGCTCATTGATGTCAGCAGACAGTTCAGTACGCTCTGGCAGGGACTTGAAAGTACCTTCCATCTTCGCAGCATCAACATCTACCCACTCAACAGCTGTACGCTGAGAAGCCAGCTCAAGTGCGTGTTTAATACGCAGTTGAGTCTTGGACTTTTCACGAACGGCAACCACATCACCAGCTTGTACCTGGTAAGAAGGAACGTTCACGGACTGTCCGTTAACTGTAATCTGACGATGAGAAACTACTTGACGTGCTTCAGCACGAGTAGATCCAAATCCCATACGATAGACGACATTGTCTAGACGCCCTTCCAGCAACTGAAGAAGGTTAGTACCAGTCGCGCCATTGCGACGGGCAGCTTCCTTGTAGTAGCTGCGGAATTGCTTTTCAAGTACGCCGTATGTACGACGAACTTTCTGTTTTTCACGAAGCTGTAAACCGTAATCTGATAAACGACCACGACGAGCGCCATGTACACCTGGAACATTTTCAGCTTTACACTTACTGTCCAGAGCACGAACACCGCTCTTCAGGAAAAGGTCGGTACCTTCACGGCGAGACAGCTTGCATGTTGGTCCTAAATAACGAGCCATATTATTACTGTCTCCGGATTAAACGCGACGTTTCTTCGGTGGACGACAACCGTTGTGAGGAATCGGTGTCACGTCCGTGATGTTATTAACCTTGTATCCACATGCGTTCAATGCGCGCACTGCAGATTCACGGCCTGGGCCTGGGCCCTTAACAAAAACGTCTAAATTCTTTAGACCATACTCTTGAGCAGCTACACCTGCACGTTCCGCAGCAACCTGTGCCGCGAAGGGTGTACTCTTACGAGAACCACGGAAGCCGGAGCCGCCTGCGGTTGCCCAACTCAGGGTATTGCCCTGACGATCAGTAATAGTAATGATCGTGTTGTTAAATGAAGCATGGATGTGAGCGAATCCGTCAACAACCTGCTTTTTAACCTTTTTACGTGTGCGATTACCTGGCTTAGCCATACTGGAAATTCCTATCGCTTACCATTACTTACGGATTGGTTTACGTGGCCCTTTACGGGTACGCGCGTTTGTCTTAGTGCGCTGACCACGAAGAGGCAAACTACGGCGATGCCGCAAACCACGGTAACAACCAAGATCCATCAAGCGTTTGATGTTCATGGATACTTCACGGCGAAGATCACCTTCAACTGTCAACTTGGCGACTGCGTCACGTACCGTATTCAGTTGTTCTTCTGACAAATCTGCAATCTTTGTGGTTTCTTGAATTCCACAATTAACGCAGAGGTCCTTCGCTGTCGTGCGGCCAATTCCGAAGATGTAAGTCAATGAAATTACCGCATGCTTATTGTCAGGAATATTGACGCCAGCTATACGGGCCATTCAATTTACTCCAACTTATTAGCATGCACCTGTGCTTTTCACAGGTACTGCAAATTCTTCTATTAATGGAAGGCGCGAGATTCTACACGTTGATCAAAAATAAATCAACCCTTCGCGACAACCACTCCCAGACCAGGCGTTAATTAACCCTGGCGCTGCTTGTGTCGTGGTTCAACTTTGCAGATAACCCGCAGAGTACCGTTACGACGTACGATCTTGCAGTTACGGCAGATCTTCTTAACTGATGCACGTACTTTCATGATCAACTCCAAATAGCAGGGATGCTAGCGCAGCAGGCCAGCACCGCCTCCTTTAAGATTCGACTTCTTCATCAGGGATTCATACTGATGGGACATCAAATGAGATTGTACTTGAGCCATGAAATCCATCACAACAACAACCACAATCAGCAGTGACGTACCACCGAAGTAGAAAGGTACATTCCAGGCTACCACCAGGAACTGAGGCATCAGAGATACCGCAGTGATGTACAGAGCGCCAAACAGTGTCAGGCGGCCCAGTACGTTATCGATGTACTTAGCAGATTGCTCCCCTGGGCGAATACCCGGGATGAATGCACCAGACTTCTTCAGGTTATCAGCTACATCTTTTGGATTGAAAACAATCGCTGTGTAGAAATAACAGAAGAAAATGATACATACCGAAAACAACAGGATATACAGCGGCTGACCCGGGCCCAGCGCAAGTGCGATATCCTGTAGCAGCTCCATGCCTTCAGTTTGACCAAACCATTGGCCAAGTGACGCAGGGAACAGCAGAATGCTTGAAGCGAAGATCGGCGGAATAACACCAGCCATATTCACCTTTAACGGCAAATGACTGGACTGCGCAGCATACATGCGACGACCCTGTTGGCGCTTCGCATAGTTAATGGTGATACGGCGTTGACCGCGCTCCATGAACACTACGAAGCCGACAGTGGCAACCGCCAGCACAGCAATGGCCAGCAACGCCAGGATATTAAGATCCCCCTGACGCGCTGATTCAAAGGACTGACCGATAGCACTAGGCAAACCGGCCACAATACCAGAGAAGATCAGAATCGAAATACCGTTACCGATACCCCGCTCAGTCACCTGCTCACCCAACCACATCAAGAACACTGCACCTGCAACCAGTGTGACAACCGCTACAAAGTAGAAGTTGAAATCTGCTGCAAAGGCAACGCCTTGGTTAGCAAGGCCGACCGCCATACCGAACGACTGTACAGTCGCTAGGATAACGGTACCGTAACGTGTGTACTGATTGATCTTCCGACGACCAGCCTCACCCTCTTTCTTGAGTTGCGCAAGCGTCGGGCTGACTACCGTCATCAGCTGCATAATAATCGATGCAGAAATGTACGGCATAATACCCAAAGCAAGGATACTCATCCGTTCCAAAGCACCACCGGAGAACATGTTAAACATGCTCAAAATAGTGCCCTGATTCTGATCAAAGAGTGCAGCTAGACGATCAGGATTGATACCAGGTACCGGAATATGTGCACCGATACGGTATACAACGATCGCAATCAAAACGAACAACAAACGAGATTTAAGCTCGCCTAAGCCGTTCTGTACGCCTGCTGGTACTGGTCCTTTCTTAGCCATTTATTCCTCGACTTTTCCGCCTGCAGCTTCAATTGCAGCAAGAGCGCCTTTGGTCACTTTAAGACCTTTAACGGTAACTGCTTTGTTGATCTCACCAGAAAGAATCACGCGCGCACGCTTGATGCTGTCTTTGATGATATCCGCTTTTTTCAGTGCATCCAGATCGATTACGTCAGCATCAATCTTAGCCAGCTCGTTCAGGCGAATTTCTGCAACGAATGCAGCCTGACGAGAGGTAAAACCGAACTTAGGCAGACGACGCTGCAACGGCATTTGGCCGCCTTCGAAACCTGGTTTCACTGAACCGCCGGAGCGGGATTTCTGACCCTTATGGCCACGACCGCCGGTTTTACCCAGGCCGGAACCAATACCGCGGCCTACACGCTTAGGAGCATGTTTAGAACCTTCGGCAGGACTCAGTGTATTAAGACGCATAATGAGCTCCTTATTCGCCTTCTACACGAACCATGTAGTTAACTTTGTTGATCATACCGCGTACAGAAGGAGTGTCTTCCACTACTACGGTGTGACCGATACGGCGCAGACCCAGACCCTGGACGCACAATTTGTGCTTAGGCAGGATACCGATGGTGCTGCGAACAAGTGTTACCTTGAGAGTAGATGCCATCGTTGATTACCCCAGGATGTCTTCTACGGACTTACCACGCTTAGCAGCAACATCTTCAGGAGATGTCATGCTAGCAAGACCGTTGATTGTTGCGCGAACAACGTTGACTGGGTTTGTAGAGCCGTAGCACTTAGCCAGTACGTTGTGAACACCTGCAATTTCCAGTACAGCACGCATCGCGCCACCGGCGATTACACCAGTACCTTCAGATGCAGGCTGCATGTATACCTTAGAAGCACCGTGACGGGCTTTAATAGGGTATTGCAGAGTTGTGCCGTTTAGATCAACAGTGATCATATTACGACGCGCTTGTTCCATCGCTTTTTGAATCGCCGCAGGTACTTCACGTGCTTTACCGCGACCGAAGCCTACGCGGCCATTACCGTCGCCAACAACAGTCAAAGCGGTGAAACCGAAGATACGACCACCCTTAACTACTTTGGCAACACGGTTAACCTGTACAAGTTTCTCTTGTAGGTCACCGTCTTTCTGTTCGTGATTTGCCATTGTCAAACCCCTTAGAATTCCAGGCCGCCTTCACGGGCTGCATCTGCCAACGCTTTAACTCGTCCGTGGTATTTAAACCCAGAACGGTCGAAAGCAACCTTAGTCACGCCAGCGTCTTTTGCGCGCTGAGCGATCAGTGTGCCTACTTTAGTAGCGGCATCAGTGTTACCAGTAGTATCACTACGCAGGTCTTTTTCTACAGTTGATGCTGCAGCCAGAACCTGACCACCATCAGCAGAGATAACCTGTGCATAGATGTGACGTGGTGTACGGGTTACACACAGACGTACTGCGCCCAGTTCACGCATTTTGTAACGGGCACGGCGGGCACGGCGAATACGAGATGTTTTCTTTTCGTTCATGACCCTACCTTACTTCTTCTTAGCTTCTTTACGGCGAACGAATTCGTCAGCGTAACGTACACCCTTACCTTTGTAAGGCTCTGGTGGACGGAAAGCACGAATTTCTGCTGCAGCTTGGCCCAGCGCCTGCTTATCGGCTGATGTCAGCACGATAGTGGTCTGGCCTTCCATTGCAGCTGCAACACCTTCAGGCAGCTTATAATCGATTGGGTGAGAGAAACCCAGAGTCAGGCTCAACGTATTGCCGTTTGCAGCAGCACGATAACCAACACCCTGAAGCAATAGTTTCTTAGTGAAACCAGTGCTTACACCAACAACCATGTTATTAACCAAAGAGCGGACAGTACCGGCCAGCGCGTTAGCAGTTTTGCTGCCATTGCGTGCGGCGAACTTCAGCACGTTATCTTCTGTGGTTACTTCTACAGACGGGTGAACAGACAGACCCAGGGCACCGTTACCGCCCTTTACATTGATCTGCTGACCATCAACCTTAGCTTCAACACCTGCCGGTAGGACAACGGGACTTTTAGCAACTCGAGACATATTTCCAGCTCCTAGAATACCGTACAGATGACTTCGCCACCGATACCGGCAGCACGGGCAGCACGATCAGTCATCACACCACGAGAAGTGGATACGATAGCTACGCCTAATCCGCCAGATACTTTAGGCAGCTCATTAGCGCCTCGGTATACACGCAGACTTGGACGGCTAACTCGCTGGATAGACTCAATAACCGGCTTGCCTTCAAAGTATTTCAGTTCAACAGTCATCACTGGCTTGCCTTCACCTTCGACGGCGAAGTCAGCAATGTAACCTTCCTCTTTCAAAACTGCAGCAACAGAGGCTTTCAGCTTAGAAGCAGGCATAGTTACAGCTGATTTCTCAGCCATATGACCATTACGAATACGGGTTAGCATATCCGCAAGAGTGTCTTGCATACTCATGGTTTATTTTCCTTTGTGCAGCGCAATGCGGTAGCAGGATGGGAATCATCCTGCCCAGACCATTGTGCTTACCAACTTGCTTTTTTCAGGCCCGGCACATCACCACGCATTGCAGCTTCACGCAGTTTGATCCGACTTAGACCAAATTTACGGTAAACAGCGTGTGGACGACCTGTAACCTGACAACGACGCACCTGGCGAACCGGGTTAGCGTCACGCGGTAGCTTTTGCAGAGCTACCTGGGCATCCCAAACTTCATCTTCAGATGAAGCAGGGTTTTTAACGATTGCTTTAAGAGCGGCACGCTTTTCAGCATACTTAGCAACCATTTTTGCGCGTTTTGATTCGCGCGCTTTCATACATACCTTAGCCATTTCTCTACCCTTACTTTTTGAATGGGAAGTTGAGGGCTGCCAGCAGGGCACGACCTTCGTCGTTAGTGCGAGCAGTGGTGGTGATGGTAATATCCATACCACGCAGCTTATCTACCTTATCGTATTCGATTTCAGGGAAGATGATCTGCTCTTTCACGCCCATGCTGTAGTTACCACGACCATCAAAAGATTTCGGGTTCAGGCCACGGAAGTCACGAATACGTGGGATCGAGATATCAACCAGACGGTCAAGGAATTCCCACATACGCTCACCGCGCAGGGTTACCTTGCAACCAATTGGCCAACCTTCACGAACCTTGAAGCCTGCAATAGATTTGCGGGCCAGGGTTACAACAGGTTTTTGACCTGCAATTGCCTGCATTTCTGCAACGGCATTATCCAGCTGTTTCTTATCACCAAGCGCTTCACCAACACCCATGTTCAGGGTAATTTTGGTCAGACGTGGTACAGCCATCACGTTAGGACAGCTCAAATCGTCTTTCAACTGCTGCTTAACGGACTCGTTATAGAGTGCTTTTAATCTAGACATGGCATCAACTCCTATTACTTAGCGATAACTTCGCCGTTGGATTTGAAGATCCGGACTTTGTTGCCATCTTCCAGAACTTTGAAACCAACACGGTCACCTTTACCGGTAGCAGAGTTGAAAATAGCGATGTTAGATACTGCAATCGCTGCTTCTTTCTCTACGATACCGCCAGCTTTACCCAGCATTGGGTTAGGCTTGGTGTGTTTCTTAACCATGTTGATGCCAGACACGATCAGACGGTCATTAGCAAGAATACGCAGAACTTTGCCGCGCTTGCCTTTGTCTCTGCCTGCAATAACGATTACTTCGTCGTTACGAATTATTTTACGCATTAATTATCCATCCTTTCCTACTACCCTCTCATGCTTAAAAACGCCAAGCCCTTTCGAGCTTAGCGTTTTTGCATAAATCCTGACTTGCGAAAGCCGGGATTCTTTATAGCACTTCAGGCGCCAGGGAAATGATTTTCATAAACTTCTCTGAGCGAAGTTCACGAGTTACTGGGCCAAAGATACGAGTACCGATAGGCGCGGAGTTGGCGTTCAATAAAACCGCTGAGTTTGTGTCAAAGCGAATGATTGAACCGTCCGGGCGCCGAACACCTTTACGGGTACGTACCACAACAGCATTAAGGACCTGACCTTTTTTCACCTTACCGCGAGGAATTGCTTCCTTAACAGTAACTTTGATGATGTCACCTACACCGGCATAACGACGGTGTGAGCCACCCAGGACCTTGATACACTGTACTCGCTTGGCGCCGCTGTTATCAGCAACATCAAGCATAGATTCTGTTTGAATCATGGGTCTCTACTCCAAAATTCAGACTGTTTTCTTTGCCCTTTAGGGCCCAAAAAACAGCCTGCCAGAAGCAAAGGTGCGTTATATTACACCTTTACTGCCTGTTCTTCAATCTTAACTAGCGTCCAAGACTTACTTTTTGAAAGCGGACGGGATTCAGCAACAGTCACTGTATCTCCCATCTGACATTCATTCTGTTCGTCGTGCGCATGCAGCTTAGTGGAGCGAGTTACGAATTTCCCGTAGATCGGGTGCTTCTCTTTACGCTCTACCAGAACGGTAATAGTTTTGTCAGCTTTATTGCTGATAACTTTACCGGTCACAGTACGTGTACGTTTTTCTGCGGCCATTATTAGTTACCTGCTTTCTGATTCAGTACGGTCTTAACGCGCGCGATATCGCGACGCACCTGACCCAGCATATGATTCTGAGTCAGCTGACCAGTTGCTTTCTGCATACGCAGATTGAACTGATCCTTCAGAAGACCCAGCAAAGTTTGCTGGAGTTCTTCAGCGGATTGTTCGCGCAGTTCAGTTGCATTCATCACATCACCGTCCGTTTAACAATAGTGGTTGCCAGCGGCAGTTTCGCCGCAGCTAGGTTGAATGCTTCAGTAGCCAACTCATCAGGCACACCGCTCATTTCGAACAGTACTTTACCTGGTTTGATCTGGCATACCCAGTATTCAACACTACCCTTACCTTTACCCATCCGTACTTCAAGCGGCTTACCTGTGATTGGCTTGTCCGGGAACACGCGAATCCAGATTTTACCGCCACGCTTTACGTGACGAGTCATAGTACGACGAGCAGCTTCGATCTGGCGAGCTGTAATACGGCCACGTTCTGTCGCTTTCAGTGCAATTTCACCAAAACTAACAGTACCACCGCGCTCGGCCAGACCGCGGTTGCGGCCTTTCATAACCTTGCGGAATTTAAGTCTCTTAGGTTGCAGCATTGATAATTACCCCTACTTTGAACCTTTCTTCTTAGGTTGAGCATTTCTCTGAGCGCGTACTTCTTCAATACCACCCAGAATCTCACCTTTAAAGATCCAGACTTTAATGCCAAGCACACCGTATGTAGTGTGCGCCTCGTAAGTACCGTAATCGATGTCAGCACGCAGGGTGTGCAATGGCACACGACCTTCGCGGTACCATTCAGACCGTGCAATCTCTGCACCGCCCAGACGGCCACCAACCTGAATCTTGATACCTTCAGCACCCTGACGCATAGCATTCTGTACAGAACGCTTCATGGCACGGCGGAACATAACACGACGTTCCAGCTGGCTTGCGACACTTTGTGCAACTAGTTTGGCATCTAGATCTGGTTTACGGATCTCTTCGATGTTGATGTGAACCGGAACGCCCATCATTTTAGAACAAGCGTTACGCAGTTTTTCTACATCTTCACCTTTCTTACCAATAACAATGCCTGGACGGGCAGTGAAAATGGTAATTTTTGCATTCTGTGCAGGCCGCTCAATTTCGATGCGGCTAACAGATGCTGCTTTTAACTCGCCTTCCAGATACTCACGTACCTTAAGGTCGTTCAACAGCTTATTAGCGTATTCGTTCTTGTCTGCATACCACACCGAAGTGTGATCTTTTACAATTCCAAGTCGAATACCTGTTGGATGTACCTTCTGACCCATAGTGGTATCTCCTAGCAGTCAGCTACCTTAACGGTGATGTGGGAGGTGCGCTTCAAAATACGGTCAGCGCGACCTTTCGCACGCGGTCTTATGCGCTTCATGGTCATACCTTCATCAACGAAGATTTGTGAAACGCGTAGCTCGTCAATATCAGCACCTTCGTTATGCTCTGCGTTAGCAATAGCAGACTCAAGTACCTTCTTAACTAGCACCGCACCTTTTTGAGGGCTGAAAGCCAAAATATTCAGGGCTTCACCCACCGCCTTTCCGCGGATTTGATCGGCAACCAAACGCGCTTTCTGAGCGGAGATATGGGCGCCTTTGTGCTTAGCGGCTACTTCCATTTTCTTAACTCCCGATTAGCGTTTAGCTTTCTTATCTGCTGCATGACCCTTATACGTACGGGTAGCGGCAAACTCGCCTAATTTATGACCAACCATATCCTCGGTGACAAACACCGGTACGTGCTGACGGCCATTATGAACTGCAATCGTCAGTCCTACGAAGTTTGGAAAAACTGTAGAACGGCGAGACCAAGTTTTGATCGGACGACGATCATTGGCCTCAACTGCAGCTTCTACCTTTTTCAACAGGTGAAGGTCGATAAAAGGACCTTTCTTCAGTGAACGTGGCACAGCTGTATCCTCTGATTATTTCGCTTGACGACGGCGTACGATCATCTTATCGGTACGCTTATTCGAACGAGTTTTCTTACCTTTAGTCGGTACGCCCCATGGTGTCACAGGATGACGACCACCAGATGTACGACCTTCACCACCACCATGTGGGTGATCGACTGGGTTCATCGCCACACCACGAACGGTAGGACGAACACCACGCCAGCGTGTAGCACCAGCTTTACCTAGACGACGTAGAGAGTGCTCGGAATTACCGACCTCACCCAGTGTCGCGCAGCAGTCAACCAACACTTTACGCATTTCGCCTGAACGCAGACGCAAAGTTGCATGAGCACCTTCACGAGCAATCAACTGTGCGGAAGTACCAGCAGAACGTGCAATTTGAGCACCTTTACCTGGTTTCATCTCGATACAGTGAATAACGCTACCGACAGGGATGTTACGCAGTGGCAAACAGTTACCTGGTTTAATATCAGCATTCTGACCAGATATCAGAGAATCACCAGCCTTAACGCCTTTAGGGGCGATAATGTAGCGACGCTCACCGTCAGCGTACATCAGCAGAGCGATGTGCGCGGAGCGGTTTGGATCATATTCCAGACGCTCAACGGTAGCAGGGATATCCAGCTTGTTGCGACGGAAATCAATAACACGGTAATGTTGCTTATGACCGCCACCAATGTGACGAGTCGTAATGCGACCATAGGTGTTACGACCACCGGTTTTGCTTTTCTTTTCGACCAGAGCAGCGTGTGGCTTACCCTTGTGCAGATCAGGTGTAGTCACCTTAACTACATGACGGCGCCCAGCGGAGGTCGGTTTAGATTTAACAATAGCCATAATTCAAACCCCTCTTATTCGCCATCGATAAAGTCGATGTCGTGACCGTCTGCCAGGCATACATATGCCTTACGAACGTCAGAGCGCTTACCCATACCGCGCTGAGTGCGCTTGGTTTTGCCCTTAACGTTAACAACGTTCACGCCAGTTACTTTTACGTCGAACAACTGCTCAACAGCCTTCTTGATTTCAGGCTTAGTTGCATCAGCTGAGACGCGGAATACAACCTGCTGAGAACCTTCAGCAACAATTGTTGCTTTCTCAGAGATATGCGGGCCTAGCAGTACTTGATAGATGCGTCCTTCGTTCATGCTAACGCCTCCTCAATTTTCTTGAGAGCAGCAACAGTCACAACAACCTTCTCAAAACCAACCAGGCTGACAGGATCGATGCCAGCTGCATCACGAACGTCAACGTGTGGTACGTTGCGTGCGGCTAGATACAGATTCTGCTCTACGTCTTCTGTGATCAACAGCGCGTTAGTCAGCTCAAGCTCAGCGAGCTTAGCGACGAACTGCTTAGTCTTAGGCGCGTCGACTTGGAAGTTATCAACAACAACCAAACGCTCCTGACGTACCAGCTCAGACAAGATGCAACGCATCGCAGCGCGATACATTTTCTTGTTAACTTTTTGAGCGTGGTCACGCGGCTGAGCAGCGAATGTTACGCCACCTGTACGCCACAAAGGACTACGAATAGTACCGGCACGTGCACGGCCAGTACCTTTTTGACGCCATGGCTTAGCACCACCACCGCTTACAGCGGCGCGGTTTTTCTGAGCCTTGGTGCCTTGACGACCACCGGCCAGGTATGCCGTAACAACCTGATGAACCAGTGATTCATTGAATTCTTTACCAAATGCTAGATCGGAAACTTCTACGCTTCCTCCAGCTCCTGCAAGATTCAGATTCATTTCAAACCCCCTCAGGCACCAGCTTTAACAGCTGATTTAACGATTACGTCGCCGCCAGTAGCACCAGGTACAGCACCTTTCACTAACAGCAGATTGCGCTCGGCATCGATGCGAACAACTTCTAGGGATTGAACGGTTACACGTTCAGCACCCATGTGCCCTGCCATCTTCTTACCTTTCCACACGCGACCAGGAGTTTGACACTGACCAATAGAACCAGGAGCACGATGAGAAAGAGAGTTACCGTGTGTCGCATCCTGCATGGAGAAGTTCCAGCGCTTAATACCGCCCTGAAAACCTTTACCTTTGGATTGACCGGTTACATCAATTTTCTGACCCGCTTCAAAGCGTTCAACAGTCAGTTGATCACCAACATTTACTTCTTCGTCACCTGACAGACGGAACTCCCACAAACCACGACCTGCTTCGGTCTCTGCTTTCGCAAAGTGACCTGCAGCGGCCTTAGTAACGCGGCTAGCACGACGAGAACCTACAGTTACCTGCACAGCAGAATAACCATCAGTTTCTTCGGTCTTAACCTGTGTTACGCGGTTCGGTTCCACCTCGATGACAGTGACTGGCACAGACACGCCGTCTTCAGTGAAGACACGAGTCATACCTGCTTTACGTCCGATTAAAGATACAGACATTTTATAAACCTCACATTGCCAGTTGTGTACGGGGCTAAAACCCGCTATGGCTGCCTAAAAGGCATTCCACACGTAGATTTACTCATCTACGCAATCGTCTAATTAGCCTAAGCTAATTTGCACTTCAACACCCGCAGCAAGATCTAGCTTCATCAGTGCATCAACAGTTTTTTCTGTTGGTTCAACGATGTCTAGAACGCGTTTGTGAGTACGGATCTCATATTGGTCACGTGCATCTTTGTTCACGTGAGGAGAGATCAGAACTGTAAAACGCTCTTTGCGAGTAGGAAGCGGGATCGGACCATGCACCTGAGCACCTGTCCGCTTAGCAGTCTCAACGATCTCCTGAGCGGAAGAGTCAATCAGGCGATGATCAAAAGCCTTCAGACGGATTCTGATTTTCTGGTTTTGCATTTGACCACAATTCCTAGAATTAAAAAAAGGCTTTCGCCACCTAACCCCATTTAACGGGGTAGCGCATTCTACTTACCCTATACCCCCAAGTCAAGCCTGTATTGTTTACAAATTAAACAGCCCGCCTTTAGCGACATTCAATAGCAACAGTACTTACGCAACAAAAAACAGACATAAAATCGCCACTTAAACAAAACAATGAGGCGAAACAACCAGGAGATCATCTATTCGATCATTTGCGGGCACGAATAAGGGCATCAATCCAAGCAAAACTTCGTTACGCCAGAATTGATGATGTAATGCTTGATATGGGCGTACAGAATCTTTTAATACTCAACCCCGGCCATATCAAAAAATAAAAAACCACAAAAAAAGGCTCCCGAAGGACCCTTTTTTATATCAACGAAGATTATTCGATGATTTTAGCTACAACGCCAGCACCAACAGTACGGCCGCCTTCACGGATCGCGAAGCGCAAACCTTCTTCCATTGCGATTGGGTTGATCAGGGTAACATCCATTTTGATGTTATCGCCTGGCATTACCATTTCAACGCCTTCTGGAAGTTCGCAAGCACCGGTGATGTCAGTTGTACGGAAGTA
>NZ_JBLWZV010000018.1:0-249 GCF_048266285.1 Amphritea sp.
GTCACCCGCACCAATAGCGTCAATGTCTCCAGCGTGGACTGGGCGCTCACCGGTTTAGATGCAGATGACCTCGTCTCCGGCCAAGCCCAAAATGGCAGTCTCGCTTTTGCAGCGGGTGTTGCCAGCCAGACGTTCACCATCGAAGTGTTGGGCGATAAAACCATCGAAGCGGATGAGCTGCTGAGTGTGAGTTTGTCCAATGCTGGGGATAACCTGGCCTTGGGCGCTGTGTCTCAGGTGGATACCACG
>NZ_JBLWZV010000018.1:259-80073 GCF_048266285.1 Amphritea sp.
CAACTGTTGACCTACACTGTCACCCGCACCAATAGCGTCAATGCCTCCAGCGTGGACTGGGCGCTCACCGGTTTGGATGCAGATGACCTCGTCTCCGGACAAGCCCAAAATGGCAGTCTCGCTTTTGCAGCGGGTGTTGCTAGCCAGACCTTTACCATCGAAGTACTAGGCGATAAAACCATTGAAGCCGATGAGCTGCTGAGTGTGAGTTTGTCCAACCCCGGTGATAACCTGACTTTGGGTGCTGTGACTCAGGTCGATACCGCGGTCGTTAACGATGATGGTTTAGTCTTTATTGTTGTAGATAAAGCCTCCATTGAAGAGGGGACAGCGGACAGCAGTCAATTGCTGACATATACCGTGATCCGTACTAATACCATCAATGCGTCAAGCGTGGATTGGGCTCTGACGGGTCTTGATGCTGCCGATCTATTAGACGGCCAAGCGCAAAATGGCAGCCTCGCTTTTGCGGTGGGTGTTGCCAGCCAGACCTTTACCATCGAAGTGCTGGGCGATAAAACCATCGAAGCCGATGAGCTGCTGAGTGTGAGTTTGTCCAATGCCGGTGATAACCTGACCTTGGGCCCTGTGTCTCAGGTCGATACCACCGTGTTGAATGATGATGGCTTAGTCTCTATCGTTGTGGATAAAACCGCTATTGAAGAGGGCACCGGCACCAGTCAGTTATTGACCTATACCGTTACCCGTACCAACACCGTCAATACTTCTAGTGTCGACTGGTCTCTGACGGGGTTGGATGCGGATGATTTAGTCTCGGGGCAGGCACAAAACGGGAGTTTAAGCTTTGCTGCTGGCGAAGCGAGCCATACTTTTACCATCGAAGTGTTAGGCGATAAAACCATCGAAGCCGATGAGCTGCTGAGTGTTAGTCTATCTAACGCTGGTGATAACCTTACTTTGAGCAGTGCATCTCAGGCTGATACCACCGTGGTGAATGATGATGGTTTAGTCTCTATCACGGTGGATAAAGCATCCATCGAAGAGGGGTCAACAGGTACTAGCCAAGTGTTGACCTATATCGTGACTCGGACTAATACCGTTAATGCATCCAGTGTCGATTGGGCGTTGACCGGCCTTGATACCGGTGACCTCGTTATTGGGCAAGATCAAAGCGGAAGTTTAAATTTTGCTGCCGGCGAAGCGAGTCAAACTTTCACTGTCGAAGTGCTGGGTAATAAAAGTATCGAAGCGGATAAGGTGCTAAATGTAAGCCTATCTAACGCGGGTGATAATTTGACGCTGGGATCTGTATCTCAGGTCGATACCACGGTCGTTAACGATGATGGTTTAGTCTTTATTGTTGTGGACAAGGCCTCTATTGAAGAGGGCACCGCGGACAGCAGCCAGGTACTGACCTATACGGTAATTCGTACTAATACCGTTAATACCTCAAGTGTGGACTGGTCTCTTACGGGTCTTGATACCGCCGATCTACTGGACGGACAAGCCCAAAGTGGCAGCTTAAGCTTTGCTGCAGGTGAAGCTAGCCAGACCTTCACGATCGAAGTATTGGGTGATCTAAGCGTCGAAACGGATGAAGTGTTGAATGTAAGCCTGTCTAACGCGGGTGATAACCTGACGCTGGGGCCTGTATCTCAGGTCGATACCAAGGTTGTGAATGATGATGGTTTGGTCTCTATCGTAGTGGATAAAACGTCAGTTGAAGAAGGCAGTCTCGATACTAGCCAATTACTGACTTACACCGTCACCCGCACTAATACTGTTAATACTTCTAGTGTCGACTGGTCGCTCAGCGGTTTGGATGCAGATGACCTCGTCTCCGGACAAGCCCAAAATGGCAGCTTAAGTTTTGCGGCGGGTGTTGCCAGCCAGACCTTCACTATCGAAGTGTTAGGCGATAAAACCATTGAAGCGGATGAGCTGCTGAGTGTGAGTTTGTCCAATGCCGGTGATAACCTGACCTTGGGCGCTGTGTCTCAGGTGGATACCACGGTCGTTAACGATGATGGCACCGTCAGAATCGCTGTCAGCCAAGCCTCGATTGAAGAAGGCTCAACGGGCACCAGCCAAGTCTTAACCTACACCGTTACCCGCACTAACACGGTTAATGCCTCCAGCGTCGACTGGGCGCTCACCGGTTTGGATGCAGATGACCTCGTCTCCGGCCAAGCGCAAAATGGCAGCCTCGCTTTTGCGGCGGATGTTGCTAGCCAGACCTTCACCATCGAAGTACTAGGCGATAAAACCATCGAAGCGGATGAGCTGCTGAGTGTGAGTTTGTCCAATGCCGGTGATAACTTGATCTTAGGCACTGTATCTCAGGTGGATACCACGGTGTTGAACGATGACGTATCTGTAGGGATCAGTGTTGATAGCACAGAAATGCTTGAGGGAGCCAATGGTGATGAAACTCTGTTGACGTATACCGTTGTCAGGGGTGCGTCGGTGGGTGAAAACAGTGTCGATTGGTCGATCAGCGGTATTGATCAGACCGACCTGTCTAGCGGTCAGTCGATGAGCGGGACTATTAATTTTGCTGATGGGCAAGACAGTGTGACTTTTACCGTTGCAGTCGCCGGTGATCGTTCGATTGAAACCGATGAAAACCTGATCGTGACACTTTCTAACCCTGGCGATAACCTTGAAATTACGACCTCTTCGGCAACGACAACCCTGACAAATGATGATGGACAGGTCGGTATCGCCGTAAGTCCAGTCAGCCTACTCGAAGGCGATTTAGGTAGTAGCCAGACACTGGTCTATACCCTGACACGTGACAATGCATTAACCGCCAGCAGTGTTGACTGGGCTTTAAGCGGTTTGGATCCGCTGCGTTTTGGTGGAACATTACCCAGCGGTACGGCGACGTTTGTCGTCGGTGAAAACAGTCAAACGGTCGAATTAATCGTGACGGGTGATCGGGTGATTGAACCGGATGAAAGCTGGACGTTAACGCTGAGTAATCCCGGTGATAACCTTAATCTTGATTCGGCATCGACAAGCGCTAGCGCAGTTGTTCAAGATGATGATTCGCTTATCTCTGTCGCGGCCAGCCAAGCACGAGTTAATGAAGGCCAAGACGGCGAGGTGACTGATGTTGTGTTTAAAGTCACTCGAACATCGGGCCTTGAAGCCACTACCGTCGATTGGCGGGTGACGGATGATGTCGATGCGGATGATTTTGTTGGTGGTGTGGTTCCGTCGGGCTCTCTCAGTTTTGCCGTCGGCGAGACCGAACAATACATTACTGTACAGATTGCGGGTGATCGAACCTTAGAGTATGACGAGACTGTCACCTTAGTACTTGAAAATGCGGGTAATAACGCCTCTATTGGCGTTCAGTCTGCCAGTACGACGATCACGACTGATGATATCGGCTTTGGTATTTTCACCGAGCAGACCGATGTTGTTGAAGGCGCATCGGCTACTCAGACCGCCATTACCTTTCAGGTTGTGCGCACCTCGGTGCTTGATGAGGCAACCAGTATTGATTATCGGTTGATCCCAACCGGTGATAGTGGTGTTGATGCTGCCGATTTTGTTACCGGGCAGGATCAGCTAAATAGTAATGGTGGCCGGCCTAGTGGAACTGTTGATTTTGCCGCTGGGCAAACAACACAAACCGTAACCCTGTATGTTCAGGGTGATGCGATCCCCGAAGCGAATGAAACGTTTAGTATTATTCTGGCGAACGCTCCAGGGAATGCCCAGATTATCTTTGGTGAAATTTCCGGTCAGATACGTAGTGATGAGATGCAGTACAGCGTTGCTGCGGTCACCGCCTCGACGATGGAAGGCACAGGCGAAGGGGGAACGGCTCAGTTCCTCGTGACTCGGGTTGGAGATCTATCGATCGCATCAACGGTTGGTTTCCAGATAGGCGCAGTGGGTGAAAACCCTGCAAACGCGGCCGATTTTGCGGGCGGTGTTTATCCATCGGGAACGGTCTCTTTTGCCGCCGGTGAAGCTTCCCAATTGGTTGATATCGTTCTGTCCGGGGATACTCAATTGGAGGGGTTTGAAACATTCGTGATGACCCTGTCTGAGCAAGACGCTAATACCCTGATCACCACCAAAACAGCAACACATATTATTGATCCTGATGATGCGGCGGTTTCTATTGAGGCCACTAATACGGTCTTGAAAGAAGGGTCAGCAGCCTCTCAAGAACATACCTTTACCCTGTCTCGCACCGAGTATGCAGGTTCAACGATAACGGTTAATTGGAGTCTGCTTGGGACGGGTGCTAACCCTGTGGATGCCGATGATTTTGGCGGCACCTTACCCTCAGGGTCCATTACGTTTGCGCCCGGTGAAACATCGAAAACACTGACCATCACGCCTTCTGCTGATACAACATTTGAAGGCAATGAAAGCTACGGTATTGTTTTGACGACAGGGTCTGACGGTTTTGTCTTGCTCAACGATACTGCTGCCGGCGTGGTACTCAATGATGATGTTGGTTTGACGCTGGTTGCCACCAATTTAGATGAAGTAGAGGGCAACCCGAGTAGTGTGTCGCAGCTTTCATTTACGGTGCAGCGTAGTGGTGATCTTAACTCGGTCACTTCGGTGGATTGGACGCTGCTGGCTGATGCGGTTAACGGCGTGTCCGTCGACGATTTTGCGGCTGGCGCAGCGGCTTTTTCCGGCACCTTAACCTTTGCTCGGGGTATCAGTAGTCAAGTGGTGAATATTACGCTGGCAGCCGATAATGATCTTGAAGTCGATAAAGGCTTCAGTGTTCAACTGAGTAATCCTGATCCTGCAATTGGGACTGAAATTTTAGTAGCCGAGGTCAGTGGCAGTATACGTAATGATGATGCGGTCTTTAGCCTGCTACCGCTCAGTGCTGTAAGTGAAGGTCATGGTGGCAGTAAAACGGTCACCCTGACAGTTGAGCGAAGTGGTGATCTATCAGGGTCTGACAATGTTGAGTACTCTCTTGCCGCCGCCATGGGCTCGGCGATTAGTGCCGCCGATTTTGTTGGGGGTGCGTATCCTTCAGGTACTTTGACGTTTGCCGCTAATGAGCTCAGCAAACTGATTAGCTTTGATATTGTGGCTGACTCTATCGCAGAAGACGATGAAAGCTTTTTGGTGTCACTTGGCAATCCGAGCGAAGGCTCGACGATTGCTGCGAGTGCCAGTGAGGCAACGGTCGTTATCACTAATGATGACGACCAGCTCAATGTCACCGCCGCCTCGGCCGATCTTAACGAAGGCGAAAACGGTACCACAACCGAATTTACCTTCACGGTTAACCGCAGTGGATTCCTTGATAAAGCGACCAGCATTAGCTGGAGTGTCTTAGGGTCAGGGGCTGACCCTGCTGATGCCAATGACTTCTCGGGTGGAGTATTACCGAGTGGCACAATCGACTTCGCCGCCGATCAGGCCAGCGCTACCATTACAGTTACCGCTCAAGGGGATTATCTGCGGGAAGTCGACGAAGGCTTTCAGGTGGTATTGGGAACACCCACGGCGGGTACTGAGGTGGTTGATGGCTCTGCCGCAGGCGTTATCCGTAACGACGATACGGGTTTGGTTATTGCAGCGACAACCACCAATTTAGCCGAAGGTGATAGTGGTTCAAATACCCATATCTTTACGGTTTCTCGCACTGGTACGACAAACGGCACAACAACGGTTAACTGGACCCTCTCTGGAGAGGTTGATGCCGCCGATTTTGGTGGCGCAGTACCCTCCGGTGTACTGACTTTTGCCGAGGGTGAGTCGAGTAAAACTATCGAGTTAGCGGCCACTGGCGATACGGATATAGAGTCCGATGAAGCGTTTGTAGTGACGCTGTCGGGAGCGAGTGGTAATTCGGATATCGAAACTGCGTCGGCGTCAGGCTCGATTCTGGCGGATGATATTGCCCTTTCTATTAGTGCGCTTGAGGCTGCGGTCATAGAAGGTGCGAGCGGTAGTAATCAGGTGGTGCAATTTAGTATTACTCGTTCAGGTGATTTAGCGTCAGCGGTTAGTATCGATTGGTTGGCTACCGGTCTTACCGCGGATGATTTTGCAACGGGGGCGCAGTTTAGTGGCACGGTTGCTTTTGCCGCCAATGAAACCAGTAAGTTAATCAGCTTAACCTTGGCTGGTGACAATACCTTAGAGGCAGATGAAACCCTGTCCGTCGCGCTGACTAAACACGCCGGAGATGCGGCCTTTGATCGTACTTGGTTGGGGACTGATACTGCGACTACTCAAATTAATAATGATGATGTGCAATTTACGATTAGCGCGGATGTTGCTGCCATTGTGGAGGGCAACACCGCCGATACGGCCAGCACCGCTTATTCCTTTACGGTAACTCGTAGCAATCAATTTGGGCCTTCATCGGTCGATTGGGCTGTACAGTTAGCCGGAGGGCTTACCTCCGCCGCGCTGAGTGACTTTGTTACCGGTCAGGATGCACTTGGATCTAACAGTGCACTGCCTTCAGGCACGGTCGCTTTTGCTGATGGTCAACTTAGCCAACAGATTACGGTTAACATTGCTGCGGATGAAAATGTTGAGCAGAGTGAAGCGTTTAGTGTTGTGTTGAATGTCGCTGATGCGGACAACGTCGATTTATCGTCGCCGTCCGCCAGCGGCTCAATTAGCAACGATGATTCGGGTTTCTCTATTTTTGCTGCTGAGAGTACTAAAGCTGAGGGCGATAGTGGCACCACTACCTTCACGTTTGAGGTGGTTCGGGCCGGGGATCTATCTGGCGCCGCCTTGGTTGATTGGGCGGTTGGCGGAGGTTCTCAGAACCCTGCTGATGCGGATGACTTTGGCGGTAGTTTGCCGCAGGGAACCTTGAGTATTCCTGCGGATACCGAGACCGTTACTCTGAGCATTGAGGTGTCGGGTGATACCCTGGCCGAGTTTGCTGAAGCGTTTACCGTGGCGATCAGTAATGCCCGTTTGCAGGCGGGTGGGGCGCTAGGTATATCAGCTGAAACCAATACGGCGGTCGGTAGTATTGTTAACGATGATCAGAACTTTGCGGTCAGTGCCGCGAATGCTAGCTTAGCTGAGGGTGATAACAGTACTCAGGAAGTTGTCTTTACGATTACCCGCACGGGTGATGTGTCAGGTTCTGCCAGTATTGACTATGCCGTGACCGGTGGTGCGGGTGTTGATAATGACGACACCAGTACTGCACTGCCATCCGGTGCGCTGGCTTTTGCTGCGGGGGTTAGTGAGCTAACCGTGTCAGTATTTGTTCAAGGGGATCTGCTAGGTGAAGATGATGAAACCTATACCCTAACATTGTCCAACCCTAGCGTCGGGGTTATTACCGGTGATACGGCTGCCACGACGATTACCAATGATGATGCGAGCTATGAGGTGTCTGCACCAGCGGATGCTTATGAGGGCGATGAGGGTGGCTCAACGGCATTCACTTTTGTTGTTAGTCGCACCGGAGATATCAGTCTAGCAGGCTCGGTGGAGTGGGCGGTGCAGGCCGCAACAGGTCTGACGGCAGGGGATTTTGTCGCCGGCCAAGACGCGTTAAGTAATGGTGGTTTACCCAGTGACGTCGTGTCATTCGCCGCCAATGAAAGCAGTAAAACCATTACGGTTAACGTATTGGGCGATCTGAATCTGGAAAGTGATGAGACGCTGTCGGTGCTGTTCTCCAACCCAACCAATGGTATTTTCTTGGATCAATCCGGTGCTCAAGTCAGCAGCGTGACGGATTCTGCGACGATTCTGAGTGACGATGATAGTTTCAGTATTGATACTCAGACCACCTCAACATTTGAAGGGCATGTCGATGACAGCACTCTGACCTATAGCGTTAGCCGCAGCGGTTCGTTGGTGGGCGCTAGAGAGTTGACCTGGACAATAACGGGCGTCGATGCGGCCGATCTAGGCGATGCTCAGGACATGACTGGAACGGTCAGCTTCGCCGATGGACAGGATACGGCGGATATCGAGATTACGCTTAAAGCCGATACGGTCACCGAAGCTGATGAGACACTCACGGTAACCTTATCGGGCGCGCCTGCTAACTCAGTGATTGGCACGGCTGCGGCGAGTACCGATATTCTGAATGATGATGCCAGCCTGTCGATTGCCAATCTGTTAGCAGATAAAGTGGAAGGTAATAGTGACGTGGCATCAGGAGAAGTGCCTGAAGATAACACTTCTACATTTACTGTGGATAGCACTGGGGTTGCTATTGGTGATGTTGAGGTTTCATATGATAAGGATTGGTATCGTGTAAATTTAACAGCGGGGCATACTTACCAAATTAGTGTCAATGGAAGTCCTGCAGGTGAAGGAACAATTACCTACCCTTATCTTTGGGGAGTATATAGCAGCGATGGAGCTTTTTTAGGGGCTAATAATTTTGGTTATGACTCAGGATTAGGCGGCTACAAAGGACAAAGCAATTATACTGCCAATGAAACAGGAGTCTATTTTGTGTCGGCTGGGGGCTATCCAGGTGATTTTGGAGGTACAACCGGAACTTATACCTTAACGATTTCTGATCAGACGACGTCAGGCGCAGACGTAAGTGCCCCAATAATTACTTTGGTTGATTACACGTTTACTGTCACTCGTAACGGCTATCTCGATCAGGAAAGCACTGTTGAGTGGCGTGTTGGTGGCGGTGATGATGCGGTCACCACAACCGATTTTTACGGTACGGTGGATACGTTGGGCGATAACAGCGGCTTACCCAGTGGCAGTGTCACTTTTGCCGTTGGTGAAACCACTAAAACCCTGACCGTTCAAGTATCAGCTGATTCGCTTCTTGAAGCGGATGAGAGCCTTCAAGTAACTCTGTCTGATCCTAGCAGCGGATCTGTTATTGGTACTGCCGTGGCAACCGGCGTTGTGCGTAATGATGATGCCGAGTTGAATATCACTGCGGGGACTGCCAGCTTGTCTGAAGGGGACGCGGGTCATGGCACCGATGTGGCGTATACCTATACCGTCACTCGTACCGGTAATACCGATCAGGTCACCACGGTCGATTGGGATTTGGCTCACGGTACTACGGATATCAATGATTTCAGTAACGGTAGCAATGCGAATATTACCCCCAGTGGTACACTAACATTCAGTGCTGGCGAAACCTCGAAAGAGATTACGGTTTATGTGTCTGGTGATACCGGCGTGGGTAGTATTGAAACGGATGAAACCTTCAGTATTAAGCTTAGTAATGTCAACTCGGGCAGTTCATTGGGTGACACCTCATCCTTTGATAGCACCATTCTCAATGATGATGCAAAACTAGTTCTAACCGTTGATGATTATGAGAAAGCCGAAGGTAAAACCGGTGAAAATACCGTATATAACTATACGGTCACTCGGGAAGGTTATCTGAGTCAAACTACCGAGTTCAACTGGAACGTCAATGATGCAGAGAGTATAACGCACTACAATAATGGTGGCGTTTATGACCATACTCCGTCCTCGCGGTGGGAGTATGATGCCGATACAACAGACTTTGGAGGCAGTTTCCCCGCGGGAGGCAATATCACCATGGCGAGTGGTGATGAAACCGCTTCTTTTGCGGTGACAGTGCCAGGTGATAATACCGTTGAGGATGATCAGTGGTTTGTTGTTAATATCGCCGCAACAAGCGGTTATGACGAAGTTGTTGTTAAATATGACGACCCGAATGAGACGGATAATACCACTCTCTTTAGAACCTATAATAATAACTACAGTGGCAACTGGACCTATTATTACGATAATCAGGAAGTAACCAGTGCCCGTAATAACACCACGGTTGATAAAAACTACCTGTTTACCTCGATTGAGCGTGATGAAGCCATTTTTTATCTCAGTGACCGTGAGGTCGCTGATGAGACGATTGAAACACTGTCACCGGGCGATAGTCTCTATCAACGGGACGAAGGCGATAGTGCTGCCGATGGTGGTGCAGGTTCGATAACCGTTAATGTTGGCGGCACCGATTATTCCTATGTTGAACATATTTTTGCGGTTCAACGTCAGGTAGCAACCGCTGGAGAGGCAACCGTCGATTGGCGTGTTAGCACTTACTATGGTGATGCGGTTGAAGTGGATGACTTCCTTGATTTAACCTTTGATGCCGGTGGTGTGGTAACCGCTGCCAGTGTTTCAAATGAATTTCCTTCAGGCACCGTTACCTTTGTTGATGGTCAAGAGTGGGCGTATCTCAAGTTTTATACACTTGCCGATGATGTGGGTGAATATGATGAAAGCTTTAGCCTTTATTTAGAAAACCCAAGTGCGGGTTCGTCAGTCAATGGCACAGATAATTCAGGTAATCGCTATCGCAATACAGGCTATCTCAATAACGACGATACCCGCTTCGATGTGACGGTGAGTGATGTAACCGAAGGTGAAACTCTGACCTTTACGATTACCCGTGATGGTGATGCCCGAGGCACGGATACCGTCGATTGGTTTATTACTTTCCCCGGTAGCGAAACCACCAATGAGAGCACCAGTGATGAGTCAAGCTGGTATCAACTGGATGCCTCCGATGTGCAAGACCCCGTTCCTGCTAATGGCACAGTAAGCTTTGATGCGGCCAATAATTATTGGACGGGTACGCTAAGTTTTGCCGACGGTGAAACCACCCAAGTGATTACCGTGGACACGCTTGACGATAGTTGGACAGAAACTTGGCGTGAGAGTGTTTCGATCACCTTAGGTAACGCCAATAATGTGGACGAAGGCGAAGCGAATCATGATGCCGAAACCGCTGTGACAGGTTATACGGATACAGCCTATGTTTATGATAATGAACCAAGCCCAATTTTAACCCTATCGGTTGACCAAACTTCAGTGTTTGAAGGCACCGCGGCGAATCCTGCTTACAATGATCAGAATACCGGGAACACGGTTACCTTTACGGTCACCCGTACCGCTCAAAACGGAGAGGCCCTTGATTACACATCAACGGTTGCTTGGTATCTGAGTGGTTCAAATATCAATAATGGCAGTTATGGTGATATCAAAGACTACGGCACAGTCAATAGGGCTTGGGAAGGTAATGGCAGTAGTACCTGGGGCAATGTTTTGTTTGCCGCTAATGAAACCGAAAAACAGATAACCATTACCTATAATGGTGATGACTTCGTCGAAAATGATGAAACCTTGACCTTCCGGTTATTTGAAGCTGATCAGGCAGAAAGTTCTTATTATGATATTTATGGTGGTGCAGCGGATCAGAACGGTTATGGTCCGGCCAACATCGATATCAGCACTGAAAATAATTACATTGAGCAGCAAGTGATTATCAAAAATGATGATGTTCGCTTGTGGGTTGGTGGTTGGGATACCTATAACGGTGATGCCGAGGGCTATAACACTAACCTAAATGTCAGTGCTTATGAGGGCAACCCGCTCTCGTTTACCATGATTCGTGCCGGACGCATGGATAACGATGTGACGGTGGGTTATGAAATTATTACTGGTAGTGCAACTGCCGGCGATTTCGGGACCACCAGTGGCACCTTTACACTGGATGCCCAAGCTAGCAGTTACAGTGGTGGCTATACCTATAATATTTCTATAGAGGATCTGCTGAGCGACGATACACTGGTCGAAACAAATGAGACCTTTACCTTACGGCTAACCACGCCGGGTGATGCAGAAGGTTCCTATGTCCGTTTCCAGAGCTATGCGCTCAACTCAACTGCATGGAACAACGGTTACAGTGGTGAATCTACTACCTTAGATCTGTCTGCCACGCTCTATGATGATGATACCTCTTACACTCTGACGCCGGCGAGCACTAGCCTGGTTGAGACGGATACGGGCTCCAGCCAGACATTCTCCTTTACGGTGGATCGTGCCAGCACCGGTTATAGTGGTGCGGCCACCCTCAGCTGGCGCGTTGAAGCGGTAGGTGATGATGGTGCCGATGCAGATGACTTCAGTTCGGCTGATGCATTAGGGACCAATAGTGGGTTACCGAGTGGCACGGTTTCCTTTGCCGATGGCGTGCTGACCAACCAGTTCAGTGTTGTGGTGTCGGGGGATATTCTTGCTGAGAATAACGAGCAGTTTAGGGTTGTGTTGTTTGAGGACACGTTAACGTCTCCTGATCCTGATATCACTAATACCCATAGTATTGCCAGTGCTGACCTGACGATCCTGACGGATGATACCGGAATAAGCATTGCTGATGCGCAGATTGCCGAAGGGGATGCGGATAAGACATTGAGCTTTACCGTTACGCGTAGTGGGGATTTGAGTGGTAGCTCTTCAATGAACTGGAGCCTAGTGAACATCTCCACGGCGGCGAGTGATTTTGTTGGTGCGACAACCGGTGCAATTAGCTTTGCGGTGGGTGAGAGCAGTCAGCAGATTCAGGTGACCCTGGCTGGCGATATCACGCCGGAAGATTCAGAAAACTTCACCATACAGTTGAGTAATATTGTTAATATCGACGAAGTGATCGACAGTTCCGCTGCCGGTATTATTAATAACGACGATAGTAGCTTCGCGATTCAGGCCGGTAGTGCGGCTGTTGAAGGTACAGCTCAAACCTTTACCGTGACACGTAGCAATGATACGGCGCAATCACAAACGATTAACTGGTCGGTCAGTGCCGGCACCGATACGGAGACGGCTGACTTTAATGGTAGTTTCCCTACCGGATCAGTGACATTCGCGGCTGGTGAGTTTAGTAAAACCTTCGAGGTAACCGCCTTTGATGACGCCAGCGCTGAAACCCCTGAGGCGTACGCGGTTGAAATCAGTTTGGGGGACGGTACCAGTGGCGACATCATCACAACGGGATCTGCGGTAGGGACGATTCTTGATAATGATGCCGAGTTTAGTATTACCGCTGATGCTGCCACCGAACTAGAAGGTAACAGCGGCACTCGTTCATTGACCTTCACCGTTGATAGCGTCTCAGGGTATGGCACCGTGAATTGGGCCTTATCAGGTGAAGCTGCGTTAACGGAAGCTGACTTTATAACGGCAGACGAGCTAGGTAATAACAGCGGCTTGCCCAGTGGTTCACTGACATTTACAGGCGATCGTTATCAGACGATTACCATTGAAGTCAGTGGCGATGAAACGTTAGAAGCGGATGAACTCTTCACCCTAACATTGTCTGATGCAGCCTCAACAACGGCTGGAACAGCTACCGTTACAACGGCTACCGCATCGACAACGGTCGTGAATGATGATTCTGCACTGTCCATTAGCGCCGCCGATGCGGTTAAGGCCGAGGGTGATGCAAGTCTGACAGCCTTTACCTTTACAATCGCGCGTACCGGTTATTTAGCGACGGCGGCAACGGTTGATTATGTGGTGACAGGCAATGGTGCTCAGGCGGTCGATGGCACTGACTTTGGCGGTGCTTTGCCGTCCGGTACTTTGAGTCTAGCGTCCGGCGAAGCTGCTACGACCTTAACGATCTATGTCAGTGGTGATATTGCCGGCGAATTTGATGAAGGCTTTACCGTGACGCTGAATAACCCTAGCACTGGTGTGACACTGGCGCAGGCTTCGGCAGAGGGTATTATTCAAACGGACGATATTGTGTTTGACATAGTGGCCCCGGCGACTCCCGTGGTGGAAGGCGATACCGGCACCACAACCTACTACGATTTTGTTGTCACTCGCAGCGGTAATCTCGATGCCAGCCAGACATTGACATGGAATGTTGCTGGTATTGGTAGCAATCCGGCCGCCGCCAGTGACTTTGATGCCATTACGGGTACGGTAACATTCGACGTTAATGATACCGAACAAACGATTCGAGTCCCTGTCACCGGCGATTACCTAGTTGAAGATAATGAAAGCTTCCAGATTAGCCTGACGGGCCCTGATGGTATCCATTTTATCAACAGCACTGCCGATGCGGTGATTGTCGATGATGAAACTGCTGTGAATATCACCGCAACGGATGCTTATAAAGCGGAAGGGCAAGAGGGTGATCTAACCTATTACACCTTTGTTATCAGCCGAGAGGGCAATAAAGCATTGGCCGCCGATGTGGATTGGAGCCTGACACTACCAGCGGGGCAAGATGCCGCGTCGTTAGATGATTTTGTTACCGGGCAGGATGATCTGGGAGACAACGGTGGTCTACCTTCAGGTCGAGTGAGTTTCAGCGCTGGGGACAGCGACAGTAAAACCATCACTATCGCGGTTATGGGCGATCTGTTGGTGGAGCCTGATGAACTCTTCAATATCGAAATTGCCACCGATTCAATCGGTCATGGTGTGGTGGATGGCAGTGCGACCGGCACACTGGTCAGTGATGATCTGGCATGGACGGTAAATGCAACTACTATACCGGTGGAGGGTGATAGCAATAGTGAATTTGTGTTCACTGTTTCGCGTACCGGTAGTCTATCGGCAACCACGCTGGATTGGTCGATCGCGGGTAGCGGCGCTGATGCCGCCGATACCAATGACTTTGTCGGTGGCTTCCTGCCATCGGGAACCCTTACCTTTACTCAAGGGCAGGTTAGCCAAACATTTATCGTCAATATCAATGGCGATAATCAGCGAGAAGCCGATGAAGGATTTACGGTTTCACTGGTCGCGCCGACGGATGGACTTAACCATACTTTTGCTCAGCAAAGCGTCGATGTCACTATCACCAATGATGATGATGTTATGTCCATCGCCGCGCTGGATGCTGATCAGACAGAAGGGTCTGGCACCAACACTGGCTTTACCTTCACTGTTACGCGGGACGGCAGCTTGGATGGAATATCGACCGTGGGCTGGCATATTCTCAATACGGAGACGTCGGCGGCTGACTTCGAAGCCACCTCAGGCGTGGTTGAGTTTGCCGATGGTGAATCCAGTCAGGTGTTGACCATTAATATTGTCGGCGATCGCGAGGTTGAAGCTGACGAGGCGTTCTCGGTCGAACTCTATGATGCGGGCAGCGGCAGCACTATTGCGGCAACGGCCGGCAGTGCCGAGGCGCTGATTAGTAATGACGATGTTGATTTGGCTCTCAGTGGTTTGGTCACCAGTGCAGTCGAAGGCGATGAGTCCAGTGCCAGTTCGACAACCTTTACGGTCAGTCGAAGTGGTGACTTGAGCGTGAATACCACGGTGGATTGGCAGGTGGTTGCCGGTTCGGCGACCGCGGATGATTTTGTCGGCGCGGTCTTACCCTCCGGTAGCCTCACCTTTGTGGCGGGTGAAACCAGTAAAACCATTACCGTTGACCTCGCAGCCGATGGTTTGGATGAAGGCAATGAGACCTTTAATGTTGAGCTGACGAACCCGAGCGGTGAAGCGGATATTATCGTCGACAGTGTGACGGGTTCTATTATTGATGACGATGATACCCTGACGGTGGTGGCAGTTTCGGGCCCACAGGCCGAAGGGGATAGTGGCAGTGGTACATTTACTTTCCGTATCGATCGCACCGGCACCACAACGGGCTCCGCGAGTGTGGATTGGACGGTTGCCGGTTCCGGTGAGCATCCGCTTGAGTTAACTGAATTTGCTAATACTTCGGGCAGCGTTGAGTTTGCCGATGGCGAGACCAGTAAAACCTTCACCGTTGAAGTCTATGGGGATAACCTAGGCGAGTATGATGAAAGCTTCCTCGTGTCGCTTGAGAATCCAAGTTTTGGTTCGACGGTGGCCAATGTAACAGCGCAAGGGACAGTCCTGAATGATGATGCGGTGTTAACCATTACTGCCGATCAGGTATCACGCGATGAAGGCGCGGATGGCGTCGAAACTGTCTTTACCTTTACGGCAACGCGTAGCGGCGATATTAGTGGTTCGGGTAGTGCAGCGTGGTCGGTGCAACCGAGTGGTGATAACCCTGCAAACGCGTTGGACTTTGGCGGATTTTATCCTTCTGGGGTGGTTGGTTTTAGCCCCGGCCAAGAAACGGCGACGATTAGCGTGGTGGTGATGGGGGATGATGTTGGTGAATTTGATGAATCCTTCACCGTCGTCCTGTCCGAACCCGATGGTGTCGATATTCTCCAGAGTGAGGCAAGTACCGTGGTATCGAATGATGATACCGGGGTGTCTATCTTTGCGGTGGATGCGGAAAAAGCAGAAGGTAATATTGGTGAGACCAGCACCTTCACTTATCGTGTTGAGCGTGTCGGTGATTTGTCCGCGACAACCATTACTTGGGCAGTTGAGGGCTATGGTAGCTATCAAGCGGGTGCCGATGACTTTGTCGGTGGGGTAATTCCATCGGGCAGCATTGAGTTTGCTGAGAATCAAGCCTCTGCAGAGATTGAAATTGTGGTCGCTGGTGATAATGAACCGGGTCAGGATCAAACCTTTAGGGTTGTGATTGATGGCGCTAACCTCGTTAACGATGTTGCCTTGGGTGTTATCCAGAATGACGATAGCCTGATTACTATTGCTAACGAAGGGGCTGATAGCCAGCTTGAAGGAGATAGCGGTTCGGTTATCTATCAGTTCACGCTGACACGGACAGGGGCCGTCGATAAGGTCGATACGGTTGAGTGGGTCGTGGTTGGCAATGGTGGTAATCAGGCCGATGCGAGTGACTTTGTAGGGGGATTGCTGAGCGATACGGTCACCTTTGGGCTTGGTGAAACTAGCAAAACGATTTCGGTTGAAGTTGCATCGGATATGTTGACCGAGGTGGATGAAGGCTTTGCGGTACAGCTACAAAACCCGTCACAGGGTGTTGCCCTAGATCCTAATAACTCACAAGCAACGGCGACGATTGCTACCGATGATGAGGGTGTTGTCTTACTTGGGCTGGATGTGGAACGCTTTGAAGGCGAAGCCGGTACACAAACCCAGTTTACCTATCAAATCTTACGTTCTGGTAATACGGATAATCCGGTCACGATCGACTACGCCATTACTGGGGATGTGGATCAAGATGACTTTATCACGTCACTGACGGGTACCATTACCATGGCGGCCGGTGTCAGTAGTCAGCAGTTTGTTGTCACCGTCCAAGGTGATGATGTGATCGAAGTCGACGAGGGATTCCTGCTGACTCTCAGTGGCGAGGGTTTGAATATCGATAGCACACCGGTGAATAGCACTATCTTGGCAGATGAACAGGGTATTCGAATCGTTGCTCGAGAAAGCAGTGTGGTTGAAGGCACAGGCGGGGTAACGCAGGTCACCTTCGATGTGGTGGCAACCGGTGTAACGGGCAGTACCGAAGTGACCTGGGGGCTCGTGGGTACCGGCGGTGCGGATGTGTCTGCGAGTGATTTCAGTGGTGCTGTTATGCCAACCGGTTCGCTGGTTTTCGAGGCCGATGGAACCCAGTCGTTTACAGTTAATGTTAATCAAGATGCAACTGTTGAGTTGGATGAGTTAATCAGCGCTGAAATCGATAGTGCGATGACCTTGTTGAATAACAGTGCCACCACTCTGATCACCGACGATGATGTTGCCGGTGAAGGTGATGATGTGGTGGAGGGCAATAATCAGGCGGATACGCTGCTTGGGTTGCTGGGTAATGATTCCCTCTATGGCTTTGCCGGTGGCGATCGCCTGGAAGGTGGTGATGGCAATGATAGTCTATTCGGAGGAGAAGGTGCGGATGTGCTGATTGGTGGCGCCGACGCTGACCGTTTTGTCTTTGAGGCGCCAACACAGGGTATGGATGTGATGCAGGATTTTGATGCGGCCGAAGGTGACAGCATCGTCTTGAATAGCGCAACCTTTAGCGGTTTGCCGGCGACCATGACTAAGGCGTTCGCTTCCTTTACTACCGATGTGAATACCACTCTCGGGGTGCTGGCAGCGCAGGCCGATGCCGATCTCTATGTGGTGAATCTGGATGCGAGTTTTAATTTCGATAACAGTGAAGCAGGCCATCTGGATGAGCTTGAAGCCGCCATGACTAACGGTGATCACAGTGGCTCGGCGCTATTCCTTGTGTCCAATGGTGCTCAGACGCGTTTGTATTATGATGCAGATACCAACGCGGGTGATGATGGTAGTGGCTTGATTGCTGTGGCCGAGATGACCTCTGTTGCTGATGCAAGCACCGTTGATGATGCGATTGTTACCGAGTCACTTTAGGGTTTAATTGGGAGATTAAATGAAGGAGTTCTACCGGCGTCTCACTCAGGAGAGACGCCTCGCTATCGAAGTACTCGTTGTGTCACTGATCATCAATATGTTGGGTCTAGTGTCATCGTTATATAGCATTCAGGTGCTGAATCGATATTTAGCATTGGGGATTGATGAAACACTGATTACGCTGACATTGGGTGCACTTATCGCTATCGGGCTTGAGGTCTTTCTCCGTGGCGCACGACATAATGTGGTGAAGTGGCTCTGTCGAAAGTCTGATAAGCAAATGGCGCAAGCGGCTATGCATGCGATTACGACCAGCCGTTATATGTCGTTTGAAAACTTACCCGCAGAGGCGCGGCGAGAGGCATTGAGTGGGCTGAATACGGTGCAGATGTCATTCGGACCGCAAAACCTGTTATCAGTGGTTGATGGTCCGTTCGGATTGATTTTCGTGCTGTTTGTCTTTTTGCTGAGCCCTGTTGTGGGGCTAGGTGTGTTGCTATTAACACTATTGATTGCCGCACTGACATGGTTGCTTTATAACGCCATCGACGATCCGTCTAAGGGGCTGATTAAATCTGTTGTCTCTTGGGGACGGTTACAGAATGGGCTGTGTTCGAGTTCTGAACTGACGCGGGCTTTTCCAACTCAGGCGTTGATTAGCACTAAGTGGGATGAAAATGTCCAAGATGTAACACGCTTCCGAGGAATGGTGGCTGGCTTGCAGGGGCATATCGGTACCATTGGTATTATCAGTGCGGCACTTGGCAGTATTGTTATTTTCGGTTTAGGTTCCCGGGAAGTGCTGGCGGGTAACCTTGATGTGGGCTCATTAATTGGCGCCAGTATTCTCGGTTCTCGGGCGATTGGCCAGTTGAACCGCGTGATGCAACTGGTTGAACCGGTAAAAAGAGGACTGCGTTCTCTCGAACTTCTTGGCCAGCTTGCGCGCTTGCCACGGCAGAATGAGCAGGGCATGAGTCTGACGCATGTGAAAGGGGATATTACCTTTGAAGACCTTGCCTTTGCTTATGCAGGGCAGCCTGTACCGCTGTTTGAATCTCTCGATTTTAAACAACCACCAGGCACTGTTTTGGTGTTTAAAGGCAGCAATGGTGCGGGTAAAACCACCTTTGCTCGCTTATTGAGTGGGCTGCTTGAGCCTGCCAGAGGGCGAATTAAAATTGATGATATGGATTTAAGGCAGGCCTCTCAGGAGTGGTGGAGCCAGCAGTTAAGTTATTTCCCCCAGGAGCCAGCGTTTTTGGATGGCTCATTGCGAGAAAATCTCTCAATGGGGGCGGATATTGCTGATGATCGGTTAGTTGAGGTTATGCAAGAAGTGGGTTTGGGGGCTTTTTTACAGAACAGTAAAGAGGGACTTCTGATGCCGCTTTATGCGAACGGAGCTTCCCTTTCTATGGGGGTTAGGCGGCGTATTACCTTAGCGCGGGCGCTATTGGTCGATGGCCAAATTGTCATCTTTGATGATCCGACGGAAGCTTTGGATAGCCAAGGCTGTATCGCGGTTGCCAATATTCTTAATCGATTAGTGAAGGGGGGAAAAACCGTTGTTGTGATGACGAATGAGCCTTTTATTATCAAGGCAGCAAACTTTATGATCGATCTTGATAGCAAGCCGCAGCCGACGGTTGTTCATGCCGCGCAAATAAACCATGAGGCGGCTGAAGACTGATGGCAAATAATCAATTAATCGGTAGGTTAAAATCGTACTTTGCACCGGCACATGATCCCGATGATATCACCAGCTTGTTTTCCAGCCGGGTGCATATCTGGGGGCTAAGTATCCTGCTGTTTGCTTTGGCATTGTGGGTCTCCTTTTTTACCCTCGATATGGCCAGTCGCTCCGTGGGTGAGGTGGTGCCATCGACACTGACTAAACCGATACAACACTTCGAAGGTGGTATTGTTCACGCGATTCTGGTGTCTGAAGGGCAGCGAGTCGTGAAGGGGCAGCCGCTGGTGGAGCTAAAACGTGTTGCATCCGAAGCCGACCTAGGGGTCGTCGAGAAACGTATACGCTCACTCGAAATTCGAATGATGAGAATTCGGGCGCAGCTTGCCGGTGAACAATCTTTCCCCGTACCAAAAGGCTATTCGCAACAGGATGCTCAACAGGTCAATAATGCTAATCAGATTTTGACCGCCGCGTTCGATCGCTATCACTCCACAGAGGATCGTTTGTCCCGCTTGATTGAACAGCGGCAGGCAGAATTGCGAGAGTTAAAATCGAGGGAGTTGCATCTTAATCAGAAGTTACGCTTACTCAGAGAGCAGGTGAGTATTAATAATGCACTGCTCAAAGATGGTTTGGTCACTAAGTATGAGCAATTAAACTTATTGAAAGAGGAGCGAACGGTGACCGGTGCAGTGGCTGAGATCCGTTCGACCAAACAAAGTGCCGAGGCCTCGATAGCCGGAGCAAAGTCTGAATTAGAGTCTTTTAGGTCAACAGAGACTGAAGCGTTAGAAACGGAGTTCTCAGAAACGAATATGGAGCTTGAGGAGCTGAAAGATCAGCGCTTGAAGCTAACCGATACTCAGGATCGGCTGATTGTTATGGCGCCTTCCGATGGAGTGGTATTAAATCTTAATGTCTTGGGGCCTGGAGTGATTGTGAAGCCTGGTGGTACCTTGATGAACCTAGTGCCGGTGGATGATCCTTTAGTGATTGAAACCCGTTTGCCGGTGGGGGATGTTGGTTTGGTCAGAGTCGGTCATCGGGTACGGATGGAATTGATGTCAGGCACGGCCCGAGGGTTCCGGCCTATCACGGGTAAGGTGGTTTCGGTGAGTGCTGATCGCATGATGGATAATGATGGCATGCCATTTTATAAGGTCAGAGTGAAGCCTGATTCCTATGAGTTTATTCGTGGCGTGCAATCGTTTCGCTTGATTCCCGGAGTACGTGTTCAGGTATCGATATTGGTGGGTACACGCACGGTTGTTAGTTACCTGTTCGAGCCGTTTATGTCGATCTCTCAAAATGCACTGATTGAGCCTTGAGTCGACGTCATCTTAAAGCAGTGTTATCTCACGTAGAGGCACTGCTCAATACCTCTGCTGTTTTCCTGAGTCATGAGCGTTAGGTGATGCTAGATAAGGGCAGAGGTTGTTTTAACTGTTCGGCTTAAGTTGACGTCGGGCTGAATATCAACCGTTGTTTATGACTTTTTATCTAGCTCTTGGCTGCTGGTTTGCAATAGGCCTGCTAACCATTGCAACCCGGGGTCAGAGTCCCTGACGTTATGCCACTGGATCCCCTCGACAATCTCCGGGAAGGGGGTCCAGGTTGGGTGTAGTTTGATGGGATATAACTTGGCGAAATGCAGAGCATAGCGGCGATGCATTGTCGCCAGTCGCTTGGTACCGATGATCGCCTGACAGAGTGCACCAAATTCAGGTAGTTGCACTTCTACGCGGCGTTTCCAGCCGTTTCTGTCAATATAATGGTCTGCAATCGAGGGGCGCCGCTCCGGGCCAAACGCGGCAATGGCGTGACCACAGGCGAAAAAAGTATCCACATCTATCTCTTCAAAACCGGCTTCATCCCAACTGATGATCACCTCATCATCCCGCCAAAGTTCTGTAAAGGTATGATTCGACAGTGCCAATGTATCGACGGTTAGCAGTAGATCTATTTCGGCGCGATCAAAGCGGTTAATGGTTTGTTCGCTTGGGGGGACGATCTCGAAGGTCACTTTAGGGGCTAGGGTTGCCGCTTTAGCCACTACATTGCCGAGCAGGATAGTGTAGGCGTAATCCGAGGCGGATATCACGAAGTGACGTGCGGTGGTGGCCGGATCAAAACTGCCAGCCCGGGTGATTTCGCCCCTGATTTGCAGCAGTGCTCGGTGTACCGGTTCCGCTAGTGCCTCGGCTTTAGGCGTCAGAAACATGCGGCGACCACGTTGCACGAGTAACTCATCATTAAAGTATTCCCGCAGTCGCTTAAGAGCCCCGGTCACCGCCGGTTGGCTCAAGTGAATGCGTCGCGCCGCCGCCGAAACGTGTCGCTCCTCAATCAGTGCCTCAAGGGCAACCAGTAGGTTTAAATCTAATCCGTCAAATCGCATTGGGCTAATCTATCAGCGGCACTTATAGCTTGCAAGGTTAATTATGATTGGACGCTTATATGTGTTAGATGGGAAATTAGACCATCAGTCTTTATATCTATGTGTGCGTTTAGCACCGCGAAGTCGCATAACGGTTTCTGCAACTGATTTTCTTTGTGTGTACCTTCGTCATTATAAAAATAATAGTTAATGGGGTTTTAATTCATGAGTGTTGTTAGTTGTGCAGATCAAAATTTAATTCCGGTTGAGCGTAAAGGCAAACACTTGGTGGTGGATATCCATTGTCATTTAAATGTGTCCGCTGCGGATGGCATTGTGCAGGTTAATTACCCGGGACCACCGCCGGGGATTAATGAATTTTCATGTGCTAAAACCTTAGAGGTTAACCGTGCTCAATTTGGCACAATCGGTGCGACACTCAATGGTGTAGAGCAACGTATTAAGGATATGGATCGGTTGGGCATTGATGTCCAAGCGATGTCTCCGAATCCGGGCCAATATTTTTATTTCACGGATGCTGACATCGGTTTGCACGCCGCTAAACTGGTTAATGATGGCATTGCACAAGCGGTGGAGGCGAATCCCGATCGTTTTGTGGGTATGGGGACTGTGCCATTACAAAACGTGCCGATGGCGATTGCCGAGATGAAACGCTGTGTGCGTGAACTGAATCTACGGGGCATTGAGATAAGCTCAAATGTCAATGGTAAAGATTTACACAGCGAAGAGTTTCGTCCTTTCTTTGCTGCCGCCGAGGCGTTGGGTGTTCTACTCTTTATTCATCCGTTAGGTTTCACCCAAGCTAACCGTATGACGGAATACTATTTTAATAACCTGATTGGTAACCCCTTGGAATCCACGTTGGCTGTGGGTCATCTGATTTTTGGCGGTGTGTTGGATCGCTATCCCGGTTTGAAAATCTGTGTTGCGCACGGTGGCGGTTATATTCCGGGCTACTGGGGACGTATGGATCATGGCTGGCGTGCACGGGCCGATTGCAGCGAACATTGTCAGCACCTGCCATCGAGTTATCTGCGTAAGCTATGGTTCGACACTCTGGTGTTCGATAAGGATCAACTCGATTCTTTAGTGCGTACTCAAGGGGCTGATCGTTTATGCCTCGGTAGCGATTATCCTTTTGATATGGCTGAACCAAACCCAGTTGAGTTCCATCAGCATCTTTGTGATGGGGATAAAGCCAAAATTATGGGGCTAAATGCGGCGGATCTATTGGGATTAACATTGCGAACCTGAGTTATTTGGGGGGCACCTATAGTGAGTACTGATAACTTAACCTATAAGTAATGCGAATAGCTTGATGGTTTTTATTATATTGGACGCTGATAGGTTAGGCGCCTATATTGATCCAACCTTTAGTCGAGTCGCGGTTTCGATGAGTAAGTGATTTGTGGTGTGCTGCTGACCGGTTCAAAAATAAAATAAAAAAGGAGTAACCCTTATATGCGTCTTAAAAGCCCTCATCATGTGAGATTTCAGGTGCAGGACCTTGCTCAAACTGAAGCGTTTGCGCAAGATTTTGGTCTATTGACCGTTGAGCGAACCGAGCAGCGTTTAGTGATGCGCACAGGCGGCGGTGACGCCTTTGCTTATGTCGCCGAAAAGGCCGACGAACCCCGTTTTATTGGCCTCGCGTTTGAGGTTGAAAGTGAAAGTGATCTGCGTCATGCGATTGATGAACATGGCGCTTCGCCCATTCGTCAATTGACGACTCCCGGCGGTGGTGTGGCGGTGACCTTGATGGATCCAAATGGTTTCGAGATTGATTTGGTCCATGGCATTGAATCTGTCGCAGCAGAGCCCGCGTATGCCTCGCTTATTATGAACTCGCCACAGGAATACGCGCGCGAAGGCCGTTTTGAACCTAAGCGTCCGATGGGGCCGGCAAAACTATTTCGTTTAGGCCATGTGGGATTGTTTGTGCCAAGTTTTGGAGAAAGCCTCCCTTGGTATCAAAAGGTGTTAGGGCTTATTCCGAGTGATGTTTATCACATCCCGGGTCAGCCGCATGCCCAGATCGTTGGCTTCTTGCGTCTTGACCGTGGTGAAGAGTTGGTCGACCACCATGTTATTGCCTTGATGCAGAGTCAAACAGGTGAAAGCGCCTGCCATCATATTAGTTTCGAAGCACAAGATTTCGAAGCGCAATTTATGACGCACCGCTTCTTAGAATCGAAAGACTACGAATTGGTGTGGGGCGTCGGACGTCACCCCCATGGTAGTCATATTTTTGATGTATGGCGTGACCCGGATCGTAACCGTTTTGAAACTTTCTCAGATACCGACCGGATGAAAGCCAGTGATGGTTCACGCGTACACAATATTGCTGATGTCGAAATGGATGTGTGGAGTTCAGAGCCACCAGATCGCTACTTTAGCTGATCGCCATGTTCGCACACAGTAAACAGCATTGAGTAGAGGAATACAGTTTATGAGCTCAAAAGAATTTACGGCATACCAGGTACAGCCTGCAGTAGAGCCAGAGAATATTGACCCGATTACCGGCCTCGTCGAGGGGACTTTTGGTATTGGTACTTATCAAGCACGGGGCGAAGGTGAACTCCCGTTTCCAGGTTTAGTGTTGCCCGGTGGCAATGTGTTAAATCTGTCGGATCGTTATGTGGATACCCATGCGATCTTTAATGATTGGGATCGTGCTCTTGAATGGGCTAAATCATTAGCCGAAAAGCAAGATCGTCCCGCACAATCGTTTCAAGATCTGATTATCTTGCCGGTGCTGGCTCATCCTAATATGCTATGTGCCGCATCGAACTATCGTCAGCATGTTGCTGAGATGATGACGTTCAACAAGTTTAACCAAGATAAGCGCTTGCCAGGCGAAGACGATGAAGCGTTTTTCAAACGCAACTATGAAGAGGTCGATCGTCGCGGTCGTGAAGGCACACCTTTCTTTTTTGTGGGTATGCATTCAGCTTTATGTGGCGCGAATGATGATGTTCCTTTACCACTCGTTGGCGATCAACCGGATTGGGAGTTAGAACTTGGTATCATCGTTGGAAAAAGCGAGCGTTATGTTAGGCCTGAGGACGCAGAAAACCTGATCGCGGCTTATGTCATGGTCAACGATATTGGTACGGTGGATGAATTTAAACGGGCTGATATTAAGTTTAACTTCGACTGGATCAGTAAATTCCAGCCTAACTTCAAACCGTTTGGCCCTTTTGCGGTGCCGAAAGAGTTTGTTGATCGTCAAAAAATGCAGATTAAGTTGAATGTTAACGGTGAGAAGCGCCAAGACTGGCCCGCTGAAGATATGATTTTTTCACCTAGTCAGGTGCTGTCCCATGCGTCTGAGCGGATCAAGTTACTGCCCGGCGATCTGATGATTATGGGGTCTCCTCCGGGTAACGCCGCCACGCTCGGTGGTTTATGGCTGAAGCCGGGAGATGTTATGGAAAGTTCTATTACTTACCTTGGCCGTCAGCGGAATAACATTGTCGAAGAGGAAACTAACGGACGTACGCCAACTTACGGCCCATTTAAAACGGAATGGTAAGTGAGTCGTTCGCTCTCTATTGAGCGTTCTGTTATGACTTGAGTCTATGTATACCAGAACGCTTTAAGCGCTGCAGGGGTTAACCCATGGGCGCTATTTTTGGGTTTGCTAAAACGAGTCTATTTGAATCGCAAGAGCTGCTCAAAAAGCACAACAAATATAAAAATATAAATTGGGGAATATTTAATTATGTATCCATACAAATATGAAAGCTCAATTGTTCGTAACCGTTGGTATATAGCGGCGTTTTCGAATGAGATTTCACGCGAACCTATCGAACGCACCTTATTGAATAAACCGGTTGTGATGTATCGCAAAGAGAATGGTACGCCGGTAGCGATGTATGGCTTATGCCCTCACCGTTATTATCCTTTAGCAAAAGGACGGCTTGAAGGTGATGCTATTGTGTGCGGTTATCATGGCTTTACCTTTGCGGATACGGGTGAGTGTGTTGATATTCCCTCCCAGGACAGTGTCAAAGCTAAGTTTTGCCAACCGGTGTATCCATTAGAAGAACGCGGCCCCCTTTGCTGGATCTGGATGGGCGATCTTGATCAGTGTGATACGAACTTGATTCCCCCTTACGAAGACTTTGGTCTAGGCCTGCCCGGTTGGCATTACAGTTCAGAAAACTATTTTCTGCTTAACGGTCGTTCGCAACTGTTAATTGACAACCTAATGGATCTGACTCATCTGCCGTATGTGCATCATCATGTAGGTGGTGGCGAAGCGATGAAAAAAATACCCCTGAAGACTGAAGAGCGTGAAAGAAGTTACCGCATTGTGCGCAGTGGTAAGGCGCCATGGAACCCCTTCTTCACCGAGGTGTTTGGTGCTGAGGCGGCCTATGAAGGGCTGGCAGACTTTGACTCATTGAGTGATTTCTATGGTCCAGAATTGATTAAAACCAGTTTGCCGATTGTGACTAAGTTGGCGGGTCACGATACAGTGCCTGAGGCGTTGGGGGCGTTATTGATTCTCCATGCGATCACTCCTGAAACAGAAACAACCACCCATTACTTTGGTTTTTCTGTACGTAATTTTAGGCAGGGTGATGAGGCGTTAGACCGCTTCCAACAAGAATCTGATATCACCATTCGTCAGCAGGATGTCGATGCGATTAATGCGGTTGAAGAGCGTTTAGACGTGGCGGCGAGTGTGCAGAAAGAATTGCTCGCACTTGCGGATGTGCCCGCAGTGCAGGCGCGTAGAAAAATTGAGGCGATGTTGGCTAAGGAGTACGGCCAGCAAGACACTTAATTTAAATCAGGCTTTATTCTTAAATAAGCCTTAGCTGAGTCATTGCGATATTGGGATCCTCATTGAGGGTCCCTTTTTTCGTTTTCGGGGTATTTGAGTGTGAAGTGTCGCTCACTGGTGAATATCGAGAGTGCGGGCTAAGGGGTAAACTGTTTAAAAAGTACAATCAATAGATCTAATCGTCTATTTTTTGCACGCCGGGTTCCCGGCAGTATAGATCTCTATTAATTCGAAGCATTGTGGTTTAAAGCTGCTAAGACAAGAGATGATTATGAATACTATAAAAACTCAAGTTGCAATTATTGGTGCGGGCCCTTCAGGGCTATTGCTAGGTCAGTTGTTAGCGAAGCAGGGCATTAGTAATATTATTTTAGAACGGGTAACGGGTGACTATGTCTTAGGGCGCATTCGCGCGGGTATTCTGGAACAAGGGTTTGCTGACTTGGTGCGTGAGGCGGGTGTTGCTGAACGCATGGATCAAAGTGGTGATGTCCACCATGGCTTCGAAATTTCCGCTAATGGCCAGCGTCATCATATTGATCTGCAAGGACTGACCGGCGGTAAAACCGTGGTTTGTTATGGTCAGGTCGAGATTACTCAAGATCTGATGAACGCCCGTGAAGCGGCAGGTCTGACGACCTATTATGAAGCCTCTGCCGTGCAGCCGCACAATGTTACCTCAGACACACCTTCGATCACCTTTGAGCATGGCGGTGAGCAGTATGAACTACAGTGTGACTATATTGCCGGTTGTGATGGTTTCCACGGCATTTCTCGCCAGACCATTCCCGAGGAAAAGCGCACCGAATATGAACGCGTCTATCCGTTCGGTTGGTTAGGGCTGCTGAGTGATACGCCTCCGTGTAATAGTGAGTTGATCTATTGTAAACATGAGCGTGGTTTTGCGCTGGCGAGTATGCGTTCCGAAACCCGCTCCCGTTATTATCTGCAAGTGCCACTGACCGATAAAGTTGAAGACTGGTCTGATGATGCATTCTGGGATGAGCTGAAAAAACGTCTGCCAGCAGATGTGGCGGACAATATGGTTACCGGACCTAGTATTGAAAAGAGTATTGCGCCGCTGCGATCATTTGTTTGTGAACCGATGCAGTATGGGCGTTTGTTTTTAGTTGGTGATGCTGCGCATATTGTGCCTCCGACAGGGGCGAAAGGACTTAACCTAGCGGCTTCTGATGTGGCGACGCTGTATAAAATCATGACGCGGGTTTATCAGGAGAATGATCCTGAATGTATTACCCAATATTCGGCGATTGCGCTGCGTCGGGTTTGGAACGGTGAACGTTTCTCTTGGTGGATGAGTAATATGTTGCATAACTTCGGTCAGATGGAAACCGGTGATATGGATGCGGCAACCTTTAAACGCTTTATGGATTCAGAGCTGGATTACTATCTAAACTCTGAGAACGGCCGCCGGGTAATTGCTGAGCAATATGTGGGTCTGCCGTATGAAGAGTTAGCGCCCTGAGCTATCAGCGAAGGTTTGATTTTATGTAAGCAATACCGGCGAAAGCCGGTATTTTTTTGTCTGATAGGGGCGCGCTAAAACGCGCTCTGTTTGTTTTTCCACAGACCTTCGGCGGTAAAGAAGATTAAGCCGGCCCAGATAAGGGCAAAGGTGACTAGGCGATTAGCATCCAGTGGTTCATGGTAGACCAGTACCGCTAATAAAAAGGTGATGCTTGGTGCGGTGTACTGTAGCAGCCCATTGAGGGTTAATGTTAGCCGGCGGGCCCCCGCAGCAAAGCAGATCAGCGGTAGGCTGGTGATAATCCCTGCAGCAATTAGCAGTAGGTCCATATCAATTCCTTGGGTTAAAAACGTCAGTTGGTCGTGCTGCTCTAACCAGAATAGATAGAGTAGGGCAAACGGGCTGATCAGTAAGGTTTCGATTAACAGACCGGAAAATGGGTCAACGACGATACGTTTACGTAATAAACCGTAGATACCGAAACTGCAGGCGAGAAACAGTGCGACCCAGGGCAGGCTGCCAAGTAATACCAATTGATATCCGACACCAGCGACCGCCAATAGAATAGCGATCCATTGTCCTCTACGTAGGCGCTCGCCGAGAAAGATCATGCCTAACAGTAGGCTGATCAAGGGGTTGATAAAATAACCGAGAGAGGTTTCCAGAATCCGTCCCTGGCCAACGGCCCAAATAAACACCAGCCAGTTCAAGGAGACAAAGATAGCGGACATGGCAAGGCTGACCAGTAAGCGTTTTTGGCGCAGGTTGCCGACCAGTGTTTGCCAACGGCCCGATACCATAATAAATAATCCAAGGAAGACCAGCGACCAGATAATCCGGTGACACAGCACTTCAAAGGGACTGACCTCAGCAACACTTTTAAAGTAGATGGGAAACAGCCCCCACATGCCGTAAGCGGAAAGGGCAAACAACATGCCTTTTTTTAGCTCTTGCGTATCAGTTTGCATTGAGACGTCCTATGCCGGTGTTGTCGGGCGTATTGAGTAACCAGCGATGCTGGAATGTCTTTGAGGTACGGTTTAGCCAACGGGTCATAATAGCAACAAAGACAAAACTGAAGGCAAGGCGTGTCCAGAGTACGCCGGATAGGTCTGCACCGAGGGTCATAACCAGTAAGGTGTCTTCGATAATGCTATGACTCAGGCTGAGTAGGCAGAGTGCCGAAAAGCAGTCTTTGGGGCTGATATGTCCACTCTGGGCTTCTCTTATTAGTAGTCCGCCTCCGAAAGATAAGCCTAAGGTGACGCCAATAATCGTTAACGAGGTGGCTTGGGTGCTAATCCCCAGTAGTTTCAACAGTGGTTGCAGTAGCCAGATCATCAAGCGTTCAATATGCACCCAGCGCAGAAAGCGTAGCAGACTCATTAGCGCGGTGATAATCACAATGATCATAATAAAGCTCTTAAGTTGATTAAGGCCCCAACTCAATAAGCTGTTATCGGTGACGGGTTGTTGCCAGATGAGGACCACTGGCTGCTGTAGCCAGTCGGCCCACTGATAGCTGTAGTGGAGTAACATGCCGAGCGCCAATGCCGATAACAGACGGATGAGCAGCGCGACTATTATTTTTACACCAGCCTTTTGCACGATACGTAGCTCTATCGGTAGGCTGTGGGCGATCAACATCATGCTGCTAAGCACCGTGACTTGGGCGACAGTCAGATGTTCCTGCGGGGCTAATTGAAAAAAGATCAGCATACCGCCGTAGATATTGGTTAATAGCGTGGTGGTCCAGACGAGGCCCATTGAGTCGGGTAAGCCGACTAGCTGCATAATAGGTTCTAATGCCAAGCTGATATAGGGAATAGCGCCGAACTCTTCTAATGCTTTGACAACCAGTAACACTGGAATCATGATTTTAAAGAGTAGCCAGCAGACCTCATAGATCTCCCGTGCCAACTGGGGCAGGGTGCTATGGAAAAATTGATTGAATAACTGTCGCATAAAAGAGGTTCCGCTAAGGCTGGGTAACAGAAGGCTAGTCTAAATGAGAATTCTGTCCTATGATTTCAATGAGTGGCTTCAAACGAAATAATATTGCAAATTTCATCATCAAACTTTCTAAAAGTTAACAAATAGGTTGTCTTTATGTTATTTGATCTTGATCGAACCGATCGGCGTATCCTCAATATCCTGCAGCGAGACAGCCGCACCAGCAACCAAGCATTAGCAGAACAGATCGGTTTATCACCGCCAGCGTGCCTGCGTCGAGTTCGTCGACTGAGAGAGGCTGGTGTCATTATGGCGGAGGTCGCGCTGATCAATCCGCGGTTGGTCGGGCGTTATATAAATGTCATTGTTGAAGTCGAGATGGTGCGTGATCAGCTGGATATCTACGCTGCTTTTAAGCGCAAGATGGAATCGGTTCCAGAGGTGACGCAATGTTATCAGGTGACCGGTGAGGTTGATTTTCTCTTGATGCTGATGGTGGAAGATATGGAAAGTTATGAGCGTTTCACCCGTCAATATTTATCGACTGATGCGAACCTGAGTAAGTTTAGAACGTTGATCTCACTTCGGCGGGATAAGTTTAGTACTGCGATTCCTTTATAAGTGACGAATTTTCGCACAGTGCATTAGTCGGGTTCTATTTATAGTGTTTTGAGCCGTATGGTGGATGGTTACTTTAGGTGCTGAGGGCGAGATAGTAGGGGCTTAGGCGTGTTGAGTTAACGGGGCTGGAGACATGAGCCTGTATTTTTTAAAAATACTGAAAAAATATTACAAAATTGATGGAAAGGGGTTGACCGAAACGGGCCAGATCAATAAGATACGCCCCGTCTTCTGGAAACAGAGCCACAGCGTCCCATTCGTCTAGTGGCCTAGGACACCGCCCTTTCACGGCGGTAACAGGGGTTCGAACCCCCTATGGGACGCCACGTCCCATTCGTCTAGTGGCCTAGGACACCGCCCTTTCACGGCGGTAACAGGGGTTCGAACCCCCTATGGGACGCCACTTTTTATGACGCGGAATTAGCTCAGTTGGTAGAGCGGAACCTTGCCAAGGTTCAGGTCGTCGGTTCGAGCCCGATATTCCGCTCCATCCTTGATACTCTCTCTTCTTTATTATTCGATTTTGTTTTTCTTCGAATTAATTCTTTCTGCATCCTTATTGCTCAATACCTTGCGATTGACGGTGACGTATAGCTTTAATCTTTAGACTTCCCTCTTTAATGTACGACCATCTTCTACGCTTGCTTGTGTGGCTGAGCGCTGCTCGTTAGCCTGATTCTTTTTACCCGTATTAGACTCAACTATTTGCCGTGCTGCAGTTGTGTCGATTGAATGAATTTTTTGTATATTTTTTCTTGACGGGGGTAGGGTTAGTCATTAATATACGCGCCTCCTCTGATGACGAGGAGAGATACAAATGTGTTTAGTCCCATTCGTCTAGTGGCCTAGGACACCGCCCTTTCACGGCGGTAACAGGGGTTCGAACCCCCTATGGGACGCCACCTTTTGTAACGCGGAATTAGCTCAGTTGGTAGAGCGGAACCTTGCCAAGGTTCAGGTCGTCGGTTCGAGCCCGATATTCCGCTCCAATATACAGTTCATCAATATGCGTCCCATTCGTCTAGTGGTCTAGGACACCGCCCTTTCACGGCGGTAACAGGGGTTCGAACCCCCTATGGGACGCCACTTTTTTCTTTTTTCCTCTCATATCTGTTCATTATCCCTAAAATTCTTCAGCTTTTTGCTGTGGAATATTTTTTGTCTTATAAGCTTCGTATATACTCAGTAACTTAATGATTTGATAGGTAATCATTTAAATGGTCTGGCTGATAAGGATATCACTGCTCTTTGTTGTCGTACTGAGCCTTTCTGTAGGAAGCGCTTCCGCACATTCAGTGATCGTCTCTCAAGACGTTAAACAACAAACACTCGACAGAAATTTTCTTTTTGCTGTTTTTTCGATGCGCGTTACCCGTTGGCCAGATGGAAGGCCGATACGGGTCTTTGTGTTGCCCGATAGACATCCTCTACACAGCCTGTTTGTTAAGCAACAGCTACAAGTTTTTCCTTATCAGTTAAGAAATAAATGGGATCGTCAGGTTTTTACTGGCGCAGGCTCTGAACCTGAACGGGTGGATACCATGGAAGAGATGTATCGCAATGTCAGTCAGAACAAAGGGGCGATCGGCTATATTGAAGAGTCATTTAAGCTAGATCTTGAAAAAGTGAGGGTTGTCGATGAATTTTAAATATCTTTCGGCCCTGCTGGTTTCAGGATTGGGCGCTTTTTGCTCCGTTGCCTTTGCTGAGGGCTCAGATAATGATTTCTCGGTGAATGGCTTCATCACTCAGGGCTTCTTCTATACCGATGAAAACAACGTCTATGGTGAAAGTAGCGAACATGGCAGTTTTGACTTTCATGAGATCGGCTTAAATACGGCCTATCGTTTTACCCCAAAGTTACGTGGCGCGGTTCAGTTGATGTCGCGCCAGGCGGGAGAGGTAGACAACGGTGATCCTCAACTGGATTATGCGCTGCTCGACTACCGTTTCACTGACTCTGTAGAACATGCGGTTGGCATGCGGGTTGGTCGGCTGAAAGTCCCTTTTGGTTTTTACAATGAGACTCGTGATGTAGCCTTTACCCGGCCCAGCATTATGTTGCCACAGTCGCTCTATTTTGATCAGGCGCGGGATTTAGAGTTGTCGATCGATGGTGCGATTTTGTACGGTTCTATATCGGTGCCCGGTGGTTGGCTTGATGTTGATCTACTGTATGGCAGTCCGCAAACCGACACAAATGTTGAGTATGCCTACCTTGCCGTGGATGCCGTGGGTGAGTTTGATCAATCAGAAGGCTTTATGGGGCGGGTGATTTACAATTCTGAGAGCGGTCGGTTTCGGCTTGGGGCAACAGTGTCTGAATATCGGTTAGGTTATCAGCCCGCAGGGGGAACAGTGCCCTTTGACTATAATGGCGGCGATCCTCAGTTTGAATTTCATGACGGCGATCTTAAGCTGAACGTGGCGATGCTCTCGGCACAGTACAACACCGAACACTGGAGTTTAACCGGTGAGTATATGGTGCATGACATTGACTGGACCGAATTAGGCGGTATTTATGCTGCCCGGCCAAAGACCCCGTTAACATCCTATTATTTACAGCTGCAATATCGACTCAACTACAACTGGGACCTGTTGCTGCGCTATGACGACTTGATGCTGGATGGTAATGATCCCAAAGGCAAAGAGAATAGCCAAATGTTCTATCCCCGCCAAGCGCATAATTTTTATAGCCAAGATGTCACCCTTGGGGTGGGCTGGCGGCCTAATTCGGACTGGCTATTTCGGGCTGAGCTACATAATGTAGAAGGTACTGGCTGGGCTGCAGAACAGGATAATCCAGATTCTGCCAAATTACGTAAGTACTGGAATATTTTTGCTTTGCAGGCGACTTACCGTTTCTAAACTATGACATCGTGAGATAGAGCATGATGGTTGACGTACACCGAAAGTTTGTAAGTATCAGGTGGAAAATCTTCATCCTGCTAGTGGTTGTGCTGGTCGGGGTGCAGGGCATGTATGCTTTTTTCTCACTGACGCAGCTCAATGAGCAGTTTAAATTACAGCGAGAGCAGATCAATTTATCCGAGGTGGCCCGCCTCGATGGCTCGGTTGAAGCCTCTTATCAGCGCTTGCTTGAAGTCGCTGAACTATTGCCGTTGATCGATAACAGCTCGCAGGAGCAACACGCTACGCCGTTGGCCCATCTGACGCAGATGATTAATCTTAAGTTTGATGCGTTTCAACTGACTGGCTCGGTGAATGCTGCGTATCTTTTTGATGGTCAGGCCCGCATGGTGGGTTTTTGGGGCGAAAGAGTTGATATCCAAGCAGATGATATTCGCCGTGTATATGAAACTGAACGACCATTACGTAAGTTGGTGTGTACCACCGTATGTCTGCGATATGTCGCCATTCCTATTCAGATGGCGGGAGAGAAGCAGGGCGTGCTAATGGTTGGCCGTTTTCTCTATGATGTTATTTATGACATTAAACAGCAGACCACGTTGGATATTGGCTTGGCACTGCAAGCTCCCGCTGGCGTGGGTGAATTAGGTAACTGGGGGTTGTTGATCAACTCTCTGACGAACCGATCGCAAAATCAGGAACTGTTAGAGCGGCTTAGCTTAGAGCAAAGCTTCAACCCCGGGGGTGGGAGTTATGTGTTGGAATATAATGACCGGTATTTCGAGGTGCTTTTCTCTCCCTTAAAAGGGGTTAGCGAAGGACAGGCCTATTGGGTTGTATTGGATGATATCTCAGGCCATTTATTAAGTATTCGTCAAAGTTTATTGAACTACCTGCTGCTGGGTCTCGGCGGTATTCTCACGGCCTTGGTGCTGTTGTCACTGTTGTTACAAAAACCGATTCATTTCTTTACCCGTTTGGCGCAGGATATGTCGCTGTTAAGTCGCGGAGAGTTTGGCGAGTTTCGTAAAAACTTGGCGGAGTTTCGCACCCGACGGCCTATTTTTGGTGAAGACGAGCGGGACCTGCTGGTTCAAAGTTCGGTCCTGTTGAGTGAACAGCTTGAAGGGTTGGAGGATGAGGTTGCTGAACGCACCGATAGCCTCGAAAAAAGCCGTCATGCGTTAACTCAAGAACGAGACTTTTTATTCGGCCTGCTGGAAACCGCACCGCTGGTTATTATTACCCAGAATGGTAAAGGGCAATTACGCAGTGTTAACCACTTTGGTCTGCAATTGATGGATCTCGATAGTCAGTCATTCCGTAAAGCGACTTTCTTGGATACCCTGCAGCGGGAAGAAGAGCGGCTCGACTTCCTATCTAATACCGGCCGGTTGATGGATGGCCTGGAAACGGAAGTGCGCACTGACAGTGTGTTACTTGATAGTGGTGGTAATCGCCATGATCTTTCTTGGCTGCATGTACGGTTGCGAAAATCCCAAGATGAACCGCTGATGTTAAGTATTGGTATGGATATCAGTGATCGTAAGCTAGCTGAGCGCCGTCTCCAGTGGCTAGTGAATCATGATCCCCTTACCGAGCGCCCCAATCGATTATTCTTTATGAGCTGCTTGAATGATGCGATTGAAAAGGGTCGCAGTACCGGAAGCCATGTTGGGGTGCTGTTCATTGACCTAGATCGCTTTAAAGAGGTTAATGATTCTTTGGGTCATACGGTGGGCGATAAACTACTGAAAGTGGCGACCCGGCGGATCAGTGAGTGTATTCGTGATACGGACCTGTTGGCGCGACAAGGGGGCGATGAGTTTAGTGTATTGCTCACCAGTATCCGAGATCTTGAAGGGGCAGAGGTGGTTGCTAGTAAAGTCCTTCAAGCGTTTCAGCAACCCTTCTGGATTGGTGAATATGAAATTGTGGTCACTGTGAGTATTGGTATAAGTCTGTTCCCTGATCATGGCGATGATGGCGCTACGCTGATCAAACATGCTGATGTTGCGATGTTCCAAGCCAAAGACGCCGGTAAAAATTGTTACTTTATCTACGATGTAGAGAAAGATCATCAGCGTTTTGAGCGTTTCTCTCTAGGAGCTGATTTACGTAAAGCAATCCAGAATGATGAGTTGGTACTTTACTATCAACCTCAGGTGGATGCTGTCACGAGCCGGGTTATCGGGGTGGAAGCTTTAGTGCGTTGGCAGCACCCTAGCGCCGGTTTATTGCCGCCGGATCGCTTTATACCTTTAGCGGAAGAGCTCGATCTGATTATACCCTTAGGTGAGTGGGTATTACGTGAAGCCTGTCGGCAGATGCAGGCCTGGATTCATGTTGGTCTGCCGGACATGAAAGTATCGGTTAACCTGGCGGGTCAACAGATAGCCCATGAGCGTCTGATCAGTAGTGTTGAAGAGGCCTTGTCTGAATCGGGCCTCAGTCCCGAGAATCTTGAGTTGGAAGTGACCGAAAACTTTGTTATTCGTCAGCCTGAGGTCGCGGTGGGCAAGTTAACCTATCTGCGGGAGCGGGGAATTACGTTGGCGATGGATGATTTCGGTACCGGTTATTCGTCGCTTAGTTATTTGAAGAAATTGCCGATCGATCGGTTAAAAATTGATCGCAGCTTTGTTAAAGATATTGGTATTGATCGCAGTGATGAGTCGATTATCAAAGCGACATTAGCGATGTGCCATACGCTGGGGCTGGAAGTGGTTGCCGAAGGGGTTGAGACCAGTGAACAGTTGAGTTTCTTAAGGGAGAATAACTGCCAAATCATTCAGGGCTACTATTTTAGTAAACCTTTGCCGCCTGAAGCCTTTATGCAATATATCTGTCATTCACAGCCGTTGAAGGATATTTGAAACTTTAGTCAGCCGAAATCCACGAGTTGATAAGTGTGGATTTCGGTTGCTGTAAAGTGTTACAGCAACAAATAGCCGAATTAAGTACTCTATTAGTTTTGCCCGAAAATGCTCGCGCGGGTATTGATATAGTCAAACTCTTCGCCTTGCTCTTCTGCGGTAAAGCGCAGCTCGTCGAGACGTTGGAATTTTTCTAATTCGATATCCGCCATGTTATGTAGGCAGGTGCCGCCGAAAAACCAGAGAAGGTCGCGGGCAATGAGATGCGCCAGTTGAGGATACATACGAAATGCTCGGTCAAGGAACTGCTCACCTTCTTGATAGATCTGCGTATCACCCTGTTCAAAATCATGAATCAGCTGCTGAAAATCAAGAATAAACTGCTCCTCTTCAGCCGAAATCTCCTCAAGGGTGAAAGGTTCCTGATGAATAAAATTGTTATAGGCAATTTTAAGGAAATTAAGGTGGTGAAACTGATAAGGTGTCATAGTGTTCCGTGCGTTATATACGAGAGCAAAGCGACATTTTAACCCAGAATTTAAGTGGCAGTAACCGTTGAAATTGTCTCCGGCTGCCCCAATCTATGCTGTTTAATCGATTCAGCATTCCCTCTTAGCAATGCCACAGGAAACTGCATGACAGCTGCACTCTCCATCAAAGATCTGCGTAAGGTTTACAAAAATGGTTTTGAAGCACTGAAAGGTATCTCGTTTGAGGTGCAAGAAGGTGACTTTTTTGCGTTACTCGGCCCCAACGGGGCAGGTAAGTCAACGACGCTGGGTATCGTCTCCTCATTGGTGAATAAGACCAGTGGCCAGGTCGAAGTGTTTGGTTACAACCTCGATAGTCAGGCCGATAAGGCTAAATGTGAGCTGGGTGTTGTGCCACAGGAGTTTAATTTTAATATGTTCGAGAATGTCGAAGATATTTTGATTACTCAGGCCGGCTATTATGGCATTGCTGCGACAGAGGCGAAGAAACGCAGTGAGTTTTATCTACGTAAGTTAGGTTTATGGGATAAGCGACATGAACCCTCGCGGAGTCTTTCTGGCGGGATGAAACGTCGTTTAATGATTGCCCGTGCGCTGATACATCAGCCGCGCTTGTTAATATTAGATGAGCCTACAGCGGGGGTTGATATTGAGTTGCGCCGCTCAATGTGGGCATTTCTGCAAGAGTTAAATGCTAATGGCACGACGATTATTTTAACCACTCATTACCTAGAAGAAGCGGAAAGCCTGTGTCGCAATATCGGTATTATCGACCGGGGTGTGATTGTTAAAAACTCCAGTATGCGAGACCTATTGCAACAGTTGAATACCGAGACCTTTATTCTCGACACGGCACAGTCGTTGAGTGAATGTCCCGTGTTGGAGGGCTATCCGGTGACGCTGGAAAAAGATCTCTCTTTACGTGTGGAGGTCGAAAAGTCTCAGGGGATGAATCGTTTATTTAGTCAATTATCCGAGCAGGGGGTTGAAGTGACCAGTATGCGTAACAAGAGCAACCGCTTGGAAGAGTTGTTTGTTTCATTGGTGGATAAAACCCTAGACGACAAAAATAAGGGTGAAAACAATGAATAATCGCCAACTGTTTATTGCTTTTTGGACGCTGCTGGTTAAAGAGGTGCGCCGGTTTACGCGTATCTGGGGGCAGACACTGTTACCCCCTGCGATTACCATGACACTCTACTTTATTATTTTCGGTAACCTGATTGGCTCACGTATCGGTGAGATGGGTGGCTTTGATTATATGCAGTTTATTGTGCCCGGCTTGATTATGATGTCGGTGATTACCAACTCATACAGCAATGTGGTGTCCTCTTTTTATAGCACTAAGTTTCAGCGGCATGTAGAAGAGCTATTGGTTTCCCCTACACCTAACTGGATTATCTTGGCAGGGTATGTCATCGGGGGATCGGTGCGTGGGTTATTGGTGGGCTTGATCGTGACGACATTGTCGTTGTTCTTCACCGATCTGCATATTCATAACTTCTGGGTGATTACCTCTATCGTCTTTTTAACCGCTATTTTGTTTTCGCTGGGCGGCTTTATTAATGCGATTTTCGCTAACAGCTTTGATCATATCTCGATCATTCCGACCTTTGTGTTAACTCCGTTGACCTATCTTGGAGGTGTGTTCTATTCCATCAGTTTGTTGCCTGAGTTTTGGCAGGGCGTTTCCCAGTTGAACCCCATACTCTATATGGTCAACACCTTCCGATATGGCATTTTAGGTGTCAGTGATATTAATATCGGTCTGGCTTATGCCATGATCATCGCTGTGATTGTGGTGTTGTTCAGTTATTCCATGTATTTGCTCAATACCGGAAAAGGTATACGACAGTAGCGAGGTCCGCCAGATGAAAGATCAACAAAACGCCCTAGATCATGCGCCTCTGGGGGCTGATACCACCTATGTTAATCAGTACGATGGGGCGCTGCTATACCCGATTGCGCGGGATTTAAATTGGAAGGCTCAGGGCGTTGATCGCGCTGCACTGCCATTTCAGGGATGTGATATCTGGAACGCCTATGAAGTTTCTTGGCTAAATAGCCGAGGAAAGCCGGTGGTTCGGCTGGCCGAGTTTCGTATACCCGCTGCTAGTAGCCATATTGTTGAGTCGAAATCGTTTAAGCTTTATCTCAACTCGTTTAATCTGACCCGCTTCGAGAGTGAAGCTGAGGTGCAGGTGCGTATGGTTGAAGACTTATCTGCGGCGGCTGGTGGTGCGGTTGAGGTGTTGTTATTGCCGGTCGATAACAGCGCTGCGATCAGTCACTTTAAGGGTGAGTGCTTAGATGACTTGGATATTGAGGTGGTTGATTATAGCCCTGCTCCACAGCGTCTTAGTGCGGTGGGTGCGGTGGTGGAAGAAGCATTATATAGTCATCTGCTGAAATCGAATTGCCCGGTGACCGGACAACCCGATTGGGCGAGTATTTCGATTGACTATCGAGGCCCCGCTATCGAAAAAGCCGGTTTGCTGCACTACCTGATCTCTTATCGTGAGCACGGTGATTTTCATGAACAGTGTGTCGAGTCGATTTTTATGGATATTTGGCAGCGCTGCCAACCAGAGAAACTAACGGTTTATGCCCGTTATTTACGACGCGGAGGGTTGGATATTAACCCTTGGCGTAGTAGTGAGGCGGGTCAGCCTGTGAATTTACGTTTAAGCCGCCAATAACGGGAGTTAACATGGACGCACTGGATAATCTGCATCAGCGAGTCTCCATCGCTGCGCTGGAAGCACCTGGGCCTAGCCCTCAGCAGTTGGAGAATATGTACCGTGCGGCTCTTCGCGCGCCGGATCATGGTGCGATACAGCCATGGCGGTTTCTGAATATAGCGGGTGATGCGCGCCATAAGCTGGGTGAACTCTACCTGAGTGCAATGGCAGCGGATCAGTTGCTTTCTGCTGAACAGCAAACGAAATTCAAAAATATGCCGTTAAGAGCACCGCTGATTATTGTGGCGATTGCGGCTATTAAAGATCATCCCAAGGTACCTCACTCGGAACAGATTCTTGCTGCCGGTTGTGCGGTACAGAATATGTTGTTGGCCGCTCATGCTCAGGGCTTAGGGGCCATTTGGCGTACCGGCGAATTGGCTTATCATCCGCTGGTGATGGCGGGTTTAGGGTTGCAGGCGGATGAACAGATAGTGGGTTATCTCTACGTCGGCACACCGATACGGCAACGTAAGGCTCCCCAGCCTGATATCAGCCAATTTGTCAGCGATTGGAGCTGATTGTTCAAACGATAGAGCAGGGCTAACTGGATGAATCATCAACAAACAGCAGATCTCTTTCAATTATGGCTGAAAGAGCAGATTCCATTGATTGGCCATATGGGACTAGGTGATCCGGTTTATGATGGTCGATCATTAACACTGACGGCGGCATTGGCTCCTAATGTTAACGATAAAGGCACCGGTTTTGGTGGCTCGTTAGCGACTCTGGCAACCCTCTGCGGCTGGGCTATTGTGACCCTGTATCTACGCGAGCAGGGACGTGATTGTGACGTGATGATTCGCGACAGTCAGCTCAAATATTTAGCGCCCGTGTTGGGTGATTTTACGGCAACAACGACGCTTCCCGAGCAAGCCGAGCTAGATGGTTTTATCGCGTATATGGATAGCAAAGGGCGGGCCCGACTGAATCTAGACGTTGAGGTTCGTCAGGGTAACAAGGTTGCAATGACCTTAGCTGGTGCTTATGTGGCGGTGGAAAGACCTTCGTAGCGGATTGCTCGAAGGTTGCAGAAAGAGCGACTCACTCGACGCTCAGAAAGTCAGTAAGAAGACTTGCTTTGCATCATTGATGCTCGCAAGTCTTTTTCGATCGACATCTTTCTTTAGTGGTTGTTTTTCAATACCACGCTCTGAATCACAATCGGCTCAACAGGCACATCGCTATATGGTCCTTGGCGGCCGGTTTGTACATGGCCTATTTGAGTAATTACATCCATCCCATTGATCACTTTACCAAATACGGCGTAGCCCGGACGAGGGCCGTTGGCATTGAGAAAGTCGTTGTTCTTCAGGTTGATAAAGAACTGTGATGTTGCGCTGTGAGGATCATTGGTGCGGGCCATGGCAATGGTACCGCGCATATTGGGCAGACCGTTGGCCGATTCATTACGGACCGGAGGTAGGGTGTCCTTACGCTCCAGATCAGCGCTAAATCCGCCACCTTGAATCATAAAGTTATCGATAACTCGGTGGAAAATCGTGTCGGTAAAGAAACCGCTATCAACATAGCGCAGGAAGTTGGCCACGGTGAGTGGTGCTTGCTCCGGCATGAGTTCGAGCTCAATAACGCCAGCATTGGTGGTCATCACCACGACAGGGTTGAGATCATCAGCAAACGCTGGGCTGAATAGCGTGACACTCAGTAATATCGATAGCAGGTATTGCTTAAGCATTATGATTCCTTAAAAGTCGAATACTTGTTTTAGTAGGTCGGTGGTACGGGCAGCTGGGTTTTCACGGATTTTTTTCTCTTCGGCCGCTAGCATGGTGAATAGGCCATTTAATGCGCCTTCAGTGACATAGTTTTCAAGATTATAGTCTTCAGCGAAATCGCCTACCATCGGTACCTGAGCCGCTTGTTTCGTTAGGTCGCTATAGGATTTAGTCACCCCAACCTGATCCATCGAGCTTTTAACCGATGGGCGAAAGAGTGCTTCTAAGCTGCTTGAGGTTTTCTCGCGGAAGTATTCGGTAGCGGCGTCATCCGAGCCATTCAAAATAGTTCGTGCATCCTCGATGCTCATCTCTTTAATCGCGCCGACCAGTATTTCGGTTGCTTCGGGCGCTGCTTGTTCGGCGGCGCGGTTCATGCTCAGCTCAAATGCCTCAACCTGCGAACCTAGGCCGAACTTTTTCAACAGACTGCTTGCCTGTTCTAATTGATCGGGTAAAGGAATTTTGATGAGTTCATTACTAAAATAACCATCTTTCTGACTGACGGACTCGATCGCTTCGCGGCTACCGACTTCCAGTGCTTCTTTCAGGCCGGCAATTACAGTGTCATAGCTAAGGTTGCTATCAGCGCCCGATGATGTAGATGTACTTTGTTTTTGTTCTAGCAGCTGCTTGCCGCTATCTTCCACTTTTTTAAGAAGATCGCCAAAGCCTGCAAAGGCGGTGGCCGCGATACTGCAAGAAAGTAGCGTGATGCCCACTTTGCCGAGGGTTGTTTTGCGCATAGTGTGTACTCCAGACGGAATGACGAATTGATTACATTCAGTCTAATCATTAAACCTTAAAATAACCTTAATAATTAGGCTAAAAAAGGTGATGCGGAATAAAAATGTTGGTATTTATCCTCAGTATAAAACTTTACCTTTCTTAACACCTACATGACTTATGTTTTTCATCAATAAGATTTAGAGTTAGCAGATCAAACGCTTATTGGAATTCATGATGGATAGTCGCACTCAATTCACTAAAACTACGGTGTTTTTACACTGGATCATTGCGCTGGCGATTATCGGCAGTCTTATTTTCGGTATGTATTTAGAAGACCTGCCGCGTAGCCCCGATAAAGGCGCTTTAGTTGGTATTCATAAATCGATCGGAGTGCTTATTCTATTGGTGGCTCTGTATCGCATTTATTGGCGTATTCGTAACGGCTTTCCACAGCGTTTGACGCCGGTTGAGCAGTGGCAGGAAAAAGTCGCCACTATTGTGCATCTGACTTTGTTAGCCGGCACGGTGTTGATGCCGATCTCCGGTATTTTAATGACGGTTGGTAATGGTTATCCGGTCGCGGTATTTGGTCTAAACCTAATACCGGGGGGCGATAAAATAGAGTTGTTGGCTGATGCCGGGCACATTGTGCATGGCTTGGGCGCAAAGGTGATGATCGCGGCGGTTCTGCTGCATGTTGCGGCGGCCGTTAAGCTGCAACTGTCGACTAAAGATGGTTCATTGGCGCGTATGTTTGGGCGCAAGGTGTCTTAAAAAGTTTTGACTCAGGGGCGTCGTTAACACCGCGGGTTGGGTTAACGATGTTGAGTTTGAAGGGGATCAAAAGCCGCGTGAAGCGGCTTTTTTATTGTCCGTGAGTGCTGAACTATCGTTTATGGGGGGCGATATTAGGGTGATCAGCGGTTCGGTTTGCGGCTTATTTTGCGTTGATGCCCATGCAGCGGTCGGCTATCTCTTCACCGATTGGAAGGCTAAAGCGGCGCCTGTCATCGCTATAATGGCTTACCTCAGGACAGCGGTCTGGATCAATGCGGATCGGTAGCGCTAGATCCCAGCCGTTGTCGATAGTGTGTTTGCGCGGAATTTTATAACCAAAAATGGTACTAAACCGTTTACCAACAGCCTTGCGGCTCTCTTTCTTGAGAAATAGGTGCCATTTCGGGGTTGAGCCGATATAGCGGGGCGGAGTCTTGTAAGCGGCCAGCACCCGGATCGATAGCTGACGAAAGTCAGTGAGTGATGCTTGCGTTACTTGCAGACTTTCTTGATTCGTTTGGCTGGCTGAATAACACTGGCCGGTCAGTATTACACTCAGTATCATTGACGAAATTCGTATCAACATAGATTTTTACAACAGTCCGGTTTTGAATAGTGGTTTGAATAACGGTGAACTTCAGAATCAGACTTTACAATAACGGAAAAATTCCATTTATTATAAAGCGTTATGTTCTTTTAGCAGAGAGGCGATACGCTGTGATAGTGCTTGATAACCCTGGTTATTAAAATGCACCGGGTCCGATTTATAGTGCGGAGAGCGCAGCAGGTTGGCAATGATCTCGGGTTCCCACACCAAGGAGTACTCCTGCGCTAACTGTCCATATAGCGGTGCGCTATTGGAAAATAGTGATTTTTCCGGCACCGCCAATAGCACAACATCGATTTGACGTTGCTGCGCCAGTGAGATCATCTGTGCTAGGTTTTGTTTTAGCTTCGTTTTATCAAGATTGCGCAGAATATCGTTACCGCCTTCTAGCAGGATTAACAGTGTGGGCTGGTATTCATCCAGCAGTGTTGGCAGTCGCTGTAAGCCTTCGGCGCTGACTTCGCCGGCGACACCGGCATTGATCACTCGACGTTCAATGAGTTGTTGCAACTGATGAGGATAGTCACCGCCATCCGTGCTGCCAACGCCCTGTGTGAGACTATCACCAAAGGCTAGAACAACTCCGTCGGCAGGGACGTAGCTCAGTTCTGCGCGATCGCTGCAACCACCGATGAACAGCAGCAGCGCAATTAAAGCAGTTTTAACGGTTGTTCCAAGCAATGCATTGCTCCAAGGTGACACCGTTGCCACCAAAAATATCCAGTGCACTGCCGATGGTAAGATCAACTTTACCGGCGGATAAACGGTCGACTAGCTTTAAATCGTCAAGGGAACGGGCACCGCCCGCGTAGGTCACCGGGATCGGGCAGGCTTCACCCAGTAGCTTGACTAATTCCTCATCGATGCCGGCTTGTAGACCTTCGACATCCGCCGCATGGATTAGAAATTCTGCACAGTGCTGGCTCAGTTCTGCCAGTGTCTGAGCATTCACCGGGGTGTCGGTGACGGTCTGCCAGCGATCAGTGGCGATGTGCCAACCACTGGTGGTACGCCGACAGCTTAGGTCGAGAATCAAATGCTCTTTTCCGGTGATCGCTTTGATCTGCTCTAATCGTTGCCAACTGAATTGGCCGTTATCAAACAGATATGAGGTCACGATGACATGGGAAGCGCCTGCTGCAATAAATTCCGCAGCGTTGGTGTTATTCACGCCACCCCCAAACTGTAAGCCGGCGGGCCAAGCTGCGAGCGCTTTCAGTGCTTGCTCTTTATTACCAGGCCCCAGTGCAATGACATGACCTCCGGTCAGATGATGTTTGCGGTATAAAGTGGCGTAGTATTCAGCATCATACTGACTGACAAAGTTAGTCTTAGCGCCTTGGTCATTTAGGCTGCCACCAACAATCTGTTTTACCTGACCCTGGTGCAGGTCGATACAGGGGCGAAACTGGGTCAAAGGACTCTCTCCGAAACACTGGATTGAAAATACTCGATAACAGCCGCCTATTGTAGCAGAAAGCATTAATACCACTATCGGGCGGGGGGTAATCCTGTCATCTTTCAGGCATAATTTACTGAACAATCCTCTCCATTGGTGGTCACACCATCAGCCAATGGGGTATGGACTATCGTTAAGCAGTATTGAGGCAGAGTGACAGCGTTTGAAAATCGGTAATATAAGTGCACGACTGCGGTCGTTTGTTAGCTTAACTAAAGCTGTGTTGAGTCATCTACCCACCCCCCATCGCATTATCTTGGGAAGTGTTTGTTTTATTCTGCTGGTGTCATTGATGCTAGCGGATAATAGTTCTGCTGTGCCTGTTCCACCGGGGCAGTTCAGGAGCGAACTTGAACTTGAGTTACCGACGGTGGATAGCGCCGCAGAGGTGGTTGACGAACCGCTTGAGTTTTCACATGAACCGAGCGCCGTTGATAACCCTTCTATCGGTTATGTGGTGCAGAAGGGCGATACCCTGAGTACTATCTTTAGTCGTTTGCATATCTCCCAAGCGACCCTTTATAAATTGATGGAAGCCGATCTTAACTTGCTGGCTCTCGATACCATTCAGCCCGGTCACCAGTTGGGATTTAATTTTGATGACGCAGGGCTTAAGCAGTTTATCTTCCGTTCTGGCCTGACCTATCAAGTGACCTTTGATCGGGGCGCGAAGGGCGACTTTGAGTTTGAAGAGTTTATCGAGAAGGGTGGTTATCGTCGGGAAATTATCAGCGGCACTGTTGAAGGTGATCTGCCACGGTCAATGAAACGGGCTGGTGCGCGAATTGCTGAGGCCTATCAGGTAACCAATTTACTGAAAGAACGGATGAATTTCAGAAGTCACCTGCGTGCAGGCGATCGTTTTCAGCTGGCGGTATCGCGTCAATATGTTAAGGGTGAATACACCGGCAACAGTATTATTGAGGGCTTCGTCTATGATGGTGCGATCCGCAAACAATCAGCCTTTTTGTTTGATGATAACTATTTTGATGCCGATGGTGAGAGTTTAGAAAAAGCTTTTCAGCGAATCCCTCTGGCAAAACGTTATCGTATCTCCTCACGGTTTGACCCACGGCGTCGTCATCCCATTACCAAGCTAATCCGGCCCCATAATGGCACCGACTTTGCGGTGGGTATCGGTACGCCGGTGTTAGCCGCAGGTGATGGCGTAGTTTCCCGAGTTATTAAGCATCGCTATGCTGGTCTCTATATCGAGATTCAGCATAACCGTAAATATAAAACTCGTTATTTGCACCTGAGTAAGGCCTATGTGCGTAAAGGGCAGAAGGTTTCCCGTGGGCAAAAGATCGCCGCATCGGGTAATTCTGGTCGCTCGACCGGCGCCCACCTGCACTATGAACTGCATGTTAATGGTCGTCCGGTGAACGCCATGACGGCACCTATTCCGGTAGTACAGACTATCTCCCGTAAGAAACGTAATCAATTCAAACAACAGGTGGCGTTAATTAAAACGCAGATGGCTGAGCAACTGATGTTGGCAGAAAAACAGCCATCAAAGTAATCGCGCTTGCTTTGGTGCATTACTGGCGGGAAAGCAGGACGAATTAACGCATGGAAGTCCCCAGCGAATCGACAATGAGTAGTCGATACGCTGGGTTATCTACAGATGAAGGTTAGATCAATCTAGCAGTATGCTGTAACCGGTCGACATACTTTGTTGGGTTACACAGGAAAAATCACATTGCACTGTCCAGTGCCAGAGCTTGGAAAGTACTCCGTCATCATTTCGGCACAGCCGGTATAGCTGTCCCAACCCAATAGTCCAAACAGCATCGCGGTATCGTGCATACCCCCTTCACCCGCACAGTCTTTGGCGTATTTCGGCAGAATTTCAAGAAACTCTTTGGCTTTGCCTGATTTCCACATATCCAACACCATCAAATCAATCTCTTGGTTCATCGGCTCACTGATTTTGAACATGTAGTCGCTAACCACTTTGTTGGGTGGAATACGGTGGGATAATGAACCGCTGGCAAGGAAAGCCACGCGTTTGTCGGACTGTTTAATCGCTTCAAGCACCGCTTCGCCAACCTGTTTAGACTCTTCCATATCTGCGTCATACATCCAACCGGCGATGGAGACCACCTTGATATCGTTACCAATACCCAGGTAGCGCAGTGGCACCAGAGTACCGTACTGTAGTTCAAGGGTCGCTACTTCATGATGGCAGAGAGTCTTGACTCCGTTAGCGGTGGCGATAGTCGCAATCTGTTGCCCCAGCTCGGGGTCACCGCTGTGGCTATACTCCATATTATTAAGAAAATGTGGAAACTCGGTGCTGGTGAACACACCGGACATATCCGGCTTGGCATTGATATGAAAACCGGCATTCACAAGCCAGTGGGTGTCTGAAATAACCACCGTATCGACGTTTAGCTCACGACACATATCCCCGATGCGATGCAACCCCTGAATAGCTGATTCGCGGATACCGTTGAGCGGTCCTTCTTGTTCAGAAATAAACATCGATGGCACATGTGTTACTTTTGCTGCTAGAACTAATTCGCCCATAACTCACCTCAGTTGTTTTTTTATTTGAATAGTCGTGCTGGATCAAATATCCATTGAGCGTGAGTATACGGTGGGTTTTGCATACGTCTTTGCCATTTAAAGCAAAGCTTTTACCATTTAAGACAGACGCTTTTTAGCGCAACGGTGAGTTGCTCCTATGACAAATTACGTTGTCGGATTCGCTAAATGACGGGCACGGAATGCGGTGGGCGTTTCGCCGGTCCAGCGTTTAAAGGCGCGGTTAAGATGGGCCGGGTCAGAAAAACCCAACGAGTAAGCGATTTGAGTAATGTTTTGTCGTGAATGCTGTAAATATTGACGCGCCAACTCTTCACGTATCTGATCTCGCAGCGCCTGTAGCGGGGTGCCGTTTTGACTCAGCTTATATTGTAGGGTTCGGGGGGACATCTTTAGTTCGCAGGCAACCGCATCTAAGGTTGTCAGTCCGAGGGGCATCAGATTAATCAGAGCACTGCGAACGATGCCACGAAGGTCGGCCATCTGTAGTCGTTGGAGATATTCTTCAACCAGCTTGTCATTTTGCTCTGCCAATAAACGGTTGCCTGCGGGGAGAGGGCGATTAAGTTGTTCGGCACTTAGTTGCAGATGATTGCAAGACTGGCCGAACAGTACCGGACACTGGAAGTAAGTTTCCCAGCGGAGGGGATTAGCTGGGGTTGAGCGGGTAAAACTGACCGCTTGGGGTGAAAAGTGCTGATCGGACATATCGCGAAACATTTTCACCACCGCGCCGAGAAAGTAATCGACACCTTCATCGGCGACCAAAGGTTGCTGAGCGGATTTTTTTACCTGCATGCAGAAGTCGAAGGTTTGCTTGTTTGACGCCTTAAGCGACAGAGTACAACCATCATTGAGTAAGACTTCAAAACGCACCATGCGTTGAAGTGCATCGAGCAGGTGACTACTGGCCCAGAGTGAAAATCCTAGTGCATGAAAGGTGGTTGGGCAAACATATTCAGCCACCCGTAAGCCGATATCCTCTTGGCCGGTTTCCGCCAGCGCCAAACGCCATAATTGACGGGTATTGTCAGAGGAGAAACGAATATCGTTGTCTCTTTTTTTCGCTAGATCGACACCTGCTGCCTGTAGTAAACGATCGCCATCATACCCTAATGCATCCAAAGCCCGTCCCACGGCCACAGACCAACCGCCGACCACGGTGGAAGATTGTTGGCGAGTGATTGTTGTATGCGGTGTCTGAGGCTGCATCATGGTTTGAAACATTATTCATTAGGGAGTGTGTGGGTAATTAACAGTGTATGTAAAACCGCCGTCAGGATACAGCGCTACTTTGCTCGAACGGATTGTGTTGTACCTGAGGTGTGTTTGTTGTGTTCGTATTTCGCGTTGCTTTATAGCCCTATTTAACGGTGTATTTAGTTATTTCGTACAATGATTAACGGAGTCTGTTTTTGCTAACCTCGTTAGATGAGAGACCGTTGTTCCTTGAGACCTTTAAGCCCGTTTACCGATAGCAGTGTTATGGGGTTGTGTTGTCTGGCTTATCGTATCTGATACCTTATTTATTCTTTCCCCTTCAGGGTGTTTTATACGATATGCCCATTTTTTCTTATCGGGTGATGAGCGATAGATGTGCCGAACGGGCACGGTATCTGAGCATTTAATCATTGGGAGGCTGTTATGAAGATTGTCTATTACGCTGCTGCATTCAGCCTGATATTGAGGCCCTTTATGGGGCGTATCTTAAGCGCGTTTATTTTAGGCATGTCAGTGATAACAACGACAGGGTTAAAACGGCTTACTATGTGTGTGCCGTTTAAAGAGCTAAGAACGTACGCCATCAGCATGGTCGTTACTGCGCTGATATTAATGCCATCGGCAGCGTTATATGCGGACACACGACCATTAGTGCGGGTGGCGGTATTGCAATTTGGTACGGTTAATTGGGAAATGGATGTGATACGCCATCATCGACTCGATGAAAAATACCACTTCTCCTTAGAGGTGATGCCGGTGGGGAGCAAAAATGCCAGTGCAGTCGCCTTACAAAGCGGGGCTGTGGATCTTATCTATGGTGATTGGGTGTGGGTTAACCGTCAGCGCTTCAATCAACGGCTATTTGGTTTTTCGCCGGTATCTTCAGCAACAGGGGGGCTCTATGTTCAAGCAGATAGCCCTGCATCCTCCCTTGATGAGTTACTAAATTATTGGTTGCAAAACGCGGAGGCAAAGCGACTGCGATTAGGCATTGCCGGCGGCTCTGTGGATAAAAGCTGGTTGCTGCTGCAGGCCTATAGTAAGCAGGTACTCGGTCGAGATATGGTCGCTGCCATAGAGCCGGTATTCGCCGCGCCACCTTTACTGAATCAGTTGATGTATGACAGCAAGCTGCCTGCTAGTCTCAATTTTTGGCATTATAGCGCACGGCTTAAGGCCCGTGGTTTTAAACCCATTCTTACCGTCGAGGAAATGATTAAAGGGTTAGGTGTGAAGCATCAGGTGCCTCTTTTAGGGTGGATCTTTACTGATGAGATGCTGCAGCAACAGCAGGCGTCGCTGGGTGCTTTTTTAAATGCCTCTCGGGCAGCTCGGCAGATATTATTAACGTCTGATGCGGAGTGGCAACGTATTCGGCATTTAACGCGGGCCGAAGACGAACACATTTTCACTGCGCTGAAGCAGGGCTATCGTGCTGGAGTGCAACAACAATTTGGTGTTACCGAGCTGGACGGACTGGCAACACTGTATGGGATCTTGGCTCAGGAGGGCGGTAAAAAACTTACCGGAGGGGCGCAGACATTAGACCGGGCACTCTTTTGGATGCCGGATGCTACCTTGGGGATGCGTCAGGTTGATGCGCGGAGAGTGCCATAATGGTGAGGTGTCGGCGGCTAGCGCTGGCGGTGTTACCACTGCTGGTATTGTTTCTTCTGTGGCAGTTTGCCGCTATGTTGCTGAATGATAGTCGTTTTCCGAGTGTGTTTGAGGTGTGTGCAAGTTTACGTGGCCATCTGCTTGAAGGCGATATGCTGCATCATCTGTTAGTGACGATGGTCAGAGTGTTACTGAGTTTTATCATTGCGATGGCTCTGGGTGTCGTCATTGGCATGATGATGGGGGCCTTTCCTCGCTTGAATGCAGCAGGTGATGCTATCTTGATTCTGGCGCTTAATGTACCAGCGTTAGTGACTATTATTCTTTGCTATGTTTGGTTTGGCTTGATTGAAGCGGCAGCTATTGCTGCCGTGGCGATTAATAAAATTCCTACCGTGGTGGTGATGGTACGTGAAGGTGCCCGGGTGGTTGACCAAGATTTACTGGCGGTAGCGAAAGTGTTTCGGGTAGCGCCAGCGCGTTACTTTTTTAAGGTTTATCTACCCCAGCTTTATCCATTTATTATGGCTTCAGCCCGTTCAGGCCTGTCGTTGATCTGGAAAATTGTACTGGTGGTTGAGTTGCTTGGTCGCAGTGATGGGGTGGGGTTTCAGTTGGGTAGTTTTTTCCAGTTTTTTGATATCGCCAGTATTCTCGCTTATACCCTAGCGTTTGCCGCTATTGTTTTGCTGCTAGAGGGACTGATTATGCGTCCCCTAGATCGTTATATCGCTCGGGGGGGATATGGTCAGTCTTGATATTTCACTGTTGGGTAAGTTTTATCGCAATAGCCCTGATCAGGTGCTTGATGCCGTGTCGTTTAAACTGTCTTGCGGTGAATTTGTGGCTTTGCTTGGCCCCTCAGGCACCGGTAAAAGCACGTTGTTAAATATGATTGCTGGATTAGAGCCTAGTGCGCCCGGTGAGATTAAGCTTAATGGTTGCCCTTTGCAGGATAAGCCGGACTGTAAGCTGGGATATATCTTTCAACAGCCTAGACTGATGCCTTGGTTGACCGTAGCGGAGAACCTGCGTTTGGTGCAGCCCGATGCAGATGCGGCGGCGATTGAATCGATGTTGGCAAAGGTAGGTCTAGCGGGTAAATCAGCCTGTTACCCGAAGCACTTGTCAGGAGGCATGCAGCGCCGAGTAAGTATTGCTCGGGCTTTTCTGACTCAGCCAGATCTACTGTTGTTAGATGAGCCGTTTGCTTCGTTGGATGCGCCGAATGCCGATAAATTACGCAGATTGTTATATGCGTTATGGGTTGAACAAAAACCGACAGTTTTGTTTGTAACTCATGATCTTAATGAAGCGATTCAACTAGCCGATAGGATTATCTTTCTTTCCTCGGCTCCCGGCCGGGTGATTCTCGATAAAACCGTTGATCTTTCTCGCCCCCGTGCCACTGACGATTATCGGCTTCAGGGCTGGAAAGATGCTCTGCTCTGTCAACATGCAGGCCTGTTAGAAGGTACAGAGCCTAATGCGTTTGAATCCTAAGGTTAAAAACGTGCGGCATGCTGGGCAAGTTGCTCTGCTGAAAAACGATAAATCGTCATCTCATCAACGCTGTATGCTCCCATTTGTCGATAGAACTTGATGGCGGGTTCATTCCAGTCGAGGCATCCCCACTCCAGCCGTTGGCAGCCGCGCTGTAATGCCAGTTTTGATATATAGGCCATCATCGTCTGTCCTAGTCCTTTAGACTGGACCTGTTGATCGATAAAGAAACCATCAATATATAATCCCGATTGTCCTGTGAAAGCTGACGAGTTTTGATAAAAATAGATAAAACCGACGGTCTCGCCTTCAAGTTCGCCAAAAATCACTTCGCCTTGCTTATTCTTTAGCCGTTGACGAATACTGGCTTCGGTTGCAGTGATTTTATCCAACATTTTTTGATAGGCGCCTAACTTCTTCATGTAAGCAACGACCAAGGCGGCATCATCTGGGGTGCCGTGGCGCAGGGCAAATCCAGCCTGTTGGGTTTGAATGAAATCCATATCGTTAATCCTATGGTTTAGCCGGTGGCATACACCAGCCACCTTTAAATTGAGCGTCGTAAATGACGGGGTTATCGGTGGTATATATTGGGTAGTTTTAGTTCAAACACAATAGCTAAGGCTCGCAGTACAAAGGCCACCAAAAAACCGCCTATCAGGTCATAGTTGTCGGGTAGGTTGAGTTCGCCGAGGATTAAATAGGTGACGGAGCCGGCCAACATGGTGGTGATATAGAGCTCTTCATTCATTAGGGTCAGGTTGCTACCGCAGAGCAGGTCGCGGGCAATACCACCAAAGCTGGCAGTCATTACCCCCATGCAGACAGCGATAAGGGGAGAAGTGCCGAATACCAGGGCGATCTCAGTGCCGACGACAGCAAACAAGGCGATACCCACGGCGTCCATCCAGATCAGTGCTCGTGTTCTTGATGCCAGTTTGGGGGCAATAAAATAGGTAACAGCGGATGCTATCAAACAGACGATAATCCAGACGGGTTCTCGGATCCAAAGCACCGGTAGTTTACCCAGTAATACATCCCGTAGGGTACCGCCTCCCAACCCGGTGGCAGTGCCTATAAGCATAAAGCCTAAAATATCCATCTTCTGACGTGCGGCATCAAGCGCACCTGAGATGGCGAATACGGCACAGGCTGATAGTCCCATGATGTTAATTGCAGCGGTAATGTCGAAAGGTATCATTAAACGTCCTAGAGTCTTGTTTATCGTTACCGCAGATGCTTTGTATGGGTCTACTGATGAGTAGGGGGTTGGCTGAGGTAATAGATGAATTGTAGCTGGTTTTCAGAGGACTCGAATACGTTTAAGTCACAATACTTCGGAGTTTTTATCGGCAGTAGGCTGTTGTTACTCCGGTTATTTGATATGGGGGCATTTAGTGCAATAACAGAGGTTCGACAGCAGCCTTGAATACGATTTACATCTCTCGATTCTAGGCGTGCTTTAGGGGAGGAATAGTCCCGCGCTGTTGACTCCCAACTCGCTTTCAATAAGTTCCTTTTAATTGGTGCGTCATTATGTCACAGCAACTGCGGCATCCTGTCACATCTCAGTAGAGGGTGGTCACTCTACAATACGCGCAGTTTATAACCTTCCGCTGCTAAGGAACGCTGTATGATCAAAACAACGCTGTCGCTGGCTATTGCTGCGACGATTTCGGCACAGGCTTTTGCAGGCCATGATGATAAACCTCTCGTGATTGAAATAACATCAGGCCTCCCGCAGGTTGAGAATACGGTACACAGTGAAACCGCTGCGGTTCAGGCATCGCCAACGACTGATGGTGGTGAGCTGTTGCAGAGCCTGAGTGGTGTGTCTGGTATTCGGATGGGGGGGCGTTCGATTGATCCTGTGATTCGAGGGCAGAGCCAGACTCAACTGAATATTCTGTTGGATGGTGCTTATATCCACGGAGGGTGTCCTAACCGTATGGATCCGCCGACCTCTTATACTTCGGTGGATAGCTATGACAGCGTCACCGTTATTAAGGGTAACCGTACCGTGGTTTATGGTGGCGGCGGTTCCGGTGGTACCGTTCTGTTTGAGCGTCAATGGCCTCAATTTGATAACAATAGTTATGCCGGTGAGTTGAGCGCTAGTTATCACGGTAATGGTAATCGTTATGAACTGGGAGCGGATGTTGCGGCCGGTTCCGATGAGGGTTATATCCGAGTTATTGCGCATAAAGCGGAAGCTGATAACTATGATGATGGGGATGGCAATGAGGTTCGCTCATCGTTTGAAAGCTTATCGAAATCGCTGCTGGTGGGTTACCGCCTGACGGATCTCACCACCATCGAAGCTAGCTATGAAAAGCAGGAAGAGGATGATGTTCTGTTTGCGGGTGCAGGCATGGATTCCCCTTATGCTGATGCTGATACTACTCGTTTAAAACTCACTCATGAGTTTGAGCAGGGGGTGTTGCAGCAAGTCCAGCTGGAGCTGTATAAGTCGGATGTGAAGCACAATATGGATAACTATAGCCTGCGTCCCGCCGGAATGATGAAGATGCAGGCGCCTTCTACCTCCGATACCGAAGGTGGGCGGTTAACCTTTGATGCTCAGGCGGCGGATATTGCTTGGACTTTTGGTGTAGATATGCAAAACAATGACCGCGATGCAGAGTTGCAGAACAGTGCTGGAGTAGCAAGTCGTCTGCTTTGGCCTGGTGTTGAAATTGATCAAACGGGTGTTTTCGCAGAGGGTGAAAAGGTTCTGAGTACAGATGATATTGTACGTGCAGGGCTGCGTTATGATCATATTAGTGCTGTCGCAACACGTCGGAATGAAGTGGTAGGTGGTATGACGCCAGCGGCGATTTGGTCGATGGCTGGCGCGCCTGCCGGAGCCGGTGAGCAACGCAATGAAGATAATGTGGGCGGTTTCGCTAGTTGGACCCACCGTTTAAACGACCAGTATAGTGTTGAAACTATTTTATCTCGCAGTGTTCGTACCGCCGATGCAACGGAGCGCTATATGGCTCGGTCAACGATGACCAGTGACTGGATAGGCAATCCATTGTTAGAACCTGAAAAGCATCATCAAATAGAGGTCAGCCTGCAGGGTAATCTTGATACGCTGAACTGGTCGGCAACCGGCTGGTATAATCAAGTTAATGATTATATTTTACGGCAGACCGTCGCTGTAGGCTCTAAAAGCCGCGATATTTATCGCAATGTTGACGCTGAACTGTACGGTGCTGAGTTAGAAGCTGGCTATCAAATCAATGCCAATTGGCAGTTAGGTAGTGCCTTAGCATGGACGGTGGGTAATAATCTGGATGATGACACATCGCTATCACGTATCGCGCCTTTAGAACTCAATACCTCATTGGATTATCAGCAAGACCGTCTGCAAATGGGCGTCGAGTGGCAGCTGGTGTCTAATCAGAATGATATCTGTTTAGCCGGTAGCGGTTACTGTGGTGGTCAAGATGTACGTAAAACACCGGGCTATGGCGTCGTTAACCTGCATGCTCAATATGAATTTGATAATGGCTTAAACCTACAAGCCGGTGTGGATAATCTGATGGACAAGGCGTATACCGTGCATGAAAGTCGTGATGATTCGATCAATCCTGATCCATTCCAAGTGGCTGAACCCGGTCGTAGCGCTTGGATTCGGGTGACCCAGTCATTCTAATAGCGTTATTCATTTCCCTTTTCCATAGCCGGATCATCTGATCCGGTTTTTTTATATCCTTTGAAAGGTTTCTTAGTGGTTCATGTAACAGCCACTGGCTTTTCTTACTTGCTGTATTAAAGCTAGCCAGTCTTTAGAGGCTAAATTGTCCAGTGGGTGATTAACACCCGCAAGTTTTGCATGTTTAGCGTAGGGATTATGCTGGAGGTATTTTTGCTGATGCTGAAAAGTAACCTGGGTATCTTGGCTGCCCGTCAGGTGAAGTTGATAGATATCAGCTCGAGAAGGGAGTTGTGCAGGGTTAATTGAATCGTATAAAGGGGAGTAACCATGTGATGCTGTCCAGCGATCGGTATCTAATGGGGCTGCGAGTGTTACGACTGCGGTTACCTGTGGTGATCTTTGAGCAACCAGAGTTGCAAGTACTCCGCCACCGCTATGGCCCACAAGAATAACTGGTTTATCCACAGCGAGTGTCTTAACCAGTTCAGTGAGGCTGCGAACCACTTCTTCCGAGTAACGGCCAAAGGTCCATAGATGGGGGTTACAATGGCGGCTTGTTTGTAAGCCAAAATAACAGGGGCGTCCTAGCCAGACCGCATTTTCATTATCTTTTTGGCTGAGCTGTAACAGTGGGTTTTTATACCCGGTGGGGTTGGCCGAGATGCGACTACCCTGCGCTAAAAACGGAATACCATCTCCTTCAAGATAAATGGTTAAGCAGCGAAGGTTGGTTATGGTGTTTTCAGGGGTGGCAAGCCAGTGGTCAAATTCAGTAGAACGAATTTTTTCAAACGTAAATCCAGGTGCTGAACTCTGCGCTGGATTCGGTTGTGTTGGCTGAGATTGGCAGCCATGTATGAAGAGAGAAAAGAGGGCGATACACAGTGTTAGTATCGCCCTTTGGCCAAGCCTGACAAACGTCAGGCAATGGCCTTTTTTAACAATGCTTTTCAGCGTAAGTTACCGTTAAAATTCATAGCGGAATTGTGCTGCAAGGCTATGACTTTCAACATCACTATTATCGATAAATGTATTGTAACTCAGAGCCAGTTTAGATGTCTTAGACAGCCATACGGTTGTACCAAGGCCTAGAGTGACATATTCCTGATCAAGTTCACTGATATCCATATTCAATACAGATGAACCACCGACAAAGTTAACCGCAACACTACGTGAATCATCCGCAAACTCTTTGACAAAAGCCAAATTAGCGTTGAGTTCAACATCTTTCTGTTTCACTTGCAGGTATTTAACCAGTTCGCCACCGAGTGTTAGACGTACAGATTCGGCCTCATCATCACCAACAGACAGTGGTGCAACACCGCTTTCGGTATAGCCATCTACGTTAACTTTTTCGTAGTTAGCCGCGAGAGTAGGAGTTACTTGCAAGCTGTTTGAAACAGCGTAGTTGTAACCGCCTTTCACCATCAGGTATTGAGTTTCTGAATCAGTAGAAGCTGTCATGGTATTACCGCCGAAGTTACGGCTAATATCATGATTAGCCCAGCTATAGCCTACTAAACCGTCGATAAATACATTGTTGGTAGGATAATAAGTACCGTAGAGAAACAGAGACGTTGCTTCGGTGTCAGTTTCACCTTGGTCATTATCTTGCTCGGTATTGTTATCAGTGTAGCCCAGTGCAACCCCGGCAAGCAGGTTTGGATTAAACCGGTAGTCAAAGCCAATAGTTAAGCCGTTGGTGTCATAATCACTTCCAACGGAACTGGCATCGCCATCAAATGAACCGCGATCCATTCGACCTTCAATAAACAAGCCTTTGGCCAATGTTGACATCTCACCTTCACCAGCGGCGGCGCCATTTACATTGCTAATGCCCTGTTGTTCAAGTATGTCGCGGTAGGAAACCATCTGGCCGTTTTGTTCTATTTTCAGTTTATCTAGGTCGACCTGAACCACTTGGTTGCTACGCCGAGAACTCATCCGTTGATTGATGTTCTGTAACTGAAATATGCCTGTTTGGCGGTTGTAGCTGATGATGCGGGGCAATGTGCGGGAAGAGAGAGCTAGCTGTTGTGTACCGCTAGTACCAGGCTGAGCCTGAATTACATTTGATAGACAGTTAAGGAAAGCACCTGAAAAGGATTGGGCGTCCGTACCGCCATTACGCAATACATTCAAGTTGGCAACACAGCCCTGAGCGGCGATCGCTAAATTGGTGTAATCAGTGGTGGTGGTGCCAGAGGCATAATCAATAGAAACCCCTGCTTGGGTCGTGAATCCGCCATTTCCATCAGCCACATAACTATCAGTACCATCGGTACCGACAGTGACACTGCTGTCTGCTGAATTTAGGTTCTGATTGAGGATGCCGGTGAGGGTTGCCCCTTTATCTTGAAGGGCTGTCAGCACGGTGTTGTAAGTCAGAGAGGAGTCGGTGTTATCCCGGTCTTCATCGGTGACGAGTACGACAGCCACCCGTGCGCCGGCATCAAATGTTAGGTTATCTAGCGCATATTGAATACCCGCATAGCCATCTTCCGTACCGCCGTTTGTTACGAGGTTTGAAGTGGCTGTGGCAAAATCGCTGGCGCTACCAAATTGCCCGCTTCCGACGCTGATTGGGCGAGGCACTACTGAGTTATTACCATAGCCGACTAAACCATAACTAGAGCTTAGGCCTACCGTTGTTTGTAAGTCTGTTTCGAGTTGTGTGGTAAAACCGGGTAACCACGCATGTTCACCGGACATCGAGCCGGATTCGTCGACAACAAAAACGAGGTTGACGTCTGCAGCTAATGCTTGGTTGGCGGTGGCTATTGCGATAGACAGTAAAGAGGTTGATATAGCGGTGCTCAACACTCGGTTAAGTCTCATGAGGATTCTCCTTTCCTTTCTTTATTATGGTGCCTAAACTGCGGACGTTCATGTAGACAACCCTGTAAAAGTAATGGTAAGTATTTTTTGTTTCAAAATAAAGATAACATTTAGGATAACTTGATGTACGACAGGTTTTAAAAGGGGTAAACGCCGCGCATGGTCGGCGTTATTCATTGATGTATATAAAAACCGTAACCGTCGCTTACAAAAGAGTTTTAAAAACTATAGGACGCGGAGATAGAGCCAAAGCTGTGAGTTTCGCTTTCTGTCTCAAATGATTTACTGCGAAAGACCCGCGCGTAGGAGAGTTTCCAATCTGCGATAAGCATGCTGGCACCAACGCTGAAGTCGCCGACAAAGTTCTTTTTATCCACGGAGTGGCTATCGCGGAAGGTGTTGCCATCGAGGAAAATATTCCGCAGTACCCAACGGCTATCGAGGGCGACAAAGCCATGTAGGCCAAAGTTCTGCTCACGGCTATAACCAGAAGCGCTTTGAGTGCGAATATCTTTGCTGCCAGGGGCGCTGTTATCGCCCCCTGGACGTAGGGATGAGGTTCCAAAGTCGTCCGGTAGGAACCAGCCTAGACGGAATTCAGCACCCGCATTCATATAGGTCGCGACGTTGCCTAGGCTAGCGCCACCATGCCAGATAATATCGTATTCGAGAGCACCTTTTATTCGTTTTACCGGGGTACGGTACTTACGTTCGTAAACTAGTTGTATACCGAGCTCATTGTGTAGCTGATTGTCCCACCCCTCAAATTTGTCGATACCGCGTATATCATGCACTAAATCCTGTGCTTCTTTGGCCATGGAAGCAGGTCCAACAACCCCGATATTAATGATCGCGGAGTCCATCTGTTGTTGGTGTTTTAAATGATAACCCATACCGAGGTAAAGCCAGCCCGCGTAGGGACGGTCATCGGGGTCGATGGTGGTGCGCTTATTATCCTTTGGGGTATACATCTGCTGTCCTAAGGTGATCACCAGATTACGAACAATTTCATTTTGTTTCGGTGGGGTATCATCAAATAGCCCCAGCGGCGAAGTGATATAACGGTTATAGCGGCGCGCCCAGACCGGCAGACTATTATCATCGAGATAGCTGGTTAGGTCTGGGGAGGTCCAAGAGAAGCGAATGCCGTTGGTGTATTGTTGATCGGTATCGGCAAATAGATCGTTTTCCAGATAAAAATTGAACGTGCCTGGATTCGTCTCATTACCTAGCAATGCTTCGGCGGCAATCAGGGGGGCGGGCAACATCAGCCCCGCAGTGAGTATTACAGCCGTTTTATTCATTAGAAGAATAGGTTTCTCTGAGGTTTTTTAATTACGATTTTCCACACCAAGACCAGCAATACTAGCATCAGAATCAATGATAGATGGGCAACACTAAGTTGATAAATATGCCAATCGGGATAGGGGCAAATGCCAGCGTTGTGGGCAGTTGTTAAGAGGGCGCTAAAACTGCCCTGTTCGAGTAGCAGTGAGGTGCTCAGCTCGCAGCTTGAGGCGAGGTTATCGGCATCGACGAATAAGCTGCGAATGATGGTTATGATGCCACCACTAATCAGTAATAGGTGGATAGTCGCGACGAATCGCTGAAAATATACGCTGCGATTAATGAGAAAGCTAAGTAGAAACAACCCAGACATCAGTAACAGAATAATACGGATGACAGAGCACAGAGCGCAATTGCTCTGTGCTATCAACGGCTCGATATAGGTTTCTGTGATGGTTAGACTGGCCACACAGATAAAAAAGCCTAATGCATTATTTGAACGATATGAGGGTTTAGCTGATATGCCAAAGGTGCTCACATGACTGTCCTAGTTTGGTTTACGATTTACTTTTTGGACCACTGCCCGTTCGGGGTTTGAATATATTGCCCCGGAGAGGCCCGTTTAATCAAGCGTTCACCAATGCGTAGTTCAATAATATTGATATCGACACCCGCATTGCGAGCGGTATCGGCATAGGCTTCACGCCGTTTTTCATTGATTTTTTTCACCAATGCATTGACCTCAGAGGAGCTTTTGACGACACCGAGGTAACCATTAAGCTGTTCACCGACCATGCCTTGATGCTTGGCATCATCCAGACTGATTGCCCAGACTGGCGTGATCACTAGGCTGAGTAGGAGGGTGGCGAATGTTAGGATCGTTTTTATCTGTTTCATGTTGCTGCGCCTCAGAATAGTTCGCTGTTTTCTTCTAACAGATTATCAATTTCTTTATCAACCTTTATCAGTATCTCATGTTTGATTTTAACATTGAGGTTGATGGTGATCGGTTCATTAGGAACAGCGACCTGCACCGTTGGCGAGCAGGCGGCTAACATCGCCATCAGGCTGCTGAATGCCAGCGATTGTAGTATTTTTGGCATGGACATATGCTGTTCTCCGTCAATTGTAGAGCATGTTTACGATGCCGTTGTTGAGGCTTTGCTGCCTGATTGTAACCTGTCAACGGTAGCGTTTCTCTAAGGTTTTGGTCAATTTGTCTGTAAATTGTAGTGCCTGTATCAATTTGGGGATGTTCTCCTCAATATTGATCGTAAAGTCTACCGGCTGTCCTTTGTTCCAGTCCGGATTGTGGCCCTTTAAATGGGTTTTTAGCAGAGCTTCACCGTCCGGCTGGTAATCCAACTCAATGCCGAGGCGTTCATAGTGCATATTGCCTAGCGCACCGAAGGCGATTGCCAATGCCTGATTGGTTTTCGTCAGGGCTAGCATGGCGGGTGGAGGGTCAAATCGAATCCAGCCTCCTTCTGCGTCACTGATAATCTGTCCACCGACAATGGTTAATGCGCCATTTGATACCTGAATTGGCATCTGCCCATTGAGTGTGCCGGAGCCGCTTAGCCCCTCCTGTTGCTCTAGCGCAATCAACTGGGCTAAATCGATGCCGGTGACCGCGACAGCGGTGCTAAAGTTTGGCGTATCCAAGGAAATTGTTACCGGCAAGGTAGTGACCGTGCCACCTAATAGGTCGACGGTGCTGCTCTCCAAGTGCAGCACCGGTTGCCCGCTAAGATGCTGTTCAAAATGGTAGCGACCGGCAAAATTCTCCAGTGGCACGCCGACATCGATAAAGGCGATCGTCAGTTGACCGTTATCATCTACTTTACCTTGATGGTTCTTAACGGTTTCTGAATTCCAATCAATCTCGTAAAGGTGGGTTTGATCATAGCTGAGGCTGGCGTGTTCTGTCTGATTTAATAGCCGTAGGGCAATACCTGTTTTGTTGCTATCGAGCCAGCCTTGTTGGTTTAGTTTGCCGCCGGTAAAAATTAGCTCAGGAGGAAGCGCGGTGCTAAAGCGGCGAATCAGCTTTTCGATGCCTGTCAGGGGAATGCTGGTTTTCCAACTGCCGGTAGTGCGACCGGTGTTTAGCGTGGTGTTCGTTGAGCCGCGAACCTGAGTCTCACTGGCAAGCAGGCGATCTTTGAGCTTGAGGTTAAAGATGTTGCTGATGTTAGTCGAGGAGATGGTGGCGGTGTTATCTAAGGTTATGCTTGGGAGTGACTGGGCGCCGTAGCGCGTCTCAATGAGGTCTGTGGTTAGCTTGGCTTGGGCGCGTTTATCATTAAGGTTGATCTGCGATAGCGCGAGTTTCAGCGGCGTGCTTTTAAGCAAGATGGTTGGCTGTCCCGCCAGTTGGATACTGATAGGCTGAGGGCTTATTTGCAGTTGTGTGTTTGGTAATTGAATGGCTTTTAGACCTTGCTGGCGGAGCTGTTTGATACTGCTACTCAGTGTAAGGGGCTTGAGTAAGTCGATACGCAGGGCGGTCGTACTGACTTGCATGGCGTTTTTTTTGGGTTCTGGGATGAGGCTAAACTGTTGTCCATTGGCCGATAAACTGTTCACCGTGAGGGTTATAGCATCGCCGTTCAGTGTCAGCAGGGTATCTTGCTGTACGGTTAGTTTTTCAATAGTGGGTAGTTCGGTTATGGCAACCTGGTGATGGAGTTGGTAGCGGTGTTGGCCTTCGTTTAAATCATCGTTTAGGGAAAACTGGCTCTGCCCCGTCAAGGTCACTGTGCCAGTGATGTGAGGTAAGACGGCAATATCCGGCAGCTCGATAAGGGTCGTTAACAAGGGTTGCTGCAGTATATGGGGCAACTGTTCGGGATAGAAAAGGGTCTTGCTTTGGCTATTGATCTGAGGTTGCTGGTAGCTCAGGGAGGCTTCGGTTGTTAGGGCGATGTCGTCGCCAGTGTAGAGTGATATATCCACGTTATCTTGTTTATTGAGTGTCAGTAGGAGGTGCAGATCGGGTGCGTCATCGATCTGATTGATCGTTAAACTCAGTTGCTCATTAGTGGCGTTGGCGCTGCCTGAAAATCCTAGCTGCATGAGGCTGTTTGTTTCAGAACCGCGGGTGATATTAACGCGGTAATGTGACAGGTTGACGCTGCTGGCCGGGATTAGACCAAGAATATAGGACGGTAAAGGAGGAAACGGTAGTGATATTTGTTCCGATTGGACTGCGCCATTGGGTTGTGGCGTCAGTTGGAGGTCCAGTGCAAGAGCGTTTATCTCTAAGGTATCGATACGGCCGGTATCAAATAATTGCCAAGGATTAAAGCGTAGGCTGATGGAGTCGGCGGTGAGTGTGAAGGCTTGCTCAGCGGTGTTTTTTTCCAGCTTAAGTTCTCGTACTTCGATGCGGTTAAGGCCGGGGCGTTGTAGCACAAAGCTGGCATCGATCTGCTGTTCTGTTAGGGCTTGGCGGACACTGTATTCGGCAATGGTGGGCAGGGCGATATAGATTCCGCCAATCAACATAATCAGGAGAACTGTTGCTATCAACAACTTACGCATGCAGCTCTCCTTATGTGTTCATTGACGGTTGTTTAGTCAAATATCGTCTAATTCCATCTCGTAGAGTCGGTCAACCGCATCCTTGAGGTGAAAGATCATAGCTGTATATTGATCACTGTCGGCGGCAATATCAAGATCGCTGAGGCGGTCTGCGGTTTCTTCTAAGGATGCCCCGTCGGCCCGAATACCATGATCGTCTAATAGCCAGTGTATCAGACCGTAAATTTCGGCGCGGGTTTCAATGGCATCAAGGTCAGTAAGCAGGTGGTCTCTGATCTGCTGCAACGCTGAAAACAGCGGTGCATCTCGATCGGTGGCCACATAAAGCCTGAGCAATGTATCGGCACTATCGATCTGATAATCGGTCGGCGCGAGAGGTGCGTCATCATTAATGTTGTCTGCGTGTATTGGATGCCGTTGTTCAATTGTGAAATCATCGCCGTTGGCGCGAATGATAAACCCCATGATGGTTAATCCTATCGGTCTAATTGTTTACGCGGCGTATTAGCGGATTTTGCGTACAACGTTGAGGCCGTCGCGTACGGTTAGGAAGACGTTTTCCACATTGGGGTCTTCAGCGATAACCCGATTCGTTTCTACTAACACATCATCGATATCAGATTCTGGTTGTACCACCTTGCCTGACCAAAGCACGTTGTCGAGTACGATCAGCCCACCGGGACGGGTCATCTCTTTGACGCGGTTGTAATAGTTGAGGTAGTTACGTTTATCGGCATCGATAAAGGTGAAATCGAGTTCGAGGTCAAGTTTCTCGATAGTTTCCAGCGCTCGGCCAAAGATCACTTCAATTTTATGACCGTGTTCACTGCGGTCATAGAAGGTTTGCGCGAATTCAATCGCCCGAGGATTCGTTTCACAGCAGATGAGCCGTCCGTCATCGGGCATTCCTTCAGCAATCGAGAGGGCGGAATAACCGGTAAACATACCAATTTCTAAAGCGACTTTCGGCTGGTGGATAGCGCTGAGTAGTTTCAATGTACGACCCACTAAACGGCCCGAAAGTTTCTGCGGCCAGCCCATATTCTCGTTAGTTTGGTCGATGAGCTCCCGAAGTAAGGGCGGCTCTTCACCGGTATGGATAAAGGCGTAATCTTCAATGGCTTCATCAACCAGATACTGGGTCATGCTGAGTCTCTCAATATGGCGGGTCAGGGCCGAAGCTTACTGGCGTCGATGCCATCCGCTGCGGAGTAAAATAGGGGTGAATAATATCACTTTCAGGCGCGTTAGGGATAATTGCATTGTGACGCTGTCGTTGGGCTGTAAATAGGTTGTTTTTTCCGCTGTCAGGGCGGTGAGGCCATAGGTTGAAGATGAAAAATCCCTTACAATGGACTTCTTTAATATCTGTCATAGTGGAGTAATCCTTTGGAACCCCTGATTCTGTTTCTTGTTACCGGTTTTGTATCTATGTCTACCGCCCTCAGTGCCGGTCAGCTGAATAAACTACCAGAGGCTGAGAAGTCCGCTTTCCTGCAGAGTCGAAATGGCGCTGTGTTGGTTATTATGGCGGGTAATCTCGGGGCGTTGACGCTGATTGGCGCGCTGGCTTACGGTTTTCGTCTATTGGAATGGTGGATACCCCTGAGCAGTATTTTCATCTCTTTTCCTGCGATCTCAGTGGGCATTACGCAACGTATGTTTGGTGACAAGGTCAACCTGTTTATTATGTTACCGCTCACGCTCGTGTCTGTCGGTTTGCTGTATTACTTTTGGTAAGACCGCTTCTCAGCGTCCGTTATTAAGGAACAACAATGGAACCGACCCTTACTGCATTACTCAATGACCCCTTCATCACTGCGATTATTGGCCTCGGGCTTGGCTTGCTGTTGGGGGTACTGTTGTGGCAGTTAAACGCAGTGAAGCTCAAAGGACTTTTTAATCAGCAGTTACAGGCTTACGAAACCGAGAGGCTTAAAGCTCAGGAACAACTTGAGCGTTTTCAGGTTGAACTGAATAGCTCGGCTGAACGCGCTCAGTTACTTGAGCGGGAGCAACAACAGAGTCGTGCGAGGGTACGTGAATTAGAGTTAGATCAAGTGCGCCTGCAACAGATTGAAGCGCAGAAGTATCATCAAGACGATGAGTTGGCCGAACAGCATGAGCAGGTGGATAACCTACAGCGCTTACTGAGTCAGCGGCAGGCCCGAATTGCCGAATTAGAAAGCCGACTCGAAAGCGAGCGGGAATCGCAATCTGAAAAGCTGCAGTTGCTCACCGAAGCGCGGGATCAACTGAAAAGTGAATTTCAGAATTTGGCGAATAAAATCTTTGAAGAGAAATCCGCTAAATTCACTTCCGCTAATAAAGATTCTCTCGGCTCTTTACTGACGCCCTTAAGGGATCAACTCGGTGAGTTTAAACGGCGTGTTGATGATGTCTACGACAAGGAGGCCAAAGATCGGCGTTCATTATATGAACAGATTACCCAGCTGAAAGAGTTGAATCAGCAAATGAGTGCCGATGCGGTCAATCTGACCAATGCCCTTAAAGGGGAAAGTAAAACTCAGGGTAACTGGGGCGAAGTTATCCTTGAGCGGGTATTGGAACAATCGGGGCTGCGCAAAGGCTATGAATATGAAACGCAGGTCTCTCTGAACGAAGAGGGGCAGCGCTATATGCCCGATGTGATTATCCGTTTACCGGATGATAAAGATGTTATTGTCGATGCTAAGGTGTCGCTAACGGCTTATGAAAAATATTGTTCTAGTGGTGAAACGCGGATGCAGGAACAGGCATTAGCTGCGCACCTGCAATCCATTCGCAGCCATGTACGCGGCTTAAGTGATAAAGCTTATCAGAGCCTCGAAGGGGTGCGTTCACTGGATTTCGTCTTGATGTTTATCCCCGTGGAAGGGGCTTTTTTGCTGGCGCTGCAACAGGATAAAGAGCTTTTCAGCTTTGCCTATGAACGCAATATTATTTTAGTCAGCCCTTCAACTTTGTTAGTGACGCTACGCACCATCAATAATATTTGGCGCTATGAACGACAAAACCGTTTTGCTCAAGAGATCGCCCAACGGGGCGGTGAGCTGCATGATAAGTTTGTTGGTTTTGTGGAGTCGTTAGACGATGTGGGGCGTCACTTGGGGCGTACTCAGGCGGCTTATGAAACGGCCCATAAACGGCTCAGCACTGGACGGGGTAATTTAGTAAGCCAAGCCGCTTCACTGCACAAACTCGGGGTTAAGAGTAAGAAAGAGCTGGATAAAAAACTGGCCGATAAAGCCCTTGATTCTGACCCCGATGCGGAACAGTTGGAGATTCTCGAGTGATGATTTCGGTGGTGGGTTATGGCTCACTCTTATCTGAGCATTCTGCTTTGCAAACCGTGCCTGCGCTGCAAAATTTTCGGTTAGTGCGGGTGCCCGGTTATCGACGCATCTTTAATAAAGTCGGAGTCGTCTTTATCAGTCGCTTTGGCGCTGACCCGGCTAATCTACAATTAGCATCCTGTTCTACACAGGCAGTTAAGACTGGAGAGATTATTTGCAGCCAGTTTGAATGTTCGGTTGATGACTTTACGGCGCTTTATGAACGGGAACACCGGTTTCGTTGGGTCGAAGTGGAGACTGTGAGGCTTGATGGTTCAGTTAATCCTGCAGAACCGAATGTGGGGCGTATGTGTACCGCTTACAATGATCTCGATTACCGGCTAAATAAATGTATTACCCCGCAGGAGTATGAGCGCCGGGTCGGGGATTTTTATCACGGGTCTCTCTGGCGTGATGATATTCTTCCGTTTCCTCGTTATCTGGCATTCTGTCTGCAAGCGGTGGCCTCTCAGGGTCAAGCGGTGCTGGACAACTTTCTTGATAGTAGCTTTCTTGCTGATGGCACAACGTCGATTAGAACTTATCTACAGCAGTCTCCTGAACGACAGGATTGGCGTAACGTTGATACAGGTTATAACTACCGCACTGGCTACGAGTGATGGCGTTGAACTATTAACCTCCGATTTATATCGTCATTATTAGCCCCTATTTTTATATCAATATGTCATGTTGATTTTTAGTGAAAAATCAAAACTTAATTTTGAAATTTCTCAAAATCATCAATATTAAATATTGAAAATTCTTAAAAACATCAAGATTAAATAATGATTGCTATGTTTTTGATCAAAATTTGATTTTGATTTTTGTATATTTTTTGTACAAAAAAGTCTGGATATATGATAAAAATAGAGAGGTTATCTAAGAAGTGCTATATTTGCTGTAATGGCTGATGTGGCAAGGGTATCTGCTGCTAAAGATAGCAAAATATGGCCGATATAGATAAATAGACCAAATTTGGGGCTGGTATTTTGTTATTGCAAACTTTTGTTTAGATAAATACTCATTTTCGTAAATATTTGGTTTATTTTTTGCTGTAGTTATCAATAATACGGGTCTTAGCAAAAAGAATGATTTAAGTGGATGAAAAACATCCGCTGTTGGTTAAATAATATTCAGGACTGAAACAAACATCAGCCTGGTAATTTGAGTGTTCTGTGACGGAACAACGAATTTCAAAATGTGACTTGATATGGCAATGACGAGCAATATGATCGTGGCACTGGATATAGGCACCTCGAAAGTGGTGTGTCTAGTGGGCGAGGTCGGCCTAGACGGCACAATCGATATCGTTGGCATTGGCTCTCATGAGTCTCGCGGGCTTAAGCGCGGGGTGGTGGTGAATATTGAGTCCACTGTGCATTCTATTCAGCGGGCGGTAGAAGAGGCTGAGCTGATGGCCGGCTGCAAGATCCATTCGGTAACGGTGGGTATTGCCGGCAGTCATATCAAGAGCATGAACTCTCACGGCATTGTCGCGGTGCGTGAGGGTGAAGTAATGGAACATGATCTAGAACGAGTGATTGATGCGGCCCGAGCGGTGGCGATTCCTGCTGATCAAAAGATTCTGCATATTTTACCGCAAGAATATGTCATCGATAACCAGGAAGGCATTCGTGAGCCATTGGGGATGTCCGGTGTTCGATTGGAAGCTAAGGTGCATCTGGTGACCGGCGCGGTGAACGCGGTACAGAATATTGAAAAATGCGTTCAGCGTTGCGGTTTAGCGGTGGATAACTCGGTGTTGGAGCAATTAGCGTCCAGTTATTCGGTACTGACCGATGACGAAAAAGAGTTGGGCGTTTGCATGGTGGATATGGGTGGCGGCACGACTGATATCGCTATCTTTACCGGGGGGTCTATTCGCCACACGGCAGTGATTCCCATTGCCGGTGATCAGGTGACCAACGATATCGCTATGGCGTTACGCACACCGACACCCCATGCAGAAGAGATCAAAATTAAATATGCCTGCGCATTGGCGCAGTTGGCTAGTGCCGATGACACCATTAAGGTGCCGAGTGTGGGGGATCGTCCAGCACGGGATCTATCCCGGCAGGCGTTAGCTGAGGTGGTCGAGCCTCGCTATGACGAACTGTTCACCCTGATACAGGCTGAGCTGAGACGCAGTGGATTTGAAGATTTAGTCGCGGCAGGTATTGTCCTGACCGGCGGCACGGCGAAGATGGAAGGTGCAGTAGAATTGGCGGAAGAAATTTTCCACATGCCGGTGCGCCTAGCATTGCCAAAAGGTGTGCGGGGAATGGGCGATATTTTGAATAGCCCTATCTATGCCACCGGCATTGGCTTGCTGCAATACGCTAAACAAGATAATCAGCATATGGCTGAAGCGGTACCGGTTGACGATGGTGTTGAGCAACCCAATGTTCTGCAGCGGATGAAGACTTGGTTTCAGGGGAACTTTTGAAGTGTTCCCCGAGTGTCGATTGTAGGTCAGCGAATGACCTCGATCGATAGGTTCACAGGATGTGACAGATAGCGAATAAACCGAACGTAATAATAAGCAATACAACAGGTGCGGGTTGGGCACTGAACCTGGAGGAATGGGACATGTTTGAACTAGTTAATAATATTGCACAAAGCGCGGTCATCAAGGTGATTGGCGTGGGTGGTGGCGGCGGTAACGCGGTCCAGCACATGGTCTCGTCAGAAGTGGGCGGGGTTGAATTTATCTGTGCGAATACCGATGCACAGGCACTGAATAATATGGGCTCACGCAACGTCCTACAGCTGGGTGGCGAGATCACCAAGGGGCTAGGAGCTGGCGCGAACCCTGATATTGGTCGTGATGCGGCGCTTGAAGATCGCGATCAGATCGTCGAGATGCTGAGCGGTGCTGATATGGTATTTATCACCGCCGGTATGGGTGGTGGTACCGGTACAGGTGCAGCACCAATTGTGGCTGAAGTGGCTAAAGAGCTTGGTATTTTGACTGTTGCCGTGGTGACCAAGCCATTCCCGTTTGAAGGCAAGAAGCGCATGCTGATTGCCGACCAAGGAATCAAAGAGCTATCCGAGCATGTTGATTCACTGATTATTGTGCCTAACGAAAAACTGCTTCAGGTGCTGGGTAAGAACTGCACCCTAATGAAAGCATTTGATGAAGCGAATGATGTGCTGAAAGGCGCGGTACAGGGTATTTCTGACTTGATTATCCGTCCGGGTATGATCAATGTCGATTTCGCTGATGTGCGCACTGTTATGTCAGAGATGGGTACCTCGATGATGGGGACTGGCTCAGCTCGAGGTGAGAACCGTGCCGTTGAAGCGGCAGAAGCGGCTGTACGTAGCCCACTGCTGGAAGATGTTGATCTGATGGGCGCTCGCGGTATCTTGGTTAATATAACGGCAGGCCTAGATTTAGGCTTGGGTGAATTTAGCGATGTGGGTCAGGTGATCGAAGAGTTTGCTTCTGACAGCGCTACTGTCGTCGTTGGTACCGTTATCGATCCAGAAATGACTGATGAGATTAAAGTGACCGTTGTTGCGACAGGTCTCGGTGGTGCTGAGAAACAAGATATTCGAGTGGTTAGCAATGGTACAACAGGCGCGACAGGCTCACGCCGTGCCGCTAGCGCTGTAAGTGATTATAGCCAGTTGGAACTACCAACGGTGATGCGTAACCGTAATGACTCTGTCCGCGCGCAGGATAATCCTGTGGTTGAACCTGAGCCGGTTGCTGAAACACGCAAAACAGGCACTGACGATATGGAGTTTCTTGATATTCCGGCGTTTTTGCGACGTCAGGCTGACTAAGAGATCATTTATAGGGGTATGTCCCGTCCCTGATCTTTTTATGCCTAACAGACCCCGTCGTGAAGCCCTTCACGGCGGGGTTTTCTTTGTTGTGGCTATTTTTTATCAATTAATTGATGTTTTTGATTAATCCTAAAAAAGTCGTTAAAAAGCCCTTCATATGTTTGATTTAAGTCCTGAATTCTATTAAAGTACGCGACCTCTGAGATCGGCTCTCAGAGCGTTTACAGCAACTCATGTGTAAACAAGCAAACGTGGTGAGGTGTCCGAGTGGCCGAAGGAGCACGCCTGGAAAGTGTGTATACCGCAAGGTATCGAGGGTTCGAATCCCTCCCTCACCGCCATTTTTTATCTTATATTTCTATGACTTACAGTGTATCGTCCTTTTTCTGAGGCATCTGTGGGGCTGTTTGATTCGAAAATTCCATTATCTTGTTAATCATATTCGCCATCGGCGGAGCATCCTCTGGTATCTATTTAGCATAGTGATCATCTAGCATTTTAGTGCTGGTTTGTCCCATTTGTTGCGCGATCCAGCCTTTCGATATCATACCTGTTGATAATAGCTGCGATGCAAATGTATGTCTGCATGGCACTGTTCCGCGGGGATAGACTGTTTCTCTCGATCGGGGGGCAGATTTCGTTATTCACGGTACGATTGTCTAGCTGAGCTATTTGAACCTTCTTGGAGTAGGTTAGAAGTTCGTAGATCTACTAGAAGTTTTTCATCTTCATTCGTTAAACGGGATTGTCTGTATAAGCAGATGGGGTCGTCATGGCTGCTGAGCATCCCCAATAATCCTAACCTGTTGTTGTTCAGGCTCAACTTCGAGATAGAAGCATGAGGGGCGACCAGTATGACAGGCTGCACCTTTCTGCTCCACTTGGCAGAGAATGACATCACCATCGCAATCAAATGAGATGCTGATCAATTTTTGGGTATGGCCACTGGTTGCTCCTTTTTCCCAGAAGCAGTGACGACTTCGTGACCAGTAAATCATATGTCCTGTATATAGCGTTTTATCCAGTGCTTCTCTATTCATCCAGGCCTGCATTAATACCGCTTTGGTCGAGCAGTCTTGGGTGATAACGGGAATGAGCCCGTTTTCATTAAAGCAAAGGTTCTCCATCACCTCTGCTAATGGCAGTCTGTGATTGTGGGCATTGCTTTCCAGACGTTGAAAGAACATCTTGCTCATATAGCAGTCTCCTGACATGAATAATCTATCGGATGTTAGAATAACTTGATTAAAGATGTTATAACATAACCTTAATGAGATGTAGCAATTATGTCAGGTGTTGGTATGAATGTGGTAGAGCGGGAAGAAAATCGGGCAGGTTGTATTGGTCTTGGAGAGCAGAGCTATGCATCAGGTTTAATGCCTGAAGTGATGGCAAAGATTTATCAAGAACAGATAAATCTAGTCGTGTTAGAGCGAACGTTGGCAAAAGAAGTCGCTGGCTATTGCCAGATGCTAGTCACAAGCAAACCTGGTTTTAATCTTCGCTCTGTCATTAATCCTGAGAAAGCGGTTTCGTCTCTAAGATCTTTATTGCCTGATCTGGAAAGCCAATCAGCGTTCATCGATGATCTGGCCTTGTTGCTTGATATGTATGCCTGCTTGTTTGAACTTGATGAGGTTGGTGTAAGGCTACAGGTGCTGGATCGTGCGATGTGCCCCCGTTTCCATACTGACAAATTAGGTTGTCGTTTAGTCAGCACTTATCAGGGGCAAGGAACAGAGTGGCTTCATAATAGTGATGTAGACCGCGGCAAGCTGGGCTCTGGAAATATGGGTTTGAATGACGATGAGTCAGGGCTGATTTCTCGTCCAGCTTGTATTCAACAGGTTAACTCGGGAGATATTGTTCTGTTAAAAGGTGATGGCTGGTATGGCAATGATGGGTTGGGAGCGGTGCATCGTTCTCCAGCAGTTTCCGGTGGTGAAAAGCGCCTTGTAGTTACTATGGATTTTGCTTGAGAGTGAAACAAAACGTAGCGAGTTGAGGGTTTTAGAATAAATGCGACAACGGGATAAGAGATTCACTATTGATCGTTATACCCTTCTTTATTGTCAAAAACATAAGATTTAGCGTTAATGGTAATTATTTGAAAATTATTTTGGATGGAAATTCGATGGTATAGACGTTGACGAAATTGGGCTTAACAGCATTGCTCAGTGGTTTAGGATGTACTCGATGAACGCTTTGAATGTGTCGAGGCCGGTTGTAGCAGCCCCATTTTAGGCTGTTACGTTTTGGCATGCTTAGCCGACTTCTTCAATCGGTATTCGAGTTTTATCCTTGTCATGTCAAGTTCACGTGCAGTTTTCGATATATTACCATTATTTTTCGCAACGATATTCTTTAAAAAGAGAGTTTGGATATCGGCGTATTGAAGTTGGTCTCTTGTCATATCATCAAGGATAGAATCATATAGAGGGGCTGCTTCTTGACCTGTTGTATCAACCTCAAGATTCAATGAGCCTTCTAAATTTGAAAAATGTCCATAATCAAGGGTTTCATTATTTTCTGCTAAGATAACTGCGCGCTCGGTGATATTTTCTAGCTCTCGGACATTTCCCTCGAAAGTGTAGTTAGTTAATTGCTCTACGACACGGGAAGAAATACCGCTGATATTTTTTTTGTGGATTTTACTGAAATGTTTTATGTAGTGATGGAGAAACATCGGAATATCTGATTTTCGTTGTCTTAATGGGGGTATGTGAATCGGAAATACGTTGAGTCTATAGAGTAGGTCGGTTCTGAAGCGTCCATTCGCTGCCGCTTTATTAAGGTCAATGCTGGTAGCAGCAACAATTCTGACATCAACCGATATTGTTTTGCTATCGCCGACTCGTTCAATTTCTTTATCTTGAAGAGCCGTTAAAAGTTTGGTTTGTGCTTCCCAAGATAGATCTCCTATTTCATCGAGAAAAAGCGTTCCTCCATTTGCCCTTTCAAATCGACCCGCTCTGGATTTACTTGCATCTGTATAAGCTCCCTTTTGTACGCCAAAAAGCTCCGATTCAACTAATTCATCTGGTATTGCCGAACAGTTTATGGCAATAAAGGGGTGGTTATTGCGATTACTGATCGTATGCAACGTCTGCGCGAGTTTTTCTTTCCCCACTCCTGTCTCGCCTAAGAAAAGTACAGATGTATTAGCGTTGGCAACATTCTTGATTCGGGCTAAGCATTTTTTAAGTGCGTCTGAACTACCAATCACACCATGAGTGGTTTCAATAGTGATATCGTTAGTCAAAATAGCCGACGTGTTATGGGGGCGCTGTTTTGGTGCAGTCGTAGACTCTTGGCAGAGTGAAATATATTTGAGTTGATCGTGTATTTCATCTTCATACCAATCTGATAGTTGTTTGCCTATCAATCTACAGCATTGGTGACCGGATACTTCGCATTCAATTTCTTTATAGATAATGGGGATATTTAATAAAGTTGATGCAAAGCCACTCATATAGCCTGTTTGCATCCAGCATGCTGCGTTTTTAGATAACCCTTTATTTTGGAGTATGGCGTCTACTTCGAAATTACCGGTAAAGGTTCTTTCTTCATAAAAATAGGGGGCAAGAGGGTCTATATCTTGTTGTATTATTTTTGTGTTGATCGTGCCACGAATAGACTGTGCCTGTTGACCGATAGCAAAAATCTCTTTTATAGGGCTTTCTTTATAGGTTTTCTGACAGGTGAGTGCATCTCGTTTTCCGGATGAAAATCCGAGTTCGCAAAAAATTCTGGATGTCTCTCGGATGCCAATAATTTCAACGATTTCTCTTTTCATTCGAGCTAAGGCAGAGGTCTGGATTAGAGAAACGTATTCATCAGAGAATTGTAGACGGCCCGTTTCTGGATAAAAACTGATGAGATCTGTTAGGTCGACTGAATTACCTGGGCTCGCCGTTGTATTTGGCTTTTTCATTTCTATTTTCAAGATAATCTACCATAAGGTTTGATTGTTACAGGTGGAAGAAAGAATTTCCACCTGTAATATCAGCTATTATCTTGGTAACGTGTCTTTCCACGGTTTTTGTTCGTACGGTAGAGGACCGTCGAGCATTTGGAAGTCTTCAACGCAGTTGTTGTACCAGTCGGTCATTTTCAAGGGGTCTGCATTCATTTGTGCGGTCCAGTCTGAGCGATCACACTCTTTCGGCAGTGGTTTATGTGTTGGCTTGTCTAAATAGTTCCACAAAATAACCCACTTGGCCGGTGAACCCGTGGATTTATAACCATGAACCTGTCCAGCAGGGACGTGCACCCATTGACCTTTTGTAACCACCATATCTTTGTCACCAACGCGCATCTGAATAGTACCTTCAGTGACGATAACCGTTTCAGTACGGTGGTAGTGGATGTGTGGCGGGCCATAATAATCATGTTCAATATGCTCAATACCACCACTGAATAGCCCATCGGTATCTGAGGGTAGGATCATAGGAATAAATGTTGCTCTTGGAAAACCAAGATGAAACATCGGCATATCAAGTGGTCGAACCATCGGCATAGGGTTTGTTTTCGGGTCATATTTGGTGTGATCAGCTTTCTCTTGATACATACCGTTAACATCGTCTAAAGCGTATGAGCCTGAAGACATACCCAGTAGTGCTGCCGTTGCCAGTACTAATGCTTTTTTCATATCTATTTTCTTTTGTTGTATTGTTGTATTTATCAGGCAGAAAGTGAGACATTGCTGCCTTAGTGGTTCTTATGGCCTTGTTAATACAGGAGAAAATATTTATTTCCTCCTGTAGCGTTAGCTATTATCTTGGTAGTGTTTCTTTCCACGGTTTTGTTTCGAACGGCTCAGGGCCGTCAAGCATTTGGAAATCTTCAACGCAGTTGTTGTACCAGTCAGTCATTTTTAAGGGGTCTGCATTCATTTCTGCCGTCCAGTCTGAGCGGTCACACTCTTTCGGCAACGGTTTATGTGTTGGTTTGTCTATATAGTTCCACAAAATAACCCACTTGGCGGGTGAACCGGTGGATTTATAACCATGAACCTGTCCGGCAGGGACGTGTACCCACTGACCTTCTGTAACCACCATATCTTTGTCACCGACGCGCATCTGAATAGTGCCTTCTGTGACAATAACTGTTTCAGTACGATGGTAGTGGATGTGTGGTGGGCCATAATAATCATGTTCAATATGCTCAATACCACCGCTGAATAACCCGCCGGTATCCGAAGGGAGGATCATCGGAATGAACGTTGCTCTTGGGAAGCCAAGATGAAACATCGGCATATCAAGTGGTCGAACCATCGGCATCGGGTTTGTTTTGGGGTCATATTTGGTGTGATCAGCTTTCTCTTGATACATACCGTTAACATCGTCTAGAGCGTATGAGCCTGAAGACATACCCAGTAGTGCTGCCGTTGCTAGTACTAATGCTTTTTTCATATCTATTTCCTTTTGTTGTATTTATAAGGTTAGAAAGGGAAGTCTTGCTGCCCTAACTGCACGGTGACCCACTTCACTTCGGTAAACTCGTCCATGGAAAATTGGCCACCCTCGCGTCCAAAGCCACTGTTTTTAACACCACCAAAGGGAGCAACGGCTTCATCGCGGATCGTTGGGCCATTAATGTGCACCATCCCTGTTTCTAGAGCTTCAGATATCTCATAGGATTTCTGTAAGTCATTTGTGATAACCGCTGAGGAGAGGCCGTATTCGGAGTTGTTAGCCAGTCGGATGGCATCTTTATAATCTTTAGCTCGAATGATTGATGCGACAGGGCCAAAACACTCCCGCTGGAATATGGACATGTTTTCTGTGACATCAGCTATGACTGTTGGTAGGAGACAGTTCCCGACATTATCACCACCGGTGAGTAAGCGAGCGCCTTCTGTTTGGGCTTCAGCGATAATTGATTTAATAAAGTTGATCTGTGAAGAGCGGATCAAAGGGCCAACAATAACCGTAGGGTCGCTAGGATCACCAGCTTTAAGTGATTGAGCTTTCTGTGCAAACTTGTTGCAGAATTCCTCATAGATCTCGTCTTCTACAATGATACGAGAGCCGGTCATACATACTTGTCCTTGATGTATGAAGTTGCTGAAAGCAGCGGCATCGACGGCATACTTAATATCGGCGTCTTTAAGTACGATCATCGGATTTTTTCCGCCCAGTTCTAGGGTGAATTTTTTCAGATGGGCTGCTGCTTTCTGGGCTATTTTCTTACCCACCAAAGTTGAGCCGGTAAAAGTAACTTTTTTGACTCTTGGATCATCTATCAGAATGTCGCCGATATCCGTAGCTTGTGCCGGAACAATATTCAATACACCGTCTGGAAGGCCCGCTTCTTTGAAGATCTCGCCGAGTTGTAGTGCGATAATTGGGGTTGCTTCGGAGGGCTTAAGGACAACACAATTCCCCGCTGCGATTGCCCAGCCTATTTTTCGTACTGTCAGGAGCAAAGGAAAGTTGAAAGGTGAGATGGCGGTAATAACCCCCAATGGTTTGCGAATACTGTAAGAACGTACGCCATGGGACTCAGATACAAACGTTTGGCCGGCTACTCTACGACACTCTCCCGCCATGCCTCTTAACGTTGAGGGAGTTAGATGCAGTTCAAAACCGGCTTTTAATTGCGTCGACCCTGATTCCTGAGTCAGCAGTTTTATCAGTGCATGTGATTTCTGCTCCATCAAGTCAGCCGCTTTGAGAAAGATAAGTTCCTTCTGCTGAGGAAGTGTATCTTTCCACGTTTGGAAGGCCTGATCTGCAGCGTCTATCGCCTTTAATATGTCAGACTCATTCGCTTGATGGACGGTTGCGAACTCTTCATTATTGTATGGGTTGCGTGAAATAAGTTTTTTTTGTGATGATGAATTAACGGGTTGTCCATTAATAAACAGCTTGTATTCATTCATTGTTGGCACCAATTGGTAAGCTAACCCCGCTCATCTTTTACCATCGAATAAAGCGGGGTATAGGGCTAGGTTAAAAGAACCTCACGGACGTCATTGATGACTACTTCTTTTCTGCGAGGTATGTCGCAAGCGCTTTAAGTTGTTGATCTGAGATTTCGGTATCCCGAAAAAAGGGCATACTGAAAATGCCTGATCGCACAATATACTGTACATACTCAGTAGTTAGGTCTGAGCGCTTTTGTAGCTGCGCTTTATCAATCCCAAGACGTTGTCCGAGTAGCTTGGTGCCAGGATGGTCGGCACTACTAGGGCCATGACAGTGAACGCACCATTGATCAAACACTACTTTTCCATCAGTGGCAGATGACTCTGCATGACTCACTGATGTCAGAGTTAAAAAGAGGGCAGCATAGACAGATTTCATGATTTCGCCTCCCGGTAAGCTTTAGGCCAAATTCCCTGTTTACCTGGGGCGAATATGCCATTGGGGTCAAGCGCATCTTTTAGGGTTTGATTGAATTTAAGTGCAGCGCCATCATTGAATGAATACGATCCCGCAACCTGATCCATAAGGAAAAGGTGTGAACGGTAAGCTGCCCAGCCACGTTTAGCACCTTCATCAATCATTGCACTTATCGCTTTCCGGCCTTGCTTATTCACTTCAGGCATATTTTTAATGATAGGTAGCGGAACAATATGCAGTAGGCCTCGTTCTCGACCGACAAATCCGCCGACATATTCATAACCAGCATCCTGAACCATCTTGCTGAACAGGTTGTATTGCTCCATGGCTGTGGAGCCTATCAGTGGACAGGTTGGGGAAAAGTCCATATGGCCGCTCAAGCCGGTGCCCCAGTTGATAACATTCCACTCGGCCATATTCGGTATGCCTGCTTGAAGCTTTTCGTTGTAGTCGAGCTCGTCAATAGTGAGTGGTGTTCTGAACTCTTTCATCTCATGGGTGACGCCTGGAAGTTTCTCAAAAGCTAAGCGTACTTTTTCCCAGTTATGTTTAACTGTGGATTCATCACCATAAAATGAAAGGCGTATATTCCACCATCCAACGCCGAGGTCTGCGTACATGTCCCGTAGTTCCTTTTTAGTCATCGGAACGGGACCTTGTTTATATTTTGATCTCACTGTACGGAAGGCCGCTTCGAAGGTGCCTGTGTAGATGGAGGGGGCGCATTCAATTGTTTTATCGAGCATGAAAGGGCGAAGTGTGTTGACGATATTTTCTAGTTGATCTTCATCCCTGACATGGATCATTCCGCACGTGTAGTATTCTGGCTCAGGCATTAGCCATAATCCCATTTTGGTGACAACACCATAATTGGATTGGGTGAATAGACCATCAACATAAGGCCCAAATCCGTATTTGAACTGTTGCCAACTATCGGTGCCCTCAATCGCGCCGTTACCTGTGCGCATAAGTTCACCGTCGGCAAGGACGACTTCCATACCGCACTGTTGGCCAAAGTGATCACCATACGGTGTGTAACCAGCACCACGTTCCAGTGCGTTACCCAGAACACTACCCCACCCAGGAGATGGCACTGACATCCATAGTTTTGAGTGATTTTCTTTTAAATGGTTGTGAAGGTCGAAAAAGCTAACGCCAGGTTCGACCAGTACGTAAGCAAGCTCCTCGTTAACTTCTAGGATTTTATTCATGCGCTTGAGGTCAAGAACGATGGTGCCGGTCATTCTTGGAGATGAACCGCCATAAGCAAGGTTTTTGCCTGTGGAGATACTCCAGAGAGGAATTTTATATCTATTGGCGATTTTAACGATGGCTTGAACTTCTTCCGTGCTAGCGGGGGCTATCGCAGCAGAAGCATAAAATTCATCGTTAGCGTCTAATGGGGTGTAAGCGTCTCTATATAGATCGACCTTTTTTCTTTCAATAAAAACCCATTGTTTTCCTACAACCTGATTGAACTCAGTTAACGCTTTCTCAAAAGTTGATCTATCGAGACCTGGTGGAAGCACTCTGTCCATCAAACATACCTCTATTATTAAAACGCTTAGCCTAATAAGTTGCTCAAGATACTGTGTAATTAACCCCGCTTTGTGCCGTAGGCATCGGTTGGCAAGAGTTTGCTGACACAGTTCAATGTTGGACAGCATTAGATAAGTGTTCTTATTTGTTGTTGTGGTTTGTAGGGGGAAAGCAATAACGAGACCAATTACTATTATTTTTTATAAGTGATTGATTTTAAGAGTTAAAAAATATTTTTTTTAGAATGATTTGGTTTTTATTTTGAGGGGGGATGAATAATCGGCTAATGATTTATATTATTAACATTTTTGATAGTTGGGGCCTGTAAAAGATTTGGCTATAAGATAGTTTAAATTAT
>NZ_JBLWZV010000019.1:0-75488 GCF_048266285.1 Amphritea sp.
AAGCATCTAAATTCTGTGGTAGCGGTTTGAAAACTGAAATACTCTGGTCCGATCAGCCTTATTGCAAACTTTCCGCTTCAGAGAAAGACAATTATAAATGCTCAATAGATGCGTTGGTAAACTGTTATGAGAACTTCTGTGATGAAGCGTTTTGTGGTACGGCAAAGTAAATTGATGCCACCCGCCTTGATAAAGTTCAACGCTAGACTTGGTAAGTTGCTACGTCATCGTCGAAAAATAATCGATGTTGTACAGATATCTCGTCCAGTTTCCGTTTTGCTAAACCCCTTGTAAGTATTTCTTGATACCTTCGCTTGGATCTATCTTCAGCATGTCGCAATATTAAACATATTCATAGATATCTAGCTTTCGCTCAAGCGTCTCTACTTTCTGTATATAGCTGTGTGGCTCGCATACTCAACCCTTGATGCTGACGAGCATTTTTCAGCCAAGTGACGTAAGCGTCCGGCAAGCCCATCTTGAGCCTGGTGCGACAGGCGTCATGAAAGTGTCCACTTATTCGTTAGTGGACACTATAAATGAACAACGTAAGCGTAACTCGCCCATACCGCAAACGCCGTCAATACCCCCCCTGAATTCAAAGCCCAACTGGTTGCTCAAAGCCAGCAGCCCGGCACGTCTGTTTCACGCATCACTTTGGATAATGACCTTAACACTAACCTGCTTCGACGCTGGATCAAGGAATCAAAGATCATGGATCAAGGCTCGTCGCCAGCCTTTGTACCCATTCGTTTGCCGGCAACGGTTGACAATGCAGCCCATCCTATCAGCAAGACGCACACTATCTGAATTGAGATCCCCCGTGCCGGCGGCCCAGTGGTGGAGTAGCCCGCCGACCAAGCCCAACAGTGCGCGACGTTTCTACGCGAACTGCTGCCATGATCCGTATCGACGAGATCTGGCTGGCCACCGAGTTAATGGCCTCGCTGGAATCTCAGGAACACGCAATGAGCCAGAAAGATCGGGCGCTGGTGCGCAGTAATGCCATCATCGAGAAACTGACTCACGAAGTGGCCATCCTGAAACGTCACAAGTTCGACCGACGTAGTGAACAACTGGGCGCAGTTCAAGGCACTTGCTGGATGAGTTGATCGATAGCGATCTGGCCGCTATCGAAGCTGAACTGGCTCAAGCCATGTCTGATGAAGAGAGAGCGGCTCAATCCAAACAATCACCTAAGAAGTGGTCAACGTACGGCGGCGGTGATGACGTTGATCCAGTCGGCCAAACTAAATGGGCACGATTCGTATGCCTACCTGAAAGACGTGTTGTCGAAGCTGCCAACGCAGAAAAACAATGCCATTGGTGAGCTGCTACCGCACAACTGGGCGTCGGCGGTTCTTAGCAAAGTGTGATAACCGGCCGCTTACAACCAATACATATGAAGGTAAGCAGCACGACGATTACCCACTTACTAAAATGTCCGGCAATTGATTAAGCGCACTGATCCGCTGAGTATTCCAAGGATGAGCGTAACTAATACGTAAGCAATGACTAAACTGCCCTGAAATAGAAAATAGTGGCCCAGGAGTAATGACCACCCCTGCCACTAAGCCAGCACCATAAGCGATTAGGGTATCTATCTGCTTGGGAAGCTCTACCCATACTGCTAAACCACCCTTGGGCGTACTCACACGAATATCCAGCGGCCAAGCATGAAGCGAAGCAATTAGCTGATCACGATTAAGCTTAAGATCATGCCGCTGCCTACGTAAATGTGTCTTTAATCCCCCCTCTTCCATGAAGTCAGCAACACCTCTTTGCAAATATCGACTACTCGCTAGTTGTGTTACTAACTTAAGATGCAAAATCTTCGCATGCCACCTAGCGCCCGAAATCCACCCTAAGCGTAAATCACGAGATAACGATTTTGAAAAAGAGCTGCACAGAATAACACGCTCATTTTCATCTAGGGCCTTGAGTGGGTCAGGTACTAAGGACAACGCTGTATCCGCGTAAATATCATCTTCAATTATCGCCAGATCGTGTCGTTCAGCTAACGACAATAAGCGTTTTTTATTTTCGAGAGGCATTAGCGCACCTCCTGGTGTAGAAAATGACGGCGATACGAAACACGCTTTAACCTTCCAACGTTCTAACACCTCTTCAAGTGCATCCATATCCATGCCAGAACTCATAGACGTTGGTACCTCAACCACGCGCAGACCCAGTTGTTCTAATAATTGAAGCACGCCATAAAATCCTGGCGATTCAACAGCAACCACATCGCCTTTCTCACAACTCGCCATCAAAGCTAAAAAAAGTGCATGCTGACAACCTGAAGTAACACACAGCTGATCGTTAGGAATCGTCCAGCCACGACGTGCATAGTGAATAGTGAGTTGCTCTCGTAAGCGCTCATCGCCGGCGGGTTCATCGTAATACTGATAATCCTCACCTCTCTGACGCCGAAGTGAGCGCCCAATTGATCGATTAAGTGCCACTATGCCGGGGGGCAAATCTCCCGAACGAAATGTGGGAAGTAAATCAAAAGCAGCACTACGGCGCATGATGTCTTGTAACAGAGCACTCACACTTACCTGTCTTGGCGCATCAATGATGGCCCTAGCCTGCGGCTTTCTTACAACATCAGGTTGAAGAGTCACAAAGTAGCCCGCTTTCGGGCGTGCCTCAATCAGTCCCTGCGCCTCAATCCGCTGAAGTGCATGCTGAACCGTTGCCTTAGAAAGCTTTTGTTCTTGGCACAATGTCCGAATCGATGGAAGACGCTCTCCCAAACGCCACCGCTGCTCTTGAATGCCTTGTAGCAACCATTTTTCTAACTGCTGATAGCGGTATTCCGATTCCACTTCACTCTCAATCTGTATCTATTAAATTTTATTTTTTAAACCTGACCCTATTAACTACGCGAGTTTACTTTAGCCAAGACCTAAAAGTAAACGGGTTATCTCTCGTTGAAAATATACCAATTGTTAAATTTTCCTCGGCTATAGAACTCCTAGTTAAGAGTAGATAATCCCCCTTTGCGAGGTGTTCAAATATCCTATTTTCATCAACAACTTCCTGTAAATTCACCAGTCAATTTAAAACGACATCATTAACCTTACCCATCAGCCACCAAGCCAAGCTCCGCATGGCACTACACGCCTTGGTACTAGATTATATAATATGCTGGTACTAACGCTTTCTGGATCTATAACCGTAACCTAAGCACCATATAACAATAAGATAGTCGCTATGTGTGTACAAATAACAACACATACAGCAGGAGAGCCACCATGCTGAACCACCTATTTCACCTTTCGCCAAATAGCTCTGCTAGTTTGCAGCAACAGATTCGAGAACATATCAGTAAAGCCATAATCGACGGCCATATTCCACCGGAGATTCCACTGCCCTCAACACGTAAAATGGCTGAAATGCTCAGCGTCTCTCGCAATACCGTTATTCTTGCTTACGAACACCTCATTGATGATGGGTATCTGCTCGCCCGAGAACGTGCCGGTTTCTATGTGAATGCTGAAATTCTCAAAAACAGCGTCAAAGACGAAGCGCCGATAATTATTGAGGGGGGCAACAAACCCGACTGGAATCGCTGTCTAAAAATAAAACCCGCCAGCCATAAACTTAATAAGCTCAACCGTTGGCAGGATTACCCCTACCCTTTTATTTACGGTCAGTTAGACCCAAAGATGTTCCCCACTAACCACTGGCGTGAATGCTGTAAAGAATCCGTATCTGTACAAGCAATTAGTGAGTGGTCGGGAGATCGTTATGACGATGATGATAGTTTGTTAATCGAACAGATACGTTCACGGATGTTACCCCGGCGTGGAGTTTGGGCCGAATCCGACGAGATTTTAATTACCGTTGGCGCTCAACATGCGCTGTATATGATACTGCGGATATTACTGAATAAAAGCACCACCTTTGGCCTTGAAGAACCAGGCTATCCTGACCTTATTCAGATGGCTGACTGCACCGGCGCAACCATTAAACATTTGACGATTGATCATGATGGCCTAGAAGTCGGCAAACAACTCCAAGACTGCGATCTTATTTTTACCACCCCGAGTCACCAGTTTCCCACTACCGTCACCATGCCCATGAACCGACGGAAAGCCTTATTAGAGCAGGCTTCACGGGATGACTTCCTCATCATTGAGGACGATTACGAGTGTGAAACAACCTTTGCTACCAACCCTACTCCCGCGCTTAAAAGCTTGGATAATAATGACCGTGTTATCTATCTCGGCAGTCTCTCAAAAACCCTGTCACCAGGCCTTCGCTTAGGCTACATGGTCGGACCAAAAGAACTTATCAAACAAATACGTGAATTTCGACGGATGATGTTGCGCCACCCGCCAATGAACAACCAGCGGGCTGTCGGTCTGTTTCTCTCTCGTGGCTATCAAGACTCACTGGTTCGCAGCATTGTGCAAGTTTATGAAGAACGTTGGAAAGCGGTTGGCGACGCCCTACAGGAATATCTACCTGCGTCAGCAGAGTCTCCCTCCTTTGGAGGCTCGTCTTATTGGGTCAAGGGACCTACGAACCTCGATGCCCGAGAGTTAAAAAAACGCGCCTTAGACAAAGGCGTGGTAATTGAATCCGGCGATCTGTATTTCAACCAACAAAACCCTCCGTTAAATTTCTTTCGACTTGGTTATTCATCGATCTCGACCGAACGTATTCGTCCCGGCATCGCTCGTTTAGCCGACATAATAGCCACACTGACCTAAAACGCAGATCTAAACTTAGCCGTGCGCACTTTTCCCGCTATCACGGCTATGTCATATTTCTTGTTCGAAGACCGTTAACACTATTAACAAAGCATTCAGCAGACCGATGATTCCCCCGCAAAATAGTATCTCTCACTGGCGTCAACAGACAGTCATCGCAACTCATTCCATATAACCCAGTTTTTACTCGCCTATACCAAGATCAAACAATCTCAAATACCTTTCTTCGTCTTCAATGGATCTTCGTGCTAACCCGTAAGAATGGCTTAACCAGACTGAAAAGTTCATTCAGGTAAGTGCACAATACCTCAGGACAACAGCTCTCTTGCAACGAAAAATATTTCAAGCTACTTACCTGAAACGCTCATTTCACAGGCATCACAGCCTGGTTCTACATTTCGGCTCGACGTTGGATCTATCGATGTATCAGCAACCAAATTTATATTGGTCGCTCTAGCAAAGCAGCGAGACAGGTACTTTCGCAGCGCCCTCGCTCAGTTAGATTTTTCGGAACGAAGCGCCTATCAATGTGCTGACACTGAAGACAAGAATAATAATGACCAGAGGTTACGATGAATATAACAACCCGTACAAAATCTATTATGTCTACCTGCATACTCTCCGCGTCACTGGCGCTGACTGGCGCTCAATCAGTCCAAGCCACCGAGGAGCTGCAACTCGCTCATGCTTACCCTTCGGACCATATTTTCCATCTGACCTCAACCACCTTTATGGACGAACTAAAAAACAAGGGAGCTGATATTGAGGTCGATTACCATCCGGGCGGCTCGCTGGGTGATTGGGCTTCTTTGTTTGAACAAAGCATGGAAGGTGTCGTCCCTATGACAATGAGCTTCGGTGCTTCAGAGTTTGACCCACGCCTTGACCTTTCTTGGTTGAGCTATGTGGTCGATGACTGGAAAGAAGCTCGTGAGGTATATGGTCCAAACGGTAAGATGACAAACGTCTATAACGAAATCATGGGTGACCTTGATTTGGTGGTGCTCGGCGTGATCCCTACTGGATTTGGTTCCATAGCGATGCGTAAAGGTGTCGATACAATACCTACCAGCTTCCCAGAAGACGGTAAAGACATCAAAATGCGAGTACCGGCCATTCCCATAGGCATCGAGCGCTATAGAAGCTTCGGTTTCACCCCTGTCCCCATGCCATTCTCCGAACTCTATACCGCACTTCAGCTAGGCACCGTTGATGCCCGTGGTACAGCCCCTTCCGTTGAAATTTGGCAGATGCGAGACGTACTCGAAAGCTACATCCTCACAAAGGATTATTTCGAGCATGCTTTCTGGGTTGTCAATAAGTCTTGGTTGGAAGGTCTACCAGCACAAGAACGTAACAAGCTGATTGCGGCCGCCGATGCCACCATGGCCAAAGTATGGGATGAAGCACAAGCCATCGATGAAGGATTTCTAGATAAAGTGCGCGGCGCTGGTATCAAGGTCGTCGAACTCAGCCCTGAAGATATGGCTAAAGCAAAAGAAATTCTGTACGCCAATGAATGGCCATTCATGGAAAAAATTGTCGGCTCTAAAATTATGAACATGATGCGCGATATCGCCGGTATCCAGTAATCCCGACCGTTATATCCGCTGCGCTTCTCTCACTTATTGTGCTCGATCATTTGCACGACTCGACAGTGAGTGGGAGAAGCCTCCTAGGCCACCTTTTTCAGGATCAGAATTATGCAACAAGAAAAACTATCTGAACCCTCAAAATCGGTGGGTAAAACTAAGATCTACGACTACGACCCAGACCTTAGCACCCACCCGATCCCACCCCATCTCCACGCTATACCAGAGCAAGCTGAAACACCGGTAGACAACATCCTTATTCGTTTTGAGCTGCTGTTGAATGGACTGTTCCGCATAACGATGGTCATGGTCGGCATGGGATTGGCACTATTAACCTTTACTCAAGTGGTCATGCGTTATGTCTTCGAATCTCCGTTCACGGGCATCGAAGAAGCATCCATTCTGCTCGCCGTATGGCTCTATTTTCTCGGTATGGGTTACGCAACCCGTGAACGTGAACACATCCACGGCGGGATCGTTAGCCTCCTAGTTAAAGACCCCCATAAAGTCGCCATCATCCGCTTTATCAGCTCAATAACCTGTATGTTCGCAGCTATTCTATTTGGCTATTTTGCCAGTCAATATGCCCTAAGAGAGATCGATAGAGGACGCATCAGCACAATTTTACAGTGGCCTCGAGGCTTATGGAGCGCCAGCATGTTTGTCGGTTTCGCCATGATGGTGGGCTACTTTCTGCTCGAAGCCATCAATGAATTCCGTTATCTACGAAAACCCTCACGCAACAACACGACTCAGGAGGTGTAAACCATGATGTTATTTCTGATTTCGATGCTGGTTATCATCGTCCTGATTTTGATTGAAATCCCAGTGGCGTTTGCTTTCGGCATCGGCGCAGTATTATTTGCCTTCACCACGGGAAACAATATCTCATTTCTAATTCCCCACGGCTTTAAAACGGCCAGCAGCTTCGCACTGCTAGCCCTCCCCCTATTTATTTTTGCCGGACTATTAATGGCAGAAGGCGGTATATCCGAACGCTTATTAAACTTCGTTAACTCGATCGTGGGTCGAATAAAAGGCGGCCTCGGGGCCGTCACCGTACTGACCTGTGCGCTATTTGGCGCCATCTCGGGTAGCTCATCCGCTGCCATTGCTGCCGTTGGTCAGATAATGATTCCAAGAATGATTCGTGAAGGCTATCCAGAAGGTCATGCCACTGCGTTGGTTGCCAGCTCTTCGGTACTCGCGTTGCTTATCCCCCCAAGTATTCCGATGATCGTTTTTTCCATCACAGGCGGCCTATCGGTAGGAGCGGCATTTCTATCGACGATTATTCCAGGCATTATGCTAACCATCATCTACTGTGTGTTAAATATCTGGTTCTTACGTAACAACACCAATATTAAAGTAGACCCTCCACTACCGTTCAGACAAGCGGCTAAAGGTGTCGTCAAGTCGGGCTACAATGCCGCCTTCGCTCTGTTAATGCCAATTATCATTCTTGGTGCTATCTACAGTGGTATTGCAACGCCTACCGAAGCTGCTGCAATTGCCGTTATCTACGCAATCCCAGTAGGTTTGTTTATCTATAAAGGGATGTCACTTAACAGTTTGGGCGATGTCACCGTAAGAGCAGTCACCATGACGGGTTCTATCATGGCAGTACTGTTCTTTCTATTTATCATGAGCCGCGCGATGATTCTTGAACAGGTCCCTCGAGATCTGGCACTAGCACTACTCGAAATATCAGACAATAAGTACGTTCTACTCTTATTGATCAACCTGCTGTTGTTGCTGATCGGCATGATCGTTGACGATATATCCGGCAGCGTACTGGCTGCCATTATCTTCTTACCAATCATCAATGAACTGGGCATTGATCCGATTCACTTTGCGGCGGTTGTCGGGGTGAATTTAGGCTTAGGGAATGTATCGCCCCCCTGTGCACCGATGCTCTATATGGCCGGTGGCGTCGGAAAACTATCATTAGATAAATATATCAAACCGACGCTGAAGTTCCTCTGCCTTGGCCACCTCCCAATGGTATTTCTGGTGACCTTCGTACCTGAACTATCACTATTTCTGCCAAAACTGCTAATGGGTTATTAAACATAAAAAAAGTTATGGCTATCGTTGATAGCTATGACTTTTCTTCTCTTTAAATAGAGATTTATAGCTTAATTAACAATAGCTTAAATTTTATTTCCACATAAAAAACAGCCCTACGAGTTGGAGCTAGAAAATTAATTCTCGTGGATCTACAGACCTGATCGGCAAGCACTTTATATTAATCCAAAATCAAAAAACTCTTCATTAACCCGATAGACAGGACTTTACAGATGACCTCCTATATCAAAATAAAAAATCATATTAACGGTCAGTGGTTGGACGAGACCAATGGTCAATATGAGCCACTAAAAAATCCCTCGACCGGCGCTGTCATTGGCGAAGTTCCACTGTCGTCCGCAGAGACATCGCGTCAAGCAACGGCGGCTGCCGCAGCAGCTTACCCTGCTTGGAGTGCCACCCCGCTGCCCAAGCGGATGAACTACATCTTTGATATGCAGCAGATTATGCGTGACAACCTCGAGATGCTGGCCGAAGCGATCGCTATCGATCAGGCTAAGCACATTGCCGAAGCACGTGGCGAAGTCGGCCGAGTGATCGAAATCTTGCAAATGGCTTGCTCTATCCCAGCCATGATTCAAGGCGAAACGGTGCAAGGTATCGCTAACAACATCAATGGCCGCCTGATTAAAGCACCTCTAGGCGTTTTCTGTGGCGTGGCTCCCTTTAACTTCCCAGCATTGGTATTTGGTTGGTTTATTCCTTTTGCTATCGGCACCGGAAACACCTTTGTTTATAAACCGTCGACTGAATCACCGTTGTTTATGCAAAAGATGATGCAGCTACTAGTAGATATTGGCCTACCTGATGGTGTGGTTAACATCGTTCACGGTGACCGTGAAACGGTAGAAGCGTGGTATGACGATGATAATGTCGCAGGTGTCTGCCTTGTCGGCTCGACCCCAACAGCGAAAGCGATTGCCGAAGGCTGTGGTCGCAACGGTAAAAAAACCATGCTCTTAGGTGGCGCTAAAAACTTCCTCGTGGCGATGGAAGATGCCCCGATGGACCTCATGATCGAAAACATCCTTATGTCCGGTTATGGTTCTGCAGGCCAACGCTGTTTAGCCGTTTCTAATATCGCAGTGGTGTCTGAAATCTACGATGAGTTTGTTGAACGCCTGCTCGCTGCCTCGCAAAACATTACCGTAGGTGATGCGATGGACCCAGATGTCTTCATGGGACCTGTAATCTCCGCCAAAGCCAAACAACGGATCGAGAACTACATCGACATTGGTCAAGCAGAAGGCGCGACTCTCGCACTCGATGGTCGTAACCCGAACGTTGCAGATGCTAACCAAGACGGTTATTTCGTAGGCCCTACTGTGTTCACTGAGGTAACACCCTGCATGCAGATCGCCCGTGAAGAGATTTTTGGGCCGGTTCTCAGCGTCATGAAGGTCGGCTGCATTGATGGTGCACTACGTATGATCAAAAACCATGAGATGGGCAACGGAGCGGTTATCTTCACCCAAAACAGCTTCTATACTGAGAAATTCATTAATGAAGCGGATGTCGGTATGGTCGGCGTCAATGTGGGTATCTGCGCCCCCCACCCTTACCTGCCATTCGGTGGTATCAAAGGCTCACTGGTCGGAAATAACAAGGTACAGGGTAAAGACGCGATCGACTTCTTCACCCAGAGTAAAGTTGCCACGGTTCGAATCGTTGATCCGAAAGCGGGCCAAGCGGCACCGGCAGCAACAGCCAGTACCAATGTACGTAGCTGTGTTGCCAGCTAACCCATGACATAAAAGAAAGATTAAGGCGGGAGAGTGTGCTCCCGCCTTTTTTACATCTAATGGTTAGCCTGTGAATATAAACCGCATAGCAGCGCACCTGAAATCAAATGAAAAACGGCTTTGGCCTGAAGCACTAATATCAATCGACTTTATGACCCGCAACATAAGGGTAAGGGTCTCTCAGATCAAACACAATATTATCAATCAGTCGTGTGCCATTCAGCGTCACCGCCACGAGTATCGCAATCTCTTGATCACCCGCTTGTGCCTTTAACAAACTGCCCTGCTGACAGATGTGCACATAATCTAGCTCAAACCCTAACCCGATCAGTCGGGCCCCAGCATCAGCTTCAAGCTGGTTAAGATCAGTACTACTTTGATACATCTGCTGACCGGTTTCAATTAACACCTGATACAGCGATGCTGCCAACTGCCGCTCATCATCACTCAAATAGTGATTGCGCGAACTCAACGCTAAACCCGACGTGGCTCGCTTGGTTGCCACACCAATAATCTTAACGGGGATAGATAAATCACTAACCACCTGCCGGATAATGGTGAGTTGTTGCCTATCTTTCTCCCCAAAGTAAGCCATATCCGGCTGCACCATACACAATAGCTTAACCACCACTGTGGCCACTCCGCGAAAAAACTGAGGCCGACTAACGCCACAATGAAGTGAAGAGAGACTGGGCATATCGACGAGAGTCGCGATACTTTTGCCATCTGGATACATATCCGTGACAGACGGTGCAAACAAAATATCGCAACCATGATTAACCAATAAGCGTTTATCCGCCTCCAGTGTTCGAGGATAGGTATCAAGGTCTTCGTCTAAACCAAACTGCAGCGGATTAACAAAAATACTCACGATCACAATATCGCAATCGCGACGGGCGGCTTCGACCAAACTCAGATGACCACCGTGTAAGTTGCCCATTGTTGGGACAAATCCAATCGTCATTCCCACCGCCCGAAAGCGTGTTAATAGAGACCGAAGGTCTTCGGCCTTTTGTAATATTTGCATGAGCGATCTCCAATCAAAAAAGTGGCTTAGATAAGCACCGATTAATGCAGAATTAATTCATCAAGCTGATGGGTAGGCGGTGCTGAACACATAAAAAAAAGCAGGCCTACATTAGGCCTGCCAAAGGAGCCAGCCCAAAGGCTGAGGAAGAATTTTCGTCATAACAGGGATTCCCCTATAGACGAGGCAGACACTCACCTATCAAATCCGGTGCGTCAGTATCAGCCGACTTTGTTCAAATTCAGGTCAGTGTCTGTAGAGCATTATCCAATGCCGTTACAATTTCATCGATCTCATCCCGGGTAACAATTAATGGCGGGCTTAAACAGATATTATTGTTCAGGGTTGCAAATGAACGATTTGTACGGCCAATGATAACGCCATTCGCCATACAGTGTGCGGCAATCGCAACGGTCAGACTTTCGTCGACAGGCTCTTTAGTGCTGCGATCTTTCACCAGTTCAAAGCCGGCAAACAGTCCCTTACCACGCACATCACCGATCACTTGATATTTATCCATCAACTGGTGCAAACGTCCTTTCAGATACTCACCCTGCTCGGTAGCATTCGCCAGCAATTTTTCATCTTCGATAATTTCCATATTGATCAATGCTGCCGCAGGGCCTGCCGTACAACCGCCAAAGGTCGATATATCGCGGAAATACCCCATGCGCGGGTCGGCATCGTCTTTAAATGCCTCAAATACTGCTTCGGTTGTCACGGTACAGGAGATCGCCGCATAACCTGACGCCACCCCTTTCGCCATGGTGACAATATCGGGCTGAATACCATAATGCTGATAACCAAACCAGGTTCCGGTACGGCCTAAACCGCACACCACTTCATCAATATGCAAAAGAATGTCGTATTTTTTGCAGATTTCCTGCACGCGTGGCCAGTACCCTTCAGGCGCTTCGATAATGCCACCACCAGCAGTAATGGGCTCTAAGCATAGAGCACCAATCGTTTCTGGGCCTTCCTCAAGGATGACCTTTTCGATCTGGTCTGCCGCCCATACGCCATAGTTGCTCAAGTCCGCGTCCTCCTGTGCTCGATATTGACAGCAGTGGGGCACCTCGACAAAGCCCGGCGTAAAGGGGCCATACTGATGACGACGCTCATGTTGTCCGGTAGCACTAAGAGTGGTAATGGTGGTGCCGTGATAATCCCGTTCGCGATACAGTACTTTACGTTTTTGGCCGCCATACTTTTTATCTGCAATCTGGCGAACAATCTTAAAGGCTTTCTCATTCGCCTCAGAACCCGAGTTAGAATAATATACTCGACTCAGCCCCGGCATTTTGCTAATCAGCCGCTTGGCAAACTGTGCTGCCGGCACATTGCCTGCCGTTTGGGCAAAATAGTTCATGGTGACCAGTTGGTCCCGCACGGCATCGGCAATTTCCCTACGACCATAACCCACATTCACCGTCCATACCGCACCTGAAACGGCATCGAGGTATTCGTTACCCTTGGCATCCCAAACACGTACGCCTTTGCCCTTAACAATCATAAATGGGTCACTATTTTCATAGGGTTTATGCTGGGACAAGTGATGCCATACATGGTTACGATCTTGCTCTACTACTGCGTCGCTAACCAAATTTTGTGTCATATTATTCATGCTTCATCCTATTTATAATGATCTCTAAATAGACGTGCGCTCTATTTTGCGCGTTATATGTCAGCCAATACTCACGCATATAGTAAAAAACACTTAGACCCAGCCCTCTAGAACATTTAATACCAGCAATGACCCACTCTTGGACGAGACGGGGTACGTTGCCGTGATGCCCCTCGGTGCTACGACAGGCTCCAGGCTGCGACTGTAAAACCCCAATAATATTCGCTTGATCTTAGAAAATGCCAAGGTGCCGATCATTATCGATGCCTGCGTTGGCACACTCTCCGATGCCACCCATACGATGGTGCTCGGCTGTGCAGAAGTTTTGATGCGCCCATACTAATCTCTCAGCATTAATGACGCAGACGATACGAAAAAATATGGAGTGGGTGGATATGTAGACCTACGTCAGATTTCAGATGAAGACGTACAACGAGCAAAACAGAGATTGAGCCTAAGACTTAAAAAGTATCGCAGCCATAAACGGTATTTCGGGAGCTAGTTCAGGCCGCAGAGAGAGTCGTACTTCGAAGTTGAATTCTCGTTTAAGTTAAATAACGTCCATCAATAACGACAACCCTATTTTATTGTCGATACTTCTTAAAATTCTCCGCCTGTTCCAAGATCTCTTTGTAAGCATCATCGTTGGCCACCGGTGGATAACCGTATTTGGCCAGTAGCAAGATCAGCTTCACTTGCAGCTCGGCTTTGATATCTTCTCGTTGGTTCCATGCGGGGAAGCTGGCAACGCTATCGACCTCTTCCTTGGCATGCTTAGCCAGTTCGATCATCTTATCTTCGGGATAGGTGAAGTCATACTTAATCGACAGGGATTTTAAAATGTCGTAAAACGCTTTCTCTTCAAAATCGATACCCATATCGGCAAACGAGGTCATTTCTGCTTTTAAAGCATAGATAAGCCCTACAAAATCATTTGATATATCCGTTAATGCACTGCTCTCTAAAACATCATCTTTACGTTCGTTGTATTTATCCACCAGCGCTTTGAACTTTTTAGAGAAATCGACCCCTTGCATCTTGTTGGTTTTCGAGACTTCGCCAATGGCTTTTTCCAACAGCTTTTGCAGCAGTTTAATCTTGGTATTCGGCAGTTTAATCTTGTCGATTTTAGCTAAATAATCTTCATCGAAAATATCAATCGCGCCCTCTTCAGCTTCATCACCCAATTTGAAGATCTCTTCGACACCATCGCTTTTAATCGCTTCGGCGATCATATCGCGCACTTTGGCGTTCATCTGTGCCGTATCCGGTGCTACACCTCGGGTTAGCTTGTGGATAATAGAGCGGATCGCCATATAGAAGTGAATATGGTCACGCTCATCTTTGCTGATCTGCTCGTTACCACAGCAGATGTCATAGGCAGCCTTTAAGCGCTTGGTAATATCCATAAAGCGCTTTTCGGTTTTTTCCGTTTGCATTGCATATTCAGCGGCTTCGTTGAGACAGTTTAACTGGCCAACAGGATCACCGGTGAAATAATCTGAGCTATCAAAATGATAAAAAGCCTTGTTCAGTAGGTCTAAGTGGTTACGCACCTCAACAATAGAGGCGGCAATATCTTCAAAGTTATCACTGCCACTGCCACCAAATTGTTTTAGCGCTTTGTTCATCTGGGTTTTAATGCCGATGTAATCTACCACCAGCCCTTTGCTCTTGCCTGCAAACTTACGGTTTACCCGTGAAATCGTTTGTATCAGGTTATGCTGTGAGACGGGTTTATCGATATACAGGGTATCGAGAAACGGCACATCAAAGCCGGTCAGCCACATATCCACCACAATGGCGATTTTAAAGTTAGACTTAGCCTGCTTAAATTGGCGATCCAGCTCTTTACGATCATCTTTACTGCCGAGTAGATCCCACAGCGCTTTCTCATCATCTTTATTGCGCGTCATCACCATGCGCACCCGCGCAGAGGCTTTTATCTCCTTACGCTCTTTGTCGCTAAGTGATTCCCCCTTGGCGCACTCCAGCACCTCAAACCACTCAGGGCGTAAGACCTGTAACTCCTGATACAGTTGATAGGCAATTTGGCGAGAGCTACTGACAAACATCGCCTTGCCCGCCACGGTGGCGCCTTCAGCAACGCGATCTTCATAGTGCGCTACAAAGTCCTTGGCTAAGGCATGTATACGGTCAGGATCACCTAGAATCGCCCCCATGCTGGCCATCGCTTTTTTGCTGTCGTCTATCTGGTAATCGCTAGCGCCATCTTCTGCACATTGTTGATAATAAGCTTCAATCTCTTTCAGCTTACTGTTATCCAGAACCACTTTTGCCGCACGGCCTTCATAGACAATGCGCACGGTAATCTCATCCTTGACGGACTCGTTCATAGTGTAGCTATCAACCACCCTGCCAAACACATCCAAGGTGGCATCAATGGGTGTGCCGGTAAACCCCACATAGGTGGCGTTCGGTAGAGAGTCATGCAGATATTTAGCAAAGCCGTAGGTTTTCTTAACCCCTCGGTTTTTCCCTTCAGTCACCACCGAGATTTTTTGATCGAGGTTAACCTGGCTACGGTGGGCCTCATCAGAAATGCAGATCACATTACAGCGATCCGTTAACAGCGCGACATCTTCCGTAAACTTATGAATCGTGGTTAAGAAAACCCCGCCGCTTTGGCGGCCCTGCAATTTAGCGCGCAGATCAGTACGGGAGGTAACCGTTTCAACAATCTGATCGCCAATATAGGTTTTGGCATTGGTAAACTGTTTAGAGAGTTGATCGTCTAAATCGGTACGGTCGGTAATCAACACAATGGTGGGGCTGGCAAAGTCCACGCTCTTCATCAACAGGCGCACTAAAAACTGCATGGTAAAGCTTTTGCCGCAACCGGTGGCGCCAAAATAGGTGCCGCCCTTACCGTCGCCGATAATATCACCTGCACTGTTAGGCCGTTTCTGATGCGCTTTAATGCTTTGGTAAAGTTTAGTGGCCGCGTAATACTGCGGATAACGACAGACGATTTTGATCTCTTGATGGCTCTTATCAGGGAAGTAGATAAAGTGCCGGATCACCTCACGTAAACGCTGCTGATCAAACAGCCCTTGCAGCATACTGGTGAGCGAGCTGATGCCGTCCTTTTCCGCCGTCTCATTGCCGTTGACCTTGCGCCAGCCATAGTAAAACTCATAAGGCGCAAACAGGGTTCCCATCTTATTGTTGACGCCATCACTGATCACACAGAGGGCGTTATAAATAAATAACTGGGGAATATCACGTCGGTAGCGCGTGCAGATTTGCACGTAAGCATCGTGGATGGTGGCTTCTTCACGGATAGCGCTTTTAAACTCAAACAACACCAGCGGCAAACCATTAATATATAAAATACCATCGGGAATACGCAGCTCACCACCACTGGCCGAGGCTACGCCTTCAATCTCTAGCTGGTTAACGATTTTAAAAAGGTTATTCGTGGTCGGCTGGGCCTGATAGCTGGCGCCTTTTTCGGCAACAATGGATAGCTGATCCACCTCATCCGCTGTAGGCACGCGCATCGCCGCAAGGTCGCTGTAATCGATCAGCTGTATGTAAATGTCTTTATCAGTAGGGTCTTCACGCTTGAGTAAAAAACCATCGCTCAGCCACTTACAAAAGGTTTTATTACTCTCATACAGATCACTCGCCGACAGCAATTCAAGCTGACGGATAATGCCATCGATCTCATTATCGGTGATACCTTCATGGGCATATTGCTTAGTCAAAAAAGCACGAAGGTCCGCAGTAATCAGTACATCGATTGCCGAACGCGCACCGCCCGCCTCGTTACAAAGGTCGCCGCCCAAAACATGAGGATAACCTTGTTCCCCTAGTAGTTGGATAATGGCACTTTCTAATTGGGCTTCGGTAAATTTCACGGCACGACATCCTGTTGTGTTTTGTCAGCGTTGTAGTCTTAGCTGTTGCTTCAATGTAATTGGGTAATACAGGGTTTAATCTCTGCTGGGCAAGTTTTTCAGCATACGATCAAAGTCAGATTCGATAGGCTGCCGCTTATTAAACTTCTCGTATTCAGCATGAGCCTTTTCTTTCGCTTGATCCCGTGTAACCGTACCATAGCCTTCCAGCACTTCGTATTCGTTAAAGCTTAAAAATTTCTCCACACTGAGGGCAAAATTTTGCATCGTAAAGCTATTACGTCGTTCAATAATACGTTCAATATAATCAAAAAAGCCCGCCACGGCGGCCTCTAACTGTTTGATCTCTTTTTCACTTAAATAGTTTTTACCCACCGTAGTATCAGACTTTAAAATACGGCCTTCGGGCGCATGCTTAAACGTATTCATCCCCATCAATGGCTGAGTACTATCGGCTTTATTGTAGATAAGCTCGCTAGATGTATTACCCGTAATCGCAAAATGAAACTGATCTTGCACATGGGCATAGAACTGACGAGTGGTATCTGATTTCGGGTCATAATCAATACTGCACTCAGCAAAAATATCCGTGATTTGCTGGTAGATGCGTCGTTCGCTCGCGCGAATAGAGCGGACCCGTTCCAACAACTCACGAAAATAGTCTTTACCGAAGTAGCGACCATTTTTAAGGCGCTCATCATCCATGGCAAAGCCTTTGATGATGTATTCTTTAATTAGCGCCGTCGCCCAGATTCTAAACTGAGTGGCTTGTACCGAATTGACCCGATAGCCGACCGAGATCACCGCATCGAGGTTATAGTATTTTGTGGTGGTTTTTTGTGTCTTGCCCGCTATAGCGCCATGGGCAGTGGTGTTTTCCAAAAAGGAAACAACCACTTTTTCATCTAACTCACCGCTTTCAAAAATATTTTTTAAGTGCTTCGAAATGGCAGGCACACCCACGGCAAACAGCTCTGACATTCGTTTTTGTGTCAGCCACAGGGTTTCGTTATTCAACAACACCTCTACCTTCACATCACCACTCGGGGCGGTGTAAAGTAGAAACTCAGTGCTTTGATCTTGCAGGCTGAGGGGTTTATCACTCATAAGCAGTCTCAGCAGGCGGGTTGGTTTCGCTATCGAGCATAGACTCAGGCAGACGTAGTTCACCGGAGATCAGTTTGGGGAGAAGAGTGTCGCGAATGCATTCTAAGGATTCTATTTGTATAAACCTTTGAAGAACTCCTTCCATCTGTTCACTCGTAAACTCTTGATACTTTCGTAATATTCTATCTGAGGGCCTTAAAACTAATAGGTTCTCAAATGAAGATTTATTTAAAATAGGCATTGTAGAACCACTTGCGCCTAACGAAAAAATCTCATCACGCCGCCCTCTTAAGTTATAAAACAAATAATTTCGACTAGAGTCATCCCTCATGACTACAGAATTTATTTGTTGGTTAGTGTAAGCGTCTGTAGGGCTGATAACCGTTTTCCCCATCTGGCTACCTATACAAGTAACGCACACTGAACCTTTGAGGATTTTATTCTTATTTATGACAAATGCGCCTTCATCAGATAAATAACGATTTACCTTAACCACAAAAATAGAATCATCAATATCAGTTGGCGTGATAAAAGGAAAGCCAACTTCATCGTAAGCTCCTTCGACTGATTTTGGTGGAGTTTTACCTGTAACTACCCGACCAAAACTTTTAATATTGCTAACCTCCCACCCCTTCGGCACCCAGCCCAGTGCTTCTGTTTCTTCAAACTCACTGGGGAATAATTGGCGCACATCATCGGGCAAGGGTTGGTGGTCAGGTTTGGCGAGTTGTTGCTGGCGGCGCTGGGCGCGTGCTTGCAGTTCCTCGGGGATAGGCTTACCCGCGGCTAAGGCGTTGTCGATCACCGGATCAAAATCCACAAACCAGCTTTTAAACAGGGCTTGCGCCATCTCCTCTAAGGTTTGGTTGATTTGGCGATTGAGTTCGATTTTGTGTTCAAGTATTTCTAGAATCCTCCCTATTCGCTTTTGCTCATGCTTATCTTCAGTTGCCCATACCTCATAAGGGGATACTGCATTTCTATTTAAAGACTTTTGTGCGCTACCTGAGTTGAATTGATCAAAGTCAATCTGCGATAGTAGGTAATAAATATACCGTTCATTATTTCCTTTAAAATTGGTAACGTATAATGCTGTGTTGAGTGGCCAATAATCAACATCACAATAGTTCACCACGCCCATTGAGTTGCCACTTCGCCCAACTACTACACCTGGCCCTTTACACTTGGGTTTACTATGAAATCCTGTAAGGCCTGACGACCCCATAATCGGCACATGACCAGCCTCTCTATATTGAGATGGGAGGTCATGACCACGTTGTAGAGCTATTAAATTTCCTAATGGTATTTTTCTCCACTCACTCCCCATAACCCAGCACCTCTAAGTTCTGACGAATGGTGTTATCCAGCACTTCCGCTTCTTTCATCTGGCGATACAGGGTTTGGCTGAGCTCGCGCATCTTATCTTCAAAGGGGGTGCCGTCGTCTTCGATATCCGCCGCGCCCACATAGCGACCGGGGGTGAGTACGTAATCGTTCTTTTGAATATCCGCTAAGCTGGCCGCTTTGCAGTAACCGGCCACATCTTCATAGGCTTCAAGTGTGCCACTGCCATCCTGCGCTTCACCGCGCCATGCGTGGTAGGTGCCGGCAATTTTAGCCAGATCATCCGGTGTCAGTTCTTTATGAATACGGCTGGCCATGGTGCCCATCTGACGAGCATCGATAAACAGGGTTTCCCCTTTGCGGTTACGATAGCCGCGGGTTTTATCTTCACCTTTGTTTTTGGTGAGAAACCATAAACACACAGGGATCTGCGTGGTGTAGAACAGCTGCCCCGGTAACGCGATCATGCAATCCACATGGTCGTTGTCGATAATCTCTTGGCGAATAGTACCTTCGCCACTGGTGTTAGAACTCATGGAGCCATTGGCCAAGACAAAACCGGCGGTGCCGCTTTCGCTGAGTTTACTGAGTATATGCAGTATCCACGCATAGTTAGCATTACCGGTGGGCGGTACGGTATAGCCGGCCCAGCGGGGATCATCAACTAGCTCATTGTCGGCGCGCCACTGTTTTTGGTTAAACGGCGGGTTAGCCATAATGTAATCGGCTTTCAAATCAGGGTGCTGATCTTTAAAGAAAGTATTCCCTGCAACATCTCCTAAGTTGCCGTTAATCCCCCGAATCGCGAGGTTCATTTTGGCGAGCTTATAGGTTGCGCTGGTGTATTCCTGCCCGTAGATCGAGATCTCTTTTTGGTTGCCGTTGTGACTGTTCACAAACTTGACCGATTGCACAAACATGCCACCCGAACCACAGCAAGGGTCGTAGATTTTACCTTTGTAGGGTTCCAGCATTTCGGCCAATAGTGCCACTACCGATTTAGGCGTATAGAACTCGCCCCCGCCTTTACCTTCACTGGCGGCAAATTTACCGAGGAAATATTCATAGACCCGACCCACCAGATCTTCTTCGCTCATCTGGCATTCGTTGGCCAGCGTATCAATATTGTTAATGGTATCGAGCAACGCCGCCAACTTGCTGCTTTCTAACCCCAAACGCGAGAAGTAGTTATCCGGCAAGGCACCCGCCAGCGATTTATTGGTTTTCTCGATGGTGTGCAGCGCGGTATCGATTTTAAGGGCGATATCATCCTGCTTGCTGTGTTTGATCAACGTCGCCCAACGTGCCTCTTCACTCAGGTAGAACACATTGCTCTGGGCATAAAACGGCACCATATCAACAAACTGTTCTTTACCATCATCAATGAGTGCTTGGCGATGGACTTCAAACTTGTCACTGATAAATTTAAGAAAGATCAAACTCAACACGATGTGTTTGTATTCAGATGACTCTACGCTGCCACGTAGCTTATTGGCGCTGTCCCAAAGGGATTCTTCAAATGAGGTGCCGTTATTTTTTGTTTGCTTTGATTTTGCGGGTGCTTTAGCCATTGCAGAAACGATTCCATTGTATGAATGCCTTACCCATCCTGGGTATTATTGTGTGGGTAAGGTCGAACTTATGATCCTAATTTTGGCAGAAATGAGTGTCCCTGTCGTCGGTGATTTTACACGTCAGCACTTGGGCGGTGACTTGCATTATTTTTTTAGTGGCAAATCCCTTTATCAACTTGATAAAGAGGTTCTCAATATGAAATCACTTTACATTCACCTACTAACAACGGCATCTATTTCAGCAAGGTTGTTCTCTGGCCGTGCCAATGAAAATGACTAAAACAGAGGTTGAGCAATGGGCGGCGGTCTATCTGAACAACCTTAAAAACAAAACCATTAATGCAATGATGATCATGTTTAGAGGCATTTTTAAAGATGCTGTAGCCGATGGCGTTATTACTACCAACCCACTCTCACTCATTGAAAACCGCAAGGTAATGAAACAAGCGCCCGATCCTGTTCTGAAATCTGAGATGACTAAGATACTCTCAACCCAACGTTATCAGGAAGTCACTATGATGAAGTTTGCTTTCTGGACCGGCGTGCGTGTATCGAAACTCATTGCACTCGGCTGGGATGATATAGATTTCGATAGAGGCGTTGCCAAAATACGCCAAGCGCGGGTTAAAGGCTATTTCAAAGAGCCTAAAACTCGCGGTTCGGGGCCGAGCGGTTAAAACCGGCACTTGACGTGCTGCAGGAGCAACAGCCACACCTATCAAACTCCGCCCGAGGAGCTTCAAGTGACTCAAGAAGATAACCGTAGCGTGAATAACGAAATCTGGCGCCCCATCTGGAGAAATAGCCAATCAGGTGTACCGATACTTGTTGCTACAACAGTAAATGATAAGCAAAGAGAAGTTGAGCCAGATAAAGGGTATCCTAATTAAGCATTGGATAAATAAGTGCTTAAGCGTAACCAGTTTATACTCAGGACCGATCGCCAAGACCTTCGATGAGGTAGTGATTACTGATAGACCCCGCTGTACGGGCCTTCAAATGAGGTTGATATTCAGGATCATTGATAAAATCCAGAGCCGCCTGTCTAGATGGCCACACAATCACGATCCGCATTGCAGCACCCTCCCCCTCGCCTTCCAGGCGTTCATGGTTACTAGTACGGGCAATATACTGACCGCCATGCTTAGAAACCAGTGTATCTGAAACGGCTGAATAGGCCGGAATCCAATCGTCACTGGTAGGTGTCACATCTAAAACTGAGTAATAAGCCATTATTTTTCTCCGATGTATTTTCGATTATCTTCAATCAGTGAGTGAAGACTTACTTCTATTGATTTGAATTCACACAAACGAAGTCAACACTAACAACTGAACTTTTAATTGATAATATGAAAATTCAGCCAATCACTTTATATAAATTATTGAAAATAACTTAATAGATACAAATACTTAAAACGGGGCATAGTCGTCAAGCGCTACTGTTGGCAACGTCCAGCGTTTTTTGGCATCGATAGCAACACGCGCAGCCGATTGAGGTGGGAGTTGCCCACGATCCCCATACAACCAAAATATTAAGTTAGTGCGTTGACCACTTGTTATCGGTTGAGCAGCATGAGCAACTCTGCCACGGTGAATCATAGCAATGCCCGGTTTGAAATTTAGACCGTTCATTTTGTTCGTGGTTGGGTCGAAAAAATCGACCGATGAACCGGTAAACTCTTCACCTGGCAGGTTCAGATTAATGTTAAGAGTAACGGCAGAAGCATCGGTATGCAGCTGAATTGATGCATCCGTGCTTGGCTGGTAATGAATAGAAAAACCGAGGGTCTGTGTGTCGTAACCCATCGTTTCAGGGAACAAAAGGCGGGCGATCGGGCGCATATAGGTATTCAGCAGTTCACCATAAAAGGCTTGAAAACTTGGTGCTGCAAGATACCCCTCAGATCGGCGATCAAGCATCGCTCCGCCCCGGTTGAGCACAATACCATAGGGCGGTCTTAACGGAATTTGCGCATCCCATACATGGTCTAGATAGCCTCGTAAATCTGCAAGACGATCCGGGTCGAAGAATTGGCACTGAAAAACATCAGGAGCAACTTCCTGCCACAGTTCTTGCACACCAAGCTCTTTCTCTGGATGTTCCCACGCCAGCATAACCGCATTGTTCAAATCTTTATTCAGCAGCGAGCTGTCCAGAGGAATCAAATTACCTTTCTCATCGCCCTCCCACTCTTTCCACGCATGGCTGAGTAATTCTCGATTTTTATTCCAAAACTGCTGTACTGACGGTTCGCGGTAAAGCATTGCTGCTCTCGAAGGCAGATCTAAAGCCCGTGCACGCTGTAATTGTTTGAGTGACATAGTCAGTTTTGCTCCCGATAGCTCACTAGGCAACCGCTCTTGCCTCAGTGGAAAACGCCATACTACATCGACTACTACGAATAAAAACCGCCCCTTATGAGAAACAGAATTAGGATTTTACATATAATCAATCTGTAACAAACATTCTCATTCTGGAATCTAGGGAACCAGTGATAAAAGCCCAGGTTTACTTAATTCGCTAACGTCTCTTCTGCGAATAACTTTCGAGCTAAACCTTTGCCTTCTAGCACATGAGGGAAGTTCATAATGATTGCGTAGGCCAAATCGAGGGACCCCCAGCAAGAGTACGCATAGCAGTAATTTCGTAAACGTATATCCTTTACGGGCTCTCAGACTGTACCCGTTCGGCATGCAATGAACCCCCAGTATCGTGGAGAGTGTATATGGGCGCTGACCATTTCCAGCCTTAAGATAATGTGATGTAATCGTTTTCTTAGAGCACCCTAGGAGGAGGGGCTTATTCACAACGTGCCTAGCGTCGAGATATTCACATTGATCTGAGCTCTATTTAACAACATGTAACGCCTAAATTAGTTAGCTATAACAACGATATTTCGTTAATATCAACAACATAATACGGCGATATATCTTTATATCAGCTATCAATAAATAGCGTTTAGGCTCAAAACATGGACAACTCAAGTCTCAACTATTTAAAGCTACAACAATTAATCGCGTTTAAACTTACCACCTTGGCCAACACTATTACCCGTGCTGTTAGCATTGAACTCGAAAAAGATTTCAGCATCGGTATTACCGACCATCGAATCTTAGCGGTAATTGCCCAGAACACGACCGTTTCAATCTCAGAAATCACCAACCTGACTAAAATCGATAAAGGCTGGATTAGCCGATCAGTCAACAGTTTATTAGAACAGGGCATGATTACCAAAATGCCCGATCAAAAAGATGCCCGTCGTGTAAAGCTTGCATTAACGGATAAAGGTCGAGAGTTACAGCAACAACTTTACACTCAAAGCGTTAGACGCCATGAGCTCTTACTGGAAAAATTCACCCCTGGCGAAACAGCCATGCTATTTGAGTTAGTTGAACAGTTGCAAGGGCAATCAGATATTCTATTGAAAGAAGCTGAAGAAAAGTAAAACGCTCGTATCACAGGCGCGCAATGCGCCTGTACCTCGCTGTTATTCGGCCATCCCCTCCTTCGTTAATACACCTTACCGCTAGCGCCTCTCTCAACCATAATGATGTTTTATTCAATCATTTTCATATCAAAAAATATTGTTGACAAAACAACCATTAACCAACTACACTTTTTGTTGTTAAGACAACATAATATCTATCAATACACTCCGCTATCTTTTATGAAATTTCTTAGGAGCCCGTATTAATCTGAAGGATGTAGAGGCTACATAACATGCAAAAAAAACAACCCAATATATTAATCATCACCTCCGATCAGCATCGAGGAGATTGTTATGGATTTGAAGGCCGAAAAGTTCGTACTCCCCATCTAGATGAGATGGCCAGTATGGGTACGCGTTTCAACGCCTGTATAACTCCCAATGTTGTCTGTCAGCCATCGCGCGCATCAATCTTAACGGGGCTTCTGCCAAGAACTCATGGCGTGCATGACAATGGGATCGACCTCAACCCGGCAATCGGCGAAAAAGGATTTGCCGGCGCACTCGCAGCCGCAGGCTATAACACAAGCTTTATTGGCAAAGCCCATTTTGCGACCTATCATACGTTTCAGCCGACCGGTACACCGGAATGCACCACCACAACTCGCTCCATGTCTGAAAACTGGAACGGCCCCTATATGGGCTTCCAGCATGTTGAGCTGATGATGACCGGCCATAACTATTTTCTTCCCAATAAGCCTCCTGAAGGCCAACACTATGAGCGTTTTTTCCATGCCAACGGCATGGGCGAACGACGCATTGAGCAATACCATACAAAACTGCCGCCAATATCAACGGCTGCACAAACATTCAATTCAGCCCTACCAGAAGCCTTTCATAACACTACCTGGGTTGCAGATAGAACTATCGATTACATTAAAGACGCGGCAAAAAGCGATCAACCGTTTTGCATGTGGGCCTCTATCCCCGACCCCCATCATCCTTTCGATGCGCCTGCCCCTTGGTGCTATATGCACCACCCCGACGAAGTAGACATCCCAGAACATAGAACCCGGGATTTTGACAAACGCCCTTGGTGGCACCGTGCATCCGTCGAAACAGACCCTAAAGGTGGTACTGCAGAGTCAAGACGAGTTCGGCGAGAATTTAGCCGGATTGACCCACAAACCGATCAGCAACTTCGAGAGATGACCGCCAATTACTACGGCATGATCTCTCTGATTGATCATAATGTAGGACGAATACTACTGAGCCTTCAAGAGTCCGGGCTAGAAGAAGATACCATCGTTATCTTCACCACCGATCACGGTGATTTGATGGGTGATCACGGTCTCTATCTAAAAGGACCAGCTCATTATGAAGGCTTGTTAAGAGTTGGAATGATTGTCAAAGGCCCAGGCGTACCAAGCAATAAAGTGGTAAGCGAGCCCGTATCAACAATGGATTTGAGTCCGACACTCATTGACTATGCCAATGCGTCTCCACTATCTGAGCAGCATGGTCAATCGCTACGCCCGTTAATTGAAACAGACAATGCATCCCGTGATTTCGCCTTAAACGAATGGGACCTGTTACCAGGACGTATCGGTTTAAACCTAACCCTGCGACTGGCCAGAACCAAAACCCATAAGCTAACTCTTGAACAACAATCAGGCGCTGGTGAAATGTATGATCTGGTTAATGATCCTCATGAGATGCAAAACCTTTTCGACAATCCCGATTACAAATCAGTGCAGCAAGAATTAACCGATATGATTAACGCTAGACCCGATGATATGTTGCCACTTGGAACGCCATCAGGTCCTGCCTAAACGACTAGCAAATCGATTCACAGGGTGGATATCCACCCTGCCTTTTAACTACTTGTTTAAGCACTCCCACATTAAAAGCCCTTAAACTACTCAAACCTGTGCGGTAATTCCCACGACCTCTGACACTATGGCAAAACTAAACTCGAACAGCTAGAAGCATCTGTCAGCCATGCAGGTGGTAGGAAGGATGAGCTAGAAAGGGTAAACGCAGTGTTAAAATACGGGTGATATAACCCAATACTCGTTTGCCCGCACGCCCCAGATTTCTTAGGTTTATAAGTTGTTGCCGTAGTTCAGGATTAGCACGCAACACCCTCATCATATTTCGGTTATGATTATCCATATAGTGACCACTTTTGAGTTTATTCAATAACTTGATAATACCTCTATTTCTACGTATAAAAAGCGAGCTATTCTTACTTAAGACATTAAAAAAACTAATCTATAACACCGATACTATTTTTCTTATAAACTAACGAAAGATGACATTTCAACAGAGTTTAAAGACAGTTGAACAGAAGACCAATGATAAAAGCGGTAAGAATAGAAGGTTGAACAACAAATAAAACAGAAAACAGAAACGCCTATTTCGACTCTACAACATATAACCTGAAACAACGTTAACTTATAACTCTATTTTTTTCATATAGATAACTCATTTTTATCCCAAAAAAAAGCCCTACATGAGCAGGGCTTCAAAAATAGTTGCTTGATCAATCATTAATACGTTTGCGAATATGCTGAGGACCAATTTCTTCCAGTGAAGAACAACCGGCTAAGATCATACAACGCTCAAATTCAGACGTGAGAATATCTAATGCTTTCTCAACGCCTTCCTGCCCGCCAGCTGATAGCCCCCGCACATAGGCTCGACCAATGCTGCAGGCATTAGCACCTAACGCAATCGCTTTAAAAATATCGGTTCCACGACGAATACCGCCATCAACTATAATTTCCATATCAGGACCAACAGCGGCGCGAACCTCTTCAACAAGCTCAATTGGCGCCGGTGTACCATCAAGTTGACGCCCACCATGATTCGATAAAATCACGGCAGTTGCTCCGACCTCTTTTGCTTTAAGCGCATCAGCGACTGACATAATCCCCTTAATGGCAAAGGGCCCTTCCCAGCTATCAATCATCTTCTTCGCATCGTCCCAAGTTAGGTCTTTTTTGAACAGCGTGCCAAGGGCTTGCGTAAAGGCTTGGGAGTCACCCATTGATGGTTGTGGCAACTCGGGGAAGTTCCCCAATGACATTGAGTTCGAACTCAACAAGTATTTAATCGTCCATGCTGGACGCATCATATACTGAAACATTGACTTCAAGGTTAGTCGCGGCGGAATAGCCAACCCACTTCGGGCATCCCGTTCGCGATTCCCCCCCACGACCGTATCCACTGTTAAGCAGAGACCTTTATATCCCGCTTTCTCAGCCCGTTCCAATAATTTACTACTCAATGCTTGATCATTAAGAACATACACCTGAAATAACTTGTTGCATGGGCTAGCCTCGGCAATATCCTCAAGTGGCAGATTGGAAAAAGTAGATGCTGTGTATAACGTGCGACGAGATGCTGCAGCTCGAACTCCCGCTAATTCAGCATCCGTTGGACACATCATGCCAGAGAAGCCGGTTGCCGAAATATAAAAAGGATGCGGTATCTTGCAGCCCATCACCTCTGTCGCAGTGGTCAGCGCACTGATATCCTGTAGCACCTTAGGCACAATTTGATAACGACTAAATGCAGAGATATTATTGGCCAACGACACCTCATCATCAGCGCCTCCTTCCACATAATCAGTCACCGGAACCGGAAGACGCTTTCTAGCCAGACGTCCAAGATCATCAATATTGAAACAGTTTTTTAGTGTTGTCATAATTAAAACCTAAATACTAATAATGGTTAAAACGCCCAGCTAAATAGCCATCGCGTAAAGTCAGTCAATCCGGATTCCCTATCAACCCTAAACGAATGCCTCGATCATATTTATTGCTCGTGAGGCCTCAACGTTGGTACCGGTGTCGCCCCTTTTGGTCCACCCTCAAGACATGCCTCGCGACCTCCATATTGTTCGATCAAAGCTGCCTGATCTGACTTTGCTTTGGCATCAATCGCTTCTGGGCTGAGCATACTTCTTAACTTTTGCTCAAAAAACATAAGAGTTTTTGCATGTTCAGCTAAGCCGGCAAGGTTATCCTCCTCGCCTGGATCATTCTGCATATCAAATAACTCAGGTTCGTAATCGAGGTAATAGATATACTTATACCGCTTGTTGCGCAGCATATAGGCAGCAGAGCGAGAGCCCACTGCGTGATATTCAGCTAATATAAGGCGGTCTGCGTCATCGGAATCATTTGCCATTTGTAACAACGAGCGGCTATGGCTACGATCGTATTGATCCGGGGTTCGGTCTTCTACCCCGACCGCCTCCAATACCGTCGGGTATAAATCCACCAGCGTAACTGGCGTATCGACTTTATGCCCTCTGGGGATGCCTGGGCCACTAATAATCATCGGAATCCCCGCCGACTCATCATTCATAGTGCACTTACCCCACAAGCCTCGAACCCCCATATTGTCACCATGATCACTGCTATAAATGATTCGGGTATTATTTACCAAACCCGTCATTTCTAGCTGATCAAGAATCAAGCCCACCTGACGATCCATAAATGAGATCAAGCCATAGTAGCTAGCCAACGCCATTCTTCGCTCATCAGCAGACAGGCTTTCATCTACCGGTTGGCTGTAAGCCATATCAGCCACCCAGTGGTGGCGTACATAACCAGATTCTGGACGTAATCTCGGCTCGGGGAGGTCCATCGCCAAATAGGGTTTAATAAATGATTCGGGGACGGTCAATGGAAAATGAGGCGCAACTAAGCCAACAAACAGAACCCAAGGTCTCTCCGTGTTTTCACGACTCACCTGCTCAAGCCAATGACAGGCTTTCGCAGTGATGCTTTCGTCATATTGATTGTATTCCGAATAACCAGCCCCAATAGGCCTAAGCATGCCTCCCGCTTGTTTTTCAAATACAGGAAGCGGGTTACGTAATAATCCCCAGAGCATTCCTGGACCTTTAACGTGCATCGGCAAATGTTGCTGGTCAAAACCACAAGGATCTTCTGCACTTTTATAATGAAGCTTTCCTATCGATTCGACCCTCACACCTTCTTGCTGAAGCACATGACCCCATGATCTTTTCTTACCATCATAGCCAAAGGCATTATCCCAGTACTCATTCTGATGAGTATGCAAACCGGTCGCTAACGCTGCACGAGCAGGCACACAAATAGGTGAATTACTGTAAGCCGCTGTAAAGTGCGTTCCCTGATTTGCTAAGCGATCTAGGTTTGGCGTAGACACAAAAGGATCATCACGAAAACCAGAGACCAAAGGGCTGTGCTCATCGGACAATAATATGACTAAATTTGTGTTTTCCATGATTCACCAGATAGCAAATAAATTAAGAAAGGCGCTGTTAAGGAAAGCAATCAACACTATATTTAAGTTGTCTTGACAACTATTATCACCTAATTAAGTACTGACCGCAACATTTATCGCTTGCCTGCTCATACGAGCGCTATGTGTAGATAAAGAAATTTAGCGCCCAAATACTTAATAAATCGCCGTCACCAACGTGAATATCGCATACAGGCCACAAACGCCTAAAATAACAGGTCTGAAACGTTGATTAACAAAGTGCTCAACCAGAGGCGCCATTTTCATTCCGATCAACAGTCCAGGCAATAACCCCACGGCATAGACAAGGCTTTTCAAGGTAATTAAGTGATAAAACACCAGCACAACCAACGAGACAACACCACCAAAAGCAAGAATCGCATTCAATGTACCTCTTACTTTTTCACCCGAACCATGCTGGTAAATCAATCCCATAGGCGGGCCTCCAAGCCCAGCAACTGTTCCGGTAATACCAGAGACTAGACCTGCAGCGAAAAGATTGCGAAGACTCAACACTGGCGATATACGAAAGATGCTCAGCAGTACAATCAATAGAATTACAACCGAAAAAAGCACCTTAAAAGACTCGGGGCTAAGCAATGACGCCATTAATTGCGCCGCAACCAACGATCCAACTAAACGGCCGATAAGTGCTGACTTCAACTCGCTTACAACAACAAAAGCTCGATCTCGCCAAGTCACCCATATGCCTAATGGCACACCAATAATCAATATGACACCCGGTACTAGTGCCGGATCAATCAACAAGAATACGGGTGCCGCCAGCATGCCAAATCCCATCCCAACGGCACTTTGCATAATAGTTGCTAAAACAATCACTATAAACGCAATGCAATAGAGTAAAGGGTCAAACTCAATCAAGCTTATTACGGTGCTGTAGGTCATTGATAAATTAACCTCTTAATGTGACATCAATACTGGAATATTCGCTTTTCTAACCAGAGTATCCGTCACACCGCCGACTAGATCTTCTCTAAACATACTATGTTCATAAGCCCCCGTTACGAGCAACCGAGCACCTACCTGATCACAGTAATCGAGAATACTGTCGCCAACCGAGCGTCCCTTTGGTGAGATAGTCACCAACTCAACCTCAACATCGTGTCGCCGTAACGCTTCGACAACATCGATGCCCTGCAAAGGCTTACATGCCTTCCCTGTTGCCACCGTCAAAACGGTAATCCTTTTTTTGGTTTCAAGAATCTGCATGGCATCAGCTAATGCTCGAGTTGCTGTACGTTTTCCATCCCAAGCGAGCACCGCATGATCCGGTATTTCGTTTTGATCCCACCCCCTTGGAAACACCAACACCGGACGGCCACTTTTTAAGGCGATCTGATCGGGGTGTAGCTCGAGGTGTTCACGGCCGAGTAGCGGGTCGAACTGGCCAACAACGGTAACATCAAATAAACGGGCATATTCTGCCACAGTGGCATCTGAACGGCCTTTCTCAGAGATCCAGTGCAACTTATCCGGCGCAACCTGACCTTCAACACTGGCCAAAAACTGCTGCTTAACTTTCGCATTAAAACCCGACTCAACCTGCAACACAGATTCACATAATGCTTGAGGCATCCATGAACGCAGCCCGGTATCAACACTCAAGCAACCATGAGCAAAAAAACCAGTCAGATGTGCCGCATATTTTTTATGCATCAAAATTGACGCTTTCAAAGCCGCTTCAGATGCTGGGCTTCCGTTATATGCGCACAGAATATTCTTAACAGGCATAAGACCTCCTTAAGTGACGGTATGCAGAAACACTCATAACAGAAAGAGTCTTCCAATCAATTGCCTCTAAAAATACCAGCCATTAAGTTGTCTAGTCAACAAATAAACCTGCTATGATTGACAATATGTAGTTAATTAATCGTAAAATTAACGACTAAACATGATCTAATATTCATTTAACAGCACACTTTCAGAGCAAATAAAAACAAACATAAGCACTTGATTTATTTAAAATATATTATAAAAAAATTAGAATATATCTAAAACAATACTAACTCTAATATGCTGACAACATACCCCACCATGATTATTGGTTGACAAAACAACAGTTAACATCTAAATTGATTTACAACGTGATTGCTTAGGCGTGGCCCGCAATCAGTAACCTAAACAAAAACGCCATTGATAATGGCGACCTCAACGTTTTAACTTAACAATAAGAAATAAAAGCGAGAATAAAATGAAAAAACTACCGCTTCTCTCAGCCGCTCTATGCCTCTCATTCTCATTACTACTAGGTATGACAAGCACTTCAGCCATGGCCGACTGGCAACCATCAGGCCCCATCACATTAAAAATTGGATTCAAAGCTGGCGGCGGTGCCGATACGCAAGCGAGACTCATTGCAGAAGCACTAGAATCCCGTTATGGCTGGCAAGTCATTCCGGAACAAGCGACCGGAAAAGGCGGCTTAAACCTGGCCGCGTCCCTAAAAAAATCACCCAATGATGGTACCTCTATCGGGATGGTCGTTGCTGAAACGATGGGATACAACATGCTAGCAGCGCCTCGAGCTAAGTTAAAACTTGAGGACTTTACTCCACTAGCCTCAACAGCAAGTTTCCAAACCGGCATTGTGGCCAAATCTAATCGTGGCTGGAACAGCATGCACGATGTGATTGCTGACGCGAAAGCCGGTAAACAAATCAAGTTTGGGGTTATGGCTCCCATGCTAGCCGACCTCGCGTACTTATTGGGCAAAGCCAATGATGTAGAATTTAATATCATCAGTGTTAAAGGCGGCAAAGCTGTCATGAACGGTATTAATGCCGATGATATCGATGTGGGCTTAGTTGCAGGCATTCAAAATAAAGCTGTTGCCGCCGGAGACATGGTCAACCTCGCCTCAGCCATTGGCGAACCGCTGAGCATTTCACCAGATGCGCCATTGTTAAGCGACCTTGGATTAAAACGGTTCAATGCCTATGGCTACTTCCTATTTATTGCCCCAGCAAACCTGCCTGAAGAGGCCCGCATTGCACTTTCTGAGGCGATAAGCACAGTTGTTCAAGACCCATCAACCAAAGCACATCAGTTCATTACCAAGGTGTTTTCTAAAACCACAGTATTAGTCGGTGACGAACTCAATAATAGCCTCGCTACAACATCAACTAACGCTAAAGCCTTGCTAGCCGCCGCTGCAGAGTAATCGATCTCGGGCTATATTCACTGTTGTACTTTGCTAATCACCATTGGCAACGTACGACAGTAATTAACCGATATCGCACATTATTGTTCAAATATTTTCATTAGGTAATCATATGATCAGCCTGTTTAAAAGAAATCCAAATCTGGCAATAGGACTCTTAACAATTGCTCTGGGCTGCATAATTTTATTTGTTTGGATCCCCGCAGATGTTGAAACGGGCCTGTTCGAAAAGGTTCGTTCAAGAGTCCGTCTAGGTGACGCATTAGCTCCTTCTATAGCTGCAGCATTACTAATCTTTGCCGGTCTACTCTTGTTCTTTCAATCGTTACGAGCCAATACCGATATCGAGCTGTCTTTCGATAACATGAAATATCTACTGCTATTGTTCTGTCTATTTGTCGTAACGATTAATGTCATGCATTGGTCGGGAACCTGGATCGTCGAAACGGCTAAGCTACTGGGGATTTTAAACGAAGAGAGCAGCTACCGCCTGTTGCGCGATAGTGCACCATGGAAGTATATCGGCTATGTCACCGGCGGACTCTTTATGCTGTTCAGTCTAATCTGTTTGATGGAACGCAAGTTCAGCCTAAAAGCGATGTTTATCGCCCTTGCTGCCGTAGTGACTCTGATTCTCATCTATGACGTGCCTTTTGATAATATTTTGCTGCCTCCTAATGGTGATTTTTGATGGATACTCTAGATTATATTTGGATGGGTGTGCTCGCGGTCTTTCAAGGCCCAGCCATGTTCGAGCTATTCGGTATCGGCATCCCAGTTACTATCGTGATGGTCTTTGGCGGCCTACTATTAGGCATCTTAGTGGGCGCCACACCAGGACTCGCCGGGCCAATGGCAATGGCGGTTTCGCTACCAATACTCATCTCCGTGTTTGGCTATAATCCTGATGCGTTACTACCCGTGATGGGTTTTTTGATCGGGATTATGAAAGGTTCTACTATCGGAGGAGCAGTACCGGCGATTCTATTTAATACACCAGGAACGCCCGATGCTTACATGACCACTCTCGATGGCTATCCTATGACCACCAAAGGACAATCCGGAAAGGCGCTACGGGTGGCTCATTTTTCATCCGTCTCCGGTGATACCTTTTCTGACCTAGTACTTTTTACCTGCGCACCGTTTTTAGCCATTTTGGTCGAGTCCTATCTAGACTTTCCAGAAAAAACAGCATTAATCATTTTGTCGCTGTCGTTTATCGCCGCAATTGTGGGTAACTCAGTCGCGAAAGGACTTATTAGTATGAGCCTAGGTATGCTCATCGCTTATATTGGAACCGGTGAGGATTTCTATCCTCGGCTAACCGGCGATATAGAGTCCATTTCATCAGGCTTCCCAATTGTCTCTGTTATTTTGGGGGTACTGATTATCGGCGAAGTATTTAAAGGTATTGAAGAACTATGGTTAGATAAATACCCACGGACCAAACCCCAGAATGCTGTTAACTCAACATCAAACAAGCTCACCCTCTCTGATATTATTATCATTCTGCCCTATATTCGCAATTCAGCCATTATTGGCACTATTATTGGCGCTCTGCCTGGTATCGGCTCGACATTAGCAGCAACTCTGGGCTATGCAACCGGTAAAAAACTTTATCAAAACAGAAAGCACGCCGATGACCCCAAGTTTGGTGAAGGCGCCATCCAAGGCATCGCGTCAACCGAAGCGGCAAATTCGGCAGTGTCTGGTTCGAATCTGATTCCTGTCTTATCTTTAGGTATTCCAGGTAATGCTGCCGCCGTATTTCTCATCCTAGCAACAGAGACCATAGGCGGCTTCAATCCTGGCCCCTCAGTCTTTAGATTCACGGTAGAAGAGATTAATCCAGAACTGGTGATCGCTTTTGGCTTATTTACCATCATGCTATTCGCAAACTTTCTAAACTGGACCATTGGCGGTGCCTTCATGCGCGCCATGGGCATTATGACCAGAGCACCAAAACAGTACATTTTACCGATTGTATTGCTGCTCTCGCTCACGGCAATCTATTCACAAGAAACCGATATTAATGCTATCTGGTATACATTGGGCTTTGGCGTACTGGGTTATCTATTTAGAAAAACTGGTATCTCACCACTGCCATTTGTTATCGCTTATATGCTTGCAGGCAAGTTAGAGTCAGGTGCCCGACAAGCTTTCGATTCAACCGGCGGTGACCCATGGTTTTTATTCAACAGCCCAACGTCTATTGGATTATTAGCACTGTCCGTTTTTGTCATTTTCTTCTTTGCTAAAAGCTCAAAGAATTAACCCTAGTAGCACCCCGCACCAACGGGATTTTTGGCCAGTACAGAACGATCTGTACTGGCCTTTTTTATTGTAAACTGATTAATCAAGCCACTAACCACAGTGCCTTTCCATCGATGAGCTAGACAGAGACCTAAAAGACCAATCGATAATATCCTCTAGTCGCTCCTTTAGTTCGTTACATCTCACAGTAGCAATAATCGATTATCCACAACGCTATTCCGACATCTCAGCGGATACAATAACGCTCGAGCGAACAGGTAACCCTGATCGAAAAGCACATTAATCTCGCCAGTAAAGTGTTAGGTGAGCCCAGCACCAATTTAGTCTCTAGCGGCTTAGCCCCATGACATTCGGCTACCTACATATTTGTGCCTTTCCTTAAATACAGGCATACCAACGACACCAAAGCATATCGATTTAACCGACTCAAATGTCATCAAGAGTAAGTGCGTTTTCAGCCACCCCCCCCAAAAAAAACTGCCACCCCTAAAATGCCGGTAAACGATAACTTCAGCACTAATGAAGCGCCTTAAGGTTTGCCGGTTAAGCCTTCTATTGGAGACGTAACATCCACCTGAAAAGGTATTCATCTATATCAATAATACGTTCTGGTAACGCTCGGTTTTGTGGTTGAGCATTTTAGTGAAACACTCTATTAGGATTGCGGATAATAGCTTCTCGACCAATTAAACCGTTATTCAATAAAGTATTATTGTCAAACAATCGACACAGACAGCGTAAGTTTCTGGAGGCAAAACAGAGGATGCGAACCAATAAGATCAAGGCAGGATAATCAAGAGAGATGGTGTTTATCGATGGTATCGCATGGCTTAATTTGGCAAAGCAGACCTAATAGATCTAGTGTCAGTGGCCAGAAGAGCCGGTATGGGGTGGATCATAGAGGGAAGCATGCCCCCGCTCAGCAGGAAGGTCGATGCTATAGATTATGGTATCAGTCTCACTGTTTGGATAAAACACGGCTTCGGCTAAAAAGTTCGCTCTTCAAACAATACCACCTGAATTAAAGTTTTCGTCGTTCCCGACAGTCAATACATACTTATTGCTTTTGTATTAAAAAGCACCTGCCCAAAGGGATGAACCAATCGACAGGTGAAACCAAGAAATCGAAACTAACGCTGAACTTTAATCGTTTGTATCGTAGTACACTCGTTAAGCCCGTAACTGCCGAACTCAACACCTATACCCGATTGTTTTACCCCACCAAAGGGAGCATCCGGCTGTAAACCACCATGGCCGTTAACCCAAGCAATACCACATTCAAGCTGTGCAGCTATTTGTGCTGCAGCTCGCTCATCTGAAGACCAGACAGAGCCCCCTAAACCATTAGGGTTGTCATTTGCCAATTGAACGGCCTCTTCAATAGTGTGATATTTAATCACCGGTAAGATGGGACCAAACTGCTCTTTATCTACCAGTTCACTGCCGTTGGTCAATCCCGCAACAATAGTCGGTTGATAGAAGAAGCCATTCCCTTCTATTCGCTTCCCCCCGGCAAGAAAACGTCCACCATCAGCTTTTGCTGATGCAGCCAAGGCTTCAACAATTTCAAGTTGCATCTGATTTTGTAACGGCCCGAGCGCAGTCGTCTCATTAAGTCCATCACCTACTCTCACTTGGGACGCCAATGATGCCAAGCCTGAGCAAATTTCATCATAAAGAGTTTCATGAACATACAGACGCTTTAAGCAGGCGCAGGTCTGACCGTTATTGTGAAAAGCCGCCGCAAAAAGGTCTGCCACCACCGCTGCAGGCTCCACATCCGGCAATACAATCGCCGCATCGTTACCACCTAATTCCAAAACCATACGTTTGAGATTACTGGCACCACTGGACATTATTTTCTTGCCCGTGCCGGTAGAGCCTGTGAAAACAACTTTATTCACATCCTCATGACTTGTAAGCGCATGACCAATATCGCCATAACCATTCACTAAATTTAAAACCCCAGGCGGCAGCAACGTGCTAGCCAACTCAACAAATCGAGAGGTCGCTAGTGGTGTATTCTCTGAGGGTTTAATAACGACCGTATTCCCCACTCGTAAGGCTGCCACTATATGCCAGATAGCAATCATTAGAGGCCAGTTCCAAGGGGTAATCGAGGCAACTACGCCAATCGGTTTACGATGCACCTCAACTAAGGCCTCATCGTCATCCTGAATCGTATCAACCTTAAGTGTTAAATCAGCAGTAGCATGACTCCAACCAATCGCGCCCATCAGTTCCATATTAGCGCCCACACCATTCAGCCCTTCCAATGGCTTACCTGTTTCCAACGTAAGTAGTTCCGCCAACTCAGTTCTATGCGCTTCAAGCAAATCACCGAGTTGATGTATTAAAGCCTGACGGTCTTCATCGGGTAACTTACTCCAAGCTGGAAACGCTTGACGCGCAGCCATAACCGCCTGTTCAACTGTCTCAGCAGTCCCTTGTGCACAGGTTGCAAAAACGTTACCCGTTGCAGGGTTAATAACACGAATAGACTCATGACTATCCAGCGACTGCCCATTCACTGTCATCCGATAATGCTTCATATTGGCTCTCTCTGGTGGTTTAGCTATATTGACGCTCTAGTAAAAGTCAAAACTGACGTTTACATCCGCATATCTCGTCTCTATTTATTTATCCTGAATACGTTTATTCATATGGATAAACTCCCAAGGAGAGGTTTCAGCACCTCGCTCAACGACTACCTCAATTAACGCCGGTTTATTTGCATTAATACAACGCTCTAGCACCGGTTTCAGTGTTGCTGGTGAGGTAACCCGATAACCCGCAACGTTAAAACTCTCCGCCATCTTAACAAAATCTGGCGTTTGCAGTTCAGAGCCACAAAGACGACCACCAAAGCCCATTTTCTGATCCCGACGAACATTACCGTAGGCCTGATTATTAAATACGATTGTCACCAAACCTATATTGTTTTCTGCTGCCGTTATCAATTCCTGTACGCCGAACATAAAGCCTCCATCACCACAAATAGACAATACTGCCTTATCCGGATGGGCCACCTTAACCCCAAGAGCTGTTGGAAAACCGTATCCTAGAGTTCCTTGATAACCACCTTCAATAAAGGTTCTAGCACCTAAAATAGGCAAAGCTCCGGTGTAGGCCGTAAAGCCCATCTGCGATAGCTCAGGAATAAACAAACCATCTCTAGGCATAACCTGACGAATAACATTAAAGTAATCCAACTGCGGACTAAGCTTCTGAATGGCATCCCAAGCAACTGCTTTAGCAGTAGCAATCTCATCGATGCGATTGGCATCCGGTGAAACACGATTCGCCAATTTATCCACCAGCAACCGGCAGACTTCAGCCGTATCAGCAACCACACCGACGTCTGGGATAAACACTTCCATTTGATGTGCGTCGATATCGACACGAATTAGCTTAGGGCCACCATCAGGTTTCTGTTTATATTCAAGATAGTTTTGCCAGCGCATATAGGGCATCTCTAGACGTGTGCCTAAGCCAATTAATACATCCACATCGTCCCATAATTCTCGGGCTGCAACCGGCGCAACCCCCAGTGGATGGTCTTCCGGTACAATCCCTCGTCCACTTCTGAAAGCAGACACTGGTGCATTCAATAATTCAGCCAGCGCCATCACTTCTTCAGCCGCATGTTGTGCGCCCGAACCGCACATAATCATTGGTTTTTTAGCTCCGGCCAACAACTCAACAGCAGCATTAACTTCGTCAAGGTTAATAGCCGGATACACTGGAGTCTGATCCGCAGCTTCAATGGCAACATCATAATCCGCCGCCATCGTATCCCAGCACATTTCAACTGTGACCGGCCCAGGCCGCCCACTTCGTGCAGTATGAAAAGCACCATTTACCTGCCGAGAAATAGATTGGTTATGATCGATATGTACGGCATCTTTAATTAATGTTTTCAGCGTGCCAGCTTGATCACTCAACTCATGCAGATGGCCACGGCCCTTACCCAGAAAAGAAGTTGGCACATGACCGGTCAGCCCCACCATAGAGGCGCAGCCGCCCATTGCAGTCACCAGTGCAGCGGTGGTGTTGAGAATCCCAGGTCCCGGCACAACGGAAAACACACCCGTTTTACCCGTAGATTTGGCATACCCCATCGCCATATAGGCAGCACTCTGCTCATGTCGAGGTACAATCAAATTTAGGTTGGCTTTAAAAATCCCGTCATACAGAGGATAGATTTGCGCACCAGGTATACCGAAAACAGTATCAACACCATTCTCGACAACCGACTGAATAATCGCTTCGCCACCCGTCATTCGCTTTGTCATGTCATCTAATCCGTTTGTTATTCTAGCCTGAAGAGTACGCGATAGATTGAGAGTATCTATCGCCAATAATTAGATGTTAAAACAACTAAATAATTTACACAAGTCTAAGTCTTAAGATGACTTTCAAGCAATCTCATATATGGAGCCAAACATAGACAGAGCTACTTCAACAGATGGACTACCATTTACAAACACAGAGACAATCGAGGATAAATGACTAAATACGATCCGAAAAAACAAATAACTAATTGATAAATATATATTAATAGTGAATCGCCACAGCCTACCAAAAGACCTATGCACATTAATATTATGTGGTCAGTTGCTACCGAATCGAAAGTATACGCATTCAAAGCCACTGCTATCTGAATATCAGCATTTACCAGGCCCAATAGTTTTATAGTTGGTAGAACAACTTAAAATAAATATTTTAAGATAACCCCCTCTCAATAGACCGCTCTGCTTAGGTTTAAGCGATAACGGAGCCTCCTTCCGAATCCATCACAGTCACAATCATGCAAAATCCACATTTGATATCCAGATCATAGAGTGATAAAAATAGTTGTCTTAACAATTAAATTAATTGATCATCCCTCCCTGAACAGCTTTTTAGAGAAGACCGAGATGAAAAAAAAACCAAACATACTCTTTATTATGGCTGATCAGCTACGTGCTGATTACCTAGGTTGTAACGGCCACCCCACGATAAAAACACCGAATATCGATAAGTTAGCGCAGCGGGGAATGAATTTCTCCAGAGCCTATAGCCAGGCCCCCGTTTGCGGCCCATCTCGAATGTCTTTCTACACGGGCCGATATGCATTCAGTCATGGGGCAAGCTATAACAATGTGCCATTAAAATTAAGCGAACGTGGATTAGGTGATTATTTAAGACCTGAAGGCTACCGTGTTGCGGTTGTCGGTAAGACCCATATGCGGCGAGATGAAGAGGGAATGTCTCGTCTAGGCGTAGATCCAAATTCTTCACGAGGTGTATTAATCAGTCAGTGTGGCTTTGAACCCTATGAAAGAGATGATGGTCTTCACCCTGATCAGATAGTTAACCCGGAACTAAAATACAATAAATACCTCAGAGAACAGGGTTTCGAAGGCGCAAACCCGTGGCATGAATGGACAAACGCAGCAGAGGGTGCAGACGGCGAGATCCTAAGTGGCTGGTATATGCGTAATAGCCATTTACCTGCCCGTATCCCCGAACAATACTCAGAAACGGCATACACCACCGATCGAGCGATGGCCTTTATTGAAGAAACAGGTGATCAACCTTGGTGCTTACATCTGAGCTACATCAAACCCCATTGGCCTTATATCGCCCCCGCCCCTTACCACAACATGTACAACGTAGATGATGTTATTCCCCCCTGCCGCAGCCAGAATGAGCTCGATAATGTACATCCGGTCATAGAAGCCTTTATGCACCATGAAGAATCCGTCGAGTTTTCAAAAGAGGAGGTTCGCAACAACGTCATTCCGACCTATATGGGCCTGATTACGCAAGTAGACGATCATATTGGACGAATGGTTGCCTTCCTAGAAGACAAAGGAGAACTCGATAACACCATCATCGTGCTCACCTCTGACCACGGTGATTATCTTGGCGACCACTGGCTCGGAGAAAAAGAACTTTTTCATGAAGCCAGTGCACGGATTCCACTGATTATTGCCGATCCCTCTCGTAATGCCGATTCCACTCGTGGAACCATCTCCAATGATCTTGTGGAATCAATCGACCTTGTACCTACATTTTTAGATTTTGCCGGCGCACCAAGCTACGATCATATTTTGGAAGGACGCTCGCTACTCGACCACTTACATAACAAGCCTATCGATTCATGGCGTTCCTTTGTCTTCAGTGAGGCTGATTATGCATGGCGTGCAGCGCGTCTTGAGCTTGATATGAAAGCTGATGAAACCCGCGCATTGATGGTCAGAAATGAGCGCTGGAAATACATACATTATGAACACTTCCGGCCACAACTGTTTGATATGCTCAATGATCCACAGGAGCTATCTGACCTAGGCAGTTGCGATGAGCATGCAAACGTTAGAGAACTAATGGAAACCGCACTCAATTCTTGGTTACGACACCTAAAAATGCGTACCACTATCAGTAACCAGACAGTTGAACAACGCACTAATAAATACCGAAACAAAGGGATGTTGTTTGGCGTTTGGTAGGTGTATGGACACCAACCCCTAATTTTTACCCCCTCATATAAAAAGCTAAAGACGACCCGATAACCAACACACCTTTTGATGACAAACAACGCGACAACAGCCTCGTTGTTTGTCATTACCTCTAAAAAGCCAGTTATAACCACACAAAAAAACAGATTGTTAAAACAACTATTTTTCAAGAAGTATCAAAAAAAACACAACAGATAATATAAATCTAAAGCAATTAAATAAATTTAATATATATAACAACAACTTAAAAGAACAATGCAATACTCTAAAACATATAAAGCCTTCTTTGTATTGTGAAAATCGCTAGAAAAAATGAATGAAAACTGATCAACAAGCTTAACAAGTTAATTTTATTTGTTGACCAGACATCTATTAAGTGCATAATTGTTGCTTAGACAACTTAGATCATCGATATCCATTAGGACCCCTTCAACCTGAAATGGCATACCGATTGTGACGTACTGAAACATCAAATTGTCAGTCAAGCGGTCTAGTTCAACTACAAAAACAACAAAGGTTTAGTCATGATGAATGTAAAAACACTCACTAAAGCCAGCATACTCATCGGTGCTACAGCACTCTCTTCTACCGCCTTCGCTGGATTATCAGGAAAAATTAATGATACTGAATGGAAAGTTGGTGGCTTTGTAGAGCTAGAAACAACGGTTCAGGACACAAAAGGTGCTGGAAGTGTCTCTGATATGACCGCCAGACGGACCCGAGTTGATCTGAGAACTTCAACCGATACCCCAGAGGGCAAAGCCACGGGGCGTCTCGAGTTTGATTTCGCGGGCAAAACAAAAGATAAAGATTTAGTCCCCCGTATTCGTCATGCAGTTATAAACTGGAATGGCTGGACCTTTGGTCAAACACTGAGTACCTTCAGTAATTTTGAGGCGTACCACAAGTCAGTAGATGATGCGATGCCCGCGCCACTAGTGCCGAGTACTGGGTACATTCACTCGTCAAACCCTCTCGAACGTAATCCACAAATAGCCTACGGACAAAAGTTTGGCGAAGGCTTTAGCTATAAAATTGCTGTTGAGAAAGCAGATAAGCCCTTAAGAACTGAATCATCGACGGATTTCTTTTATGCTGGCCGCTTAGCCTATAACAACAAAGGTCCCTTTGCCGCGTCTATCGCGCTCGCATCTTATAAAGATACCAGCGACGAAAACCAATGGCGTGCCGCTCTCGGTGCCCGTTATCAATTAGGCAAGGTCAGCTTTCGCTTAGGGCATAACTATGATGATGGCGTTGACGGTACAGTAACCTCTGGCTCTGTCCGCTATAACTTTGATAAAAACAACTGGGTTAGCGCAATCCATGAACATGCGGAAATCGACGGCCCCATCGGCACTGGCGAAGGAGACCGTAGCTACCTCAACTATTATCGCCAGTTAACCAAGACTGTACAGGTTGGCTTTGAATATATGGACTTTAATGGCAGCACAACCGAATATGATACTTACCGTGTTGATATTAAAAAAACTTTCTAATGATTAAGGTCTTCAATAAAAGGGGGCCGTTGACAACGCGCCCCCTTTTCCCTTATTGCATACACTAACCTCTCTTTTTGATGAGTACTAAAAGCAAACATTAAACGGTATTAATAGTGGCCTGCGAATATGAGTCTCACGTGATCATTCCAGTTACTTTACTGCTGTACTAACCAGGTCAGACATCCTGTTTTTTTGGCCATAGCAGCCATTTAATATCGTTTTTCATGATGGCAAGGCTTTCGTATGATGTCTGCCTCAGCTTAGGTACACACCAACAGCCCGTCCGACCAACCCAAAAAATGATAAGCCGATAGCAAGTATGAGCCATAAAACTGTGACTTCTGATCGTTCTAAACGCCCTGCATATCGCACTGTGCAAAACTGGATGCCGTTTCTCGTCTGGGGACGTCGTATCAACCGTGAGTCACTCATCGCAGACCTTCTCGCTGGGCTTACCGGTGCCATTATGGTGTTACCTCAGAGTGTCGCCTATGCCATGATTGCCGGCTTACCGCCAGAGTTCGGACTGTACACCGCTATCATTGTGCCCATTATTACCGGCTTATTTGGTTCATCTCGACATATGATTTCGGGACCTGCCGCCGCTATTTCTATCGTTGTGCTCAGCGTGGTCAACAATATTGTGCCTCAAGGCACCGATGCTTATATACCCGCAGTGCTGACTCTCACCTTACTTGCTGGTCTCTTTCAATTTGGCTTTGGCCTCGCCCGGATGGGCACGTTGGTCAATTTTATCTCTCATACCGTGGTGATTGGTTTTACCGCCGGTGCCGCGATTCTTATCGCCTCTAGTCAGTTTAAGCATATTCTCGGGCTGGCTGTCCCTTCGGGTATGCCTTTTTACGCGGACTGGGACTTTATATTTGATCATCTGTCATCTTTTAATGGTTATTCACTCAGTATCGCTCTGGTCACCATTCTCAGTACCCTATTGATCAAGAAAATCAGTAAGAAAATCCCCGCCATGCTGTTCGGTATGATTATAGGCAGCCTGTGTTGTTGGCTCTTAAAAGGCGAAACCCAAGGGGTGCCGATGGTGGGAGAATTATCCGGCCAACTGCCGACTTTTTTCCTGCCTGACTTATCCGCCAACACCCTCAGTGCTTTACTACCCGGCGCTTTAGCGATCGCCATTCTAGGGCTGGTCGAAGCCGTTGCCATTGCACGGGCTATTGCGATTCATTCAGGACAGCGTATCGACGGCAATCAAGAATTTATCGGTCAAGGCTTAGCCAATACGGTTGGCAGTTTTTTTACCTGTTTTGTCAGCTCGGGCTCATTCACCCGCAGTGGCGTGAATTATGATGCAGGGGCCAAAACACCGTTAGCGGGGATGTTTGCCGCACTTATTTTAGTATTAATCCTACTTTTCGCACCGCATATCACCCGCTATTTGCCCTTACCAGCAATGGCTGGCGCAATACTGCTGATCGCTTGGAATTTAATTGATATTCAACATATTCGGCAGATTCTTCACAGCAATAAACAGGAAGCATCGATTCTACTGGTAACCTTTGGCTCGACGCTCATCGTCGCCTTAGAGTTTTCAATCTATCTCGGCGTACTAATCTCACTGATATTCTATTTGAAACGTACCTCTACCCCTACCATCATGGAGGTCGCCCCAAAATCGATTTCACAGGGAACGGATCTACGCAGCGTCCAACGTTTTCAGTTACCGGAATGCCCGCAACTTAAAATCATCCGGATTGATGGTTCTATCTTTTTTGGCGCAGTGGATCATATCCAAAAGAATATGCAGCGCTTTAGTGAAGAGAATCATGGTCAAAATCATATTCTGATTAACTGCAGCGGCATCAACTTTATCGATTTCGCCGGAGCGGAGATGCTACTAAAAGAAGCTAAGCTGCTTCAGAAAAAAGGTTTCAGCCTTAGTTTCTGTGCCCTTAAAAACACCGTAAAAGACGAACTAGCCGCATTGAACTTCCTTGATAAATTGGGGGAAGAGAACTTTTATGCAACCGTTGATGATGCGCTAGCCGGCCTTACACCCCGCTTTAACTCCGATATCTGTAGCCAATGCCGCCACAAAGTATTTAAGCAATGTCCTTAAGTATCCGCTTATTAATCAAGAACCGCCTTAATTGAGGCTTGTCGTTTGCAGAAGAATATCTGCTCTGTAAGGTAAAGGCATCCGGCCCTAATAGCTACACTCAAAATGTAATTGTCAGAAATGAAGTAATCCTGCTCTTGCTCTCCCCCCGTAGCTATTCGAGAACGGCTCACTTAGCCAGATTAATGTCATTAGAAGCCGCAACAAATCCAACCTGCATAAATTTTTAGAATACAAAAGCAAAGTTAATAATATTTTAACAATACAGGCGATTCTCATAATCTAAAACTGCAGGGTGAGAGGCTCTTAAATTTATATTTTTGAAATCGTGTTAAACGCTCCCTCAATTCCTCTTATTACTGCAGCAAGAGTCAGTGGCGTAACAAACGGATTGATAGATTGAATTATCTCGATGAAATAATCCAAATAATCACATCCTAAGCCGCTCAAATTGAGCCAAACGAGCAGATAGTGGCGATTATGCGGCCGGACGGCTTTGATTATCGATATCGCTCAATAAGCAGGACTTAATAACAGTATCCCTAGTCGAATTTGTGTGACAGTTCTAGCCCCTGAACCACGGGTAGCCTTTACTTAACTAGAAATTACCTGAAAGCTCACTAAAGATCGTTTGTCCCCTGTATCTCCGTTATTGCATCATCGGCTGTATCAAACCTGAGCACTGCGATTAACGAGGATAAAAATAATGCGATTCAAAAATCAGATTACTGTGATCACTGGAGGTGCCGGTGGCGTTGGCCGCACTCTGGTAAAGCTGTTTGCCAGCGAAGGGGCGCGCGTCATGATTGCCGATATGGACGAAGCCATTTGTCGCGAAGTTGCAGAAGAGGCTCGTAATACAGGTGCTGACGTTGCCTTTTATGCCGGTGACCTGCGGGATAAGAACTACTGCGCTCAACTGATCGAAGCCACTGTAGAGACTTTTGGCGGTGTGGATATTTTACTTAACAATGCCGGTATCATTCCACGGGGCACTATAGAGGAAACTACTGATGATATGTGGTCTCTGGCGATAGACGTCAACCTCAACGCAGTCTTCTACCTGTGCCGCGCGGCTATCCCCCATATGAAAAAGCGCGGCGGCGGGGCCATCGTTAATACCTCTTCCGTCTGGGGCACCCATCCAGGTCCTGCCCACGTTGCCTATTGCACTAGTAAAGGCGCAGTCGCAGCACTGACCAAAAATCTGGGCCGTGATTGTGCACCACTGCAAATCCGGGTAAACGCGGTCTGCCCCCACGAAATCAATACACCGATGATTCGTAGCGGCTTTGAACGCCGCGGCCTTGATCCTGATAAGGCAGTAGAAGAACTGAATAAGACGGTACCTTTAGGTCGTATTGCCGAGCCAGAAGATATCGCCGATGTGATCGCATTTTTAGCGTCAGACCAGTCCCGTTATATCGCCGGTGAAACCATTGAAGTAACCGGAGCAAAACCAGTATCCGGTTGAGGATTTAGAATGAATTTACAAAATAAACTCGCCATCGTCACAGGCGGTGGCCGAGGTATCGGTCGTGGCATTACTGAAAGACTACTGGCCGCAGGCGCCAGAATACTGATCGCACAGCGCCAAGCGCTGGATGTTGAATTGAGCAGTCGTGAAAATGTTTTTTTTATACAGTCTGATCTGATGGAAAAAGACGCACCTTATCAGATCGCTGCCACAGCTGCTGAGTTAGGTGGCGCCGATATTCTGGTAAATAACGCCGGTTTTATGTTCGAGCAACACATCGAGGATATGGATGAAGCAAACTGGGACCGGATGATGATCGTCAATATGCGGGCACCGGTATTCCTTGCCAAGGCAGTACTGGAACAGATGCGAGCCAAAGGTGCTGCCAGCATCATCAATATCGGCTCTATCGAAGGCATTGGTGCTAATCCTTACCATGCCGCCTACTGTGGCTCAAAAGCTGGCGTTCATGGCTTCACCCGCGCTCTGGCAGTGGATCTGGGTAAGGACGGGATTCGTTGTAATACTATCGCTCCAGGTTGGATCAACTCCGACCTAAGCAATGACTACATCAATGCTCAGGATAACCCACAGCAAGCCCGACAGGATCTACATGCTATGCATCCGATCGGACGCACCGGTGAACCGTCAGATATCGGTAATATGGTGGCGTTTCTGGCGTCTGCTGAGGCAGGTTTTGTAACCGGACAAACCTTCGTCGTTGATGGCGGCAGGACGGCTAAGTTACCGTTGCCTTTCTAATTTCCAGTCATAAACAACCGGTAATAAGCATTACCGGTTGTTTTATGGAAAGAAGTCCAGACTAACCTTTTAGATAAGTTCTTCAGTTCTGAAAATTGCGGTTTGTTCCAGCAGCCAGCGACGTAATAACTTTATCTCTGGCTTATCCACCAGGTCATTCCGACAGACAAAATAATGTTTTCGACTTGGTGCCGAATAGCTTTCTCTCACTGGGCGAATCAGCTGCCCTTCATCTAATAGATTCTGCACCAAATGACACCAACCAAGACCGACACCCACATCCTGTAATACTGCATCAAGCAGCATTGGAAAATGGCTGAAAGACATCTCAGCGGTTACCGCTTTAGCGCCCAAGCCTTGTTGATCTAACCAGAATGGCCAGTCCACCGCAGACCACCATTTTGCGTTCCAGAACTTAGCATCCAACTCAAGCAGTGGTTGTTGCATCAACCCCTCTAGGGTGCAGGCAGCTGGATTGGCTTCAATAAACGCCGGCGTACAGACAGGAAAAACCTTCTCTGAAAAAAGAAAGTCAGACTGATAACCCGCATTATCCTCCAACCCAAGGGTAATACCGGCATCAAATTTATCCGCCATTGCTGGGCTTTCTTCTACGCTGATCAGGTGCAGGTGAATCTCTGGATGCGCCCTGCGCAACTGGCTAAGTCGCGGTACAAGCCACAATCGCGAGAAAGAACTGGTAGCATACAGATTAAGATGATTCAGGCTAGAATCAGACTGAATTTCCCGGGCTGTAGTGGCGATATCGACCAGTGATCGGTTCACCGTGTGAAACAGTTGACGCCCCTGTTCTGTCAGATCGACCCGGCGATGACTGCGCAGAAACAGGTTAACCCCCAACCGCTCTTCCAACTGTCTGATCTGCCGACTCACGGCTGCCTGAGTAACACATAATTCACCCGCTGCTTGTTTGAAGCTACAATGACGAGCCGCCGCTTCAAAGGTTCGCAACGCCGTCAGTGATGGTAAATTTGTCAATTCATGTTGCATAATTCATCCAGTGTAAGACCCTGTAAGGCATCCCCAACATATCAACATTCTATCCCGGCGGGTACTGACAAGTTAACGTCATCACCCAAACCCGAATCAAGCGAGAAGCCTTAAGCAGTGGCTTCTCTCCATTCATTAAACTCACCTTCCCTGAAGTTCCGATAGTTCGATATTGAAATCACCCCTCTACCAAAATTGAAAAGGTTATAACACAGCATAAGCACTTAAAAATCTCTGCGCCTGACCTATTGATTTAAATCGCCGCATACCACGTTCTCTTACCCTAACGGTGACGTTTGTACTTGGACAGGGGTGCATTCGCCTCTAGATTATCTCGTAGTTCGAGTTAACCGGTCAGCACCGTTCTATTTTAAGTATGAAACAGCGGCAATACTGATTTACCGATCTGTTCAAAGGTTTCCTCCAGCGGTCGCTGGTTGCGACGGAAATGTAATCCAATATGATCCACCCCCGCTGCTTTCATGGATTCCAGTTCTTGAATCAACCCTTTCACACCGGTACTGACACCAAAACGATGGCGTCTAATCGGTGCGTCCGGGTTATCCACAAGATCAAGATGAATAAAGCTGATATAAGGTTTGTCTCCGGCAACGTCGCGCCATAACCCAACGCGTTTAACATGGTCCTCTGGGGCGCCCGGATAGGCCAACCAGCCCTGCATGTTATCCCCAACCCAAGCGGGATTTTGCTGAGCTAAACCGGCAACCAGTAAAGGAGGCTGCGGTGCATCCGGTAATACCTGCATACCACTGGCCAATTTGTTGTCCTGTTCCCCGCGCAGAATCTCTACAGCCTGGCGGAAGCTTTCACCCCGACTATGAAAATCAACGCCGAAAACCGGATATTCACTAGGACGGTCACCACTGGCAACCCCCAACAACAAACGCTGATTACTTAACGTTTGTACCGTTGCGGCGGCCTTACGCACCAGCCATGGATTACGCAATGGCAGTACCACAGCCGCCGTTCCCAGTAGAATATTTTGGGTATGGGACGCTAAATAACCCAGATAAGTAAAGGTTTCGAATATTTGTGCAGCATCACCAAAATCAGGGTCATACAAGGGTACATCACGCACCCAAGCCGCGCGGAATCCAAGATCATCAGCCTGTTTAATCAACTCCGCATGGTGTTGCATATCCGGAACACCAAAGGGACGTCCAACGCGCTTTCGATTAGCATCGCCGCTTGTTGACCAGTCATTATCTAGAGGCAGTTCCACTCCGATGGAAAAGCCGCCCTTAGTCAGTTTTTCAATATTCATTTAAACAACTCCCGAGCGAAGCTAGGCTTCGCCCTTGTACTCTCATATCTTCAGATGGTCTTGGTCTGCAGCTGGTCACGCTTGTCGAGAAAACCGGACAATCGAGTAAGCACGAGTGCCAATGCAACGATCAGCGCTCCAATCCAAGCGGTATCCATCAGTGTCATTCTTTCGATAACAACCCCTCCGAGGATTGAACCCAATGCAATACCGACATTGAACGCTGCGATATTCAGCCCCGAGGCCACATCAACTGCCTGCGGTGTGTACTTCTCTGCCAACTGAACTACATACACTTGCAAGCCAGGTACATTGCCGAAGGCAAAGGCCCCCCAGATTAAAATGGTGATAACCGCAGCAATTTGATTTCCGGCGGTAAAGGTAAACGCTAACAGTACAAGTGCTAGTGCAGTAAAGATTATATGTAATGCCTTGATCGGCCCCATACGATCCGCCATACGACCACCCCAAATATTACCAACGGCAACCGATACACCGTAGACCAGCATGATTAGGCCTATAGCACCCGATTCAAAGCCAGACACCTGTTCCAAAATCGGAGCAAGAAAAGTGAAAACGGTAAAAGTGCCACCGTAACCAACCGCAGTCATGGCATAGACCAGCAGCAGGCGCGGTTGAGTCAATACGCTTAGCTGCTGGGCAATACGTGCTGGTGGTGCCTGCTTGAGATTCTTTGGCACAAGCAATGCACTACCGATCAGCGCAATTAACCCCAGAGCAGCCACAACCATAAAGGTCGCACGCCAGCCGAAGTTCTGACCAATCCAGGTCCCCAAAGGCACACCCGTGACCAGCGCGACAGTCAAGCCAGTAAACATGATAGCGATAGCACTGGCCTCTTTTTCACGTGGTACCAAACTAGTTGCGATGGTTGATCCAATTGAGAAAAACACCCCATGGGCCAAGCCGGTCAAGATACGCGCAGTAATCAGTGAGCTGTAGGTAGGCGCCATCCAAGCCAGCAAGTTACCGACTACGAACAATGACATGACCGCCAACAACACACTTTTACGCTGCCAACGCCCAGTCAAAGCGGTGAGGACAGGTGCCCCAATAGCAACGCCCAATGCATAAAGACTAACTAGCAGTCCCGCAGAAGGCAGGGAAACGCCCAGATCTTGGGCGATAGTAGGTACCAGACCAACAATCACGAACTCGGTGGTACCGATTGCAAATGCGCTGAGTGTCAGCGCAAAAAGAGCAATAGGCATTTAAATCTCCTTGTATGTTTTAGTTGCTGCGGAGTATGCCTACTGCTATCTTTTACAGAAACAGCATTAGTAGCAAAATACCTTTGCATATATGACAATAATATCCCGTACTGAAGATCTTGAGATTCTGCTAACCGTGATTGATAGCGGCAGCTTTTCAGCCGCCGCACGCATCCTAGATATTCAAGTTGCCAAGGTGTCGCGCGCTGTCAGCCGACTAGAAAAGGATTTAGACTGCACGTTGCTGAATCGCACCACCCGCAAGCTGGAACTCACCGAAGAAGGCCGTATTTTTACCGAGCAGATCAGAAACGGACTACATCAGCTAGCAGAAGCGGAAGAAAAGATCAGAACTTTAAAAGGTATACCGGCAGGTCGGCTCAGAGTGGACGCAGCGACTCCCTTTATCCTGCACCAGTTGGTTCCACTGGTACCGGGTTTTTGTGAGAGCTATCCAAAGATTGAATTAGAACTCGTTACCAATGAAAACATCATTGATCTGATTGAGCGCAAGACGGATCTGGCCATTCGCATTGGCACCCTGCAGGATTCAAACTTGCATGCCCGCTTTCTCGGACGCAGCCCTCTGCATATCGTCGCTTCGCCTTCATATCTTGCTCAACAAGGCACACCGGAAACCCCCGAAGCGTTAGAGCAGCATCAGATCATTGGCTTTGCCGATGCGCCCCATCTGAATCGCTGGCCCCTGACCCGTCATGTTGCATTGTCCACAACCCTAAGCAGTAGCAGCGGTGAAACCATTCGCCAACTTTGCTTGGCCGGACAAGGGTTGGCACTGCTATCTGAGTTTATGATTTGTGAAGACTTAGCCAACGGACAGCTGGTTAAAGTGCTAGATAACCATATCACCAGCCCAAATAACCGCGAGTTGGTACATGCGGTCTACTACCGTAACACCACCCTTTCCAGCCGCATTACTGCTTTTCTGGACTATATCCACCCTCGAATGCAGTTGTAAGGCAGTGAAACCAAGCAGGCTTGCCTCGCAGAGATAGAATCACTGGCTCTTTGAACATAGGAAAGCCCTCCACCAGCTTGATTGCTGAAGGTTAAGTCATCTACCCCCTCGCGAAGCAGTTTGTTTTACATCAACACCGTGTACACATGTATGATGTAGATATACATCGACAGCCGTGTTAAATAACATCATATAAATGTTAAAAAGTCGGCACAGTTCAACAACTTCGCTTTAGTGTCGCCTGCTCACAAATACCCATCTCTACCGCAAAAAAATACAGACTGTAGTGGCACAATAAACTTGGCCACCTAATTCGAGGTGATAGACTCATCTTCATGGATGGGCTTACCGGACGCTTACCCTTTTTTGAGGCGCTGATTTAAGACGCTGGCACAACAGTTCAATATCAGTTCGCAAACACTACGGCGCAAACTTAAACGCGAGGACTGTTCTTATCCACAGATTAAAAATGAGATCAGGCGGAATCTTGCCCTTGAAAAACTGCTTATCCAAAAACTGAGCATATCAGAGATCGTACACACATTAGGTTATAGTGAATCACGCTCTTGTACCCCGGCATTCAAAGTGTGGACGAGGCGAACGCCAACCAATTACCTGCTATGAAATGTGAATAGACCAACGAACTAAACACATCAGGAAATGAAAGTGCATAACGGTGTTCGGTCTAGGCATTCGGGGGCAGTCATGAACCACTGTCGACGATGCGACAGTGGCTGAACAACTATAGTCCTAAATGCTTCTGAACCGCGCTCAAACCGTTTCCGCCATCCATGGTAGTAACCCCTGTTAACCAAGCATTCAGTACGCTGGGGTTCTGCTTAATGTATTTTTGTGCGGCGTCAGTAGGCGACTGTCCATCATTCATGATGAACCCCATCATCTGATTCTCCATTGCCAGAGTAAACTTCAGATTCGTTAGCAGCTTACCTACATTACCGCATTCCTCCCGATAACCTTTACGCGTCACCGTCTGAATGGTAGCTCCGCCGAAATTGGCACCAAAATATTTATCACCACCGGTCAGATAGACTATATCAAAATTAGAATTCATCGGATGAGGCTCCCACCCTAGGAACACGATGAACTGTTGGCGCTTGATCTCACGTTTAACTTGGCTCATAACGCCCTGCTCGCCGGATTCAACCAGACGCCACTTGTGCAGACCAAAATCACCACTATCGATCATATTTTGTAATAACTGATTAGCCGGCGCACCGGCCTCAATGCCGTAAATACGTTGACGAAACTTTTCGCTAAACTTAGCTAGATCAGCAAAGTCTTTTACCCCAGCATCATATGTATAACGGGATACCGCCAGCGTAAATTTAGCACCAACCAGATTTTCACCAACAATATCTATATCACCCGGTATTGCGTACTTCTCGATAAACTTTTGTTGCGCAGGCATCCAGTTACCCAGAAACACGTCGATCTCGTTACTTTTTAGCCCCTCAAAGCCGATCGGCACCGCCAAGGTATTCACCTCAGTGCGATAACCCAACCCCTCTAACACCGTGCTAGCCAGAGCGTTTGTAGAACTAATATCAGTCCAGCCGGGGCCAGTGAATCGCACCGTTTCACATTGTGCAGGTTCTGCGGCTACGACATGGCCCGTCGACAAGCAGCTTGCAAGAACGATAGCACTAACTCGTTTGTTCACTTTGGAATATGTAAACATAGAACATTCCTTTCATTTTTATTGAGTCTCTTAAGGGCCGGCATCAATTACACCGTAGGTTTAAGCTGAACTGGCGCAAGCCTTTCCCTCTTTCGTTACACGTTGTTAATCGCTGACCTGAGGAAAACGCGCACGTTTTTCAAGATCATCTAGGTCAACGTTATTGCGCATGTACATCGTGCTGGCATCAAAAATTGGCTGATAATCCCACTTAGGCTCTTTACCCTGCTTATGGGCAGCCGCGATCAGGCGACGGCGCTTCTGGCTGATAATGACATCGCGAGTAATAGCATCAGAATCCCAACGCGCCTCGGCCTCTTCTCTGAACGCATTCAGCAACGCTACATGCGTTGAGGTGTCTGCCAGATTAACGCGTTCCTGAGGGTCTTCTTTCAGGTTAAAAAGCTGATCAGGGTCCGCCTGGCTACAAATAAACTTATAATCACCGCGCCGAATCATAAACATCGGTGCAATAACACCTTCACCCATATATTCACCTATCACCTCATCGTGACCTTCACCACCGGTAAGGTGCGGCATTAAACTACGGCCATCAATTGGCATCGCATAATCTGGAGCATTCCCCTTATTAGCAAGTTCAGCAAAGGTTGGTAGTAAATCCATAGTGGAAACAGAAGCTTCAACACGCTTAGCATCAAAGTGTTTAGGCGCACAAACCAACATAGGTACGCGAGCAGACCATTCGAAATAACTCATCTTGTACCATAGGCCTCTCTCTCCGAGCATATCCCCATGATCGCCAGAAAAAACTATGATGGTATTATCAATAAGCTTGGTATCCTCCAACGCTTTCATCAACTTACCGATCTGATCATCGACGTAGCTGATCGCCCCATAATAGGCACGACGGGCGTTACGAATTTGTTGATCACTGACATTATTACGGTCCATCTGGTAAACGTGTAATAAACGTTTAGAGTGCGGATCCTGCTCTTCTGGAAGTAGCTCAAAGGACGGTAGTTCAATCTCTTCATTCGTATAGCGATCCCAGTATTCCTGTGGAATCGCATAAGGATCATGAGGGTGTGTCATAGACACGGTAAGGCAGAAAGGACGCTTATCAGGCCCTCGGACATGATCGAACAGATAGCGTTCGGCGTGAAAAACGACTTCATCATCGAAGTCCAACTGGTTTGTGCGAAGGGTCGGCCCAGCCTGAGTGACCGATGACATATTGTGATACCAAGTTGGGCGATTTTCAAAATCGTCCCAATTTGGAAACCAACCATAGTCGGCCGGATAGATATCCGTGGTAAGACGATCTTCAAAACCGTGCAACTGATCTGGGCCACAGAAGTGCATCTTGCCGGAAAGCGCCGTGCGGTATCCAGAAGAGCGCAAATAGTGTGCGAAAGTAGGAATATCGGCAGGAAACTCCGCTGCGTTATCGTATGCACCGATCTTACTCGGTAGTTGCCCACTCATCAGGACGTAACGACTAGGTGCACACAATGGGCTGTTACAATACGCAGAATCAAACACAACCCCCTTTTCAGCTAATGTATCAAGATTAGGTGTTTTTGCCGTTTTTCCGCCATACATTGACAGAGCTGGGGCCGCCAACTGGTCCGCCATGATAAATAAAATATTTGGTTGATCCTGACTCATACCCTTTAAACCTCGTATACAGTGTGTCGATAGCTTTTTAATTTACGATCAGTTTTCATTTTGATGAGTTAGATTTTTAACAGAAAAAAAGATACTGTAAACGGGTTGAAATTTAATAATAAATATAAGTTGTACTTATGTTACTTTCAGAACGTTTACCATCAGCTCAGAGCTTACTCATCTTTGAGGCCGCCGCTCGCCACAAGAGTTTTACTGGGGCCGCACACGAGTTAAAGTCCACTCAATCAGCCGTTAGCCAACAAATAAAAGGGCTTGAGACCCGTTTAGGCCTCACACTATTTCGTCGCATCTATCGAGGTGTCGCGTTAACTGAAGAAGGAATCCAGCTATATAACGCAGTTCAGGAAGGCTTTCAGACGATAGTTACCTGTCTGGAAAAACTGCAAAAAACTCGTTTACATCAAGTAATAAATGTCGCAACTGATTTTGCTTTTGCCGCATTTTGGCTATTGCCTCGGCTGCCTCGTTTCAGGGAATTACACCCGACAATAGATGTACGAATCATTACATCTCAAGGGCAGTACGACTTTACAGGGCAGAATGTCGACGTTGCAATTGTCTTTGATGGACCTCAACCAGTACAGCCATATTCATTTAAGCTCTTCAATGAAGAAGTATTCCCCATCTGCAGCCCATCATTTCTGCAAGATAATAGCCCCGTTGCTAGTCATAAAAAGCTAGCATCCATGCCTTTACTAAAGCTGAAAAGTGATGCTGATCAGCAATGGCTTGACTGGCACAGCTATTTTCAGAAGCGGCGCAGCCAGATCGTTCCGGGGGAGCCAGTCCTGACCTTTAATAACTACACCTTACTTATACAAGCAGCCATTGCTGGCCAAGGGTTGGGGTTAGGCTGGGGCACGCTAGTCGATGATCTAATTGCAAGAAAAGTTCTGGTTGGATTGAGAGAATTTAGCCTGAGCTCTGAAAGTGGCTACTATGTCATCGAGCCTAAACCGAATGAGCAGTTGAATGCTAAACAGCACTTTCTTGATTGGTTGCTGACAGAAAAGCCTGAGAGAATAAAAAGCGAGCTAGATTAAGCGGCGCAACAAGGCAAAGTTTAATCGTCCAAAATCAAAAAACATCTAGTGAAATAGAACCGGCCCACTTTTCGTAGCCGTTAATCACTTATGGCGCATAACGAATCTAGTTACAGTGCCCACTACTCACCCCCTCTCTATCAGAGAACCGTCAAATCAAAAACGCTCCCTATTGGATAATCAAGGAGTACGCGCAGCGTTAGTTATGATAAAAATAAGGACGCCCTAATAGAAAAGAAGCATGAATAGCTAAAAACCATTTAACAGAAATCGACTAAAATCGCAGGCCTGCTTAGCGTAATCGGCTACGTCCGTGTAGAGCCGTGAGTCACGATCAGCACGATAAATTGCAGCATATCGAACCTGAGGGAGCTTAGGGTGGATGTCTAAGGTTCGAAGCTGCCCTTGCTCAATTAATGAGTTCATGGCCTTTAATGGTAAATAGGTAATACCGAAACCGGATAATGTCAGACCAAGCTGTGCAACTAGATTACTGCTAATTAATGCCTGGCTGGCTTGTACTTTATTTTGTGAAAACCACCGATCGTAGATAAGTCCTGTACCAGACCGCGCACCCTGCATAAGCACGTTAAACTGAGCAATATCTTGCAACGCTATTGGCGCCTGAATATCAGTGTAATCAGGTGTACACATCCAAGCATTTTCTACGGATCCGAGTGGTTGCACCTTAAAACGTGCATCCTCATGAATATCAGGGACAATAATAAAGTCTAGTGAATCATCGCTCATCTTATCGAACAACACAGAACTCAGTTCAACTTGCGGCTCAAGAATTAAGCGTGGATAGTTCTCTTCTATCAATTTTACCAGTTTTGGTAACCACGTTAGTGCTGTCAATTCCGTAACACCAATCCGGAAACGCTTATGCAGAACTTGCGGATTAGCCATACGCTCAAGCATTTCGTCTCGCATCTCAATTAGATCTTTTGCCATCAGCAATAGCTCACTACCTTTTTCTGTAAGCCTGGCATTGCGGCGGGAACGATCAAATACTGACATACCGAACGTCGTTTCTAACTCATTGATTCTTTTTGAAATTGCAGACTGCGTCGTATGTAGTTTTTCAGCGGCTGCTGCGAAATTACCCAACTCTGATATCCAGAAGAGCGCTTCAATTTGTTTGAATGTAATCATTATCCGATCGCCTTTTTCTCTAAAAACCCCACTGCGCAACGAGGATCAAGACACTGAATATTTTGGTATATGTCTCAATATTATGGAATCTAGCTATAAGTAGCAGTTGTTTTCCCTAAAGAGATGCTTAAGGATAAATATATATCACTTTTTTCGATGATTAGTCTAAGGCTAATTGTAAGGGTTATGGGTAAAGGTGATATTACAAAACCAATATATGAAAAAAAAGACTCAAAAAATATTCTAACTATTCGCTTTTTTTTATGCATTAGCTTTTTTAGACTGATTACCAAGGTTATACAGCATTCGGAAAATCTCAGTTGAGTACTTGCTTTATATCCACCATATCAGTCAGCAGGGTTTATCCATGAAAAACGTCCACTCGAAAACTAATGAAGAACTTTATACCTCTCCGTTAAACGCCGACCTGCTAGAGCAGGTTCGTTCCCAATTCCATTATGTTGATCATTGCCCTTATGCCGGTAAACGAGTCTATTTTGAAAGCGCGGGCGGCTCCTTAACCTTGAAGTCTGTCATTAAACGTACGGCTGAGATAGGAGCAGTACCGGATAATGAGCACCGGAACAATGCAGCCTCAAAAGCGATGAGTACTACGGTTGAGGAGGGGCTAGATAACCTTAGAATGCTTTTTGGTGCAAAAAGCGGCGTCGTCTTTGGTGGGGAAACGGGTACAGAGTGTCTATTCCGGTTGGTACGAAGTGCAGCAATTGCCGCTGCCGCTGGAGGTTCCATTCTATCCAGTCCGGTCGAGCACCCTTCAACTTATAGTGCGACACAGCTCTGGGCCGAGAATACTTCACGAGAATGGATTGAGGTCCCGTTTGATACACAAACCGGTGTTGTCAGTGCCCAAGACTACGCCTCTTGTGTAAGACCCGATACTCGTGTTGCCACAGTTATCCACACTAACCCGGTAACAGGAGTGGTAATGGATGTTAAGTCTATCATTGAGGCGATTCGAGCCACGGCCCCTGAGTGTTTTGTGATCGTTGATGGTATACAGCATGCTCCCCATGGCTATCTAGATGTGGAAGATTACAACGCTGATGCTTACGTCATATCGCTATACAAAGTGTACTCCAAATTTAATAACGGATATGCGTGGCTCTCCGATCGAATGAGCCACATTCCTCATGATCGGCTGATAGGCAAACCAGATAATGTCTGGGAGCTTGGTAGTCGTGACCCGTCTGCTTTAGCGGCTATTACAGAGGTCGTTAAATATCTATCTTGGTTAGGCAAACAGTTTACCCAATCAACAAATACAAGAGATCAACTTCGTGCTGCGGGTAAAGCAATGCTCCAGCATGAGCATGTACTTATTTCGACGCTTCTGCACGGCAATAAAAAGCACAAAGGTCTTTTAAATATAGAAGGCGTGACGGTCGTTGGCACCACCGATATTAATCAACGTGAAGGGGTTGTTTCATTTGGTGTCGAGGGCTGGGACGCTGTCAATCTTGTCTCCGCACTGGATAAGTATGGGATACGTATCCACGCACGATCAAATGATCTCTACTCCGGAAATATTCTGCGGCCCCTAGGCCTAGAATCTGTAGCTCGATTTTCCATGGCTCACTATAACACCGAAGAGGAGGTAGAGTTTTTTCTAGCACAGCTTCTAGAAATTATAAAAAAATAAAAACACATCTTTTTTTGTTAATAATAAGGATAAATTTCATGACTACAATAAATAAACTTTCAAAACTAATCATCTCAACCGCTATTAGTTTAACCGCCGCTCTCAGCACTACGACAGCCAACGCTGAGCAGAACTACATGACTATTGGTACGGGTGGTCAGACAGGCGTCTACTATGTTGTTGGTCAATCAATGTGTCGCTTGGTTAACCGAGGCACTGAAGATCATGGAATCAAATGCACAGCTCCATCAACTGGAGGGTCGGTTGCAAATATAAATGCTATCCGTCAAGGCCAACTAGATATGGGGGTAGCCCAATCAGATTGGCAGTTTTATGCCCTTAACGGCACTAAGCATGACTCTTTCATTGAACAAGGAAAGTTCGAAGATCTACGCGCCTTATTCTCTATTCATAGCGAACCATTCACCGTAGTTGCTCGTGCAGACTCCGGTGTTGAAACGTTTGATGATCTGGTAGGCAAGCGAGTTAATCTGAATAACCCAGGATCGGGCACTCGCGGTACGATGGAAGTGATCATGGCGAAAAAAGGCTGGACCCGCGATTCTTTCAAGTTGGCGGCTGAGCTGAAATCATCTGAGCAGTCACAGGCGCTGTGTGATAACAAACTCGACGTCATATTATCAAATGTAGGTCACCCATCCGGTATCATCAAAGAAGCAACAACGTCTTGTGATACAAAACTGATTCCAGTGACGGGGCCGATCATCGATAAACTAATCGCTGAAAATGACTTCTACGCTCCAGCCATAATTAAGGGCGGTCTTTACAGAGGAAATGATGACGATATACAGACCTTTGGCAACGCTGCAACAATGGTTTCTTCAGCAAAGGTTGATCCCGATACTGTTTACCAGATAGTTAAAGCGGTCTTCGATAATTTTGATAAGTTCAAACGCCTTCACCCTGCGTTTGCCAACTTAGATCAGAAGCAAATGATAACAAACGGTTTGTCTGCACCTTTACATGAAGGCGCAATTCGTTACTACAAAGAACAAGGCTGGATGTAATTTATAACTAGCCAAAGAAGGGGTTCCGCACCCCTTTTTTCTTGTTCCTGATTCCAACGCTGGGAGATGAATATGACGAATTTGAACAAGCAAAACAGTAATATGCAAACAGCCATTGATGAAACAGAACTGCAAGAAATGGTGGCAGCTAATGATACCGGCGCACGTGTTCCGCACGGCTGGCAGGGTAAAATTCTGTTAGGAACCGCGCTGGCGTGGTCTCTTTTCCAGTTATGGATAGCATCACCACTTTCCTTTTATGATTGGCCATTGATTGGTAGTTTTGGTATTTTCAACGACACAGAAGTCCGTGCCATTCACTTAGGCTTTGCAATATTTTTAGCCTTTACAGCCTACCCGGCCTTCACCCGCTCGCCACATCACCGCGTACCACTCAACGATATGATACTCAGCCTTGTGGCTGCTTTTTGTGCTTCCTATATCTTTCTGTTTTATGACCAGCTCGTTAGCCGCCCAGGCCTTCCGAATACACAAGATTTAGTAATCTCTGTCGCTGGACTTATCTTATTACTCGAAGCTGCACGCAGAACGCTGGGACCACCATTAATGATGGTGGCTGTTGTGTTCTTAACCTATTCGCTAGCCGGCCCTTATATGCCGGATATCATTGCTCACAAAGGCGTAACGCTTAAAGAACTTATCAACCACCAATGGCTAACCACTGAAGGCGTTTTTGGTATTGCACTCGGTGTGTCTTCTGGTTTTGTATTTCTGTTTGTTTTGTTTGGCGCACTGTTGGATAAGGCGGGTGCCGGTAACTATTTTATACAGGTAGCATTTTCCTTATTAGGACACATGCGTGGTGGCCCAGCCAAAGCGGCGGTCGTTGCTTCAGGTCTTACTGGTCTTATATCAGGTTCATCCATTGCCAATGTGGTAACCACCGGCACGTTCACCGTTCCGATGATGAAACGTGTTGGATTTTCTGCTGAAAAAGCCGGCGCAGTAGAGGTTGCTTCATCTGTTAACGGACAGATTATGCCTCCGGTCATGGGTGCCGCTGCATTTTTGATGGTTGAGTATGTAGGTATCTCTTATGTAGAGGTTATTACACATGCATTTTTACCAGCACTCATTTCATATATCGCGCTGGTCTATATTGTGCATTTAGAAGCGTTAAAATTAGATATGCAGGGTCTACCTCGTCGCGGCGCGATCAAACCTTGGCACCTTCGCGTTATCGGCTTATTAACAGGCTTCATGGTAACGGCCGCCCTCGCCGCTGTTGTATATTATGGCATTGGCTGGATCAAACCAGTCTTTGGTGAAAATGCGGGATGGATAATCGCTGCATTATTAGCGATGACGTACCTTTACTTGATACGCTATGCCGCAAAAGTGCCCAGCCTAAAATTAGATAGCCCTGATTCGCCTATGATTGAGCTCCCAGAAGTGGGGCCGACGGTTAAGTCCGGTCTACATTTTCTACTCCCCGTGGTTGTGCTGGTATGGTGTTTGATGATTGAACGCTTGTCTCCAGGGCTATCCGCTTTCTGGGCAACGGTATTAATGATCCTTATACTCGTGACTCAACGACCTCTCATAGCTTACTTTCGTCAAGAAGGAGCGTTACTTGATCAACTAAGGAAAGGCGGTAACGAACTTGTTGATGGGCTGATCGTAGGGGCTCGCAACATGATTGGTATTGGTATCGCGACAGCAACGGCCGGTATCATTGTGGGAGCCGTATCACAAACCGGCGTTGGTTCTGTGTTGGCCGACTTGGTTGAGATTCTTTCGATGGGTAACTTGTTACTCATGTTGATACTGACCGCAATATTAAGCCTGATTCTCGGGATGGGATTACCCACTACCGCTAACTACATTGTGGTTTCAGCATTATTAGCACCCGTTGTTGTTACCCTAGGTCAAGAGTCTGGTTTAATCGTTCCGTTAATTGCGGTCCATTTGTTTGTGTTTTACTTCGGTATTATGGCGGATGTTACACCGCCAGTCGGCTTGGCCTCATTTGCTGCAGCAGCTGTTTCCGGTGGTGACCCGATTCGTACAGGCTTTGTTGCCTTTAACTACAGTATGCGCACCGCAGTTCTACCTTTCTTATTCATTTTCAACACCGATCTTTTGCTGATCAATGTGACATGGTCTCAAGGAATAATGATCTTTATTGTTGCCACAGCCGCCATGCTGATATTTACCGCAGCCACTCAAGGGTTCTTTCTTGTTCGCAGCCGTTGGTATGAGTCGATGGCGCTAATGTTAGTCGCATTTTCTCTTTTCCGCCCCGGCTTTTGGATGGACCAGATAATACCGCCTCATAAACAAATAGCGCCAACAGAACTTATTCAAGCGGCTAACTCGATGGTAGCAGGCACTGAATTACGGTTATGGGTTCAGGGTGAAGATGACGTGGGGGACAACCGTTTATTTATGGCTAGCATGGCATTAAGTAATGGAACAGATGGCGCAGCACGGATAGAGTCATCCGGATTAGCCTTGCTCACCAATAATGGCAAAACGGTAGTTGATTACGTCGGTTTTGATAGTCCTGCAGAAAAAGCTGGGCTGGTCTTTGACCAAGTCATTACTTCAGTGGATATACCCCAAGTACAGCCTGCTAAAGAGTGGATCTACATACCTGCATTAGCTTTATTTGCATTGATTTTTTTGCTTCAACGTCGCCGTAAAACAGCTAGAGTAGTGTTCTCCAATACAGTGAATGCTAACTAACGTTTAACCAACCTGACAGATAAGAAATCTGATAACCAGCTATCCACGCTAGGTTGTCAGGTTTGCAGGAGATATGAACGATGTTTAAAAAAGTACTCGTTCCCATTGATTTAAATGAACCCGAATTTGCAGAACATGCATTGAAGCTAGCACTACGTGAAGTAACAGAAAACGGAGCTGAGCTACACATGCTCACCGTTGTGCCCGGCTTTACTAACTCATTTATCGCAGCCTATTTTAGTGAAAAAAATCACATCACCGCAGTTAAAGATATCGCCCGTAAATTACAGGATTATTCGCATAGAGTGATACCAGAAAGTGTCCATCCCGTCCTCCGTGTATACGAGGGCTCTACACCAGACACTATTATCAATTACATCACAGCTAAAGAGATTAATCTGGCGATTATGGCGGCTCATCATCGCCCAAAAATCGATGATTTTTTCTTGGGCTCGGTATCTGCCAGAGTGACAGAGCGGGCTAAGTGTTCGATCATATTACTTCGAGATTAAAGACAATCAAATGGACTATACAAGGTCTATCAACGTCGCATATACCCTTACTATTGTGCTTGAAATCTAGAGCGTATCAATGATGTGAGAAAGATAATCACCTTTAAGTTACTGCTATCCAGGATAAATAATGAAGATCATAAATACTGAAAATGCGGAGCGCTATAAATGGGGAATTAACTCCGTTGGCTGGCACTTGCTTAAATCTGATAGTTTAAGTGTAATCGAAGAGGAGGTGCCTCCAAATGAAAAAGAAGAGCGACATTATCATAACGAATCCCAACAGTTCTTCTATGTGCTTTCGGGCGTAGCCCATATAGAAATATCAGGCAATATTGTCGAGATCAATTCTGGTAGTGGTATTCACGTTCCAGCTCAAGAACCTCATCAATTAATGAATAATGGCACTGAGAGCTTACGTTTCTTGGTGATATCACAACCCAAAAGCCATGGAGATAGAATCAATGCAGAACCTGAATCTACCTAGATCCTTTCATCGAAGTCGACTCAATTTTTTCTGCAGCCTGATGTAGTCACAACAGACCACTTCTAACTGACCAATCCTGAGTAAACATCTCTTCGAAACACCGGATGAAGTACAAGACTATGCAACAAGTTGGTTATGGTTTTACCATCATAAACGACCCCATGAAGCCAACGGTGGTAAACCACCGCTGATGGTCACTTAACTTCTACTTTTAGCAGGTGTTAAAAAAGGGAGAATTACCGTTGCTTCATGGTTTAGTGGCAAAAGCAGGTATATTGATTAGTAGCGCTTGTGATAACTGTTCTATTGATAGTGTAATTTCCGCTTTATTTAGAGCACCGAAGCCAAATCGCAAATGTGAAGGGTCAATTTGCGTATCGGTATAAAAACTGCTTAGTGTTGAGTCTTTGCCTGGCAGGTCGGCAAGTGTTCGACCTTTAGTTAGCTTCGAAATATCGACCCATATAGCCATGCCCCCAGTGGGTAATTTAAAAGAGATATTGTCTCCAAACAGTCGTATAAACTCCGCCGCTGCAAAATTCCGCCTCATCTCATATTCCTTCCGTGTTTTTCGAATATGTCGTCGGACTTCACCGGATTCCATTAGGTCTGCAAGCACCAGCTCAGATACTGCATTACCTTGCCGGTCGATCAGTATGATCTCTTGGGCAGCTCGTTCAATAAACTGGGTGTCGGCAGCGATATAACCCACTCTTAAACCAGGAGCTAAAACTTTTGACATCGACCCAATATGTACAACATTTTCAGAGTTTGGAAGGCTTGCAAGCGGTGGAATAGGGTTCTTTTCATAGTGAAATTCATGGTCATAGTCATCTTCTAGAATCGCGAACTTATACGTTTTGGATAGTTCCAGTAGCGTGAGCCGCCTGTCCATGGATAAACAGGCCGTTGTTGGATACTGATGGTGGGGGGTGACATAAATGGCGGTGACCGAATGTTCTGCTAGAATTTCTCTCAAGTGCTGAATATCAAGCCCTTTATCATCAAGCCTGCATTTCAAAACATTAAAACCATTGGATTCGAAGGCTGCTTTCGCAGGTAGATAGCAAAGCTCTTCCATGACGATAGAACCTTTCTTCGAATCCAGAATGCGAGAGGCGAGATAAATCCCCATTTGACTACCTCTGACAATACAAATTTGTTCTACAGAACAATTCATGAAACGGTCACCGGATAGCATTTTGGCGATGGATTTACGTAATTCAAAGCATCCTTTTGGATCGCTATAGCCAAGCTTTGAGTGGCGGCTTAGGTCTATACAAATCCGTCGATAGGTTCGAGCAAGCAGCTCGTAAGGAATCAGCCGAGAGTCTGGTGTGCCATCGTTTGTTAACGCAACATTGTGATGGAGGTTGACGGCATCTTGGTAGAGAACCTCAACTAATTTAGACGCTGATTTTGTGCTGTCAGTCATGTTAACTAGGTGCTTGTCTGACTGAGAAAGCCCCAGCTCGGGTAGTACCTCAGAAACAAATGTCCCTGATCTTGGGCGCGTAATGAGCCACCCCTGCGCTTCAAGCTCTTCATAAACCTGTTGCACTGTTTTGCGATTGACACTGAGTTGCTCGGCTAAAGACCGAGATCCAGGCAACATACTGCCCGGTGTTAGCCGCCCCTCTTTGATATCTGCCGTTAGCGTATTGAGTAGTTTTAAATGCAGCGTTTTGCCAGGGCTGTTTTCCAGCCACAACTGAGTTTTCCACGGTCTTAACATAGCATCCCATCCGCCTGGGCCATAATAGTTACAAAAACTGGACCTTATTGGTGGTCCAGTCTAGCGATAGTATGCAGCTACTGTCAAAGCATCGTTTTAGGATAAAAAGTATGAAAACCGCAACCAAAACTAAACAAGAGTTAATAGATATCGCGGAAACGGATATGCAAAAGTATTTTCAAGACGTAGAACTTTCCGCTCGTCAAAAATTGGCGCTTACATGTCGAATACTGTTCGATAAAGGGCATGACTCGGGTTTAGCTGGACAGATTACCTGCCGTAGCAATCAGCCCAATACTTTTTTAACTCAACGGTTGGGGTTGGGCTTTGATGAGATATCAGCCGACAACCTGATAGAGGTCAATCATGATCTTGAGCGCTTGGCGGGCGAAGGCATGCCGAATCCCGCTAATCGCTTTCATACGTGGATTTACAAAGAGCATCCTGAGGTGAATTGCATTATTCATACGCATCCGACCTATGTGGCCGCATTGTCTATGCTGGAAGTGCCACTCATGATTTCTCAAATGGATACATCTGCTTTATACAACGATTGCTCGTTTGTGGCTAATTGGCCGGGTGTGCCTGTGGGTAATGAGGAGGGCATTCTTATTTCGCAGGCTTTGGGTAACAACCGCGCGGTACTGCTGGCTCATCATGGTCAGCTAGTTACCGGCAAGACAATTGAAGAGGCGTGTAACTTAGCCATCTTAATTGAGCGAGCAGCAAAGCTGCAATTGCTCGCAATGGCCGCAGGTCAAATTAAGCCTCTGCCGCATGATTTGGCTCAAGAAGCCCATGATTGGGTATCAACGGAAAAACGTAACAATGTCAATTTCGCTTACTACGCAAGGCAAGCATTGAAAAACCACCCAAACTGCATTTGAGGAGTTAATTATGAATCTATCAGGTATTATTGGCTATCCAGTTACGCCCTTCAGCGAGAATAATAAGCAAGTTAATCTCGCTCAGCTCGGCGATGTAATAGATACTTTACTGGAGGCTAAAGTGGATGCAATTGCGGCATTAGGCAGTGCCGGAGAGGCCGCTTATTTGAATGATGATGAGTGGCAACAGGTTGCTGACTATACAGTCAAGCACGTTGCGGGAAAGGTGCCGGTAATCATTGGCATCGCAGAGCTTACCACAGATCAAGCTGTTAAATACGCGCAATACGCCCATCATATCGGGGCTGACATGATTATGCTGTCACCTTTTTCTTATTATAAGTTGAGTGAGGCGGAAATTTTCCAACACTATGAAGCAGTCTCAAGTGCGAGCCCTTTGCCCATTATGGTATATAACAATCCAGCGACCTGCGGAGTGGATATGTCGCCCGAATTTATGCTGAACATGGTCAATAACATCCTGAATGCAAGCATGATCAAGGAAAGTACTGGGGATATAGAGCGCATGCATAAACTCTATTCGCTATCAGAGGGCAATGTGCCGTTTTTTAATGGTTGTAATCACATGGCGTTGGAGGCTCTCAATGCTGGAGCTAGTGGTTGGTGCACGGCGGCGCCCTGTTTAATTGGCGATAAGCCGAAGCAGCTGTTTGAGGCTGTCAGAAATGGCGAGAGTGATAAGGCTCAAAAGCTATTTTATCAGCAATATGAATTTCTAGAGTTTATTGTGTCATCAGGTTTAGCTGCGGCAGTAAAGTCAGGACTTTCATTGCAAGGAAAAGCTGTCGGTAATCCGAGAAAGCCGCTTCTGCCTTTAGGTAAACTAGCGCAGCAACAACTTCAAGGTATGTTGAGCAACCTTACTTAAAGTTATATTCGTTCACTTAGACTGGATGCTTTTCAATAATGTGCAATAAAAACCTACGAGAGTTCTCGTAGGTTTTAAGTTGTTAAATCACTTTAAATAACATGCCACCTAAAATTGCAGTAAGTACAATAATAGACACAAATGCGATAACGGCTTTGGGTTTTAAGACAGCTGAAACTAGTGCTATTTCAGGCAGGCTAGCTCCGGTGCCTCCAATGATCAAAGCCATAGCAGGCCCAAGCCCCATGCCTTTCAAGATCAATACTTGTAGCAATGGGATCGCCAATTCAATCCGCAGATAAAGAGGTACACCAATAACAGCGGCAATAACAATAGAGGAAAAATTATCTCCACCCATGTATTTCTCAATAAAGTCAGAAGGTATATACGCTGCAGAAATTCCGCTGATTAATGCCCCTAATAAGACGTATGGGATGATTTTTTTAAACAGTGCCAGAGCAAAACGAAGCGCATTATTGGCCTTGGATGATTCAATGCTATTTAGCTCTACGGCTGCGCTAGAATCGCACCCTATATTAATAGTTCCACAGGCATCTATATTATCAACTGTACTTTCATATTGACTCATTGCTGAAGCCGAAGAACTACATGCCGAAACAGACGTAGTGCTGCAGCTAGACTGACTTTTGCTAACATCTAACTCGTCTCCACGCTTAATTTCATTTCGCCAAGGTGTTTTAGTAATAAGCCACCCACCAATCACCGCGGCGAAAAAAGTTATAGCAAGGTATATAGAGGTTATTTTTAAACCAAATACTGCATACACCATTGCTAATACAATGAAATTACATAAAGGGGCAGAAATTAAGAAACTCAATACTGTTCCAAGAGAAACTCCCATCGTTGCCATTCCCATGGTGACAGGCACCACAGAAGCACTGCAGAACGGGGTTAACATCCCAAAGCTAGCACCAAGTAAGGGGCCCCACTTTTCGTGCTTAGTAAGTTTTTTATGTAACTTCTCCTGTGGAATGTATTCACGCATAAAACCAGTCAAAATTGATACCAAAGCTATAACTATAACTAGTGCGCCACCGACATGAACAAACTCATTCAGAGCGATTGTAAGTTGATCCGTATCCAAAACATCACCTATTGTTTATATAAATTAAAAGAGATGCGGATTATATGCATACATGCACAATCGTGCAAGTATGCTTGCAAATAAATAATGAAAATGGCATAGTTAATTTGGCTACTTGTATGAAGGTGATGGCATCATCTTCATACGTATACAGATCAACCAAATGACTAGAAAATTACGGGCTAACTTCAGTTCAGTGTATCGTCTCGATTCATCTCAACTTGTTGTTACTAAGGTTGTATATGTCTAAAAGCTTGCTAGGAGATAAGACATCTTTGATGTCTCACTGGACCGGTTCAGGTGTCATCTTTTAGCTGGTATACCTATACAGATTGTTGGTTTAAACAAAACTTACAGATAAATTAAAAATGGATGATAGATATATTGATGCTTTAAAAGCGCTTTCAGATCCCAATAGATTGCGCTTATTTTGGCTTTTAGTTCATGTAGATCAACGTGTTACTGTTGCTGAGGCTATGGACGTTACTCAAGATACACAGTACAACGTTTCAAGAAACTTAAAAATGCTATTCAAAGCGGGTTTGCTTACGCAAGAAAAACAGGGGAAATGGGTACTTTACACTTTAGCTGGGCAAGAGCTTGCTCATTGTAAACTACTTGTTGACTCAGTTCGGGCGCTTCCTAAGGAATGGTTTGTGGACGAATTACAGCGTTGCCTTATACGTCTATCTATGCGTGTAAATGGTGAGTGTGTAATTGGGGCAAATAGTGAAGCTTGGAACGTCGCTCTACAAAGAATACATCACTCCCTTTAATTGATGAAACGAACACTAGGGGTATATCTGTTTCATTGGAACTTGTGTTCGATTCGTCTACTTACATGCAGTGTAGGCTCGAGTGATCCTGCGATGTGACTGAGTGGGCAGGCCAAGGTCTTATCATAGGCCCCCACTAGCTATAACCATGGGATATGTCGTAATAGGCGATCATTCCATACAGCTCTAATGGTGGATCCAATCATCATTATAGCTGGTGGATGGGCATCACATCTTTACGATTTTTTATTAGCAATGACGGATACTATAAATGCGTACCAGTAAATATCTTCTTTCTACCCTAAAGGAGGCACCAAACGACGCTGAAATAATCAGTCACCAGTTGATGCTACGTGCAGGGATGATCCGTAAGTTAGCTTCAGGCCTATACACTTGGCTACCTACCGGTCTGCGAGTGTTGCGAAAAGTTGAGAATATTATTCGTGAAGAAATGACTGATGCCGGTTCAGTAGAAACATTGATGCCCGTAGTGCAGCCCTCGGGTTTATGGGAGGAGACTGGGCGTTGGTGTCAGTTTGGTCCCGAGCTTCTACGTATTACTGACCGTCACGACCGACTGTTTGTGTTGGGGCCGACTCACGAAGAAGTAATCACAGATATAGTTCGCAACGAAGTGAAATCCTACAAACAGCTTCCGTTGAACTTATTCCAAATCCAAACCAAATTCCGCGATGAGGTTCGTCCTCGCTTCGGTGTTATGCGTTCTCGCGAGTTCATCATGAAAGATGCATACTCTTTCCATCTAGACAAAGAAAGCCTCGAGGAGACTTATGCGGATATGCATCAAGCATACTGTAACGTTTTCAACCGAATGGGATTGAATTTTCGCCCTGTATTAGCTGATACGGGTTCTATCGGTGGTTCAACATCTCACGAATTCCACGTATTAGCAGAAAACGGGGAAGACTTGATCGCATTTTCTACTGAATCTGATTACGCGGCTAACATTGAAAGAGCTGAAGCTCTAGCTCCAACAATCAAGCGCGCAATTGCAAATCAAGAAATGGAATTAGTTGATACGCCAAAAGCTAAGACTATTGAAGAGCTAGTAGAGCAATATGACTTTCCTATTGAGAAAACGATAAAAACGCTATTAGTTAAAGGTTCTGATGAAGTAGATTCAGACATTATTGCGCTTATCGTCCGTGGGGATCACGAACTAAACGAAATCAAAGCTGAAAAAATTGCTGAGGTTGCTTCACCACTTGAAATGATAGAAGTAGCTGATATTCGTGCACTAACCGGTGCGGATCCTGGCTCTCTTGGGCCTGTAGGTCTTGGCCTACCATTCATCGTAGACCGCACTGTTGCTGTAATGAGCGATTTTTGTTCTGGAGCTAACATAAACGGCAAACACTACTTCGGTATCAACTGGGATCGTGATGTTGCACTAGGTCAAGTTGCTGACCTACGTAATGTTGTTGAAGGTGACCCAAGTCCATGTGGTCAAGGTACTCTACTTCTTAAACGAGGCATTGAAGTTGGCCACATTTTCCAATTAGGTAATAAATACTCAGAAGCTATGAAAGCAATAGTTCTTGATGCAAACGGTAATAACCAAGTAATGGAAATGGGTAGTTATGGTATCGGTTGTACACGTATTATTGCAGCAGCTATTGAGCAAAATCACGATAAATTCGGTATTATCTGGCCAGAACCTATCGCTCCGTTTCAAGTGGCTATCGTACCAATAAACATGCACAAATCTGAGCGAATTAAAAAAGCTGCTGAGGCGTTATACGGTGAACTAACGGCTATGGGTATTGAAGTTCTATTTGATGACCGTCAAGAGCGCCCAGGAGTAATGTTAAAAGATGTTGAGCTGGTAGGCATTCCTCACATTTTCATCATTGGGGATCGTAGTATGGATGAAGGCAACTTCGAATATAAAAATCGTCGTACTGGCGTCAAAGAAGCAATTGTTATGGATGCCGCCCTTGAACACATCAAGGCACAACTAACGAGAAAGTTCGATCAGAGTGTAATTCATACGTATTGACTGTTTTGCTCTGGGTTAATGCCAATCAGTTTACGAATAACTGATTGGTTGACAGCCTCCAGAGGGTTGTCAAAAACCGGTATTAACAAGGATACCGGTTTTATTTATGCTGCTCTCATGTCTACTAGAAACCATTAGCGTTCATACGCCAAGTAATTTTTAAGGTCTCAAAAAGAGATATCTCCCGCACGCACCACCCGCACGTGATGTTGACTAACCTGATCATGCTAATGCTCATAAAGACCTTGTTTGTTATTGATTTCTTCTTGTAGGGGCCTCAAGTTACTTTAAAATTTTTAAGAATTTAGCAGTATATTCGGTCACGCAATACTCAGGAATTAGAAAGACGAAGTAAAATATAAAAATAGGTCGCTGAGTGTGGGTTTCCCCTCCTACTGCTTGAGGGTGAGCCACCCTGCGATGACTCGTTGCGCTGAAATAATGGGTAAGGGGTTTAAAGGTCCGCACGCCCTCCGTCGACAACAATTTCAGCGCCGAGCATGTAACTAGACGCATCACTGGCCAGGAATAGTACCGCTGAAGCGATATCTTCAGGCTGCCCCATCCGTCCAGCTGGTACTTGCTTGCCGACTCGGTCGACATAAGCTAGAAAATGCTCGTCGGTTTCGTTGGGGGCGCGATGAAGCGGCGTCACGATGGAGCCGGGGCTGACGCAATTGACGCGAATTTTGCGCTCTACAAGCTCGGCTGAAATGACACGGGCGAAGGATCTTACCGCTGCTTTGGATGCCGATAATAGAGCTTTCCCAGGCGTTCCTACCTGATTTAGCCACGATGTATTCAGTATGATTGATGCTCCTTCTGGCATCAGAGGAAGAACCACTTGTACGGAGAAAAAGACGCCTTTGACATTCACATCCATTAACCGGTGGTACATATCCTCATTGGTTTTACCAAGGGGTGTTCCGAAGGCCACACCGGCATTGGCGAATAGAATATCTAGTTCGTCGAATTCACTCTCAAGCTCAGAGCGCATTCTTTCAAGATCTTCGGCTTTAGTTACATCAGCCTGAATGGCCAGAACACCTGCTCCTAACGTGGCGCATGCGGCTTCAAGTTTGTTTATATTCGTACCGGTGATGGCGACCCGCGCACCGTTCTCTACCATCGCTTTTGCACTGGCCAAGCCGATTCCGCTTGAACCGCCGATAATTAGTGCTTTTTTTCCTGTAAGCATACTAATGCTCCTGTTTGTACTCAGATTAAATTATTGATCACTGGTTAAAAACGAAGCAGTCTGAACAGAATGACTATGAATAGCTTGGCTTTCGCCTTCAGACTGATCCACATCAGATGACATTTGGGCTTTATAGTGTTTGTTTAGCAGCAACATTTAGCGTTGGCTTTGGTATCCCTTTCTTGGAGGGAGTTGGGCTGTATTAACACTGTTTGTAAGCGTTTGAACGCTGCTTTTATATCTGCTCTGGGGACAGCAAAGTTCACGCGGGCAAACAGATTCGCGTCTTGGTCAAACCAAGTGCCGGGAGAGGCACCGAATCCGGATTTGCCAAATATCGTGGTGAGATCGTCTCCGGATAGGCCTGTTGCCGAGAAGTCCAGCCAGCCTTGATAGGTTCCTTCTATAGGGAACATCGAGACCCCTGGGAGCTCGTTTGCTACAAAATCACTAATCCAGTCACGATTGCTTTGCAGATAAACCAGCAACTCATCCACCCATTCCTCACCTTTTTCATAAGCGGCTATGGTGGAAAATGTTGTGAAGGCGTTACCATGATCAAGATACATCGACTCCGCAGCAGCGCGCATAGACTCCAGAATGCTCTGGTTTGCTGTGTAGATGTAACCATTGGATATACTCTGCATACCAAAGGTCTTTGACGGGGAACCGATCAAGGCGACATGATTTTTGGAATCCAGTTTCATAAGGCTGGTGAAGCGATGCCCCGAGTAAATGATATCTGCATGGATCTCGTCGCTTATGATCGTCACGTTATGGCGTGCAGCAATTTGTAAGACGGTTTCCAGCTCCTCTTTGCTCCAAACACGGCCTACTGGGTTATGCGGATTGCACAGAATCATGACTTTAACGTCGACTGCCCGCAGCTTCGTGTCCAAATCATCGAAGTCTATCTCATACTTGCCGCCAACTATCTTTAGGGGACTTTTTACGACGTTGCGGCCAGCCGAACTAATTACTTTGGAAAATTGGTGATAAGCCGGTGTTTGAATCAAAACGCTGTCATCCTGATTCGTCAATTCGCGAATGAGCAAGGCTATCCCTGTCAACACCCCAGTGACTTGCACAAAATTGCTGGTATTAAGATCCAGGCCATGTCGGCGCTGATACCAGTTACTGATTGCGTTAAATACGCCTTTTGAATTGAACTCATAGGCAAATTGGCCGCGATCGACCAGCCGTTGAAGCTCAGCTTTGATGGGGTTGGCAACGGTAAAGTCCATGTCAGCTACCCACAAAGGGGTTACCTCTGTAGTACCAAAAATACTGGTGAGCATCTCAGGACTTTTACGGATGAAGTTGTTTTCGGTACCGGTGTTATTTTGGTCAAAGTTCATATAGCTCTCCTTTCGTTTCCAGAGTAAGACGAGAGAAGATTCCAAAAGACGAATGAACTGTGTAAAAAGTGAGTATTCCCATGTCCTCGATACTCCCATAGAGCAGAGGCTTTATTCATCCTTGGAAACTTTTCGTCTTTTTATTTGTGCCTCGTCTTATTAGGAAAAAAGTATCTAACAATGAGGAATTCGAAAGATGATCAAGCTCGTAAGCTTTGAGATTTGTCCTTTTGTACAGCGTGTGACCGGCATGCTCGCGGCAAAAAATGTTGGCTATGACATTGAATATATTCAACTGAACGCCAAGTCAAAGTGGTTCTTGGATATTTCACCAATAGGCCAGGTTCCCGTTCTGATTACAGAGGAAGGTGAAGCACTTCATGAATCCGACGCCATTGTCGAATATATCGAGGAAATAACGGAGCCATTGATTGCAGGTTTAAATCCGATTCAACGGGCAAAAGACCGAGCCTGGAGCTATCAAGCCAGCAAGCATTACCTTGCACAATGCAGTGCCATGCAAAGTGAAGATAAAGAAACCTTGATTAAAAAAATGGTGAACCTGAGTAAAGCGTTCGGAAAGGCTGAAAAACAGTTCGGGGAGGGGCCGTTCTTTAATGGTCAGGTAATGGGCAATGTGGATATCGCTTGGTTGCCATTGCTCCATCGCGCTCTGCTTGTCAAAGATCATTCAGGTTATGACATGTTGGAACTGTTCCCTAAGATTAGTGCTTGGCAGAAGAGCATGATGAAAACAGGTTTACCTGACAAAACCGTATCAGAAGATTTCTTAGAAAAGTTTCACCGTTTCTACCTGACTAAAGAAACCTTCTTAGGTCGTGGGGCTGATTTTAACGAAAACTACGTTCCATGACTGAGTCTAAGAATATTTCTAGCCTCTGCTAACTATTAGCTCCTTGCTATTTAGGGGGCGGCTATACGCGCTGTAATCAATTCCCGTTACCGGCCAAGAAGGCTCTGTTGCATAAGGCCGTGCTATAAAAAGGAAAAACCAATGTCTCAAAAGATTATTAAGGGTATTCAGCTTTTGGCAGAAGAAGCCCGTCAGGTTGTTGAAGATGTTTCTGTGGAGGAGGCAAAAAAACTTTACCAAAACGATGCGTATGTTTTTGTCGATGTACGCGAAGCCGAGGAACGCAAAAAACATGGAGTTATACCCCGTACTTTCACCTGTCCACGAGGGATGTTGGAATTTTTAATTGATCCCAAGTGTCCTGTCCATAATGAGGTTTTTAACCAAAACAAAACTTATGTCTTCTACTGTGCACACGGCTTGCGTTCTTTGTATGCTGCAAAACAGGCTTTTGAGATGGGCCTATCGCAGGTTAAGAATTTGTCGGGTGGTTTTGCGAATTGGGAGGAGCTGGGTGGTGAAGTAGAGCCAGGTCGTTGACACGGTTCCTACCCAACAATCGAAAGAAAAAAGTGCCAGTTGCCGCTTTTTGATACTTCGTAATTAAGAAGAGCTGTTTTAAGTCTGTGCCAAGGGTGCTTGCGAGCAAGTTTTTTGTGCCTCTGACTTTTAGGCAGATTAGAGATCAAGGCAACGATTTCTGGATATATAAATAAGCCTTTGAATATTGAGGATAACTAATGGAATCGCAATGGGACAGTATGCGTAAAGAGGCCGAAAGCGAAGTGCAAAAAGAGCCCGTACTCGCAAGCCGATGGTATCTGGGGTGCAAATTAGTTTAACTTAATGGCCTGCAAGCCCTAATTTCTGCATATACAGACTTGGGGCTTAATGAGATGGTTCCCCTCGCTTTTAACCAGCTATGCTGGAAAGGTGACGAAACCAACAAGGAGAACCATCTCAT
>NZ_JBLWZV010000020.1:0-66551 GCF_048266285.1 Amphritea sp.
GACCAAGTCCTCACTGCCGATACCAGCGGCATTAGCGATGTTGATGGCCTGAGCAACAGCTTCAGCTACCAATGGCAGCGCTCTGCCGACGGTGTGAATTGGAGCGATCTATCTGGTGCTACTAACGCGACTTACACACTCGATGATGCCGATGTCGACCAGTATCTCCGGGTGGCGGTGAGCATCACCGATGACCAAGGCTTCGCCGAAGGGCCATTAATTAGCAGCGCAACCGACGCCATCAGCGCCGTGAACGATCCGATCGTTGGATTGCCGTCAGTGAGTGGCACCGCCACAGAAGATCAAACTCTGACGGCCGATACCAGCGGGATTAGCGATGTCGATGGCTTGAGCAACAGCTTCAGCTACCAATGGCAGCGTTCCGTCGATGGCATAAACTGGAATGATCTCACCGGTGCAACCGATGTGACTTACACATTGGATGATGCCGACGTTGGCCAATATCTTCGTGTGGCCGTGAGCATCACCGATGATCAGGGCTTCGCCGAAGGGCCATTGGTGAGCAGTGCAACGGCTGCCATCAGTCCCGTGAACGATCCTATTATTGGCTTGCCATTGATTAGCGGCAGCGCCGAAGAAGACCAAACCCTCAGTGCCGATACCAGCGGTATCAGTGATGTCGATGGTCTGAATAATAGCTTCACCTACCAATGGCAGCGCTCTGCCGACGGTGTGAACTGGAGTGATCTATCTGGTGCTACTAACGCGACTTACACACTCGATGATGCTGACGTCGGTCAATATCTAAGAGTCGCCCTGAGCATCACCGATGATCAGGGCTTTGCTGAAGGGCCATTAATCAGTAGTGCGACCGATGCCGTTAGTCCTTTTAACCATGAACACACCGGTAGTTTAACGATTAGTGGCAATGTTGCGGTTGGTGAACGGTTGATGCTTGATAATACTCTGGCAGATCCTGATGGAATCAGTGCTATTGCATACCAATGGTATCGCAGTGGTGTGGTGATTAATGGCGCCACCGAACAGAGTTATGTTTTAACCGCGGCTGATGCCGGTAAAGAGATCTATGTGATTGCTCGTTATGTTGATTTACTGGGGCGTGCAGAATCCGTGACGAGTAATCAGGTCTTTTTGAGCGTTCCAGAAGTAGAGAGTGTTGTCGTTGCTATACCGGAGGCCGAACTTGAGGAGAGTGAAGAGGCTCCAGATGTTGCCTCGGGGCCTGCTGATTCAATAAATACACCTGAGCCGGTGGTTGTGGTGATGGAATCGGATAAAGTTATTACGGTCTATGAAACGCCACAATTTATTATTGATACCGCCGATCATGTAAAAGAGCAGCTAGGTGCGAATAAGCTGAATAAAGCCATTGCGCAAGAGATTAATACTCTGCGATTCCAATCGGTTCTCGATACGATGGCCCAACCGTTAACGTTGCATAAATTTGATCAATTTATGGCTGGTATTGACCAGCTTCAGGACGAAGCCGATCAACAACATGCCTTGAATACCATGATGGTTGGTGGATCCATCGCACTGTCTTCTGGTTTGTCTGTTGGCTATGTTATCTGGCTGGCGCGGAGTGGCGTGCTCTTGAGCACTGTATTGACGTCTTTGCCTGCGTGGCGCTTTATTGACCCTCTGCCTATTTTGTCTAAGACCTCAACCAATGAAAGTAATGCCGCAGGTGCTGGGCAAGATGAGGAAACGCTGGGTTCGATGGTCGAAGGAAACGATGAAAGCTCAGATGGTTCAGACGACGAGAGCAAGGATGACGACGATGAAGCGGATAAAGAGGGCCAACCATGATATGGCTTAAGCGATTGTTCTTAGCGAGAAGTACAACCAGTCGTATCGCCGTGGGTCAGGTGAGTATGTTTATCAGTGTGGCACTGATTGCGATTATGTTCGGTATTTTACCGGATTTTTTAGGGACTCGGTTTAAGGATCGTGTGGCGTTAGCGGAAGCGATTGCGGCAAACAGTTCGATGTTGATCACTCAGACCGACGTGATACGGCTGGAGTCAGTATTAACGTTGGTGGTGGAGCGTAATGCCGAGATTTTGTCCGCTGGTGTTCGTAGTGCATCGCAGCGATTGGTTGCAGAGGTTGGGGATCATCGGGATGCATGGCTGACGAATAGTGCAGATCGGCAAGTGGATGAACAGATGAGCGTACCTATTTTTGCGGGCAATCAGCAATGGGGCGCGTTAGAGCTTCGTTTTAAACCGCTCTATGGGCAGGGCATTATTGGTTTTTATCAGCGTCCAACAGTACAGTTCTTGCTATTTTGCTCCGTTATTCTGTTTTTGTTGTATAGCCTCTATTTACGCAAGATGTTGAAGCAACTAGATCCATCCCAAGCGATACCGGACCGAGTCCGCTCTGCTCTCGATACTATGGCAGAAGGGTTAATTGTTCTCGATAGAAAATTCCAGGTGGTGTTAGCGAATAAGGCATTTTCTGACCTATTAGGTCGTTCAGCAACGTCATTGATGGGTTATGAAGTGCGTCGCCTACCTTGGCGTCGAGGCGATAGCTCGACCTCGGCTGATTTCCCTTGGCAAACCGCGCTGACCAGTGGCGAAACGGTGATGAACAAGACTGTGCGTCTCGAGCTGGAGGATGGGGTGCGAACCTTTATGGTTAACTGCTCGCCGGTGTTGGCCGATAAAGGTAAACCAAGCGGCGTTTTGGTGAGCTTTGATGATATTACCGAACTAGAAGAAAAAGAGATTGAGCTGCGTCGCTCTAAAGAGGAAGCCGAGGCGGCCAACCAAGCAAAAAGTGATTTTCTGGCGAATATGAGTCATGAAATACGCACGCCGATGAACGCGATTCTTGGCTTTACTGAGGCTTTACGGCGTGGCTATGGCAAGGATGAGCAAAGTAACGACCATTATCTGAGTACCATCTTAGTCAATGGTGAGCATCTATTGAATTTAGTGAATGATATTCTTGATCTGTCCAAGGTGGAGGCTGGTCGCTTAGAAGTCGAGTCTACAAGATGTAAGCCTTACCAGATTATTAAAGAGGTTATTCAGGTGTTGTCGGTTAAGGCGGCAGAGAAAGGTGTTGAACTTAAATATACTCCCCAAGGTAGCATTCCCGAAACATTACTCAGTGATGCGGGTCGTTTACGCCAGATAGTGACTAATTTGATTGGCAATGCGATTAAGTTCACGCAACAGGGAAGTATCGTTGTTTATACTCGTATGAGTAAAGACCATAAGCGATTGATTATTGAGGTTGCAGATACCGGTATTGGTATGACCGAAGCGCAAGTGGCGACGGTCTTTGATCCTTTTGTCCAGGCAGATGCGTCAATTACTCGTCGATTTGGCGGCACAGGGCTTGGCTTAGCCATTAGTAAGAAGTTTGCAGCGGCCATGCATGGCGATATTTACGCAACCAGTAAAGAGGGCGCGGGAAGTCAGTTCTTTTTTGAAATGGAGATCAAGACCGAAGGCCCTGTGGCGTTAATTGGTGCGCCTGCGATACAAAATTGGCAAGATCAGTTAAGTGTGGCAGAGGGCGCGCGATGGGTATTCCCTGCAGCTCGTATATTAGTTGTGGATGATGGGGCCGAAAACAGAGAATTAATCAGTCTTGTCTTACAAGAACAGGGGCTGCATACTGATGAAGCAGCGGATGGAATAGAGGCGTTGTCGCTCATTGAATCGCACTCTTATGATCTGATTTTGATGGATGTACAGATGCCGCGTATGGATGGTTATACGGCCGTGAAGGCTATTCGTGCACAGGGTAGTAAGGTACCGGTCATTGCGTTAACGGCCCATGCGATGAAAGGTATCGAGCAGCAATGCCATGCTGCGGGTTACTCGGGATATATGAGTAAGCCCATCAGTATTGATAAATTATTATTGCTGCTGGTTAAAGAACTCGGGGCAGTGAAACAAACTGATACCGTCGTTAAAACGGCAGGGGACGAGGTTATCTACGTCGATCAACAGGAAATACTATCAGTCACTTCGCCTTTAAATGGTTTGAGTCCGCTCTATTCAGAGCTGCCTTTGAGTAATCCTAAGTTTGCACCAATTATTGAGCATTTTATTGTTCGTTTGAATGATGTTTTTCGCTTGATGCAGGCCACTTTTCAGCAGCAGGATTATTCGGCTTTAGGTCGTCATGCTCATTGGATGAAAGGATCGGCAGGTTCTGTTGGTTTCCCAAAGTTAACGGACCTTGCTCGACAGCTTGAGCGCGCGTTGGTGGATGTTAATGAGGCGGAAATTGAGTTGCTGCTGGCGGAAATGGAAAACCTCGTGGCGCGTATTAATGTAGCCGGCCCTGGGCCGGTTGACGCCGAGGCAATGGCGCCTAAAGATAGCTCAGTGGCGAATGCGCGTTGGCCCGTGCCGGATCAAGTAACCTCCGAGCTTGCTGCTAATAGTGATAAATTTAGAGCGATAGTTGAAAAATTTGTAGATAAGTTGGGGTTTAAAATTCAAGCGATGGAGGATGCCGTTGAGGCGGCTGATTTTGACGCGTTACAACAGGATGCCCATTGGTTGAAAGGGGCGGGTGGTTCAGTTGGCTTCGATATATTTACTGATATATCCAGTGCTTTAGAAAAAGCCGCCGGTGCACAAGATCGTGCTGAATGTAGCACCTTGCTTAAGGTTATAAATCAAATTAATCGCAGGATTAAGATTTGAATATTCTGCAGCCCGAGACGTTAATATGAATGTGTTAAAGGATAATAACGCACTCATTATGATGGTTGATGACGAGCCCATCATGATGGAAATTGTTCAGGCTCACTTGGAAGAGGCCGGATATTCGCGTTTTATTAGTATCGATGACTCAAAACAAGCATTTGATGTGTTGAATCATCGACGGCCGGATATTTTATTTCTTGATCTGGTGATGCCCGACGTCAGTGGTTTTGATCTGCTCGAGCGGATAAGAGCCCATGAAGAATTTACCTATCTGCCGGTTATTATTCTGACCTCATCTACGGATTCTTTTTCTAAGTTAAAAGCCTTAGAGCTAGGGGCCACCGATTTCTTAGCGAAACCGGTTGATGCCAGTGAGCTGAAACTTCGGTTGCGCAATACTCTGACATTGAAAGCTTATGTTGATCAACTTTCGAGTTTTGACGCGCTCACTGATTTCGCTAATCGGAAGTCGCTGAGTGAAAAAATGGTTTGGGCGTTGAAGTTTGATCAGTTAAATGAGAATAAAACAGCCTTGTTAAGCATCGGTTTAGACCGCTTTGGCCAGGTGAATGAATCCTTTGGTATACAGTGTGGTGATTCGTTGTTACGTCAGGTGGCGCAGCGGATTAAGTCGGTGGTGGACAGCCGGAACAACTTATTCGGTGTTCATAGCCAAGAGACCGAAATTTACCCCGCACGGCTTTCCGGTGATGAGTTTGGTGTGTTAGTTCCTTCGATTAAGGAGCGTAACCATGCCGCATCAATCGCTAGGCAGATTATTAAAGAGATCTCCAAGCCCTTTGATATTAATGGCAATGAGCTTTTTATTAATGCACGTATTGGTATCACGGTGGCGCCTGATGATGGCATGTTGAGCGATGAGCTTATTAACACGGCCAGTACGGCGATGCGCCAAGGGAAAACCGAGAGTGTTGAAACGGTGCGTTTTTATTCGCAAACCGATAGCGCAGAGCTGAAAGAGAAAATTGAACTTGAAACGGCGTTACACAAGGCCCTCGAAAATAACGAATTATTGTTACATTATCAGCCTAAGATTGATCTGCGAACTCGACGGGTAACCAGTGCCGAGGCGCTGGTACGCTGGCAACATCCAGAAAAAGGTATGATCTCCCCCGTGGTGTTTATTCCGTTGGCGGAAGAAAGCGGCTTAATTCTCGATATTGGTGATTGGGTGCTTAATGAAGCTTGCCGTCAGGCCCAGGAATGGGAGTCTTCGGGACTTGGCAGTATCGGTGTATCCGTGAATGTCTCGAGTCAGCAGTTTAAAGAGGTAAATTACCGACAGCATGTGAAAGCGGCCCTGCTTAAATCAGGGTTATCTCCCTCTTTATTGATGTTGGAGTTAACAGAAAGTCTTGCGCTGCAGAATGTCGAAGCCAATGTGGAATTATTAACCAGCTTAAAAATGCTGGGTGTTGGCCTATCGATCGATGACTTCGGTACCGGTTTCTCGTCCTTGAGCTATTTGAAACGCTTTCCTTTGGATGAACTTAAGGTCGATCGATCTTTTATCTCGGGGATTCCTGAGAGCGAAGATGAGGTGCAGATCGTGTTAGCCATCATTGCATTGGCAAAAGCGTTACGTTTGACTGTGACAATCGAAGGGGTCGAGACGGAAGCGCAGATGAAGCTTCTTCAAGGCACCCAGAGCGATCTTATTCAGGGGTTCTATTTTAGTAAGGCGCTTTCAGTCGCTGACTTCAGGGCGTTCGTTGAGCAATTTAACCGTTAGTCGCGTACTCACCTTTTTAGCGTCTGGTATTGCCCTAGCCTAACGCTTAGATAATGTATACGGTCGCAAATTTCCTCGGGGCGCTTTGCTTAATTGGTATTGTTTCTTCGGTGTCGTTTCTGCAAGGCTATAGGTTTCCTACACACTTGTACTCCCTTGTATCATTAGCCAATGATCTCCTTCGTTTTTAGAGTGTTTGGGGTGTTCAATACCGGCTATGTTGAGTGGTATGTCTTAATGGGGACAAGCGTTGTTTTCGATAGCAGAAACCGGAGCAGTTGCTCCGGTTGTGTTGGCTGGGAATTGTTAGGATTTCATCCGCGCACCGCTCGGGTCATAAAAGGGCCGTAAAGAGGCATCGGCACTAAAGCGTTGTTTCGCTACTTCAATTTCAAACTGAGCGTTTTTAAGGCGTTCGGCATTTAACGAGGGCACATCCACGTAGCCCATTCCGATAGCCCCACTAACACTATGACCATACATCCCAGAGGTTAGGTAGCCAACAATGTCGCCATTCATAACGATGGGTTCATTGTGATACAGCAGCGGTTCTGGATCCTGTAAGCGGAACTGCACCATACGTCGATCGGGTAAACCGGCCATTTTGGCGTTGAGAAAGGCATCACGGCCGATAAAGTCACCACTATCGGGGCTGGCGGCGAAGCTCAGGCCTGCTTGCAGTAGATTATCTTCAGAGCCGATATCATGGCCCCAATGGCGAAATCCTTTTTCAAGCCGCAGGCTGTTAACGGCGTGTAGGCCGACATTACATAGCTCATAGGCGGCTCCGGCTTGCTGCAGAGCATGGAAAAAGGCCGTTGCTTGAAGGGCCGGGACGAAAATCTCCCAACCTAGCTCGCCGACATAGGAGAGTCGTTGTATCCAGACATCAATGCCGGCGACCTGGGCAAAACGGCCAGTCCCGAACAGAAAGCTATCAACGCCGAGGTCAGTTTCGGCGATCTGTTCCAGCAAGACACGTGCATTAGGGCCTTGCACGGATAGGCAAGCATAGTTAGCGCTGATATCCCGTAACTGCACATCGCCTTTTAAGTTTTTCTTCAGGTGCCACCAATCGCGATAAAAAGAACCAATGCCAGTGGTGATCATGAAACGATCATCGGCCTGCTTGGACACGGTCACATCCGCCTCGATTCCGCCGCGAGGGTTAAGCCATTGGGTATAGATGAGTGAGCCGACCGGTTGCGCAATATTACCGGCGCAGATCCACTGTAAGGCTTGTTCGGCATCTGGGCCAGAAACTTCAAATTTGCCGAATGAGGAGATATCGTAAACGCCGACATTCTGCCGTACCGCCAAATGTTCCGCTTGATAGAACTTAAACCAGTCTTGACGTTTATAGCTGTAATGGTATTCGGCTTTTGCGCTGTGCCGGGCAAACCAGTTGGGGCGCTCAAAACCGCCCACTTCACCGAAGCATGCACCTTGTTCCAGCAGTGTCTGGTGCAGTGGTGACTGGAGCTTATTGCGCCCTGTTTCATATTGGTAGAAGGGCCAATGCATCGCATAAGTGTGGCCTAAAGCTTCGGGAATCCGTGCTTCAATATAGGCTTGCTCACGTTGAACCGGATTGTGTCGACGCACGTCACACTCCCAGACATCGCCCGATGGATAGCCATCAATAATCCAGTCGGCCATTAGTTTGCCTAATCCGCCGCCGGCTCCGATGCCCTTGGAGTTAAGACCGCAGGCAACGAAAAAGTTATCCACTTCAGGCGTTGGGCCCAGCAGGTGTAGATTATCCGGGGTGAAGCTTTCTGGGCCGTTAAAGAAGGTACGGATACCGGTTTGTTCCAGTTGCGGGAAAGTTTCCATGCTGTTGAGTAGGTATTCTTCGATATGATCAAAATCGCAGGGAAACTCATCGAAGCAGAAGTCTTCGGCGATGCGAGTCATAGGACAGCCTCGAGCATTATGCTCGAACCAGCCAATCAGCATCTTGCCGGCATCTTCTTTAAAGTAGATGCCTTTATCAAAATCCCTCAGTACAGGGCGGCTGCTGAGCTGGTCCATCTCTTCGGTGACCACATAGAAGTGCTCACAGGCGTATAGCGGCAGATCGACGCCTATTTTAGCGGCGATATCACGGGACCAGAGACCTCCGGCAAGAATAACCTGATCGGCTTTAATCGTGCCTTGCTCCGTTTGCACTCCCACCGCGCGCCCATCTTCAACCAGTATCTCTTCTACTTTTACGTTTTCTAGCACCTTAGCGCCGCCCATGCGGGCCCCTTTAGCCAGCGCCATGGTGGTGTCGACAGGGTTAGTCTGCCCATCTTTTTCAATATATAGGCTGCCAAGCACGCCTTCGGTATCGATACCGGGGTACAGCTCAACGAGGCGCTGATTATCAATCATTTCGGATTCCACACCAAAGACGCTGGCCATCGATGAGGTTCGCTGTAACTCTTCTAAGCGTTCAGGGGTTCGGGCGATCGACAGACTACCGATCCGTTTATAGCCAGTGGCTTGACCGGTTTCGGCTTCCAGTGAGGCATAGAGTTCATGGCTGTATTTAGCGAGGTTAGTCAGTTCCGGTGTTTGCCAGAGCATGCTCACTAGCCCCGCCGCATGCCAGGTAGTGCCGCAGGTAAGCTGTTTACGTTCGAGCACCACTACATCGGTGACTCCCCGTTTGGTGAGGTGGTAGGCGATTGAGCAGCCAACAATACCGCCACCGATAATAACGACCTGTGCACGGGACGGTAGTGGTTTTTTTGCTTCCATCGTTGAATCCTTATCTAAAGAGGTTAACCGCGCCGTTTCTCGGTGTGGGCCTAGCCTAAGTCTGCCACACCGACCGCCATGATTGATTATGAGAAGCTAGATGTTGGAATACCTACCGGCACAGTACAATTGATAAAAATTTCCTTAATGGTTAGTTTTTTTTGTTATTTCATGGGGCGCAATCCCGTGCGATCATGCTTACACTAAACATCCTTCTAAATGACCAACTGACGACACCCCCGAGGTCCTTAATGCCGCAGCCGCTTGATATTAGAAAGTTACCTCCGCTAAAGGCGCTGAAAGGCTTTGAGGCGGCGGCCCGCTTGCTGAGTTTGCGTCAGGCGGCGGAGGAGTTACATCTGACACATGCCGCCATTAGCCATCAGATTCGCGCTCTGGAAGACGATTTAGGTTGCGAACTTTTTACCCGTAATGGGCGAAATGTTGTGCTGACGCCTCAGGGGGCACAACTCTATCCGGTGGTTCGTGAAGTAATTGAGATGTTGATCAATGGCGCGGAAACCATCCGTCGAGCCGGCGCACCCTCGGTGCTGAGTGTGCAAACCTATGTGACGGTATCAATTCGTTGGCTATCCCGGCGTTTGCCACGGTTTAGAGGGCTCTATCCCGACTTAGATTTACGGGTGTCATCTCAAATTGTTAACCAGCAGTTTGATGAGGCGAATGCGGATATCGGCATCATCTATAGTCAGACCCTCCCGCCGGATCACCTGCACTGGACGCCTTTGTTCAAGCCTAGTTTGTTTACCGTCTGTAGCCCAAGCCTGATTGGTGCACGGGGCACCGAACTGCAACCGGCTGACTTGTTGGATTATCCGTTAATCACGGTGAATACCGAAAAATGGCAGTGGCCTGATTGGCTGATGTCGGTTGGTCTGGAGGGCATCTTGCCGATGCAGGCGCTGGTGGTTGATACCACGGCAACCGCTTTGGAGATGGCTATCGACGGTGAAGGTATCGCGCTGGTGAATGGCCCGTTTGCGGATGATGATCTTAAATCAGGTCGGCTGATTCGGCCGGTGAGTCATGCGATGCTCAGTCCGGGTGAGTGGGGCATTATTTGTCGTAAGGATATGCTGAATGATGAGCGGGTTAGTATCTTTATGAGCTGGTTGATTGCTGATGTTAAGGGTCATGGTTAATCGCAGCTGTTAGGGCGGTCAACGCGCGTTTGTGCACAGGCATCACTTGTTGGTGTGTTTAATATTTACTCTCCTCTGTTTCTCGGTTGTTGATGTTCTGTATTCATCGGATGTTATTCATTAGCTGAAAACCTCTTCGCCTTAACCCGTGGAAAAGTCGATTTGTGAACGTATCGGCCGCATTGAGATAAATGGTTAATTTTCTTTGTGGTTTGTACAAAAAATGTATGAGTTGGCTTCATTGACACTAAAAAGCGGCTATATGACTATGTAAATCGAACTTACTAGTGTTTTTTACTCATATAGCACGGCACGTATTAGACACACTGCTGAGCTATGCCCCTGTAACGGTTGTCACCTCGGTGGCGGATGGCCGGAGAGCGATAAAATGACGAGTCGAACGTTTAGAATTGTACTAGATTGTCCAGATCGGGTTGGTATCGTGACTCGGGTATGTGAGGCGATTACCTCCAACGGCGGTTGGATCAGTGAAGCAGCCCATCACTCTGATGTCGATAGCAACTGGTTCTTTTCTCGTTTTGAGATACAGGCGGATACTCTACCTTTTGGCTTGGATAAGCTAGAGCAAATCCTGATGCCGTTACAGCAAGAATTAAGCATGAATCTTCGGCTGGTGGATAGCGATCAGCCGAAGCGGGTGATGTTGATGGCGAGTAAAGGTAGCCACTGCCTATCAGATCTACTGGATCGCTGGCGCAGCGGTGATTTGCGGTGTGATATTGTCGGGGTGATCTCTAACCATGAGGATATGCGTGGGCTGGTGGAGTGGTATGGTATTCCCTATCACCATGTGGTGATCGATAAAGCGGATAAAGCCGCTGGGTTTGCCAAGGTTGAAGCATTAGTTGAGGCGAAGGAGGCCGACTGTGTTGTGTTGGCCCGCTATATGCAAATTTTGCCGCAAGCGCTCTGTGAGAAATTGCGCCATCAGGTGATCAATATACATCACAGCTTTCTACCTTCATTTATGGGCGCCAAACCCTATCATCAGGCGTCTCGGCGAGGCGTTAAGTTGATCGGAGCAACCTGTCATTATGTGACCGAACAACTCGATGAAGGGCCGATTATTGATCAAGACGTGGTACGCGTATCCCACAGCGATAAGGTGAGTGATTTAGTGCGTCTGGGTAAAGATGTCGAGAAAAGCGTTTTAGCGCGGGGCTTACGCGCTCATTTAGAAGACCGAGTGCTGGTGCATGGTAATAAAACGGTAGTGTTTAATTAACCACGTGGATTGATTCGATCTGTATTTGTTGTTTCCGGGACGATGTTTGATAACATGACCCGCCGATAGGGTATTCAATGGCTAAGGTCGAACAATAATAGAGAGGATTAATGAATGTCTGCACTGATTCTGGATGGTAAGGCGGTCGCAAAGCATCGCGAGCAGCAACTGCACACCGCGGTTGAAAAGCTCCGGGCGGATGGCGGTGTCAAACCCGTATTGGCAACCATTCTAGTCGGCAGTGATCCAGCATCGGCGACCTATGTGCAGATGAAAGCGAATGCTTGTGAACGTGTCGGGATGGGATCTGTGCGGGTAGATATGCCTCAAGCCACGACCACTGACGAGTTATTAGCGGTAATTGATCAGTTGAATCGGGATAGCGATATCTGTGGTATTTTATTGCAACACCCGGTGCCAGCGCAGATCGATGAACGACGTTGTTTTGATGCCATTGCGATTGCTAAAGACGTGGACGGCGTCACCACCCGAGGGTTTGGTTTAATGGCGATGGGTGAGGCCGCCTTTGGATCGGCGACTCCTGCGGGCATCATGACACTATTGCGACACTACGATATTCCCTTGGCAGGTAAACATGCGGTGGTGGTCGGACGCAGCCCTATTTTGGGTAAACCGATGGCGGCAATGTTACTCAATGCGAATGCCACGGTAACGATTTGTCACTCCCGGACAGTCGATCTTGCACAACAGGTTGCCCGGGCTGATATTGTCGTCGGCGCCGTTGGCCAGCCGGAATTGATTAAAGCGGAATGGATAAGCGCCGGTGCGGTTGTCGTCGATGCTGGCTATCATCCGGGTGGCGTTGGTGATATAGAAAAGACAGGCTTGGCTGAGCGTGTTGCCGCACTGACACCGGTGCCCGGTGGTGTCGGCCCGATGACCATCAATGCGCTGATCAGCCAAACATTGGATGCGGCGCTACAACGTTAACGGCGTTATAGATCTAAACCATACAGCGGCTGTGTTTGATCCTGGCTGATCATAAAGTCGCTGATAATCTGCCTAACTTTTAGTACTTCGGGTCGTTCACTGTGTTCAAGTGACGACCAGAGTGCGATATCACGACGGGATGAGGCCACTCCCTCTACCTGAAGCATTTGCTGGGGGTTTATCTCCTTGGTCATTAAGGCCAAACGGGCGGGTAACCAGACCAGCATATTAGTGGTGTTGAGTAGATGGATAACTGAGCGAATACTGCCGGTAAACGCCATCTGTGCGGCGTCCACCCCGGTGACCTCGGCCTGACTTTCTAGAAAGCCAGCACTAGCCCCCGCGATGATCCATTTTTGCTGGGCGATATCGGCTTTGCTTATCGGTTGTTTAGCATCAATCAGCTTGGATTTCTTCCCTGCAAAGATGCCTGCTCGGTCGCGGAATAATATCTGTCGATCGAGTGATTTCTGCGTCACCGATAAATGTGCTGGGGCAATTAAAAAATCTAATTCACCTTCCTGTAACAGACCTATCTGTGCCGCGGCAGAACCAGTACGGAAATGAAAGGCATAGCGTTTCTCGGTGAGAAAGTAATCGGTCATCTGTTTGACCGTAGCAAACTCCCAGAGCGGGTCGATACCGACCACAAATTCACTTTTATAGCCGCTATGAAACTGTCGAATAACTTCATCTGCTTTCACACTTTCAGCCAGAATTCGCTCACCAATCTGTGAGAGCCGTGCGCCAATCTCCGTAGGGATAACACCATAGCGGGTGCGCTTTAATAGGGGGGCACCGACTTTCATCTCTAACTGCTGAATGCTGCGACTCAGGGTCGGTTGGGTGACGTGCAGTTGCTCACAGGCACTGGTGAGAGAACCCTGTTTGACGATAATGGCTAATTGCTTCAATAAGTTAGGGTTCATCTATGCATATTCTTTATGTCTGATCTTAAAAAGTAATTATTCCTTATATTTATAGTGCTTTAAAGTGGTCTTTGCTATAAGTGAAAATTTGTGCAGCGACAGGCAAGCGACTGATACGGATTAAAACATGCTGCAAACGTTGTTTACGCTACTCTGGCTAGAATTAGGGCTATGCTAAAAAGAGGGATATCCAATTCGCGAGGGTTTACTGCTGGGTCGGCAAAGAGTGTCGCCGTCGTCGCCATGGGTTTGCGGGTTGTTTTATCAGCGTAAAGCAGACAATGGGTTTCTAAGACGGTTGTGTTTTAGAGATAGAACAAAAATAACATCAATGGATACTATGCAATGAAGAAAACAATTTTAACGGGTGTACTGGCGGTCACCGCTGGTTTAATGGTGCAAACCACGCAGGCGGCGGATTACACGTTACGTTTAGCTCATTTTTTCCCACCGGTAGCAGCGATACACAAAAATGTCGCGCAGGCTTGGGCAGATAAGGTCACCGCAGAATCTGACGGGCGTATCGCCGTTGAAGTGTATCCTTCGTCGACTTTGGCTAAACCTCCGGCACTGTATGATGCGGTGACTAATCGGATCGCCGATGTCTCGCTGACGGTGCAAGGCTACACCGCAAACCGTTTTCCTCTGACCCAGATTGTCGAACTGCCGGGAGTGGCGAAAAGTGCCGCTAATGGTTCTTGTATTATTCAGCATCTGTATGACGAGCAGCTGATTAGCGATGAGTATAAAGATACCAAGCCGCTCTTCCTCTTTACCCATGGGCCGGGCCATATTCATACCACTGAAAAACTAATTAAAGAGCCAGCCGATTTTGAAGGTTTAAGAATTCGTCGTCCAACCGCGGTGGTCGCAAAGCTGTTGGAAGGTTTGGGCGCCAAACCGGTGGGTATGCCTGCACCTCAGGCTTATCAGTCGGTGCAACGCGGCGTTATTGATGGTGTTGCACTGCCATGGGAAGGGCAACTGACGTTCCGTATGAATGACCTGACGCCTTACCATACTGAGATTGGTGGTTTGTATACCTTGTCGTTCTTGATGACCATGAATAAAGATGTCTACAACAGTATGCCTGCTGACCTGCAAAAGGTGATCGATAATAACTCCGGCGATAGCTGGTCGCAGATTGCGGCGAGTGAGTTTGATGCGGCCGATGTCCGAGGTCGGGCACAGGCTAAAGCTGAAAAACATGAGATCTATCGTGTTAAAGATGGCGTTAATAATCCGGCTTGGAAGCCCGTGTTAGATAAGGCGGCAGAAGAGTACCTTGCGGCGCTGGAAGCTAAGGGATTAGCGGCAAATAAAGTTTATGCTCGGGCACAGGAGTTGGCGCAAAGCTGCCAATAACATGCTGCTGCGGCCTATCCATATAGGCCGCAGTTGATTCCTCGATTGAGACTAAGGTGATGTGCTTAGCGCTACCGCGCTATTGAATCTTAAGTCATCCATCTATTCTCTATCTCTCGCAGGGCTTTGCCCCTCTTTGATTGCTCTCGCCAAGTGTGACACCTTTCATCTCCCTGCTTATTCAGTCGTAGTCATGGCGTCATCCATCAAGTCCTTCCATTCAGCCTTTGGCGTTATTGAGGCCTGAACTTGGCTGATCTCTGCGTTATCCATTGGTTGATGGCAAGGTATACGAAAATTTTATATCTGGCATTAAAAATCAATTATTCCTTATATCTGTAATAAGCTAAAGTGCTGTTATCTCAAGAACGACATAACAAGAAGGATGATGCGATGCAATATTATGTGGATGGATTTCGTGGTGGCGATCCCGATAAGAAAAATGCGACCAATACCCGCCGTGATCGTGGCGAGTTTGCGCCGCTACCGGAAAAGGTCGATGTATTAATTGCCGGTTGTGGCCCTGCTGGTCTTTGTCTGGCAGCACAGCTATCGCATTTTCCTGAGATCGATACCATGATCGTCGATCCTATGCCGGGCCCGCTGGAAAAGGGGAAAGCAGACGGTATTAATACGCGCACGATGGAGATGTTCCAAGCGTTTGGGTTCGCCGATAAGGTGAAGCGTGAAAGTTATTGGGTGAATCAGACCAACTTTTGGATGCCTAATCCTGAAAACCCCGCCCATATTAAACGTATTGGCCGAGTACAGGATGTTACCGATGACTCGTCAGAGATGCCGCACATACTGATTAATCAGGCGCGGGTGCATGAACTGTTTCTGGATGATATGAATCAATCACCAACACGGCTGACACCCGACTATAGTTGGTCTGTGGTTGATCTTGAGGTCGATACAACCGCAACTGATTATCCGGTGACGGTGATCCTTGAAAATACCGGTATCAATGCGGGCGAAAGAAAAGTCGTGCGGGCTAACTATGTGGTTGGCTGTGATGGTGCGCGTTCGGCAGTGCGTACGGCGATTGGTGGCAAACTGCATGGTGATGCGGCGCATCAGGCGTGGGGCGTGATGGATATTCTGGCGAATACGGATTTCCCCGATATTCGACAAAAATGCCTTGTTACTTCGGCTCATGAAGGGAATGTGCTGATCCTTCCCCGTGAAGGGGGGTATCTTTTTCGGATGTATGTCGAGCTAGATAAACTGAATGCCGATGAGCGCGTTGCTAACCGTAACTTCACCGTGGATCATTTGATTGCTGGGGCTAACCGGATCATGCAGCCCTATAGTTTGGATGTGAAAGAGGTCGTTTGGTGGTCGATCTATGAGATTGGTCATCGTATGACTGATCGCTTTGATGATGTGCCTGAGGGGGAATCAGGTCGCCGCAATCCACGCGTCTTTACTGCTGGGGATGCCTGCCATACCCATAGCCCGAAAGCCGGGCAGGGTATGAATGTCTCGATGCAGGATACCTTCAATCTGGGCTGGAAGCTGGTGCATGTGTTGCAAGGGCGTGCTTCGGCTGACTTGCTACACAGCTATTCCTCTGAACGTTGGACCGAGGCTAAGCGGCTGGTCGAAACCGACCACGAATGGGCCCGCATAATGTCGGCCCCAGTAGGTGAATCCACATTGGATAACGGCGATGAACCCCGCTTTATGCAACAGTTTAAAGCGAACTTGGAATTCACTGGCGGGCTGGCGGTTAAATATGATTCATCGTCGCTGGTTGGTACACCTACCTATCAGGCGCTGGCGAGCGGCGAGGAGATCGGCCGACGTTTCCATTCAGCCCCGGTGGTTAGGCTTGCTGATGCAAAACAGATGCAGTTGGGGCATGTCGCCGAGGCTGATACTCGCTGGCGGATCTATGCTTTTGCGGGTAAAAACGACAGTTCATCGCCGGGTTCTGCGATTCATCAACTGGCGGATTGGTTGCAACATGATCCTCGCTCTCCAGTGCTGACATTTACCGCGGAAGATGAAGATATCGATGGTTTGATTGATCTGCGGGCCGTGTTTCAGCAAACCTTTGATGAGCTGGCTTATGAAGAGATGCCGTCGCTGCTGCGGCCAACAAAAGGTAAATTGGGTCTTCAGGATCATGAAAAAGTGTTTTGTGTCGATCACAAAGGCTTGGGTGATATTTATGATATGCGGGGTATCGATCGTGAGCAGGGCTGTATGATTGTTGTGCGACCGGACCAATACATTGCCCATGTACTGCCGCTGGATGCTTATGACGCTTTAACCGCGTTCTTTGCCGGGATCTATTTGCCCACAACCCAATGATAAAAAGATAGGGAAAACGGATGAAAGCAGGTGTTGGCGTTATCTAGCAGCTGCTTTTTTTATTACCATTAGTCCGGTGTGCAGGCTCAATAGGTTATGTGAGTGATGTGCCGTGATTATTTAGCCAATCGATAAGGACACCCCGATAGCTATTGTGATTCTCTTCAGACGCCGGCCAGACGATATGTAACCCTTCCTGGTCTTTACCTTCGATCTTTCTCAGCACTGTTAGTTTTTGTAGTGCTAACTCCTCCTCTAATAAGAACCCGGGCACGAGTGCTATTCCCTGGCCGTTAACGGCGGCATCAATGGCAAGATAGGAGTGGCTCAAGGTTAATACCTGCCTAGGGGTATGACCGAGTAGGCGAGACCAGGAGTGATGACTGTCCTCTATTAGACGATGATCGGCAAAGTCCGCCAGATCGACAGGCTGTTCCTCTCTCGACAATCGTTGTGGCGCACATACCGCATATAGAACCATGCCTGAGAGCTGCTGATGGTTGAGTTTAGGCTCGCTAGGGGGAGAGCCTAAGCGGATTGCGAGGTCGACATCCTCCATTGAGAAATTGGTAAGATCTTCGCTGGCGGCGATAGAGACATTGATATCGGGATAGCGTTGGCTAAAAGCAGCCACCCGAGGCATCAGCCATTTAGTGACAACCGACGGTGGAGCGCTTATGGCGAGCCGTTGCCGCTGCCCAGTCAATTCATCCGTCGCCTTGTTAATCAGGCTCAGCGCTTGTCTGATCGATTGGTGATAGGCCTCCCCTTTAGGTGTGAATGTCACTCCCCGAGCGTGTCGGGCAAATAATTTAATACCGATATCCTGTTCTAGCTTTCTAATTCTTTGGGCAACCGCTCCTTGGGTTAGGCATAGTTCTGCAGCGGCCAGCCTGAAATTTAGGTGGCGGGCTGCCGCATCAAATATTCTCAGAGTATTTAGATTGATCTGCATCGGTGATCATGTCCATCTGCTGATGAGGATGTAGATTTTCTACATTCTTATGACAGCTTATATGATTAGTCAATGTCCGCTGTGGATTTTATAGTCATCGACATGGCCTGTGATGCACTTAATATGATGAGGAATACCAATATGCAGATGATCGCAACCAACCGTTTTTGGCATCGAGACAGAACCGCTTTTTGGCTTAAATGGGCTGCTTCGGTGATACAGATACTGGGCTATTCGGCAACAGCTTTTGGTTACACGCCTATGAATATCTATCTGTTTTTAGTGGGCTTAGTGGGTTGGTTTATCGTCGGTGTACTGTGGAATGATAGGGCGATTATGTTGATTCATGTGATCGCACTGGGAGCGATGTTGGTCGGGATGCTACAGTCGTTTTAAGAGGGGCTAGCCGAGGAGATAGGCTAGGAAAAGCGTCCACAGACCTTTATATATCGATCTGTGGACTTTTTTAGCAAAGGCTGGTTAATGATTATTCATATGAACGGGCAATTTGCCGAAGTTCATTTAAGGCGGATTTAGCGTCCACACCTTGCTCCTTTGCCATGTCGATAAATGCCTGATCCATCCCCTTAATCACCTGCTCAAATTCTTGATAGATAGCATCATGGGTGGTGATTTCGGTAATCTTAACACCATAGGTTTGAGCCGCATTTAATCCATCTGTATCACTTTGATCCCAGGCTCTGCCCGCCATCGCTGAGAGTTTTTCACCCGATACACTGAGTATTGCTTGTTGATCTTCGGTGGATAGGGATGCGAGAAAGTCGGGATTCATGAACATACCAAAGCTTCCTAGGTACATACCTCCCGGGAGTAAGGTGAGATAGGGGGCGACCTCTTTTAAACGCAATGATTTTTGCACATCCGTCGACATAAACACGCCATCAATGACCCCCTGTTGCATCATTTCATATACTTTTGTTGCCGGGGCGCCCACCGCGGTGATACCAAGGCGATGACCGATCTCTCCCTGAATACCACCACCGATGCGGATTTTCTGTCCTTGCAAGTCAGCGAGTGAATTAATTGGGTGAGCGCTGTGTATTTGCCCGGGACCGTGAGTAAACAGCCCAATCACTTCCAGTCCTTCATGTTCGTTGGCTTGGGCTAAGTATTTATTATGTATGCGCCAGTGTGCGACTGACGCTGCTTCGGCGTTGGCTCCGAGTAACGGTAATTCAACCATTTGGGTGAGTTTGAAGCGGCCTGGGACATAGCCATGATAACTCCATCCGGCATCGGCTACGCCGTCTTCGACGAGCTCAAAGATCGTTTTTGGATGGCCGAGTCCATATTCAATCTCTACCCTGACACGGCCCTCTGTGGCTTCCTCTACCCACTTCCCCCACGTTGGGATAACGACGCTGTTTTGTACATGAGATGGTGGTGCCCAACTGGCAAACTTCATCACGGTTTCAGCGGTCGCAGACATTGAGGTGATAAGTGTTAATGAGAAGACGCAACGCTTAGTTATTGTCGATAACATCGTATTTATACCTAAAATTATTATTGTTGTTGAATAGCGCGAAGGTCGCGGTAGAACGGGAGCTCAAAATTTAACGACTTAAAAAACGTTCAGCGTCCAGCGCCGCCATGCAGCCCATGCTTGCTGAAGTAATTGCTTGTCGATAAATATGATCAGCGACATCGCCTGCCGCAAAGACCCCGTTAATACTGGTCTGGGTTGTATTGCCTTCTAGCCCTGCGTTTACCGTGAGGTAGCCATTCTTCATATCAAGCTGTTGTTCAAATAGGGTTGTGTTTGGCTGATGGCCGATGGCAATAAAAACCCCGTCAACATCAATGATTTTTTCTTGATGATTAAAGCGGTCTTTCAAGCGTAAATGGCTTACGGTTTGACCATCGCCCAACACCTCTTCTAATTGATGGTGCCAAAGGATATCGATATTGCCGGTTGCTGCTTTAGCGGCGAGCTTTTCCTGGAGTATTTTCTCCGCCTTTAACTCATCGCGGCGATGAATTAAGGTGACGTGACTGGCAATATTGGCTAAATAAAGCGCCTCTTCAACGGCCGTATTACCACCACCAATCACAGCGACTTTTTGGCCTTTGTAGAAGAAGCCATCGCAGGTTGCGCAACCACTGACACCTTTGTTCATATATTCAGCTTCAGATGGCAGACCTAAGTACTGTGCCGATGCACCAGTCGCGATAATCAATGCATCGGCGGAATAACGCACACCGCTATCGCCAATTAAGCTAAAAGGGCGGCGAGATACGTCGGCTGAGACAATATGATCGTATATGATCTCTGTCTCAAAGCGTTCCGCATGTTGTTGCATTCGGGTCATCAATTCAGGCCCCTGAACGCCGTCAACATCACCCGGCCAGTTGTCCACATCCGTGGTGCCGGTTAATTGCCCGCCGATAGCCGTGCCGGTAATGATCACCGGATTTAGGCCTGCCCGTGCCGCATAAATCGCCGCGGTATAACCGGCTGGGCCTGATCCAAGAATAATCAACGAAGCATGTGTACTCTCAGTCATGGCCGTTATCCACATGTTGATCAAGCCACTGGCTAATCTGACTTTCCATGAGGGCTCCGCTGCGTCGAGCAATTTCTTGTCCGTGCCAGAAAAGAATCAGGGTTGGTGTTGTTTTAATCTCGTATTGGGCGGCAGTGAGTTCAAATACTTCCATATTGGCCATACCTATTTGGAAACGCTCGGGCTGCTTCCCTAATAGTCGTTTTATGGCGGGCCCTACCATTTTGCAGGGCCCGCACCAAGGTGCCCAGACATCCACTAACACAGGCTTAGTTGCCGAGTTGATGAACGTCTCAAAAGTGTCATCAGTTACATCTAAAATATCCATTCGAGGTCCTCTTATACGTGTTTGCCAGCATCCCAACCTTTGTGGCCGACCGCACGTTCAGTTACTTGGGTCGGTAGCTCCTCCAACTCAGTTGCCATCGTGTCGTTCCAACGATTGAGATATCCAAATAGCGCAACGGTCGCCACAATTTCAACAATTTGGCTTTCATCAAAATATTTTTTCAGGGCATCAAAATCTTCTGACGAGACTTCATTTGGTAGCGTGCCACCCTTAATACCGATGGTGATGGCTGCGCGTTCTGCGTCAGTGAATAGCTCACTGGTTTCAAACTCCCAGATGGCAGCGATTTTCTCGTCTGGCGCTTTGTAGATGCTGGATAAGTTGCTCATATGTGACTGGCAGTAGCGGCAACCTGAGGCGAGGCTGGATGCCAGTGCGACCAGCATTTTGAGTTCTTTAGGTACGCTTCCTTCATATAGAATGACTTGATTTAACTGGCCGAACACTTTCGATATGTTGGGGCGGCGGGCCATTGTTTTTACACTATTCGGGCAGAAGCCACGGGTGTTTTCATAGTGCTCAAACATCTCGCGTAATTCTTGATCTACTTCGCTGTTTTCTAAAGGTCTTAGGTGAGCCATCATTGTTCCTCTTGTCTGTTCTTCTGCTTGAGTGATACTGTTTGAGGTTATATTAGGGATGGCTCGCAAAGCTGTCTGTCCCTCTAAACAGGGACAAATAATTAAGATGTTAAATAAAACCAGTGAGGCCAGATGTCGGTTTTAAATGAAGTAGCAGATTCAGCGTGGGTAGACTCCGTTGCTGAGACCATCATCGCGCTTGGCAGTGCGGGATTCCCCGCTAAGCTTCTCGATAAATTGAATCAGTTTGTGACGGTGAATCACCTATCTCTTGTTCATCTAGAGGAAAATAACCGGGTGACCTATGTGTTTTCGGCCAGTGATCAGCAGGTGAATATCACCAAAACGATGCAACAACTCTATCTGTCTATTTATTACCGCTTAGATCCCAATAAAGATTTTTTCGATCATTTTAATGAGGATTATCAAACCTTAGTGCGTCGGTTACAGCCAAAAGATATTCAAGATCTTGATTATCGAAAGCTTTGGTATGAGCGAATGGGCATAGTTGATCGGCTTTCTATATTAACCAGGGCCGATAACGGGCTTTATTGTTTGAATCTATTCCGGACTGAAAAAGGCTTTACGGCAGAGGAAGTATCCTTGATTCAAGCTTTGAGTAAGGTATTGTCGGCGTTGGTGGTTAGGCACACACGTTTGAGTGGCTCTTTATCGAGCTTTATGACACGGGGCGCGCAGATTTACACCTTGATTGAAAGGCTTGAAACCATCGATGCGAGCCTGACCAAGCGAGAGAAAGAGGTCTGTTCTCGCATTCTGTTAGGCATGAGTTCTGAAGGCATTGCACTGGACCTCGATATAAAGATGCAGAGTGTCCAAACGTATCGTAAACGGGCCTATGCTCGCCTTAGTATCACCAGCCAGAATGAACTATTTTCTCTATGTTTAACAACTGCTTAAATCGGTCATGATTGGGCTTGTTTAGCCCTGTTCTTCAGCGAGTTCAACGTCATATTAACGGCTTTAGTTGTCGGTTTCTGATAGCGTGCTTAACGGCGGGCTCATGCTTTTGCTGTTGTCGATGCCATGACCGGGTAAGCCGGTGAGTAAGGCGCCAGAAGGGGATCTGTTTGGCACAGATTGCTCCGTGCTTTTTTATTTTTACTGCTTTCAGTTTAGTTTCAGTTTTAATCATTAAAGTGTGAGACATCAAGTAGAGATGAAGCGGCGCTGATGTAAATCGTTTGCTTATATCGATTCGGTGTTGGGCTAGCGATTAATTAAGTTAGCCGATGGATAACCTGATATTAGAGTTATCTACATACTGAAATAGCCTGTGCTTGAATACGTTTAACTCAAAGATTAAATGTAAAAATAACGAAAGCAATATTATCGATTTAACGTGGAGTAATAAAAATGAATAAGGCAAGCTTAGCGACAGCACTACTTCTTGGCGCATCAACTGCACTGCTTAGCGCAGGTGCTGTTGCCGGTCCTAATAGCCAACTTAAAGTCTCTGAAACAGCATCTGCTGAAGTTCAGGCGAAAGTGAATGGTTGGTTAGCGGGCGATAAAATTAGTGGCCGTAAAGATAAATGCTTTGGCATTGCGTTAGCCGGTGAGAATGACTGCGCTGCCGGTGCGGGTACTAGCTGTGAAGGTACTTCAACTCAAGATTTCCAAGCGAACTCTTGGACCTATGCGCCTAAAGGCACTTGCGAATCGATTATCACTCCAAATGGAACAGGTTCTCTTGAAGGTTAATAAATATCGGCCTCTGCCGTCTTTGACAGCAGGGGCGCATCTCGGTGCCGGCCTGGGTTTAAAGGCCGACCATCTGGATGATATTTTAGCCTTGCCGGTGGCTGATGATGCCCCGCAGGGCAATCGCCTTTGGTTTGAGGTGCATACGGAGAACTACTTTGTAGCAGGCGGTCCACGGCGACATTATTTGCGCTCAATCCGTGAACGTTACGAGCTTAGTTTTCACGGTGTGGGCGGCTCACTCGGTTATGACCATCAATCCATGCCTGAGCATATTAAACAGGTTAAAGCGTTAATTGATGAGTTCGAGCCAACCCTGATATCCGAACATGCCGTTTGGTCCCGTTCTGGCGGCGCATATTTTGCCGATTTGATGCCCCTGCCTCGAACACAGGATGCACTGCAGTCATTGGTGGATGGTGTGGATCGTTTTCAATCCGGTATTGGACGGCGTATTTTAATTGAAAATCCGAGTAACTATTTGGATTTTACTAGTGAGATGGATGAGCCTCAGTTTTTAGTTGAGGCGGCGCAGCGTAGTGGTTGCGGACTATTAATCGACATTAATAACCTGTATCTCAGCAGCAAGAATACCGGTATTGATGCCGCACAGTATTTATCACAGATCCCCGCTGAGTTGGTGGGCGAAATTCATATAGCTGGTCATGATCCTGATCCCGAGTTAGGCCAAGCGTTATTAATCGATAGCCATGCCTCACCCGTCGATTTGCCGGTATGGGAGCTGTTACAGTATGCGCTAACACTGTTTGGTCACCGACCTGTGCTGGTGGAACGAGATGCTAATCTACCGCCGTTTGCTGAATTAATGAATGAACGTCAGCAAGCACAAGGTTACTTAGATCAATGCCGCCATGAAGCTGCCTCAGCTAACGTTTCTCTAGGGGAGACTCGGTAATGGCACTTAGCCCTTATATTGATGCTTTTACAGACTACCTGCGTACCGGTGATACACGCGGGATGAATGACTATTGCGTTGATGCAACGCAGATAAAACGGTTAGCGGTTTATCGGAATGGTTTTTATAAAGGCTGTATAGACGCACTAGCCGCGAATTTTCCGGTGTGCGAAAAAAGCCTAGGGCGAGAATCTTTTAACAAGCTTGCCAGTCTGTATGTGGATCACTATCCACCGGAGATCGGCACATTGGTCGGTTATGGAGAATACTTTCCTTATTTTATAAGAGATCTATTGGCGGTATTAGAAGAGCAAGGAGGGCCAATGCTCTTGCCCGCGAGTCTAGTTGATTTGGCACGCTTAGATTATGCCTGGCTTACGAGTTTGATGAGTGCTGATGCGACGCAGACCCTAACCGCCGAAAAAATCACTTGGTTGGTTGAGCATGGTGAGGATTTTACTCAAGTGCAGGTGACATTAAATGCCAGTGTTGACCTGCTGCGGGTTAATGCCGGCACCTTGAATCAATGGATTGGCTTTAAAACGAATAGTCCTGATGTCGAGCCACTGGTGTTGTCTCCAGAAGGGCATATGAATTTGTCTGAGTTGGCGCAGGCGGATAGCACTATAGATGTTGATACTGTGATGTTTTGGCGACTCAACGATGCGGTTCAAGCGCGCTTACTGTCAGCCCCTGAAGTGGCATTGATGCGAGCATTACAGGATGACGGTGTACTCGATAAAGCGTTTGCTGCCGCATTGGCCTTAGATCCTGAGTTTGATGTGAGCGATGTTTTTTCTGCCTGCCTGCAGAATGAAATATTAGATATTGATTTGACGAAATATAATTATAAACATTAGGACATTAATATGAAGATGATAGAGAAGTTTCGCGCGTTATATGTGCAAATGGGTTTACAGCTATCTCGGTTTTTAGAACCCTTAGCTCTATTTTTTCTTCGTTTTATGGTGGCGAAGGTTTTTCTCGATTCGGGCTTGAGTAAGTGGGATGGCTTCCTGCAGTTTAATGTTGATAAGTATGACCTGTTTATGTATGAATTTTTCTGTCCTGATCCGGTGAGGCCAGGGGCTTTGCAGTTGTGTAACCCTGAGACACTCGATTATGTTGAAGGCTCATTTGTAGTAAAAATGATTGAGCTGCTGGCGGTATTTGCCGGTATTGCTGAAGTACTGTTACCCATATTATTGATTATCGGTTTGTTTTCACGTTTTGCTGCGTTAGGGCTAATTGGTATGACGATGTTCATTCAACTGGCGGTGTTTCCGACCTGGGATCATTGGATCAACCCTGCATCTTGGTGGGCGATCTCCTTATTAGTGATTGTTGCACGGGGCCCAGGCATCCTCTCGATCGATCGCTTGCTTGGCTTGGACGCAAAGCCAACGTCAGTTCATCATGACGCTAGCCATTGATCTTAAGCGGGCTTGGTTGCTCTTCAACTAGGCTCTATAATAACGGTTTAGTTGGCTATCATAGCGGCTAAACCGAGTGCCGGACGCAATATACCCTAGAGATATGGGTGATTCCTTGTTTTGGGACATTCAATAGGTGAAAAAATGCGTCACATCTATTAGGCTGTACTGAGATTATTGCAATGATGTAAGGATAATGAATGAAGATAGATCAAATGGTCTCTTTGGAAGACTGCTTAACTGATTTAACCTGTGAACAACTCGATAATATTCTGGCTAAAATCCCCGACTTAGGTAGACAAAAACAAAAGAAGCGGCAGGAATATCTTTCACGCAAGCTGGCAAGATCAGGCGTGACGGTAGAGCTACCAAAAGTGGGATCTGTTCTTAATGAAGCAGCGACCCTCGGTTATGATTTTGGTGGATTAGTGAAAGATATGGCGCGTTATCAAAAAAACAAACGATAGTCGAAGCGTTAACCGAGCTTTTTCCGTATTTTGTATAATTTTTGTATAAGCTCGAATGTTTTTATCTTTATGAGTACGATTTTATGACCCAGCTGAACTTGCGATAACCTAGGTTGTCGTTTGTTAAGTCTTAGGTGACAAAGATAAAATGCTATTTTATTGATGACATGGGTTGACCCTTGTTAGCTGTGGATAAGTTGAACGGTTAAATGTCTGCTGGGCTGTGTATTAGGTTATATTATTTTTATGAATTTTTAATCGATGCTTTCTTTTTTATTAAGTTGGATAATGAAAGTTAGTCACGATTATTTTTAAGCGGTATATCTGGACGGTTTTTAGTTTTTTATTCTCTATATAATTATGGCGATAAATAGAAAACCAAGAGGTTAACCGATCTTAACTATGTATTGCTTTGTTTCGCATAATGAATACTTAAATGGCTAAAAAAGCCTGTTTGATGGGATGAAAATCAAACCTGAATAGGCAAATATAAGGGTTAGATTGCGCTTTCAATCAAACTTGTTATTATTCACCCATATAGTCGGGGGGCCGTTAGGCTGAGATTGCATGTTTCGAGACCCGTTGAACCTGATTCAGTTAACACTGGCGTAGGGAACTATAAATCTAGCTTGGTATGATTTGATCCCCTTAAGTCGTAAATCTTCAGCTCGATAAAGTTCCTAGACCCTGGTGTTAGGAGCTTTTATGTCAAATATTACAGCTACGCGGCCGATGCAAGGCTCTTCCACACCTATCGTATTAACGATTGCAGGCTCCGATAGCGGTGGCGGTGCGGGTATTCAAGCCGATATTAAGGCGATCTCCGCGACGGGCAGTTATGCCTGTTCTGTGATCACCGCCATTACCGCCCAAAATACCTTGGGCGTGTCCGCTATTTTTCCGATACCGCTGGAACATGTTGAAAAGCAGCTAGATGCCGTGTTTACCGATCTGAATGTCGTTGCCGTTAAGGTGGGGATGTTGGCTGATTGTGACATCATCAAGATCGTTGCCGCCAAAATAAAACAGTATCAGCCAGCATTCTTAGTGGTCGACCCGGTTATGGTCGCTACTAGCGGTGACTTATTATTACAAACTTCAGCGATCAACACGTTGAAATCAGAATTGCTTCCTCTAGCCGATCTTATTACACCAAACTTACCCGAAGGGGCTGCTCTAATTGACTGTGAGGTGCCCGACAATGAAGATAGCATGGCGACCATGATCGCTGGCCTTCGTCAGTTGGGCGCAACCGCTGTGTTACTCAAAGGTGGCCACCTAGAGCAGGACGAAAACAGTAATGATCTGCTGATTTTGTCAGAGCAGGTACACCACTTTGCGGCTAAGCGAATTAATACACGCAACACCCATGGTACCGGTTGTACCCTGTCGTCGGCTATTGCTTCCTATTTAGCTCAGGGCCGTGAACTATTAGAGGCGGTACGGTTGGGTAAACAGTATATCTCTCAGGCGATTGCCCATGCTGACGAATTAGCGATAGGCAAGGGGCATGGTCCAGTCAATCATTTCTTCAGTGGCCATGCGGATGTCCGCTAATCGACTAGCGGCTAATAACCAAGCGGTTAGTATCACTATCTCGGGCGGCTATCTGCGTTACCACGACAGTGACGACGCTATCTTAACCGGATTGAATATTGATGTGCCTAGCCGAGCTTGGACCTGTATTTTGGGCCGTAGCGGTTGTGGTAAGAGTTCATTACTGCGGTATCTAGCCAACCTGCTTGATGATAAAGCGGATTGGCGCGGCGAGTTAAGCACACAACCACAGTGTGACCTGAAAGATCATATTGCCTATATGGCACAACAAGATCTCTTAATGCCGTGGTTATCGGTATTAGATAACGTCCTGTTAAGCACTCAATTTGGTACAGATTCTCAGCCAAGCGCCATTGATGTACAGCGGGCGAAAGCGCAGGGGTTATTGCAACAAGTAGGCTTGGCGGACCAATCAGACTATTTACCGCAGCGGCTCTCGGGGGGGATGCGCCAACGGGTAGCATTGGCGCGGACGCTGATGCAAGACAAGCCCATTGTGTTGATGGATGAACCTTTTTCGGCGTTGGATGCAGTCACCCGCTATCGATTACAAAACCTAGCCCATCAGTTGCTGCAAGATAAAACCGTGGTATTGATTACCCATGACCCACAGGAAGCGATTCGCTTGGCTGATCGGCTCTATATCATGCAAGGTCGGCCTGCTTTTGCCGAATCCCTAACGGTGCCCGATTCGGCGACACCGCGCGATTTTGGGGCTGAGTGTGCACAGTTGCAGCAAACCATTATGGCGCGTCTGGAGCATGATTATGAATGATCTCATTCAGGCCAACGCTTTATCCCGTCAGCTAAAAAACAAAGAACGCATCCCCCATCCGTTGATGCGCATACTTATCAGTGCAGCAGTGATGATTGGGCTATGGCAAGCGGTGGTGGTCTTGTTTGAGATGCCTTCATTTATTCTTCCTAGCCCCGCTGACGTGTTTGCACGGCTGATCGAAAGATATGCGATCTTGTTGCAGCATAGCTGGGTGACCGCGCAAGAGATCTTATTGGGATTGTTATTTGGCTTAACTATGGGGTTGCTGTTTGCGTTACAAATGTTGCTGTTTAAACCGGTTAAACACTGGTTACTGCCCCTTTTGATTGCCAGTCAGGCGATCCCTGTCTTCGCCATCGCGCCGGTACTGATGTTATGGCTGGGTTATGGTATCGCCTCAAAAATCGTTATGGCGGCGCTGATTATTTTTTTCCCGATTACCATCTGTTGTTATGACGGTTTACGCAATACTCCGGTAGGCTATCTGGATTTGGCCAAAACCATGGGGGCGTCAAGGTGGCAAATGTTACGCCGTATTCAACTTCCAGCGGCGTTACCTGCACTGGCTTCGGGCATTCGTGTGGCGGTGGTGATCGCGCCGATTGGGGCTGTCGCGGGTGAGTGGGTGGGGTCCAGCGCGGGCTTGGGCTATCTCATGTTGCAGGCCAATGCGCGCATGATGATAGATGAAATGTTTGCCGCGCTGTTTATATTATCCGTGCTGTCTATCGTGCTTTATTTTGTCGCCGACCGGCTGCTGAAAAAACTAATTCCCTGGGAAATCTAATCCCTAGGTCGTTATGAATGTATCGATTCGATGTATGTCGAACAATCGCAATATTAAAGGAAATTTCATGAAAAAGCGTATTTTTTTGGCCGCACTGGCAATGGTGGCAACGTTGCTGTCGGCGACGACTCAGGCAGAAACGAAAAACCTTAGCCTAATGCTGGATTGGTTTGTAAACCCGAATCATGGTCCTATCGTTATTGCTAAGCAGCGGGGCTATTTTGCCGATCAAGGTCTTGAGGTCGAGATTCAAGAGCCTGCTGATCCGAATATGCCACCTAAGCTGGTGGCCGCTAATAAGGTTGATTTAGCGATTAGCTATCAGCCTAATCTGACGATTGATGTCGCTGCGGGTTTGCCATTGATTCGCTCGGCCACCTTGATTGCAACACCGTTGAATATGCTGATGGTGCTAGATAACGGTAAGATTAATGATCTAGCAGATCTAAAGGGAAAGAAAATTGGTATCGCGATCGCCGGCACCGAAGAAGCCAGTATCGGCACCATGCTCGATACCGTCGGTGTGAACTATGCTGATGTTGATATTATCAATGTTGGTTGGGCGCTATCAGCGTCACTGGCATCGGGTAAGGTCGATGCTATTTGGGGTGGGTTACGTAACTTTGAAACCAATCAATTAGCCCTAGAAGGTTTCAAAGCGAAAGCCTTTTTTCCCGAAGAGCATGGCGTGCCGGTGTATGACGAATTGATCTTTGTTGCGAATGCCGATATCTATGATAAAGACGCCATCCGTGGTTTTAATAAAGCGATCGAGCAGGCGACAATTTATATTACGAACCATCCGCAAGCGGCTTGGGAAGAGTTTGTCGCTTACGCGCCGGATACTTTGAACAATGAACTGAACAAGCGGGCTTGGCGCGATACTCTTAACCGTTTTGCTCTGCGTCCTTCGGCGGTCGACCTGCAACGCTATGATGATTATGCTGAATTTATGTATGAACAGAAGATCATCAAGACGTTACCGAAAGCACAGGATTATGTTCCTACGCTGTAATACAGGCCCTGAGTATCCGTCGTCGCGGCGGATGCGCACAAGAGTGTAGAGTTAACGGCGTTTCTGACACTGGGGCGAGACGCACGTGACGATTTGATTGGCCTATCTTTATATCATCAGCTATCGAGGAGTGAGGCATGTTAGATCTATTGGTGCGCAATGTGAATTTGCCCGATGGTCGCAAGGGTGTTGATATTGCCATTAAAGAGGGCAAAATTGTTCAACTTGCCAAGGGGATTGAAGCGGCCGCTGTCTCGGAGATTGATGGACAGGGATATCTGGCGTCACCGCCCTTTGTGGATAGCCATTTTCATCTAGATTCGGCCCTCAGCCTTGGTCAGCCACGCTTAAATCAGAGCGGCACCCTGCTTGAGGGGATCGCCTTATGGGGCGAGCTAAAGCCTCAGCTGACGGTGGAGTCGATTAAGCAGCGGGCATTAGCGATGTGCCGTTGGTCTATTTCGCAAGGTACCCTGTGTATTCGTAGCCATGTGGATATATGCGACGATCGTTTGCTCGCTGTGGAGGCGCTGCTTGAGGTGCGCGAAGAGATGCAGCCATATCTCGATCTACAGTTGGTAGCGTTTCCTCAGGATGGATTTCTACGCTACGGACGTGCTCGGGAAAACCTGTTACGGGCACTGGATAAAGGGATTGATGTGGTGGGAGGCATTCCCCATTTTGAACGGACCATGAGTGAGGGGGCCGCCTCGATACGCGAATTATGTGAGATCGCCGCCGCTCGGGGCCTACGGGTTGATATGCATTGCGACGAAAGCGATGATCCTCAATCGCGCCATATCGAGACACTGACCTATGAAACGCAACGCTTGGGGTTGAACGGTCGGGTGACAGGTTCCCATTTGACCTCGATGCATTCTATGGATAATTACTATGTCAGTAAGCTGCTGCCACTGATGTGTGAAGCTGGCATTCATGCGGTTGCTAATCCATTAATCAATATTACTCTGCAAGCCCGCCATGATAGTTACCCCAAACGACGGGGCATGACACGGGTCCCCGAATTAATGAATGCGGGTATCAATGTTGCCTTTGGCCATGATTGCGTCATGGACCCTTGGTACAGCATGGGCACACACGATATGTTAGAGGTGGCGAGCATGGGTTTGCATGTGGCTCAGATGACGAGTCTAAAGGGGATGCAGCAGGCCTATGATGCGGTTACGGTCAATGGTGCAAAAGTGCTGGGGCTAGAAGGCTATGGGCTAGAACCCGGTTGCTATGCTGACTTGGTGATTCTACAGGCTCGCAGCCCGATTGAGGCGTTGCAGTTGAAGCCAGCGCGTTTATATGTGATTCGTAGGGGGAAAGTGATCGCCACCACTCCAGAGCAACAACGTTCTATTATGTTGGGCGGTCAGCAACAGGCGGTTAGCTTTTCCACCGGTCTCATCTGAACTTAAGCCCTGAGCGGCCGCGTTATTCGCTGTCTTTTTGCAGGTGAATCGCCTCTTCTCGACGATGTCGGTAATGCTTCGGTGATTCATTGTATTTACGTTTAAACCAGCGGGTCAGGTGGGCGCTGTCGGCGAAGCCACATTCTTGGGAGATTAGGGTGATGGAGCGGGCGCTATTGGTAAGTAGCCATTCGGCATGTCGGATACGCATATCGCGATAGAAGTCGGAGGGGGTAACATTGAGTGAGTCCATAAAGGCTTTATTCAATTGCCTCATGGTGACATTCAGCTGTTGAGCAATTTCTCTAATTTCCAACGGTTCAGCGATGGTTTTTTCCATCATGGCGACCGCGCGGCGAACGCGAACATCATTCACTTGCAAGACAATATCGGCAAACTGATTACCTATATGGGTTTTACTTTGCTCGTCGTTGCCGTAATCCAAAATAACCAGCTTGAGTGCTTTGCGGGCCAGCAAAGGGCCGCAATGTTTTTTCACTAACTCGGCGGCTAAATAGGCGGGGGCGGCGCCGCCTATGGAGGTAAAACGGTCGCGATCGACGGTATAGGTTTGGTCTGATAAGGGCAGTGGGGCCGAATATTTTTCGGTAAATTCATTAAAGTGCTGAAAGTGAATGCTGCAGCGATAGCCCTCCAGCAAGCCGAGTTCTGCCATGATAAAACTACCGGTGCAGATGCCCACAATTGGTAAGCCATGTTCTGCACCTCGCTGGATAAATTCGCCTAAGGCGTCAGGTAATATATAGCTTCCGCGCAGAATACCGCCGACAACTACGATGTAATCGAAGTCATCATAACTAACCTCCGTGATCAGCTTTTTGGGGGCTATTTCAATCCCCGAGCTGGCACAGATATTATCATTGTTGTTGGACACCACGGTCCAATGACAGAGGTTCATTTGGCTGCGGTCAGCGGTATCACCGGCCAAACGCAATACATCGACGAAGGCCGAAAAAGAGAGCATGCTGAAAAAAGGGCTTAGTACAAAGGCGACACGCAAGTTAGGCTCCTGAGTGTTAATTAACATATCGATGGGCGGGAGAGTTTCATCTGCGTCAGTCATAACAGCAAGCCTGATTAATATCGTTAATTGACTATAGCGTATCGATCAGTAGGCTCAAACCCGTTATGTGACTCTCAGTTAAATAAGGCAGCAATGCTGCCCCAGCGGTATTGTAACTCGTTGTTTTTGATGATTAGATTTCAGGCCCCCAGGTATCTGACAGTGTATATCCCAGCGGGAAGGGATCGGATGGGTCAACGCCATACTCTTCCATCGAGTAGATCCAAGCCCGGCCCTCAATACGCGGAATAATGGCCTGTTTATCGCCGACGGTGGTCTCGGCGACGACTTCGCAGATAAAGCGCCCATCAATCGTGGATTTTATCTTCACCGGCTCATTCATTGCGATCTGATGACGGGCATACATCACTGCTAAGCGGGCGGAGCTGCCGGCTCCGCAGGGGGATCGATCCACTCTACCGGGGTAGATAATATTGGTACTGCGCAACTCGCCCTCATAGTTTCCGGTAAAAATGGCATATTCAATCTTATTCAAGGAGGGGTAGAGTGGGTGTTGGACGCTAATTTGTGCGGCCGCCGCCTGCTTTATACGGGTGCCCAGTTCTACCAAGGTGCGGGCCTCGGATGGGCGTAGTTTTAAGCCCAGGGCATTGGCATCGACGAGGGCAAAGTAGCAACCACCATAAGCGATATCAACGGTTAGTTTCCCGAGGCCTTCAACCTCGATCTGCTGATCGAGGGCTTCGACAAAACTGGGCACCATGGTCAATGAAACGCTTTTACACTTGCCGTTTTCGCAATGTGCCGTGGCGGTGACTAAGCCTGCTGGGGTATCCAGTACCACTTCGGTGTGTGGCTCCTGCATCGGTATCATGCCGGTTTCGAGCAGGGCGGTGGTGACGCACATACTGTTGGAGCCCGATAAGGCATGGGCACAATCGGGTTGCATCGGGATAAAGCCAACATCGGCTTCCGGTTGGGTGGCGGGCAATAACAGATTCACGGTCATCTGAGAAAAACCGCGGGGTTCAAAGAGTGCGAAGCGGCGGATGGAGTCATCGACCGTATTGATATAGTTCATTTTGTCCATCATGCTGCGCCCGGGAATATCCAGTACGCCAGCCGTAATCACTCGGCCAATCTCTCCCTCGGCATGTACGCCCAGCACCGAAATTTTTTTATTCCATTGCATGATATTACCTCTGCTGAGAGTGTCGGCCAGTAGTCTGGCCGACCCCCGTTGCTGCTGTACGATGCTAGTGGTTATATTCCTTCGCGGCGTCGAGCAGCCAGCTCCAGATATACTCGCTATAGCTGCGTTCGACATAGATGTCGAAACTATCGACACTGTGTCGATGCAAGAACACCTTGGTGATGGCTAGGCGGGTTTGTAAGCATTGTTCCGGTGGGAAGGTCGTTTCACTAAAATTAAGACTGCAGCCTTTTTTTAGCAGATCGACACTGGCTTGGCCCTGAAGGTGAAAGCAACATTGCCCATCGGTCACCGACATATAAACCTGACCACTTTGTGCCAGTTTATTCGCCAGTGTCGCTTCCTCTTGCTCTTCACAGATCAGATACCAGCGTTGCGGATTCGCCCAGATAGCGCGAAAGGCACCCGCTTGAGTAACCTCTCCGCTTTGCTGCGGCAGTGTTAATCCCGTTGCGGTAAAGACGGCGTCGGTGAAGTGGCTATCCTCTGGATTGCCCCAAAGAATAAATTTACCCCGGAAGCTTTGATCCGATAGTTTCAACGTCTTCAGATTGCTACTTTGCTGTAGCAAGCGGGTTGGAATAGGCCCAATGCGCTGGGCTTGCATGCTCTTAGAGGCGATATTAAGCATTGAGTAGTCCTCCATCTTCGTCATAAAACAGTGGCTTGGTGACCTGAGCGGTCACGGTTTTACCATCAATATGCAGGGTGACTTTTTCGCCCAACCGTTCGAGGCCGTTTTCCAGCAGCGCCATGGCCATTGAGCGACCGAGGGTTGCACTCATATAGCTTGACGACACATGACCTTGCGAGCGTGTTTGCCCGGCAGATTCAAGACGGATTTGAGCCCCTTCGGGGATCACATAAGCAGGTTCATCGGTCAGCAAGCCAACCAGTTGACGTCGGCCAGAACGGGTTAGCTCCGGTAGGCTCAGTGCCCGTTTGCCGAGGAAGTCAGCTTTTTTCTTACCGACCGCCCAGCCCATGCCAAGATCGAAGGGCGTGACCGTGCCATCGGTTTCTAGGCCAACCGCGATATAGCCTTTTTCTGCCCGCAGTCGATGGATCGCTTCCAAGCCGAAGGGTTGAATACCTAGATTCGCACCGGCTTTGATCAACGCATTCCACAGAGCTGGCGCATAGCTTGAAGGCACATTAATTTCATAGCTATGCTCGCCGGTGAAACTGATGCGGAACACTCTCGCCGGTATCTCGGCAACGGTGCCTTCCCTAAATTGCATATGCGCAAAGGCTTCGGTGGAGAGGTCAATATCCGTGCCCACCTGTTGCAGGAGTTCACGTGCATTTGGACCGGCAATCGACACGGCAGCCCATTGTGTGGTTACTGGCGTGACATAAACATCCCAATCACTCCATTCACACTGCAGCCACTCTTCTACCCAGCTATAAACGGTTTCGGCATTACCGGTAGTGGTGGTCATGTGATAGTGGTTTTCACCCAGACAGGCGGTGACCCCATCATCAAAGATAAAACCGTCCTCTTTTAACATCACGCCGTAGCGGCAAGCCCCCGGTTTGAGGGTGTTCCAGCCGTTGGCATAGAGCATATTAAGAAGCTTCAGTGAATCAGGGCCCTGAATATCCAGTTTGCCTAAGGATGAGCCATCAAAGATACCAACCCCTTGACGCACGGCACGGCATTCGCGCAGTACGGCTTGTTCGCGGTTTTCGCCCGCGAGTGGGTAATAATCGGGACGCAACCAGAGTCCTGCCGGTTCAAAAACCGCCCCTGCTTGTTGATGGGTTTCATACAGGGATGTCTTGCGTCGAACTTGGAAAAACTCCCCAACCTGACGGCCAGCAACAGCGCCAAACGAAAGCGGAGTGTAAGGCGGACGGAAGCGGGTTGTGCCAACGGCCGGAATGGTGCTGCTCTGTTCTTCGGCCAGAATGGCGAGCGCATTGATGTTGGATGTTCGTCCTTGATCAGGGCCCATACCGGTTGCGGTATAGCGCTTCAGGTGCTCAACGGATCGATAGCCTTCACGGTTAGCCAGTTCTACATCGCTGCTGGAAACATCATTATGCAGATCGACAAAGCGTTTGGTGCCCTGTTTGCGCACCGGCACTCGCCATAAGGCTTGTGGTGTGCAAGATGGCGACTCCTCGGCCTCTGGCCAGTTAGCCTGAGAGCTTTGGAAACCGGCCGCGAGCAGCGCCTGATGAGCGGCTTCAGCGCCTTCACGTAAGGCATCTATCAGACTGAAGTGGCCATTGCAGGCACCCACCGACTGAAGCTGCTGAGGAATGGAGGCGGGATCGGGTCGCAGGCAAAGCTGTGCTTCATCATATAGCAGTTTACCACCGGCCTGTGAAAACAAGTGTACCGTTGGTGTCCAGCCACCGGATTGGATAACCAGGTCGCACTGAATCTGCTGTTGTTCAGAGGTGAGTGTGTTTTGCGCGCTAAGGCCGCCTACTTCAACCGCGGTGACGCGCTTCTTACCCAACACATTGTGTACAACCGAGCCGCTTATTAGCGGGATATTGTGGTTGCTTACTTGTTGGCGTAGCGTTTCCGGTGGCGCTTGGCGAACATCTACAATAGCGGCAACAGTAACGCCTTTTTGCTGTAATTCAATGGCCGTCTGATAGGCCGTATCATTATTGGTAAACAGAACCGCTTTTTGCCCCGGTTTAACGCCAAAGCGATTGATATAGCTACGGGCACCAGAGGCTAACATCACACCTGGACGATCGTTATTACCAAAGACTAACGGTCTTTCGATTGAGCCGGTGGCCAAGATGACCTGCTTGGCTCTGATTTTCCACAGCCGTTCACGGGCAATGCCTCGACGGCGGACGTTTTCCGCCAGATGATCAGTGACCCGTTCGAGGGCGGTTAAAAAGTTACCATCGTAATAGCCTGTCAGCGTGGTGCGCGGCAATAGGGTGACGTTGGCAAATTGTTGCAGTTCGGCGAGGCTTTGCTCGACCCACTGCAGCGGTGCTTGCCCATCGATTTTAGCGGTATCCGCTAATAGGCTGCCGCCAAATTTAAAATCCTGCTCGACCAGCAAAATACGGGCGCCACTCGGTGCCGCCTGACGTGCTGCCATGAGACCGGCTGGGCCGGAACCAACGATGACGAGGTCGAAGTGATCATAGCGATATTCATAGGTATCGGCATCCTCGACTTCAGGTGCCTTACCTAGCCCCGCAGAGCCGCGAATAGCATGCTCATAGATGTTCCAGAACTTAGCCGGCCACATAAAGGTTTTATAATAAAAGCCGCTGGGTAATAGGCGTGAAAATGCCCCGACCATCGCGCCAACGTCATGTTCGACACTCGGCCAGCAATGAATGCTGCGGCTGTTGAGACCTTCATAGATCTCAATTTGGGTCGCATTGACGTTGGTGGTGTGTCGCGCACCGTTACCCACTTGAACATAGGCGCTACACTCTTCAACACCGGCGGACATAATGCCTCTTGGGCGATGCAGCTTAAAACTCCGGCCGATCAGATCGACACCATTAGCCATCAACGCCGAGGCGAGGGTATCACCGGCGACACCGGTATAGGGCTTATCATTAAAGCTGAAGTTGATCGTCTGTTGCCGGTCGATCAATCCACCTTGAGTGAGACGGTTTTTGGCATGGCTCATTGCAGACCCTCCGGAGCGTCATCGCCCATTTTATACACGGCCTTAAATTGATGGGTCTGGCTGCAGCGTAATGCGTTAAACCACTGGCCACAGCCAAAGCTGTGCTGCCAACGCTCGGCCTGCAGGCCCAGAGTGTTTTTGCGGTAATATAGATAATCAGCCCAGGCTTTATCATCCACCTGTTCTGGATCTGCCGGGCGGGTAATATGGGCCTGCCCACCGTAATGAAATTCATGTTCTTCGCGGGCCCCGCAGAAGGGGCAATTAATCAATAGCATGGTTTTTCCCTCTGTTAGTGCACGCCGGACGCCGCGCCTTCATCAACCAGTCGGCCGGATGTAAAACGATCCAGTCCAAATGGTTTCACTAGCGGATGGGCTTTATCATTGGCGACGGTATCAGCCATCAAATCGCCGGCACCGGGTGTTGCTTTAAAACCGCCTGTGCCCCAACCACCATCGAGATAGAGGCCTTTAACATCGGTTAGTCCCATCAGAGGACTACGGTCTGGGGTGATATCGACGATACCGGCCCAGTGACGCATCATTTTGACGCGGCTGAATACCGGATAGAGTTCGAGAATCGCCTGTAGAGTCTCTTCGTTGACTTGCCAGCTGCCCCGTTGCGAATAGGACAGGTATGGGTCATTAGAGGCGCCGATAACCAGTTCGCCTTTATCAGATTGACTAATATAGGCATGCACGGTGGAGTCATTAATAATGGTGTTCATGCAAGGCTTCATGGGCTCAGAGACCATCGCCTGTAACGGTACGCTGACCATCGGTAATTCCAGTCCCGCCATCTTGGTGAGGTGACCTGAGTGGCCTGCAGCACAGAGCAGTACTTTATCGGCTTTGATTGTGCCTTTGGTGGTTTCCACCCCTTTGATCGCATTATTGGTGACGATCAAATCCTGCACTTCGCATTGCTGAATAATATCGACGCCCAGTGCATCGGCACCACGGGCATAACCCCAAGCAACAGCATCATGGCGGGCGGTTCCGCCACGGCGCTGCACAATGGCGCCAGTAATGGGATAGCGGGCAGAGCTTGTTAGGTTGGCATTAGGCAGCCATTTCTTTAATTGCTGCATGTTGAGAATTTCGGATTCGATACCGTTCTCAATCATGGCGTAGTGTCGTTGTAACAGGGTCGACATCTCATGATGGGAGTGTGCGAGGTTGAGCAAGCCGCGCTGGCTGAACATCACGTTATAGTTAAGCTCTTGCGAGAGGCCTTCCCACAACTGTAGGGAGTGCTCGTACAAGCGGGCACTATCATCGCGTAGATAATTCGAGCGAATAACCGTGGTGTTGCGGCCGGTGTTACCACCACCCAGCCAACCTTTCTCAATGACTGCGATACGTTTAACGCCATGTTTCTTAGCCAGATAATAAGCAGCGGCTAATCCATGACCGCCACCCCCGACGATAACGATATCGTATTCACGGGCAGGCGCCGGATTACGCCAAGCGGCCTGCCAGTTTTTATGGTGGCTAAGGCTGTGTTGCAGGAGTTTGAAAAACGAGTACTTCTGCATAATGGACTCCTATAGAGCGTTTATATTTATTGATGCCTTCGAGTGGATGGCCATTACAATTTAAGAAGATATGGCTTGTTTAAATTGAACGCTAAGTGCGTTTTATTGTACAGAGAGGTAATTGCAGGTAAAAAAATGCAGAAGCGGGGCTTCTGCATCAATTGTGGTGTGAATTTGCCTTAACTTGCAGGGGATTAAGCGGATTAAGGTAAACCGATGAAGGTTAAGTGAGAGCGTTTAGGTCCATTCGAGAATGACTTTACCTGAAGCACCAGACAGCATGGCATCGAATCCCTGCTGATAGTCATCGATGTTGAAACGGTGGGTGATAATGGGAGAAAGATCGAGACCACTCTGTAGCATAGCGCTCATTTTGTACCAGGTTTCATACATTTCACGGCCGTATATCCCTTTAATGATCAACCCTTTGAAGATCACCTGACTCCAATCGATGGCCATATTGTCACCAGGAATGCCGAGCATGGCGATCTTACCGCCGTGATTGATGCAGTCGAGCATGCTATGAAACGCCGAGGCAACTCCGGACATCTCCAAGCCTACATCGAAGCCTTCGCTCATGTTGAGTTCCTGCATGACGCTTTTGAGGTCTTCGGTGGCGACATTGACCGCCCGGGTAACGCCCACTTTCTTGGCCAGTTCCAGTCGGTAGTCATTCACATCGGTGATTACCACATGCCGGGCACCGACATGACGACAGATCGCCGCTGCCATAATGCCGATAGGGCCAGCACCGGTAATCAACACGTCTTCACCAACCAAATCGAAAGACAGTGCAGTGTGGGCGGCATTGCCGAGTGGGTCGAGAATCGAAGCCATTTCATCACTGATAGAATCCGGCAAATTGAACGCGTTACTCGCCGGAATCACCAGATATTCAGCGAAGGCACCGGGCCGGTTAACACCGACACCGACGGTTTCGCGGCAGAGATGTTGCTTGCCCGCACGACAGTTACGGCAATGACCGCAGACGATATGACCCTCACCGGAGACCCGATCACCCCGTTTAAAACCGGAGACTCCTTCACCGATCTCAACCACGGTGCCAACATACTCATGGCCAACAGTCATGGGTACGGGAATGGTCGACTGGGCCCAACTATCCCAGTTATAGATATGCATATCGGTGCCGCAGATGGCGGTCTTATTAATCTTGATAAGAATATCGTTATAGCCCGGCACCGGTTTCGGTTCATCGCGTAACCAGAGCCCGGTTTCGGGTTTTAATTTCGCCAGTGATTTCATGCGATGACTCCCAGATCTCGTCCGACCTTGGCAAAGGCCGCGATTGCTTTATCGATATGCTCTTTATCGAGCGCGGCGGATATCTGGGTTCTGATACGGGCTTTACCTTGAGGCACGACAGGGTAGAAAAAGCCGACCGCGTAGACCCCCTCTTCTAATAATCGGGCCGACATGGTTTGCGCCAGTTTGGCATCCCCAAGCATTACCGGAATGATCGGGTGTTCACCGGGTACTAAATCAAACCCAAGTTCACCCATTGCTGCACGGAAATAGGCCGCGTTGTGGTGCAGTTTCAGGCGAGATTCGGCCGATTCTTCCAGCATATCCAGCACTTTTACCGAGGTCGCGGCAATTACCGGCGCCAGAGTGTTTGAGAACAGGTAGGGGCGAGAGCGTTGACGCAGGATCTCAACGACCGATGCTTTAGCGGCGACATAACCCCCCGAGGCGCCTCCGAGGGCTTTGCCCAATGTGCCGGTGATAATATCGACTCGTCCCATCACATTACAGTGCTCATGGGTGCCACGGCCATTTTCCCCCATAAAGCCAACCGAGTGAGAGTCATCCACCATCACTAGTGCATTATATTGTTCGGCTAAATCACATACGCCCTGTAAATTGGCAATGGTGCCATCCATGGAGAAGACACCATCGGTGGCGATCAACTTAAAGCGCACACCCGCCGCATCGGCGGCTATTAGCTGAGCTTCTAGATCGGCCATATCATTATTGGCATAACGGTAACGTTTGGCTTTACACAAACGCACTCCGTCAATAATGGAGGCGTGGTTGAGGGCATCAGAGATGATCGCATCCTCAGGTCCTAACAGGGTTTCGAATAAGCCGGTATTAGCGTCGAAACAGGAGGAGTAAAGGATGGTATCTTCCATTTGCAAAAACTGGCTAATACGGTTTTCTAACTGTTTATGGATGGTTTGAGTACCGCAAATAAAGCGCACGGATGCCATGCCATAGCCATATTGGTCAATCGATTCTTTGGCTGTTTCCCGTAGTTGTGGGTTATCAGCGAGGCCTAAATAGTTATTGGCACACATGTTGACCACCTGTTCACCGGTGGTGATGTTAACCTCCGCTTTTTGGTGCGAGCTGAGCACCCGTTCACGTTTAAACAGACCTTGCTGCTCAATGTTTTTAAGTTCGTTTTCAAGGTGATCAAAGAATGATTGTTTCACAGAGGTTGCTCCTCATTAATTATTAGTGGGTAAAAAAAGCGTTGTGCAGGGATTGAACCGCCTGGCTAATATGCACATCATCGATCAGTAACATCAGATTGATGCTTCGATAGCCAAGACTGAGCATCTCGGTGTCGATCTGTTGTGCTTGTAGGATCGCCAACACATCGACGTTATAGCGGATGAAGTCGTTTGGCTGTGGCGCAACAATCGCGATAATGGTTTTGTTATTAACCACTTCACAGTCGCCGAACGCTTTTAGCTCCCGCAGTGCTAAATTAAGTTGAGCAGAACTTTCCGTCGAAAATGATAACGACACTTCTGATGTTGAAATCATATCGACAACAATCTGGTATCGACCCAGTATAGTGAAGATTTCCGCGAGAAAGCCTGAATGTTGCAACATCGCCGAAGAATTGATGGTGACAATGGTTTGGTGTTCTTTATAGGCGATGCTGGTGATGTGATCTCGATGATCCGATGTTGTTTGGCGAATCAGTGTGCCGGGATGCTCCGGGGCGTTAGTGTTCATCACTCGCAGAGGAATGGCTGCGCGAGTGACCGGCTCGAGTGAAGCAGGGTGTAGAATACGGCTGCCAAAACGAGCTAGTTCGGAGGCCTCTCTAAAGCTCATTTGAGGAATATTACGGGCATTGGCAACTAGGCCAGGGTCCGCACTCATGACACCGTCGGTATCACTCCATATCTCGCAGCTGTCGGCGACTAACGCCTCAGCAAATAGGGTCGCACTCAGGTCACTACCATTACGGCCAAGGGTGGTGATATTGCCCTGCTGATCCTTAGCGATAAAACCGGTTACGATGGGAATAACGTTTTCAAAGGTGGTCCGTTGTTTGGCAATCGCCTGTTGATAACCCTCGATAGGACGGGCTGCACCAAAATTGGAATCGGTGATTAAGCCTAATTCCCAAGCATCGAAGGGCAGTGCATTAAGCCTCTGTTGCCGTAGATACCAAGCAATCACTCTGACCGACATACGCTCGCCAAAGCTGGCGACATAATCGAGTGTGCGGGCACTCAGTTCGCGAACCAACGAGATGCCACGTAGTAGGGCGGTTAGTTCTTCATAGAGTGTTTTTAAGCAGGCATCAGGACAGCCCAATGATTGGCAAATTTGCTGTTGTCGAGCCAATGCTAGGGGGATATCAAGATGGCCTTGTGCCGCTTGAGTCGCTGCTTCGATCAGTTGTGATGTCACCCCTTTATGGGCCGAACTAATCACCATCTGAGGCTGGTCAGCACGGCTTTTGATAATGTTGGCTACTTTCTCTATCTGCTGTCGGTCGGCAACTGAGCTGCCACCAAATTTAATTACTATCATCATGTACACCCGGGTTATTATTTTTCTTCTCGGTGCCCCGCGAGAAGACAGGAAGTATAGGTATAACATAAGGGGCAGGGGACTTTGAAGATTGAATAAAAATAGCGTTTTTTAGAATAAAAAAGCAGCCGCGACGATATGCTCGCGGCTGAAGGGGTGTTCTCAAGCGTTTTAGTGTTCACCTGAACACCGAGGCAAGATCCGCACCATCGATGTAAATATGTTAATTCTGGGTTAGGCATTGGCGAAGACAATGGTTTTACCTTGGTCAACAAAAATCCGTTTTTCAATATGGTATTGCAGTGCCCGGGCCAATGTTTGGCATTCGATATGGCGGCCCTTTTCGGTCAGGCCGGCGGTGCTGTAAGTATGATCAACCGTTTCGACACACTGAGTAATAATAGGGCCTTCATCCAAGTCAGGTGTGACATAATGGGCAGTGGCCCCCACCAGTTTTACACCTTTATCAAAGGCTTGTTCATAGGGCTTTGCCCCTTTGAAACCGGGCAATAGCGAGTGATGAATATTGATAGCCCAGCCATTTAACTGCTGGCATATGTCCTGAGATAGCACCTGCATATACCGAGCTAGCACCACGAGGTCAGCATTTTTTTCTTGGATAATTGCCATCATCTGACGTTCTTGTTCTGGCTTGGTGTCAGCGGTTATCGGCAGGTGATAATAGGGAATGCCATGCCACTCGGCCAGCGACGCCAAGTCGGGATGATTGGAAATGATGGCAGGAATTTCTATTTTAAGCTGCTGGGTTCGGTAGCGATAAAGTAGATCATTCAGGCAGTGATCGTGTTTGGATACTAGTATTACAACCCGAGGTTTTTGGCCTATTTCTGCGAGTTCCCAGGTGATGTCGTGTTGCGCACTTTTAGCTGTGAAAAAACGGTTAAATTCAGCCATATCAAAGTCTTTACCGTCATCAAAACCAAAGGCTGATCGGAAAAAGAATTTATCAGTTTTAACATCGTCGAAGGAGTGAGCTTCGTTCATATAGGCGCCAAAATGAGACAGGCTGGAGGTGAGTAGGTCAAGCGCACCGATCTTTCGAGGAGCCGATGCGGTGAGTATATGGGTGGTATCTGTATTCATATTGGCATACCTGTTTCATTTTAGTTGTTATAGGGTGATCTAGGGTATTCAATGCGGCGCGCTAGCATTCGATAACATTGACCGCGAGACCGCCGAGTGAGGTTTCTTTATATTTACTTTGCATATCGATGCCGGTTTGTTTCATGGTTTTGATTACTTTATCGAGGCTGACAAAGTGCTCGCCATCACCGTTTAAGGCGATGCGACAGGCATTGATCGCTTTCACCGCCGCCATCGCATTACGCTCAATACAGGGCACCTGAACTAAGCCGGCAATCGGATCACAGGTCAGGCCGAGATTGTGTTCCATAGCGATTTCAGCGGCATTTTCGATCTGCTGTGGCGTGCCTCCAGAAACGGCGGCTAAACCTGCTGCCGCCATCGAGCAGGCTGCGCCCACTTCGCCTTGGCAGCCGACCTCGGCACCGGAGATCGAGGCATTCTTTTTGCACAGAATGCCGACCGCTGCCGCGGTTAAGAGAAAGCGAATCACACCGCTTTCATTGCCGGAATAATAAAAACGCATGTAGTAATGCAAGACAGCCGGAACAATGCCTGCCGCGCCATTGGTGGGAGCCGTGACGACTCGGCCACCGGCGGCATTCTCTTCATTAACCGCCAAGGCATACAACGACACCCAATCCAGCGCAGAAAGAGGATCACGCAGTGATTGCTCTGGACGGGATGTCAGCTTGCGGTGCAGTTCAGCGGCTCGTCGTTTGACGTTGAGGCCACCGGGAAGAATACCTTCCTGCTGACAGCCTCGATTGACGCAGTCTTGCATCGCTTGCCAGATGATCATTAATTGATCGTTGATCTCGGCACGGCTGCGCCATTGTTGTTCGTTAGCCAGCATGATGTCACTGATCGACAGTCCTTCGCGCTGGCAATGCCCTAGCAGTTGTTCCATACTGTCGAACGGGTAGGGTGTTTGAGCGTCGATTAAGTCGCTGTCTGTTGCGGCGGCATGTTTGAGGGCCGCATCATCGACGACAAAACCTCCGCCAATAGAAAAATACTCGCGGTTTAGGAGGGTTATTCCCGCCGCATCTCGTGCGCTAAACCGCATTCCATTAGGATGCTGCGGTAAAGGTGTGAGAATTAATTTGAGATCGCCCGCTTCATTAAATGGAATGCGATGGCCATCAGGTAGGCGCAATTGGCCCTGTTCGCGAATCTCTTTTAAGCGTTGCTGCATCACCTCCGGCTCGGCGGTATCGGGTTGCTGTCCTTCTAACCCGAGGATCACCGCCATATCGGAGGCGTGGCCTATTCCTGTGGCGCCGAGCGAACCCAGTAGTTCGATTTGAATACGCACAACCTGCGGCAGTAGGCCACTAAGCTGCAGTTCGTGGGAAAAACTAGCTGCCGCCCGCATCGGTCCAACCGTATGCGAACTGGACGGGCCGATACCTATTTTAAAAAGATCGAAAACGCTGATGGCCATATATACCTCTTAGGTTCTTAACCTATTATGCGTAGACAGGAAAACGGGCGCAGAGCGCTTTGACGTTCTCTTTTACTTGGGCGATTACGAGAGGGTCTTCGAGGGCGTCCATGACGTCACATATCCAGCCGGTCATTTGGCGGACTTCTGGCTCTTTAAAGCCTCGGCTGGTGATCGCTGGTGTGCCGACGCGAATACCGCTAGTGACAAACGGCGATTGTGGATCGTTAGGCACGGCGTTCTTATTAACGGTAATGTTGGCTTGGCCTAAGGCGGCGTCGACGGCTTTACCTGTCAGTCCTTTATCGATCAGATCAACCAGCATCAGGTGGTTGTCGGTGCCGCCGGAGACGATGTTATAACCCCGCTCAATAAAGACTTCCGCCATGGTGTTGGCATTCGCGACAACCTGACCTTGGTAGTGCTTGAATTCGTCGCTCATCGCTTCGTTAAACGCGACCGCTTTTGCCGCAATGGCGTGCATCAACGGGCCGCCCTGTTGTCCTGGAAAAACCGCAGAATTAAGTTTCTTCTCAAGTTCCGGGTTGGCTTTCGCCAGAATCAGACCACCACGGGGGCCGCGCAGGGTTTTATGGGTCGTGGTGGTGACGACATCGGCATAGGGAATCGGCGTGGGGTAGTGGCCGGTTGCGACCAGTCCGGCAACATGTGCCATGTCGACCATCAGGTAGGCGCCGACACTGTCTGCAATCGCGCGGAATTTCGCCCAGTCAACGGTTCGAGAGTAGGCAGAGAAACCCGCTAAAATCATTTTAGGCTGGTGCTCATGGGCGAGACGTTCCACCTCGGCGTAATCGATCTCGCCACTGGCTTCATCGAGTCCATACTGTATGGCGTGGTACATTTTTCCTGAGAAATTGACATGAGAGCCGTGTGTTAAGTGACCGCCGTGGGCGAGGCTCATACCGAGTACGGTATCGCCGGGTTCTAGCAGGGCCATATAGGCGGCGGCATTGGCTTGTGAGCCTGAGTGCGGCTGCACATTGGCATAGTCGGCATTGAAGAGCTCTTTCGCCCGTTCAATCGCCAGAGATTCGACAACATCGACATGTTCGCAACCCCCATAATAGCGTTTAGCGGGGTAGCCTTCGGCATATTTATTGGTCAGCGAGGTGCCCTGAGCTTCCATCACCAGTGGGCTGGTGTAGTTCTCTGAAGCGATAAGCTCAATATGCTCTTCTTGGCGAATGCCCTCAGCGGTAATGGCGTCCCACAGTGCCGGGTCACTTACTTGAATCGAATTTTTTTTATTAAACATAGAACCGATACTCATTAGCAAATCAATTGGAGCGCTAACGTTAATTCACAGTTCGGTCTTTGAAATAGAACGGTTGATACTTAAATTTGAATAAAAGGGTTTGTTAGTGGCTTAACTAAAAAGGCATTTTTCACCCTGTAAGAGGTGTGGTTTCATCGCGTTAAAGCGGTTTCAGCAGAGTGTGTGGCTGGCTTTTCATCAATGGTAGTCGTGGCTGAAGGTGTGGCGACTGGATCGCTCGTTCTAGAATAAGTTGTCTGCGTTCAATTTTGCTTTGGCGATAACTTGCAGGATGAATAGACATCAAAGCGACGTTCCCCGTCCGGTGTGAGCAACAAATATAACAACGAACTCTTTTAGGGCTACTTTTATGAACAAGATAAAGTCGATATCGAAAAGCATTATTTCTAGTCTTACCATCGCCGCCGCTTGCTTAGGCGGTATTGAGGCTAGCGCGGCCACACGACTGACGATGGCAGGGCAATTTAACGAAGACCACATCGCCACCAAAGCGCAGCGGGTGTTTGCCGAGCGAGTCGAAGCTGAAACCGACGGTCGGGTGCAGATTCGTGTGTTCGCCGCTAATCAGTTGGGTGATTATACTCAAGTGTATGATGAGCTGCGTATCGGGACCATTGATATGGCGTTGATCAGTGTGCCCAGCCAGTACGATAAGCGTTTAGAGCTGGGTTACTTGCACTATATTGCCAAAGATTATGAAGGGATTCGTAAAAATTATTCACCAGGTTCTTTTGTCTATAACAAAATGAACCAGCTCCATAATGAGCAGGGTGTGAAGTTCATGGGGTTCCATGTTGATGGTTTTGGTGGCATCGGACTGACCAAGCTACCTGCAAAAATTAAAGATGTTAGCTCACCTAAGAATGATGTTTTGGTGCGAGTGCCGCCGATGGATATCTTTAAACTCACGGCGGATGACCAAGGCTTTAGAACGGTTTCCATCCCTTGGGCCGATCTTTATACCGCGATGCAAACCGGCGTAGCCGATGGTTGGGTAGGCGGCACGTCGAGCCTCAACTATCAGCAGTTCCGAGATGTAATCAAATACTATGTGGTCAATAACAACTTTATTGAGCACACCGCATGGTTGATGAGCCAGAAATCCTTGAGCAAGGTATCGCCAGAAGACGCCGCTACGATTGAGCGGCTTGCCAATGAACTGGCTGCGCAAAGCATCGATGAAAGTAAAGAGAATGATGAAAAAGGGCTGCAACAGCTCGAAGCCGCAGGCATTCAGGTTATTCGTCTGAATGATACTGAACTGCAAGACTGGGCTAATAATGCCCGGGTTAAAACCTGGTCAAAACTCAGCACCGTTTTAAGTGCTGATCTGATTGAAGAGCTCACACAGGAATTTGTTAAGTAAACCCTGTGTATTTGCGGAGGGTAATCCCCTCCGTTATTTTCGTTCAGCTTTCGATCGGGTATATCACATGTCATTACTATGTAGATTAAACAGACTGCAACTTAAGGGTCAGGCCGTGCTGATGGTGTTGGCTTCAGTCTTTATTGTTATCGGCGTCAGTGCGATGGCGATCATGCGCTATGTGTTTGAAAGCAATCTTTATGGTGCAGAAGAGATCATTTTGATCAGTGCATTTTGGATCTATTTTCTAGGTGCTGGCCATGCCAGTTATCAGCGTAAACATATCTGCGCGGAAGTCTTTTCAGTCTATTGTCGCTCGGAAACGATTAAATCAGCCGTCAAAGTGCTGGCCGAGATGATCACCCTAGGACTCGCGGCGCTCTATACCTACTGGGCAGTTGAGTTTGTCTCACGCAGCTTTCTGGAGGGCGGGGTAACACCGGTTTGGCGAATCCCCTTAGTCATTGTACACGTATCAATTTTAATTGGTTTTATCCTGATTACGCTTTATTCCGCACGGGACTTAAAGCAAACAATAAAAAAAATACGTTCATAAAGTTAATCTTTATATTCTAAGGATGGCGGTTCTATGGTTATTGCACTTGCGCTTACTATTCTTATCTTTACCCTGATTATCGGGGTGTCTGTGCCATTCGCTTTTTTGGCCTCGGCAACCTCAATCATATTTCTATATGATTATGATCCAGCATTTATATTGCCCTATGGCTTTAGCCGTATGAATAATATCGTCTTACTAGCCATCCCGCTGTTTATTATTGCGGGTAGTGCTATTAATAAATCTCACCTAGGCAATAAATTGGTTGATCTGATCGAACTGTTTGTTGGTCATATTAAAGGCGGTCTTGGGGCGGTGACGGTTGTCTCCAGTGCGGTCTTTGGCGCGCTAACGGGGAGCGCATCAGCAACGCTTTCAGCGATCGGCACCATTATGTTTCCGCGTTTGGCGAAATCAGGATACCCGGTCGGGCACTCAGCCGCGTTGATTGCCAATGCCTCGGTGTTAGGGTTGTTAATCCCCCCCAGTGCCTTGATGATTCTCTATGCATGGGTGGGTAACCAATCGGTCTTAGCCTCCTTCTTAGCCTGCTTTATACCTGGCATTATTGTCACGATATTGCTCTGTGTCGTTAACTACTTCCTCCTCCGTAATCACGATGGTCTTACGGTTTCACCCGCGCCAAAAGGGCGTGAGTTTGTCGCCGAGTTTCGTCGTCGCGGTCTGAATTCAATGCCCGCATTGGCGATGCCTATTTTGATCTTGGGCGGAATCTATGGCGGTTTTGTAACCCCGACAGAAGCGGCCGCGTTATCGGTGTTGTATGTCATCCCTGTGGGTATCTTTGTGTATAAAGAGCTGAATCATAAAACCCTGTGGGAGGTTTTTTTAGAGTCCGCCGTTACCACCGGTGTGATTATGATCATGCTGTATTGCGTCATGATTTTGAGCCGTTTGTATGTGATGGAAGACTTGCCCGGCACCATTCTAAGCTTTTTTGATGATCTATCGATTAGCCCAATTATGGTGTTATTACTGATTAACATCGTCATGGTTGTTATCGGTATGCTGATGGATGATGTCAGTGCCGTGTTGCTGGCAACCCCACTGATGTTACCGCTGGCGCTTGAGCTGGGGGTGTCGGGCACGCAGTTTGCCGCCATCGTTGGTGTGAACTTAGGGATGGGCAACATTACTCCGCCTACCGCGCCATTACTGTATCTTTCGGGTCAACTGAGTGGGGCGTCTATTAAAGACACCATGAAGCCGACTCTGTATATGATTTGCTTTGCTTGGATACCCACCTTGATGTTGGTAACCTTTGTACCCGAGGTCTCCCTCTGGTTACCGAAGCTAGCCGGTTTAGGTTAGTCGCGGCGTTTAAGCGTTGATAGCGATGGCCTAAATCTCAGCAATGAGGTTTAGGCGATGCTTTGTTGGCTGTTTGAAGAGATCATCGCCGGCTAATCGGTATTAATCTAAACAGCCATCAAGGCTGGCTAGTTGTTTTCCTTGCGCATCAAAGTTGTCCGACGCAAGCCAGCGTTGAAAAGCCGCCTTTTGTCGCGGCCACTCCGTATCTAACAGCGAAAACCATGCGGTATCCCGGTTGCGGCCCTTATACATTGTCGCTTGTCTGAAGATCCCTTCAAACTGATAACCAAGCCGAAAAGCGGCTCGTTTCGATGCTTCATTGCAGGCATCACATTTCCATTCATAGCGTCGATACCCTAGTTCATCGAAAACATACTGCATCATTAAAAACATCGCTTCTGTGGCGATAGGTGTTTTTTGTAAGCGCGGTGAAAAATGAAGATGTCCGACCTCTATCACGCCAATGGCTGGCTCAATACGTAGAAAACTGGCGATGCCGACGGCCTTGTCTGTGGCGTTATCGAGGATGCTGTAAAAGAGCGGATCTTCACCGTTACAGCTGTTTTCCAGCCATTGGTTAAAGGCATCAAAAGAGTCAAAAGGTCCATAGGGTAGATATGTCCAGTTCTTACCTTCAGTATCCTCAGAGAATGCTGTATATAACGATTCAGCATGATTTTTAGGTGAGAGAGGCTCAACGGTACAATAGCTGCCCACCATCGTGGTGCGCAGCGGTCGGGGCCGCGTCGTCCAGTTATCGAGTGGCAATCCTGTCGGTTGTCCTAAAGCATTGATCTGGCTAGTCTGTGGTAACGTATTCTTGAGCATTTGATTATTCCACCTCTGTCGGTTCTACCCTTATCGCTCTAATCTGCCATTTTATTGCTGCGCTTATCTATTTAGCTGGGGCGTCTTTATTTTTTACCATATCTAACAAGGCTTGGGCATTAATTGAGAGGCGTATCGTGATCGCCATGGGGCGGATTATTGCCGCGTTCTAAGATAAACCACCCCTTTTAGCATTCGCTGAAAGGGGCCAACGCAACGGTGTTCATGTTGAGATGATTATATAGGTAGAATTTTCCTGTCATATGAGCTGCCGACTAATCACAAAACGGCGATATCAACGGTCATAAAAGCACCGTTTTTAACGGTTGATTGCTTAGAAGCTAAGGCCGGTTAAAAGAGCCCCTAAATACTTATATAACGGTATTCCGGGGCGTAAAAGAAGATAACCATCTATTTGTTTTTTCCTATTTTGATGGTTTGTTCATGTAGATCTCGAGGGGGTCTTTGTTGGGTTCCTGTTCGAGACAGCCAAGCGAGTTAAGGAACAGTGAAAACAGCTCTGCTTGAGAATTAATGTCTAGCTTGGCATAGATATTTTTACGATGCCGCCGTAGCGTTTCGATTGATATGTTGAGCTGTTCAGCACAGGCTTGGGTGCTATAGCCCTGTAGGGTGAGACCTAAGACATCTTTTTCGCGACCGGTTAAGCATGAGCGGCCAAACAGATCAAAAGCTAAGTTAACGCTTTTTTCAAAACCGGGCATCACTTTTAAGTCTTGCTCTTCTTGCCGAGACAGCTTTAAAAAAGCCCACTGATGTAAACTTAATTCTCTAATAATCGGTTCGACACTGCGCAGAAATGCTAAGGCTTGCTCGCTAAATTTCGAGGAGCTTTTCTTGCGCATTAGCGATATCTGTAAATAGGTATCTTGATCGATCTCGATGATATAGACAATCTCATCGGCGGTATCACATTGGGCGTAATAGCTGCGGTAATACTCGCTTTGTTGAAAGCCTTTAGCACTTAACTCGGTAATGCGATATAAGCCGGGCGATTGCTGGTTGATGAGTGCGGCCAGATAAAAAGGATCTAGCTGGTATGAACCGTCTATATAGGTATCAATTTGTGCTGCGCGCTCTTCTCGGCTGACCTCAAAATAGAGGGCTTTGGGTAGTTTTTGACGCCGATAAAGCCATACTTGAGGGTAGTCAATTTGTACAGATTGCCTGAGTACGTCGATTAAACAGGGGAAAAATGCATTATCTCCCAGTGTTTTCACCAATTTAGCTAACTGTTTGTTCCACTCGGCGAAGCTGGGTGTTGATGAAAGAGAAAGGGATGTCATGGGCTCTTCTAGACGGAATAAACCGCTCGCTTGTCACTATTTATGCATCTTGTTGATGCCCGGCATATAGCATCTGACGCTACGTTAAGGGCATCTCAAAGTCAAACAGCGAGCCTTTATCGAGTCATGTGCCGCTGATGCTCTCCACGGGTGTGCTTTTCTGTATCGGTAAATTCCACACTAATTGTTTAGCCTGAGTAACGCTTTAAACCAGCTTTTACTGTAACCAAGGTGGGGTATATAGAACCTTTCGTGCTCTCGTTACACTGAAAGTCAAATCACACCACTCATCTTTACCGGTGGTGATACTTAGGGTGACGTTATGAATGTTATGAACGACGAGCTGTTACAGCAGAAAGCAAAAGACCATCTATGGATGCACTTTACCCGTATGGGGTTTTATCAAAATCGAGAGATTCCCATTATCACTCATGGCGAAGGCTGCTATGTCTATGATACTCAAGGCCGTAAATATCTTGATGGCTTAGCGGGGCTGTTTACATCGCAGTTAGGTCATGGCCGTAAAGATATTGCCAAGGCAGTGGCAGAGCAAACAGAGAAGTTGGGCTTTTTCCCAATCTGGTGTTATGCCCACCCCTCAGCCATTGAACTGGCATCGCGGATTGCGGACATGGCACCGGGGGATTTAAATCGGGTTTTCTTCACCAGTGGCGGTGGCGAATCCGTAGAAGCTGCATGGAAACTAGCTCGCCAGTACTTTGCCGAAATTGGACAGCCGCGGCGCTATAAAGTGATCTCGCGAAACTTGGCATACCATGGGACTAGCCTAGGGGCATTGTCGATTAATGGTGCTACTGGAATTAAGAATGTGTTCGAGCCGTTGGTGCCGGGTGCTCGCCATGTCGAGAATACCGATCAATATCGTTGCAATGGTGTCGAGTTTAATGACAGTCAGCTTTCTTATGCGAAAAAATGCGCCTTGGATATCGAACGTGCCATTGAGATTGAAGGGCCAGAAACCGTTGCCGCTGTCTTTTTGGAACCCATACAAAATGTGGGTGGCTGTATTGTCCCACCTGACGGTTATTTTCAGGAAGTCAGGAAAGTCTGCGATAAGTACGGCGTGCTGTTGGTCTCTGATGAGGTTATCTGTGCGTTCGGTCGACTCGGCTATATGTTTGGCTGTGAGCGCTTTGATTATATGCCCGATATCATTACCTGTGCTAAGGGATTAACCAGTGGTTTTGTACCGATGGGCGCAATGATCTGCCGTGATTTCTTGATGCAGCCGTTCCTCGCAGATGAAGAAAAACTGTTTCTACATGGTTCTACCTTCGGCGGACATCCGGTTGCTTGTGCCGCTGCGTTAGCGTCTCTGGATGCATTTGAAGCTGAAAATGTATTAGCTAATGTGCGTGAAAATGAAGCGTTCTTTAAGAGTGAGTTAGATAAGTTACTCGAGTTGCCTATTGTGGGTGATGTCCGAGGGGCAGGTTATTTCTATGGTATCGAGCTGGTTAAAAATAAGCAGACTAAAGAGCATTTTTCGGCAGAAGAATCTGAAAATGTGTTGTTTAAATTCCTCTCGCCAAGACTCTATGAAGAGGGATTGATGTGCCGTACCGATGATAGAGGCGAGCCGGTTATTCAGCTATCGCCACCTTTGGTCGCAGGGCGCAAAGAGATCAGCGAGATGGCGGCGATTCTTTACAAGGTGATTGCTGAGGCAAGCGAACTAGTGGAAGAGACGTTAGTGACATCGACGGTCTGATTTTTTAATGGATAACCTTGATGTATGTGAATTGAGAGTAGGATGCGTGTATGAGTAAGCAGCTTTATATTGGTGGTAAATGGGTTAAATCGACATCCTCTAAGACTATCCCAGTGGTCAATCCGGCGACAGAGGAGGTCTTTGATTCGGTTGCGGCCGCTAATGCCGAAGATGTAGACGCGGCGGTTAAGGCTGCTCGTGATGCTTTTGATAATGGTCCTTGGCCGATGATGAGTGGTGCGCAGCGGGCTGTATTTTTACGCCAGATAGCCACCCAAATTGAGCAGCGCAAGGATGAGATTGTTCGACTTGAAGTGCTGGATAATGGTAAGCCTCAGCCTGAAGCCGAATGGGATATTGATGACGCGGTGGGCACCTTTAACTTTTACGCCGATTTGGCTGAAGGGCTTGATGATGCTGATGAGACGATCGAACTCTCGGACGATAGTTTCAGTTCCATCGCAGTAAAAGAACCGTTAGGGGTTGCCGGCGCGATTATTCCGTGGAATTTTCCGTTATTGATGGCGGCATGGAAAGTGGCTCCGGCGTTAGCGGCGGGTTGCACCATGGTGTTAAAACCGTCGGAAGTGACGCCTCTGACAGCCTTGGTCTTGGCTGACATCGTTGATGATGTGAAACTGCCGGCGGGTGTGCTGAATGTTGTTACCGGTTTTGGTGCCGATGCTGGGCGGGCACTGTCTGAGCACCCTGGAGTGGATAAACTAGCGTTTACCGGCTCGGTACCCACCGGTTCGACGATTATGCGTGCGGCCGCTAAGGATGTTAAAAACATCAGTTTAGAGCTAGGCGGCAAGTCGCCGTTTATTGTCTTTGCCGATAGTGATATTGAGGCGGCGGTTGAATGGATTATGTTTGGTATCTTCTGGAATCAGGGACAGGTGTGTTCCGCGACCTCTCGTGTTCTGGTAGAAGATTCTCTGTACGCCCCACTGCTCGAACGGTTGGTTGAAGAAGCGAATAAGATCACCATTGGGCCAGGCAATGAAGCGGTCTTGCTTGGCCCGTTAGTGAGTGAGGCGCAATACCAGAAAGTGTTGGCGGCTATCGCTCAGGGGGTGAAAGAGGGGGCTAAGATCGCCTGTGGTGGTCAGCGTCCGGCTGGAATGCCGCGGGGCTATTATGTTCAGCCTACCGTGCTGATCGATATGGCTGAAGAGAGCGAAGTTTGGCAGGAAGAAATCTTCGGCCCAGTGGTCTGCGTAAAGCCCTTTAGTAGCGAAGCTGAGGCGGTTCGTATGGCTAACGATTCTCGCTTTGGTTTAGCGGCCGCGGTGATGTCGAAGGATGACTCTCGGTGTGATCGAGTTGCTCGCAAATTGCGTGCGGGCATCGTCTGGATTAACTGTTCTCAACCAACGTTTACCGAAGCGCCCTGGGGCGGTTATAAGCAATCGGGAATTGGCCGCGAGTTAGGCAAATGGGGATTAAACAATTACCTGGAAACCAAACAGGTGACCAAATACAACAGCGATAAGCCTTGGGGATGGTATCTAAAATCGTAACACTGAGCGTTGCCTGGTCGCAGAACATACTGTGACAACTTGAGAAGCTTAAGTGCTGCCGCCGACATCAGCGGGGCAGCCATTATAAAAAATATAATCGATATGGCTCTGATAAGCGCCGTTTACGGCATTTAATGAGTTCAAGCTTATACGATGAAGCGGCTGAAATTGTGACATCGAAAGCACCTTAATTGGAGCATCACATGAATCTGAAGAAGTTAAGTCTTACTGCTGTTGTAGCTATGTCAGTGTCCATGAGCGCCTCGGCCAACGAGTCGATCAAGTTCTATAACTGGTCTGACTATATTGCCCCGGACACCCTGTCTAATTTCGAAAAAGAGAGCGGTTTACCTGTCACCTATGATGTGTTTGATAGTAACGAGGTGCTTGAAGCGAAGCTAATGGCGGGTGGTTCTGGCTTTGATCTGGTTGTGCCTGGCTCTCAGTTTTTGGGTCGTCAAATTATGGCCGGCGTTTTTCTAGAGCTTGATCGGGATAAGCTGCCCCATTATAAAAACCTAGATCCCGGCTTGATGAAAGTGTTGAGTGAAGTCGATCCGGGTAATCGTTATGGTATCCCTTATCTGTGGGGGACGACGGGTATTGGTTATAATGTGGAGCAGGTCAAAAAAGCGCTGGGTGATGATGCACCGGTGAATAGTTGGGATCTGATTTTCAAACCCGAAAATCTAGAGAAACTTGCCTCCTGCGGTGTTGCTCTGCTGGATGCCCCCTCTGAAATACTGCCGATCGCGTTGAACTATCTGGGTAAGAATCCAAATAGTATGGAAAAGGGCGATTATCGTCGTGATGCTGAGCTCGGTCAGCTACTGTCTGCGATCCGTCCGAGTATCTCTTACTTCCACTCTTCAAAATATATCAATGATTTGGCCAATGGTGATATCTGTGTTGCCGTGGGTTGGTCTGGCGATATTCTGCAGGGGGCGACTCGAGCAGAAGAAGCGGGTAACGGGGTCAAGGTGGCTTATAGTATTCCGAAAGAGGGAACTGCGGTTTGGTTTGATATGCTGGCGATCCCTTCAGATACGAGCCAACCCGATAAGGCGCATAAACTACTCGATTACCTACTTCAGGCCGAGGTGATCGCTGGCGTGTCTAACTATGTTGCCTATGCGAATGGTAATAAAGCATCCTTACCGTTAATCGACACCGCAATTACCAGTGACGAAACCATTTATCCAAGTGAAGAGGTGCAAGCCAAGTTGTTTTCGCTGAAGGTGATGCCGAAGAAAATCGACCGAGTGTCAACACGGCTCTGGACCGACTTTAAAGCTAATCGATAAGCTTTCGGGGGCTGTAGGCCCCCGATATTAATTTGAGTGCTATCAATAAATCAGCGTAGCGGCTGAGGTTGTTATTTAACGAGTGATATCCTTGTTTCCTCGTTATACCAAGGCTCCACTATTTAAGGCCCAGAAATTAAGGTTAAAGCCTTCCTTCTGAAGCGGCTTGGCTTCTTTTTACAACACCTCTGCCTCGGCGAAACGGATGCCGTTTATATTGTTGTCGTTAATCAGAAGGTGATTCTATTCACCACAGGGCTGCATAATCGTTTGAAAAGATCTACCTGATAAGTAAGCCTTAATGGCATCCTTTCATCAGCCAGATCTATTTTAAATCTATCTAGTGGCTATCTTTTCGTTTTGCGTGATGGCTTGTGCCGTTTTATCAAAGCACCCTGCGACGCCTCAGAACGACTAAGTTAGCGATAAACATCAGCGCGCCACCTAACACTAATGAGATCTCAAACGCCTCGGCATAGAGCGAAATGCCAACAAGGGCGATTAACGGAAGTCTCAGAAAATCTAATGTAATCACCTTCGTTACTTCCGCATATTGCATCGCTTTCGCCATGCAAAAGTGGGCAGACAGTGCAGTCATGCCGATAATGACCAACCACAGCCATTGCAAGCCAACCGGCCAAGACCAGTTACCAATAGACAGGAATAGGCCAATGGGAAGCTGAATTAAGCACATATAAAATAAGATAGAGATCGCCGATTCAGAGGCACTTAAGGACTTTGTCGCCGTATGTGATATGGCATAACAAACAGCGGCACCGAGTACTATTAATGATACGGGATCAACGATGGCATAGCCGGGTTGAACAATAACTAAAACCCCCGCCATCCCGAGTAATACCGAGACGATTTTGGTGAGCGTAACTTCTTCTTTGAGAAAAATAGCCGCGATAATCAATGTCCATATAGGGACTGTGAACTCAAGGGCAAAAACCTCAGCTAACGGAAGAGCGCCTATCCCTAAAAACCAGCCGTACTGCCCGGCAAAGTGGAAAATATTGCGAAAAACGTTGAGCTCTAATCGTTCTGTGCGCAGGTTGATTTTTTGGCTGGAAAACGCGATAACGGCCGATATGCAGAGTAGCCCGATTACACTACGACATAGTAGGATTTGAAATACTGACAATTCACCACTTAATTCTCGGGCACCAATGGCCATTAGGCAAAATGAGAAAAGTGTTCCCGACATCCATGCGACAGCATACATTTGAATTCAACTCCATCAGCACAAACCGGTGCTATTGATGAAGAGTGTATCCTCATCGTTATTATTTTGATTCCCCAGCAGCAAGATAGGGCGACCTATGTTGGGCTGCGGCAGCCCGTCACCATTGGTGTCTTTCAACAACAGACAGGCCACCGATATCGGGCCCAGAATAGTTAGCTTCAATACTAGATGCAAATCGGTAGAGCATAGAGGGTAAAGAATTGCTTGCCGGGGGAGCCTATGGAACCAACTTGTCCATCGAGGCTTGGGATTTTTTGGGGACGTTTGTCGCTGATGTGACCTTGGTGGCGAGCTTGATCACATCCTCTTATGTGAGGTGTATAAGGGAGTGTCGTTCTTTGGCGTTGGGTTTGCTCGGGTGGCCTAAAGTGAGGAAGGTGTACTCGGTGGCTGAGCATGAATCGCCAAGCCCGTGAAGGACATATTATGAACCCGTTATGACTACCTATTTGATCATACCGGCATATCGCTTCTCTACATGCCTCTACATGGATATTTTAGTGTGTCTTCATTGTTTTGGCTTTAGGATCTTGAATCAGCGCGTTTTTAAGGTCGGGCAGAGATCTTATAGAAAGCGAATCCCCGATGCCTTTTACTCAGATTACAGACACAAAAAAGCCCTGCTAAGAAGCAAGGCTTAAATGATTTACGTTTGTGGTACCAGTGGCCGGACTCGAACCGGCACGCTTTTAGGGGCGGGCAGAGATCTTATAGAAAGCGAATCCCCGATGCATTTTATTCAAATTTCAGATACAAAAAAGCCCTGCTAACAAGCAAGGCTTAAATGATTTACGTTTGTGGTATTAGCGCCGGATTTGAATAGACACGCTTTTAAGGACGGGCAAAGGTCTTATAGAAAGCGAATCTCCGATGCCTATTACTCAAGTTACAGACACAAAAAAGCCCTGCTAAGAAGCAAGGCTTAAATGATTTACGTTTGTGGTACCAGTGGCTGGACTCGAACCGGCACGCTTTTAGGGGCGGGCAGAGATCTTATAGAAAGCGAATCCCCGATGCCTTTTATTCAAATTTCAGATACAAAAAAGCCCTGCTAAGAAGCAAGGCCTAAATGATTTACGTTTGTGGTACCAGTGGCCGGACTCGAACCGGCACGCTTTTAAGGGCGGGGGATTTTGAATCCCCTATGTCTACCAATTCCATCACACTGGCGCAAACGTGGAGCGTATTATACGGTTCGTTTTCATCGGGTCAATGGGGTTCATGAATATTTTTTAAAATCATGAACCTTATGGCCATTTTTAGCGCTCTACGAAGGCGCGTTCGATGACGTAATGGCCGATATGTCCATTGCGGGCTTCCGTAAAGCCCATGCTGTCGAGGATGTTAGTGGTGTCTTTGATCATGCTGGGGCTACCGCAGATCATAAAACGATCATCATCCGTATTAAGATCTGGCAAGCCAAGATCCTTGGTCAACTTACCCGTGGCGATCAGGTCGGTCAGGCGGCCCTGATTGCGGAAGGGTTCGCGGGTGACGGTGGGGTAATACAGCAGTTTATCGCTGATCATATCGCCAAAGTATTCGTTGCTTGGCAGATGTTCTTGAATCACATCGGCGTAGGCCAGTTCTGAAAGCTCACGCACCCCGTGGGTGAGGATGACCTGATCGTATTGCTCGTATATTTCCGGGTCTTTAATGATGCTCATAAAGGGCGCTAGGCCGGTGCCGGTGCTGATCAGATAAAGATGCTTACCCGGTAGCAAGTTATCATTGATCAGGGTGCCGGTGGGCTTGCGGCTGATCAGTATCTGATCGCCGACTTGAATGCGTTGTAGTTTGGAAGTGAGGGGCCCGTCCTGCACTTTAATGCTGAAGAACTCCAGTTGATCCTCATGATTGGCACTGGCAATACTGTAAGCGCGCATCAGCGGGCGGCCTTCGTGTTCTAGACCGATCATGGTGAAGTGACCGTTTTTAAAGCGAAAGCTAGGGTCTCTGCTGGTGGTGAAGCTAAACAGGGTATCGTTCCAGTGATGTACGCTGAGAACTTCTTCGCGACCGATGTTTGACATGGAACTACCTCATACGAAAGAGTGATAACGGTTTCATCCAGGTTATAAAGGCTGGATTACTTATTTCTTAAGTGCATATTAAACCGAGCTGCTATATTGTTAAAGGCGATTGTTATGATAATGCTTATCGGAAAAACAGATTATGAAATATACCTTACGGCAATTAGAAGTTTTTTTGGCGGTGGCGCATTTCGATAATATCTCGCGGGCGGCGGATAGTTTGTCGATGTCCCAGTCGGCGGCCAGTGGTGCGCTGCGTGATCTTGAATCTCAATTTGATATTCAGTTGTTTGATCGTATTGGTAAACGATTGAAAATTAACGAGTTGGGGCGGTTGCTGCGGCCCCGTGCTGAGGCCTTATTAGAGCGTGCCCGAAGTTTGCAGTTGGATATGTCCCAGCATCAGGCGGTGGGGCAGCTGAAAATCGGGGCAACCATGACCATCGGTAATTATTTGGCGGTGGGGTTGATGGCCCATTATCTGGATGAGCAGCCCCGTGCTAAGTTGGATCTTCAGGTGGCCAATACGTCGGTGATTAAGGCTCGATTGATCAATTTTGAGTTGGATATCGGTTTGGTGGAGGGCGAAGTGCAGCATCCCGATCTGGAGGTAATTCCCTGGGTGAAGGATCAACTGGAGGTGTTTTGTGCGCCGGATCATCCCTTGGCTAGCAAGCACCAGTTGAGTGATACCGATTTGCTCGCGGCTCGCTGGGTGCTGCGTGAGCAGGGCTCAGGTACCCGTCAGGCGTTTGATTGGGCGCTGCATGGGTTATTGCCCAACTTGAATGTACTGCTAGAGTTGGAGCACGTCGAAGGGATTAAACAAGCGGTGATGCAGGGCTTAGGGATCGGTTGTTTATCCCGCATTGCATTGCAGGAATCTTTTGAACTGGGTTCCTTGGTGCCGTTGCGTGTGGCGGGCCGTGATTTTAGTCGACAGCTATATTTGGTGATCAATCGGCATAAGTATCGCAGTGCCGGTATCGAACGCTGGATAGAGTTATGTCATCAGACGGCCAATCCCGTTTAAGCGATGCTCTGTTAGGTGTGATTGGTGACGACCGATGTTTTACAAATTTCTTACAAAATCGATAACTTCATCTGACTTTTTAATATCGGGCTGAGGGTAGAGTCACTACAACGGTGGTTTACGCCACTAGACTCTCAACTCAGGAAGGTGACCATGAAAACTCAAGCTGATAAACATATGTTAAGACGCTCCATCAGGACATTGGGCTGCCTATTGTTAACCCTGTTGCCGGTGTGGGCTCAGGCGAATCAGGTTAATCTGAATATTAATCTGGCCACCCCGGTGATGCAGGCGGATCAATCTCATCGGGCCTTTATTAAAGTGTCGCTGGAAGGTTTCAAACAGCAGGATAAACAGGCCCGGATACCGGCCAATGTCGCGATTGTGTTGGATAAGTCCGGCTCTATGGGAGGCGATAAAATTCAGTATGCCCGTGAAGCGGCGATTATGGCGATCAAACGGCTGGATGAGCGGGATATCGTCTCGGTGGTTAGTTACGATTCACGGGTTCAGGTGGTGGTGCCTGCCACGGAGGTGCGTGATCAGCAGCGCATTTATGATGCGATCCGTCATATCCATGCTAATGGCAATACCGCGCTGTTTGCCGGTGTCAGCAAAGGCGCCAATGAACTGCGTAAGTTTCTCAGTCGCAATAAAGTGAATCGGGTGATTTTGCTCTCCGATGGGCTGGCCAATGTTGGCCCACAATCAGCCCCTGAGTTAGGTGAGTTGGGGGCGTCGTTGGCGAAAGAGGGGATCAGTGTCACTACCATCGGTTTAGGGCTAGGTTATAACGAAGACTTAATGACCCGCTTAGCTGGCTTTAGTGATGGTAACCATGCCTTTGTCGAAAACGCAGAAGACTTAGCCTCGGTGTTTCAGTATGAATTTGGCGATGTGTTATCGGTGGTAGCGCAGGGGGTCAATATCGAGATCCGTTGTCAGAATAGCGTTAAACCGATTCGTTTGCTGGGCCGGGAAAGTGAGATTATGGGCAATCGGGTGACGACACGGCTGAATCAGCTGTATAGCGAGCAGGAAAAATTCGTTATTCTTGAGGTCGAAGTGCCTGCCCAGCAAGCGGAGACCGAACTGGAGTTAGTATCGGTGAACGTGGCTTACGATAATCTGTTCACTCAGCACGAAGAGCAGTTGTCTGGCCAGAGTACCGCCCGCTTTAGTGGTTCACGACAGGAAGTTTCTGCGGCGCGGGATGATAAAGCGCTGGAAGCGGTGGTTGAGCAAGTGGCGAACGAATACAGTCGGGATGCCATTGAAGCGCGGGACAGCGGTGATCTGGAAGGGGCAAAGAAAATCCTGCAAGATAGTGCTTCTTATTTGGGTTCGCAGGCTAAATCTTTGAGTTCGCCTCGGTTGCAAGAGCAGCAAGAGGAAGCCCTGCAAGATGCGGATGCCCTCGAAACCGAGCAGGACTGGAACAAACAGCGTAAAGAGCTGAAAGCGCGCCAATACAAACGTGCCACGCAGCAGACCTATTAATATCGACTAACCACGCTGGGGTAAACCAAAGGGGTAACCCCATGCATAGCGGAAGACTCTGTGAAAAGACGAACACCTTTGTTGCTTGCTGTCATCATCGCCCTGCCGCTGCTATTGCTAGCGTGGTTTGGGGTGCGCCTGCAGCTAGATCAACAGCAGGTGATGGCTCATCAACTGAATAATTTAGTCAACGATCGACTACAGAGTATTGATGCCCAGTTTCAAGAGCATTTTTTTCTGCTACAGCAGGGTTTTATTCGTCAGGCTGAAGCCTTGCAGCAGGAAACGGCGGGGCAGTATAGCGTTGCGCCTATGCGTCGTTTAATCTCGCAGTCGGCGGTGGTCAAGCAGATGTTTGTGTTGTCGCCTACAGGGGAACGTCGTTTCCCTCCGCTAGATCAGCCGTTAACTCAGCAAGAGCAAGACTTTGTCGAATTGACCCGTAAATTACTGCGTGAGCCGGAACGCTTTACCATGCCGATGTTAGATCCCGTCGGTCAGGCAAATATAGGTGCTGTTTCGGCGAATCGTGGTGAACTTCAGAGCGCGCGTCTTAGCGAATCGGTGGCTCAAAAATCCCGTTACAGCGCCGATGTCGCCGTGCAAGCACTGGCGGACACCACGGGGATTAGTGCGCCGGAATACCCTCATGGTTGGATCGCTTGGTATGCCGAAGCCGGCTTACAGCAGATCTTTTGGTGGCAAGACAGGGATGGCAATACCATCGGTTTTGCGCTGAATTCGCCTCGCTTGTTATCGGACCTGATCAACCAGTTGCCCTCTAGCGCGGTGATGGCCGAGGGCGACCAAGCTGCAGATGCCGATAGCAATAACGAAATCCGCTTGATTAATGATCGAGGCGAAACCGTCTATAGCTGGGGCGGGCTACGCCCTGCAGAGACTCAAAAGCCGTTGCAAACCATGCCCTTGAGTCACCCGTTGGCGAGTTGGCATCTGGCCTATTATGCTGCTGAACTGCCGGTGGCGATCACCGGTTGGCTGGGGTTAGTCGTGTTATTGGTGTTGCTTGGGGCTGGGTTGTCGACGCTGGCTTACTTGTTGTATCGCGAACATAACCGCGAGCTAAGAATTGCAGAACAGCGAGTGAATTTTGTGAATCAGGTCTCCCATGAACTGAAAACGCCGTTGACCAATGTGCGCCTATATACCGAGATGCTGGAACAAACACTGCCGGATGATGAGCCACTGGCGCAGCGCTATTTGGGCGTGATTAGTAGTGAAGCGGGGCGATTGTCGCGTTTAATTGATAATGTACTGAGCTTTTCCCGCGCGAAGCGCGAAGGCGTCAGTGTTCGCTATCAGCGGGGTGTTATTGATCAATGTCTTGCACAGCTGGTGGCACTGTTTACGCCGGTGTTAAGTGCGCGACAATTAAGCCTGCGCTTTAGTGGCAAGGCGACGCAGCTGTGCTATTTCGACAGTGAAGCGCTGGAACAGATTATGAATAATCTACTGAGTAACTGTGAAAAGTATGCCGCGGCGGGGCGTTTTGTCGATATCCATAGTTGGCAAACGGAACAGGTGGACGGCTTATATAGTTATATTCGGGTGAGCGATTTTGGCCCAGGTGTCGCGGCGGATGATGCCGAAAAACTGTTTGAACCCTTCTACCGTGGCAGCGATAAACTCACCGAAGGGGTGAGCGGCACTGGGATTGGCTTAGGGCTGGCGCGGGATTTAGCCAGAGCGCACCAAGGCGATCTTATTATCGAACCTCATGGAGTAACAGCCCCGTCGGGCGCTTGTTTTTTACTCACGCTGGCAACGCCGATTAAGATAGAAGCCGCCTCTACGGAGGCCTACCATGAATAGACGGACCCTGTTATGAAGCTTTTGATTGCCGAGGATGACCTGCATATTCGTCAGGGGCTAGCACTGCTGTTGGAAGCGGAGGGCTATGAGTGTCTTGAAGCGGCCGATGGTGAGCAGGCTTGGCAGTTATACCAGCAGCATCAGCCGGATCTGGTGTTGTTGGATATTATGATGCCAAAGCAGGATGGCTATGCAGTGTGTCGGCGTATTCGGCAACACAATGAGCAGCTACCGGTGATCTTTATCACTGCTAAGTCGGAAGAGATTGATCAGGTGTTGGGTCTAGAACTGGGCGCGGATGATTACATTAAAAAGCCCTTCGGTAGCCGAGAAGTGATTGCCCGGATTCGGGCGGTGACGCGGCGGGCACGGCGCCCAGTGGTGGATCTAGCCGAGGAGGATAGCTTTATCATGGGGGATCTGCAGATTAGGCCCGCTGAATTTCGTGCGCTGCGGGATGATCAGGTGATTGAGTTAAGCCTAAGAGATCTGAAAATACTGCGCTTGCTGTTCGAGCAACAGGGCAAGGTGGTGGATCGCGATGCGCTGTTTAATCACTGCTGGGGGCGGGATTATTTTGCTAACAGTCGCACGCTGGATCAGCATATATCGAAACTACGTAAAGCGATCGAGTTGGATGCGAAGTCGCCGCGGATTATCACCACGGTGCATGGCGTAGGCTATCGCTTTGATGGGGTGTGTTGAACGGGTGAGAGTTGAGGAGAGAGACTAAGAGGGCGCTTGATGCGCCCTCTTAGGGTCTGTTTACTTGCTTTCGTGTTGGGCTTCACGCAGTTGCTGCTTGAACTCGCGTCGTTTGCTGCTGGTATCGTTAGCGTCGGCACCGATATGGGCTTCGCCTCGTTGTTCTGCTAGTTGCATCTGTTTCTGTCGTTCAATGAAACGTTGACGCTGCTCATCGCTGAGGCTGTCATAGCAGTTCGGGCAGCTGATGCCGGCCTGATACTGTTCGCTTTGCATCTGTTCTTCGGTCAGTGGTAAACGGCAAGCATGACACTGATCGTAGCTGCCTTTTTCAAGCTGGTGGTTGACGGTTACGCGGTTATCAAACACAAAGCATTCGCCCTCCCACATTGACTGTTCCTGTGGAACCTCTTCCAAGTATTTAAGAATACCGCCTTCTAAGTGGTAGACCTCATCGAAGCCTTGTTCTTTCAGGTAAGCGGTGGATTTTTCACAGCGGATACCGCCGGTGCAAAACATCGCGACCTTCTTGTTTTTTTGCGGGTCTAGCTGCTCTTTAACATAGTCAGGAAACTCGCGGAAGGTGTTGGTGTTGGGATTAATCGCTCCTTTAAAGGTGCCCACCTGTACTTCATAATCATTACGGGTATCCACCAGTGTTACTTCAGGGTCAGAGATCAAGGCGTTCCACTCGTCGGGTTTAACATAGGTGCCGACGATCCGTTTGGGATCGATGCCGTCCACGCCCATGGTGACAATCTCTTTCTTCAGCTTAACTTTGGTGCGATGAAAGGGGTTGCTGTCGTCAATGGATTCTTTATAGCCAATATCGGCTAGGCGAGGGTCGTTCTGCAACCAGCTCAGCAGGGCATCAATACCGGCGCGGCTGCCAGCCACGGTGCCGTTAATGCCTTCACGCGCCAGCAGCAGAGTGCCGCGTACATCGTTGTTCAACATAACGTTGTGCAGTGGTTCGCGTAGGGCTTCAAAATCTTCAAGCACGACAAACTTATACATCGCGCAGACTATAGTCTGTGACATCTGTTCTCCTCAGCCGACCGAATCGTAAATCCGGAGCCTATGGTTAATAAAGGGTTAATAAATGGTTGATATAATTAAGAGGGTTAAAAAGATCAGGGCGGCATTATACGCGCATCCAAGTACTATTAAGACGGATAAATAGTAGGGGCTTTAGTGGGCGGCACAGAAAATCGTTCAGGTGTTTTGTAACTTATTGATTAAAAAGAAGGTTAAGGCGTGAGTTGATGACTATGCAAGCCAGTCTTACGCTCGGAGACTTTTGCTTCCTTCTTCTGAACCACCGTAATGTCGAATTAACGCTTTGATTTAACAGGATGTGGCTATTATGCTTGAAGTACGTTTATGGCAGGGATGCAGCACTATAACTCGTTGTTAAGTGCCTTAGCCGCAAAAGCAATGTTGCTTTGTAAAGATGATACAAGGAAGAATATTATGAATATATTTAAAATATTATTAAGCATCACCTTGCTTGTTCCCACTTTAGTATTTGCC
>NZ_JBLWZV010000021.1:0-66237 GCF_048266285.1 Amphritea sp.
CCTTATTGCAAACTTTCCGCTTCAGAGAAAGACAATTATAAATGCTCAATAGATGCGTTGGTAAACTGTTATGAGAATTTCTGTGATGAAGCGTTTTGTGGTACGGCAAAGTAAATTGATGCCACCCGACTTGATAAAGTTCAACGCTAGACTTGGAAAGTTGCTACGTCACCGTCGAAGAATAATCGATGTTATTGAACCCTTCTATCCCAAAGCAGGGAAAGGAAGGAGACCTGATCCGCTATCAACGATGTTTTGTATTCACTGCATGCAGCATAGACATTCCATAGAAAGTCTTGGCGATGCGCCTAGACAAAAAGTTGTATCTTCCTGCCTCTAAGATATTGTGACTTATTCAGTGCTATAGAGGTTTTTCGAAAAGGGGTAGCTTGTCACTAACATGTAAGCGTAATAGTTTGGTCGTATCAGTCTTTTTCGTTTGGTTGGTTTCATTGCCTGCATCAATCTCATCTCGCATTACCGTAGCTAGGTTGTGTGGGAAAATTCTTATTGCTCAGTCAATCATTAGCCCCTGCGGGCACAGATAGATCCATAGGGCGTTGCAGTGACTTAATTAATTGATATTGAGCACCCGCCATACCCATCACTCCTTCTGTTGTATACATGTAATGCAGAAACTCATCATTAGGGCAGCCAAAAGTGCGTTTCATTTTTTTAGCGCTAATGGGGGCGGAGCATGCTTTTTTTAATTGCACATCTAGCCAGTTGCGATAGTTCTCCGCTGAAATATATACCCGCTTGCTATCCAGTCTTTCGAGCGATCCCTCAACGACATCGATTAAAACATCTAAGATTAAATGGTTAATATTGGTTAAATGTTGCGACAAGCCAATGGACTTAGGTTCTACAATGATTTGCTGCGCTGATCTATGACGTACTTTATTGGCTAATGTCGAAGCAATGAACTTCAGATCGATAATCTCAACGGGCTTTTGAGGGGGCTGATGAATGATGCTTTCATTATGCGTCGTTATAAAGCGTTGAAAGGCATGAGGACTCAACGGCAATAGTTCTCTAAGGAACCTTTTAGGTATTTGATAACGTCTATCATCAACTGAAGTCGTAAGTCTCAGGCGTAAGGGCTTCAAAAATTCTTGGTATTCCGGTAGCAAGGAAAGTGGTTCACTTTTTTTATCTGCGATAAAAGGCGTCAAAGACATTGGGTAATGACCTAGCTGTCGGAGCCAATTATTGATTGGAATATATATGGCTTTATCGCCTAGTGGCATCAGACCGCTTCGTTGCTCAAAACAGGTACGTTGCCAATGTTTACGTGCCTTATCTGAAAAAATAAGTTCATATGATTTTGATACATGATGGGAGTATTCGCTGAAATGAAATACTCTTATTGTTTCTTGGTGGACTGAATCGTAAGGTCTGGCATAAATAGCAATGGTCGATGTAATGACATCCAAGAGAAATTGATGATCCGCTTGGGGGGTTGTCAATACTTGCCATAATTGCATTTCTAATGAAGATATCTTATGGCTTTCTAGAGGGCTATCTGACCAAGGATGATAGCAGTGAGGACATCCAACAAACAATTCACTAGAGAGTGAAAACGGCTGATCACAAAGGGGGCAACTGTCTAACAGTAAGCTATGGTGCTTAGGGCAGTGAGCAATATGAGCCATAGACCATTGAAAATCTAAATAGCCGTCGCTCACTATACAATGTGGGCATATACGAATATGTTGTGTTCGTAAATCTTGTATCATTCTACTAGGTTTATATAGCAGCGAGGCATCCGCTTGATTTTTAAAAGCGCTAACAATATCCGCAGCATCGCGTTTTAACAGCGGTGCTAATGCATCAGCCATTGATTCAAGCTGGTAAGGGCGAATGTGGCAAAGTTTCTTTTCGGAACTCTGAGAATAACCAAGTACTCGTAACATTGCTGTTATGTTGGGTATACCATTCAAACTAGCTAACCTTAACAGGTAGCTCGAAAGTGATTCTGATGGTTCGGGATAAGGGCGGACGCCAAAATGGCTCATAAGCAATACACCAGCTTCTTATTTTCGGTTAGACTTATCAAGCCTATCTCTGACCTTTATGATATCCGCCTTAAATGGATTAAATGTGCCTAAGTCAGGGTTAAGTTGGGCCTTATTATAGGCTTGTACAAAATCGTTAATTCCTAGTGTCTTGTCTAGGTCTCCAACAGATAATACTTTCTCCAATAAACGGTTTATTAGCCGGGGGACTCCTTGGGTAGCCAGCATTATTCGCTCCTGCATGGGTTTGCTTGAAAGGTCAATCGTGACGATACCTGACTCCTTTAAGATACGCTTATAAGTGTTGAGGTAGCCGCTGAACTGCCATTGGTCTTCTTTACTCTGTAAACTGAATGGACGAAGCTCAATATGTTCAGCAGTAAATCGTTGATACAGCTCCTCAAATTGAGTGATTGAGCTCTTCGCTTCGGGAAGGCCCGACATCACTATCGCTAACTTATGTTCATCCATTAACGTTTTGATATAGTTTACGACATTGCGGGTGATGACCTGCGCCTGTTCTTTCAATAAGTGTTGGCACTCATCAAATATAAGCATTTCCACACCTTGCTTCTGAATAAAACAGCCGAGGCGCGCATCTAATTGTGCTTCCGAACCCGATAAAGCAGGATGCCCAACTGTATTTAGAATCTTAATGATTAATCCTTTAACAGTCGGCTTGGAGGGTATTGATATCTTCACAATGGGGCATAGCGTTAGAGTGTCACTTTCGGTCTCTCCGTAGCCCTTCATATAGGTTTCTATATATTTTTCTATCGTCCTAGTTTTACCAACCCCAGGCATGCCTAGTAATAACATTCCAGAGCCTTCGGTACCCGACATATCATGTGTATTGCCAATGGCTTTTAATACAGAAAGGTGCATTTCGTATTGTATGGTGTGTAATTTAAGAGCTTTAATTATTTTGAGTCGCCGCTGCTTTTGATCCATCATTTTCTTTCCTACGAATAATTGAATTCATGATTAGAGTCGTATTTGGCCCCTTCATGTGGTGAGGTATCAACATCGTTTTTGTTTGAGTTGTTTGTTACATCAGGTGGTAGGTTTGAGTTGTCGCGACCTTCATGCATGGTTTTAGTCATTTCATCAATCTTGGCGGGTTTTGAGCGTTTCGCCTTCGGTTTTGTTTTTTGTGCATGCTGTTTTTTAACATCGTCTAGTACTTTACTTTTCGCTGCCACACGAGGGTGTCCAAAGCCTTTGTCTTTTCGCTGAGGCGGATACTTCGCTTGGTATTCGATCAATGACATACCTTCTGTAACCTTTTGATCAACACAATAGGCAGTATGAATTTCATCGGTCAACGGGTTAACAATACTGATTGAAGATATATCATTAGAGCTATAGTCACAGGTGATGACTGGCTTTTTATTCATGCTTGTAAGGCGATAGTAAATCTCTTTCAGATGGCCTTCAGAGTCGTTGTAGTGGATATTATTAATAACGACGCCTTGGTTGCCATGATCCCCTTGAATCGTTCGCTGGAAGGTCTCTCCTTTCACATAGCGAATCGCTTCAAAATTAGCAGGTAGCAGTGGAGGGAAATCCATAGCCCCCTTTTTCCATGTAGCATAAGGCGTCGGTGTTTTTGCACTTAATCCACTATGTTGAGATTGATGATATTCATCAATAATCCAATGGGTCAGCAATGATTCGAACTGATCGAGCGTAAGGCTAGCTTGCTCTTGAACATTTTTATCGATTTTTTGTTGGTTGGTATATTTTCCACAGTAGCCCGGTAGGCTGCTTGCAAATTGAACGCGTAGTGTGTTGAAAAATCGTTCGATATATGGTTTTTTCCACCCCTTCCCAGTAGGTACAATTTCGACTTGCGATTCGACCTGCATACAAAAGGACATCGTATTATTTGCGACATATCCTGTGCCGCCATCAACCACAAATTTTTCCGGTGACCCATACATCGGCCAGTCGTTGATTGCTTCGATTGAATAGCTGTCGCGAGGTTTAGGGCTGATAGCATGACGGTAACATTCGATGACGGATGCAGCAGATTCACCTCGACCGACTTGAACATTAATGCCGGTGATCGCTCGCGAATAGCAATCAATTACGGCATACAGCGTTACAGTTCCTAAGTAGTTAGCTTGATCATCAATGATTCCGACGGCTAAATGTACAGCATCGGCTTCTGCTCGTTCGTGGATACGATGAACAACGAGTTGCCTTTCCTGCTTTCTTTCCGCAGCCCGAAGAGCTCTGGTGCCTTCACGCGCCTTGATGATCTCTTGATAGCTAACCATCTCATTTATCCACATATTGAACGTCCCATAACAAGGGCGTGGAGTATCATTTCCTAGCGCCTCAATAAGATCTGGGATAAAGCAGTCATATGCGTACTGAACAGATGGCTTACCGGGACGTAAGTAATATTTATCAATTGATCCCAGTGCAATATCTCGGATTTCAGCTGAGAAGTTTGACCGACGAGTACGAGCTTTAAGGGGGAGCGTAGAAGCGCCACCCAAAGAGCTTTCGGTAGCTTTTTTATACCAACGGGCTAGCGTGGCAGGAGATGGCTTCTGGGTATCGCCTATCTTACGGCTAATATGTGCAATAACGGCCGACCGTAACGCCACACCGCCACAGCCACCGTTTGTTGAGACTCTCTTTAGTTCATTAATATAAGCATTACGACGATTCAGTTCTGAATGGTCTTTTTGCGTCAGTCCTTGCAGCTTCGGCTCGGGCTTTTTGTTGCTCCTCATGAATAACGTAGAATCGTAGCATTCATAAACTTGATCCTCAGTGAGGAACGCAGGATCTTTACCGGGAGCACTAAACGTTAGACAGAGGCCTTTATTAGGTAAGGCTGTTGCAGTGGCTTCAAGACCTAGGTAGATCACAGGCGTGTTAGGCGTATAAAGTGCTTTTAACATTGAGGTGCTCCAGTATAGAAATAAGATATAACTATCTTGCTAGGGTCACCAGCTCAGAACGATATCGGTCCATTTTTGGGTTAAGTCGGCGTTTATTAACTTGTGCGCGACGGCTCGGCCGCATAGATTTGGGTCTTGACCTGCTTGTTGCAATGCTTGCTGAAACTCAGATACCGTGCATTCTTGATAGGATAATGAATCCAGAAACCCAAGGATTTCTTGTGTTGGAGGCACTTGTTGAACTGCTCTTTGTAGATAACGGAGATTTTCAGCGCGCTCACCAAGGCGGATGTCTGTTTCGGTTATAACACGAAAGGTTTTATTCTTTTTTTTAAAATACTCCGTTAAGACGTAAACCTTGTCTATGAATGCAGGTTCAAGGGTGTCCTCGACATACTTAATCTCATCGACATAGACGGCTTCTACCATTTCAACTTCGAAATCTGGTGTATACCGTCGCTCTTTACCATTGATGGTGTAATAGATAGAAAACGGCTGGGCATTAAATCCTATGGCGCTTCGCTCAAAATTCAATAGGTTGAAATAATCGACTTCTAGTTGGCTCTCAAGTGCGTGAGCACATTGGGTTAGCTCTGAGAAGCCATAATGTGTCGATTTTACATAGGATTGCTTGCCGACTTTACGATCCTTCATAGAGGGTATCCTAGCTTCATGTTAGCCATCGTTTGATGGCCGAATGCCATGATCTGGTATATGGAGGAGAGCGCCAAGGTGAAAATACGGGGAGGCACATCAGGATTTGATAGTCGCTTACGACATAAGGGGATCTGATGAAATTTTCCTGTTGAACAATCAAATCGAACCGGGATGTATCGTTGTTGATTTTGCATAGCTAACGATCTCTTGATACTTGTGATACTCGTTGGGTTGCTCGATTCTGCTCTCCCTTCCGTTTTACTGAACAACAGTTGAGCATAAAGTATAAATTTGAGGGGTACGGTGTCAACTAGGCACCAGTATCCACTATGTAGAAATAAGCCTTTCCAAACAGACGCTTGCATCCTGTTTTCAAACACTAACTAGGGCTACAGATATCATTGCCTCCATGTAAGTAGATGCCATAGAGGTACAGCCCTCGGGGCTTCGTTCAGGTTTTGAACTGGGAATAATAGATAGAACTACATAAGGGAAATTGATTATTTAATATTAAATAAATTCACCAAAATTAAAGAAAAGATGAATTTAAATCACTCAAAAATAGGGTGGTTTTCCTAGATAAGGTACCGATTTTGCTTTTTTTAGGAGTATCTGATCATCATTCAACGCGGAACAATGTTTAAGGAACAGCCATGTGAGTTGAAGCTATACATCAATAGACTTAGGTGTTTCAGGTATGAATAATACTCGGTGAGAAGATGATAGTGAGGATCAAGACAATCAAGGAAAGCTCAAAATAGTTTGCTCGGTTCATTAGCCTTATTCAAGAGGGCCTTTCCTATGAATTCGAATAGTATTGAGCTAACACTTTGATTTGTCAGCATGTGGCTATTATGATTGTGGAAAGTTTATGACGTGGAAGCTGCATCGATAGGCGCTATAGTTATATGAACTGTCCGTTTATTAAGTTAAGGACCACTACGCAGGAGGAAATGGGAAAGGTTATGACCAAGGTTGTTATGCCGAAAATATGAACCACAAGCACTTTATTCGGAGCAGGCGACCAACTGGTCGCCTTTTTAACGTCAAACCAACGAAAAATCTGCCGTTGGAGTTATGCAGTATATCTATTACTGTAACGAGAATGGTAAAGTGATAGATAAGTGAAAATCATTATATTTTAACGCCATATGTATTTAGCGGGCTAAGGATAGAGTAAGGTGAGCGATTATGGAACAGTCTTTTTCAGTTAAAAATTTCCGGAGTATTTATGATCTTGATCTGCAAAATAGTGGAGATTTAGAGCGTGAATACTTCGAAGAAGCATATGCTGAAAGACTGAAAATTAGAAATTTAAAAAAATTGAAATATCGCATTTTATCAAGGTTTAGAAGATTTTTGATAACAAGAGAACTCTATGAAAAAAAAGTGGGATTAATCCGTGAACTATTGGAGATAAGAAAAAGTAGATACAATAATTGCGTAAATGATGAGATTGAAAAAATTTGCAATAAAGTAAATAGGAAGGGATATAATCTCCCATTATCGACGCTGCCCAATCAGATTGCTGGTAAAGATGTGTTTACAATTGGGAAAAGCGTGGAGAGTGTATTTGTTACAAGGCATTTACATAATATAATAAGAAGCACGTATAATATAAAGCAATCGCATCGAGACTTAATTGTTAGCAGAGTTAAGAGTGTTTGCTTAGATAAAAGCCCTAAATATATTATCAAAGCTGACGTAAAAAATTTTTACGAAAGTATTGAACATGAGCTTATTATAAAAAAGCTGCACGCATCCACAAGGCTGTCTGTATTGCCTAAGAGAATACTCACTCAACTTCTTAGATCATATGCTAAGTTGGTGGGGTGTGATAAAGGGCTTCCAAGAGGTGTTGGTTTAAGTGCCTATTTATCAGAAGTATATATGAAAGACTTGGATGATGAGCTGGTGAATAATCCGGATTTAACGTTTTATTCTCGTTACGTCGATGATTTAATATTGATATACTCTCCAGATATTATAAAGAATAAGTCTTTTTATCTTCAGATTGTAGATGAAGCTGTTGATAGGAAGAAATTGCAATTAAATAATAAAACAAAAAAAATTGATCTGACAGTAGGTAAAGCTCAAGAATTTGAATATTTGGGGTATAGATTTTCATTTAAAGATAAAGATGTAAAAATTCGGCTCAGCAGTAAAAGGGTTGATAAATATAAAGACCGTATCAATCAGGCGTTCGATAATTATTTTAAAAAATGCAAATACAATCCTGATGAAAAAGCTGACCTTCTAATAGATAAAATTCGGTTTTTAACTGGAAATACTCGGCTTTTACATGCAAAAAGCAAAGCGTTCACTGGTGTCTATTTTAATAATATGTATATAAATGACATTAGTGATCTGGAAGAGATTGATAAGTACCTGAAAAATAAATTGCTAGCAATAACAGATCAGAGATTGCGTAGGCGTCTAGATAAATTTTCTTTTATTGAGGGGTTTAAAAATAAAGTCTTCAGAAGTTTTACTACTGCTGACTTGAAAAATATAACTAGAGGATGGAAGGATGCCTAAGAAAATATTATCGATCAATTTCCCAATTGAGAGAGTGGTCCTTTCAGACTTGCTTCCATATGAGGTTCCGATAACATTTTCGAACAGGCATTTTTATAACTTCATAGTTGACAATAAAATAGAATGCTTGGGAGATTACTTTGTTTGGAGGAGGAAGGATGATGCATTCGATAGGTTGGTAATGCTCTTGTTGGGTGTTCCTAGCAAAAAGGAAGTTAAGATAATTGAGGAGGAAGGGCACAAATACAGCAAGGTTAAGTTTAAAGAAAACAAAGCAGCTACATTTACTGTTCCATTTGTATTCGGAATCTCACATAAAAAAGATCAATACAGACATCTCTCTTTGATTCATCCAAGATCTCAAGTTATTGCTGTAGAGTTTTATAAAAATAATAAAGATTTGATCACTTATTATTGCGACAAAAGCCAGTTTAGTCTTAGGTCGGCGAAGCGAGTTGCTGGTTGTACATATGTAGATAAGAAGTCACTTATTGAACAGTTTGATACTGATGGTGAAGTAATAGAGGTTGAAGGCGAGAATTACGAGAATTTGAAATCGTTTTTTGTATACGATAAATATAGCAGTATATTTAATTTTTACGAATCCGATGAATATCATGATTGCGAGGGAAGGTATAGCTTTTTATCAAAGCTTGATATCTCGAATTGTTTTGATTCCATTTATACCCACTCGATAGCTTGGGCTGTATACAGTAAAGAATATGCCAAAAATAATCTTAGTCAAATTAAGTCGACTTTTCCAGATGTCTTTGATAGTTTGATGCAGCAGCTTAACTATAATGAGACAAATGGAATTGTAATTGGTCCTGAATTGTCTAGAATATTTGCCGAAATTATACTTCAAGCTATTGATAATGATGTTGTCTCAGACTTGGAGGGAAAGAATGTTTTCTTTGGGGTTGACTACCATGTATTTAGGTATATTGATGATTTTTTTGTTTTTTATAATGACCAAGAGGTTTTCTCTAAAATAAAGTCTTCTATTAGTCTTTGTTTGACAAAATATAAGCTTAACCTGAATAAAAGTAAAGAGTGTTTTTTTAATAGGCCTGTGATAACGCCTATCACAATAGCAAAAAAGAAAATTGCTAATCTTTTGTCAGATAAGCTGAAGTATAAAGTGGAATATATAGATGGAACTAAGGAAATAGAGAAAGCTAGTTTGTATTTCAGGAAATCAAGTTTAATTACAGACTTTAAATCTATCCTCCATGCTTCAGATGTTTCATATGAAGATATACTCAACTACACCCTTTCTATTTTAGAGAAAAAATTAAGAAAGATATTGCTTGTTTATACTAAGATTTCTGAAAATGAAAATGAAAATGCTGATAAGCAGCTTGTGAACGCACTAGTTAGTTTGATTGAATTTTCATTCTTCATATATTCAATGTCTCCAAAAGTTAATGGAACCATTAAAATCTGTAGGATTATGCAACAGATTATTCTGTTTGTTAATGATCGTACTCTAGGTATTGAATATCGTGATGTAATATTTCGCTCTATATTTAATGGTTCTTGTTCTGTATTGGAAGACATAAAGGTAGGAAGTGAAACTCCAGTTGAGACATTGTACTTGCTTGTTCTAATGCGTCAGCTAGGGAAGTTCTATTGGCTTGATGAGTTTTCCTTATGCAAATACTTTGGGATTGTAAAAAAATCAGAAGGCATGACTGTTGAGAAAAATTTGAACTACTTTTCTATTATTGTCTTGCTTTTTTATATTGAGAATAAAAATCGGTATGATTTTATAAAAGAACCTATTGAAAAATACGTTTTGCAAAAATATATACAGAAGAGTGCGACTATAAATATTGATAGTGAGATTACACATATGACACTTGATTTAATTACGTGCCCATATGTGAGTGATAAGCTTAAGAATGAAATTCTAGAAAAAAGTGATGTACCTAAAGAGTCTAGAAAAAAAGTTATCAGCTATTGTTCGACTTGGTTCACTAAGTGGTCAGGGTATAATTTCGCTAAAGAGCTAGACGCTAAAGTGAGCCAGGATGTATACTGAGTGAAGTGCATCGTGCGACTTAATGGCTGTTTGCAGCTCACACACCAGCGCGCATGGGTACACATTGTCCTACGCATGGAGATGTATACCTGAGCGGTCCGCATGAGCCGCTCTGTCTCGGCAGTTCCACCCGACATTGAGGCGAGGCGAAAGCTAAGTCGCATGGAAGGTGGGACTGCTTAGAATTCTCTTATGTAGCCCTTGCTTGTATGACGCATAGTTTAGATAAACCTTCCCTCCCTGATTTTGGTTCTGATAGAAAAGAAGCTAAGGTGCGCATGCTAACCCCCGAATTATTTTATTCAGGAGTGGGGGAGCCATACTTGGGACGTAGCCGAAGAGAGTCCAATTACTAAGACGATGTGGTTAATTCTACGGACTTGACGATTGCTAAACTTGATGAGGGTTTTTTTAGAGTACGATTTGATAGGTTAACGCCCAAGGAAAAGACATACCTTAATTAAATGGCCATACTTAGGGCTGGGCTGCATCGTTCAGGCGATATTGCTTCTTCGATGAAGAAAAAAGTCTCTGATGTGGCTCCAGTTCGAAATAGCTTAATTAAGAAAGGAATGATCTGGGCGCCTAATCATGATGATACCGCTTTCACTGTGCTGTTATTTGATGAGTTTATACTGCGAATTATGGAAGAGTAGAGGAAGCGCAAAAGTAAGTCCTACTCTAACCAGCCAAACCATTAAAAAGCCCGCTTTCTAGCGGGCTTTTTTGTGCCTCCTAGTTTAGTTATTGGGCTGTGACTTGGCGTTTATGTTTCGGTAAGCCTATCGATATCAGCGTGGTGGCAATGAGAAAGGCAAATGACACCCAGAGGCAGGCGGAGAATCCTCATACTTGAAAGACCCAGCCGGAGAGTACGGCGTCGATCAAGCGTCCCAAGGCGTTGGCCATGTAATAGAAGCCCACGTCAAGGGGCACGCCATCTTCTTTGGCATAGCTTACGATTAAGTAAGAGTGCAGCGATGAGTTAACCGCAAACACAGCGCCAAATACTATTAAGCCGATAATAATCACCCTTAGTCTTTAATCTACCATCAGAGAAGAATCTCACATTAAATTTAAAAACGTTATTTTGAAAGTCAGTTAAAAAACGCCTACAGGTATTGGTATATATAGCCTGTAGCGATTTAAATAAGAGTGAGATCGAATCTCAATCTTAATTGAAATCAACAGGAGGATTCCATAATCCTCCTTTTTTATAGTAATATGCGTAACTAGTTACGTAATTGGTTTTGATTGTGTTTTATGTGCTGCTTGATACAGCGGAAAAGGTTGGGTCTATGGATTACATGAAAAGTTTTGGCAGCCTGTCGCTCGGCAGTCGGCTAAAGCGGCTGTCCGATAAATTAGTGCAAGATGTGATTCGGCTCTATCAAAGTCAGGGTATTGAGCTTAATCCGAGTTTTTTTCCGTTGTTTAATATGTTGCATCAACAGGGGCCGATGACCGTTACCGAAGCGGCTGAAAAGCTGGCGGTGAGCCATCCGGCGATCAGTAAAATTGCCGGTAAGATGCAGCAGCAGGGCTGGCTGAGCAAAACAGTAGATCCTGATGATGAAAGGCGACAGTTATTGGCGTTAACGCCACAGAGTGACGCTTTGTTAGAGCAGATAGCGCCCGTATGGCAGGCGATTGAAAATCACCTAGACGGATTGATTTGTGCTCAGCAATACCCGCTACTGGATTCGTTGGCCGAGTTTGAAACTTTACTCAATGAGCAGGGGTTCTATGAACCGGTATTGCAACAGTTAACAAGACGTCATGACAGTGAACAAGTGGTTATTTCGGGCTGGGATGATGGTTATCGCGAAGCCTTTAAACGGCTCAACTTGGCTTGGTTGACGCGCTATTTTGATGCTGAGCTGACCCCAAGGGATTCTGAGGCATTAGACAATCCTGAGGGTTACTACCTTGCTCGGGGCGGCTACATCTGGTTTGCCCGCCATCAAGCGGATAATAAAGTGGTTGGTTGCGTTGCACTGGCGCGGCATAGCGATGGTCAGTATGAAATTTCTAAAATGGGGGTGGATGATGCTTGGCAGGCGGTTGGTGTGGGGCGGCGGTTATTGCTGACGGCACTGGATAAGGCGCGCGAGTTAGGCGCGTCAGAAGTGTTTCTGGAAACCTCCAGTAAGCTTGAAAGGGCGCTGCAGCTATATCGTAATTTGGGATTTAGACAGGTCGCTCATCCGGCTGGGAACTCCTATTACAGTAGAGCCGATATCTATATGAGGTTAAGTTTGTGACTAGTCAGACCCAGGTCAACCAGGATCTACGTGCGATTCAGAGACGTGAGATGTTGGGTGGTGCTAAGGCGACCATCCCCTTGATTATTGGCGCCATCCCTTTTGGCATTATTTTTGGCACTTTGGCCGGCCCAAGCGGTTTATCGGCTTGGGGGGCGCTGGCGATGTCGGTGATTGTGTTTGCCGGTTCAGCCCAGTTTATTGCATTAGGGTTAATGGCGGCAGGGGCCGCGGTACCAGTAATTATTGCCACGACCTTTGTGGTTAATCTACGGCATATTCTCTATGCCGCTAACCTTGTACCCAAGGTGGCTCATCTGCCCCATCGTTGGCGGGTGATGATGGCCTTTGGTTTGACCGATGAAACCTTTGCTGCCGTCAGTAATCGTTTTATGCTGCAGCAAAACACCGAGCATGCGCACTGGTTTTATCTCGGTTCTTGGTTGGCGATGTATGGTAATTGGATACTCTGCACTGGTTTGGGTATTGCTTTAGGAGAGCTGTTTCCGGATATGATGGATTGGGGATTAGATTTTGCTATGTCGGTCACCTTTATCGGCATGGTGGTGCCCTATCTGAAAACCAAGCCGATGTGGGGAGCGGTGATTGTCTCTGGGGCGATCGCTATGGCTACTATCGGTATGCCTCACAAGCTGGGTTTAATCGTTGCGGCGTTGTGCGGAATCGCAACCGGCTTATCATTTCATCTCTTATTGAAGCGCTGTTCTGCACAGGAGACCCGCGATGACTGAAGTGTTGCTGATCGTCGGTATGTTCATGGCCACCTTTAGTGTTCGCTATGTGTTATTTGCCGTTGCGGGTAAGGTGCGTTTTCCGCCTTGGTTAACAACCGGATTGAGCTTTGTGCCGCCGGCGGTGTTAACCGCCATTATCGTGCCTGCGGTGCTATTACCTCGGGGTGAACTGTGGCTAAGATTTGATAATCCTTGGTTGTTGGCCGGGGTGTTTGCCGCACTGGTCGCTTTTTGGCGTCGGGATCTATTGACCACCATCGTGCTGGGTATGCTCTGCTTTATGCTGCTTCGCTTTGGCCTAGGGCTATAGGTTTTACAGTATGGCCGGGTGTTGTATGGCGAGGCGAGTAGCGATAATCGATTAACCGGTTAGGTGGAATACTGTATAGCTGCTTTCCATTAAATCTTAGGGCTCAAGCTGTAACCCTCCCCGTTACAGCGCTTCATGGGGTATATTCAGTAGGTTGGCATATAACTTGTAATATAACAGGTAGCTAGATAACAGGGCTTTTAATAAAGCCAATACGAGAGCCAGTATTAGAACCTACATCGATGCAGCAGGGGCGGGTTATCAATATTTCAGCGGTTAATATTCGGATTAGCGGCCAGGTGCAGGGAGTTGGTTTTCGTCCCTTTGTGTATAACCTTGCCCGCCGTCTGAAGCTGAAAGGAACGGTCGCTAATTCAGCCTTCGGGGTGGACATCTCTGTTGCAGGGCCGGCGGCAGCGTTGGCTCAGTTTCAGCAGTTGCTCGTCAGTGAGCAGCCGCCGATGGCGTTGATCGATCAGTTACTGGTTGAATCTGCCGCTGCTCAAGCGTATTCAGACTTTTCCATTATTAAAACACAGCAGGGGCCTTTAACGGTGGCGGCTACCCCGGATGCTAATGTTTGTTCCGCCTGCCTGCATGAGCTGTTTGATGCCGCAGACCGCCGTTACCTCTATCCCTTTATTAACTGCACCCATTGTGGCCCACGTTATAGCATTATTCGCGCACTACCTTACGATCGAGCGTTTACAACCATGGCTGATTTCGCCCTCTGTCAGCCTTGTCAGCAGGAATATAGCACCCCGACCCATCGCCGCTTTCATGCTCAACCTAATGCCTGCGCAGAGTGTGGGCCGCAGCTGAGTTTTGCTAACGCAGAGGGGGCGTTACAACCGGGCGACTCGATCGGGGCCGCCATAGAATTGATTGAGCAGGGCTTAATTGTTGCGGTGAAAGGGATCGGCGGGTTCCACCTGCTCTGTGATGCCCATAATCCCGAAGCCGTGGCACGACTTCGACAGCGTAAACAACGGCCCGTTAAGCCGTTTGCGGTGATGGGGTTAAACTCTCCATCTTTGGCGGCCATTGTGCAGTTGAATGATGTCCGTGAGCATCGGTTACAGGCACAGGATGCCCCGATCGTGCTCTGCCCTGCGACCACTGAGCTACCCACCGATATTGCACCGGGGCTAGCGTGGTGTGGCGTAATGCTACCCCATACACCGTTACACTATCTGCTGCTGCATCGCTTATGTGGTGCGCCGACAGGAGAGAGTTGGTTAACCCAACCGCAGTCACCTCTTTTAGTGATGACCAGCGCCAACTGCCGGGGGAATCCGCTGGTCACTGATAATCAGCAAGCACTCCTTGAGTTGCAAGGTATTGCTGATGGTTTTGTGCTGCATAACCGGGATATTCGTATCCGTTGTGATGATTCGGTAGTCAATGGGTTAGCGGATGACATGCCCTTGATTCGTCGGGGTCGCGGATTGGCACCGCAGGTTATACGTTTACCGCAAAGCGGCCCATCGACGCTAGCGGTGGGGGCGTTTTATAAGAATACCCTCTGTGTTACCCAAGGCGATAAAGCCTATGTGTCCCAGTATATTGGTGATTTGGATAATCCCGATTGTTGTCAGGCATTAGCCGAACTGACCGAGCAACTAACTCAGTTATTAGAGGTCACGCCAGAGCAGGTGGTGTGTGATCTACACCCGGATTTTTACAGCAGCCGATTTGCTCGGGAATATGCCAGTCAGCATAAGATTCCGTTGTACTCTGTGCAGCATCATCATGCGCATATCGCCTCGGTGATGGCAGAGCAGGGTCTGCGTGAGCCCGTATTGGGGTTGGCTCTCGATGGATTAGGATTAGGTATCGACAATCAGCTCTGGGGTGGCGAACTGCTCTATGTGGATGGTCATCAATACCGGCGTTTAGGTCATCTGCCTGAACAGCTTATTCCCGGTGGTGATCGGGCGGCCAGAGAGCCTTGGCGCTCGGCCGCTGCGGTGTTGTATCAGCTACAACGGGGTGATGAGATTATCAGTCGTTTTAATCAGCCGGCAGCGATCACGGTTAAGCAGATGTTGCAGCAACAGTTTAATTGCCCGCCAACCAGCAGCGCCGGGCGTCTCTTTGATGCGGTGGCGTCGTTGTTGGGTATCTGTCATATCAACAGCTTTGAAGCGGATGCCGCGATGCAGCTTGAAGCCTGTGCTTACCGTTATCTGCAGCAACATGATTGGCCTGATCTGCCGCCGATGGTCGACTTGAGTACCACCGGCCAACCATTGCTGCAGCCTTTACTGGCGAGGTTAGCCGATGTGCAAGACCCTGAGTGGGGAGCCGCATTGTTTCACCGTCAATTGATTGATGGCTTAAGCCGATGGGTTATACAACATCAAGGCAGTACTCGGCTTGCTGTGGTGTTAGCGGGCGGCTGTTTTCTCAATCAGTTGTTACGAGAAGGGCTCACCGAGCAGTTACAGCAGGCGGGGCTGAGGGTTTACAGTGCAGCATTGCTACCCTGCAATGATGCCGGTATTAGCCTAGGGCAAGCGCAGATCGCGCAGCTTTTGGCGAATGACAATAATAAAGACAAGCAAGTGGCAAAGGGGTTATTCCAATGTGTTTAGCAATACCCGTAGAGGTGGTTGAGATTATCGATGATGATACGGCCATCGCCGATATTGGTGGCGTGCGTAAAACGATCAATGTTGCGCTGATTGCCGATCTACTCGTAGGTGATTATGTGATCCTGCATGTCGGTTATGCGTTGAATAAAATTGACCCAGAAGAGGCTGCCAAAACCCTAGCACTGTTTGCTGAACTGGGTGAGTTAGATGCGGCAATGGATGACAATCAGCAGGTGATCTCATGAAGTATGTCGAGGAGTACCGGGATGGCAAAATGGCCCGCGAGATTGCCGAGCGGATTCGTCAGGAGGCGCTGCCGACGCGGGAGTATAACTTGATGGAGTTTTGTGGCGGCCATACCCACGCGATCTTCCGCTACGGTATTCCCGACCTGCTGCCGGATAATGTCAACATGATCCATGGTCCCGGCTGTCCAGTGTGTGTCTTGCCCATCAGTCGCTTGGATACCGCTATCGAACTGGCCGTGACCCATGGGGTTATTCTCTGCTCCTATGGCGATATGATGCGGGTGCCGGGTTCGCGTAAACGTAATCTATTAAAAGCTCGGGCGGCCGGGGCCGATGTGCGCATGGTCTATTCCTGCATGGATGCCTTAAAACTGGCGCAGGATAACCCCGATAGAGAGGTGGTGTTCTTTGCCATCGGCTTTGAAACGACAACGCCACCGACGGCTTTGGTGATTCATCAGGCGAAGCAGCTGGGGCTGACCAACTTCACGGTTTTTTGTAACCATGTGCTCACCCCCGCTGCCATCAGCAGCATTCTCGATTCCCCAGAAGCGGGCGAGTTAGGTTTGTTATCCTTAGATGGTTTTGTTGGCCCGGCGCATGTTAGCACTGTTATCGGTAGCCAACCCTACGAGCGCTTTGCCACTGATTACAACAAGCCGATTGTGATTGCCGGTTTCGAACCCTTGGATCTGCTGCAAGCGATTTTGATGCTGATCCGACAGTTGAACGATGGGCGCGCCGAGGTTGAAAACGAGTTTTCCCGGGCGGTCACCCGGCACGGCAATGAGCGTGCCAAGGATATTGTCGCTAAAACCTTTGAAGTGCGTGATGCTTTTGAGTGGCGCGGCCTAGGCTTTGTGCCTCACAGCGCCTTGAAAATTAGACCGAAGTTTGCTCAGTTTGATGCAGAACTTCGTTTTCCAGTTGATTACCATAGCTCTGCTGAAAATGCCGCCTGCCAGTGTGGCGCGATCCTGCACGGGGTGAAATCGCCCCGCGATTGCACTCTATTTGGCGGTGCTTGTACCCCAGAAAATCCATTAGGCCCCTGTATGGTCTCCAGTGAGGGCGCCTGTGCAGCGTATTATAGTTATGGTCGCCACCAAGAATCGCTAATCGTCACCGATAATGCCGAATAAAGAGCAACTTAGCTGAATTGAATACGCTCGGCGTAGTTAAGCGCACTAGGTTAAATCAGTACGCCGTGTGAGAAAGGGTTTACATACCATGACCAAACAAACTGAATACAGTCATCCTCTCGATTTACAACATGGCCGGGTTGAAATGGCCCACGGCGGTGGTGGTAAAGCGATGGCGCAGTTGATAGACCAGCTGTTTCTACAATCTTTTTCTAACCCTTGGTTAGAGCAGATGAATGATCAAGCCTGTTTTAATCTGCCGCCGGGACGAGTCGTGATGGCGACCGATAGCCATGTGATCTCACCGTTATTTTTCCCCGGCGGTGATATCGGGGCGCTGTCTGTCCATGGCACGGTTAATGATGTCGCCATGTCCGGTGCTGTACCTAAATTTCTTTCTGCCGGTTTTATTTTAGAAGAAGGTTTCCCTTTGGCGGATCTTCAGCGCATTGTTATTTCCATGGCACATGCGGCAGAAGCCGCCGGTGTCGCCATTGTGACCGGTGATACCAAAGTGGTGGAGAGAGGTAAAGGCGACGGCTGCTTTATCAATACCACCGGTATCGGTGTAGTACCTGAAGGGCTTAACTTGTCGGGTAACCGAGTGCAACCGGGGGATAAAGTACTGCTGTCCGGCACCTTAGGGGATCACGGTGTTGCCATCATGTCTCTGCGCGAAGGGCTAACCTTTGAAACCTCTATCGAATCCGATAGCCAAGCGCTGCACGACCTCGTCGCCGCCATGGTAACCGAAGTCCCCGACATCAACTGTATGCGTGATCCAACCCGGGGTGGGCTGGCCGCGACCTTGAATGAAATCGCCCAAAGCAGCGGGGTAGGCGTGTCCATCGCTGAAGCAAATATTCCGATTAAGCCGCAGGTTAGCGCCGCCTGTGAGTTTCTTGGGCTCGATCCGCTCTACGTTGCCAATGAAGGCAAGCTGGTCGCCTTCTGCCCGGCGGGTAAGGCAGAACAGTTATTAGCTATCATGCGGCAGCATCCGCAAGGTGCAGAAGCCGCCATCATTGGTGAGGTGACCGCCGATCCCCTCAAGTTTGTACAGATGGAAACGGTGTTTGGTGGCAAGCGAATGGTGGATTGGATATCGGCTGAGCAACTGCCCCGCATCTGCTGAGGCTTTGCATGGAAACGGCATGCTGCGTTTACGCTCGTTCGTGTAAGAGCGCTACAGGTCGCTCGCTAAGCCTTGCCTGCCGATCCGCTGATAACACCTTGCAGAATCCTGCTGGCGATGAGGCGACACTTGAATAGCGACGTTCCATTGGCCGGCATTGAAGGGTTGATAATCTGCTATTGTTGATAGAGATTTTAGTTGTTGTACTGCTATTGGAGGGGATATGAAATTCATCATATTGATGATTGTGTTATTGGTTGTCGGGTTGCTGAGCATGCAGCAGATGGCGCCTAAGGAAGCCCCGTTAAGGTCGATGGAACAGGATTCTACCCATTCAACTTCAGATATTCCCAAAATCCCGACACGTCCCGATGAGGTTAAGCAGTTTGCTGAAGATATTAATCATTACGTTCAGCAAGAGGCAGCCAAAAGAGCGGTGATGCTGGAAGAAGCAGAAAAACACTAATATCGGTGGATCACCGGGTTTATCTTAGCCGGCTGATGCTGGATTTTCAGCCGCAATGCTTCCCTTAGCTACTAGGTGCTGCTTGGGTTCTGTTTCGCTTTCTTTATGCAATAAAATACTGGATGATCTGCTTCTATGCAGTATCGGTGTAACTATGCACTCAATAACATCTCTATAGGTAACGGTTATGATTCAAGTAGGCGATAAAATTCCGGCTATCAGTGTTAGCACTATCTTCGCGGGTGAAACGGCGGCGGTGAGCACTGAGCAACTTTTTGCGGATAAGAAAGTAGTATTGTTTGCGTTACCCGGCGCGTTTACGCCGACCTGTTCGTCATCCCATCTGCCGGGGTACATTGTTAAGGCGGATGATATTTTAAGTAAAGGCGTTGATCTGATTGCTTGTCTTTCTGTTAACGATGCTTTTGTGATGAAAGCTTGGGTCGAGTCGCAAAATGCTGAGCAGATTACTATGGTGGCTGATGGCGGTGCTGAGTTAACCAAGGCGCTAGGACTGGAGATGGATAGCGGTTCGTTTGGTGGTGTGCGTTCACGTCGCTATGCAATGATTGTTGAAGATGGCGTAGTCACCGCCCTCAATATTGAAGAGCCTAAAACCTTTGAAGTCAGTAGTGCCGAAGCTATACTTGAATTGCTCTGAAACGATTCAGTTTAGTATTTTGTCAGTGATCAATACGTAAAGGTTTGTGGAAGAATTATGCAAGATGTAATTGATGCGATACGTGACGCTAATATTGATGTTGTGACTCCTTTAGAACTGCCGGATTTTGATGATGTCGTGGCGGCAGAGGAAGAGATCTGTGTACCGCTTTATCCGGATTTTAAAGAGTTTCTCTTGACGGTGAGTGATGTTGTCTGTGGCTCTATAGAGCCGGTGACCGTGGCTGACCCATCATCCCATACGCATCTGCCGGAAGTGGCGGCTTATGCTTGGTCGATTGGCCTGTCCCGTGAGCACACGCCGATCTGTGCTCATGACGGGGGCTTTTATGCGGTCACGATTGAGGGTGCCGTGGTTTACTGGACACCGGAGAGTGGTGAAATAGAGGAGTGGACAACAGTTTGGGAGTGGGCTAGGGAAGTTTGGCTAGTTAGTTGATTTATATGTATTATTCAATGAAAAATGGCTCCTAGGAGCAAGCTATTTACCTTTTGTGTGGTTCTAAGCTGAATTATGAAAAAGGCTGATGTTAACCCATCAGCCTTTTCTATTTGAGCATTGTGACACGATAGGCAATGTCTACTTAGTGCCAAAAGTGACGTATAAACCACTTTTCATTTATGATGAAAGCTGCTTTCATATTGATCAGGTTTTTTGAGCTTAAGCACAGGTGCTAACAACCTAAACCATTTCAAATAACATAAGCGAGCTAACTGCGTGCTTTTCTTAAGGGACTGAATTGAATCTATGGAAAGAAATATTGCGTTAGATCTCCTTAAATTATCTATGGCCTTCATGGTTGTAGGGCTTCATGCAGGTTTTTTGGGGGAATTCACATCGCTAGGGCAGTATCTAACTGTAAATGGTGTTTTTAGAATTGCCGTACCTGTTTTCCTTCTCATTAATGGTTTCTACTTCCATCATATTCTTAAAAATTCTGGACAGCTTAATTGGCTTAAAAGGGTTCTTATATTATATGCAGTTTGGATGATTTTTTATTCGTACTTTTGGTTTTCCGTGCCCGATATTTCTTTGGTCGGTCTTATTAAATTTACGAAAGATATAATAATTGGCTACCACCACCTATGGTATATTTCAGGAATGTTTGGTGCCGCTATTATTCTGATAATCCTCAGGGGTTGCTCATCGTTTACTCTGGCAACAACCGCTCTATTATCTTTCTTGGTTGGTGTACTAATTCAGTACATTGGAAATTACCATTATTTTGAAGGAAGCGTTGTAGATAAACTTTTTAACATGCACTGGTTTCATCGCAACATGTTCTTTTTCTCCTACCCATTTTTCTGTATTGGTTACTTAATACATAAACACTCTGTGCATGAAAAAATCACACTAAGAAATGCAGGAATCATGAGTGCTTTGGGTATGCTGGCCTTGTTTGGGGAGTCATATGTAAACTATCACCAAAATGGCAGAGATGGTGGTTTTGACAACTTCCTATCTCTTTTGTTTGTCTGCCCTTTTGTTTTCTTGCTGTTCATGAAATTCAATATTCAAGGTTCTAGCAAGAATATTTCCCTATTATCCTCCGCAATTTATTTTATTCATTCGTTTTTTCTTAGTGTATTACGTAAGTTTTTCGACTTAGAAGCGACTCTATTAACGCTTGCTGCTATTCTGCTTTCCATTATTGCTTCTTATGCCATTATTAAAATTAACAATAGGCTAAAGTTTATTCTGTAATTGGTTTTTTTGTTCAATCTAAGACAACTTCTGCTTTGAGTTATTCATGAAAGCACCATGAATTCACCGCAAAATTTTATTGGTGCCAAAGACGAAGTTTGAACGATTCTAGCGTCTCCTTTGGGTTGTAGACTTTTTTCATTAAGGGTACAAAATTCGCCTGATTTCCACCTTTCCCTTAGCCAGTCCAATCCTCTCAGCAGGGGTTAATTTGTCTTTTTTACCAGGTACACAGTAGTTGTAATAGGTACGAAGTATCTGGAGTAATTTATGCACCATTGCAGGGTTATATGGACTGTTGCCTGTCCAAATTCGCCCTGCATTTGAGGGTGAATGGACTGGTCGTTCTAGCATTGAGACACGGCGTCGAACAATTTCAAAAAAGCTATCAATAGGCTGTAACGAAGCATCCATTAGCAGAGCGATTATATCGTCCTGAGTAAGTCTCTTAGCATCCGTCAACAGTGCCACGTACTTCTCGGCCTCATTAATTCTATGGATAGGAACGGAGTACCATTGTTCAGGAGAACCTGGGTATTCATATGTTCTTTGAATTGCTGTCTGAACTATCAGCTGCCTTGCATGAGCTTCATCTATAGCTGTCCCGTCTTTAAGCATTTTATTGATCAGCTTTTTCAAGTAATTCACCATTTGGCGTCGTTCATCTACGGTCAGCTCTTTATTAATTCGAACAAACGCTGCATGACAACGGCCCTCACTGATTTGTGATGAAAATGCTAAGCAACAAGCTCGGTTTATACCTGGGTCTTGATCAAGATAAAAACGTAAAGCGGGAGCATGGCCAATAAGTGATTCTAGCTTAATGAAATGACTATACATCGTGTACTCAGAGCGAACTTGAGCACCCTTATTCATCAGAATTGAGGTGTATCGGGTTTGTTCATCAACCTCAATGCCGTATTCTACGGCTACTTCTTGACGAATATTTGCAATAGCAGCTTCGCTCAAGGGTAAGGAAACGTCGTTAGGCAATATTTTTAGTGCTTTTGCCACCTTCTTGTTGAATACGTCGGTAGCATCAACTGCTTGAGTATAATCTCTTCGTGTCCAAATTCTGGCAAATGTCCGATTGTAGTCTTTCAATGCTCCATCGGCTTTATATGCTTCTGTTTCCGTAATAGCTTCAACATCAATGCTAGAATCAAAATTCACATCCATACCAAAAACATAGCGACTTACCTTGTCAGCAGTGCCTATGGCCGATAGCATCACATTGCGTTTATCTTTCCTCTTCAGCCAATTTACTTGGTATTCTTGCCTGTCTGAAGCCAACCGCATCCAAGGTAGTTCCATATGCTTTAAACGCTCTTCTCGTGTTGCCAAAAAGTAGATGCAACGTTCATAAAACATATCAATTTTTTTATAGATCGCATTCGGAGACAGGCCTGTTACTTCCATTGAGCGATTTATGCCTGTTTGGTTGACTAGCTGCCTAAAAAGCTCTCCGTTGTCATGTGTACGTGCCTGAGGGTGTGATTTACGTTTTTCTGAGCCACGGGTGAAGGATTTACCGCATCTTTTGCACTTGTACCTCTGATTGCCTTTACTGGTCTTTCCTGCACCAGAGTAATGCTTGCTAGGAATTTCTGCATAAATGCCAAAATTTTCACAGGAGAGGTTGCTACAGCCATAGCCATCTTGGGAATACACCTTAGCAAGCTGTTGTTTAAACTTAGCTCTTTCAAGTTCTTCAGCTATCGCTTTATTACTTTTGACTGTGTAGTGGCTGCTGCATTGCTTGCACTTTATAGATGAACCACGCTTTTTGTTGCCTACAATTGTGTAGCAAGGGTCAGCACGGTTGTTTGTAGCGGGGATATCGAAATTAATACAGGTAGGCCTAGAGCACCTGTTAACATTAACCCCATTTTCTGGGGCGGGTACTCTCGGTTCAGACCCTCTGCCAAATATTTGTTCAGCCATTCACTCTATCACCACTGTCTATTTTTACAGTAGTGTAGAGGAAAAACTGCCCAAGAGCCATTCATCAAAACAACACAAAAGGTAAATAGCTTGTCCTAGGAGCCGTTTTTTTATACCGCTTTCAAGGCCAGTTCCTGTTTTTCGCTGGCTTTGAGTATCAGAATCATACCGGCTCCCAGAACAGAAATAGCAGCGGCGATATAGAGTGAGTCGGCATAACTACCGCCCCTATCTGCAATGATCCCCGCAATGGCTGGCGCGCCAATCTGGGCAATACCGTATAGCAGCGTGAGTTTGCCCATCAATTTGGCCGGCTTGGTTGGGTAGAAACGCCCGGCCATGGCGAGCACTAGGCTAACGATACCGATAAAACTACCGCCATAGAGAACGGCACTGACTAATACCACCCAGAGTGTGTCATTCACGGCGGGCAGAATAATACCGATAATCTGTATTAAAAAGGCGATCAATAGGGCGTTAAGCTCTCCCTGTTGACGGGCGATACGATCCCATAGAATCACTGCGGGTGTGGCGCTCAGACCAACAAAGATCCAGACGATTTGGCCATCTCCTTGAAGGCTTGGTTGGGCTTCGACAATAGCGACCAGAAATGTAGCGCTGATCACGTAGGCATAGCCGGCACAGAAATACATCATCCCTAACAGTAGCAACCAGCGACGGCTAGGGGGGTTATCTTTTAAAGGCACACCCGCTTTGGTTTGATGGCTGGTATCAGGGCGGGGTAGCCAGCGCCATGCTGGAATGGCGATCAATGCACCGAGAATACCTACCGTTAGCCACTGCTCATGCCAGTCCAGCCGGCCAATCATCAGTTCGCCGGCGAGACCGCTGACGATAATACCCAGACCTGCCCCGGCATAATGGATCCCCAGTTCGGGGCGATGTCCGTGACGCAGTAGCCAATTCATAATTAAACCGGCACTGATTAACATGCCGCTGGCGCTGCTTAGGCCGGAGAAAAAGCGGAGTATGCCCCAAGCCCAGATATTATCGGTAAATGCCATGGCCAAGGTGGTAATCACTGCGGTGATTAGGCCTGCGCGGTAGAGTCGATCTTTGATTTTTAAATTACCGACAGTGGCAGCGAGCAAAGCACCACACATATAGCCGATATAGTTAATGGTGGCTAGGTATCCGCCCGCTAAGTCGGTTAGACCCGCTTGCGACTGCATTTCGGGTAGCAGGGTTGTATAGCAAAAGCGAGCGATACCGATGGTTAAAATCAGCCCTAGCAGGCCTGATCCCAGCACCTTCATGTGCTGCTTGTTATCCGTTGTGTCCATTCATGCGCTGCCTATTATTGTTATAGTGATAAGCGTATATATTTATATTATTCTTTACAAACGAATTATAGAGATAAAACGTTCTCTAATTGAGAATGATCTGTTGCTGACTCGACTCGGCTATTCACACCATTGTATGAGCCGTTACTGTCTTGATGGCAGGCGGTCTGCGGGAGATGTTTTGGAAATACTGGCACTGAAAACCTTCGAAAAGGTGGCTAAAGAGGGGGGCGTGTTGGCCGCCGCTAAACAGTTAAATACAGTGCAGTCTAATGTCACTACACGTATTCAACGTTTGGAAGAGGAGTTGGGTACTCGATTGTTTTCCCGAAAGGGGCGGGGATTGGAATTAACCCGGCCGGGGCGGGTGTTGTTGGACTATGCCGAACAGATTTTACAGTTAGAACGTCAGGCGGGGGTGGCGGTCCGATTGGCAGGAAAAGGCGCGGCGGAAATTAAAATCGGAGCCATGGAGACTTTCACGGCTACCCATTTACCGCCATTGCTAGGTGCGCTGAGAGAGTGTTGCCCTAAGTTGAAACCACAGGTAATGGCGGCGACCACGGCGGAACTTGTGCGGGCAGTGCTGGATCATCATATTGATTGTGCCTTTGTTGCCGGACCGATTAATCACTCTGATTTAATCAGTATGGATGTATTGAGCCAAGAGTTGGTGTTAGTGCAACCTAAAAAACTGATAGCGGCAGAAAATCTTGTGCTGTTTCGCGAGGGCTGTGTGTATCGCAATAAAGCGCTACAGTGGGCGCGTTATTATCGGGATAACCGTTATGGGCTCAGTGAACTGGGTACATTAGAGGGGATTCTTGGCTGTGTTGCCCAGGGGTTAGGGGTCACGCTGATGCCACGCAATGTGGTAGCGCTATCGGTTTATCGTGAGCAACTGACGTTAGAGGCGCTGCCGGATGAGCTAGCTATAGTGCCGACGGTTTTGATCCGTCATCGTAGCACGCCTCGGTTAAAGGTGATCGAATCCCTGTTGGATTCGTTGCGCTGGTTGCCGGATCAGCCCGCGGTGGGATAGCAGCCGTCGTGTAATAAAGTGTCAATCAGAGGTTGTCTCGGGTAAGCCCTAGTGCGTATCTTAGAGCTGATTGGCTTTACGATAATTACCCTGATAATCAAAGACTCGTTCTTGAACGCGCCAGAATTGACCGGATTTTCGTGCCACGACAAAATCGGGTGCGGTGAATAGTGGGGCAACCGCTAAGACTTCTTCGAGTGTTTGAAACGTTCGCGGGGTTAGGCTTTGAGCAAAACGGCGGCCATATAGGGTGTTAAAGCGTTTGCGCTGCTGACTATTGTGTAAATCAAACAGCTCGCTGAGCTCCTCCCCCTGCTCATCGTGATAAAGGATTTTCAAACGGCCCTTCGATTCGGTCATTGAAATACCTGCACAGCGGATGACTCGCGCATCTTTGAGTTTAAGTGCTGCTTTAAGTTGATCGTCTGGATCGATAATGGCGTGACCACATTGATGACAGTTGCGCGCGGCAATATCATTTTCTGCATTGCACTGTGGGCACTCCTTAAAACGAAAACGATAGTCGCACTGGGTCATTGCCCCGTTTTCTTCCGGCAGTGTACCCTGGCAGCGTCGGCCAAAATGCTCAATCACATGACCTTCGTCGTCGGTTTTACCCCAGAAAATATTGGCAAATTCACAAGCGGGGCAGAACACCTGCACCGGTACACTGCTGCTATCGGGTTTTGGTTGCCCCACTTCGGGGGCGAATAGGTTGAAGCCGTTACCCGCGTAATCCATCACCAGACAATTCTCTTTACCTTCTGCTAATCTGAGCCCTCGACCCACGATCTGTTGGAACAGTGATACCGACTGAGTGGGTCGTAAGATGGCAATAAAATCCACATGTGGCGCATCAAACCCGGTGGTTAACACTGCCACGTTGACCAGATACTTAATCTGTTTCTGTTTAAATTGCTGAATCCGTTCATCCCGTTCTGCATTGGCGGTGGCGCCGGTGATCAGTGCGGTGGTTTCGTCGGGCAGATAGCCGCAGATTTCGTAAGCATGTTTGACCGTGGCGGCAAAAATCATCACCCCTTGGCGTTCTTGTGCCAGTGTTTTGATCTGCTCACAGATAGCCTCGGTTACTCGAGGGTGGCTGACTAATAACTGGTTAACCTCGGCTTCGCCGTAGCCACCGAAACGATTGGCTTGCAACGCGGAAAAATCATACTGGGCGATCGGCGCATCGACCATATTAGGCGGTGTAAGAAACCCTCGCTTAATCATGTATTGCAGGGGTAGTTCGTAGATACAGTGTTCGAACGGACGTGGTTCACTGCTGCGGCAGAAGCCGCGATAGTGATAACGGTAGATCCAGCCCATGCCCATACGGTAGGGCGTGGCGGTTAACCCTAAGAGCTTCAGTTGTGGGTTAAAGCTTCTCAGTTGGGTAAATATCTGTTGATATTGGCTATTTTCATCATCGCTGATCCGGTGGCATTCATCGATAATGACCAAAGAATGTTCAGTCGCAAAGTCTTGTAAGTTGCGAACCACCGACTGCACGCTGGCAAAGGTAACCTGAAAATGGCTTTGCTTTTGCTTTAAACCGGCGGAGTAGAGGCCGCCCTGCAAACCATAACTTAAGTATTTATTGTGGTTTTGCTCAACCAGTTCTTTGACATGGGCTAACACGAGAATTTTACGGCGTGCTAAACGGGCTAGCTCGGCGATCACCAAGCTTTTGCCCGCGCCAGTTGGCAAGACAATAACGGCAGGGTCATTCGTTTTACGAAAATGTTGTAGGGTGGCATCGACAGCATCGCGTTGATAGTCGCGTAGTTGAAATTTATCCGCCATTGAACGGCCCCAAGATGTTGTTAATAAGGGGGTTAGTTGAGACGACGTGCTGCAGTCGAATATCGGTTATTCTGAATCGCTTAGCGAAGGCTGATGAGCTGAGTATTCGTGCATTTTCGTGGGCCGCTGTCATACGACTATTGTAGCGTGGAAATAACTGATTTAAACGGGCTTTTTGGCATGGATTATGAGATATTTCAGCCAGCAGAAGAGCGGCCATTCAGAATTATTTCTGATAGATCAGTCTTATGCGTCTATTCTAAATATACATTCTGAAACACACTGCTTAAAACAATAGAGGAAAACACTATGGATCTATCTTTTATCGATATTTACGTCATCCCTTGGGCTATCAATATAGCGATGGCTGCGGCCATCTTTATCATTGGTCGGATGGTTTCTAAATTCCTTGTTAATTTACTGGGCAAAGTCCTACGTAAAGGGAAAATGGAAGATATCCTGGTGAACTTCATCAGTGCTATCGCCAATATTCTGCTGTTGTTGGTGGTAGTCGTTGCATCATTAGATCAGTTGGGCGTTGATACAACATCAATGATTGCGCTGGTGGGTGCTGCAGGTTTGGCGGTTGGTTTGGCTTTGCAAGGTTCACTGCAAAACTTTGCTGCCGGTGTGATGTTGATTGTATTCCGTCCGTTTAAAGAGGGTGACTTCATTGAAGCGGCGGGTGTTGCTGGTGTGGTTGAACATATCAGTATTTTCAACACCATTATGCGTACTGGAGATAACAAAGAAGTAATCGTCCCTAACGGTAATATCTACAGCGGTGTTATTACTAACTACTCTGCGCGTGATACTCGTCGTGTGGATATGGTCTTTGGTATCGGTTATGGCGATGATCTGAAGAAAGCTAAAGCACTGTTAGAAGAGATTGTGACCAGTGATGAGCGGGTTCTACAAGATCCTGCACCGGTGATTGCAGTATCTGAGCTGGCTGATAGCAGTGTTAACTTTGTGGTTCGTCCATGGGTTAAATCGGCTGACTTCTGGGCGGTTAAATTTGATACCACGGAAAATGTGAAATTACGCTTCGATCAGGAAGGTATTTCGATTCCTTTCCCACAGATGGATGTTCATCAGTACAAGCACGACAACGATTAAACCTATCTTTAAGGTTTATGGTTAAACGAAACAGCCGCTTATGCGGCTGTTTTTACATCTACTAGTTCTCTTCATCCCTTGGCGTGTCTATATCAAGGGATTGCTCAATTTGACGTTTCAGTGCTTCGTTTTCTTGACGTATCTTCTGCGTTTCAAGGCGATAGCGGAAGATGTCCTGAACCCGCACTTCCAATTTGTTTTCCAAGCCTTCAATCCGTTTATCCTGCAGTTTAATAATGTGTTGGTACTTCTTGACCTTCTGCTGCAGGTTATTGATTAGGCCGTAATTCTGCATCCCTGAGCGATGGTTATCGAGATTCCCATGTTCAGGGTGGTGTTGCTGACTTAGTTCGGTCACTAGATGTTTGTATAGGGCTTTAAGGTCAGTGGATTCGCGGGTGTTATAGCGAATGTTGTTTTCCACGGCTTTATGAGCGCTGGCCGAGCCAATCGAGCCGGCGAGCGTATGTTCCAGCATCCGGTGAAATTCGAGTAGCTCGATAATGGCGATATGACTTTTGCCCGTCACTTGCAGATCATCGGTGATTTGTGTCAGTGCGGCTTTGGCCTTATCGCTACTGAGATAGCCTTCGAGCAGTGTTTGGGCTTCATTGAGTTTCTCATTGAGCGATATATAGCGGTCGAGTCCAGTGGGACGGGCTTGCCGGAATGGCGCCGGCTGCATAGCGGAAAGAAACTCGGTGGTCAGGTTACGCTCTGCTTTGTGGGGGTGGTAAAGCCATGACCCGAGAATATAAAAACTGATATTGACCAGCATTGTCCAAAACACGCTGTGCGGAATAGAGCCAATATCGTCGAAGCCAAATAGTGCTTCGGGGCGAAGCAGGGCAAAGCCAAGTAAACCCTCCTGTAGCAGCCTGTCGGATAACCAACCGTGTTCGATGAAAGCGGGAATTATGAGGGTGTAGGTCCACATAATAAAACCGGCCAATAAGCCCAGTAAGGCCCCGGCACTGTTGCCCTTGCGCCAGAAAAGCCCGCCCAATAGCGCGGGGGAAAACTGCAGTACGGCGACAAATGAGATCAAACCAATGGTGACTAAAATATAGGAATCACTGAACTCGATGGCAAAACCATAACTGCCAAGCAGAATTAGCGCCGCCAGAAACCAACGAATTTGCAGTAACAATGGTTTAATAAAACGGCAGCTGGGCATTCTTTCGATAATCGGCAAAATCAGATGATTAGAGGCCATGGTGGAAAGTGTCATGGTGGTGACGATGATCATGCCGGTGGCGGCAGAAAAACCACCAATAAAGGCCAGCATTGTTAGGCCGTTATTGCCGGCTAGTTGGGGCAATAGGAGAACATAAAAGTCGGCGGACTCTTCTGGTAATCCCATTAATAAACCGCCGGCGGCAATGGGCACCACAAAGAGGTTAATGAGAATCATATACAGCGGTAACATCCAGATAGCCGCTTTAATATGTTTGTGATCGGCATTCTCTACTACCGCGACATGGAACATTCTGGGTAGGTTTTGGATGGCGGCAAAGCTGAGTACGATCAGTGTTAACCACATCACTCCCGAATCTCGGGTGCCGGTTACTTGAATAACCCGCTCGAATCCCTGTTCAAAGAGTTGTTCGGTAATATCATCAAAGCCATTAAAGAGGCTGAAGCTAACGAACAGGCCGATCGCGATAAAGGCAACCAGTTTGACCAAACACTCAACCGCCAAGGCCGTCATCATCCCTTGATGTCGTTCGGTCGGGTCGAGTCTGCGCATACCAAACATAATGGTAAATGCGACCATAAAGAGTGTGATCAATAGGCCGGACAGATCCCAGCTCATCGAACTGTCATCATGGGCGGTAATTAACTGAAATGAGCCTACCACGGCTTTTAGTTGCAATGCGATATAGGGCAGTACGCCAAACAGGGCCATCAGTGTGACGAGTGCGGCAATGGCTTCGGAGCGGTTATAACGGGTAGAGATGAAATCAGCGATGCTGGTGATGCGAAAGGTCTCTTTGGCAAAGACCATGCGTCGCAGGGTGATCCACCAAAAGGCGATGCCGAGTATCGCGCCGATATAGACGCCTAAAAATTGTAATCCAGAACTTGCCGCGAAACCGACACTGCCATAAAAGGTCCAGGACGTATGGTAGACCGCCAGTGACAGGCAATAAACCCAGGGGCTTTTAAACCCCTCCCCGCGGCGGCTGATGCGTCGTTCCACTATTTGGGCGATACCGAAAAGTACCGCCATATATAAAGTAACCGTGAGAATAACGGTAAGTGTGCTAAACATCCTTATCCTTTATATCAGCAATTATATCAAACGGGATTATAAATCAGATAGTTAAGCTATAGCTGGCTTCATGGCTCCGGTCAATGAAAAGAGGCTAAGTCGGGCCTATGGAGGGTCGGTTGGCTTGTCATCGGTGATTGGCTTAGCACCGCAACATGCCGGTGGCACCGGGTCGAAGCCTCCGGGGTGACCGGGGTGGCACTTGCCTATCCGTTTTAGGCCGAGCCAGCAGCCTTTTAAAATGCCATGGGTTTCAATCGCTTCAAGGGTATACGCCGAACAAGTCGGATAGAAGCGACAGTTAGGCCCCAAGAATGGACTAACCAGATATTGGTAGGTGCGAATTAAAAAAATAAAGCAGCGGCGTAAAATCATGATGGAAGTGTAGCGCTGTGGGCCAGAGAGTTACAAGCAAAACCGGCATGAAGGGGTCTGTTGTTGATCTCTGCCATATTGATAAAGGTATAGCGAGTAGCGGAATAAAAGAAAGCCGCTATACAGATAGCGGCTTAAGGTGTCTAACTGGAGTGATTAACGCCGTATTAGAGGTGTTCTTCAGCGTATTCGGCCAACCTCGAGCGGAAAATGCCTTCTAAATGAACAGTGGAAGCACCTTCAAAACCTTTGAATCGCTCGACCACATAGGTTAAACCGGAGGTCAGGGCGGTCAGATAGTTTGAATCGATCTGGGCCAAGTTACCCAGGCAGATCATCTTACTGTCCTTGCCACAGCGGGTGAGAATCGTTTTCAGTTGTTGCGGTGTGAGGTTTTGTGCCTCATCAATGAGAACCACCGCATTTTGGATACTACGGCCACGGATAAAGTTAAGCGATTTGAACTGAATGTTCGCTTTCTCAATCGCATATTTAACACTGCTTTGCGGCCGCTCATCACCTTCGTGCATTGCTTCTAAATTATCGTGAATAGAACTCAACCAAGGGGTCATTTTCTCTTCTTCGGTGCCGGGTAGGAAACCGATATCTTCTGCCACCGGTGGGGTTGAGCGGGTGACGATAATCTTGTTATAGCGATTCTGTTCGATCACCATTTCAAGTGCACAGGCCAGCGCGATCAGTGTTTTACCCGAACCTGCTGCGCCATTGAGCAGGCATAGGTCAATATCCGGGTCCTGAATCGACTGCATGGCAAACGCTTGGAAAATATTGATGGGATGAATGCCCCAGCACTCTTGCTGCATCAACTTATCGTAGCCTAGATCGAGCAGTATAATCTCTTCGTGATTAACCGAGACCACCCGCGCGGCAAAGTCTTTTGAATCGTCATAAATATATTGACAGGGGTAGGCATCCGGCAGTAGATCAGGACTGACTTTATGGTAAGTATTAGCGCCTTCTTGATAGCTCTTAACCTTATCAACGTTTTCCCAGAAATTACCGTCAATATGAAAGTGGCCTGAGGGCAGCAGATCTAAATCCGATACCAGTTGATCTTTGCGGTAATCTTCAACTTTTTGTAATCCGGCACCGAGTGCCTTGAGGCGCATATTGATATCTTTGGTGACCAATACGATTTCGCGATGTGGGTCACTGCCCTGTAGGTGCAGAGCGCAGTTGATAATATGGTTATCGTTGTTCTTGTTATCCGGCAGGAAACCCTGACGAGTGGTGAGTTCGTGATCGGGGAAAATACTTAGTTTCCCCAGTTTAGTGGCATCATCGGTGCCGGGCACTAAAATCTGGACCCCTTTGAGAATCTGTGAGGGGGTGGCAGCACTGAGGATATTGTCGATGGCTCTGATAACGTGACGGGCTTCCTGTGCCACGCTTTGCTTGCGGTCCTTAATATTGTCCAGTTCCTCTAGGACGGTCATCGGGATAGCGACATCCTGCTCTTTAAATTCGTACAGGCAGTTAGGATCATGCAGTAAAACATTGGTATCGAGGATATAGAGTTTATCAGCACTCATACGGGTTTCCTTCTCGAGCCGACTCAGATGTTTACACAGTTGCCGGTAAAAAAACTGCCGGTCTGTATGGTTAGTTAAGCAGAAGTTGGCGTAGGATTAAAGCCGTCGATAGCATTTTTAGGGAGATGTGCTGTGCTATATCAGAATATTGTGATTCTCACCGGTGCGGGAATTTCCGCTGAGTCCGGTATCAGAACATTTCGTGCAGCGGATGGTTTATGGGAGGATCATCAGATTGAAGATGTCGCTACCCCCGAGGCCTTCGAGCGAGATCCTGGGTTAGTGCATCGGTTTTATAATCAGCGCCGAAAGCAGTTGTTACAACCAGATATTCAACCTAACTTGGCCCATCAGGCGTTGGCTCGATTAGAGCAGCAGTTTACCGGTGAGTTACTGTTGGTGACGCAAAATATCGATAATTTGCATGAACGGGCGGGGAGTCAGAATTTGATTCACATGCACGGAGAGTTGTTGAATCTTCGGTGTACTACCTCGGGTCAGGTGTTCTCTCATCACGGACCTGTGTTACCCGATGCCCGTTGTCAGTGTTGCGATCATCAAGGTACGCTGAGACCTGATATTGTCTGGTTTGGTGAACTGCCGATGCAGATGGAGCTGATCTATGATGCCCTCGAAAGCAGTGATCTTTTTATCGCTATCGGCACATCTGGTCATGTTTATCCGGCGGCGGGCTTCGTTGAAATGGCCAATCGTGCAGGAGCTGAAACGGTTGAAATTAATCTTGAACCTTCAAAAGTACAATCGGCCTTTGATCGTCACTTGTATGGCCCTGCTAGCCAAGAAGTACCTCGCTTTGTTGATAGTTTATTTGGTAGTTGAGTAGGTGGTTAATGCTTCTTTTTCAATAAGTTACTGGAGTGGTGTCGAGTTTTTAACTATATTGTAACCTGAGTTAGATATTTTTTAGACGGATCAGGCCGGTCACAGCGGCCGGTGATAATCGATCTGCTAAGCCCTGTATACAGCCGAGAACTCTCTCTGCGCTGGGGTGTTTATTTAGAGGGGCAGGACCATGATGACAGAACAGTTTGTAACGGCCAATATCACGCCGTTAGATAGTATGGATACACTTTCGCCTTATGAAGTGGCCAAGCTGCAAGACCGCAACGAAGCGGGTTTATATCCCTTATTTCGACAGTGCGCCTTGGCGGTACTGAATTGCGGTAGTGAATTGGATAGCACCAAGCAGGTGCTGGAAAAACATAAAGATTTTGATATTAAAGTCAGTCAAAAGCACCGTGGCGTGCAGTTAGAGTTGATCAATGCGCCTGCGAGCGCCTTCGTGGATGGTGAAATTATTCAGGGGATACGTGAACACCTGTTTTCAGTGTTGCGGGATCTACTCTATGTTGGTGATGGCTTCGTGCAATGCTGCGATGGCATTGCCGAGGGTGAGCAGATTACCAATATGGTGTTCCATATTCTGCGTCACGCAAAGGCGATTGAACCCCATGTTAAACCTCATTTGGTGGTCTGTTGGGGCGGCCATTCGATCAGTCGAGAGGAATATATTTACACCAAACAGGTCGGCTACGAACTTGGGTTGCGAAGCATGAGTGTCTGTACCGGCTGTGGTCCTGGCGCGATGAAAGGCCCCATGAAAGGGGCTACGATAGGTCATGCGAAGCAGCGGATGAGCGACGCTCGCTATGTGGGGATTTCTGAACCTGGCATTATTGCGGCAGAATCGCCCAACCCCATCGTGAATGAACTGATCATCATGCCAGACATTGAAAAACGCTTGGAAGCCTTTGTCCGTTTAGGACACGGTATTATCGTTTTTCCTGGGGGGGCAGGCACGGCAGAAGAGATTCTCTATATGCTGGGGATCTTGCTGCAAGAGCGTAACAGTACTTGCCCATTACCGCTGATTTTTACTGGACCTGAGGGCAGTGAAGCCTACTTTGAAACCGTGGATAAGTTTATTCGTGCAACTCTGGGTGAGCGAGCTGCAAGCCTGTATGAGATCATCGTAGATGACCCATATGAGGTGGCATTGAAGATGAAAGCGGGGTTAGAACGGGTCACTGAGTATCGTAAAGCGACAGGTGAGTCTTTCCATTTCAACTGGCAGTTATATATTCCAGCCGAACTTCAACTGCCATTTGAGCCGACCCATGAAAATATGGCCGCGTTGGATTTAACTCGCGATCAGCCGGATTATCTGTTGGCAGCAACGCTGCGTAAAGCGTTATCGGGGATTGTGGCGGGTAATGTAAAAGAGCCGGGTATTCGTGCTATTGAAGCCTTTGGTCCATTCGAGTTAAGTGGTGATGCTGACCTGGTCAATGAGCTCGATTTGTTGTTGGCTTCGTTTGTGCAGCAGCGTCGGATGAAAATTGACTATGAGGAATACCGTCCCTGCTATCGGTTGGTTCAGGCGAAAACGGCTTAGTCGTTTGAGTTTTCGTCGTGTATAAAAAGCCCGGGGTGATACGATCCCGGGCTTTTTAATTATTGTTTGCTAGCGCCTGTCGCGTTGGGTGTGACGACCGTTGCTCCTGAACTGCCGAATTTTATCAACGCCAGGGCATAACCGTTGCTTCCTTTGTTTCTCTATTATCGGCGAACCAGAAACCAAGTGCGGCGAGGTGAATTATTTTATCCTCTGTCGGTCTTTAAGGCTCTCGCCAACGGCTGAAATATTGATAACATGACGGCCCTATCGTTAACCCTTTGAGACACTCTAATGCAGTTGTTGTTTGATATTGTTATACCTGTTTTTATTCTGATGGTGCTGGGCTGGGGCTGTTCCCGCTGGGGCTTATTGGAAGAATCGAGTGCATCGGCGCTCAACCGTTATGTGTACTACATCGCCGTGCCAGCCTTGATGTTTACCTCTACGGCAACCGTTGATATTCAAGCGGTATTACAGTGGGATTTTATCGGCGTCTATATCGGTGGTTCGTTGATCGCGATACTGATGGCTTTTTTGGCTTGGCGCAAAATGCAGCTGGGCAAACCCCTTGATTGGACCGTGATCGCACTGAATGCCGCATGGGCAAACACGGTCTATATGGGGGTGCCGATCTTTTATTTCATGTTTGGTGATCGGGGTGCTTTGCCGGTCATTATTGCTACCTTGGCCAGTAATCTCGTGTTCATTCTGGTGTTGGCGCTGATGTCTGAACTGCAGAACAGTGAAGGGGGCATACTCAGCAAGCTGAAAACCCTATTGCTGCAAGCTTTGTTGAAAAATCCGGTCATGATGGCCCCATTGCTAGGGATGGTCGTATCGATTAGTGGTGTTAGCCTGCCAGCGATGATTTTAACGCCGCTGCAGATGCTTGCGCCCTCAGCCGCGCCGGTAGCGTTATTTGCGTTGGGGATCTCACTCAGTGGACTCTCTGTGCGCAAGGGTAGCTTCGAATTGACCTGGCTAACGCTGGTGAAACTAGTCTTACATCCGTTGGCTACCTTTGGTTTAGGGTTATGGGTTGGGCTTGAACCCTTTTGGCTTGCCAGTGCGGTGGTGTTGGCGGCACTGCCGACCGGTGCGATGGTGTATGTGTTGGCGCAGCAGTACAACACGAGGGTGACACTGACCTCCGCAACGATTATGGTGACTACTTTAGTCTCTATGGTGACGTTGGCGGTATTACTACCACTGATGAAACAATGGGGCGGCTAGCAGGTTATTAAGGAGAAAAATAATGCAGTGTCATAAAGTGGATTACGAGATTATTGGCGACTCAATGCCGATGCTGGAAGTGGAGCTGGACCCAGGTGAAACGGTGGTAGCAGAAGCCGGTTCAATGAACTACATGGAGCAGGACATCGGTTTTGAAACCAAGATGGGGGATGGCGCCAACCCTGAAGAAGGGATGTTTTCAAAACTGTTCTCGGCTGGTAAGCGTATGGTTACCGGTGAATCATTGTTTATGACCCATTTCTCCAACCACGGCGGGCAGAAACGTAAAGTCGCATTTGCCGCGCCTTATCCCGGCATGGTCGTGCCCGTGGATATGTCACAGACCGGTGAGCGATTATATTGTCAAAAAGATGCCTTTTTATGCGCAGCGCTAGGCACCCGTCTATCCGTGGCTTTCTCGCGCAAGCTTGGAGCAGGTTTTTTTGGCGGTGAAGGGTTTATTCTGCAAAAGTTGGAAGGCGACGGCATGGCCTTTATTCAGGCCGGCGGCACGGTCGTGAAAAAGGAGCTGAATAATGAAACCCTGCGTATCGATACCGGTTGCTTGGTGGGGTTCAGTGAGGGCATTGAGTATGATATCGAGATGGTTAAAGGATTGAAGTCGATGTTCCTCGGTGGCGAAGGATTATGGCTGGCAACACTGTCTGGTACCGGCACTGTCTGGGTTCAGAGTTTGCCGTTCTCGCGTTTAGCGGATCGAATTATTGCAGCAGCCCCAAATATCGGCGGTAAGAATAAAGGCGAGAGTTAAATTATATCCACTCAAAGTCATAGAATGGCGTGATTTTCATGTCATTTTTATGACTTTTGGCCTCAATAAAGGTATATTTCACCGACATTTCTTATCGTGTTGTTTGGTTTTTCGGTCATGCTGCGTAAAAAATTAGTGATTACATTAACAACTGCGCAGGGATCTCGGCAGTACACCTTGGGTCAATTGGCCCGGTATCTGCTTGTCCTCTTTTTGTTACTATCGATCTGTAGTTTCTTTATTTCCAATCTTTTGTTGGCAAAAACATCCGATGAACTCGATGAATTGGAACAGGGTATTAACTCCCTCTCTAGCCAGTATGAGATGACTCTCGGCACCCAAGAGTTGCAAAAAGGCCAGCTCGATCAGCTTTCTTCTACCTTGCAGGAATTAAAGGTCGAACGGGATAAATTGCAGGAAGAAAACCTGCGGATCGGTGAACTCAACGAAACCTTGGATGCGAGTTTATTTGGTCTTGAAGACCTACTTGGCTTGCCGCCCTCGAAGGATATGACCTCAAACCGTGCCGATGCGCTGACGGTGATGACCAATCAACGATTATTTTTTCTGAGTGTGTTGCCCAATGGGGAACCTATTGACGGCCTGCGTATCAATGATTCTTATGGTATGCGGATGCATCCGATACGTAAGAAAAAAATTATGCATAATGGCATCGATTTTAAAGCCAAAGTGGGCACCCCCGTTTATGCCACGGCAGATGGTGCGGTGGAATACGCGGGGACACATAAATCGAGTGGCTTTGGTAAACTGATAATACTGCAGCATGCGCTTGGGTTTAAAACCTATTACGCGCATCTGAGTGATGTAAAGATTAAAAGCGGAACCTTTGTTAGCAAAGGGCAACTGATCGGTTTAAGCGGTAATACGGGAAGCTCGACGGGGCCTCATCTTCATTATGAAGTGCGTTACTTATTCCGGCCAGTCGACCCCAAGCCTTTTATCGCTTGGAATATAAGTAATTTCGATTCACTGTTTGCAGAAGTAAAAGGTGTAAAATGGGCTTCTTTACGAAAAATGTACCCGCTAAATCAGGTGCTGGAAACGGCTCAGCAATAACGATTATCGCTGAAGGCAATAAATTTAGTGGCGATATGAGTATCGTTGGCCGTATGCACATTGACGGTACATTTGAAGGCAATGTCTCTTCGCTCGACAATATCTCAATTGGTAAAAGTGGCCATGTTCACGGCGTAGTAAAAGCCAATCACATTACCGTATGCGGATTGCTCGAGGGCGAAATTATATGTGATGAGCTAGAAATAGATCGCGGCGGCAAAGTGGTTGCAACGGTGATCAGTAAAGTGATGGCGATTCATCCCGAGGGCAACTTTATCGGTGAGCGACGCATGAAAGAGGTGGGTGTGTTAGATCATACACCGACGATTGAGTCCGGTATTGATGCTATTGATTCGTTACCTGATAAAGTCACCCTTAACTCGACTAAGGAATCTATCTAAACAATGTGTGAACTGCTCGGCATGAGTGCCAACGTCCCGACCGATATTTGCTTTAGCTTTAGTGGCTTGATGCAGCGCGGTGGTGAGACCGGCCCCCATAAGGATGGCTGGGGAATTGCCTTTTATGAAGGTAAAGGGTTGCAGGTGTTCCATGATCCAGCCCCGAGCTGTCAATCTGAGATAGCACAGCTGATCAAACAGCATCCGATCAAGAGTAAAACCGTGATCAGTCATATACGCCAGGCGAATGTCGGTAGTATCTGTTTAGAAAATACTCACCCATTTACCCGTGAACTCTGGGGCTTTAGCTGGACCTTCGCCCACAATGGTCAGTTAGATCAACGGTTGTTTGATCTGCCGTTAGATTTTTATCGCCCGGTCGGTACCACCGATAGTGAGTATGCTTTTTGTTGGTTGCTTGGGCAGGTGAGAGCGCGTTTTCCTGAACGTCCAACTGATTTTGCTGCGGTGATCGAGCTGATTCACTGCTGCTCTGATCAGTTACGGGAACTCGGGGTCTTTAATATGCTGCTGACCGAGTCTGAATACCTACTGGCTTACTGCTCTACTAAACTTTCGTGGATTACCCGGCGGGCACCCTTTGGCCGCGCTCGGCTGACAGACGAAGAGCTAACGGTGGATTTTTGTGAAGAAACTACGCCAAACGATATCGTGACAGTGATTACCACCGAGCCATTGACTGATAATGAACATTGGCGAAAGCTGCAAACCGGCGAGATGATCGTCTTCCGAGAAGGTGTACAACAGCCGTTAAGTCGCTGTTTTGGCCACGCCTGATTTAAACCGCTTGTAAATTGACTACCCCATTGTGACTGCCACTATTAAGCAACTATATACCCGGTTGGATAACTGCCTAATCGCCGATCGTTTTGCGATTCGCAAAAAAATCCAGCAGCTGCAAAAGCGCCTCCAAGAACAGAAACCGGCTGAGCGGCTTCGGGATGATGTCGAGGCGATGTTATCGCGTTCAGAAGAAAAGGTCGCACGGCGCGATTATAGTCAACCGATTCGCTATCCCGATTTACCGGTCAGTGGGCGGCGGGAAGAGATCGCCAAGGCTATTGCTGAACATCAGGTGGTGGTCATCGCGGGTGAAACTGGCTCGGGTAAAACTACTCAGATCCCCAAAATCTGTCTGGAATTAGGCTTAGGGCGGGTCGGATTAATCGGCCATACTCAGCCTCGTCGATTGGCAGCGAGAACGGTTGCGAACCGTATCGCGGAAGAGCTACAGACGGCTTTGGGTAGCACCGTAGGTTATCAGGTGCGCTTTACCGAACAGGTCGCGGACAATACCCAAGTTAAACTGATGACCGATGGTATTCTGCTGGCCGAGACGCAAAATGATCGTTACCTCGAACGTTACGAAGTCTTAATCATCGATGAGGCTCACGAACGCAGTCTGAATATCGACTTTTTGTTGGGTTATTTACACCGTATCTTACCTAAGCGTCCAAACCTGAAAGTCATTATCACCTCAGCAACCATCGACCTTGAACGGTTCTCAAAACATTTCAATAATGCCCCAGTGATTGAAGTATCTGGGCGCACGTTTCCGGTTGAACTGCACTATCGTCCATTGGAGGAGATGGACGGCAACAGCGAAAAAAGCATTCCGGAAGGGATCGTTTGTGCCGCTGAAGAGCTAGTTCAGTTAGAGCGCAAGAAAGGTATTACGGGCGCAGGTGATATTCTGGTATTCCTCAGTGGTGAGCGGGAGATCCGTGAAGCTGCCGAATATCTTCGTAAAGCGGTACAGCAAGGCCGTTTAAGGCATATTGAAGTGATGCCGCTCTATGCCCGTTTGAGTGTGGCCGAACAGAACAAAATATTCTCGTCGGTTCGGGGCGCGGGGCGGCGCATTGTGCTATCGACCAATGTGGCGGAAACCTCATTGACGGTGCCGGGTATTCGCTATGTGATTGATCCAGGGTTGGCACGTATCAGCCGCTATAGTTATCGCTCAAAAGTACAACGTTTACCGGTCGAGCCGGTATCTCAAGCCAGTGCTAATCAGCGCAAGGGGCGCTGTGGCCGGGTGGCCGAAGGTATCTGTATTCGTCTGTATTCCGAAGAGGATTTTAACGCTCGGCCTGAGTTTACCGATGCTGAAATTCGCCGGACGAACTTGGCCGCTGTTATTTTACAGATGCTCAATGTGCGGCTCGGTGCCATTGATGCGTTTCCTTTTATTGATCCGCCGGATAGCCGTTATATCAATGATGGCTTTAAACTGCTGCAAGAGTTGGGGGCGGTGGATGATAAACGGCAACTGACTCGACTCGGCCGGCAATTGAGCCGTTTGCCGGTTGACCCGAAAATCGGGCGGATGTTGCTGGCCGCGGTCGATAATAACTGCTTGAGCGAGATGATTATTATCGCTAGCGCGCTCAGTGTGCAAGACCCTCGTGAACGGCCGATGGATAAGCAGCAAGCAGCGGACCAGAAACATCGAGAGTATGCCGACGAAGAATCGGATTTCGTCACCCTGATCAACCTGTGGAATCTGCATGAAGAACAGCGTCAGGCGCTGAGTCAGAACCAGCTAAGAAAGTATTGCCAGAAACAGTTCCTCTCCTATATGCGGATGCGTGAATGGCGGGATGTGCATCGTCAATTACACCTTATCTGCCGTAATTTAGATTACAAAGAGAACAACCAGCCGGCTAGTTACGATGCTTTGCACAAATCGTTGTTGACCGGTTTGCTGGGTAATATGGGCTTTAAGCAAGAAAATAAAGAGTATCTCGGGGCCCGTAACCGCCGTTTCAGTATTTTTCCCGGTTCTATGCTGTATAAAAAAGCCCCTAAGTGGATTATGGCGGCTGAATTGGTCGAGACCAGTCGGTTATATGCCCGTATGGTGGCGTGTATCGATCCTCTATGGGCGGAGGCGTTAGCCGGTCATCTGGTTAAACGCAGTTATTTGGAGCCTCACTGGGAAAAGAAAAAAGCTCAGGTGGTGGCGCAAGAGCAAGTAACCCTCTATGGGCTGATTATCGTGCCAGGACGTAACGTGCATTATGGCCGGATTGATCCAGAGGTTAGCCAGCAGATTTTTATTCGTAGTGCGCTGGTGGAGGGTCAATTTAGCACCCAAGGTAAGTTTTTCAGTCATAACCGCAGTTTGCTGAACTCTATTGAAGGCTTAGAAGCGAAAACCCGCCGGCGAGATCTGTTGGTAGACGAAGATACTCTGGCCGAGTTTTATACGCTGCGATTGCAAGAGAATAATGGCGCAGCGGTGGTCAATGGTGCTGGTTTTGAAGCGTGGCGCAAAGAGGCTGAACAGCACAATGCTAAGATTCTCTTTATGCAAGAAGAAGACCTTCTGCAGCGTTCTGCCGATCATGTCACCCGGGCTAGTTATCCAGAACAGTTGATGCTTAACGGCGCAAAGTTAAAACTTAGTTACCATTTTGAACCGGGCGCGAAAGATGACGGAGTGACTCTGCAGGCGCCTTTAGTACTGTTGAATCAAATCTCTGCTGAACGGCTCGAATGGTTGGTGCCGGGTATGCTCAAAGAAAAATGTGTGGCGCTATTAAAAGGACTGCCGAAATCGCTCCGTAAGAATTTCGTACCGATCCCTGATTATGTCGATGCTTTTGTTGAGGCAGCGGTATTTGCCGAAGGCTCATTGAATGAAGCGCTGGCATTACACCTTAAGCGTATGACCGGTGTACGGATCAGCAAAGATGATCTGGATGCGGTTAAGCTGGATGACCACTACCGGGTGAATATTCGCTTGCGCGGTGAAAAAGGTAATACCGTGACTGAGGGACGTGACCTGCAAGCGTTGCAACAGAATTTCGGCGCTCAGGCCCGACAGGCACTGACGCAAGCACCATCGGAGAGCTGGGGACGTAAAGGGATTACCCTTTGGGATTTTGGCGATCTACCTGCTGCGATTACCTTAAAGCAGGCGGGCGGGTTAGAGCTTGAAGTCTATCCGGGATTGCAAGACTGTGGCGACAGCGTTGAACTCAAAGTATTTGATGATCGGGCGATGGCCGTGCACCAAAACCGCATAGGCTTGGCACGTCTTTTTATCCTGCAATTGGGTGAGCAGGTTCGCTTCGTCAAGAATCGCCTGCCGAGATTCCAGCAAACGGCTATCTTGCTGGCCAAGGTTCAGAGTCGGAATCAGTTACACGAGCAATGTTTATTAAGTGCTGTGGTTGCCACCTTCCTAAAAGATGATGTTGATATCCGCACGCAACAACAGTTCGAAGACAGTCTTAATCGCTACCGAAGTGATTATTGTCAGCAGGCTGAACAGCAGGCCGAACTGTTAGGGGTGATTGCTAAACACTATCATGGCATTCAAAAGCAGCTTTCAGGCTCTGTTAATCTTCAGGCCGTTACGATACTTACCGATATTCGTCAGCAGTTAGAGGCTTTGGTATGCAAAGACTTTCTACTGCGGGTGCCGAGTGACGTGTTGCCATCGTATCCCCGCTATTTAAGCGGGATTGAGCAGCGGCTGGAAAAATATCAGCGAGAGTTGCCTCGACAACGCATGTTAAGTGAACAGTTACAGCAGCTGACTCGCCAGTATCGAGGCCAGGCGGAACTCAATGCTAAGCATAACCGTTACAGTGACGAACTCGATAGCTATCGCTGGATGCTAGAAGAGTATCGCATATCACTGTTTGCTCAGCAGTTAGGCACTCGGATGACGGTTTCTGAAAAACGGTTGAAACAGTTATGGCAGCAGCTTGAATAAAGATCTGGATTAGTCGATTAAGGTCTAAAAAGTTTATGTTTAGCTCATGATGTTGAAGGTTGCAGAGTATACTTTTTGATCTGTATCAGTCTTAGTGAATGACGTAGGCTTTTAACGCTTTAACAAGCTAAAAAATAAGGTTAAAGAGTTGCCAAGCGCTTGCTGCTATGTTGTAATGCGACAAATTTAATTAAGGGCGGTTTTAAAACTTAGGTTTGAAACGGTTTTTCGCCTATAATGAAAAGGCTAAAGCATTGCTAAACTTCGGTTTGTCAATTATTTAAGCCACACAAGATACTAAGGGCTGTTTTAGTAGTCAGCCCGACAGAATAGAGACCATGTGGGAATTTATTTCACACATGGGATTGATATATTTCTGAATTATAGTATTTTTCTTGTTAGCTGAGCGTAGTTGATGACGTAAGGCCAACAAAGAAATTATAAAGTTTAACTACTAGTACGTTAAAATATTGAAGGGGAAATGTTAATGAAAAAGTCTCTGATCGCTCTGGCTGTTGCCGGTGCTCTGACGGCTCCAATGGTTGCTCAAGCTGACGCTACTCTGTATGGCTCTTTGCGTGTACAAGGTACTTCTGAAGACAACAAAGACTTCACTATCGGTGATAACACTTCACGTATCGGTATCAAAGCGACTTCTGAGCTGTTCTCTGGCGCTACTGCTATCGCTCACTTTGAAACTTACGTAAACACTGAAACTGGTGCTTTGGGCGTTGCCAATGGTAACAAAGGTCGTTTGGCTTACGTTGGTGCTACCGGTGATTTCGGTACAGTAACTGTTGGTCGTCAGTGGTTGCCTGCTTACCTGTGGACTATCGGTAAAACTGATATCATGGCTGCAGCTAACACTGAAACAACTCACAGCTATACTACTGGCGGACGTCAGGGTAACTCTGCTGCATACGTAACTCCAGACATGAGCGGTTTTAAACTGGCTGCTGCTGTTGTTGCACGTAACAATGCAGGCGTTGATGCTGGTGATACTGGTGAAGATGTTGATGCAGTTCACGTTGCAGCTAACTACTCTATGGGTGGTTTCGGTGTTGCACTGTCTACACTGCAGTACAAAGGTACTGTTGATGAAAACATCAACTCTCTGGGTGTAAACTACTCAGCGGATAACTTCTACGTAGGTCTGTCTGTTGAAGACGACGAAGTTAACCGTAAAGATGGCGATGCTGTAGTTGTTCTGGCTGGTTCTTACTCTATGGGTAACACAACTCTGCTGGGTTCTTACACTGCTTTCGGTGATAACGCTGCTGATGTTGATGAAGGTAACCGTTACATTGCTGAAGTTCAGCAAAAACTGGGCAACCAAGCATTCGTATTCGCTAACTACATCGAAGCTGATGGCGATGCTGAAGATGCTGGTAGCGCTGCAGATACAATCGCAGTTGGTTACAACGTAAGCTTCTAATCTTTTTATAAGATAAAGCTTGAGAAAAGGGCCCTTTGGGGCCCTTTTTGTTTGTCTAGATTTTGTTTGTTGTTTACTCGTAGATTCGACGATGCTTTGGTGGCTTGGTTTTTAAGGCTATTTGGTAGTCGCAATCGTTTATGTTGTGATGCACAATGGGGTCGGTGACTGTTTTTGGTTAGGGATGCTGTTTATGTCGATGTTCAAACGTCTATTTTTGACTGCTTATATCCTTCAGCTTTCATTGCCTGCATTGGCTGAGCAGCAAGCTGAAGTGGATCCATGGGAAGGGTTTAACCGGGCGATGTTTAGTTTTAATGCGGCGCTTGATCGCTATGCATTGAAGCCCGTTACTCAGGGGTACCAAGCGGTTACGCCAGATATTATTGAAACTGGGGTTGGTAATTTTTTCGGAAATCTCGCTGACGTTGGTAGTATTGTCAATAATGTACTGCAGTTTAAGCCTGAAGCGGCAGTGAAAGATTTTTCTCGAGTTGTATTTAATACCACTATTGGTTTGGGGGGGCTTATTGATGTTGCCACCCCTATGGGGCTGCCTGAGCATAATGAAGATTTTGGTCAGACATTGGGGTATTGGGGGATGGAAACCGGCCCTTATTTAGTGCTGCCCTTTTTGGGACCATCCAACGTTCGTGATGGTATTGGCCGAATACCGGATTCTATGGTTGATCCTGTCGGGGAGGTTAATCCTATCCGTACTCGTAATCAGCTGTACGGATTAAGGGTTGTTGATACACGGGCAGGGTTGTTTGCGGCGGAAGAGTTGTTGAGTGGTGATCGCTATATAGCGATGCGTGATGCTTATCTGCAGCGGCGTGAGTTCTTAGTGAATGATGGTCAAGTTGCCGCCTTCGATGAAGATCAGTTCTAGTCGGGACGGGTGAAGAATGCTCCGCATTCTGGCTGCCTAAATTTTTAATGATCGTTCATTGAACGATAATGTCTATATATAAAAAACGCATCCCAAAGGATGCGTTTTTTCGTTAATGGCAGACGCTATTAATTTCGAAGTTTAGATCTTCAGAAGGAGCTGCTCCAATTTCACTTGGTCGGCGGCAAAGTTACGGATGCCTTCCGCTAGTTTTTCTGTCGCCATTGCATCTTCGTTCATTGCCCAACGGAATGCTTGCTCGTTATTCTCGAGCTTAGCTTCATTGCACAGCGGGTTGTCGGCAAACAGTTTTTGGTCCAGCGGTAGTTGGGTGTCGGCCAGTTCTGAGATCAAGGCTGGGCTGATGGTCAGGCGATCGCAGCCCGCCAGTTGACGAATCTCCTCGCTATTGCGGAAGCTCGCACCCATGACGACAGTGTTATAGCCGTGATGTTTGTAATAGTTGTAGATACGACTCACGGATTGTACACCAGGATCTTTTGCGCCGTTGAAGTCTGTGCCTTCAGGGTTATGGCCTTTATGCCAGTCGAGGATGCGGCCAACAAAAGGTGAGATTAAAAAGGCGCCAGCATCAGCACAGGCAACCGCCTGAGCGAAACCAAATAGCAGTGTTAGGTTGCAGTTGATACCCTCTTTTTCCAGCTGTCGTGCCGCTTCGATGCCTTCCCATGTAGAGGCTATTTTTATCAGCACTCGATCATTACTGATACCTGCCTCGTTATATAGGCCGATGAGCTTTTTAGCTTTTTCGATCGTTGCCAAGGTATCAAAGGAGAGTCGTGCATCGACCTCAGTGGAGATGCGTCCAGGGATCAGCGAGAGAATTTCACACCCGGCTAACACCGCCAGCTTGTCGGTCATATTGGCTAGCTGTTCTGCATCACTACCGGCTTGGCTCAGTGCCCAGCTTTTAGCCTGTTCAAGATAGGGGCGGTAAGCAGGATCTTGGCTGGCTTTCAGTAACAGTGAGGGGTTGGTGGTTGCATCAACGGGTCTCAGGTCTCTGATCGCATTGATATCGCCAGTATCGGCAACAATGGTGGTCATTTTTTTGAGCTGATCCAGCTGGCTTTCCATGTTTAGTTTTCCTTAATCTTTTAGATAGATATGACTTTATCAACGGCACGTTTTAACACATCGACATCAGCGCCGGCTTTATGGGCATTTTCACTCAGATAGCGACGAAATTGACGACCGCCGGGCTGACCGTGAAACAACCCTAGTAGATGGCGAGTGATATGTCCTAGGTAGCAACCCTGTTTTAATTCGGCTTCGATATAGGGGTACATCTGTTCGATAATCTGCAAGCGAGTTTTTACCGCTGCGTCAGGCTGATACAAAGCATCAACTTCCGTCATCATATAGGGGTTGTGATAGGCTTCGCGGCCAATCATGACGCCATCAACATGCTGTAGGTGTGTACGGCTTTCTGCCAGCGTTTTAATGCCGCCATTGATCAGTATTTCCAATTCAGGAAATGCCTGTTTAATCTGGTAGACCCACTCATATTTTAGCGGCGGTATATCCCGATTTTCTTTTGGGCTTAAGCCTTGCAGTATCGCCTTTCTGGCATGGATTATAAAGGTTTTACAGCCAGATTGGCTGACCGTTGCGACGAATTGATGAAGTGCTTCGTAGCTATCCATATCGTCAATTCCCAAGCGGTGCTTAATAGTGACAGGTATGGCTACGGCGGCTTGCATGGTTGCGAGGCATTCGGCGACTAATTCAGGGTGTGCCATGAGGCAAGCACCGATCATATTGTTCTGTACCCTGTCGCTGGGGCAGCCGACATTGAGGTTAACCTCATCATAGCCGGCATCTTCGGCCATGCGGCTGCAACTGGCGAGCTCTTGCGGATGACTGCCGCCAAGCTGAAGTGCGAGCGGGTGTTCCGGCTCGCTATAGCTTAGAAACCGTTGTTGATCACCGTGAATCAGTGCGCCGGTGGTTACCATTTCGGTATAAAGCACCGCGTTGTCGCTGATCAGACGGTGGAAATAACGACAATGTCGATCAGTCCACTCCATCATAGGGGCAACGGTGAATGTTCGGTTAAGCTGTGAGGTCTGTTTTTCTACAGTCATGTTGAGCATCGGGCCTAAATTATAACGGTCAGCGTTTGGATATTTCCCGCATCAGACCGCTGAGATCCAGTCCCTGCAGTTCTGCCAGTTTTTGAATATCATTTTGGGTGCGGGGAGGAAGTTTGCTGGCCGCTTTAATGGCCTGCTTTTTGTCTGCGACTTTTTGATTAAGTTTTTCCAACAGATTATTTAATTGTGCCAGACTCAGCAGGCTCAGCTGTTCATCTACTTTATGATTAAGCATCTGATAATGTAATTTTCCAGAGAGAAACGATCTATCCTTACGACTTCTGCGGTGAAGGCAGATTATAACTACATCCGTTGTCGACAGCACAACCGCTGACAGAGTCAATCTTTCACTTGCTGCTAAGTATGCTCTGAGTGAGGCCTGTGCGGGGCTAACTATAGCATTCAACGGATTGCTTTTTAAGCGGATAATGCTGCGATGAGTTCTCTTGAGTGGCTTTTGCTGTGGGATGTCCGCACGGAAGTGATTTCGGCGCTGCTTTTTGTTGAAATACGGTACTGTTTGAGTATTTTTTGAACTTTGAGCCTGACAGAAATCCAAGAGAGGCAAGAGCGAAGCAGGGCTTATTGCATCTTTGTTAAGCTGTCTTGCGAGCCGTGGTATGACCCTTCTTTTCATGTTTTAATGCCAGCTTCACAAACCAGAAGTAGCCATTCAGATGCATCAGATTAAACGTACCGGCATTACGCGTTTCTATTATGCCACTAAATATTCACTGCAAGGTATTAAGGCGGCTTGGGTTGAAGAGCCGGCCTTCCGCTATGAGGTTATGGCGGCGGTGGTGATGTTTCCGGCAGCTTTTTGGCTGGCGGAGTCGGGTATGCAGCTAGCGCTTTTGTTAGCCTGTTGCTTTTTGGTCTTGGCGTTTGAAATTGTTAACTCGGCTATCGAAGCGGTGGTCGATCGTTGGGGGCCTGAATATCATGAATTGGCTGGGCGGGCCAAGGATATGGGCTCCGCCGCGGTGTTTATGATGCTCAATATGACCTGGGTCGTCTGGGCGGGTGTTGCCTGGGATAACGGTTATCTGGATGGCATCAAAGCGCTGTTTTAACTCCCTTAGCTCAGTATCGCTCTGATCTCTGGCAGGCAAGAGCCACAGTTGCTACCACACTTTAATTGTGCGGCCAGTTTGTCGGTGCTGTTAGCCCCTTGACGGATTGCTTGGCGAATCGTGTGTTCACCCACTTCAAAGCAGCTGCAGATGATGGCGCCGCACTCGTCTTTGTTGTCCATCGGTTTACCGGCCAGTAACGACATTCGTTGGGCAGGGGTATCTATAGATTGCTGAAACTGTTTGCTTAGCCAAGCGCTGCTGGGTAGCGCTCCGGTAGAGGCAAAAAAGAGTTGCGTGGGGCGCTGTTGCTGAAAACTCACCATGCGGTAGGTTGAGGCGCTATTGAGTTCGATGAGGTCGTCGCAGGGCTCAATAAGCTGGGCTAACCAAGATTTCCAGTCGGCGGGTAACTGCGCCCCGCTCAGTTCATATCGAAATCCATTTGGTAGCGGAATTTTACACCAGTATTCACAGGGCAGCGTCGCCAGTGATTGCTCGGTGATCAGAACAGCCTGCCAATGGCTGTCAACTTTACCTATCTGGACAGGGCAGTGCTTGGCTTCAGGCTGGCCGGATAGAGGGTCCTTAATCGATGTAAATAGGCTATCCACCCTTGCTGCCGAGGCAAATTGTGCACTCCAATGGATCGGCATGAACACCGAACCAGGCCGCTGATTTGAGGACAACTTGGCTTTTACGAGGCAGCGACCCTGGGGACTGCGGATTTCAACCAGGTCTTGCTCAGCGATACCGTACTCTTCGGCATCGGCTAACGCGAGTTCGATATAGGGTTGGTCGATATGGTTCAGCAAGCGGCTAGTTTTGCCGGTTCGGGTCATAGTGTGCCATTGATCCCGTATGCGACCGGTATTGAGTATTAGTGGATACTCTTCAGATAGTTTATTAAGCGGTGCTTGAGGGGTAATCGGTAGCATGCGCGCCCGGCCTGAGGGAGTATTAAAGCGTCCGTCGCTGAACAGTCGAGGTGATTGCTCTTGCTGGCCTTCGATGCAAGGCCACCTTACCGGTTCTAGCTGTTGATACTGTGTTGCTGAGAGGTGTGCGAGGCCGGAGATATTAAAGTATCGCTGACCCTTATTTTCATAGCCAGAGAGTGCTGCATGTTCGGCAAAGATCTCGCTGGGGGAGTTAAACGCAAAATCCTGTTCAAACCCCATCGCACGGGCGACCGCGCAGATAATCTGCCAATCGTGACGGCTCTCTCCGGGAGGCGCTAAAAAGCCGCGTTGGCGGGAGATAACGCGTTCGGAGTTGGTCACTGTGCCGTCTTTTTCAGCCCAGCCGGTGGCGGGGAGTAATACATTAGCACAGGCGGTAGTGTCGGTTTTTGCCATACAATCGGAAACCACTACCTGTCCGCATCGTAATAGTGCCCGGCGAACTAAATCGGCATCGGGCATGCTGACCACGGGGTTGGTGCCGATTATCCAGATCGCTTTGATGCGGCCCTCGTCGACAGCCTGAAACAGATCCACGGCTTTTAGGCCTTCAGTGCGAGCGATTTTGGGTGCCTGCCAAAACCGCTCAACCCGTGCGATATTGGCTGGATCGCTAAAGTCCATATGGGCGGCCAGTTGATTAGCGAGGCCTCCGACCTCTCGCCCCCCCATGGCGTTAGGCTGACCGGTAATCGAAAAAGGGGTAGCGCCCGGTTTGCCGATACGGCCGGTGGCGAGGTGGCAGTTGATAATGGCGTTGCCTTTATCGACCCCAGATGACGATTGATTGATGCCTTGAGAAAAGAGTGTGACGACTTTATCGGTACGGCTAAAAAGTTGATAAAACTGCTTAAGGCTTTGCTCATCTAAACCGCAGTGTTGCGCCGTTTGTGACAGGCTCGCAGTAAGCGTTTTCGCCGCGTCTAGGGCGTTATCAAAGCCTTCGGTATGTGTTTGAATATAGTGTTTGTCGAGCACGTCATGATCGGCCAGATAGCTCAACAAACCGGTAAATAGATAACCATCGCTACCGGGCGTGAGAGGTAGATGTAGATCAGCCATATCACAGGTGGCGGTACGGCGAGGATCGATTACGACAACGTTCATTGTTGGACGTTTTTTCTTTGCCGCGAGGATGCGTTGATAGATTACCGGGTGTGCCCATGCGGTATTAGAACCGACCAGCACTAACAGATCTGCCTGCTCGAGATCGTCATAGCAGCCGGGTACTAGGTCCGCACCAAAGGCTCGCTTGTGTGCTGCCACTGCGGATGACATACAGAGGCGCGAATTAGTGTCGACATTGGCCGATCCGATAAAGCCTTTCATCAGCTTATTGGCGACATAATAGTCCTCGGTCAGAATCTGTCCTGAAAGGTAGAACGCCACTGAATCGGGGCCATGCTGTTCAATCGTTTGACGAAAGCTCTGCGCGACATGGTTAATCGCTTGCTCCCAACTGGCCGTTTGGCCATTAATTTGGGGGCTGAGCAGCCGCCCATCTAAATCGGTGGTTTCATGTAGAGCAGAGCCTTTGACGCAAAGACGTCCGAGATTGGCGGGGTGGTCTTTGTCACCGCTGACCGCAATCAATTGGTTATGACTGACCGTAGCGTTAACGCCGCAGCCAACGCCACAATAAGGGCAGGTGGTTTTTACCTGACAGGTTTCCGGCTTGGCTGCATGGGTCATCGATAGGCTTCCTGTGTGGCGAAGGTTAGCTGAGTTTTAGTGGCTTTTATACCGTGTTTATCACTAGCGCTTAGATCAGTACCTCGACCTGACCATTCTCGATACGGGCCGGCCACACTTGGATGCGGGTGTTCTCATCATCGAGGCAGCGTCCAGTTTCAAGGCAGAAGTGCTGTTTGTAGACCGGTGAGGCGACAAATAGTTGATCACCCTTTGAGCCAACTAATCCCCGTGACAGGACATTGGCTTGACTAAAGGGGTCGTGGTTAGCAATGGCAAAGACGGTCTGCTGTTGCTTGATATAGAACAGGGCGACCTGGGTCTCTTTGATCAATGCGCAGATGCCTGAATCAGCGATTAGGTCATGTTGGCTGCACACCGCAGTCCAGTGAGTATTTGTAGTCATTCGGCTGTCCTCTGTATTAACCAACCAACTTGATCGGTTCGGCGGCGATAAGATTTTTTTCGTCAGCGGTGGCTGGGCGAATCTGCTGTCGTTCTTCAACAAAGAGAATATTGCTGTCCTGCGCCTCGGTATTCACAAAGTGACGGAAGCGCTTAAGAGCCTCGGGATTTTCCAAGGTGGTTTTCCATTCACACTGATAACGGGAGACCACCAATGCCATCTGCTGTTCTAGTTCTGCCCCTAGCTTGAGGCTGTCTTCGATAACCACCTGGCGTAGATAATCCAGCCCGCCCTGCATATTTTCCATCCAAACGGAGGTGCGCTGCAGACGGTCCGCTGTTTTGATATAGAACATCAGAATACGGTCGATGTAACGGATCAGGGTGTCGCGATCAAGATCGGTGGCAAAGAGATCACCGTGGCGGGGTTTCATGCCACCGTTACCACAGACATACAGGTTCCAGCCTTTTTCGGTGGCGATAATGCCGATATCTTTACTTTGTGCTTCGGCGCATTCGCGAGTGCAGCCTGAAACTGCAAACTTGATTTTATGGGGGGCACGCAGGCCCTTGTAACGGTTCTCCAAGTCGATCGCTAAGCCAGCACTATCATCGACTCCAAAACGACACCAGGTGCTGCCGACGCAGGATTTAACAGTCCGCAATGATTTGCCGTAGGCATGACCGGTTTCGAAACCCGCATCAATCAGGATTTTCCAGATCTCCGGCAGCTGTTCCAGACGGGCGCCAAATAGATCGACTCGTTGACCGCCGGTGATTTTACTGTAGAGGTTATACTGTTTGGCCACTTGCCCGAGTACGATCAGTTTATCGGCGGTTATTTCACCGCCAGCGACTCGTGGCACCACTGAATAAGTGCCATCTTTCTGCATATTGGCCATAAAAGTATCGTTGGTATCCTGCAGGCTTACGTTCTTCTCACTGAGAATATAATCGTTCCAGCAGGAGGCCAACATGCTGCCAACGGCGGGGCGGCAGATTTCACAGCCGTGGCCACGACCCTGTTGTTCTAGTAATTCATCAAAGCTGCGGATCTCTTCAACGCGGATAATGTTGTAAAGATCCTGACGTGAGTAGGGGAAGTGTTCACACAGGTCGCGATTAACCTCAACGCCCAGCTCTTCTAATTCATGATTAACTAAGTCCGTCAGCAGTGCTGCGCAACCGCCGCAGCCAGTGGCCGCCTTGGTGCTACCCTTTACATCGGCTAATGAGCAACAGCCGCCATCGAGTGCTGCCCGCACATCGGCTTTACTGACATCATGGCAGGAACAGATCTGCGCGGTTTCCGGTAGCGCGGCCACGCCTAGACCGGTTTGTTCATCATCGCCACGGTGGGGCAAAATTAATGTGTCGGGGTATTCGGGTAGCGGAATACCGTTAAGCATGTATTGTAATAATGTGCCGTAGTTTTCCGCTTCGCCTACTAAGATGGCTCCGAGTAACTGCTTACCATCGTCTGAAACCACCAGTTTTTTGTACACCGCTTCACGCTCATCCACGAAGGTGTAGTTACGTGCGCCGGGAGTACGGCTATGGGCATCGCCAATACTGGCAACATCAACACCCATCAGCTTGAGTTTGGTGCTCATATCGGCACCGGTAAAACTGTCGTTGCCACCCCTCAGGTGAGAGACCGCCACTTTAGCCATCTGATTACCCGGCGCGACCAGACCAAAGATCTGTTTATTCCATAGGGCACATTCACCTATGGCATAGATGGCTGGATCCGAAGTTTGGCAGTGATTGTTGATGACGATGCCACCACGTTCGCCGACTTCAAGCCCGCTCTGGCGGGCAAGCTCATCCCGAGGGCGGATACCGGCCGAGAAGAGGATTAGATCGGTTTCTAAGACTTCACCATCGGCAAAGTTCATTTTATGAAAACAGTGTTCGCCATCATCGATCAGTTGAGTATTTTTTTCCGTATGTACGCTGACTCCCAGCGCTTCGATTTTTTGCCGTAGCAGGGCACCGCCGCCATCATCTAGCTGTACCGCCATCAGACGAGGGGCGAATTCAACTACATGGGTTTTGAGTCCCAAATCGGTTAGTGCTTTGGCCGCTTCCAGCCCGAGTAAGCCTCCACCGACAACCGTACCCACCGTGGCATTTTTGGCCGCAGCGGCGATGGCGTCTAAGTCATCAAGGGTACGGTAGACCAAACACTGTTGCCGATCATGGCCGGGTACGGGAGGCACAAAAGGATAGGATCCGGTTGCCAGTACTAATTTGTCATAACTCAGGTGCTGGCCTTTATTGGTGGTCACCGATTGCTGGTCTCTATCGATGGCAGTGACTTTTTCATCGGTGAGCACGGTGAGCCCCCAGCGGCGATAGACCTCGGCGTCCCCCATCGCTAAATCGTCAGCCGTGGCACCGGAAAAATAGGCGCTTAGGTGAACACGATCGTAGGCCAGTCGGCTCTCTTCACAGAAAACGGTGATATCAAAATGTGCTAACTGGTCATTGTCGGCCAGGCTTTGCAGAAATTGATGGCCCACCATGCCGTTACCGGCGATGAGTAGTTTTGTTTTATTCATGAGGTCGCTCCTGTTGCCAAGCTTAATGCGGGGGCTGCGGTGTCAAAATGAGGGACAGCGGCAGGGGTTAATTGGGCGATTGATTCAGCGTTGCAATAACGTCGGCCGAAGATCATGTCTGGGGCTAGGTGTTGTGCTTTTTGCTGGGCCTGAATCAGCTCGAAATACCAGTTACCTTCGTTAACAGCGCCAAACAGCACTGCACCGGCCAGTTTTTGTTGCCGGAAAATAAGTTTGCGATACACACCGTTGGCCGGGTCTTGATAGACAACGGATTCGCTCGCGGGGCTATCGAGATATTCACCGGCGGAGAACAGATCAATACCGGATACTTTGAGTTTGGTGGCGCAGGGTTGCAGGCTGAAACGCTGGTCGGATGTTAGACAAAGTTGATCAGCGAGCACACGGGCCTGATCCCAAATAGGCGCCACTAGGCCAAAGGTGTGTTGGCCAAACTGTGAGCATTCACCTAAGGCGTAGACGTTTGTTACTGAGCTTTGCAGCTGGTCATTGATTAGGATGCCTCGATCGCATGCTAGGCCGCTACGTTCAGCCAGTGCATGGTTAGGGCTGATGCCGATGGCAATCACGGCGAGTCCGGTGTTAATAACCACGCCATCCTTTAAGATGATTTGACTGATTGCGCTTGATGACGCTGAGTCACCTTGTATCTCGGCGCTTGGCTCAGAGGCAAACTTGTCTATCTCGGCATTTAACTGAAAATGGATGCCACGGGATTCCAGTGATTGTTTTAAGTATTCACCGGCGGTGGCATCAAGCTGGCGATTCAGTAACCACTGTCCACGATGAATAACGGTTACCTCTAGCCCCTGCTGACGTAATCCCCAAGCGGCTTCTAACCCGAGTAGGCCACCACCGATAACGGTGGCATGCTGAATGTGAGGCACTTTAGCCATGAGCTGATCAATATCGGCGAGCGAGCGAAAAGTTAAGACGCCATCGAGGTCATTACCACGGATGTTAGGCATGATCGGGTTAGACCCGGTGGCCAGTACCAGTTTGTCATAGCTGAACGCTGTGCCGCTTTGGCAACGCAGGGTTTGTTTAGCGGTATCGATGGTGCTGACCGGGTCGTTGCTATGAAGTGCGATATGGTGATCCTGATACCACTGTTCTGAGTGGGTCACTATATCGTCTGCCTGCATCTCACCGGCGAGTACTGTGGAGAGCATAATGCGGTTGTAGTTGGCATAGCCTTCTGCGCCAAACACGGTGATCCGGTACTGATCCGGATTCCGTTTTAGAATCTCGTCCAGCAATCGGCCAGCAGCCATGCCGTTACCAATAATGATGAGATGAGCTTTAGGCATAAAAAAAATCCAAAAAAAAATGGCATTCACCAACCAGTACAAGTGCGAAGTACTGGAGGATGAACACCATTGTCCAAAAAAAATATGAGAAGCCTAAGATAGGCGCTTAGTATATAGCAGAGAACGTGCCTGATTTATAAATACTGTTAATATTCAACAGTTTATATGTTTTTGTGGGCGGCTTTCTCGTATAGGTTACATATTTGCCGCACTGAGTTGGGGCGAAGAATAGGGTGGTTTACGAGGTGGTGCACCCTAAGGAGTCCCTCTTATTGGGCAGTGGCGATGGCATCGGTATGTTGAGGGTCGTGATGTTCTTGCTGTTACGGGGTGGTTTGCTCAGTTGTATAGAATAGGTTGCAAGAAATAGGACGGTGAAGGGCGAAGAAATAAAAAAGCCCGACAATCGCCGGGCATAAGCTGTTGACGTTTATTAAGAGGTTAGGCTGCTTGTTCATCCTTTTGTGTTGCGGTTGTGTCAGTCTTGCTAGCTGCAGGAATTGATTCAACGGCGGCTGTTTCAGCCGTACTTGGTGTTACTTTGCTGGTGGGTTTGCTCGTGGGTTTAGCCACTGCGTCGCCTGGGGTTCGCTGTTTCTCATAAAGAAAGCTTAAAACCGCCGCCCGGTAATGGTTGTATTGCGGATCATCGGCTAATTCAAGGCGATGCCGGGGACGCTCTAAGTTCACCTCCAATATTTCACCGACAGTGGCGGCAGGGCCGTTGGTCATCATGACGATGCGATCGGACAATAACACGGCTTCATCAACATCGTGGGTAATCATAATCACGGTGTTATTTAAGTCAGCTTGAATCTCCATGAGAGAATCTTGCAGGTGGGCGCGGGTAAGGGCATCCAAGGCACCAAAAGGTTCATCCATCAGCATGACGGTTGGCTCCATCGCCAGTGCTCGGGCGATGCCGACTCGCTGCTTCATACCACCGGAAATTTCATCTGGGCGTTTATGCATGGCATGATCCATATGCACCAACTGTAAGTTGTATTCGATCCAGTCTTTCATTTCCGCTTTGGTTTTGGTTTTTTTAAAAACCTGTTTGACCGCCAGTTCGACGTTCTCATAAGCGGTTAACCAAGGCAGTAAGGAGTGGTTTTGAAATACCACCGCCCGTTCGGGGCCGGGTTCATTTACTTCTTTGCCATCCAATAACACGCCGCCTTGGGTGGCCTGGTATAAACCGGCAACAATATTTAGAACGGTTGATTTGCCGCAGCCTGAATGCCCAATCAGGGATACAAATTCGCCCCGATCAATCTTTAAATTAACATTACTCAGCGCTTTAAACGGGCCGCTAGGCGTCGGGAAGTCGATGTCGACGCCGGTAAGCTCAAGGTGTTTAGTGGTAGTCATCAGTTTTCTCCTTAATGCTGCCTTAGCGTAATTCGACGGATTTGTCCCAAGATACTTTTTTCTGCAGAACTAACATGATGCGATCGAGCATAAAGCCGATCAGGCCAATCACTAGCACGGCCACCATTATGCGTCCGAGGGAGTTGGAGCTGCCATTCTGAAATTCATCCCAGACAAACTTACCTAGCCCTGGGTTTTGTGCCAGCATCTCGGCAGCGATTAACACCATCCAAGCGATACCCAATGAGAGTCGAAGACCGGTGAAGATCATTGGAATAGCCGAAGGGATAACAATCTTGATGACGTGTGTTAACCAAGAGAGTCGCAGCACCTTGCTGACATTGTTGAGGTCGGCGCTGATCGTCGATACGCCAACCGCGGTGTTGAGCAGCGTTGGCCAGAGACAGCAGAGGGAGACGGTGATGAGTGAGGTGACAAAGGATTTGGCAAACATCGGCTCATCACTGACATACACGGCACTGACCACCATGGTCACTAACGGTAGCCAGGCTAAGGGGGAGACCGGTTTGAATAGCTGAATGACTGGATTAAAGGCGCTATAGAGGGTTTTGTTGAGACCGATAACAATCCCTGCCGGAATGGCAATCAGTGAGGCGGCGAAGAAGCCGGCTAATACGGTGATCAGGCTTGTGCCGATTTGGTCGATAAAGGTGGGTTTGCCGGTGTAGGGGCGAGTTTTAACCACGGCGTCGGGGTTCTTTTCCAATTTTTTGGCATTACGAACATCTTGGCGCTGATGGAAAGCCACCTCTTTTTGCCGTTCGCGATTATGCTCTGATAATAGATTGAGGCTTTGCTCATAAACCTGAGTGGGACCGGGAAATTCACCTAACGAGGTATGGATATTGCGGGCGGCGATATTCCAGATAAACAGAAAGATCAAAATACCGCTCAAGGGAACCACTAGGGCTTTGACTAGCTGGGCTAGGCTTAGCTTTTCGGGCAAGCCCAGTGGTTTTAATAGTTTTAATGCGATGCTGCTCATAGTCAATCTCCAATGGGGTGCCCATAGGCCACCCTTTGGTTTTCTATCGGTTTTGGCTGGGCGCTGCGGTGTTGATGCAGCGCTACAGATTAAATTTCACTGTCGGGTTTTAGACCGATTTTAAACTTCGTCAGATATTGGTTAGGTTGTGTGCCATCGTAGGTGATGTTATCGATAAAGTGCGTTTGCGGTGGTTTGAAGCCAGATTCTGATGTGAAATCAGGGAATTCATTGCTGGCGATCTTGCCTTCGGCAATTAGCTCGTTAGCGGCTTGGGCATAGATATCCGGACGATAAACCTTTTTCGCGGTGTCCATAAACCACTCATCCGATTTAGGCTCGGCGATCTGTCCCCAGCGGCGCATCTGGGTGAGATACCAGATAGCATCGGAATAATAGGGGTAGGTGGCGTTGTGGCGGAAGAATACGTTGAAGTCGGGTACTTCGCGCTTATCGCCTTTTTCGTATTCAAAGGTGCCGGTCATTGAGTTGGCAATAACATCGTAATCGGCACCAACATATTCCGGCCGTGAGAGAATCTCTACTGCCTCTTTTCGATTACCGTTATTGTTGTCATCCAGCCACTTGGCGGCTCTAATCATCGCTTTTACAACACGGATATGGGTGTTGGGGTATTTATCGGCCCAGCCTTTAGAAACACCGAAAACTTTCTCGGGGTTGTCTTTCCATATTTCATAATCGGTCACGACCGGGACACCGATCCCTTTAAATACTGCTTGTTGGTTCCACGGCTCACCGACGCAATAACCGTAAATGGTGCCCGCTTCCATGGTGGCGGGCATCTGTGGGGGGGGCGTCACAGAGAGCAGGGCATCGGCATCGATCTGGCCCGATGAGTCGCCTTTATGGGGGGCGTAATATCCGGGGTGAATACCGCCGGCGGCGAGCCAGTAGCGTAGCTCGTAGTTGTGAGTCGACACGGGGAATACCATGCCCATATTGAACGGCTTGCCTTGTTCTTTATAAGCATCGACAACCGGCTTTAGCGCATCGGCCTTAATCGGGTGAATCGGTTTGCCCTCGGCGTCTTTGTCAATATAGGGCTTCATCTGTTTCCAGATATCGTTAGAGACCGTGATGGCATTACCGTTAAGGTCCATACTGAACGCGGTAATAATATGTGCCTGGGTGCCAAAACCGATGGTGGCACCTAATGGTTGCCCTGCTAGCATATGGGCACCATCCAGCTGACCATCGATCACCCGATCGAGCAGTACTTTCCAATTCGCCTGGGCTTCGAGTTGCACATACAGCCCTTCATCTTCGAAGTAGCCTTTCTCATAAGCCACCGCTAATGGTGCCATATCTGTCAGCTTGATAAAGCCAAACTTGAGATCCTCTTTCTCCGGTTCACCGACAGCGGCCTGTGCAGCGCTCAGCGTTAGCAGGCTGCCGATCGCCACTGCGCCGAATGTTTTGACTGCGTTTTGTAGCAGTGTGCGGCGTCCCATCATGTTAGAAAGCAGAGTGTGAGTCATGTTTGTGGCTCCTGAGTTTACAAAAACGAGTCAAAAAAAAACGCCTGCCCCTTCCGATAAAGCTATCAGTAAGAGCAGACGTCGTTGTCATGTGTGAAACCAAGCTAGGTGGTTTCAAGTATTTATATTTATTGCGTTAGATATAGCAGGTGCTGTGCCATGTTTTTAAAAACTATTTATTATCAGTATCTTAGTGGTTTTTGGTGTTTTTATAAGATCCTTGGAAGATATAAATCGCACTTAAACGGTGCTGATAATGCTTTTTAGCACCCAAACAGCGCCAATTGAACATGGCTCTAAGCTCAAGGACTGTTTGGATCAAAGGTGCCACCGTTAAAAAATAGGTCACTGCCCATGGTGACAACCCCCGCGGTACCTTGTAACACCCAGTCGTTGTCGTGAAAGCCCTCCGGTTTAAAGTCGATTGTCGGATGGGAGATACGCATTTTATCCGCCACGTTGCGGTATAAATCGGGTCGATAAACCTGACAGGCGATCTGTTTTAAATCGGCTTGAGGCTCTATTAACTGCTGCCATTGGCGCATCTGCTTGAGGAACCAAAGTGCATGGGAGCGCCATGGATAACTGGCAGCATAACGGTAAAAGTGGCGGTTACCCTGCTTCAGTTTTGGCTGAGATAGCATCGATAGCGCGGGGCCTAAATAGGCGTTGCCGAGTAAAATATCCAATGCCTCGTCACTATTTTGCGGCTTATCGAGCCATTCTGAGGCGCGAATAAGCGCGCAGATCAGTGCCTGATGGGTGGCGGGGTGGGCGTCATGCCAGCTTTCTAACACGGCGAAAACTTTGTCAGGGCAGTTATTCCAGATCTGATAACCGGAGATGACCGGGCTACCGATGCCCATCTCTTGAGCAACGGAGTTCCAAGGCTCGCCAGCACAATAACCATCGATTAAGCCCTTCTTCATGGTCACTGCCATCTGTGGCGGCGGCACAACTGTTAGATTGATATCGTTATCGGGATCAATACCCGCCGCGCTGAGCCAGTAACGCAGTAGATAGCTGTGTGCCGAATAGGTATATACCATTGCGAGTGTTATTTTGGGCCGGCCACTGGCTTTACGGAACGCTACCAGTTGTTTTAACCCTGCAGCCGAACTGTCTCCCGGTGAGTGACCGAGTTCATCAATTTCGGCCAATAGTTCACGGGATAGGGTGATAGCGTTTCCGTTTAAACCAATACTAAACGCCGTGATCATAGGCACTTTAGGTGACCCTAGCCCGAGAGTGGATGCCAGCGGGATACCTGCAAGCATCTGCGCACCATCTAAAAGTCCTAACATCACTTTATCGCGTATTGAAGCCCACGAGCCTTCGCGGCTTAACTGCACGTTGAGCCCTGATTCACTGAAAAAACCTTTCTCTTTTGCAATGACCAGTGGTGCGCAATCCATCAGTGGTAGAAAGCCCAAGGTCAGATCGGCTTTTTCCGGTGAGTCCAATGTTGGGCTGTGTATTAATGTCATAATGGTTTGCCCTTGCTTAACTCAGCATCTCGAGTACTGAAATTATATTTTTAGCTATCTGTGTCATGGTTTTACCCTGATCCATGGCCATCTTACGCATGGCACTGTACGCCTGATCTTCAGTGCATTTTTGGTGCTTCATAATCAGGCGCTTAGCTTGTTCTAGTTGTTTTCGATCTTCTAGTTCACTGCGGACATCATGGAGTTCGTTGCGCAGGGCTTGAAACTCTCTAAAACGGGCCGCCGCGACATCCATAATTGACTGAATTCGCTCGGGACTCATGCCATCGACGACGTAAGCGCTAACACCTGCTTTAATCGCTTTTTGAATCGTCTGGCTGTCGCCTGATTCGGCAAACATCACCACGGGGCGGGGGATATGGCTATTGAGAGTGGCCATATGTTCCAGCACGTCACGGTCGGGGGAATCTAGCTCGATAATAATGATATCCGGACGGATCTGCTCCACCCGGGCGATCAGCCCTTCGGTATCATGTAGGCGACTGACAACGTCATAGCCTTGATCGGTCAGCGCCTGTTCCAGCAGGGCCGAGCGAGCGGTGTCCTTATCAATTACCAATACCCGTTCGGGCTGTGATTGCGTTATGGTCATAGGGATTTTTCTTATTAAAGTTACTCATGGTACTGCACGTAGCGTGCCAGCCTTTGGTGCAGTCGCCCTAAGAGCATCGTTAATATTGTTAAATAGGCGGCCATATCCTGATGTCATAGCGTTTGGTCGTGAACACAGGGTAGGGCCTGGATAACATGGGGGGTGTTGATGTGGATGATATTTGCACTTTTATGGTGCGGTTAAGTGCGAGAGTAAGGAGGCAAGTCAGCCGTGATTGTGATTACGGTAGGCGCTTATCGGTCAAGCAGGTATAATGCCGGGCAATTTCCCCTAAATCAGTCTGGATGCATATTTTCTGATGACCGTACGTACTCGTATCGCACCGTCTCCAACCGGTGATCCGCACGTAGGCACCGCCTACATCGCTCTGTTCAATATGGCTTTCGCCCGTCAGCACGGAGGAGAGTTTATCCTGCGTATTGAGGATACCGATCAGACCCGTAGCACCGCTGAATCAGAACAGATGATTCTTGATTCACTGCGCTGGCTGGGCCTTGAGTGGGCGGAAGGCCCGGATAAGCCTGGTCCTTTTGGTCCTTACCGTCAAAGCGAGCGAGGCGATATCTATCAACAGCATACCCAGATTCTGCTCGATAAGGGACATGCGTTCAAATGTTACCGCACCTCAGCGGAGCTGGATGAACTGCGTAACGAACGTCGCGCACAGGGTTTGCAAAGTGCACTGAAAGAGAGTGATCTAGCGCTACCGGCTGAAGAAGTGGCTAAACGCGAAGCGGCGGGCGAACCTTATGTCGTGCGTATGAAGGTGCCGGAAGAGGGCGTCTGCGTCTTTGACGATATGCTGCGCGGTAGTATCGAAGTGGATTGGGCGCAGGTCGATTGCCAGATTCTGATGAAATCTGACGGCATGCCAACTTATCACCTCGCCAACGTAGTGGATGATCACCTGATGGAGATCACTCATGTATTACGAGGTGAAGAGTGGATCAACTCCGCGCCGAAGCACCAGTTGCTGTATAGCTACTTCGGTTGGGATATGCCTAAACTGTGTCATATGCCACTGCTGCGTAACCCGGATAAATCAAAGTTGTCTAAGCGTAAGAACCCAACCAGTATCATTTACTATCAGCGTATGGGTTATATGGCCGAAGCACTGCTGAACTACCTCGCCCGCATGGGTTGGTCGATGCCGGATGAGCGGGAAAAATTCAGCCTCGAGGAGATGATCGAGCACTTCGATATCAATCGTGTATCACTGGGTGGTCCGATCTTCGATCAGGAAAAACTCAGTTGGTTGAACGGTCTGTGGATTCGTGAAGAACTGTCGGATGAACAGTTTGCCGCTGCGTTCCAACAGTGGGCGCTGAATCCTGAATACCTAATGCAGATTATTCCGTTGATTAAGCAGCGTATCGAAAAGTTCTCGGATGTCGCGCCGGTTGCAAGCTTCTTATTGTCCGGTATGTTACCGATCACCGAAGAGAGCTTTGCTCATAAGAGCCTGCAGAAAGACGATATCCGACGTATTCTGCAATTCGCATCGTGGATGCTCGACACCGAGCAGAACTGGAATAAAGATCACCTGTTCGCTCAGTTTAAAGCGCTAGGTGATGCGATGGGCTATAAAGTCCGTGACTTCCTATTCCCATTGTTTGTCGCTATCGCCGGCACCAGCGCCAGTGTTTCGGTGGTGGATTCTATGCAGATTCTCGGCCCCGATATGAGTCGCGCCCGGGTGCGTCATGCTTTGAATACTGTTGGCGGACCTTCGAAGAAAGAGACCAAAAGCTGGGATAAAGAGTATCGCGCCTTAGCTGATTCACTAGCTTAAATCACGTTCATTCAGCACCTCAAGCCCTGCGATGCAGGGCTTTTTGCGTTTAAGGCTAAGCGATTGAAATACCGTTAGCTTTTAGTTATAAAATTGCACTCAGTTTGCTTGACAGCAGGCAGGGTCATGATTAATATAGCCGCCACTTGGTTTTGGGGCCTTAGCTCAGCTGGGAGAGCGGTTCGCTGGCAGCGAACAGGTCAGCGGTTCGATCCCGCTAGGCTCCACCAATTCTAACGTAGATCCGCGGTTCACGCGGCCTCCAGCGTATCTCAAGAATTGATTTTCAGAAATGTAGCACCACCTTGTAGCACAAAGGTGAACTATGGCTGCACGTATTCCCCATTCTTACCGTCGCAACGGTATGTATTATATTCGTCTTAAATGGCCGTCTAAGATCTTTCAGGCAGTACCTGGACTAGGGCAGCAATTTAACCACTCGCTTAAAACGCACGATCAAGACAGAGCTCGATTGCTCATCTATCACTGTGCTTATCAGTTTCGACAATTGATAAACTTTATAGACACTTGCTTAGATCTTGATAAGATCGAAGACATTAAGCCCGATTTCATCATTGAAACGCTTAAATCGACGATATTTAGCGAGAAAGAGACTAAACAGGATATGTCTGATACCTCTGATTTCGATTTTGACCTCGAAAATAAAATACATATTGATATTGATCCCAGCACGGGTACTCAAAGGATTCATTCAGATCTAGAAGATTCTGATGCTAATCAATTTGAAATCATAGAATTTATGCGCAAAGCAGGCATGGGATTCACCGCGGGAGGTGGCCTTGTCGAGACTAGTGGTCCAACAGTTGCAGATGTCGCTACAATGTTTATTCAGGAAAAACTCACGTCAGGTAATTGGGGCCACGCGAAAACTCGATCTCAGGGCACGACGCGATTAAAATTTGTTGTCGAGTTATTGGGCGCGAAGACTGTTTTTGCCAAGCTTGGGCGAAAGGACATTATCAGCGTTCGAGAGAAACTGAGAGCGATGATAGACCCGCAAAGAGAACGACGCTCGAAGCGCGATGGTACGCTCTCAGCAGACACTGCGCGAAGCTACTTTCAGTTGTGCACTGCGCTTGTTAAGTTTGCTTATGATGAAGATATCATTCAAACAAACTTTGCCGCAGATTTAAGTCTGAATGTGAGTAAAGGAGCCACTGATAGTTATCGTCCATTTGAACCTGAAGATCTGCGAAAGTTGCTGAATGGCTCAGTCTATCGCTCTATAGAGCTGCCTAGACAGCGCACATTAGTGGACAGCTACTTCTGGGCACCTTTGCTAGCAATGTATACGGGTGGACGCATTAATGAGCTGTGTCAGTTGCACATCAGAGACATCAAGTGCGAACAATCTCAACAAACTGATGATGTCATTTGGTATTTTAATATTACCGATGATGAGCTAGATCAGTCGACTAAAAATGAAACATCAAAACGACAAGTGCCGATTCATAACCAGTTGATTGAACTAGGCTTTTTAGACTATGTCGAGATGCGACGACAAGCAGCTACTTCTGAAGCTGAAACGCTGTTCCCTGCTATGAAATATTGCAAAAATAATGGCTGGGGGCGAGAGACCGGGCGGTGGTTCAATGGCGAAACAGCCAGTCCCGGCTATCTTGATTCGGTAGGGTTAGCTAGCAGGAAAAATAAGACGTTTCATAGTTTCAGACATACCGCTGCACGAACGTTGAGAAATAAGGGAGTAGAAGAGTCAGATATTGCAGCAGCCATTGGTCATGAGCATAAAACGACTACCCGTCGCTATGGCGCCGGCTATACGTTAGATCGGTTACAGCAAATCGTTAATACGCTCGATTACAATCTCGATCTATCACATATTAGTTTCGAAGAATTTGAGCGATATAAGGTATGCAAAGGGCGCCCTGAGAAGAATAAGCATTTACTGTATAGCTTCGATAAAAAGAGAAAGGTTACTTAAACATTTCGACGGTGACATCGTGGATTAGGTGACATGCAACGACAGCACAAATTTTAGTGCTGCTAAGAAGGGGTTTCTCTAGGCCTTTAGGTATCTGTTTAGGACGTAAGTAAGCGATCCGTAGATCTCACAAACTTGACACCTTCATGCGTTAAGCTAGATCGTATGTACGAGTCGATTGGTTAGTCATGACGGGTTAGTATCTCCAATCATTCTAACTTGTTGCTGCTCAGGCTCAACTTCCATATAGAAGCATGTGGGGCGATCAGTATGGCAAGCAGCACCTTTCTGCTTAACTGAGCAAAGGCCAACGGTGCTGATCTTTCAAAGCACCAAATAATGCTTCAATACAGAGTACTATCGAGTACTGCAACCGGCGGAATTAAAGGAGTTGATCCGGTCTACTGCCTGATTCCGATTTGTGCCTTGCTGAGTATTTTTTTTGTTTAATTTTAATTTCTTCGCT
>NZ_JBLWZV010000022.1:0-65496 GCF_048266285.1 Amphritea sp.
GAGCCGGATGCGGTAGTTCCGCACGTCCGGATCTGTGTGGGGGCGGTACGGGTAACTGGCCGTCCTACCACGACTACACCTTAGGGAGAGTAATATGGGTTGGAATGAGACTGATGAATACTCTGCGATGATAGGTGGAATTTTATATAGAAATGTTCATACACCATTTCTTGTAAATAGTAAGTCATTGATGCAGTTTTCTAGAAATGTAGACTCCGGAGAGTTGGGGGTTTCATTTGAATTGAAAGACGAAAACGGTAATGTTTTTTCAAAAGTAGTAAATAATACAATTGAGGAGGTTGATGATGACTTTACGGTTTTAGAAGGTCAGAAAAGGAAATCTATTATTCATAAAGAACGAGGTCAAGTAATCTTTGATCTGCAATATGGAATAGAAAACAATGAATTTGAAATTGAAATATCAGCACTTTTTTTAGTCGGGGGCTATCCTATTATTCTACACCCAGAAAGAACAAAGTTGGGTTGTCTTAATGATAATGGGGCACCGAATATATCTAGGTTGACTTTGAGTACTGTGGAAAAGAGTGCAGCAACAGGTATAGGTATAGATAATGGAAAAATCTATTTATTAGGTATGTGTATTGAAAACTTTCGTAATGGTGTTGATTTAAAATTGGGAGCTAAAGATGGAGCTGCCTGAAAATTATAGCCAGACGTTGTCAACTATTACTGACACATTTAATGGTACATGGAATCAACTACATTCTCCCTTTCCGAATAAACTGTTTCACTATACTTCTGCTGGAGGTCTTATAGGGATCTTGTCGTCTAAAGCAATATGGTTAACCGACCTGAAGTATATGAATGATATGTCAGAGCTACAATATGCATCAAAGCTCATAGAAAGCTGCATATCTGATATCAAGACAAAACCAGACATGACAGAGATTCAACTTGAGTTTTTGTCTAGAATTTCGAAGTCATACAACCCTTTCGAAAGTGGTGCGTCTGTCTATTCCGCATCTTTTTGTGAAAACGGCAATTTGCTAAGTCAATGGCGCGCTTATCGAGGACAAGGTGGGGGGTATGCAATTGGGTTTGACTTCTTTCATACTCTTCGCCTTTTAGATAAGCAATGCGCGCTGAGAAGAGTCATTTATGATCTAGAGCAGCAAAAAGAATTGATTAATGAAGTAATTAATCTTTTTATTAGTAATATAGGGATTGCAACTGCGAGTACTGATCTAGCTAGTGTTACCGATAATTTTCTACCCGCAGCTTGCCAAAGTTTTTCATTGATTGCGGGTGAGCTCCTATTTTGTCTAAAACATCCTGAGTTTCATGAAGAAAAAGAGTGGCGTTTAGTTCATTTCTCTAAACATCTTTCTGCAGTTGATAGAGACGTTGCTCCCCTAAATTTCAGAGAATACGAGGGGAATATTATTCCTTATTACTCTGTGAGCTATGAAACTGTAATAAAAGCTGCTTGTGATGATCTTTCAGGTATTGGCTTCCCGATTCGCGAAATGATAATTGGCCCCACAGTTAGCAGTGAGTTGAATGAACAGTCACTCAAAGCTCTCATATTTGGACTGTGTAAGGATATAGAGCCAAATATAAAGAAATCGGAAATTCCGTTAAGGTGGTTATAGTTGAATAACAAGCTACTGCACTCGAAAATTTACTCGCTTCGCTCCCAAATTTCCGGTGAGTGGAGCGTTATGCATAGAGGAGAGCGGCATGGAGATAGGGCTTTCAGATTGGATAGCAATAGCCTCACTGGCTACTTCGTTCATAGCATTTATTGAAGCGAAAAAAGCAAATAGGAATAAAATTAAAGGGTCAAAGCCCTTTTTTACAGCTCGACTATCTTCGTTTTTCTGTTTTTATTGTTCAATGCTAAAATAATTCTTTATGACAGGCGATTTCAAGGATGAGAGAATGCCAAGGAAACCGAGATTTTACTTATCGGGAGTACCCGTTCATATAGTACAGCGTGGTCACTCACGTGCCCCCCGTATTTTTTGAAGCTCAGTATTATGCGACATACACATACTGGATTAAGGAAAGCAGTAAGAAATACTCTATTTCTGTCCACGCTTTTGTCATGATAACAAATCATATTCATTTATTGGTAACTCCGAGTGAAACTGAGAGCGTTAGTCTGTTTATGCAATTTATAGGAAGACGGTATGTATCCTATATTAATCATAAGTATGGCAAGAGCGGTTCAATCTAGGAGGGGCGGTATAAAGCCTGTTTAGTTCAAGATGATGCTGACGGTAATGAGGTACATTGAGCTGAATCCGGTTCGTACAGAGGTGGTTGAGTTACCTGGTCATTATCGTTGGTCGAGCTTTTGCCACAACAGCGGAATAAAAAAATATCGAGTTTCTCATACCGCACCCATCGTATGAAGCACTTGGTAAGAGTCAGGAAGAAAGGCATCGGATGTATCAGGAGCTATTCAAAGGGCGGTTGATGAGGATGCTATGAAACGTATTCGAGAAGCTTGGCAGACAGGTACCCGCTGGGTAATGATATATTTCGAGACGAGGTTGAGCGACAGCTACACTGTAAAGTAGGATATGCAAAACGAGGGCGTCCAACGAGGAAAATTGATCAAAAAGGGCTTTGACCCCTTTGCTTTGGGACTTATTCTCGGCTTCTTAATTTTAGTTTCCTTCGCTATGTGGTTGATAATACTTGCTATATTCTGTTTAATTTTGTTATGTTTGGTTGCTTGTTTTGTATCACCTATAGCATAGTAAAAATAGTTAGCACGAACAGGAAGTCTGTGCTGTAGATAGGTGTTTATATCGGATTTTTAGTTTGATGGTCTTATTTCAAAAATGGATGCATACTTATTATGGATATATTAGATGTTGAATTTTTTTTATTAGAAGGGAAGCAAGTATTTTCTCCTCAAGAGCGAAAGGGTGTTGAGCATATAATCTCAAAACTAACCTCCAGTTTTCCAGGATTTGATACATATGCTGGAGTATTGAGAGGGGCGGTTAGAGTTGTTATCTTTGGCAAGAATGGACAAAAAGGTTCTAGAAAGCCAGCTTTTGCAATATATAAACCTAATAAAAATACCGCCTGTTATTTCGGCATTAGGTTTGATGATAAGAAGCTTCAGCAGAAAGTAAAGCAAAAACTATATCATGAATATAATAAAAAATTCTCTTTAGAAGAAGTTGCTGGCTGTGCAGAAGAGTTTAATAGTTACTTAGAGTCGCTTAGCTCAATTGAGGAATTAAGGGATAGGATGAATGGTAATTCAGAGAATGAAATACCTAGAATTCCAAGAATAATTGAAGATGTCCCGCCTGTAGATGAAGATGATGTTATTGGTATTATTAAAAAGAGGCGTGGTCAATCAAAGTTTAGGAAATTACTTCTCGATATTTTTGAGAAAAAATGTGCGGTTACAGGATGTAATGTGGTTGATTTACTAGAGGCGGCTCATATTGTTCCGCATAACATCTCAGTAAATTACAAATCTTACAATGGCTTATTGTTACGAGCTGATATTCATACTTTATTTGATCTTGATTTACTGAAAATAAAATCTGATGGTGAAATAGAAATAAAAGATGAACTTTTGAAAGATAGCTATTATAAAGAACTTCAAGGCAAAGGTATTCGTTTTCCAAAGTTACAAGGAAAGGCGATAGATGAGTTTAGAATAGCCTTATCTAAGCGTTATGAGAAAATAACCCAATAAATTTATAACGATTAAATATTATTCGGAATTTAAAACTTATATGCTTTGTTGTTCAGCTACGATTTTGAATTTTGATAATTTTTACAGTTACTGTACGCCTTAATATTGCAATATACGCGGATATTCATATTTAAGCTTGCAATTAAAAATCAAAGGGATCAAAGCCCTTTTCTGCAGCGCGTTTATCTTCGTTTTTCTGTTTTTATTGATCAAAGCGAGCAGGGAGAGGTGCACCTAAAAATACCTTGATGCCGCCATAGATCGGCGCAATGGTGAATGCCTTAAAGCGTTCACGTCTTGTGGTGGAATACCATCTTTACCCTGATAAACCACTCGGTTTTCGCTAAATACGCAACCAAAACATCGCTTTGATACCGAACTTCAGCTTTTTTGTAGGCAACTGGCCTGATCCTGAGGCAATCTTCTGGTACAATGCGCGACTTTGAAATTCCGTCACTATCCTGCGGCTCTGGGATAGAGGCATTGTGACCAATTTACAGGAGTGAACATGAGTACAGAACAAGCCCTTCGGGACCGCAGCGAATCAAAATGTGAGTTATGCAGCGCAACCGATAATCTGAGTGTTTATGAAGTACCGCCGAATTCACTTGGTGGTGTTGATGACTCTGTTCTGCTGTGCAGCACTTGTAAAGGTCAGATCGAAAACCCAGAAACCACCGATGCAAACCACTGGCGTTGCCTGAATGACAGCATGTGGAGCCAGGTGCCTGCAGTGCAAGTCGTTGCTTGGCGCATGCTTAACCGTCTGCGTGGCGAAGGCTGGCCGCAAGATCTGCTGGATATGCTCTATCTGGATGATGAAACTGCACTCTGGGCAAAAGCGACTGGCGATCATCTAGACGATTCTGAGAAAGTCATTCACCGCGACAGTAACGGTGCAATCTTGACTGCTGGCGATAACGTTGTATTGATCAAAGATCTGGACGTTAAGGGTGCAGGCTTTACCGCTAAGCGTGGTACTGCAGTACGTGGTATCTCTCTGGTGCAAGAAAACGAAGAACACATTGAAGGTCGCGTTAACGGTACGCGCATCGTTATTCTGACTAAATTCGTTAAGAAATCTTAATCCGCATCTGAATGCTAAAAACGCGCCTACTTGGCGCGTTTTTTGGTTTTAGTAAGTAGAGTAAGTAGGGACAGGTTAAGTAAGGGGCAGGCACTCATCACTTGATTTAGGTGGTGATTGTCGTGGTTCAATCAACATTGTCTAGGGACAGCCATCTCTTGCTATCAGGGGTATCACAGAGATCAGGGGTAAGGTTAAGTAAGGGACAGGCACTCATCACTTGATCGAGGTGGTGATTGTCGTGGTTCAATCAACATTGTCTAGGGACAGCCATCTCTTGCCATCAGGGGTATCACAGAGATCAGGGGTAAGATTCAAGACGACAAATGGCATCGACAGTAGGTAGGGACAGGCACTCATCATTTGATCTAGGTGGTGATTGTCGTGGTTCAATCAACATTGTCTAGGGACAGCCATCTCTTGCTATCAGGGGTATCACAGAGATCAGGGGTAGATTCAAGAGGACAAATGGCATCAACTGGCAGCGTTTTCGGATGATGTTTGGGCCCCGATGATTGCCTGCACCGCGTCCTACTTTTTTAATATCCCGTGTTCTAAAGCACGTTGTTCTGTGTGATTATTGTGCTACAAAAGAGACGCCAATATTGTTTTTTCTAAATGTCTTGTCGTCTATTGAGCCGTTAGCGATAAAGGAGAGTCCTGTGGTGGGAGAAACGAATTTAACTAAGTTGCTAGAGTCGATGTCACCAAAACTAATGTCGGGCGAATATGTCTTTTGCTCAGTACAGGGTGAGTATCAAGATTTTCATCAGTTGGCTCCGTTAGCATCCTATCGCGAGGAGGAGGGTTTAACCTTGTTGCTCACTAAGGAAGCCGCTATGGCCAATAATCTGCCATTTGAATCGGTGTTTAGGGGTATCACGCTAACGGTTCATTCAAGCCTTGATGCCGTTGGTTTAACGGCGGCGGTTTCGACTAAGCTGGCAGAAAAAGGCATCAGTGCCAATGTCATCGCAGCCTATTACCATGATCATATCTTTGTTCAAACCGATAAAGCGGCATTAGCTATGGATGCATTAGGTGAGTTTCGTCGTTAACAACCGTTTTTGTGGGGCATCAACAAGGACGATACGCATCAACTGGTTGACGTTATAAATTGATAAGTGAATCGATATGGTTCATATCAGCGGACCAGTTAAGGTTCGATGCTGGCGGGGTAGTAATGAAAGGGATCCTTAGCTTTATTTTAGTCGTGATACTTACATCGCTGTCTCATTTTTCTGTCGCGACAGAGGCTGAGGTTGAGCCTCTCGCAGAGGTCATGGCGTCACTGGAAAAAGTCTATGGGCGCTATATCGATCGGCAAAGAGATCCGATATCTATACCGTCGAACATCACTCGCCGATACGAATCTCTGTTGAGTGTACAAGGTGCAACGGCTGAAGGTAGCGCAAGATTTATCAATGAGATGCAACAAAATATCGCCAATTTTGACAAGGCCCAAGCCATCAGTTTCGAGTCAAACGAGATTTATGATTGGTATAAAACGCAGTTGTTACTGCTCGGTTTGAAAGCAGACACCTCTGCCAACATGAAAGCAATAGATAGAACTTACGTTGATATAGTTGAAAGCGAGCACTTTACGGGGGCCGATATTCTCGACTTTGAACAACGTTATCAAGTGGCGCTAAACAACCATACTGACGATGCCATTGCAGTATTTGAGCCGCTCAGAGCGTTGCAGGAAATAGCCTATAAGATAGCTTTATATTCGCGCGAGTTAACCGATGATGAAAAAGCCGCGCTAGCGGCCGAGATTAACCAATTTTCCATTGTGTTCGATGAAGTTGAAGCATTGGCAACGCAACAAAAATGGACCAAGGTTAGTCACAAGATTCCACCGGGCACCTCACTTGGCAGTCAATTGACGACAAAGATGCAAGCGACCTTAGATAACCGTGAGAACATTAGGGCGGATCAGATTGTGCGATACCGTGCTTTAGATACAGAACTCAGTGGGTTAAAAGAAGAGATTGAGCAACTGGATGATAAACTTGAAGGGTATGAAGAGGAGCTTCGCGAGCCATGTCAATCGGTACGGGTCGATTATTCCTGTGCTAGTCGGTGCCCTGATAAGCGTGTGCGAGATATAGTGTTGGGTTATTACAAAAATGTCCCTGATTATAAATGTTTATCGCATTGTGATAGGGCAGAACGCCAGAAACAGGCGAGTTATGATGAGGATGAGGCTTACTGTACCGAAGAAAAAGAAGACCTAAAAGCACGTTATCTCCGATATGGTGATGACAGGAACCGCCTAGTTGATAAGTTCAACGGGCGTTTACAAGAGTTTAGAGGCCTTCATGAGACATTAAACGAAGGATTATAGTGTCTCTGTTTAATGCTCGGGTCCGTTAAGTTATAGGGTTGAGTGCGTTACTTTTCTTCGGGGCGTATGCTCGTGTTAACCCGATGGCGCATGGCTAAATCAGCACTTAAGCCAAGCGCTTCCATCAGAGCTAAATCAGCTCTTAGATAAGGTGAAAACCATGAGAATTGCTATAACCGCCGCCAGCGGTCATTTAGGCAGTGAAATTGTTAATGCTACCGTCGCTTTGTTGTCACCTGAGCAGGTCATCGGTTTAGCGCGAACACCGGCAAAAGCCAGCCACCTCGGCGTTGAAATCCGCCCCGGTGACTATGATGACAAAGACGGCTTAGAAACCTCGTTAAAAGGGATCGATACGTTGTTGCTGGTGTCCGGGATGGATGCACCAGAAAAACGTATCGAGCAGCACCGTAATGTCATTCAAGCCGCAAAAAATAGCGGGGTGAAAAAGATTGTTTATACCAGTGTTCAAGGGGCCGAAGAGAATACGGCTTTTTCGCCGGTGATACAAAGCAACCGTCAGACAGAAACGGATATTATTCATAGTGGTTTAGAGTGGGTGATCGGTCGCAATGGGATCTATATCGAACCCGACATCGACTATATCGACAGCTATAAACGCCTCGGCGGTATTACTAACTGTGCAGGGGATGGTAAATGTGGCTATACCACCCGAGCAGAACTGGCTTATGCCTATGCCCGTATGCTAACTGAGACCCAGCACAATAGGCATACCTATAATCTCCATGGCGACGCCATTAGCCAATATCAACTGGCGGAATATCTGAATCAAGCCTTCGGTACGAATTTAGTTTATACGCCGATGTCGGTGGAGGCCTATCGTCAAGATCGTGTGGCGGAATTAGGTGAGTTTATCGGTACGGTTATTTCCGGTATCTATCAGGGTATTCGGGAAGGTAAGTCGGATAATCCAAGTGATTATCAACGAGCGGCAGGCAGAGAGCATCAATCTTGGCTGGATTATTTTGCGGCGCTCAAGGCACATCAGTAATCGCGCTTTATCGTATCGAGTTGCACAAGGCTTAGGTTGTCGATTAGCTAAAGGCCGCAGTTAGGTTAGTGTTTCTGTGTGAAGGCAAAATCAACAGTAACCTGGTATTGGCCCTTCACATCTGCGATTTCATAAAACCATCCGTGACGTTTGATGATTTTTTCACTCAGTTGCAGCCCTAAGCCGTAGCCTAATGCTACTTGATTGGCTGGGGCTGCTTGTCGCGGTGTGGCGGAGTCAGTATTGTCATTACGGTTAATGATTGTCACTCGGCTACCTTGCTGGGTGATCTGCACCTGGCCATATTGTGTATGCTGATAGGCATTGCGAATCAGGTTACTAAGCACAATATGACAGGCGGTGACATCGACCTGTAGCGAATACTCAGCGCCTTGAATATCGACGGTGACGCTTTTATCGTTGAGCAGATAACGCAGCTCGTCACATAACAGGTTTATTTTTGCATACAGGTTGATGGGCGTTAGGGCGACGTCTTGATCGTCGTTACGACTCAGCCAGAGTAAGGTGTCGGTTAGATCGCTCATGGTCAGGCCAGCACGCTGAATACGTTCTAACGTCAGCTGCTGTTTATCACTCAGAGGGGATTTTTCACTCAGCCGTTGCAGCAGTTCCACATTGCTACGAATCACCGAAATCGGGGTGCGTAATTCATGACTGGCGTAACTTAAAAAGCGTTGTTCCCGTTCCAAGCCTTGATGTGCCGAGGTTAAGCTGCTCTGAATTAAAGCGGCCAAGACATTCAATTCGTTATAACTGAAATCCGGGGGGGACTTTTTAATCTTCTCTTGGTTGAGTGATTTGGCCCAGTTTTTTAATGATTCGATCGGCTTAGCAATTTTTTGCATGATCATGACTAACGCAAAGGTAAACACAGCGATGGCGATCAGTGCGGTAAAAATAGCCCAATATAAGCGGTTTTTAGGGTCTTTAGCGCCGGGATGAGCCATTCGATTTTTTTCTAGCATGACTTTGGATACAAAGCGTTGCTCGCCTGTCGGCGTGTTAACTAACACGACAAAATAGATATTTTCAGGAATTGAAAAGATCGACGATTGTTCTTTAAGCTTCTGCAATTGATTGGCCTCTGTCGGTGGCGAAACAAACTGCTGCTGAATAATCTCCGGGGTGTCCTGCCAACGACTAGCGACATTAAAACCGATCACATCAACTGGCTGGCCCTCTTTAACATCAGTGGTTTTGGCGATATCGATCATCACTCCAATGATCCCTTTATCAAGACCATTGATAAAGTAATTCACACTTAACAGCGAAAAGCCGATCGCCATCACTGAGCCAAGCAGCACGACACTGATAAAGAAATACAGCCGTAGGCTTGGCCTAATTTTCACTCTACTGCTCCTTCATGCTGTTCTTTAATGGCAAAGCCGACACCGGCGATCGTCTCTAGCTTAATGTTGCTGGTCGTTGCTTCTAGTTGTTTGCGCAAGTGATAGATATGCACTTTTAGGCTATTACTATCAGGTTGTTCATCGCCCCATACCGCTTGCATAATTTGCTGTCGATCTACCGATTGAGGACTGGCGCGCACTAACACCTCTACTAATTTAAAGGCGAGGGGGGATAGCTTTAACGGTTGTTGTTGTAACAGGGCGGTACGCTGGGTTAAATCAAGGCTTAAATCACCGAGTACCAACCGTTTAACTTCACCGCTGCGGCGTTTGGCAAGCACCTGTACCCGCGCCACCAACTCTTTCATGGCAAAGGGTTTGACCAGATAGTCATCACTGCCGGCAGCAAAGCCTTGGAGTTTATTCTCTAGGCTGTCGCGGGCGGTTAGCATGAGGACTGGGATATCCATACCTTGCTCGCGCAAGGTATTGCATAGGGTTAAACCGTCCATTTTGGGCATATTTATATCCAGCATAATCATTTGATAATGATTATGCTGGATCAGGTTTAACCCCATGACGCCATTGCTGGCGTGATCACAGTTAATGGACTCAATATCGAGGTAATCGACGATGGTGGTTGCAAGATCAATATCATCTTCAACCAGTAGTACGTTGATCATTTAACAAAGACTCCTCATTCCTCTGGGCCTTTAATCCCAAACCCAGTGTACACTGCGGCCTTGCGGTTGTTTACATGTGACACTGTTGCGCCGAGTTTAGCCCTGCGTCGTATCACTTTCTGCTAACCCGCCACCCAATACTCGATACAGTGTAATACGATTATCCAGATCGGTCTGTCGAGTGCTGATTAACGCTTGCTGGGCACTATACAGGGTACGCTGAGCCTCAAGGGTATTTTGAAAGCTATCAACGCCATTTTCATAACGCGCTAAGGATAAGGCGTAATGACGGTTGGCGGATGCCACTAGGGCTTCCTGGGCATTGAGCTGTGCCTGTATGGTGGCTCGTCGAGCGAGTGCATCGGTCACCTCTTTGAATGCCGTTTGAATGGCATATTCATAGGCCGCCAGACTTTTACGCTGTTGGGCTTCACTATAGGCGAGACCTGCATCATTGGCACCTCCATCGAAAATAGGCAGGCTGAGGCTCGGTGCGATGGTCCAGATAGATGAAGCGCCACCGCTGAACAGATCACCCAATACTGTGCTGGCGATCCCGCCGGTTGTGGTTAATGACAGGGAAGGGAAGTACGCTGCCCGAGCGACGCCAATATTGGCATTAGCCGACTTTAAACTGTGTTCGGCGGCTAACACATCCGGTCGTTGCAACAACACCGCCGATGAAAGCCCCGCAGGCACGTCCGTCACCAATGCATCACTGTCGGGTAAGGCGTGCGGCAATAAGCTGCTATCGACGTGCTCACCAACCAGCAAGCGCAATGCATTGAGGTCCTGTGCAACTTGCGTGGTATACAGGGCGATATCGGCGCGGGCGCTGTGATAAACGGTCTCGGCACTGACCATATCGATCTGTGAATCGACCCCTAGGGTTAAGCGTTGCTGGGTAATGGCCAGCGCCTGTTTTGCATTACGCTGGGTTTCGTTGGCGAGTTGCAGAGCGCTTTGATCGGCAGCCAAGGTTAACCAAGCATTGGCGATCTCACTAATCAGGGTGATCTTGGCGGCTTTCGCCGTTGCTTCACTGGCTAAGTAAGCTTCCATTTGGGCATCGCTAAGGCTGCGATTCTTACCAAATAGGTCGATCTCATAGCCGCTTAAACCCACCTCAGCTTCATAGCTTGAGCTGATCGTGCCGGACGATTCACTGCGTGTGCCACTGAGACCCGCATTGAGTTGAGGCAACAGATCGGCCCGTTGAATTCGATAGCTGGCACGGGCGGCTTCAACATCGGCCAGGGTTTGGCGCAGGCTACGGTTGTTGCTCAGTGCTAACTCGATCACCTGAGTTAAACGCGCCTCTTTAATAAAGCTTTGCCAAGGCAACTGCATCGCTTGCTGATTCGATAAGCCTTGGCTATCGGCAACCGATTGGTTTTGCAGCTCATCGGTCAAGGGTAATGTTGGGCGGGCATAATCCGGCGCCAGAGAGCTACACCCGGCCAGCAGGATGGCACCTGCTAGCGGTAGTATACGTATGCTGCGAGGAACCATTAACTTAGTCATGGGTGTTGTCCTCATGATTGATCGCGTCGGCATACACCGGACGTCTTTTCGGGAAGAGGCTGCGGATCAAGACAAAGAACATTGGTACAAAGAAGATCCCAAGTATGGTGGCGGTGAAAGTACCACCGACAATACCGGTACCAATCGAGATCCGGCTGTTAGCTCCTGCGCCAGAAGATAGTGCCAACGGCAAGGTACCAAAGATGAAGGCCAGCGAAGTCATAATGATCGGCCGTAGGCGCAGTTTGGCTGCGTGCACGGCGGCGTCGACTAACGACATGCCCCGTTGATAGGATGCTTCAGCAAACTCGACTATCAAAATGGCATTCTTAGAGGCCAGTCCGATGGTCGTCAATAGCGCGACTTGAAAGTAAATGTCGTTATCCAGTCCACGCATACTGGTCGCTAATGCTGCACCCACTACACCGAGGGGGATGACCAGAATAACCGACAGCGGCACCGACCAGCTTTCATACAGGGCGGCTAGTGCGAGGAAAACCACTAAGATCGAGATCGCATAGAGCAGAGTCGATTGGCCGCTAGAGAGTTTCTCTTGATAGGACAAACCACTCCAAGCATAGGTTAATTTACCCTGGCCCACTTCTTGGGTTAGACGCTCCATTTCGTCCATCGCCTGACCGGAGCTAACGCCACTGGCCGGTGCGCCTTGTATCTCATAGGAGGCGATACCATTGAAGCGTGACAAGCTCTGTGGCGTGCTCGACCATGAAGAGCTACTAAAGGCCGAGAAGGGAGTCATGGTGGTTTCGCCATCGGCATTTTTACCACGCACATGCCACTGATTTAGGTCTTCAGGTTTCGCCCGAAAGGCTGCATCACTGGCGACATAAACCTTCTTCACGCGACCGTCATCGATAAAGTCATTGACGTAGGTGCCTGCCCAAGCCGAGGTGAGGGTGCTGGCGACATCGGATAATGATAAGCCGAGCGCGGTCGCCTTGCCGTTATCGATATCAATTTTAAGTTGCGGTGTAACACTCAAGGCGCCCTCGCGGATAGAGGTGAGTAAACCACTCTGACGTGCCTGTGTGATGAGTTCATCTTTTAAGGCGGTTAACTCTTCACGGCTAGTCCCCGCAGCGGCTTGTAGCTCGAAGGTAAAGCCGTTGCTTTGACCTAAGCCGCGAATAACCGGTTGTGATAGGGCAAAAATATTCGCATCGCGGATGGAGGAGAGGTTCTTATTCATACGCTGAATCAACGCATCGGCGCTTTGATCCTCTTGGGTACGATCATCCCAAGGCGTTAAAGATACGAAACCTAAGCCTGCATTTTGCCCGCTACCGGAGAAGTTAAAGCCGGAAATAGAGAAGGCGCGCAGGACAATATCGGATTCATTTTCAGCCAGATATTGCTCGACCTGTTCAGCCACGGCACGGGTACGTTTGATCGATGCACCCGCCGGTAGGCTAATTTGGAACATGGTGCTGCCTTGGTCCTCTTGCGGTAAGAAACTGGTTGGCAAGCGCACGATCAGCAGACCGAGGATGACCACAATGACGCCGTACACTAGCACCCAGCGGACTTTGCGGCTGATAATGCCCTGTACATGGCCGGTATAAGAGGCGGTCAGGCGATCAAACATCCGGTTAAACGCGGCGAAAAAGCCTTTGCCGTCGCTGCTGTGTTCTGTTTTGGTGAGTAGGCTAGCGCATAGCGTTGGGCTGAGTGTCAGGGCAACAATGACCGACAGTGTCATGGAGGAGACAATGGCGATCGAGAACTGCTTATAGATCACACCGGTCGAGCCGCCAAAGAAGGCCATCGGCAAAAATACCGCTGAGAGCACCACGGCGATGCCGACCAAGGCACTGCTGATCTCTGACATCGACTCGATGGTGGCATCCCGTGGTGAGAGGTTTTTCTCGCGCATTAATCGCTCGACGTTCTCCACCACCACGATCGCGTCATCGACCAGCAAGCCAATGGACAACACAATACCAAACATCGTCAGGGTATTAATCGAGAAGCCAAACCCTGACAACACACCAAAGGTGCCTAATAACACGACTGGTACGGCAATCGCTGGGATCAGAGTTGCCCGCCAGTTTTGTAAGAACAGCCACATAACCAAGACGACCAATACGATCGCTTCCGCGAGGGTTTGTACCACCTCGCTAATGGATATTTTGATAAATTCAGTGCTGTCACGAGGGAAGGTGACGGCGTAACCATCGGGTAAATTCGCTTCTAGCTCGGCTACTTTATCTTTCACCCGGGTGGCGGTATCGAGTGCGTTGGCGCCCGGTGATAACATCACGGCAATACCGGATGCCGGGTGGCCGTTTAAGCGGGGAATTGCACTATAGCTTTCACTGCCAATTTCAACTCGAGCCACATCGCTTAAACGTACATTCGCTCCAGAAGCGTCATATTTGATGATGATATTGCGAAACTGTTCCGGCGTTGACATCATCGACTGAGCGGTCACGGTGGCATTCAGTTCTTGGTTAGCCAGTGTTGGTATCGCACCGATCTTACCGGCGGGCACTTGCACGTTCTGTGCAGCCAGTGCGCTGGTGATATCGGAGGGCATCAACTCATAGGCGGCCAGTTTAGTCGGGTCTAACCAGATACGCATGGCATATTGTGAGCCGAACACGCGAACATCACCGACACCTTGGATACGGGCGATGGAGTCTTCCATGTTGGAAGCGATGTAATCCGAGATGTCAAACGCGGATGCTTGGTCGGTGGTGTCATAGACCGCCGTAACCAGTAAGAAATCAGTGTTTGATTTGGTGACCGTAACACCTTGAGATTGCACCGATTCAGGGAAGCGAGAATTAACCTGCTGCACCTTGTTTTGCACCTGAACCTGCGCGAAGTCAGGGTCCGTACCCTGTTCAAAGGTGATATTGACCGAGGCTGAACCGTCCGAGGTGCTGGATGAGGAGAAGTACAGTAACCCATCAAGGCCGGTTAGTTGTTGTTCTAATATTTGTGTGACACTGTTTTCAACCGTGGCGGCATCTGCACCGGTATAGGTGGTTTTGACACTGATTACTGGTGGCGCAACACTGGGGTACTGCGCGACCGGTAGCGACATAATCGAGGCGATACCGGTTAGCATAATGACGATGGAGATAACCCAGGCGAACACGGGCCGGTCAATAAAGAAGCGAGCAAACATGGTTACGCTCCCCCTTGGATGGCGGCGGTGTCAGTGTTTGGTTTTACCACGGTGACCATCGAGCCATTGCTATTCATTTCGACTTGAATCGGTTTTACTTCGCTACCCGGACGGACTTTGCCTGAGCCTTCCACTAACAGTTTGTCATTTACCGCTAAACCACTGGCGATTAACCAGGTGTTATCGACCGCGTTAACGGTCTGTACGATACGTTTTTCGATGTGGTTGTCATCACTAATAACATAAGCATAAGCGGTGCCATCGGCGCTGTGATAGATCCCTTGCTGGGGCACTAGAATGGCATTTTCATCTACCGCTTCATTGACTTGAGTACGGACAAACATTCCCGGCAACAATAAACCATCCGGGTTAGGGAACTCGGCTCGCAGGGTAACGGTTCCGGTGGAGGCGTCCACCGATACTTCCTGCATTTTGAGTTGGCCTTGATGATCATACTCACTGCCGTCTTCTAGCTTCAGGGTCACGGCGGTGGTGCCCTGGGTGACGTCTTTCTCACGAACCAGTTGGCGCAGTTTTAACAGTTCAGCGCTGCTCTTGGTCATATCGACATAGATTGGGTCCAAGGTGCGGATGGTCGCCAAAGCTGAGGCTTGTTGTGCGGTAACTAACGCCCCTTTGGTGACGCTAGAGATACCGATATGTCCTGAAATAGAGGCTTTGACCTTGGTGTGTTCAAGGTTGATCGCTGCAGTTTCCAGAGCCGCTTGATATTTCTCGATGTTAGCCTTGGCTTCTAAGTAGGCGGCGTGAGCATCATCGGCATCCTGTTGCGAAATACCCTGCAGTTTGATCAATTTGGCATAGCGCTGGTCTTTGAGTTTGGCCGTGTGCAGTGCCGCTTTAGCGCTATTTAAATTGGCTTTAGCTTCATTATAAGCCGATTGATAACTGGCCGGATCAATTTGATACAGCAGTTGCCCCTGTTCGACTAAGTTACCCTCTTCAAATTGACGTTGTTGAATAATGCCGCTCACCTGTGGGCGTACTTCAGCAACCTGTGATGCGACCACCCGTGCTTGCATCTGTGTGTCAATGTTGTGGCTACTGCTGGTCACCGTAATATAGGACACGGCGGGAACGGTTGGGCCTCTCATTGCCGGCGTCTCTTGCTGGCAACCACTGATTAAAGCGGTGATAAGTACTAGCCCCCCGATATAGCGCGAGTATTTCATGATGGAATGTTCCTTAAATAAGTCGATAAAAAGATGAGGCTTCAGACAGCAGAGTATTCACGCTATGCATAGGAGAATACGGGTATACGTCTATTAAGATGGCAAGCATAACAAGGTCAAGGTTAAAGCAGGGTTAATGATCTTAGGTTGTAATACCTATGATGTTAAAAAGTGTTGTTGGTTTTAATCTAGTCGGCGTGTTTGAGTATCGGCTATTCCTATATGTTGGATGAAAACGGACTTTAGCATCGTTATAATCCCGTTTTGGAGGCGCAGGATTAGCGTCTTATCGCTTATTTTGATGTGGGGACGACCTCACCGCTCTTGTCATATTTGGGGACGACCCCGTTGTCAGAGAGGTGTTTATGAATTGGCTTATTTTAGTGCTGGCTGGATTGCTGGAGATTGGTTGGGCTATCGGCCTGAAATATAGTGAAGGCTTTACCAAGTTTTGGCCGACCGTCGGCACTATTATGTCGCTGGTGGCGAGCTTCCTCTTATTGGGAGTGGCGATGCGAACTCTGCCGGTGGGTACTGCCTACGCGGTATGGGTGGGTATCGGTGCCGTCGGTACGGCGACATTGGGTATTATGTTGTTTGATGAATCAGCTGACATACTCAAAATTGTTAGTCTCGGCTTTATTTGCGCGGGGATTGTGGGGTTGAAACTGGCCCATAGTTAACGCAAGCAGGCTAACCCTTAGGCTAGAAGTGACGCCCAAAACGACAGCGATGTGGTTTTGGGCATTTTTATGGCTATTCATTAGATCGCTATGGGGCATCGGCTTGCTAGGGCGGGTCGCCTAGGCAGAACTTTCAGATTAAAATAGGTGGTCTACATAGCGACGCCGAGGCCCCGAATGAGTGAGATTAAATTTACCAAAGATGAGACCGACCGTATTGTCAGCAAGGTAAAGCGATACTTTGAAGATGAATTGGACCAAGAGATCGGCGGCTTTGAGGCTGAATTTTTACTCGAGTTCTTTGCTAAGGAAATAGGGCCTTATTTTTATAACCGTGGTTTGCTTGATGCTCAGGGGGTTTTTGCTGAGAAAGCAGTCGAGGCGGGTTATCTTGTCGATGAGCTGGAAAAGCAGCTGGGCTAAGGGTTTGCGCCTAAGCAGTCACTTTAGATCGAGCCAAAGAGGCCGATGAGCATAAATAAATAACACTTCTGTTTTATAAAACTCTTATAATGTGCGAAATCAGAAAGCCTGAACGATATAGGCCGGAATGTTCGTGCTATTCGAGCAAACGAATGACCGCCAATCGAGGCCTTTCTTAGGTGTTGAGGAGAGTATAGTGACCTACTGTGTGGGTATCAGAACAAGCGAAGCGACCATAATGATTTCCGATTCCCGCACCAGTGCCGGCGTCGATAACATTAGCAGCTATAGCAAAATGTGGCGTTACGGTGTGCCCGGTGAGCGGCAGTTTGTATTGTGCAGCGCGGGTAATTTGGCTACTACACAGGCGGTGATCGCTAATATCGAGCGGGATATCAATAACGGTGCTGAGCCAAGCTTGCTCACGGTCGTCGATATGCATCAAGCCGCTGAGTATATTGGCAGCATTAGCTTGGAAGTGCAGGAAAAAGCCGGTGGTGGTTCGGTGTTTGAATCGACCTTCCTTTTATCAGGTGAGATTCGTGGCACGCAAAGCGCCCTGTATTTGATCTATGCCCAAGGGAATTTTATCGTCAGCTCCTCACAGGTGCCTTTTTTACAGATCGGTGAGACTAAATACGGTAAGCCAATTTTAGATCGGGTCATTCAGGAAAGTACGTCGATTGATCGCGCTGTGGTCTGCGGACTTATCTCGATGGATGCAACCCTGAAGAGTAACCTCACCGTAGGGCCGCCGATTGAGCTCTATATTCTCCAACATGGCAGTTTGACCCTCGGGCGTTATCGTTCGTTTGGTGAAGATGATGACTATATGCGAGATCTGCGTAAGCAGTGGAATGTCGCTATGGAAAACGCAGTGGATGCGATGCCACGTTTACAGCTCGGTTGATATAACATCAATCGAGGGGCGCTTGAACACAATATTTTAATAATAACTCAATAAAAACGACCACTTTTTGCCTAAAAACGCAAAAACTGCCCGAAGTCAGGGTTTTCAGTGGTCAGTTATGTAAACTGGCGCACATTGTTAATGCGCGTTAGTTACCAATTATCAGAAAAATTCAGTAAGTGGATTGAGGTATTCAGATGAAAATAGCAGTAGCCAGCCGAGATGGTGTTACGGTAGCCGAACATGTCGGTAAGTGTAAAAACTGGATTGTGTTTAAGGCTGATATGACGGGGGCCTCCCCGTTGGGAAAGCCACATCTGAAAATGTTGGAACTGATATCGCTACCGAAAGCGTTGGTGTTTCATCATTATAAAAATGATATGCCTCATCCATTAGCTGATTGTGCCGCTTTGATTGGCGCCAGCGCGGGTGAAGGCTTTATCGGTAAGACCGCCCTGATGGGTATTGAAGCGGTGATTACCGATGAAACCGACCCGGCACAAGCCGTTAAAGAGTATTTAAACCATCAAACAGTACCCCTTGAACCTCATCTCATCGATGGGCTAACTAGCAATGGCGGTGGTTTGTTTACCTCAGAGCATTAATCTTCGTTTGTTTCGGCAGTGCGAAACGCCGCGCTGCCCTCTATCTTTTCCCTCCCTGTTAGTCCCTTTATTTTTATTTCGTCTTAGTGACAGCTTTTTGTTGTTGGAGGCGCTGTCTTCTGAATGTCGAGTCGTCTCCGCTAGCAGTAGTTTCTTCCGGCTTATCGCCCCGAGACGGGCTCCTATAAGGGGATGGTTTGTTGTCTGTCGGTGGGAGCTGCCTGTGGCGGCGATGATTTTATCTGGGCTTATCGCCCCGAGACGGGGCTCCTACAAGGTGATGGTTTGTTATCTGTCGGTGGGAGCGCCTCTGGCGGCGATGATTTTATTGAGTCTTATCGCCCCGAGACGGGGCACCTACAGGGTGATGGTTTGTTATCTGTCGGTAGGAGTTGCCTCTGGCGGCGATGATTTTATCTGGGCTTATCGCCCCGAGACCGGGCGCCTACAGGGTGATGGTTTGTTATCTGTCGGTGGGAGCTGCCTGTGGCGGCGATGATTTTATGGTTTTATCGCCTCGAGACGGGGCGCCTACAAGGGATAGGCGTGTTATATGTCTATGGGAGCTTTTAGCAGCGATGATTTTATCTGGGTTTATCGCCCCGTGACGGGGCTCCTACAAGAGGGTGGTTTGTTATCTGTCAGTGGGAGCAGCCTCTGGCGGCGATGATTTTATCTGGGTTTATCGTCCCGAGACGGGGCGCCTACAGGGTGATGGTTTGTTATCTGTCGGTGGGAGCAGCCTCTGGCGGCGATGATTTTATCTGGGCTTATCGCCCCGAGACGGGGCTCCTACAGGGTGATGGTTTGTTCTCTGTCGGTGGGAGCTGCCTGTGGCGGCGATGATTTTATTGAGTGTTATCGTCCTGAGATAGGGCGCCTATAGGGTGATGGTTTGTTATCTGTCGGTGGGAGCAGCCTCTGGCGGCGATGATTTTTGATGCGCTTTTTCACTCGCCAATAGGCTAGAATGATCATTCATTATCGGGTGAACGTAGCGATAGATTCTTGGGTTTTAAGGGGGTTGTGACATATGCGGGATAATCTTTGCGTGGGTATTATTGGTGGCTCCGGTCAGTTGGGGGGCGCTATCGCCCAAGGGTTATTACGCAGCGGTGTGGCACCCGAGCGTCTATGGTTGTCTAGTCGACGTCTTCCTGCTGATCATGAAGCCGTTGACCCTAAGATAAATCGTACCACCCGTAACCAAGACGTTATTGAGCAGTGCGATGTCGTTATCGTGGCGGTGCCGCCGCATCTGTCCGGTAATATAGACATTGATGCGACAAAGAGGGATTGTTTGATCATCTCGGTGATGGCTGGCGTCACGCTGGCACAACTGCAACAGCTATCTAGCAGTCGTCGGGTAATACGGGCGATGTCGAGTCCTGCCGCTGAAAAAGGCTTGGCATATTCACCTTGGTTTGCCAGCGAGGCGATAACCGATACAGACCGACTTGCAGTGAGCCATGTTTTTGAGGCGATTGGTCAGACCGATGAAGTGTTTGACGAGTCGCACATTGATCAGTTCACCGCTTTAATCGGCCCAGTGCCCGGATTTGTGGCTTACTATGCTGATTGTATGGTGAACTATGCGGTCGATCAGGGTATTAACGCCAAGGTTGCTGAACGAGCGATACGGCAGCTCTTTCATGCCAGTGGCGTGATGCTGGCAGATTCCGAGGCTTCTCCTCGAGCCCATGTGGATGCCATGATTGATTATGATGGCACTACGGCTGCGGGGCTAAAATGTATGCAGGCTTCTACATTATCCGCGTCGATTGATGCAGGACTGGCCGCCGCCGTTGAAAAAGCGCGGCAGATTGGATAACCCTTGATGGGCTGAATAGCACAAGCAGATTTAACCAGAGTGATATTAAACGGGAAGGTGGATCATGGCAGGTGGCTGGGCACGTGATGGTGCGGTACAGGATCAAATTGATGCAAGCGTTGACGACGCTGTGCAATTGGCCCGCAGTCGTTTAAATTCGGGTGAAAGTTTAGCCGAATGTGAAGAGTGCGATGGGGTCATTCCCGAGAAACGTCGCTTAGCTATCCCCGGTATACGTTTGTGTATTCAATGTCAGACTAAGCTGGAACAGCAAGAGGTCAGTGCGGGGGGTATCAACCGCCGAGGCAGTAAAGACAGTCAGTTAAGATAGTTAAAAGAGTTAAAAGGTTAATAAAGATAAGCGGTCAGGTTAATCCGGTTGGAATAACCTGACACGCGGGCCTGTGTTAGAGGTCTTTCACGAGTCGCAGCGCATCGTAAATGGCTGCGTGGGTGTTACGGGCCGAAATGGCATCGCCGATACGGAACAGTTGGAACTGCCCCTCACTGTTGTTGGTGAGTGTCTGCGGTTGGCCATTGATGAGGTCGTTATAGTTCACTTCCCCTTCGTTGGATGACAGGGCGCGCAAGTCCAAGTAGAGATCATCGAAGGGCAGAGTGCCGTGGTTGACGATCACCTGATCAACGCGACGGGTCTGGGTGAAGTCGCGGCTGCCATCATCGTAGTCACTACCGATAGTGGCAAGCAGTTGATCGCCATCGCGGCTCACGGATTTCAGACGGTAGGTAACGGTAAAGGTGACATCCTGTTGCTGCAGTGTGCGCATATAGGGTACTAGGTTCATCGCCATTACTTCCGGGGCGAAGCTACGGTCTGGGGTAATGATTTCGAGTTTAGCACCACTGTTAGCAACCACTTCTGCCGCTTGTAAGGCTGCGTGATCCCCCGCATCGTCAAACAGTAGAACATTGCTGCCGGGTTTAATGCTGCGGGAGAGTATATCCCAGCTAGAAACCACCCATTCGTTGCCGCTGTCGAGCACTTCAGTATCGGGTAAACCACCGGTTGCGATAATCACGACATCGGGATTTTCTGCCTGAATCTGCTCCACTTCAGCGTAGCTGTTGAAATGGAAGGTGACTCCTAGCTGTTCGCATTGACTCATACGCCAGTCGATAATACCCATCATCTCGTGACGACGGGGGCTTTGGGCGGTCAATCGGATCTGTCCACCGGCATCGTTTAGGGCTTCGTAAACCACCACTTCATGGCCGCGTTCTGCCGCCACCCGTGCCGCTTCTAATCCGCCTGGGCCAGCACCGACGATCACTATCTTCTTGCGTACCTCGGCTTTAGGTATATCGTGAGGCATGGTTAGTTCACGACCGGTGGCCGCGTTATGAATACAGAAGGCGGCACCGCCTTGGTAGATTCTATCGAGACAGTAATTCGCACCAACACAGGGGCGAATATTGTCTTCATCACCGGCAATAATTTTGCGGATGATATGGGGGTCGGTCATATGGGCGCGGGTCATGCCGACCATATCGACCTTGCCGCTGGCGATAGCATAACGGGCGGTGGCGACATCGGGGATTTTGGCGGCGTGGAAAGTCGGGAATTCAGTGGCCGCACGAATCTCACCGGCGAAATCTAGATGGGGAGAGTTACGCATTCCCTGAATCGGAATAAGATCTGTTAAGCCCGCATCGGTATCGATGTGACCACGGACGATATTCAGGAAGTCGACCATGCCGCTTTCTTTAAGGCGCTGGGAAATCGATAAACCATCATCAGGGGTTAGCCCGCCGGAGAGCATCTCATCACCGGTGTAACGTAAACCAACGATAAATTCATTGCCGACCCGCTGGCGAATCGATTTGAGTAGATCAAAGGTAAAGCGCAGACGGTTATCGAGATCGCCACCATAGGGGCCGTCAAGGGTGTTGGTCAATGGTGACCAGAACTGATCCATCAAGTGGCCATAGGCCTGTAGTTCGATACCGTCAAGTCCTGCTGCCACCATCCGTTCAGCCGCATCGGTATAGTCTTTGATGATCCGCTGGATATCCCAGTCTTCCATTTTCTTTGGGAATGCCCGGTGTGATGCTTCCCGTTTATGGGAGGGGGAAACGGCTGGTAGCCATTCGCCTTTATCCCAACGGGTGCGTCGCCCGAGGTGTGTTAATTGGATCATTACCGCGGCACCGTGTTCGTGACACTCGTCGGTAAGCTGTTTCATCCACGGCACAATTTCATCTTTATAGACCAGCAGGTTATCGAATACCGGCGGGCTGTCCAATGAAACGGCGGCGGAACCGGCGGTCATGGTTAAGGCGACCCCGGCTTTAGCACGTTCGACATGATAGGCACGATAGCGGTCGGTGGGCATACCGTTTTCGGAATAAGCAGGCTCATGAGCGGTGACCATAATGCGGTTGCGTAAGCGTAAATGTTTCAGTTGATAGGGTTGCAGCAATGGATCATTGGACATCTTGAGTCCTCCGTAGCGGTTATCAATATGATGATGGAATATTCAATTTAGACTAAAATGTACACTCTCGTCAATTTAATGTTCAATGGTGTTTGGATTTTATTTCAACGATCCGCTCAAGGTATACTAGGATCAAATTGTTAAGTGGATTCTAGCGAGTCGGTTGTTACTAGCCTCATCTGAAGCAGACGTTGGCTAAGCCACGCTGCCGCTGTTATGAAAGCACTGGTAAAAATACTGATATAAAAAGCACTGAAAAAAAGCAGTGAGACAAATAGTCCCGAGGGGAACCAACTGAATAATATGAACAGTAAACGCAACTCCGACAGCGCAACAACTCCCGACAGCGGTTGGCGAGGATCAGCGGATGTCTGGTTGCAGGCCGCTTACGATACCTTGATAGAATCAGGCGTGGAGGCTGTGCGCATTCAATCACTGGCGCAAAAACTGAAACTCTCGCGTACTAGCTTCTACTGGTTTTTTAAGGACCGTAAACAACTGCTCGATGCGCTGATGAACCAATGGCGTAATAAGAATACCGGTAATCTAGTGGCGCAGACCGAGGTCTATTCAGAGAGTATTGCCGAGGCGATACTTAATCTGTTTGATTGCTGGTTAAAGCCGGAACTGTTTGATTCTCAATTTGAATTCGCGGTGCGCAGTTGGGCATTACAATCTCCGGCGGTGGCCGAGCAGATCAGTGAGGCGGATAACGCCCGGTTGTCTGCCTTGAGTCAGATGTTTATTCGCTTCGGCTATTCTGAGGATAAAGCGGATGTGCGCGCGCGGACCATCTATCTCACCCAGATTGGCTACATCTCGATGAAGGCGGATGAAGATCTTGAAATCCGCTTGCAGCGCATCCCCGGTTATGTAGAGATTTTTACCGGTCAGGCCCCAGAGCCGCGAGAGCTTAAACGTTTCTATGCTCGCTATGAGGCCGTCACGTAAAACTAAGCTCGGGATCGTCTATAGATCCGTTGGACTATCATGATAGACCGCGCTTTTCTCCACCAGATGACTACGCTTCCATAGTTGTTGCGCCAGCAGTGCGATGGTGATGATGAGACTTAGCACCAAGGCATAGAGCATGGCGCTACCAAGACAGTAGATAAACACCGCACAGACAATTAGCCCGGTTATAATAGCCGGCTTATGGCGATGGGATAGCAGTTTCCAGGCTGCCAACATGGCTGCGCTATAGATCAGGATGAATGAGCCATTGACCCAGTGGGCCATCACGGCGAAATCCATTTTTTCCAGATAGCTGATGATCAGTATCACCGCCGAGAGGGTGATAAAGGTGATCAGTGATGTCGCCGGTATTTGATGACGGTTTAGGGTCTGTAATGGCCGGGGTAAAATGCCCTCCCGACTGAAGCTCCAAGCTAAGCGGGACAGGCTGGCGAAATAGATATTGATCGTGGCAATGCCGCTAACAAAACCCAATACACCAATGACCCAGCGGCCACTATGACCAAAAAGCATCTCAAACACGGCGACCATTGCTAATGGATGTTCTGGCGCCATCATTGATAGCCAGGTACAACCGATAAAAATCAGTCCGACGAGGGTAATGCCAAATAGGGTGGCAGGAATAAAGTCCCGTTGTACATCTTTAAACTCATCCGCGAGGTGGGTGATCGCCTCGATACCGAGAAAGCTCCAAATTGCTAGGCTGATCGCCTGCATGATATGGCTATAATCATGAGGCGTGGCTGGACTGACGGCTGCGGTTGAGGTTAATACCGGAGGCTGGATAAAAACCGCGGCCATCATGGCTAACACCACCCCTAAGATCAGTAGGGTGAGCGCCATTTGTATCCGCCCCGATAACTGTAAGCCGCGCCGGTTAACAAAAAATATCAGCAGTAAAACAAGTAGTTCGGCGGTGAGGGTTTGGCTGTCGCTTAGGGTGACAATGGGTTGTAAAAACTTAAAGGTCATCATCAGTGCTGCCGCGACCCCGGGGGGGACGGTAAACACAAATAAGAGGCCGATAATACGACCCGGAAGTTGACCAAAAGCACGCTCAACAAAGTAAGCTGGCCCGGCAGAATGGGTAAAGCGGCGTCCGAGTTCGGCAAAAATATAGGCCAGCGGCAGAATGCCCAAGAGTAGAATAACCCAAGCCCAGATGGCTTTATCGCCAGCGGCAGCAATCGTAAGTTGCGGCAGAATAAACACGCCGGTGCCTAAAAGAGTTGTTGCAATGAGTCCCACCCCTTGCCAGCGGGTGATTGTTTGATTTAGCCTAGGCATCTTTTTTCCAGATCGATATATCTTGTCAGTAGAGTGTACGCTGAGTGCGGGAAATATTACGTCGTGGTTTACCGTCGATCTGCAGCATTTTTCAAATTGCTACTGACGATTTGAATAGCCGAGTTTACGCATGGATAGTTTTGATCAGAAAATAATCGCCGCGCTGCGGGATAATGCCCGTCAGAGTGTTTCGGCGATTGCCGCACAGGTGAACCTGTCGCGACCCGCTGTCTCTGAACGGATGAAGCGGATGGAGGAGCAAGGGGATATTCTCGGATATCGGGTGATCACTTCGACGAAGCTGGATCAACAAGGCCCGCTCAAGGCACATTTTGAGATTAAACATGGTGGTTTTAAGTGTCGTCCATTGGTGCAGTTTCTCTTGCAGTATCCCGAGGTGAAATATTGTCACGGGATTAGTGGCGAAGTGGATCTGCTGGTGTACTTAGAGTTTGCCTCGATGCAGCGTTTGCATGACATTCTTGAAGAGGTGGATGAAGAGCTGCCCAGTGGAGTGAAAATTGTCACCCATGTGGTGATGCAGGAGTGGGAGTGACTAAGCAGCGGCTTGTTCACCCGTGAAAGCCTAAAAAGCCAGACGTTACTGTCTGGCTTTTTATTGGTTGTTATTAAGGGTTAGCTCGCTTAAAAAGCGATCATCAACAGATAGAAGGTGATGGCCGACATAAGTGCGGCGGCGGGAAGGGTGATCACCCAAGCCATGCCGATAGGCTTCATCAGAGACCAGTTAGCATTGCTGTTGACCATGCCGACACCAAGCACGGCGCCGATGAGTATATGGGTGCTCGAAACCGGCAGGCCCATGACGGAGGCGAGCATCACTACACCCGCTGCTGATAATTCCGCCGCAAAGCCGGATGCAGGATGCATCTTCGTGAGGTTGTGGCCGACGGTTTGAATCACCTCTTTACCAATAAACCAAAGCCCTACGATGAGGGCGATACCAAAGGTCAGCATAGCGACAGTTGGTACGGCTGCTTGGGAGCCCATTTCACCGGTACGTAGTACGTCCAGAATGGCAGCAAAGGGGCCGATCGCATTGGCGATATCGTTGGCGCCGTGGCTGAAGGCAAAACCGGAGGCGGTAAATACCTGCATCCAACTGAACATCAAAAAGGTCGATTTATCGAGGTCTTTGCCTTTCAGTGTTTTGGCAAATATCGCCATCACCAACCAGACCGCTGCACCAATCATGCCGATAATCAGGTAGTTATCTAGGCTACTTAAACCCAGTTGCATATGCTTTAACCCTTTGAACAGCAGCATGCCGGCAATCAGCATACTACCTAGGGCGGCAAAGATCGGCACATAGGTTTCTAAAGCATGGGTGGCGTTAAGCTCACTTTTCTTTTGTTCGATCTTATGCAGTTCTTTATAGTAATCTGACTCCAGCTCTTCGGGGTCAAAATCACCATCGCGCACGGTGTGCGCATCCCGCGCCATCGCCGAGGTGTAGGCGATTTTTTGCAGTTCAGCTAAATGCTCAAACGCTTTTTTGTGCTGCACCTTATGTTGTTTCTTTTCCTGCTTAATGGTCACCAACTCTTCAGCGGTGGCTTCGTTATAGCGCAGTACATATTTCTTAATTTGATAGAACAGGGTGTAAGACACCAGTCCACCGAGTACCGGTGAGAGTACCCATGAAACCGCAATGGTGCCGATTTTATCCCACTTAATCAGGGCGAGTGCGGTATCAGGGCCATCGACAAAAAAACCTAAGGCGATGGAGCTGCCAACAATGCCACCGATAATGGAGTGGGTGGTGGAAACAGGCCAGCCCCGTTTTGTGGCGATTAATAACCACAAGGCGGCCGCAAGTAAGGCCGCCATCATGATATAGACGAACTGCATGGGATCGACATTGATGGTGGATAGGTCAACGATCCCTTTACGAATCGTCTTCGTCACCTCGCCGCCGGCGATAACCGCACCGCTGACCTCAAAAATGGCAGCCACTAACAGTGCTTGTTTAATCGTCAGAGTGCCAGCGCCTACGCTGGTGCCGAAGGAGTTGGCGACATCATTGCCGCCGATATTGAAGGCCATGAAGACCCCGAAGGCGGTAGCCAGCATAAAGATCATGACATGGTTGTGTTGGGTGTAATCCAGCCCCCATGCTAAAAAGTAGCCAATCATGGCGATAAAACCGATGGCGAAAAATAGGCTTAACTTACTATCGCCTGACATGGGTGATCGAGCGGGATACGTCGTGGATGTTGCCATTTGAGTCTCCTGAAACGTCTTGCAGGCAAAATTAAGGTGGGTCAAGCGCTTAGGCTTGAACCATCCCGAGAGGTTGAAAGTGCTTCAGGAGGTATGCGAACGATCCCAAAGTGCTTATCAAAGAGCTCAATAAGTTAAGGCGAATGGGTTGCAGTTTAGTGACAGTATTTTGTTTTTTTCGTTGTGCATCAGCCCTGATGAGCGCTGGGCATAGCATGGGATGCTGTTAGTTTTCTTGTTTAAAACTCTTATAGGACCAAGCACCGACTTGTAGTTTTCGATATTGGGTTGGCGAGATGCCCATCACTTTCTTAAAGATACGGGAAAAATAGTAGGCATCTTCATAGCCCACCATAAAGGCCACTTCGGCAATGGTGCGGGTGCTGATATCCAGCAGGTGGCAAGCCCGTTGGGTTTTGAGCTGGATAAAGTGATTGATCGGTGTAGTGCCGGTGGCATCTTTATAGCGTTTGATAAAGTGAAATTTCGATAGATTGACGCTGTTCGCCAAAGTATCGATATCCAGTTGTTCATGGATATGCGCCTGCATCAGGCTGTGGATTTTTTCTAGGTCGAAGCTATCGGCGTCTTGGCTGCGCACCAGTGGTTGCAGTAGCGCGATATGGGTGAGAATCTGCCGCAATTGGTTGGCGGCATTAATAAAGGCATTTAGGTGATAGCTGCTATGGCGGGCTTCAAGTAGCGCCTCGAATTCACCCACTAGATTGCTGTGCAGCCCCAGATGAACCACCGGTTTGTGGCTGGGAATCTCTAGGTGAGCGATAAAATCATCGGCCAGCCCGCCTTCAAAATGGCACCAGTAGATCGTCCAAGGAAAGTTAGGGCTGGAGGCATATTGGTGTGCAGCGCCGCGTGGAAGAACCACTAAATCACCGCTATTTACCGCAATATTCTTCTGGTTTACACGGATTTTACCTTTACCTTCAAGGCAATATATCAATAAGTGGTCATCATGTTTTAGGCGTTCCATGCGGTGCCCAACCGCGTGTTTATAGTAGCCGGCCCCTAATGGGTAAAGATCCCTGGAAAGCCTATTATCACTGAGTTTTTGGATAATTTTATGGGGCAAAACAAAGCGAATGCTCTGGGGGGGCAGGGGCCAGTTTGATGGGGTGCTCACAGTGGCTACTCGACTAAGGTATAAAGGGTTAATTAGGGTATTCATGTATTCAATAGCAATATAGTCCATTAATATAGCAACATTATCAATCATGTGCAGCTGCAAGCTATGCTTTAATGTGACCCCATACACACAGCGTGATCCGGTTTTTAACGGGGTCTGCCAACAACAATAATCAGAACGTTACAATAAATACGAAGGTGCAAAACATGACGCAACAAGTTCCTTTACTGATCAACGGTGAGCTGGTTCAGAGCCGCAGTGATAACTGGATTCCGGTGACTAACCCTGCCACTCAAGAAGTGATTGCACAGGTGCCTTGCGCAACCGCTGATGAAGTAGAGCTGGCCGTCGAGAGCGCGAAAACCGCGTTTGAAACATGGAAAGAGATGCCGGTTGGCGAACGTGCTCGTTTGATGCTGCGTTATCAGGCATTGCTAAAAGAAAACCATGATGAGATTGCTGAGCTGCTATCTCAAGAAACCGGCAAAACCTTTGATGATGCTAAGGGCGATGTATGGCGCGGTATCGAAGTGGTTGAACATGCGGCCAATATCGCTTCCCTGAGCATGGGTGAAACGGTTGAAAACGTTGCCCGTAAAATCGATTGCTACAGCATTACTCAGCCTCTGGGTGTGTGTGTCGGTATTACCCCATTTAACTTCCCCGCGATGATTCCGCTGTGGATGTTCCCAATGGCGATCGCTTGCGGTAACACCTTTGTATTGAAACCTTCTGAGCAGGATCCACTGACGCCGATGCGTCTGGCGGCACTGTTTCAAGAAGCCGGCGCACCTGCAGGTTTGCTGCAAGTTGTGCATGGCGCGAAAGATGTCGTTGATCAGCTGTTAACGCATAAAGATACCCCAGCGATCTCCTTTGTGGGTTCGGTTGCGGTCGGTGAGCATATCTATCGTACCGGTACTGACCATATGAAACGGGTACAGGCGTTTGCCGGTGCTAAAAACCATATGGTCATTATGCCGGATGCGGCTAAGAATCAGGTTGTTAACAGTATTGCCGGTGCTTCTGTCGGTGCTGCTGGTCAGCGCTGTATGGCAATTTCGGTGGCTGTGTTTGTTGGTAAATCCCGTGAGTGGATTCCTGAAGTACGTGATGCACTGGCTAAAGTACGCCCAGGTGCATGGAACGATCCAGAAGCCGGTTATGGTCCGCAGATCAATCCGCAGGCTAAAGCGAAGGTACTTAACTTTATTCAAGAGGGTAAAGATGCCGGTGCTGATTGTATCCTTGATGGTTCTGAATGTGTGGTCGAAGGTTATCCTGATGGTAACTGGATTGGGCCAACCATGTTCCGCAACGTCACCCGCGATATGTCGATCTATCAAGAAGAGATCTTCGGACCGGTTCTGATTACCCTCGAAGTGGATACGATTGAAGAAGCGATTCAGCTGATCAATGAAAACCCATACGGTAACGGTACCTCTATTTTCACCTCTTCGGGTGCCGCGGCGCGTAAGTATCAGCATGAGATTAAGGTCGGTCAGGTCGGTATCAACGTACCTGTACCCGTGCCTCTGCCAATGTTCTCTTTCACCGGTTGGAGAAAGTCGTTCTACGGCGATCAGCATGCTTATGGTAAGCAGGCGGTTAAGTTCTACACCGAAACTAAGACAGTGACTGCCCGCTGGTTTGAGGATGATATTGATAATGGTGTGAACACCACGATCACCCTTAAGTAACGCTAATCGTTTAGCGTCTGATAATCAGGCGCTTACGATTTATTATGCCTGCTAAGTCGGACGCGAGTCTGCTTGGCGGGCTTCGTCAGTAGACGCACAACGAAAAAGATTCAGCTGTTATAAAAATAAGAATCTACCTGTTTGTTAAGTACGGAGTATCTATGGATTTTGAACTGAACGAAGAGCAGATAGCGTTTGCCGATATGGCCCGCGCGTTCGCTCAGAATGAGCTGGCCCCGAATGCCGGTGAATGGGATCTGCACCAAACGTTTCCTGTCGAGGTATTAAAAGCGGCAGGTGAGCTGGGATTCTGCGGTTTGTACTCCCATGAGGATGTCGGAGGCTTAGGGCTGAGCCGGTTAGACGCCAGTATTATCTTTGAACAGCTCGCAATGGGCTGCACTTCAACCACGGCTTTTATCACCATTCACAATATGGCTACCTGGATGATCTCTGAATTTGGCGCTGAGTCTGTGCGTCAGCAGTGGTGTCCTGAATTGACCGCCGGTGAGAAGTTAGCCTCTTACTGTTTGACCGAGCCGAATGCCGGTTCCGATGCGGGGGCGCTGAAAACCACCGCTCGTCGTGATGGCGATGACTACCTACTCAATGGTAGCAAAATCTTTATTTCAGGTGCCGGTGCGACTGACTGCTTGGTGGTGATGGCGCGTACCGGTCAAGATGGCCCGAAAGGTATCTCCGCTTTTGCCGTAGATGCGAAACTACCCGGCATTACCTATGGCCGTAAAGAGGAAAAAATGGGTTGGAACAGTCAGCCGACCCGCATGATTACCTTTGAAGATGTGCGGGTTCCTGCCTCGGCAATCCTAGGTCAGGAAGGGGACGGCTTTAAGATCGCCATGCGCGGTCTTGATGGTGGACGTATTAATATCGCCACCTGTTCGGTTGGCACCGCCCAGCAAGCATTAAATAATGCCACCGAGTATATGCACGAACGCAAACAGTTCGGCCAAAGTTTGGCTAACTTTCAAGCACTACAGTTTAAATTAGCCACCGCTGCCACCGAGTTAGTGGCTGCCCGTCAAATGGTGCGTATGGCGGCCTCCCGCTTAGACAATAATCATCCGGATAAAACCACTTACTGTGCCATGGCTAAACGCTTTGCCACCGATGTCGGTTTCAGCGTGGCCGATGAAGCGCTGCAAATTTTTGGCGGCAATGGTTATATCAAAGAGTATCCAATGGAACGCTTCCTGAGAGATAACCGGGTACACCGGATTCTGGAAGGCACCAACGAAATTATGAATGTTATTATTGCCCGTCGACTGTTACTGGAAAATGCTGCTGAACTGCTATAACGGGGGCATGAACGGATAAGCATAAACCGCTTAGATAAATATAAAAGGTGTGACAAGCACCCGCTAAGACTGCAAAGGAAGATCAATATGACTGACAAGCTGATCGTTGAGAAACGGGGCAATATTGCCCTGCTGACCATGAACAACCCGCCAGCCAACACCTGGACTGAAGAGAGCCTAAAAGGGCTGAAGGCGTTAGTTGAAGAGCTGAATGCTGATCGTACAATCTATAGCCTGGTGATTACCGGCCAAGGCGAAAAATTTTTCTCCGCCGGTGCTGACTTGAACCTATTTGCCGATGGTGATCGTAGCGTCGCCCGGGATATGGCGCGTTATTTTGGTGAAGCATTTGAGGCCTTGAGTCAGTTCCGCGGTGTCTCTATCGCGGCGATTAATGGTTTTGCCATGGGGGGCGGTTTGGAAGTGGCGTTGGCCTGCGATATTCGCATCGCGGAAGAACAGTCGCAGATGGCCTTGCCAGAAGCGAAGGTCGGCTTGTTGCCCTGCGCGGGTGGGACACAGAATTTGACCATGCTGGTGGGTGAAGGTTGGACGAAACGCATGATCCTCTGCGGTGAGCGTATCAAAGCCGCCAAAGCGCAGGAGATTGGTTTAGTGGAAGAGGTTGTTCCCCAGGGGCAAGCACTAGAGAAAGCGCTTGAACTCGCTGCCAATGTTGCACAGCAGAGTCCGACCTCGGTAGCTTCTTGTAAGCAGCTGATTCAGAATAATCGTACCCATCACTGGGATGCGGGTTATATTCTGGAACGTGAACTGTTTGTTGATCTGTTCTTTACCGAAGATCAAAAAGAGGGTGTAAACGCCTTTCTTGGTAAGCGTGCCCCCGAATGGAAAAACCGCTAAGCGGTATACAGGAGAATAAAAATGAGCTGTGTACTGTTTAATGAATATCCGACCCAAGATGGCAAAAAGATTGTTGAGATTCAGCTAAATGCTGAACGTACCCTCAATGCCCTAACACTCGAGATGATCGATCTGATTCAACCGAAGCTCGATAGCTGGAAAGACGATGATTCTGTTGTTGCCGTTCTATTTGATAGCGCAGGTGAGAAAGCCTTTTGCGCCGGCGGCGATGTGGTCAATCTATACAAATCGATGACCGGCGATGCCGATCCTGATTTCCCTACCGATTTCTTCACCCGAGAATATATCCTCGATTACAGCATCCATACCTACCCTAAGCCAATTATCTGTTGGGGCCACGGTATCGTCATGGGCGGCGGTATGGGCCTGATGAACGGTTGTAGCCATCGGGTTGTAACCGAGCGTACTCATATGGCGATGCCAGAGGTGACGATTGGGCTTTATCCGGACGTCGGTGGTAGCTGGTTTTTGAATCATATGCCGGGCCGTACGGGGCTGTTCTTAGGGCTGACCGGTAATCCGATGAATGCTGCTGATGCGCTGTTCTTAGGACTGGCGGATCGATTTATTGCCTCAGATCGCCGCGCTGATTTGGTTGAAAAGCTGCAATCTGAACAATGGGAAGGTTGCGCCTATAGTGCGACTAATCGGGTGTTACGGCAACTAGAAACCGAGTCTCAAGACGCCTTTAGTTCTGACTCGCCGGTACAGAATCATTACCGCTTTATTCAACAGGTCACCGATACCGATTCGTTATCCGACTTGGTCGAGGGACTGATGGCTGTTGAAAGCGACGATAAATGGATCTCACGGGCGAAAAAAGCGATCAGTCATGGTAGCCCATTGGCGGTTCACCTGATTAAGAAACAGCTTGAAGTGACTCAGCATATGTCTCTTAAAGAGGTGTTTGAGAGCGAACTGGTGCTGTCAGTACAGAGCTGTAAACACCGTGAGTTCCCGGAAGGTGTGCGGGCGTTGTTGGTTGATAAAGACGGCGCACCTCAATGGACCTACAAAACGGTACAAGAGGTTGATCCGGCGTTTGTCGATCAGTTCTTTATCGCGCCTTGGGCGGTTAACCCTTTGGCGACGCTGTAAGCTTAAATCACAGCGTGCAGGTTCCGGTTTAAAACGATTTATAACAATTTTTTGCAATCCAAGGACATCGATAAGCCCGGCTGAAGTGCGCCACTGTTACGACAACCAACGAGCGTTGTCGAGCGGCGAGTTCAGTCAGCGGCGGTTGAGGTCCAGAATAAATATAAGAGGCAAAGTGATATGGCTACGATAGGATTTATCGGACTGGGCAACATGGGTGGCCCAATGGCAATTAACCTGCTGAAAGCAGGACATGACGTTAACGCGTTTGATCTATCACAGGCAGCGCTAGATACCGTTGCGGCCGAGGGCGGGCATGCCGCGGCATCGGCAGTTGAAGCGGCGACCGGCGCTGATTTTATTGTTTCTATGTTACCGGCCGGTGTACATGTTAAAGGGTTGTATCAAACCGGTGATGCACCGTTGTTTGATGTGATCTCCAAAGATGCGCTGATCATTGATTCTTCAACCATTGATGCAGCGACGGCTCAAAGTGTATCGGCCGCAGCCAATGAGCGTGGTTTGAGCTTTATCGATGCACCGGTATCCGGTGGCGTTGGTGGTGCCGTAGCGGGAACGCTGGCCTTTATGGTGGGTGCGACAGAGGCACAGTTTGCCAAGGCAAAACCTATCTTAGACTGCATGGGTAAAAACATCTTCCATGCGGGTCAAAGCGGTGCCGGTCAGATAGCCAAAGCCTGTAATAACATGATGTTGTCGATTCTGATGGCGGGCACCAGTGAAGCGCTGAATATGGGCATGAAAAATGGCCTAGACCCCGCTGTGTTATCTGAAATTATGAAGCAAAGCTCTGGTAATAACTGGGCGCTGCAAGTGTATAACCCAGTGCCGGGTGTGATGGCGGGTGTACCTTCCTCCAATGACTATAAAGGTGGTTTCCAAGTCGACCTGATGTTTAAAGATCTTGGTTTGGCAATGGAGCTGAGTCAGCAGAGTAATTCACCGGTGCCAATGGGTTCCGCCGCCCGTTCTTTGTTTAGCCTGCACAAATCAAAAGGCAATGGCGGTCTCGATTTCTCGAGCGTCATTAAACTGTATCAAGACAGTTAATTAGCGCTGATCATCTAGCATCGCTGCCGGTTTCATCGCCGGCAGACTCCCCCTATAAAAACAATCCGGAGTCGGTAATGGGATATAACGAAGAATATCTGGCTGCGCAACAGAATCCAGAAGCCTACTGGGCTGAACAAGCAAAGCGTATTAAATGGTTTAAAGCGCCGGAAACGATTCTGAGCAAAACCGAAAATGGCACCTTTAGTTGGTATGCTGATGGCGAAATGAACAGCTGCTATCTCGCACTGGATCAACACCTCGAAACTCGAGGCGATCAGGTTGCCCTGTATTACGATTCACCCGCGACCAACAGCAAACAACAGATTACCTATAAACAGTTGCACACCAAAGTGGCTCGCTTCGCGGGCGGCTTAAAAAGGCTGGGCGTTGGCAAAGGGGATACGGTTGTTATCTATATGCCAATGATTCCCGAAGCCGCCGTAGCGATGTTGGCTTGTGCTCGCTTGGGCGCGATTCATTCGGTTGTTTTTGGTGGCTTCGCGGCTAATGAAATGGCTATTCGTATTGATGATGCCAAGCCGAAGGTCATCTTGACCGCTTCCTGCGGTATCGAATTTGATAAGACCATTGCTTATAAGCCGTTGGTCGATAAAGCGATCGATCTGGCAAGCCATAAGCCTGACCATACGATAGTCTGCCAGCGACCTATGTTGATGGCCGAGATGAATGGCGAGCAAGATCTGGACTGGTATGACTGTCAGCATGGCGCAGAGCCTGCCGATTGTGTGTCCGTTAAAGGCAGTGATCCGCTGTACATTCTTTATACCTCAGGCACCACCGGCGCACCGAAAGGCATTGTCCGTGATAATGGCGGCCATGCGGTGGCGCTGAACTACGCACTGCATAATGTCTATGGTATGAACCCCGGTGATGTGTGGTGGGGTGCATCCGATATTGGTTGGGTTGTGGGCCACTCCTTTATCGTCTATGGGCCGCTGATGGGGGGCTGCAGTGCGATCTTCTTCGAAGGTAAGCCGATTAGAACCCCTGATGCGGGCACCTTCTGGCGTGTGATTGATGAATATAAAGTCAATTCGATGTTCTGTGCGCCCACGGCGTTTAGAGCAATACGCAAAGAAGACCCTGAAGGGGGGCTGGCGAAGAAATATGATCTATCCAGCCTGAATTGGGTGTTCGTCGCCGGTGAAAAACTCGATTCGTCCACCTATCAATGGCTCGATACTTTGCTTCAAGTGCCGGTGATCGATCACTGGTGGCAAACGGAAACCGGTTGGCCAATGACCTCGCCGATGATGGGCTGGGACAATCCATCTGAAGCGCGCTTGGGTTCCACCAATAAAGCGATTCCGGGTTATGATATCCGCGTTGTCGATGGCGAAGGGCAGCCGGTTGAAGCGAACGAAACCGGTAATATTGTCGTTACTCTGCCGATGCCGCCGGGTGTCGCTTGGGATATCTGGAATCAACCTCAGCGGTTTACCGACTCCTACCTGACTGCTTTCCCCGGGTATTACCACACCGGAGATGGTGGCTTTATCGATGACGATGGCTATGTCTACATTACTGGCCGCACCGACGATGTGATCAATGTTTCCGGGCATCGTCTTTCAACCGGCGAGATGGAAGAGGTGGTTTCCTCCCATCCGGCGGTCGCTGAATGTGCAGTCATCGGTGCCAATGATGCTATGAAAGGGCAGGTGCCAGTGGGACTTATCGTGTTAAAAGCGGGCGAAGAGGTGGATGAAGCTCAGCTCGAAGCCGAGTTGGTGCAGATGGTGCGTGATCAAGTCGGAGCGCTGGCGTGCTTCCGTCGTGCCATTATCGTGCAGCGTTTACCGAAGACCCGTTCCGGTAAAATTTTGCGGGCGATTTTGCGTAAAATTGCTGCCAATGATGAATATAAAATGCCGTCGACAATCGATGACGAAAGTATTTTGGCGGAAATAACCGAACTCATGGATCGTGCAGGTATGCGCTGATAGCCGTCTGCGGTGATGGCTGAAGCTGCGAGTTGTTTGCCTGTCATTAATCGTATATGACATTGGTGACGGGCAGCCGCAGTTTTAGTGGGCGATCATCGAATAACCGACTAAAGTGGGTGTAGGCTTTAGCACGGCATCCTGAGAGTGCCTTGTCATTGCTGACCCCCCTGATCGGGTTGTTGCGTAATAGCCTTTGGGCTGTAGAATGGGCGAGAATCCAAGTGTATGTTTTCGTTGGATATAAGCATTAACACCGATCCACTTATTGATAATATAAAAGCAAAGGCGGTAGACAGATGAAAGTGCTGGTAACTGTCAAACGAGTTATCGACTACAACGTAAAAGTACGTGTTAAGTCTGATAGCAGTGACGTTGATCTGAATAATGTAAAAATGGCGATGAATCCGTTCTGTGAAATCGCCGTCGAAGAAGCTGTACGCCTGAAAGAGGCTGGGGTGGCATCTGAAGTCGTCGTCGTTTCGTTGGGGCCGCAGGCCGCTCAGGAACAAATTAGAACCGCGTTGGCACTGGGGGCTGACCGGGGCATACTGATTCAGTCCGATGACAATTTGGAATCTTTAACCGTGGCTAAGTTACTCGCTAAAGTGGTTGAAGAAGAACAGCCAGGGCTGGTGATTATGGGTAAGCAGGCTATCGATACCGATAATAATCAGACCGGTCAGATGTTGGCTGCGTTGACCAATATGCCGCAGGGGACTTTCGCCTCTGAAGTTAAAGTGGCAGGAGATAAGGTCCAGGTTATCCGTGAGGTTGATGGTGGCCTGCAAACTGTTGAGCTGGCGATGCCGGCCATTGTGACCACCGATCTTCGCTTGAATGAACCGCGTTATGCGTCACTGCCGAATATCATGAAAGCGAAGCGCAAACCATTGGACACTAAAACACCAGCCGATTTAGGTGTTGAGGTTAAAGCCCATACGCAACTGTTGAAAGTGGCCCCGCCAGCTGATCGTCAAGCCGGTATTAAGGTGACCTCGGTTGAGGAGTTGGTGGATAAACTGAAGAATGAAGCGAAGGTGATCTGATGGCTATTTTGATTATTGCAGAACACGATAACCAATCTCTTAAAGGCGCAACTTTAAACGCCGTTACCGCGGCCGCTGAAATTTCAACGGATATCCATGTGTTAGTCGCCGGTGGTGGCTGTCAGGCTGCGGCCGATGAAGCTGCCGCTGTTGCCGGTGTCACCAAGGTGTTGTTGGCAGATAACGCAGCCTATGAACATCAACTAGCCGAAAACATGAGTTTGTTGGTAGCAGAGTTGGGTGCGGGCTATAGCCATATTATCGCTCCATCTACGACGGGCGGTAAAAACCTGATGCCTCGGGTGGCCGCCTTGCTTGATGTCGTGCAGCTATCGGATGTTATTGCGGTAGAGAGTGAAGATACCTTTGCCCGTCCTATCTATGCGGGCAACGCGATTGCGACGGTTAAATCTCTTGATGCAATCAAGGTCATTACCGTGCGTACTACTGGGTTTGATGCGGCAGCCGCTGAAGGCGGAAGTGCTCCGATCGAGGCTGTTGCGGCGGTCCATGATGCCGGCATCTCAAGCTTTATCGGTGAAACGATGGCCAAGAGCGATCGCCCTGAGTTGACCGCTGCAAGTGTTATCGTCTCCGGTGGTCGAGGCATGGGCAATGGCGATAACTTTGCATTGCTTGAGTCAGTGGCTGATAAGCTCGGAGCTGCGGTTGGCGCATCTCGTGCAGCGGTGGATGCGGGTTTTGTACCTAACGATATGCAGGTTGGTCAGACCGGTAAAATTGTTGCCCCGGATCTCTATATTGCGGTGGGTATCTCCGGTGCGATTCAGCATTTGGCGGGTATGAAAGACTCTAAAGTGATTGTTGCGATCAATAAAGATGAAGAGGCTCCCATCTTCTCCGTGGCCGATTATGGCTTGGTTGCTGATCTGTTTGAAGCAGTGCCTGAGCTGGACGCTAAGCTATAAACATCGTCTTAGATGAGGGTGGAAAATGGCTCGTGGGATGATATATCCGCACTGATTACAGTTTAAAACCCGATAAAAGCTCGCTTTTTTCACTAAAAGCGGGCTTTTTTTATGTCCGTTTGTTCGGCTTTAACTGTATTAGAGGGCTAAAATCGGTTATCTTAACCGGCTGTTTCAGATGCCGATTTAAACAACGATTTCAAAACATCTCGTCCGGATGCGATGACTGCATCCACCAGAGAGAATGACAAGTAAAGTGGATCCATAATGATTATCAAACCGAAGATTCGTGGCTTTATCTGTACCACAACCCATCCAGTAGGGTGTGAACGTAATATTCAGGAGCAGATCGATTACACCAAGGCGCAGGGACCGATCGAAAATGGCCCTAAGCGTGTGTTGGTGATCGGTTCGTCTAGCGGTTACGGTATGTCGTCACGTATCTCCGCAGCATTTGGTTGTGGTGCCGCGACCATCGGTGTGTTTTTTGAAAAGCCAGCGACGGAAAGAAAGACGGGTACAGCCGGTTGGTACAATGCTGCCGCCTTTGATAAGAAAGCCCATGAAGCGGGTCTGTATGCGAAAAGCCTGAATGGCGATGCGTTCTCCAATGAAGCGAAACAAAAAACCATTGATCTGATTAAAGAAGATTTAGGTCAGATTGATCTGGTGGTTTACTCCCTCGCATCTCCGGTCCGTAAGATGCCGGATACCGGTGAAGTCATTCGTTCATGCTTAAAGCCTATCGGTGAAACGTATCGTTCAACGGCGATTGATACCAATAAAGATATTATTATCGAAGCGGAAGTTGAACCTGCGACCGAGCAGGAGATCGCCGATACAGTCACCGTGATGGGCGGTCAAGATTGGGAGTTGTGGGTCAATATGCTGGATGAGGCCGGTGTGCTGGCCGAAGGCTGTAAGTCGGTTGCTTATAGCTATATTGGTACTGATATTACTTGGCCGATTTACTGGGACGGTGCACTGGGTCAGGCGAAGAAAGATGTTGATCGTGCGGCGGGCGAGCTAAATACTAAGTTGGCTGCCAAAGGCGGTAGTGCGAATGTTGCAGTATTGAAATCAGTCGTTACTCAGGCCAGTTCAGCCATTCCGGTGATGCCATTATATCTTTCGATGGTATTCAAGATCATGCGCGCCGAAGGTGTTCATGAGGGCTGTATGGAGCAGGTGTTCCGTTTATTCAGCACTGGTATTGCGGGCAATACTGGCAAGGTGGATGACGATAACCGACTGCGCATGGATGACTGGGAACTGCGCGACGATATTCAGCAAAAATGTAGCGAGCTATGGCCGCAAGTCACCAGCGAGAATCTCTTTGAATTGACTGATTATCAACTCTATAAAGATGAGTTTTTGAAACTCTTTGGTTTCGGTCTTGATGATGTCGACTATGATGAAGATGTCAGCCCGCTGGTTGAGTTTGATGTGATTGATATTTAATCTCGCCGACAGTGCGAAAAAGCGGCGCAGGCCGCTTTTTTTGTACCCCCAATTTACCCACGTGCATTTTGAATGCACCCCTCGAAATGGGGACTTTTAGTTTGAAAAAAGAGTGGGTTGTGTATGTAATGAATAGTAACCAACCATAAGAGACTCAGCATAATGGCCCTATCCATCAGTAAGCGCCTCACCATCATGAGCGCTGCCCCGGTTATTTTGTTATCCATCACCCTATTTATGCTGACATTTTTTGAGAGTGAGCAACTACGTCAACATCAGCTAGAACTGACACAAGAAAAATTTCTTGAGACCAAGCGTGAGCAACTTAAATTTATGAATGAGATGGCCTACAGTGCTATTAGTCATATATATGAAGCGGGCGGATCGCTAGAAGAGGCGTTGCCAACCTTACGAAATTTAAAGTTTGGTGATAACGGTTACTTTTTTGGCTATACCAGTAACGGCGATCGGGTGTTTCTGGGTAGTGTCGATAAAGGTATCGGCAAAAACTTTTGGGATCTACAGGATGCGAATGGCGTCTACCTGATTCGCGAGCTGGTTAAGGCGGGTAAAAATGGTGGCGGTATTGTTAGTTATCATTTCCCTAAACCTAATCAGAAAATCGCCGAAGAGAAGCTTTCTTATGCTCTCTATCTAGAACGCTGGGATTTGATGATTGGTGCAGGCTTCTATCTGGATGATGTTCACGCTGTTATCAATGAGATGAAGCAGGGGTCCGCTGACAGTCAATCTATGCTGTTAATTTATTTCGGTATTATCAGTGCGGTGTTGTTGATCTTGGCGATTATCTTTAGTTCGCTGGTTAAGCGATCCGTGATGATGCCACTACAGCGTCTTTCTGGGTCAATGAAAGAGTTGGTGTCCGGTGATGCTGACCTTAGTGCCCGGTTGCAGGTAGATGGTGACCACGAGCTTGGAGAGTTGGCGCAAAACTTCAATAGTTTCCTCGAAACGTTACAAAATATGATCAGTGATCTGGTGAAGTTGTCGGCCACTGTAACCCAACGAGCGGCCTCTATCAGTGATCGTATTCATGCCGTTGGTGAGCAGCAGGCTAAATTGCAGGTGCATATTGAGCATTCAGCATCGGCGATGTCTGAGATGTCTGCCACTGCGGCTGATATTGCGCACAATACGGCTGAGACAGCGACCTCAACCAATGAGTCACGGGATAATATTGGTCGGGCTGGGGCGAGTGTTACCGAGCTGACCTCAGCGGTGAAAGTATTGGCGGAAGATGTCTCCGGATCGAACAAAGCGATCTCAACACTGGAGAATAATGTTCAAGATATTATCTCGGTGGTCAGTGTGATTCAGGAAATTGCAGAGCAGACTAACCTGTTAGCCCTGAATGCCGCGATTGAAGCGGCCCGTGCCGGTGAGCAGGGGCGTGGTTTCGCGGTGGTTGCCGATGAAGTACGTACCCTGGCAACGCGGACTCAGACCAGCACACTGCAAGTACATGAGAGTATTGAACAGCTGAAAAAAGCGTCTGGGGAAGCCGTACGCAGTATGCAACATAGTTTTCAGCAGACCGATTTGGCGGTTCATCAGTCCGAGAAGGGCATGTGTGAACTGAATAAGGTGGTCGAACATATGAATCAGATTCAGGATATGTCGGTCGTGATCGCCACGGCAGCAGAAGAGCAGAGCCAAGTGTGCGATAACCTCAATCAAACGGTCACCGAGATCGCTGGTTTTTCTGAGAACTCATCTATTATTGCTGGTGAAAATAAAGTGGAAGTTAAGAAGTTGGCCGACGATGCAGCTAAGCTGCAAAGCTTAGTGGGCAGGTTTAAGATTTCTTAACCCTCTGAGGGGTGAAAAAGGGCTGCGGCCCTTTTTTTGTGCCTACTGCTTCAGGGCTGTTTGGTCTGTCTGGTCTGTCTATCGAAGAAGAGGGCGTAGCGAGCTTTTTAATCATTGTTGGGGGAGGTGCTAGCATGGCTGATACGCTGATGATTGGGCTGTTAAGTGGATCAGTGGTCCTGTTTAGTGTTAGTTAGCTTTGCCCATAGGCGGCGATAAGCCCTTAGTTCAAAATTGAGTGTTTGGCAATTTCTCTTTGGTTAAAAAAAGAGGGAATAATTACTACTTTAGGATGACAATAAGCCTAAGGGATGATGACATTTTACCGCGTTGCACAAGATTTTTTCAGAGGAATGCGTATAATCAGCGGCACAGCATAAGCCTGAGGTATTATTGACTGCTTATTAGTACGAGTAAGTCGAGTATCGATCGGGCTGCCGGAGATTGTTTCAGTTATATCAAGCGGTTATATCATTATTTTTCTTGTTGGTATTCACTTGTTTAGCCAAAAGCTTTCTTTCTGAAAGGGTCTCTGCATCCATTATCTATAGTTAAGTGGCGAAGTTTGTATGACCTCAAAATCTGTTGATGTACTGCTGGTTGGTGCAGGTGCGATGAGCACCACATTGGGGGTTCTGCTTAAGCAGTTGGATCCCACCCTGACAATTGCAATGGTCGAACGCCTTGACCATGTCGCTGAAGAAAGTACCGATGCAATGAATAACGCTGGTACCGGACACGCGGCTTATTGCGAGCTCAATTATACCTCTCAGAATGAAGACGGCAGTATCAATACCGACAAGGCATTTGATATTAACGCCGCGTTTGAAAAAAGTTTGCAGTTTTGGTCCTATCTCGTCGAGCAAAAATATCTGCCTGAGCCGCATAACTTTATCAATAATGTACCTCACCAGAGCTTTGTTATGGGCGAAGAGAATGTGGCCTTTCTGCGTGCCCGCTATGAAACACTGAGCGCAACACCGCAATTTGCTGAGATGGAGTACTCTGAAGATCCTGAGGTCTTACGGCAATGGATGCCGCTGATTATGCAAAACCGTGATACGTCCGAGCCGGTTGCTGCAACCCGGGTGCGTCATGGCTCGGATGTTAACTTTGGTGCGTTGGCGCGTAACATGGTTAACTATCTTGAACAGCAGGATGGCTTTGAATTGTTATTGAGCCATTCCGTTGAAGATATGTCGCAGTACAGTGATGGTGATTGGCGCGTTGAAGTTAAGAACGGCCATACCGGTGAAGCAGAACATATCCGCACTAAGTTTCTCTTTTTCGGGGCGGGTGGTGGCGCATTACCGCTGTTGCAGATGTCTGGTATTCCCGAAGGTGACGGTTATGGTGGTTTTCCTGTCAGTGGTCAATGGTTGGTGTGTAAGAAGCCTGAGATCGTTGAACAGCATATGTCGAAAGTTTACGGTCAAGCGCCTATTGGTGCGCCACCGATGTCGGTTCCCCATTTAGATAGCCGTATTATCGATGGCAAACGTGCTTTGCTGTTTGGTCCATTTGCGGGTTTCACCACCAAGTTCCTGAAAAAGGGCTCGGCGTTGGATATGCCGTTGAGTATGCGTCTGAATAACCTCAAGCCGATTATGCAGGTTGGGGTTAAAAATATGGACCTTACCCGCTACCTGATCAGCGAAGTGATGCAATCCCATGGTGATCGCGTTGATTCTCTGCGTCGCTTTTTCCCCGATGCGAAGGATGAAGACTGGGAACTGTCTTATGCGGGGCAGCGAGTACAGATCATCAAGAAGAACGAACAGGGCAAGGGTAAGCTTGAGTTTGGTACCGAGGTTATCTCCTCTGAAGACAAACGTCTGGCGGCGCTGCTAGGTGCATCACCGGGTGCATCGACTGCTACACCGACCATGATCAATGTGATCGAGCGTTGTTTTCCTGAGCGCATGGCCAGCCCCGAGTGGCAAGCGAAGATGAAGGAGATGGTGCCATCTTATGGTCAGTCTTTAATCGATAATGGCGAATTGCTGCGCAGTATCCGTCAGCGTACCTTATCGACGCTTGATCTTTCTCAGGATTACCAAGCGTAAGCGTATTTAGGCTACTTGTTTAGCTGGCTCGATACGATTTAAGACCACTCTTCGGAGTGGTTTTTTTATGCCCTAAATTTGGGTAAAGATAATTAAGACTTTTATTTATTAGAATATTCTAATATAGTGGTTTTCACCAATAGGATAGACCGGTGGAGACCGATTATGAGAAAAACTTTAATTGCCGCTAGCTTGTTAAGTTGCTTCATAGCGATGCCCTCATTCGCGGCCGATAAGCCTGAAAAAGCGTCTGCGCAAACCACCCTCGATCTTTATGCGACTGCCACTGAAGCTTGGGACATATTGCAGCAGGATAGCAGCGCCATTCTGATCGACGTACGTGATCCTATCGAAATTAAATTTACCGGATTTGCTTCGCCGACCCGCATTCATGTGCCTTGGATGATTGCCGATGCCCGTGTCTGGAATGATAAGCAGGGTTGGGGGATGGTAAAAAACCCTCAATTTGTTCAGCAGGTAACCGAGCAGCTTAAGCAGCTCGGTGCAACAGCAGAAACCCCCATTATTATGATGTGCCGCTCAGGTTCAACACGCAGTGCACCGGCAGTAAATGTCTTGGCCGAGCAGGGCTATAAAAACGTTTGGACGGTGGTCGATGGTTTTGAAGGCGGCAAGCTGAAAGAGGGCGACTCTAAAGGCGTGCGGGCGGCAAATGGTTGGCGTAATTCGGGTCTGCCTTGGAGTTACAAAGTTGATCCTGCGGTTGCATGGCACCCCGCTAAGTAACCTCTATTGATGTTTATGTGATCAAAGAGACGAACGAGTCTCTTTGTATTTTGGAGATACATGATGAAAAAAGTAATAACCTCTGCTGTGATGGCGGCTTCATTAATGACGCCGGTTGTCGCCACTGCCGATGACAGTGTTGATCAAGTGGTTATCACCCTCACCAGTGCGGAACAACAAACCCGTGGTATGGCGATGGTGCTAGGTAATGCGATGCAGGCGAAAGGCGCGCAAGTGAGCGTGCTGTTATGTGATAGTGCCGGAGATATGGCCTTGAAAGGGCATCAATCAGCACCTTTGAAGCCTAAGAATGTAACACCCGAGCAGCTGCTGCAAAAGTTGATGTCGGGTGGCGCTAAAGTGGATGTTTGCGCGCTGTACCTGCCGAACAAGGGGATGGGTATGGATGCGTTGCTAGAGGGTGTCGGTGCGGCTAAACCGGCGGCTATGGCTGACGCATTGATGAACGAAGAGGCGCGGGTGTTTAACTTTTAACACCTTATCTCAAAGAAAAAACGCATTGTTGCTGTGATGGCCAATGCGTTTTTTTTGGCGCAAGGGCATTTGTCAGCCGTTATTCGGTTCGCTATCACCATTAAGCCGTTACGCTCTATAATGAGCGAATGAAAAAATTACCCTTATTTCCTCTGCCTGTGGTGTTGTTTCCGGGCACAGTGTTACCGCTGCAGATTTTTGAGCTGCGCTATCGGCGTATGGTTAAAGAATGCTTGGCTGATAATAGCCCCTTTGTTGTACTTCAGACGCGGGATGCGACGTCTCCCGACAGTGATTTTTATCCTCTAGGCACCCGTGCCATAATTAGTGATTGGCAGCCGTTAGCTAACCAGATGATCGGCATTCAGGTGCAAGGCCAGCAGCGGGTCAGAGTGACTGATATCGACCAGGCTACGGATGGCTTATTGCAAGGTTACATTGAGATCTTAGCGGATAATTCATCGATTAACCTCGAAGAACAATCTGCCAAGCTTGAGATGATTTGCGCGCATCTTCAGCAGCATTCTCTGTTATCATTCGACGCATCCCGGATTAATGTCGACACGGCTGAGCTATTTAGTTTTCAGTTAGCATCGCTATTACCCTTTTCTGGCGCTGATAAACAGCGCTTACTGGAGATTACTAGCCCCCTCGAACGGCTGGAATTGATGGCTACTCTGCTTAAGGAATTTTGATGTTTGATCTGATCCAAGTGGCGCTGACGAATCGCAGTGCGTTATTGGCAACGTTGCACGCTGAGAATAGCGACTGCTATCGCTTGTTTCATGGTGTCAATGAAGGCCGACCTGGTTTAACCGTCGATCGTTATGGCCCGCAGTTATTAATACAGACTTTCCATGAATCGATTAGTGAGGCTCAGGCTGCGGCTATTCATACGCAGGTGGAAGCCTTTTTAGGCTGCGCTTTAACCTGCGTGTATAACGACCGGAGTTCGGCTAATTCCCGCCGGAGTGATGATTTTCGCGTGGATAATTGGGAGGGCGAGGCCCGTGAGTTGGGTGTGCGCTACCGGGTTAAAGGTAAGCATGAAGGGCAAGATCCTCTGCTGTTTTTAGATATGCGAGCAGGACGTCGCTGGATACAGCAACATGCGGCGGGTAAGTCGGTATTGAATCTTTTCTCCTATACCTGTGGTGTGGGTGTGGTGGCTGCGGTTGCGGGTGCCAGTCGTGTGTTGAATGTGGATTTCTCCACGCGATCGTTGGATATTGGCCGGCAGAATGCGGAACTTAACGATCTTAAAGCGTCACAGATCAGCTTTTTTCAGAGTGACTTTTTTACTGCCGCCAAACAGTTAGCAGGCATCCCGATTAAACAGCGAGTGGGCCGTGGTCGCAAACCCAAACCTTTTCCTAAAATTGGGGAGGAGAAGTTTGACCTAGTGTTTCTCGACCCTCCTCGGTGGGCGAAAAGTGCGTTTGGTACCGTGGATTTGATCCGCGATTATCCCAGCGTTTTGAAACCCGCTTTATTAGCGACGAAGCCAGGTGGGCAATTGGTCTGTGCCAACAATGTGGCCAGTGTTAGTTATGCTGAATGGCTGGATACCGTGCAACGCTGTGCCGAAAAGGCAGGCTGTCCAGTGAAAAGCATCACGCGGCTTGAACCCGAGACGGATTTCCCCTCGCCTGATGGCCAGTTCCCTCTTAAGTTAGTGGTGTTACAGCTTTGATGCAGTGCTGATAGCAGGGCTTAGACCGGCGCTTGTTAGATGCGATGTGCTTCCAGCGTGATGCCGGTTACCTGTGCGCCGAGTAGGGCGATACGGCCCTTTGCTCGATCATCCCCGGTGGCGGTGAAGTCAAATAGGTAGGAACGCCAAATTTTAATCTTGCCCTGGTCATTGCGTTTTAGCCAGATTCCACGCAGGTAGACGCTCTGATCCAATAACTGCAGATCAAGCTCTTCGCAATGCCGGCTAGCGGCTTTTAGTGCGACCTCTTTTATCTTGAGTGATTGCCACCAGTGCAGTAGCAATAACACAATCAGCGTTAACCAAAATAGATCAGACAGTGCTAGATACATCAATTTTTCTCCCGTCCCAGCCAAACTGAGCCTATACCGCCGCCGATTATCAGCATCGCCCCCATGACGGACATCATATCAGGAACTTGCTGCCAAAAAAGCCAGCCGAGTAAACTGGCAAACAACACGCCAAAATAACTGATCGGTGCAATCACCGTGGCCTTGGCATAGCTATAGGCCTTAGTGTAGAGCCACATCACGACCCAGATCGATAAACTGATCGCCAGCATTAACGGTACGCTTACCCATGCAACGGGTTGCCAGTCGGCTAACGCTAGCGGTAAAGAGAACAGTGCTGACAGTCCGAAATAGTAAAAAAGAATGCGGTTGGTCGGTTCGGTTAGCGTGAGTTCACGAGTGGTGACAATAGATACCGACAGCAAAATAGCAGAGGCAACCCCGACCAGGTGCCAAGGGTTAAATTCGTTACCTTCGGGTTTAAGTACCAATGCAATGCCGATAAAACCGATGATGACCGGTAGCCAGTTTATCAGCGGCATACGCTCTTTTAACCAGACCAGCACCAGTAAGGGCACCACTAAGGGAGCAGCGTTACGCAGTAAAGAGGCTTCACCGAGGGGGATCTCATTGAGGGCTAAATAGTAGCTGTAAAAACATAGCCAGCCTGATAATCCTCTAATGAGGTGTAGTCCCAGCTTATCAGTTTTAAGTGCTTTTACGCCGTGGCGGCCAAGCCAGGGCAGCATAATTAAGGTGCAAAGTAGGTACTGGACTAATACGATCTGCTCAATGGACACGAACGCGGCGGTATATTTTGTGGCAGCGGCGGCCAGACTCATCACCAAGGTGGTGGCGAGGGCAAAAGAGGCGCCTAAGAGAAGCTTAGAATATTGGCTGAGCAAGGTTGTCTATCCTGTTGTTTTATTTACAATGTCACTACGTTTTAATTTCCGGGAATACATATGGAACCGCTGCTAGGCTTTCTCTATTCGAACTGGCTTAACCTGCTGGCATTGGGCTGGTTTCTACTCTGTTTTAAAGGCTATAACACCTATTCCCGGCGCCGAGCCCGAGACAGTCACTGTCTGGCGAGCGTGATGCATAATTATCGTCTGGAATGGATGACCCGCATGTTGCATCGTGAGGTGCGTATTGCGGATACCGCCGCCGTGGCTAATTTGGAGCGTAGCGTATCATTTTTTGCATCCTCCACCATGCTTATTTTAGCGGGCTTGATGACGGTATTAGGTTCAACCGATAAGGCGATTGATGTTGTCGGTGATTTTCCGCTGGCCATGCATGCCACTAAAGCGGAGTGGGAACTTAAGCTGTTGGTCTTGATCGGTATGTTTGTCTATGCTTTTTTGAAGTTTACGTGGAGCCTGCGGCAGTATGGCTTTACCTCGGTGATGATCGGTGGTGCACCGCAGCCAAGTGACGCTGAAGAGCCCGAGATGATCGCCCATGCCACACGCTTAGCTATTATGAGTTCGATGGCGGCGAATAATTTTAATCTAGGATTACGCACCTATTATTTCAGTTTGTCGGTGTTGGCCTGGTTTATTAATCCCTGGCTGTTCATGCTGATGGCCAGCGGAGTGGTGGTTATCCTCTATCGTCGGGAATTTAATTCCAGCACCTTGCGTCAGTTGGTGATCAGTCGGACCGAATAATTTGTACCCCATTTCACTTTCGGCCCCTTGAAAAGAAAGGGGCCGGCCCCATCTTTAGGTTCAACGGTTTTCGTTTTAACAGTAAATCTTTGTAACAGTAAGATTGGGAATTGATAGATGAGCACAGAAACTCAGCAGGAAACACTAGGCTTTCAAACTGAAGTGAAGCAACTGCTTCACCTGATGATTCATTCTTTGTATTCAAACAAAGAGATCTTTCTTCGTGAGTTGATCTCGAATGCTTCGGATGCCGCAGATAAGCTGCGCTTTGAAGCGTTATCAAATAATGATTTGTACGAAGGCGATGGCGATCTGCGTATTCGTGTCGAATTCGATAAAGAAGCTAACACCGTTACTATCGATGATAACGGTTTGGGTATGAACCGCCAGGATGTCATCGAGCACCTGGGGACGATTGCTAAATCAGGTACGTCTCAGTTCTTGTCTGAATTGAGCGGCGACCAAAAGAAAGATTCTCAACTGATTGGTCAGTTTGGTGTGGGCTTCTACTCAGCGTTCATCGTTGCTAAAGAAGTCGAAGTGATTACCCGTAAAGCGGGTGAACCTGCAGGCAATGGTGTGCGTTGGGTTTCTCAAGGTGAAGGTGATTTTACCGTTGAAACCGTTGAAAAAGCACCGCGCGGTACCACCATTATTCTGCACCTGAAAGATGAAGAGTCAGAATTTGCGGATGGCTTCCGTCTGCGTACGTTAGTGCGTAAATATTCCGATCATATTTCACTGCCAGTGATTATGCAGAAAGAACCTGAACCGGTTGAAGAGGGTGAAGAGCCTAAGGCACCGGAAGATGAAACCGTTAACTCTGCTACTGCGCTTTGGACTCGTTCTAAAAGCGATATCAGCGATGACGAGTTTAAAGAGTTCTACAAACATATCTCCCATGACTTTCAAGACCCTATGAAGTGGAGCCATAACCGGGTTGAAGGTAAGTTGGATTACACCAGCTTGCTCTATGTCCCGGCTCATGCCCCTTATGACTTGTGGAATCGTGATACTCCGCGTGGCTTGAAACTCTACGTTCAGCGGGTCTTTATTATGGATCAGGCAGACCAGTTCCTGCCGATGTATCTGCGCTTTATTAAAGGTGTGGTTGATACGAGTGATCTGTCACTCAACGTATCCCGTGAAATCCTGCAGAAAGATCCGGTGGTTGATAAGCTGAAAACTCAGCTGACAAAACGTTCACTGGATATGCTGGGTAAACTGGCTAAAAACGACCCTGAGCAATACGCTAAGTTCTGGACCGAGTTCGGCGAAGTGCTGAAAGAAGGTCCGGCTGAAGATCACGCTAACCGCGAAACCGTGTTGAAGCTGCTGCGGTTTGCATCGACCCATAACGATTCGTCTGAGCAGAGTGTTTCGCTGGAAGATTACGTTTCTCGGATGCAGGAAGGTCAGGACAAGATCTACTACGCCGTCGCTGAGAACTACAATACCGCTAAGCATAGCCCACACCTCGAAATCTTCCGTAAGAAAGGTATCGAAGTGTTGCTGATGTCTGATCGAGTTGATGAGTGGCTGATGAGCCAGTTGTTCGACTTCGACGGTAAGTCATTCCAGGATGTCAGCAAGGGCGAACTGGACCTAGGCGAAACCGAGAACGAGGAAGAGAAAAAAGCGCAGGAAGAGACTGCAAAAGAGATGGAAGGTCTGACCGAACGTCTTAAAAACAGTCTAGAACAGCAAGTCAGTGAAGTACGTGTAACTCACCGTCTGACTGACTCACCTGCCTGTGTTGTACTGGGGGCTTATGATATGGGTCTGCAGATGCGTAAGATCATGGAAGCGGCGGGTCAGGCTGTGCCTGAGAGCAAGCCCATCTTTGAAATTAACCCAGAGCATCCGCTGATCAGCAAGCTGGATAACGAAGCCGATGAAGATCGTTTTGCTGAGCTGGCACTGGTCGTGTTTGAACAAGCACAACTGGCCGCCGGTGGTCAGTTGGATGATCCTGCAGCCTATGTTAATCGTCTGAATAAGCTGTTGCTTAACCTGATTAACTAAGCGGTTATTCTCGCTATGACTAAAGGCGGCCTTCGGGTCGCCTTTTTTATGTCTGTAACACTGATATAATCACCGACTATGTGTGCATGATAAGATGTAAAACGATAATAAAATGAGTGGCTTATCTGCCTTGATCAGGAACCGACATGAGTGATGATATCGCTAACCTGCGTAAGTTTGTGGCACCTGAAATTGTCTTTGGCGCGGGTGCTCGCAAAACAGTCGCTAATTTTGCCCGTTCATTCGGCGCCCGTAAAATTTTATTAGTTTCCGACCCCGGGGTTGTCGCCGCGGGTTGGGTTGATGAAGTAGCCCAGGACCTGAGGCTGGCAGGCTTTGACTACGAGCTCTTTACCGCGGTGTCACCAAACCCACGCGCTGAAGAGGTGATGAAAGGCGCTGAGATCTACAGTCAACAAGGTTGTAACCTGATTGTTGCGGTGGGGGGTGGCAGCCCTATGGATTGCGCTAAAGGGATCGGTATCGTCGCCACTCATCATCGCCATATTCTCGAGTTTGAAGGGGTGGACACGATCGAGGTGGCTATTCCACCACTGATTTTTATTCCTACTACTGCTGGCACTTCCGCCGATGTCTCCCAGTTTGCCATCATCTCTGATCAACAAGAGAAGATGAAAATCTCTATTGTCAGTAAAGCAGTAGTCCCCGACGTCTCGTTGATCGACCCTGAAACCACCATTACGATGGATCCCTTTCTCACCGCCTGTACGGGGGTTGATGCGCTGGTGCATGCGATCGAAGCCTTTGTCTCGACCGGCTCAGGCCCACTCACCGATATGCATGCCTTGGATGCGATCAAACTGGTGAACGAAAACCTGGTGGCATTAGTGAAAGACCCCACCGATCTCAAATTACGCGAGCAGGTAATGCTCGGCAGTATGAAAGCGGGATTGGCTTTTTCTAATGCGATTTTGGGTGCGGTTCATGCCATGTCCCATAGCTTAGGAGGCTTTCTCGATCTGCCCCATGGGATGTGTAACGCTATGCTGCTGGAACATGTTATCGGTTTTAATTTTCGGTCGGCGGAAGATAAGTTTCGCGTCGTCGCTGAAACCATGGGTATTGACACCCGAGGGATGAGCAATGCGATGGTGCATAAACGTCTGCAGGAAAAAGTGATTAAGCTGAAGCAGGATGTTGGGTTAGTCGAAGGGCTGGCGGCTCGGGGCGTTAATCTTAGTGATATTCCTATTTTGTCGGCTAAAGCGATTCAGGACCCCTGTATTTTGACCAATCCGCGTAAATCCAATAAGCGGGATGTCGAGGTGGTCTATGAAGAAGCGCTCTGAGGTGAGCTATTCGCCCAGTGACCGGCTCACGGTAGAACGCTTAATGGGGCTGGGTGGTCAGTCCGCACGAAAGAGCCACTACCCTGAGTTGGTGGCCAAAATTGAAGAGTTGGAGGCCGAACGCAACCGCTATAAGTTGATCTTTGAGCATGCCCAACACGGAATATTTCAGGCACGTCTCAATGAAGGGCTGATTACCGCTAATCCTGCGCTAGCGCGAATCTGTGGCTATACCGACCCGGACCAATTGTGTAATCGGGTCGATTCGTTTGCGGGGGATCTCTTGTTTGATGCCGATGAGTATCCGTTGTTTCTCGGTAAATTGCAGCTGCACGGTAAGTTGTTTGGCTATGAAACTCAGCTAAAGCGGCAAGATGGTAGCGCGGTAGATGTTTCGTTAAACGTGTTGTTAAAACAAGATGACAGAGGGGATCTACTGGAAGCCTTTGTAGCGGACATCACTGAACGTAGGAAAGCGCAGAATAAACTCAAAAAGCTTAACGAAGAGTTGGAACAGCGCGTCGATGACCGTACCGAAGAGTTGGTTGCGGTGAACGATAAGTTGCTGAGTGAGATAAGCGAACGTAACGTGATCGAACAAGCGTTAAAGGTTGCGCGGGATGCTGCCGAACAGGCGAATAAGAGTAAAGACAAATACCTCGCAGCGGCCAGTCATGACCTATTACAGCCATTGAATGCGGCCCGCTTGCTGGTGTCTACTCTGCAAGAGCGGGAGCTCGCTCAGGATAATAATCATCTGGTTGAGCGGATTCATATCGCGCTGGAAGGGGCTGAAGAGCTACTCAGCGATCTATTGGATATCTCTCGGCTGGATCAAAATGCGGTGCAGCCGGATCTGATCAGTATTCCCGTCGATTATCTGTTTCGGATGTTGCAGGTGGAGTTTCAGCCGGTGGCCGAGCAGCGCGAAATACAACTCAAGGTATGTGGTAACCGTCTGAATGTGCAGAGCGATACCCGTTTGTTGATGCGCGTATTGCGTAATTTTCTGAGTAATGCGTTTCGTTATACCCCCGAGGGCAAGGTGTTATTGGGGGCGCGCCGGCGTGCAGATCGGCTCGAAATTCAGGTCTGGGATACCGGTCCTGGTATTCCCGATGATCGTCTCGACGATATTTTTAGAGAGTTTCAGCAGATCGATCATCAATATCAAACCGGCCGTAAAGGGGTCGGGTTGGGGTTGGCTATTGTTGAACGAATAGCGGGGATGTTGGATCACCCCATCGGAGTGCGTTCACAGTTGGGTCAAGGCACTATGTTCAGTGTATCTGTGCCAATTAGCGGTGAGGTGGTTGAACCGATTCTCCAGCCACAACAACTGCCGCAACACGACCTCAGCGGCCGCGCTATTTTAGTGATCGATAACGAAAACGATATTTTGGTCAGCATGAAGGCGCTGTTAGAGCAGTGGAACTGTCAGGTTTATGTGGCGATAGATGCCAACGAGGCGATTGATAGCTATCTTAGTGAAGGGTTAATGCCCGAACTGATTCTGGCCGACTTTCACCTTAATCATGATACGACCGGTGTTGCCGCCGTGGCTCAGGTGCGTGAGTTTGCGGGGGCGGCTATCCCGGCGGCCATGATTACCGCTGATCGATCACCCGAGGGGCGTAAACTGTTTCGCGCCCACGGTTTGCCGGTGTTAAATAAACCAGTAAAAGCGGGTAAGTTACGGGCCTTGGTAAGCCATTTGTTGCAGCAAGGGGGAAATGTCGATGGATGATCAGCCGCAGGCACAATGCCAGGCCGCCTTGCAGGCACTGAAGGCTGAGCTCAACGAAGAGATTATCAACTTAGAACTCAGTGCTCAGCCGGTGATTTTAGATCAGCAGGCGGTTGGGCGGGTTTCCCGAGGGGATGCGCTGCAACAACAAAATATGGCGCTGGCAAATCTCGAACAGTGTCGCCGCCGGTTGCATGAAGTGCTGCATGCCGAATTGAAATTTAGCGAAGCTGAATACGGCTATTGTGAAGGGTGCGATAAGCTTATCAGCCTCGCACGGTTGCTAGCCCGCCCCGATAGTCGTTTCTGCCTTGATTGCCAGTCAGCGGCAGAGCAGACACACTGATGTGTGGCTTACTCCGTGGTGGGCTTTGCACTTGTGCTGTTGGCAGAGTAATCTGGATCGATCCGTTATTGAATTTAACCGCCGCCGATGACCGATAAAAAACCACAGGATAGTGTCGAGCAGGACCGTATCGAACAAGACAGTATCGATAAGAGTGAACTGGCTGATGAAGCGTGGGTCAGTGTTATCCAGAAAATGGATGAGACCTATGCTGACCTAGTGCATTATCAAGTTGAGATTGAGCAAAAGAATCTAGAGCTGGAACAAACTCAAGGCTTTCTCGACAGTGTGCAAAGCGCTATGAGTGATGTACTGATCGTCTGTGATAAACAGGGGGTGATTCAGCAGCTGAACAGTGCCTTTGAGCAACTGACCGGCGTGGCTGCCGATGAACTGATTGGTAAACACTTTATTGAGTTGGTGGCGCCGGCTTACCAAAATAAATTCACCGATATTGAAAATCAGCTGCGGGTGCAACCGGTACGAGATTGTGAAGTCGAGTTAGCTGGCCGCAAAGGCTGGGTACCGCTGGCAATGAACTGCAGTCCCCGCCGAGACCGGCGTGGTCGTATGGCTGGCATGGTGATGATCGGGCGTCCTCTAGGCGAGCTACAGAAAGCCTATAAAGAGCTGAATCATGCCCATGCTGAGCTTAAGCTGGCGCAGGAGCGGCTGGTGCAATCTGAAAAGATGGCGTCGCTCGGTCGGCTAGTGGCAGGTGTTGCCCATGAACTTAATAATCCGATCAGCTTCGTTTATGGCAATATGCATGCCCTGCGTCGTTACACCGACAAACTGGTGACCTATTTTAATGCGGTGAGTGAAAATCGCAGCCGCGCCGAACTGCGAGAATTACGCGAAACCTTGCGGTTGGATAAAGCGATTCGTGATCTTAATTCACTGGTCGAAGGGACGATGGAAGGGGCTGACCGGGTGCGGGATATCGTCCGCGATCTGCGTCAATTTTCTTCCTGTCAGGAAGCCGAGAAAACCCGGTTCGACTTTAGCCATGTAATTAAAACCGCTCTACATTGGATCATCAAAGAGAGTCATCGCCCTGTTGCAGTCGAGCTTAATCTACCCGATAAAATACAGGCATTGGGCCATGCCGGACAGATTCATCAGGTGATTGTTAACCTGATTCAAAACGCTGTAGACGCTATGAAACATCAGCCCGATGCCCGCTTAGAACTGCACGCTGGCGAGACCGATACACAGGTATGGTTTACCTTACGCGATAGTGGACCGGGTCTCGCTGAAGAGCATCTGTCGCGGGTGTTCGATCCTTTTTTTACCACTAAACCGGTTGGCGAAGGCACCGGCTTGGGCTTGTCTATTAGTTATGGTATCGTCTTAGAACATGGCGGTAAGTTATTGATTAATAATCATCCTGAAGGTGGGGCTTTCGCAAGACTCGAACTGCCTAAACAAGTTTTTGCTGCTCGCATTGATGAAACGGGTGAGCATCCCGAGATGGGATCAGGAGCTGCGTAATGGTTAATCTTCTCTGGTTACAGTCCGGTGGTTGTGGTGGTTGCAGTATGTCGATGTTGAATGCTGAAGCGCCAGACCTGTTTACCCGTTTTGAAGCTGCGGGCATTAATTTACTCTGGCATCCCTCGTTGAGTGAGCGAAGTGGTACCGAAGTGATTGAGCTACTGCAGCAGTTAGTCGATGGTCAGGTGCTATTAGATATTCTCTGTATCGAAGGATCGATGTTGATGGGGCCGATGGGCAGTGGTCGGTTTCATCTGATGGGCGGCACCGGCGTACCGATGATTGATTGGGTGCGACAGTTGGCGGGGCGGGCGAAACAGACGGTAGCGGTGGGTAGTTGTGCTGCTTATGGAGGCATCAGTGCCGCCGGAGACAATGTTACCGAGGCAACGGGGCTCCAATTTGATGGTGAATTAGCCGGCGGCTTACTGGGTGCTAATTATCGCTCTGGTAGTGGTCAGCCGGTGGTTAATATTGCCGGTTGCCCGACTCATCCAAACTGGATTACTGAAACACTATTACAGATTGCACTGGGTGAGTTTGGTGCTGATCAGGTCGACCATTTAGGCCGTCCACGTAGTTATGCCGATCATCTGGTGCATCATGGTTGTTCACGAAATGAATACTATGAATATAAAGCCAGTGCCGAACAGCCGGGTGATCAGGGTTGCATGATGGAGAATATGGGCTGTTTGGGGACGCAAGCCCATGCAGATTGTAATATCCGCCCGTGGAATGGTGAAGGTTCTTGCACCCGTGGCGGTTATGCCTGTATTAATTGCACCGCACCGGAGTTTGAAGAACCCACTTATGCCTTTACCAAAACGCGCAAAATTGCGGGCATCCCTGTAGGCCTGCCAACCGATATGCCCAAAGCTTGGTTTGTGGCATTGGCCTCTCTGTCAAAGGCGGCAACACCGGAGCGGCTCAAGCGAAATGCCACCTCTGAACGGATTATCTACCCGCCGAGCCGAGCGAAAATCGATAAATAACACCGGGCTGGCTAGCACCACTAAGTTGTCAGGATCAGACAGTAACAGACAATAAGAAGAGACTATGAGCCGAATGTTGGTAGGCCCGTTTAATCGGGTGGAAGGGGACCTTGAAATTGCATTGGAGATTGATGCCGGTCGGGTGACAAGTGCTAATGTCAACTCGACTATGTATCGCGGTTTTGAGCAGATTCTAAAGGGTAAGCAGCCGATGGATGCACTGGTATATACCCCACGTATCTGTGGTATCTGTTCGGTGAGTCAATCGGTGGCCTCGGCCTATGCGCTGGCGGATGCCATGCAGTTAGGTATGACGCCCAATGGTGAGCGTTGTATTAATCTGATTCTGGCCAATGAAAATATGGCCGACCTGCTGACCCATTTCTATCTGTTTTTTATGCCGGATTTTGCGCGGCCCAGTTATGCGGTGCAATCTTGGTATGAGCCGGTGCAAGCTCGTTTTCGGGCGGTCAGTGGCGAAGCTTATCGTGAAGTGTTGCCCGCCAGAGCGGAATTTCTTCATCTGATGGGGTTGCTCGCCGGTAAATGGCCGCACAGTTTAAGCATTCAGCCCGGCGGCACCGCCAAGGCGGTTGATGGGCACGACCGCTTACAGATGATGTCTATTTTGGCAGGCTTTCGGCGTTTTCTTGAACGTCGCCTGTTCGGTGATTCATTAGAGCTGATTGGTCAGTTAACCTCAGTGGCGGAATTACAGCAGTGGGCGATAGAGAAAGATTGGCACTCCTCTGACCTACGCACTTTTATACATCTTTCACAGCAGTTACAGCTCGACCAGCTAGGCCGGGCGACCGATCAGTTTATGAGTTATGGTAATTATTCTCTTGAAGGCGAGCGGCTGTTTCGCCCCGGCGTCATTGACGGGCAGGGGCAACGGCGCCCGCTGGATAGCCAGTTGATTACCGAAGATATCTCCCATGCTTGGTTAGCGGGTCAGACGGCACCGCAGCACCCGGAGCAGGGGGTAACACAGCCGGCGCTGGATAATGTTCAAGGCTACAGCTGGTGCAAAGCCCCACGGCTTGATGGGCAGGTGATGGAGACTGGTGCACTGGCGCGACAGTTAACCAATGGGCACCCATTGATAACCGATCTGGTCGCCCGCAGTGGCGGCAATGTGCAAAACAGAATGCTGGCCCGGCTATTAGAGTTGGCGCTTGTGGTTCCGCAGATGGAGCGTTGGGCGCGGCAGATCCAGCCAACCGAGCAGTTCTGTCTGCATGGCTCGTTACCGGATTATGCTGAAGGGGTGGGCATGATTGAAGCGGCTCGTGGCAGTTTAGGTCATTGGCTTAGTATTCGAGAGGGCAAAATTGCTAATTATCAGATCATTGCGCCAACCACTTGGAATTTCTCTCCCCGAGATCAACATGGCACCCCCGGGGCGTTAGAACAAGCACTGCAGGGTGCGCCGGTGCTGGAAGGTGAGAAAGATCCGGTGGCTGTGCAGCATATCGTACGCTCGTTTGATCCGTGTATGGTATGTACCGTGCATTGATCTATAAGGTTGGTTACCCAACAGAAAACCTATGTTTTGTTAAGGCCCTAAGCCGTAGGGGCTTTAAGAAACTGAACAGCGAGACTGCGCTGTTCAGTGGTGAGATTAGTGAACCCCCATCGCTGCCATCAGATGAATGATGCCGCAGCCGGCGACCAGCATTATCAGGTTGTAGGGCAGTTGGTTGCGAATAATCTCTCCGTCAGTGGCATTAAAGCGGGATTTCATAATAAAGTTAAGACCACTAAAGGTGCTGCCGGACATCGCCAATGACGTACCGAGTACATAGGCAATCGCCATCAGATTTGGGGTCACAGTGATATCAGCCAGTAAACCGGCAAAAATCGCCACTAACGCCAATTGATGAATACCCAGATAGGCTAAGCCGACAATCATCACCATTACCAACGAGGCCACGCCCGCGTTGGTTTGGGTAAACGGTAGGCTAATCAGGCCGACACTAATACAGGCCTTCACCCCTGCAGCCAGCACACCGGCGCTCATAAAGAGGCTGATCTCTGCACGGCTTTCCGATAATTTTTCGCTCACATGCAGCGAAAGTTGACGACTGGCAGAGCGGATATTCGACAGTACAACCATCAGCGCAATCGGCACGACAATTGACAACAGTGATACCAGAAAGACCATTGGCAGTTGCGGCATCTGCCAACTGAGCAACAGGATCATGGCGATCAGTATCAAAGGCAGCGTCAGTGTTTCGGTTTTTAACGGATAGCCGGCATAGTTTTGCAGCGCGGCAGCGGCGCGAAAACGCGCTTCGAGAATACTTAAAAGCAATCCGATGGCTGCCAAAGCGATGGAGAAGGGGTATACCTGCGCTAACTCAACGCCGGGTACCTGTTCTAGCACTAGGGGTAAGAGACTTAGAAACGGTGACCAGAGCACCGCCATGCCGAAGCCCCGACTGAGAACCCATTGAGACAGCTGGTCGATGCCCTTATTCTGCTTAATCTGATCACCTACCACGATCACCGAAGAAAAGTTCGCCACGGAGGAGAAAAAATGCATTCCCAGCAGGGTAGTGATAAAACTATGAATCCCCGGCTTACTGGTATCGCAACCCACTCGGCCGGCCATGCCGATGAAGCTTATTGAGGTTAGCAGCATGGCCAGTTTTAGGTGTTCACCAAACAGTGCCTGCAGTGATAGGTCTGCACCTTGAGTCCACGCCAAGGCAGCGGCCGCGATGCCAATAGCAAACAGGGCCAGAATCTGTTTACGTTGTTTCGGCTTCAATCGGGGCATTTCGATGGCAATATACAGCCAGCACAGTAGGGTTGCTAAACCCGCTAATCCTAGTGGTAAGACAATATTTAGCAGTGTTAAGAGGCACATCGTCAGCACGAGAGGCCCGGCTATTCGGGCTCCCGGCCAGTTATTACGTATCGTTTGAGCGAGGTGATTAGCAGTCATGACGTACCTATGAAGAAAAAAAACTGGAAATTACTTAATATATTAATTATATTATTGTGCATATGGTAATCGCTACCTTTAAATAGGTAAATGGGCAAGCTGGTATTTTGCTACGAAGATTGCAGAAGACAACGCTAAGATGGAAATTAGATATGCTGACAGAACAACAGATACAACTAGCGGCCGAGAAGCTTTATCAGGCAGAGAAAGACTGTACTCAGATCCCTGCGCTGACGCTTGAACACCCTGAGATGACGATGGACGATGCTTATGCCATTCAGAAAACCTGGGTCGATCAAAAGATCGCCAATGGTGCCAAGGTTAAAGGGTATAAGATCGGTCTGACATCACGTGCTATGCAGATGGCCGTGAATATCAATCAGCCGGATTACGGTGTGTTGCTGGATGATATGTTTTTTGCCGACGGTGCCGAGATTAAAGCATCTGATTTCCCAGATCCACGTATTGAAGTGGAACTGGCGTTCGTCTTGAAGGATCGTCTGGAAGGGGACGATATCACCATCTTTGATGTGTTGAATGCCACTGATTATGTTATTCCATCGCTGGAACTGATTGCCGCTCGTTGTCACCGTACCGATCCTGAGACCGGCTATACCCGCAAGGTGTACGATACTATTGCTGACAACGCGGCGAATGCCGGTATTGTCTTAGGTGGTCGGCCGATTAAACCGATGGATATCGATCTACGTTGGGCGGGTGCGCTGCTCTATCTTAATGGTCAGATTGAAGAAACGGGTATTGCGGCTGGTGTACTGGGTCATCCGGCTAATGGCATCTGCTGGGTCTGTAAGCGTTTTGCCCCTCACGGTGTGGCGTTGGAACCCGGCCAGGTGATTCTGGCAGGCTCCTTTACCCGTCCGGTCTCAGTAAAAGCGGGTGACACTATTCATGCAGATTACGGCCCACTGGGCGGTATCTCTGTGAAATTCGTATAAATAAGAGGACGTTATGGAACTTCCTGTTAATAAATTCAAGCAGGGCCTAAAAGGCGACCAGCCTATGTGGGGTCTGTGGCTCGGACTACCCGATGCCAGCTGTGCTGAGCTTGTTGCCGGTGCGGGGTTTGACTGGCTGCTGATCGATAGCGAACATGCACCGTTTGAGCTGGACTCAACGATGCGTCATCTGCAGGCGATCGCGCCTTATGGAGTACCTGCGATTGTGCGTCCTGAAGAGGGCCGCACGGCGCTGCTAAAACGGATTCTCGATATTGGCGCACAAACCGTCTTGGTGCCGATGTGTGATACCGCTGAACAGGCCCGTGAGCTGGTTAAAGCGGTTAAATACCCACCTCAAGGCATCCGTGGCCTCGGTAGCTCATTAGCCCGTGCGGCTAACTGGAATCGTATTCCGGGCTACCTGCAGAAAGCCAACGATGAGATCTGCCTTGTGGTACAGGCCGAAACAGTCACCGCGATGGAAAACTTGGCAGAAATTGCCGCTGTCGAGGGTGTTGATGCGGTCTTTATCGGCCCCTCTGACCTGTCGGCTTCGATGGGCCATATTGGCAACCCGGATCATCCCGAGGTTGTGGCTGCTATTGAGAAAGGTTTTGAGATTATCAATGCGGCGGGTAAAGCGGCTGGGTTGCTCTGTATCAATCAGGCCAAAGCACATCACTATGTGGCCAAGGGCGCTAAGTTTGTCGGTGTCGGTGTCGATACCCTGCTGCTGAGTAATGCAGCCAAACAGTTAGCTGAAAGTTTTAAAGCCGGTGACTCAACGTCTCAAGGGCAGGCTGAGTCTTCTCAGTCCAGCGGATATTAATTTTAGGTAGAGAGTTATGAGTAATAATCCAATCGTTAAAGGTAAATTGGTATGTGTTGCGCTGAACGATTCTGAACAGTTCAACGCAATGCAGGCTGAGTTTGCTGAAGCACCCTACAAAGGCGCGCCAACACAGCCAGTCTTATATTTTAAACCGCACAACACGTGGAGCACCGACGGTGCCGTGGTTGAGTGGGCTGACGGTGCAGATAGCATGGTCGTTGGTGCATCACTGGCCGTTGTGTTTGGTAAAGAGTGCTGTCGTGTCAGTCAGGCCGAAGCACTGGACTATGTAGAAGGTTATACCCTAGTCCATGACTTCTCGCTGGTTGAACAAAACTATTACCGCCCTGATATCAAAGGTAAATGTCTAGACACTTCTGCGCCGATCGGTGCTGAGGTTGTTGCCGTTGCTGATCCTCAAGCTTTGACCGTGGTGACGTCGGTTAATGGCACGGTAGTTAATGAAACGCCGGTATCTCAGTTGGTACGTGGCGTGGCTGAACTGATCAGTACTATCTCTTATATCATGACGCTGCAACCTGGCGATGTGATCGCCGTTGGTTTTCCAGGGCAGCGTGCTCCGGTAGCGAAAGGTGACAACGTTAGTTCGGTCATTGCCGGTGTCACTGAACTGCACAATACACTTGGCGAATAAGGGGATCATTCGAAATGAAACACGCACGCGTACTTTTTAATGGCTCCGAGCTGGATGTAACGGTTGAAGATTCTTTTGCCGACACGGGCCTACTGAAATCAAAAGTTGATGGTCAGTTGATTAATGAAGCTGATGTGACTTGGTTGTCACCGATCAAAGAGCCAGGCACTATTTTTGCCTTAGGTCTTAACTATGCGGATCACGCCGCTGAGTTGGCCTTCGAGCCACCGAAAGAGCCATTGGTGTTCCTGAAAGGAGCCAATACGCTGACCGGTCACAAACAAAACGCTTACCGTCCCGACAATATCGAGTTCCAACACTATGAGTGTGAGCTGGTGGCGGTGATCGGTAAAGAGGGCAAGAATATCGCCCGTGAAGACGCCATGGATTACATTGCCGGTTATACCGTTTGTAATGACTTTGCCATCCGTGACTATCTGGAAAACTACTACCGTCCTAACCTGCGGGTTAAGAGTCGCGACTCACTTTGTCCCATCGGCCCTTGGTTGATCGACAAAGATGACGTCGGTGATATCAGTAACCTGAAACTGACCACCCATGTAAATGGTGAGCTAACACAGGAAGGCACCACCGCGGACATCATTTTCGATGTGCCTTTCTTGGTGGAATACCTGAGTAAGATCATGACCTTGAAGCCCGGCGATATGATTGCTACCGGCACCCCGAAAGGTCTGAAAGATATGCAGCCTGGTGACACGGTTGTCTGTGAAATTGAAAAAGTTGGCGCGCTGGTAACGAATATCGTTTCTGAGCAAGCGTTCTACGGCGACAAGTATTGAGGTATAGAGAGATGAGTGCACAACTACAAGAAAATATCGGCAAAGCTGAAGGCTATTTAGCGCGCTTTAAAGAGAACACGCTGGGCCATTTCATCAACGGTGAATGGACGCTAGGTAGCGGTGAAACCTTTGACAACACCACGCCATTTGACCAAAGCTATCTGGGTAAAGTGGCTGCGGCGTCGGTAGAAGATGTTAACGCGGCCTGTGAAGCAGCGGCAGCCGCTGCAGCAGATTGGGCAGCAACACCGGGTGCCGAGCGTCGTAAGATTCTGCATCGTTTAGGCGATGAGCTAGAAAAGCGCGCTGAAGAGATCGCTATGGTTGAATCAATGGACTGTGGTCAGGCGCTACGCTTTATGCGTCAAGCAGCGGTTCGTGGTGCGGCTAACTTCCGTTTCTTTGCTGACCAAGCACCAGAAGCACGTAATGGTCTGTCGCTGCATCAAGCCGAACACACCAACTTCACCGTGCGTAGCCCGCTCGGTCCTGTTGCGGTGATCACACCGTGGAATACGCCGTTCATGCTGTCTACCTGGAAAATCGCGCCAGCACTGGCATCCGGTTGCACCGTGGTACATAAGCCTGCTGAACTGAGCCCACTGACCGCCTCCATTCTGGCAGAATGTGCCGATGCGGCTGGTTTGCCTAAAGGTGTTTGGAACATGGTTAACGGTTTTGGTGCCGTTGCCGGTAAAGCGCTGACAGAACACCCTGCGATTAAAGCAGTGGCGTTGGTCGGTGACTCTGCTACGGGTAAAATGATTCAGGCACAAACGGCACAAACATTGAAACGTTTACACCTTGAACTGGGTGGCAAAAACCCTGTTATCGTGTTTGATGATGCAGACTTCGAACGTGCCCTTGATGCCACTGTATTCATGATCTACAGCCTCAATGGTCAGCGTTGCACAAGTTCAAGCCGCCTGTTAATTCAAAGTGGTATCAAGGACAAGTTCCTTGCGGCGCTGAAAGCACGGGTTGCCAATATTAAAGTCGGTCACCCGCTGGACCCTGAAACTGAAGTAGGCCCGCTGGTACATACCGGTCACTATGAAAAAGTGACTAGCTACTTTGAAATTGCTAAGCAGGATGGCGCCACTATTGCTGTCGGTGGTAAATCACTGCGCGATGAGATGGGCCCAGGTAACTTCGTGACACCAACCCTGTTTGTCGATGCGAAAAACACTATGCGTATCGCTCAAGAAGAGATCTTTGGCCCAGTGCTGACCGCTATCGAATTCGAAACCGAAGAAGAAGCAATTCAACTGGCTAACGAAACGGTTTACGGTCTGGCTGGTTATATCTGGACTAGCAATACCGGTCGTGCAATGCGCATGGCTCATGCGGTTGAAGCGGGTATGCTGTGGGTTAACTCTGAAAACAACCGTAACCTGCCATCCCCATTCGGTGGGGTGAAAATGTCCGGTATTGGTCGTGACGGTGGTGATTGGAGCTTTGATTTCTATATGGAAACCAAAAACGTCTGTATCGCCCATGACACCCATAAGGTGCCTGTACTCGGTCGCTAATTAAGCGGTGGGTTTACGCATCACATATCGACAGCTGGCATAGATCATCTCTTTGCCAGCTTTTTCCGTCTTTAGACAGCACGATGCTGGGTGATTTTGACCCTAGCGTGAAGCGACAGCGGATACATTAATCGGAGTTAGTTATGCCACATTTCATTATGGAATACTCAGCCAACCTAGACGATGATCTAGATATTCCAGCCTTGTTTGAAAAACTCAATGAAACTGCCATCGCCACTGGCGTTTTCCCTATTGGGGGGATTCGTACACGTGCCGTTCGCTGCGAACATTTTCGCGTAGGCGAGGGCGATCCCGACAATACCTTTGTACACCTAACCGCCAAAGTCGGTTCTGGCCGTACGCCAGAAGTGCTCAAAGCCGCCTCAGACACCATCTTTGAAACGTTCAGTGCTAGCCTAAAGCCGATCTTTGATCGTCGCTGGATGAGCGTTGGTTTTGAAATGGTTGAATTGCATCCCGAGCGCAATTATCGAATGAACAACATCCACAAAAAACTCGCCGATAAAGCTTAATAAGCATTACCCTCGAGTTTCGCTGGCCTGTCACATAAGCAGATCTGCCGGACTTCGTGCCGGCGGTATGCTGACCTCTATCCTGCGTTTTAAGTGCTTTTACAAGCTTATAAAACTGAGTTTTACTCATCATTTAGCGTTAATTATAGGTTAAATAGATCAGTGAACGCCTCAGTTATTATTGATCATTAGCAGGCGGGAAGGTTGTTTCTTTTAAGCGACTCGTTCTGATCGTCGCTTAGGTCGTCTTTTGGCTACAAATTTCTTCGGATAGCGCTGTTCAAACTCAGTGGCGTTTCTAAGCCAATTTTGTGCGTCGAGCCTCAGTCGTTCGAGGATAGGAGGGTGATGCAGTGGGATAGCACCTCGTTTGTTATTTCTAACCACACGGCCGGTGCT
>NZ_JBLWZV010000023.1:0-63493 GCF_048266285.1 Amphritea sp.
GAAAATTTCTTTGCGTGTTTTACGACGCTTATTGTTGAATTCACTGTCGGCAAAAGTAAGTTGATGTGACATGGTCAGGCTCGAAGGTTAAAAATTAATTGTCTCATGGGAAGGACTTATTCGCATCTTCCCTAGTTATTCAATGCAGTATATGGCGATTACTAAAAGCGGCAAAAAGGATAATTTGGTACTCAATAGCTATATGCAAAGCCTGCAAAGTACTAACGAGTAATATTGTCTCTGCCCCTCGTCAACGCGGTTCTCTACTCTGACCTTAGCCCTCAAGCTAGTCGTTAGATTTGTCGCATGACCTCGTTTTATCATCGATTACTCCGCAAGTATCGTTAAAATCCCCTTTAACTCATCTCTGCTTCGATCGATACCGGTGCTCTTTTTCATCTCGCCTTAGATTTGTCGAGGCGCAAAAATCGAGTACACTAAGCCACCATTTTTAGACTGAGTAATGATGCATGCAGGCACTTCTTTCAGCGGCGCTTATCGATGCTGGCGGTTGGATTGATCGTCAGGGTTGGTGTCCAGCCACGGGCGGAAATTTTTCGGCGCGGCTAGGCGATGAGTTGGCTTTGGTAACGGCTTCTGGACGGCATAAAGGGCGCTTAACGTCAGATGATCTGCTGCGCGTTGACCTGCAGGGGAATCCGCTTGCTACCACGTTAAAGCCCTCTGCAGAAACATTGTTACATACGCGGTTGTATCAGTTGGATCAGCAGATCGGTGCGGTGTTACATACACACTCGGTCGCGTCTACGGTGTTGTCCCGTCTGGCAACTGGCGAGTGGCTGACGATCTCTGGTTATGAGATGCAAAAATCCCTAGCGGGAAACACCAGCCATGAGGCGGCCATCCAGTTGGCGGTGTTTGATAATACCCAAGATATGCAGTCGTTAGCCGAGCAACTTGCAGCGCGTTGGCAGCAATCACCACTGAGTTGGGGATTCCTCGTGCGTGGCCACGGTCTCTATGCTTGGGGTAAGGATATCGCAGAAGCACGTCGACATCTTGAAGGGTTAGAGTTTCTGTTTGCCTGCGAGTTAGAGATGCGCCGGTTGGCGGTGAAATAAGGATGTATAGAGTATGACGATCAAAGCGATCTTAACCGATATTGAAGGCACCACCACCGATATTAATTTTGTGCATAAGGTGTTGTTTCCCTATGCCTATGAACATCTGTCCGATTATCTACGCAGTCACGCAGATGGTGAGACAGTGCAATCTATCTTAACGGAGGCCCGTGAAGTATTAGGGCAACCGGATGCCGATGTAGAGACGCTGATCAGCGCATTTTTAAACTGGATCGAGCAGGATAAAAAAGTCACCGCGCTGAAAAACTTGCAAGGGCTGATTTGGGTCAACGGCTATGAGAATAAGGATTTTAGGGGTCACTTGTATGATGATGCCTATGAATATTTACAGCGCTGGAGACAGCAAGGGCTAGCCCTGTATGTGTTTTCATCTGGCTCGGTTAAGGCGCAAAAACTGTTGTTCGGTCACAGTGATTTTGGTGATCTGACGCCTCTATTCAGTGGCTATTACGACACCCATATTGGCCATAAACGGGAAGCTTCTGCTTATCGCAAGATCGCCGAGGATATCGGTTTGCCAGCCACTGAAATACTGTTTTTATCGGATATAGTCGAAGAGTTGGATGCGGCCCGAGAAGCGGGGATGGCAACGGTTCTGTTGGCTCGGGATGAACCGGTTGTCAGTGACCATCCGGTGGTCGAAAATTTTCAGCAGATAGCGTTGAACGCATAGTTAAACAAGAGGATTCAGACGTGAGTGAATTACGTATATATCAGGATGACAAGCCGCAACAACCCTTAAGTGTTACCTGTGATGCTGCTGACATTAGCCAACAATTGGCGAACGTAGGGGTACGGTTTGAGCGTTGGCAAGCCGCCCAGCTAATCAGTGCTGGCAGTCAAGCTGACGAGATTTTGGCTGCCTATGCTGCTGAGATTCAGCGACTTAAAGATGAACAGGGTTACATCACGGTTGATACCATCAGCCTCGCCAGCGATAACCCCGCCAAAGATGAACTGCGGCAGAAGTTTTTGAGTGAACACACCCACAGCGAAGATGAAGTACGCTTCTTTGTACGGGGCGAGGGGATCTTCTACCTACATATCGAAGATAAGGTGTATAGAGCGCTGTGCTGTAAAGATGATCTGATCTCGGTGCCCGCCAATACCCCTCATTGGTTTGATATGGGGCCAGAGCCTGATTTTACGGCGATTCGACTGTTTAATAATCCCGAAGGGTGGGTGGCTAACTATTCCGGTAGTGCGATTGCCGATCAGTTTCCTAAGTTTGATGACTAAATTTTGAGGGGAGGTTTGGGAGATTTGATAGCGTTAGCGATGGCATAAACTCCAGTATGCTGGGCTATCTGTCTGTATCGCCATGAAATTAATATTGTTAGGTGTGACCGCTGATCCCACCATAACAAGATCTCCTTCATTCTCTCGATCTTCATCATCGACTAAAATGACCATCCGACCTTAACGGATATCCCCAATAATTTCTTCGCTGTTATTAAATTGCATTTTGGTTACTCACTTGATTTTTAAGATACCTTGAGTTGGCTTTATATCTCTATCACTGAGAGAGTGATGGGCGATAGAGTGTGGATACCAGCAGGCTGAAAAGACTTAATCGAGCACAGAACGCGCAGTACTGTGATGTGAAACGATTCCATCATTCTAGTGTTGATGGAATCGTTTGATGAGACGAACAGTTCGCTTTAAGCTTTTGCTTCGCTAGCGAGGAATGCTTTTTTCTCGTTATTTTCGTTCTTGGGCGAGGTGGGATAAACCACGCCGTTGGCTTCATCATTGAGTCCCTTTACGAATGCGGCGCACATAAAGAGAAGAACAATTGAGAACGGTAGAGCTGCGGCAATTGAGGCTGTTTGCAGCGCTTTAAGTCCACCTGCCATCAGTAGTACGGCAGAGACTGCACCAAGACCAAGGCCCCAGATAATACGGAAGCGTTGAGGAGGATTTTTATCACCGACTGAAAGGATGGTACAGATCACCAGCGTTCCTGAGTCCGCTGAAGTAACGAACCAAGTGATGATCATGAACGTTGCCAATGCAGACATGGGCCATGTTAACCACTCCACGCCAATGGACTCAATGGTCTTGTAGAGTGCTAGGGTCATATCGTTATTAACGGCTTCAACGATACCGCCAGCGCCATACAATTCGATGTGGAGTGCAGTGCCACCAAAAATAACGATCCACAAGAATCCGCCTAATGGGGGAATGGTTAACGCGGATAATAAGAATTGACGAATCGTTCGGCCGCGGGAAATACGAGCAATGAACATACCAACCAGAGGACCCCAAGATAACCACCATCCCCAATAGAAGATTGTCCACCAGCCTTGCCACTGGCGTTCAGGGTTAGGGTCAGTCCAGAATCCCATTGGAATCAAGTTCCACATGTAGTCGCCTACACTTGTGGTGAATAAACCTAGTAAAAATACGGTAGGGCCAGCCAGTAGGAAGAAAAGAATCAAGATAGAGCTGATGCGCATGTTCCAAATGCTGAGAAATTTAATGCCTTTCTCAACACCTGAGACAGCTGATAATGTGCCAATCACTGAGATAATGGCAATCAGGATAACCTGCGTAGTTGTCGATATTTCAAGGTCGAATAGGTAGTTTAGCCCTGCGTTCATTTGGGATACACCTAAACCTAAGGTTGTCGCTGTACCAAATAATGTACTGAATATTGCTAGCAGATCTACGGCATGACCGATCGGGCCATAAATACGATCACCTAACAGAGGGTAGAGCGCTGATCGAACAGTGAGGGGCAAGCCTCGACGATAAGCGAAGTACGCCAGAATCAGGCCGACCATGATATAGATAGCCCAGCCATGTAAACCCCAGTGAAATAGGGTAATGCGCATAGCCATTTGTGCAGCTTCAGCCGTACCGGCAGTAATACCGGCCATTTCTATAAAGGGGTTACCCTGAAAGTGGAAGATTGGCTCTGCAATACTCCAAAATAAAATGCCGGTACCAATCGCACAGCTGAACAGCATCGAGAACCAAGTAACGAAGCCGAATTCTGGTTTTTCATCGTCTTTACCTAAGCGAAGATTTCCGAAACGGCTGAAGGCTACCCATATCGAGAAAAACAATACCAGGCTGACCACTGTAATGTAATACCAGCTCAGTGTTGCTTGGATCCAATTTTTGACATCGCTATAGATTCCATTAGCGAAATCTACATTGAGAACGGTGAATAGCACAAAGGCTAATACCATTGCTTTAGAGGCGATCCCCATCCCTGGGTGTATCCCATGGAAGAAGCCCTCACGAGCTATGATTTTTCCGGGCTGCATGTGGCATATCCCCTTAATTTTTTTTATTAATTGATGTCTGTTCTTACTTTCTTGGAAAGAGAGAAAGAGACAAACGCGGATAATCTTTTGTTGCTGTATTATGGTATACCATAATACAAATACGCGATCAAATGCTATTTGTTGCCGTTAAAAGACTGGTTAGACCTAAGAAAAAAAACAAAAGTATTATTTTGAAATTATGATTTGTTACGTATCTATATGTTTTTAAATATAAAAATTAATACCGATTTATTTCTGACTAGCTAAAGGGTTTAGGCTGGCAACGGTTAATATTTATCGATAAATAATGTGACGGTTGGCGTGTTGTTCGAGCCGGAGTGGACAACAATCGATGTTGTCGGCCCGAGAGAATACGGGCAAAGATGGGTAGGGGGATCAATACTAGTGAGCTTTCGTTAGTTTGGTAATGATGCCGCTATTGAGTGATAGGGTTTGTTCTGCGCAAAGTCGATAAACCGCCTCGACGGCATCGCAAAAGTTTATATAACGTAGCTATGTCATCGTTGGCTGTGTAACAAGCTCTGAAGTCGTTCAGAGCTTGTTTTCCGGCGGGATGAGTTCTTCGAAGGCCTATTTAACCCGGTTGCTGCGAGGCTTTATGTGCTAAATATCGCCCATGCAAATGTATTTAATTTCAAGGTAGTCATCTACACCATACTTAGAGCCTTCGCGGCCTTGTCCTGATTCTTTCACACCGCCAAAAGGAATCACTTCAGAGCTGATAGACACTTCATTTATCCCGACCATACCGTAATCTATTGCTTCAGAAACTCGCCAAACACGGGATATATCTTTAGTAAATAGATAGGAAGCCAGACCAAATTCGGTCGCGTTAGCTATCGCTATCGCTTCCTCTTCTGTACTGAAGGTGAAGATCGGCGCAACAGGGCCAAAGATTTCTTCCTTAGCTATCCGCATATCGCTGCTTAGGTTCGCTAATACTGTGGGTTGGTAGAAGGTGCTCCCCATCGCGCCAATTTTTCCGCCGGTTGTCACTGTTGCGCCTTTAGCTTGCGCATCGACAACAAGTGAATGAACATTCGCAGCGGCTTTAGCGGTAATCAAAGGACCTAAGGTAGTAGAACTATCAAAGCCATTGCCTAGATTAAATGTATTCACTTTAGCGGTGAATTTTTCAACGAACGCATCATAAATGCTGTCCTGCACGATAATGCGGTTGGCACAAATACAGGTTTGTCCGGCGTTGCGGTACTTCGCTGCAATAGCGCCGTCTACTGCTTTGTCCAAATCGGCATCGGCAAATACTAAAACGGGTGCGTTGCCGCCCAACTCCATGGATGTACGTTTAACCGTCTGTGCACATTGCTGCATGAGCAATTTACCCACGGGGGTCGAGCCGGTAAAAGTGAACTTTTTAACGATCGGGTTGGATGTTAGTTCAGTACCTATTTCAGGTGCATTTAGACCCACCACCACATTAAATAATCCGGCAGGTATACCGGCTCGGTCTGCGAGTTCTGCGAGGGCCAGTGCTGATAACGGAGTTTCTGCCGCAGGCTTTAAGACAATAGCGCAACCTACCGCTAATGCTGGTGCGGCTTTGCGGGTGATCATTGCGTTGGGGAAATTCCAAGGCGTCACCGCAGCAACAACACCAATGGGTTGCTTGATAACAATGGAGCGTCGATCAGCAGTAGTATTGGGGATAACGTCGCCATAAATACGCTTCGCTTCTTCGGCGAACCACTCTATGAATGATGCACCGTAAGCCACTTCTCCTTTAGATTCAGAGAGTATTTTGCCCTGTTCCGCCGTCATAATGGTAGCTAAGTCATCTTGGTTTGCGATGACTAAATCAAACCATTTTCTTAATAAAACAGAGCGTTCTTTAGCGGTCATTTTTTTCCAAGACTGCATAGCCTGTTCCGCTATTTCAATGGCATAACGTGTTTCTATGACACCTAGATCTGCCACCTTCGCGATAACATTGCCTGTTGCTGGGTCTGTTACATCAAAGGTTTTACCTGACTCAGCATCGATCCATTGACCGTTGATATAGGCTTGTGTCTTTAATAATGAATTATCATTTAAATCTAAAATCGACATTTTTATTTTACTCATATGTTTTTGTTAGAGGTTGATGGTCTGTGTTATCTATTAAGCGTCCACAAGACAATGCTTCGAAGCCTTTTATTAGGCGTCAAAAAGTTATGAGACAGCCTTAAGCTTGTCCCAATAAAGTTGATCATCGTTTTTAATATGCTGAGGCGCAGCGAATAGGCAAGATTGTGCTGCGCCGTGTAAGGGGCAGGCCCTTTATGCTAAAAGATCGAGTTCTTCGAGAACATCTCTGGCGATTCTGAAACACTCCACCCCCTGTGGAACCCCACAGTAAATGGCAATAACATGAATAGTGGATCGAATTTCATCAACAGACACACCATTGGTGATGGCGCCACGTAGGTGAAGTTCCCATTCATGCATTTTTCCCAACGCTGCAATCATGGTGAGATTCATTAATGAACGGGTTTTTACATCAAGGGTGTCATCGCCCCAGCCAAAACCCCAGCACCACTCGGTCATTGCTTCTTGGAATGGTAAATTAAAGGCGTCAGCCTTGGCCAGATTCTTAGAGACGTAATCGTCGCCTAGAGTGGCTTTGCGTTTATTTAAACCCAATTCAAATAGTGCTTTATCCATTATGACCTTCCGTTATATTAGTTTGGATGCAATTTCAGCAGCCTCAGTAAGGTGCTTTTTACAGATCTCTTCGGCACGGTCGGCATCTTTCTGCTCAATCGCATCAATGATATTTAATAAATTTACAGGTCCTTTTGTTTTACGACCTGTGGAGCTCAGGGTTAGCGCACGTAATCTTGAAATACGCGCATTCAGGCGTTCGACTAAATCCCAAGAAACGTGTTTGCCGCCTGTGGTGAAAATGAGTTTATAAAACTCAGTTGTTAGCTTGAGAGCTTGCATAACGTCAGTGTTTTGCAGACAACTGGCAATCTGCTCGCGTAACTGATGTAACTTATCAATCACGGCTTTATCAGCATTTAAGGCGCAACTTCGTACAGCAGAACATTCCAACATAATCCGAATATCATAAATCTCTTTTACTTCATCACGGCTAATCGTGGCGACAATAAAGCCAGCGTTAGGTATACCCACGATTAATCGTTCGCTCTCTAAATGCCTAATACATTCTCGTACCACTGTACGGCTAACCCCCATGCTCTCGCATAATGTTCGTTCGACTAGTCGATCTCCCGGCTTGATGAGGTCGCTTGTGATTGCATCGCGCAGGGACTCTAAAGCATTTTCTTTCAGAGTCTTTGGTCTATCTACCTTTAACATACTGTCCATGATTCCATAAATTTAGACATGTAAAGCTCTCTTTATACAGCGGAGCACTAAGGCATCCAGATTACTATATTTCTGAACGTTTTGTTGCATGCGGTAAGATTATATGATTGTATACCATAATACAATAAACGTTGTTATTTCTCTGAGAGAGTATGAAATGAAGCCTGAAATTAGAAAAATCGTTAGTTTTGAAGAAGAAACCTTTATTGAAGGTTTTAAAGAAGCCGAAACACCGGTCCGCATGTTTGCGGTAGCGGCCGTGATTAAAAATCCATGGGCAGGTCGATATGTTGAAAATTTACGCCCTGAAATTTTGGCTTATGGTCCTGTTTTGGGCCAAATATTGACAGATAAAATCAGTGAGATGGCAGGTGGAGCTACCAATATTGAAGCATTCGGCAAAGCAGCCGTGGTTGGTCAAAATGGTGAGATAGAACATGCTTCTGCTTTAATTCATACACTTCATTTTGGCAATATTTTCCGCGAAGCCGTGCAAGCCAAATCATTCTTATCGTTTACGAATACTCGTGGCCCTGCGAATGCGCCCATTATGATTCCGATGATGGACAAAAATGATGGCGGCCGTCGTTCACATTATTTGACACTGCAATTCAATATTTCTGATGCACCGGGCCCCGATGAAGTTGTGATTGTGTTGGGCGGCTCTACAGGTGGTAGGCCTCATCACCGTATTGGTGATCGGTATCAGGAACTTCAGGAGTTAGGCCATGACATTGAAAACCCAGCAGCGGTTTAAGTCTGAGACCGGTCTTGCTTACCTCAAGACCGGCGTCGGTTCTCCCATCGTGTTAATACATGGTGTTGGACTGCGGGCGGAAGCTTGGCTTAATCAGGTGCCGGTACTGAGTGAGCATCACACGGTGTATGCCATTGACATGCCTGGGCATGGCGAAAGTGATTTATTGGCTGATGCGGATGCTGGTTTAGATGAATACGTCGATCTTATCGCCACGTGGATCCAAGCAGAGATTAAAGAGCCCGTTATTATGATGGGGCACTCGATGGGATCTATGATTGCGCTGAACTTTGCGGCCCGTTATAGCGGGATCTGCAGCGGGGTAGCCGCGCTGAACTCCGTTTATCGGCGCAGTCCTCAGGCTAAGCAAGCCGTGCAACAACGCGCGCTTGATATGATTGAAAATCCAGTACTGAGTAATGTTACGACGCCAATTTCACGTTGGTTTGATGATAACGCTAAAGGGTTTGAAAAGCAGATGGCTAGCCTCTGTGAACAGTGGTTGCTCGCTGCACCTGCAAAGGGCTATGCCCGTGCGTATCAGATATTTAGCCAAAATGATGGCCCTAAAGATGAGGCGTTAGCATCGCTCGAAATGCCGGCAATCTTCATTACAGGGGATGGGGATGCTAACTCATCTGGGGATATGTCAAAGCGTATGGCGGCAATTTGTCCTAATGGGCACTATGCCGTGATAGAGCATTCACGCCATATGGTACAGATGACACATCCTGATGAAGTTAACCAGTTGCTCGTCAAATTTGTAAAGCAATGCAGTATAAAAATAAAATAAGGAATCAGTTATGACTAATATTGATACCCGAGAACTACGTAATGCGTTTGGTTCATTCATGACCGGCGTCACAGTGGTCACGGCGGTGAGTGACTCAGGTGAAAAGGTTGGTTTCACGGCTAATTCATTCACATCTGTTTCTGTGAACCCTCCTTTATTGTTGGTGTGTCCGGCTAATAACTTATCAAGCTTTGATATTTTCAATACCTGCCAGCACTTTGCTGTGAATATTCTGGCTGAAGACCAACAAGATATTTCCAATACTTTTGCTAGCGCTAAAGGTGATCGTTTTGAGGGTATTTCTTGGCACAGTGATGAACATGGCTGCCCGGTTATTGATGATACGGTGGCGCACTTTTCCTGTACTACTTTTAGCAATAGTCCTGCAGGTGATCATATTCTGTTAGTTGGGCAGGTTAATGATTTTGCCGCGAATGAAAAACTAGGTTTGGGTTATGCTAAAGGTGGTTATTTCAGCCTAGGGATGGAGCATCGTGCAGAGGAACTTACCCATTCTCTCGATGGTGTTGTTGGCAGCATTATCGAATTTGATAATAAAGTGCTGCTAAGTAAAACGGATAAAGGCTATACCTTACCGCAAGTGGATATACGTTCTGAGCAAGGCTCACAAAAGAGCATACGTTTATTTCTTGAGAGTCAGGGATTAGATTGCGAAGTGGGTTCAGTTTATTCAGTCTATGAAAATCTAGACGCGCAAAAATTCACGACTTATTACCGAGCTAATGCCCTAAATGAGAAAGCGGGTGGGCTGGGTGAGTATATTGATATCGATAAGATATCGGATCTCAAGTTTGTTTCTTCTGATATACAAAGCATGTTGCAGCGATTTGTTCTTGAAAAGCAAAACGGCGTGTTCCGTTTATATGTCGGTGATAATCAAACCGGCGAGATCCACTAAATAAAACGGGAGTGATGTAATGAAGTTTTCGTTATTTGCACATATGGAACGGGTTGACGAAGAGCAAACTCAAGTCCAATTATATGAAGAGTTTTTATCATTATGTGATATGGCTGATAAAGGCGGGATGTGTACGGTATGGACAGGTGAACACCATGGGATGAATTTCACCATTGCACCTAATCCGTTTCTTAATTTAGTCGATTTAGCACATCGCACAAAGCATATTCGTTTAGGAACAGGTACGGCGGTTGCACCCTATTGGAATCCTATAAAACTGGCGGGTGAAGCTGCCATGACGGATATTATTACGCAGGGTCGTCTAGAACTGGGTATTGCACGAGGCGCATATTCCTTTGAGTATGATCGCATGGTGCCGGGTATGGATGCTTGGGAAGCGGGTGAGCGCCTTAGAGAAATGGTTCCTGCAATCAAAGGGTTATGGGCAGGTAATCATACACAAACAGGTAAGCATTATAACTTTCCTGAAACGACGTCTGCGCCTAAACCATTATCAGAGAAAGGCCCTCCTATCTGGGTTGCTGCAAGAGATATTAATAGCCATGAATTTGCCGTTGAAAATGACTGTAATGTGCAAGTGACACCGTTGTGGCAGGGCTTGGATGAGGTAGAAGGCTTGATTAGTAAATTTAATCAGGCCTGCGAAACCTATAATAAACGCCCTAAGATTATGATTTTGCAACATGCCTACGTGGGTAAAGACGAAGCGGAATTGGCGCGTGCGGCAAAACAGTTAAATGAATTTTACTGCTATTTTGGTGCTTGGTTTAAAAACGAGCGGCCGATTGATCAGGGCTTAATTAAGCGCTTAAGTCAGGCTGAAATTGATGCGCATCCTTTTTACTCTGCTGAAAAAATACGCAAGGACCTGATGATTGGTACATCAAAGCAAATTATCGATCGGTTAAAACACTATCAGGATTTAGGTTATGACGAGTTCTCCTATTGGTCCGACTCGGGTATGAGCCGAGAACAAAAAGAAACGTCGCTTGCGCGCTTTATTGATGAAGTGATGCCCGCCTTTACCTAATATTTTGGATGAGACAGACCATGACAAATAATAACTTACCTCATTACCAGTTGCTGATTGATGGTGCTTGGGTCGAAGGCTTCGATAATCAGGTGATGCACAGTACCAATCCCGCTAATGGCGAAACATGGGCAACCTTTGCCTGTGCCAATAAAGAGGATGTCGATCGCGCTGTGAAAGCGGCTAGGCGGAATCTGAATAGCGGTCCTTGGGCGAGTATGAATGCGACTCAACGGGGGGCAATGCTTTATCGTTTAGCCGATTTAGTCGAAAAAAATGCGCAAAAATTAGGTGAGATTGAAACAACGGACAGTGGGAAACTAGCGGCTGAGACAGTTAGCCAATCCAGTTATGTTGCCAGTTATTATCGATATTATGCCGGCCTAGCCGATAAAATCGAAGGGGCAACACTGCCCATCGATAAGCCGGATATGCATGTATTTACCACCCCTGTGCCGATTGGCGTTGTAGCGGCGGTGGTGCCGTGGAATGCGCAGATGTTTTTGACGGCCTCTAAGCTAGGCCCTGCGTTGGCAGCCGGTTGTACAGTGGTATTAAAAGCATCTGAGTTAGCCCCGGCACCGTTATTCGAACTGGGTAAGTTAATTAAAGAAGCGGGTATTCCGGATGGTGTTGTCTCAATCATCACTGGTGACGCTGCTAATTGTGCCATCCCGTTAACATCACATCCTGATATTGATCGTCTTGCATTTACGGGGGGACCAGAAACAGCCAAGCATGTGATTCGTAATACCGCTGAAAACTTTGCCGTCACTTCTTTGGAACTGGGTGGTAAGTCACCGATCATTGTCTTCGATGATGCCGACTTGGAAAGTGCTGCCAATGGCCTAATTGCGGGTAATTTTGGTGCTTCTGGGCAATCTTGTGTGGCAGGCTCTCGGGCTTTTATTCAGCGTTCAATACTGGCAGAGCTATGCGATAAGATAGAACAAAAAGCCAAGCAGATTGTGATGGGCGACCCTCAATCCAGTCGTACCCATATCGGTCCGTTGTGTACGTTTGCTCAGGTCGAGTGTATTGAAACGACGTTGGCTAAGGCTGTTGAGCAGGGTGCTAATATTCGTTTTGGTGGTAAGCGTGCGCCACAGTATGGATCAGAAAACTACTTTGAGCCGACAATGGTGGAGTGTCCGCACGATCAGATCGAAACACTTAAAACTGAGATGTTTGGTCCGGTGATGTCGATTGTTGCGTTTGATACGGAAGAAGAAGCCATAGCGATGGCAAATGACAGTGTTTATGGTTTAGGTTCCGGCGTATTTACGCAGAATATTGCTAGAGCGCATCGCGTATCCAGCAAGATACAGTCTGGTATTTGTTGGGTAAATACTTATCGGGTCACGTCACCGATTGCGCCCTTTGGTGGTATCAATCAATCGGGGTATGGTCGCGAAGCGGGTGTGCAGGCAGTGCTAGATTACGTTAGAACTAAAACCACGTGGATTAATACATCCTCCGAGCCGATGAGTAACCCTTTTGTAATACGGTAATTTATCGGTGCCGTTCGGCCTCTATTGCTTGCCATTATCAGCGACTCTCAATTGAGAGTCGCTTTTTATTATCTGTATTAAAGGGTTGTTAATGCGCCAGCTACTATCTGCTCTGGGCGATAAACACCTGTATCGAGAATCCATCCACTGACCAACTTAGCGGGGGTAACATCGAACGCCGGGTTATAAACCGGGGTGCTATCCGGTGCCCAATTGACCTTGCCAAAACTACCACTGACACCTTGAACTTCAGCGGGGTTGCGCTGTTCGATAGGGATAGCACTGCCATCGGGGCAGTTTGCATCGACGGTGGTGTAGGGGGCAACTACATAGAAGGGCACTTGGTGATACTGTGCAATCACCGCTAGCGAATAAGTGCCAACCTTGTTGGCAAAATCGCCATTCGCGGCGATGCGGTCAGCACCCACGAGAATTACATCGACCTTTCCTTGCGCCATCAATAGGGCGGCCATGTTATCGCAGATCAGCGTATGAGAGACGCCGAGCCGATCCATCTCCCAAGTGGTTAAACGGCCTCCTTGCAATAATGGACGGGTTTCATCGACCCAAACATGCAGCGCTTTACCTTGCTGTTTAACCGCGCCGATCACGCCGATAGCGGTGCCAACCCCAGCGGTAGCCAGGCTGCCGGTATTACAGTGGGTTAAGATATTGGCTCCATCGGCAATCAGATCGGCACCTAAGTCTGCCATGCGTTGGCATAAGGCGATATCTTCATTAAACAGCTGCTCAGCGCAGTGGCTTAGCGCCGTAGGGCCTTGCTCCGTCAGTGTTGCCAGCATTCGGTCGATACAGATCATCAGGTTAACCGCTGTTGGCCGTGCAGCACGTAAACGTTCGGCATCAGCGCGCAGTGAAGCGGCGCTAGCGCCCTGTTCTGCTAGGTGGGCCAGTAAAAGGCTTGCACCGATACCAATTAACGGTGCCCCCCGAATCTGCAGTTTTTTAATCATCGCGATCATTGTATCGGCGCTATCGCAGGGCAACCACTGTTCACGGTGGGGGAGTTGATGCTGATCGAGTATAAGCAGCGTCCCTTGTTGATATTTTATACTGGTGGCCAATAGATCTTTCATGGGGGTTACTCGGAAGACATTTAAGGTCGCCTAAGTTATCAGGAACCGTTGAGTCAGAAAAGGGGTATGCAGAGGCAAAACGATTTGCCACAATGCAATCATCTCATCAGCACGTGCTGTTTTGAGTTAAGCCCTTATATTGCTTTTTTACATAGCTGCGGAAACCAAGATAAAAATGAGTTTTAGACAATTTTCATCTGATGCTGATGTGATCGCATTTGCGCGCCAGCACAGCGATCTATTGAGTGCCGATGAACCTTTGCGGGTCGAGGAAATCGGTGATGGCAATATTAACTTTGTCTACCGGGTGTCCGGTGCCAGCACCAGCCTGATTATCAAACAAGCGCTACCCTATATCCGTATTATTGGTGAGGGCTGGCCACTGTCGCAGGATCGCATACGCATCGAAGCCGAAGCATTGCAGTTGGAGGCAAAGCATTGTCCTGACCTAGTGCCTGAGGTGTACCACTATGATGCAGAGCAGTGCGCCATCGTAATGGAAGATATCAGCGCTTATGACAATCTTCGGAATGTGATGGTGGCTCGTCAGAAGCTGCCTCTGTTAGCGGAACATCTAGGCCGTTTCTTAGCCGATACCCTGTTTTATACCTCCGATCTGTATTTGGATGCCCATGCGAAAAAAGCGTTGGTGAAATCCTTTATAAACCCGGATCTATGTAAGATTTCCGAGGAGCTATTTTTCTGGGACCCTTACTGTGACCATGAGCGCAACAGTATCAACGAATACCTGCGCCCAGATGCCGAAAGGTTATGGCAGGATGAAGCACTGAAGCTGGAAGTTGCACAGCTGAAGATGAAGTTCCTTAACCAAGCCGAGGCGTTGCTGCACGGTGATCTCCATGCGGGTTCGGTGTTTGCTAATGCGTCGGGCTGCAAGATTATCGATCCTGAATTTGCCTATGTTGGCCCGGCCGGTTTTGATATAGGTTCCATCATCGGTAACTATGTGTTGAATATTGCCGGGCAGTCTAATTTGCCGGGGGATCAAGCTGAGCGTCAAGACTATCAACAGTGGCTACTCGATGGCATCAATATTCTGTGGAATACGATTGCGCAACGGTTTCGACAGCATATACGTGACGAAACGACAGACCCAAGCCTGCAGCAAGCAGCATTTGCCGATTGGTATCTGTCGAGCTTGTTAGCCGATAGTCTGGGCTATGCGGGCACTGAAGTGATTCGTCGTACGATTGGTTTAGCCCATGTGCTGGATATTGAATCGATTGAAGATGCTCAACAACGAGCAGAATCCGAGCGCTTGGCACTGACATTGGGGCAACTGCTGATTAAAGAACGCGCCAGCTTTAGCCATATTGAAGCATTGACCGCCAAGCTGGCGGAACAGCTATTTTGTCACTAGGGTAGGTTTTAACAAGTCGTCATACATATAGTTATGATGGCTTTTATTTTTTTTGTACAAGGCAAAGAGTATTCTTTGGCTGTACTTGTTCGGCTATTTTTTATGATAAGCCACTTGATGGAGTAGGCTTTCCGTAGTGCCAATTTCAGACATCGTTGCAATTAATGACTTCAACAGTGTATCTGACGCTTCATAAAAGTTAGGGAAGGTGCGATTAAGAAGTTGCAAAACACTCAACCTCTCTCTAGATGGTCGGTGGAAACCTCATTGCTTCAGCCTATTGTGGCAGTTGTACCTTGAAAGTGCTCCGTTGAGACTATTGGATCTTTATCGTGCTTTAGTTGCGCCAATGATGTGGGATTAGGTTTGAGAAATGGAGCATATGCTCTCTTGAAGTTTATCGTTTTAGATGTGGGTAGTCAGGATGGAAAAGCCGAGTTTTAAACAGTTTTACATTCCAGAAGATCAGTCGATCTACCTGCTTAGTCATAATGATGCACGTAAGCTCAAGGAGTGGTTTAGTCTCTGTCAAGAACAGCTAGAACAGCTGGGCTATCGTAATATTGAAATGATTGGCAAGGGGGCGTTCGCGTTTGTGTTTGGTGGGATCAATCGCCAGGGACGGGAGCTGGTATTCAAGTTTTCCCGCATCACTCTGCCACAACATGTGCAAGACCGTTTGGAGGAAGAAGCTTTCATACTGTCACAGATTGATCACCCACGGGTACCCAAACTGATCGAATTTCAGCGCATCGGTCGTCAGGCGATTATGGTGATGGAGCGTGCGCCGGGGCTGGACATGGAAAAACTAGCGCTACAGAGCGGGCCTCTGTCACCACGATTACTGGTGCATATCGCCAAGCAGCTGGTCGATATTCTTCATGCCCTGCGAGGTGCTTCCATACGTTCCCAACGTCCATTAGTACACGGTGATATTAAACCATCGAATATTATCTTTGATCCGCTCACAGAGCAGATCTGTCTTGTTGATTGGGGCTCATCAGTCTTTGCTCAGCTTGATGAAACGAATCAGCATGTCAGTGTTAATGTGATGGAGTTGATGTCGGATGATCTGCAGCACAGTAATGCCCGTCTTGGTGATGTCTACTTTATTGGTGAGGAGCAGATTAATGGCGGTCTTTCTTCCCCCCGGTTTGATGAGCAGGGTGCGGCCGCAACGCTTTATGCATTAGCGTCAGGGCAGTCTAGTCGATTCGGTCACCATGTGATTCCCCCTACATCGTTAGGGCTACCTCAGGAGATCGCGCGGGTTATGGATCGGCTACTTGATGATGATCCTCACGTACGCAATCAAGCAGGTGACTATTGGCTGAGGAATATGGCATCGATCAGTCGATTGCTGCTGATTGATTTCAATAAGAAGTCGTTGCAGCCTCTAATACCTGTGTGGGTCCACCCCCAGACAAAGATAATGGATTCTGTGGTATACAGCTCCCGTAAAGCGTTTTTAAAGGAGGAGGGAGTTGAGAGTCAATTTATGGATATTGATGATGTTCAGTTTGATCGATATTACAAAAACTTTCTCCAGGGGATGGGGGATACCGAAAAGGCATTTCTGGCTGCGGTAAGTAGACTGGGAAAATTCCCAGTGGTCGGTGGTCTAGCAGTGCGTTGGGAAGCTGACGGTGTGTATATCGATTCTAGTCTTAATCTATACAACCCATTGCAACGGGAAGCCTTTGTGGCAACGGTCAATAATCTGGTCAACCTGGCCCGCTCTGTCTATCGCAAGGGGATATTCAAGAGTTGCTTGTTCGACGCCCGTTGCACTTTGCATATTGAACGCGAATACTGTGAAGATGCGTTTATTCCAGCACCCGAACAGCGGATTCCTTTCGAGGTGGCGGTGATCCCTAATCTTGATGGCAAAAGTCGGTTGCATTCTTATTTCGAGGATGGCCGAGATCCAGAAGAGAATTTAGAACTGCCTGCTTCTATCATTGCTGCCATTAAACAGCTTAATCAGCTTCATCATACCGGGTTGATCATCTTCGAAAGCATGTCGTTGCATCTTAAGGTGCATAGTCAGTTTACACTACTCAATCCTGTTCAAGAGGCTGAGTTTATAACCTGCTTGCAGCAGATTATTTTAGCGATACCACAGATACGAGGACTGGGGGTGGCAGGTTTTATGAAAATGCCTTATAAAGACACCCGCTTCTTCAGTCATATCGAACGACAGCCCGAACGCTTCTATCCGCGCAATCCTAAACGTCTGGCTAGCCTATCGTATGATAGTGATCATCCTGACTGATGATCACTATCAACGGTTCATGGAGTGTGTGCCTATCATTGCCCAGTAATTACGGAGTCTGCGGCGATGAGTTGAAAGCTAGCCCGCATACTAGCAAATAATTCGCCCGTACGTTCTTGAGTGTTACCCGGTATAAAAGAAACCGCCTTCTGGCGGTTTTTTTGTGTCAGGACTCGCGGATGAGAATAGCAACTTCGGGCTGAGCGCAGTGAGACGTTAATAACGAGTGATCCGGCCCCTGAGGGAGGGGCCATTAATACAGATAAAAATTACTTTATCTGTACTGCTTTATCCATAAGCGATAGCTGGTAACCAGACGACTATCTGTGGCCATAATATCAATGCCATCAAGGCCAGCAGCTGTAGGATGATGAAGGGGATCACACCCTTATATATGTCGGCTAATTTCACTTCCGGCGGGCATACGCCTTTCAGATAAAACAGAGCAAAGCCCACCGGTGGGGTGAGAAACGAGGTCTGGAGTGTCATCGCTACCAACATCACAAACCATACCAATTCTGGGTTATCGACTACGCCGTAGCCATCGATATCTAGCCCCAGGGAACTGATAACCGGTGCCAGTAATGGCAGTATGATCAGCGTAATCTCGATCCAGTCGAGGAAAAATCCTAGCAGGAAGATGACAAATAAAACAAAAGCGATGATGCCGTAGGTGCCGAACGGTAGTCCCGTCAGGAAGGATTCGATTAGTTCATCTCCACCCAATTCGCGCAATACTAGAGCAAAACAGCTGGCACCGATAAAGATCATGAAGATATACGCCGTGGTGCCATAGGTACCATGCATGACCTCTTTAAGAACTCTAAAGTTGAATTTACGGTTGTACATCGCAAGTAGAGTGGCGCCTAATGCGCCAACGCCAGAGGCCTCGGTAGGGGTAGCAATACCGCCAAAGATAGAGCCAAGCACCACGAATATTAACAGCAGCGTTGGTAGCATCGCTTTCATCAGGCTGATGAAGGTGCGCATGCTTACCTGCTTGGCGTCGGGCGGTACCGGAGCAGAGTCGGGGCTGAGCAGACCGACGATAACGATATAGACGATATACATGGCGCCAAGCATCAGACCTGGGAATACCGCGCCCATAAATAGATCACCAACTGACAGGCCTAACTGGTCTGCCATGATAACCAGCATGATGCTGGGGGGGATAAGGATGCCGAGGGTGCCTGCCGAGGCGATGGTGCCCAACGCGAGTGGCTTGGAATAACCCTGCTGTAGCATTGATGGTAATGACATGACAGCTAGCAATACAACCGATGCCCCTATAATGCCGGTCGAGGCTGCCAGAATGATGCCAATAGCCATGACTGTGATGGCCAGACCACCACGGACTTTACCAAATAGCTCCTGCATCGACGCCATCAGTTTTTCAGCTACGCCGGATTTGTCTAGCATGATGCCCATGAAGATAAACATCGGCAGGGCTACCAGAATCCAGTTATCCATGATTTTATAGAGTCGGTTAACTATGAGTCCGAGGGTCAGAAAGTCGAGCCCAGTCATAGTATCCAGATAGATATCTGATAAGTAGCCAACGCCGGCAAAAATAACTGCAATACCACCCAGAACATAGGCTATTGGGAAACCGGTAAATAATAAAAGGATGAATGAAATAAACATCCCTACAACTAGTATTTCATTCATTTCCACGATGAATCTCCCCGAATCACTAGGGCAATATTGCGAATTAAACGTGATACAACAGCCAATCCCAACAACGAGAAACTGGTGGGTATTACCGCTTTGATTGCCCAGCGCCAGGGTAGCCCGGAAGGTGAAGAGGAGGATTCGTTGATGCGCCAGGCGTCGGCTACAAAATCAACGCTGTGGAATACGATGATCCCAATAAAGGGCAGGGCCAGCGTCAGGATGCCGATGATGTCTATAATATATTTCGTCCGGGTATGCAGGCCTGCATAAAGTAAGTCGACGCGGACATGAGCGTTATTAACCTGAGCGTAGGAAACGCCGAACATAACGCCGATGGCGTATAAGTGCCATTGCAGCTCTTCAAGGGCGATTAGACCATGTGAGAAGCCTTTGCGTAATGCAACTTGCAGGACAATTACCAGAATCAATACAACATAGACCCAGGCGATCAGTTTACCGATTTTTCGTATAGCGTTATCGATAGCATCAGCGATTGGGATAATGGGCGTTTCGTGTTTGGGGACAGTCACGGCAGAAGTCTCTCTTACTGAAAAATAAAAGAGCGCTGGTTCAGCGCTCTTGATTGTCGCTGTAGTTAGATTTACAACGCTTCAGGTTTATCCGTAGGTAGGTAGCCGTTGCTCTTCCAGAGCTTGTAGTTGGTGCGAAAGGCGCTCATGTCCTGCCAGACTTCTTTGAAGAAAGGGTTTGCCGCGCTTTGTTCAGAAGCGACTTCGTGCCACGCGGTTTTAAACGTATTCAGCATTGTATCGTTCCAGTAGCGCAATTCGGCTCCGTTCTGTTGCGCTTCCTGCATCGGCTTGAACTGGCTGGCCTCGCCTTCAGCTAAGGAGTCGGTAATCGCTGATTTACATGCAGTTTCGATCAGTGCTTGCTGTTGTTCAGAAAGAGAGGTCCAGGTGTCCTTGTTGATCAGCAGTTCAAGCAGGGTAGACTGTTGATGCCAACCAGGAAAGTAGTTGTATTTAACGACTTTATGAAAGCCCAGCTTCTGATCGATAACGGGTAGTGAAAACTCAGCAGCATCAACGGCACCTTTTTCCAGAGCTCCGAATATTTCGCCCCCAGGAAGTTTAACGACACCAACCCCGAGTTTTGACATTACGTCAGCACCCAGTCCGTAAAAGCGCATGTTCATCCCTTTGAGATCTTCGGGCTTATTGATGGGCTTGGCAAACCAGCCAGATGTTTCAGGTGGTAGCACGCCACAAACCAGAGCTTTTACGTTAAATCCACCCTCATCATACATCCGCTGATACAGCTTCATACCATTGCCCTGATACATCCAAGCCAGATATTCCCCGGCTTCAGGCCCGAAAGGAACGGAAGAGAAGAGCGGTGCTGCGGGTAGTTTTCCCTGCCAATAGCCAGCGGCTGCAAATCCAGAATTAACCTTGCCGTTGGAAACAGCATCGAGAATTTCAGTTGGGGATACTAGTTTGCCTGGGTCGTAAAGCTTAACTTTGATATCGCCCCCGCTGATGGTCTTGAGGGTTTCGCTAAACGTCGTTGGCGTTGTACCAATTACCGGCAAACTGCTTGGAAATGCAGTGGGGGTTTTTAACAGAAGTTTGGATCCCGCTTGAGCACTTTGAATACCACAAGTGAGTATTAGAGAGGTGCCTAAAATTGCTGAAGCTACTGCTTTCATTCTTTTGTATCTCCGTATTCTTATTGTTATCAATTGGAGACTTAGGTTACAAATCCAGCATAAAAAAACTAATGCATAGTTCTAATGTTCTGATAATAAATACGAATAATCTTTTTAAAACAATAGGTTGCTTTGTATCAGTGGCGTTGTGAAGGTTAATATAGCCTCTTAGTCAGCAGTTCAGTTAGGGGTGCAGCGAGTTCAGCTGTTCGTTGAGCCCTGCATCGCATCTTTTAATAACTTCCTCAGCCAGCCAATACCGGGGTCTTTGTCCTTTCTAATATCCCAGAGTAAACATACTTTAAACGGATTTACCTCAAAGGGAAGAGAATAAAACTTCAGGGGGGTGCCTGGGCAGACAACTTTCGCTGCCGTTTCAGTGATGCAGGTAATGAGATTAGTACCGGGTAAAATGCGCGTCAGGGGCATGATCTGGGGACTCTTTGCAATGACCTTACGGGTTAAGCTAAGTTCCTCTAGCTTGATGTTGATCAGCGATGGCATATCTTCCCGATGAGCCATCACGATATGCGGATTGCCGATAAGGTCATCGATAGAGATGCAGTCGCCTGTACCGTATATACTGGAATCTGCAATGCAACCTATCCGGTCTTCGAAAAGGAATTCGTGATTTTTACCCTGTGGAGGATATTCAAGTAGTGCGATAGCGATATCCAGATCATTAGTACGTAAGATCTCATCAGACTGTTCAATTCTCGCCATTTTTACCGGGACAATATTGAAACTTACATTAGGCGCATGCTTTAACGCATGACTTATCAAATAAGGTTGAACAGTTTGATTCATGTAATCTGCCAACCCGATCTTAAACTCTCTGTTTGATGACCCCTGATTGAACTCGCTATTCATTGAAAGCGCCTGATCGAAACAGAAAAGTCCCTTTTCAATGGCGGCATCAATCTGATTAGCCGTTGGTGTGGGCTCCATCCCCTCTGCTGTCTTGATGAAAAGTTCGTCGTCAAAAAGTAAGCGTAATTTTTTCAATGAATGACTGACGGCGGGTTGACTCAGGCAAAGAGCACTGGCCGTTTTAGTCAAATGCCTATTTCTATAGAGCGTATAGAAAATAAGCATGAGGTTGAGATTGGTCCGGTTCAGCTTGGTGATCAGGTTTTCGTCTGGGTGGGAAATCATCAACAGCTGCCTATGAGTTATTATTCAAAATATGAATGTCTACATAAGAATAAATCATTTATCACCTTGATCTAAGCGATCTACTCTGTTTCGTCAATACTATGCACTTCGCTAAAGCAACTCAGTGTAAGCGAAATGCTATTGTAACCGCTAATGTTGTTAGATCGGTGCTGGATCATGGCTTGATGGCCGTAAGAAATAATTATGAGAACAAAAATATGACTGGAAGAAAAGAGAATACTTTGGCCCTGACCGCTCTTTCGGATGCTTTTGGTGAGCGTCTGATCACAAGCTCTGCTGTCAGACAGCATCATGGGTGCGATGAGTCTTGGCATTCGCCTACGTTGCCTGACGCGGTATTGATGGCCCATTGTACTGAGGATGTGGTCACCGCCGTAAAGATTTGTGCAAAGTATCAGTTGCCCGTTATTCCTTTCGGTATTGGGTCTTCGCTTGAGGGACAGGTTATCCCGCTTGAGGGTGGATTATCGATCGACTTTACCGAGATGAGTAAGGTATTGGAGATCAGGCCTGAAGATTTCGACGTGACCGTTCAGCCAGGCGTTACCCGTAAACAGCTGGGCCGCGAGTTGCGTGATGTCGGGCTGTTTTTTTCGGTCGATCCAGGTGCCGACGCTACTCTGGGCGGGATGACTTCTACCCGTGCCAGCGGAACCACAAGCGTGCGTTATGGCACGATGAGCGATAACGTTATTTCTCTTACGGTAGTTACGCCAGATGGCCGAGTTGTTCGTACCGCATCAAGATCCCGTAAGTCTTCAGCTGGCTATGATCTTACTCATCTTTATGTTGGATCAGAGGGTACTCTGGGCGTCATTACCGAGATCACTTTGCGTTTGCACCCGGTCCCCGAAGCGGTATCAGCGGCAGTTGTATCCTTTCCCGATATGGAGTCTGCGGTCAGTGCGGTTGTAACCACACTTCAGTATGCAGTACCGATTGCGCGCATTGAATTGCTGGATGAGCAGACGGTTGATGCCGTCAACCAATACATGAAAACCGACCACCCGGTACAACCTACTTTATTTCTTGAATTTCATGGCAGTGAAAGCGGCGTAAAAGAGCAGGCCGAACTGGTTGGTGATGTGTGTCAGGAGTTTGGCGGGGGGGATTTTGTATGGAAAACCCTGGAGGAGGACAGGAATGCATTGTGGGAGGCGCGTCATAACGGAGCGCTGGCTGCGATGAGCCTCAGACCTGGCCGCGAACTATTATCAACCGATGTCTGTGTACCTATCTCCCGTCTGGCTGAAGCGATCGCTGAGGCTAAGGCAGATCTGCTTGAAAATGATATCTATGCTGCATTGATGGGGCATGTAGGTGATGGCAACTTCCATTTCGTTATTCCAATGGATCGCAGCAATAACGAAGAGATGACCAAAATAAAGGCATTCTGCGATCGCCTGGCCCAGATGGCCATAAAGATGGATGGAACCTGTACCGGTGAACATGGAATAGGTATCGGAAAACAGCCTCTGTTAGAGCTTGAAATGGGAGACGGGGTTGATCTTATGCGCTCGATTAAGAAAGTGCTCGATCCAGATAATATTATGAACCCAGGGAAGATATTTAATGGAATAGCCGGTTCATCTTCTTAACAAAAACAGTTAGTTTAACACTGTCAAGATTTATTATTTGGCGGTGTATATCTATTCAGACGTTTAATTTATGTACTTAGTACAACTTGTATACCTGTTTTGCCCTGACTTGGTCGTTTAATTACTGCGTTCAAGAGGGGCGCTTTTTCTCCATTAATAAAAATAAGAGGATGTTATGAGTACGGATACCAAAGACCGGGCTATCCATCAGCCCCAGTTTATTCGTGGCGATGCCCTGAAAATCCCTACCTATAGGGTGTTAAAGCAGGACGGCAGCCTTTATGAAAACGCCCAGGCTCCTGAGATCGATCAGACGTTGGCCCTGCGTATCTATACCAGCATGGTGCGCACCCGAATGCTTGACGAGCGTGGTCTGGCCTCGCAACGTCAGGGACGGTTGAGTTTTTATATGCAGTGTACCGGTGAAGAAGCGACGATTGTCGGTTTTGCTGCGGCACTGGATGATAAGGATATGATCATGACCCAGTACCGCGAACAGGCGGCCCTGGTTTATCGCGGTTTCAGTCTCGATGAATTCATGAATCAACTGTTCAGCAATGAATTGGATTACGGCAAAGGCCGACAGATGCCGATCCATTACGGCTCTGCAAAACTCAATTACATGACTGTTTCTTCCACTCTGGCAACCCAACTGCCCCAGGCCACCGGGTATGCCTATGGTCAGAAGATGGCCGGCGAAGGGCTCTGCACTGTAGCTGTCTTTGGCGAAGGCGCTTCATCTGAAGGTGACTTTCATGCGGCGCTGAATATGGCAGCGGTACTCAAGGTACCAGCGATCTTCCTCTGCCGAAACAATGGCTACGCGATCTCTACCCCTTCCAGCGAACAATTTGCTGGTGACGGTATCGCCCCGCGCGGCGTGGGTTACGGCATGCATACAATCCGCGTTGATGGTAACGATATTCTGGCGGTCGTTGAAGCAACCCGTCAGGCACGTAAGATCGCCGTTGAACAGAACGAGCCGGTATTGCTTGAGGCTATGACCTATCGCTCGGCGCCTCATTCCTCCTCGGATGACCCCTCAGGTTATCGGAGTGATTCTGAAGAGGCAAAGTGGCGTGAGCTGGACCCTTTGTTGCGGATGAAAAACTGGTTGCTGCAACAGAGCTGGTGGAGTGATGAGCAAGATAAAGAACTGTATGAGGCTGAGCGTCAGGCGGTGTTGGCAGCGATGAAAAAAGCGGAAAAGGTGGGCCGGTCGCATATCGATGAGATGATCACCGATGTCTACGACACCCCGCCACCTCATCTGCAACAGCAACTGAAAGCGCTTAAAGCGCATATCCGACTTTATCCTGAGGTGTACCCTACGTCAGCTGCTCAACTGGATACTAAGGAGGGGGTGGATCATGGCTAAAATGAATCTGTTACAGGCCGTTAATAACGCTCTGGATACCGCGATGTCCGCTAACGAGCGTGTTATCTGTTTTGGTGAGGATGTAGGTGTGTTTGGCGGTGTTTTCCGTGCGACCAGTAACCTGCAGGAAAAATTTGGTCGTGCCCGCTGCTTCAATACCCCGCTGGTTGAGCAGGGGATTATCGGTTTTGCCAATGGTTTGGCAGCGCAGGGCTCTGTCGCTGTTGCTGAAATCCAGTTTGCCGATTATATCTTTCCCGCGTTTGATCAGATTGTTAATGAAGCGGCTAAGTTTCGCTACCGTTCCGGCAACCTGTTTAATGTGGGCGGGTTGACTATACGGACTCCCTACGGGGGCGGTATTGCCGGTGGGCATTACCATTCCCAGTCGCCCGAAGCCTATTTTACTCATACGCCGGGCCTGAAGGTGGTGGTACCGCGTAACCCGCATCAGGCCAAAGGACTGTTGCTGGCATCGATTCGTGATCATAACCCGGTGGTTTTTTTCGAGCCCAAACGGATCTACCGTGCTTCAGTGGGTGAGGTTCCAGAAGAGGATTACGAACTGCCATTAGGTCAGGCTGAAGTGGTACGCGAAGGCACCGATATCACCCTGCTGGCCTGGGGCGCACAGATGGAGTATCTCGAACTGGCAGCGGAACTGGCGGATAAAGAGGGGATCTCCTGCGAAATTATTGACCTGCGTACGCTGCTACCCTGGGATGTTGACACTGTCGCCTCTTCGGTACAAAAGACAGGCCGTCTGTTGATCAGCCATGAGGCCCCTATTACCGGAGGCTTTGCCGGAGAGATCGCAACGACCATACAGGAACGCTGTTTCCTCCACCTTGAATCGCCTATCGCGCGGGTAGCCGGGCTTGATGTGCCTTACCCGCTAGCACAGGAAAAGGAGTATATCCCGGACCAGTGGAAGATCTTTGAAGCGATTAAAGCCAGTGTTAATTTCTAGGGGTGTGGAACGATGATTAATAATTTTATTCTGCCGGATATCGGCGAAGGGATCGTTGAGTGTGAGCTGGTTGAGTGGCTGATTAAAGAGGGGGATCTGATTGAGGAAGATCAACCGGTCGCTGATGTGATGACAGATAAGGCAGTGGTGCAGATTCCGGCACCTCACGCCGGTCGAGTGACTAAACTCTTTTATCAGCAGGGAGATATCGCCAAAGTGCATTCACCGCTGTTTGCAGTAGAGCAGGATGACGGCTCGAACGATAAGAGGCAAAGCGTTGCTGCATTAGTCGAAGAGACTGTTGCAGCACCCGTTGAGGCCAGCAGCGCCGCAGCGGAAACCATCGATTTTATACTGCCCGATATTGGTGAGGGAATTATCGAGTGTGAAGTGGCCGAGTGGTTAGTTGCCGTAGGTGACCGGCTTGAGGAGGATCAGCCGGTGGTTGATGTGGTGACCGACAAAGCGACGGTACAGATTCCCGCTCCCCGTACTGGTGTGGTCACCAAGCTTTACTTTGCTGAGGGCGAGATAGCTAAAGTGCATGGACCGTTGTTTGCCTTGTTGCCAGATGAAGCGGCTGCAGTTAAGGCTGATTCTGTTTCGGCGTCAGTACCTGCTGCTGTGCCATCTACACCGTCTGCTTCGGCTCTGTCTGCTGCAACAATGCCTGCTCAGGTTAATGGAAAGGTTGGTACCAAAGCGCTGGCCGGTCCTGCGGTTCGGCGTGTAGCCCGGGAACTTGGAGTGGATATACACCAGGTACCTGGGAGTGGCAAAAATGGCCGGGTGCTCAAAGAAGATGTACAGCGATTTAAGGAACAAGGCGGGGAGGTTGTTGCCGTTTCTTCAGCCCCTGTCACTGAGATCTCTACTGAAAATCGGGTCGAGAAGATTAGCGGGATTAAGGCTGCGATGGCGCGGCAGATGACACTGTCTGCCTCGACCATTCCACATTTCACCTATGGTGATGAAGTGGATGTGACAGCGTTGCTGGCGTTGCGGGCTCAACTTAAAATTCAGGCGGAGAAGCAGGGGATTCGATTGACGTTGATGCCCTTTATCATGAAAGCACTGGCGCTGGCGTTGCAGGAGTTCCCCATCCTCAATAGTCAGGTAAATGCTGATTGCACTGAGATTCACTATCAACCGAACTGCAATATCGGTATGGCGGTGGACTCTACCAAAGGTCTGATAGTCCCCAATATCAAGAAGGTAGAAACCCTGAGTATTCTTGAGATTGCCAGGGAGGTCAGCCGTCTGGCTGAGGCTGCACGCTCCGGTCGGGTATCTCCGGTGGACCTGCAGGGGGGCACGATCAGTATCTCCAACATAGGCGCTCTGGGTGGTACCTATGCCTCTCCGATGGTTAACCCGCCAGAGGTGGCTATTGTGGCCCTGGGTAAGACCCAGACCCTGCCGCGTTTTAATGACAATGGAGAGGTGGTGGCGCGTTCATTGATGAATATCAGCTGGTCGGGAGATCACCGTATTATCGATGGTGGTACTATCGCCCGATTCAGTTTGCTGTGGCAGTCCTATCTGGAAGATCCTGCGTCCATGTTATTGGAGCTGTCTTAATCATGAGATACTGGGTCGATATCGGCAGAGGCCTTTCGCTTTGAAAGGCTATCAGCCAACGAGCGACCTGGTTTCACTCCCTCAACTACAGGAAAGACTCACTTAATCCGCAACCGAACCGTTGCATAAGTTGGGCTGGTAATCGAGAGTAACCGGAAAATGACCATAAACATTGGTTTCGTGCTAAGTTTTTTCAACAGTATCGTCTGTTTTTCAGGTTTGATTCCGCTGCTAAAATTATTGTCTTTAGCTGGGTTAACGATGAAAATAATAAACGTGCCTATGGCAGTATGTCTGACGCGTATCGTGTTTTGAGAAAATGCTGAACAATGGTCATCCACCTGATGATTGGGATTAATTGCTCAAAGAAGCTAAAGGCCATTTGGATCGATTGAATGAGCTTTCTAGCCAGCTATTAGACTAAGATTGTTAATCACAAGGTCAGAAGAGCGGCAAGCCTAACAGCCAAATAGCTGGGCAAATTCCTACGTAAAACTACGTAGACTCTCTACGTATTATCACTTCTGCCTGTGCGCAGTATTCCGAATAGGCGTATCACGACTAATTTAGCACACTGTTCTCATGCTGGCGCTGCACTTTAACGGCGCTATCCGGTGGTGATGTTCGCTCGATATTGTTTCAGCGTTGATCGCTACCTTTATAGATGTTCTTCCCGGCAGGGGAGCTGCAAATAGAGGATGAGAATAACAATGCTAAAACTGAACTTTGCAAAGAAGCTAGTGACGGTCGCAGCCTGCGCGACGATGCTGGCAAGCCCGTTGATGGCGGCGGAGAAAGTCTATCGCTTAAAGTTGGCGGAAACTTGGCCAACTAACTTCCCTGTGTTTGGCGATGCGCCTAAGAATATGGCCGCGTTAGCTGAAAAAATGTCTAACGGTCGCTTAAAAATCACTATCGATTCAAAAAATAAGCACAAAGCACCTTTCGGTGTGTTTGATATGGTGCGTTCGGGTCAGTATGACATGGGCCACTCAGCGTCTTATTACTGGAAAGGCAAGGTGCCAAACACCCTGTATTTCACCACTATGCCTTTTGGTATGACAGCACCTGAACAGTACGCTTGGTTTTATCATGGCGGCGGACAGGAACTGATGGATGAGGTGTACGGTAAGTACAATATTATGTCTTTCCCTGGAGGCAACACCGGTAACCAGATGGGCGGTTGGTTCCAGAAAGAGATCAACTCACTGGATGACCTTCAGGGCCTGAAGATGCGTATTCCAGGATTCGCTGGTGAAGTGCTGGCAAAACTGGGTGCTAAGCCTACCAATATTCCACCGGGTGAACTGTACACCGCACTGGAACGTCGCACCATCGATGCGCTCGAGTGGGTTGGACCCTCACTGGATCTACGCATGGGCTTTCACAAGATAGCACCGTTTTACTATACCGGCTGGCATGAGCCTGCGACTGAGCTTCAGTTCATGATCAACAAGAAAAAGTACGATACTTTGCCGGCTGATCTGCAACAAATCCTGAAGACGGCAATGCGTACCGCTGCGTATGACATGTATATCCAGTCTTACCATCTGTCTAGCGAAAACTGGGCGACTATGAAACAGGAGTTCCCAAACATTCAGGTGAAGTCATTCCCGCCAGAAGTACTCGCAGCGATGCGTACGGCGAACGACGAATTGTTGGCTGAGAAAGCGGCAGCGGATCCTTTAGCGAAGAAAATCCTGGATTCTCAAGCTGAGTACATGAAGAAAGTACGGGTCTGGACTGATATCTCCGATAAAGCTTATCTGGATAACGTCAGTAACTGATCAGTCTGATTGATTGAATCAATGTAAATACAACGAGCAGCCTGTATCTGGTTTCAGGTACGGGTTGCTGCGTTTTTAAATGGCGAGAATGATTATGTTGTTAACCAGACTCGAACAGCTTTGCGATGGCTTTTCCGAACTGTTGGGCAAACTGTCCGCGGTGCTGTTTGTGGTGATGCTGTTTAATGTATTCATCGATGTGGTGATGCGTTATTTATTCAATGATGTGTCGATTGGCATGCAGGAGATGGAATGGCATCTGTATGCATCCGTATTTCTGCTGGGGGTACCTTATACCCTGAAAACAGGTGGGCATGTGCGGGTCGATCTTATCTATGAGGGTCTTACGTCTAAAACCAAGGCGCTGATCGATATGGTTGGCATTCTAGTGTTGCTAATACCTTTTTGTGCGTTGGTCGGTTGGTATGGTGTTGGTTTTGCCATGGAAGCCTATGACCTCGGTGAAACGTCGGGCGATCCCGGTGGTTTACCCTATCGCTGGATTATCAAAGCCGTGATTCCGTTTGCCTTCTTCGCCATTGTGATTAGTGGCATCGGGCTGTTTCTTAAATCGCTCAATATCTTCCTTGGTCACGGTCAGGCGGATAGCTATCACCCCCCACAGCATTAAGAGGCGCTGACGATGATTGGTATTGTAATGTTTTGTGTTGCGCTGTTGATGCTGCTGTTTGGCTTCCCAGTTGCATTTACTTTTGGTGGTGTTGCTCTGTTGTTCGGCTTGTTTGCCGAAGGTCCTGAGCTGTTTGCGTTTATGCCGTTCCGGATTCAAAGTATCATGGAAAACACGGTGCTGATGGCGGTGCCACTGTTTGTCTTTATGGGGATTGTGCTACAGCGCACCCGCTTGGCAGAACAGCTGTTGGAAGCGATGGCGAAGTTGTTTGGTGGTGTACGCGGTGGTTTGGCGATCTCGACGGTATTAGTTGGTGCGTTATTAGCTGCATCAACCGGTGTAGTGGGGGCATCCGTCGTGGCCATGGGATTGATCTCATTGCCGGTCATGCTGAAATACAAGTATGACAAATCGTTAGCCTGCGGCACTATCTGTGCATCCGGCACTCTCGGGCAGATTATCCCGCCCTCAATTATTTTGATCATACTCGGCGATGTATTGGGTATTCCTGTCGGTGATCTGTTTAAGGCAGCGGTCGGTCCGGGCTTTATTCTGATTGGCCTCTATATTGTTTATATTCTAATTTATGCTTGGCTCAAGCCAGAGGCCGCTCCGGCGTTGCCGATGGATGAAGGCGTCAACAGCAAGACCGAACAGTACGTTAAGGCGATGAAGGCGATTATACCGCCGCTGGCACTGATTCTGATTGTGTTGGGATCGATCTTTGCGGGCATCGCAACGCCGACAGAATCTTCTGCTTTAGGTGGTGTAGGTGCTATTGCGCTGGCGGCTATTTATGGTCAGTTTAGCTGGAAGATGGTTATCGATTCGGCTTCCGAAACCGTAAAAGTTACGGCGATGGTGTTTGCTATTCTGCTGGGGGCAACGGCGTTCTCGATGGCCTTTACCTATACCGGTGGTGATTATATTGTCGAAGAGCTGTTATCGGATATGCCAGGTGGTGCCACCGGGTTCCTAATTTTATCGATGCTGGCGATTATGGTGCTGGGCTTCTTTATCGACTTTGTTGAGATTAGCTTTATTATTGTGCCGATTCTCGCGCCGGTGGCCGATGCATTGGGCATAGCGCCGGTTTGGTTTGCTATTTTGATTGCGATGAACCTTCAGACCAGTTTCTTGACGCCGCCGTTTGGTTTCAGTCTGTTCTACCTGAAAGGGGTTTCGCCGCCGGAAGTGCGTACCGTTGATATCTATCGGGGTGTCATGCCGTTTATAGCGATGCAGGTCGCGGTGGTTATTTCGATACTGTTGTTTCCTGGGTTCTATGGTCTTAATTAAAAGCGCTTCTTTAAATGATGGCTAACGATATACTGAGGTTAAAAACAGGCTGATATTGGATCTATGAAACCCGTAGTCACTTCGCTTAAAGCAAAAATGCTGCTGTTATCGATTATCCCTCTGATAATCGTGACGGTGGCGATTACGCTGATCAGCCTGAATCAGGCCCGGTTATTATCCGAGCAAGAGATCCAAACCTTCGAAGAGAATCTACTGGCTTCGAAACGTAAAGAATTGCAACACTATGTTGATTTGGCGATGACATCTATCGCCCATGTGGTTGCCGAAGCGGGGCCGGCTGATCGAGCGGCTGAAGCGGAAGTAAAACGGATTCTACATAGTTTGACTTACGGCGATGATGGCTATTTCTTTGTCTATGATGCCAAAGGGGTTAGTTTGGTACACCCGGTTCAGCCGGAGTTAGTGGGCCAAAACCTGTTTGGTATGCAAGACTATAATGGCAACTATGTGATTCAAAACCTGTTGCGTTTGGCGCAGGACGGGGGCGGCTATCACCGCTATATATGGAGTAAACCATCCAAAGGTGGACTCGAAGATAAACTCAGTTATGTTGTTCAGATACCCAAATTCAATTGGATGATGGGGACTGGGTTATATATCGATGATATCGCTAAAGAAGTGGCCATCACACGACAGAAAGTAACCCATAATATTCGTAATACCTTTTTCACGGTGGTGGCGATTCTTGCGGCAACGGTGGTGGTGATTGCGTTATTGGGGTTGGGGTTAAATGTACACGCCTCGCAATTGGCCGATACCCGCTTACGGGAGGTGGCCCACCGTTATGTGCAGTTTCAGGTGAGTCAGCGGCGTAATTTTGCCCGCGAACTTCACGATGGTATTAATCAATTAATGGTGTCGGTGAAGTTTCGTATTGAGTTAGCGAGAGACAAACTGCAGCCCGATGACATTAAGGCGCGGGCTGAGTTGGACCGTGGCAGTGAAGTATTAAACCAAGCGATTCAAGAAGTCCGACGTATTTCTCATGATCTTCGGCCGATTCAACTGGATGATTTGGGTTTAGAACCCGCTTTGCGCAGTATGATTGCGGAGCTTTCTGAACGCACCGGTATTGCGATGCAGGTCGGCTTAGCTTTACCTCAGCAGCGCCTGCCTGATGATATCGAGATCACCCTGTATCGTGTTGCTCAGGAAGCCTTGATGAATATTGATCGACACGCGAAGGCGACGCAGGCAAGTGTGCATATTTGGCAGGAAGAACGCTTTATCTGGCTGGAGGTGCGTGACAATGGCCGCGGTTTTAATCTGTCTGCGGATACCGGAGAGGGAATTGGACTACTGAATATGCGTGAGCGTACCGAGCTGTTGAGCGGCCAGTTCAGTTTGCGGAGTAAACCCGGTAGCGGCACCCGCTTACGGGTGGGATTTTCGCTGATCTAGATTAGATGAACAGGTGAAACGGATGACAGGTAAAAAAATTCGTGTTGTGCTGGTGGACGATCACGCCTTGGTACAGGAGGGCATTATTGCCCGGCTGGAGAATGAGTCGGCATTAGAGGTTGTCGGTGCTGCCAGTAATGGTGCTGAAGCACTGTCGTTGATTGCCCAAGTTAAACCCGATGTGGTGTTAATGGATATCTCCATGCCGGTGATGAATGGCTTTGAGGCAACTGAACGGCTACGCGCAGAGCAACCGGATGTGCGGGTGCTGATTTTAACCATGCATGAAAGTCGTGAATATATACTGAAACTGATTCAGTGCGGCGCTGCTGGTTATGTGTTGAAAGATGTGTCGGCGAGTGAGCTGGTCAGTGCGATAAAAACGGTTTATAGCGGGGCGACTTATTTTAGTGCCGGTGTTTCTCAATCTCTGTTTAGTCAGCCAGATCTAACCCTGCAGAATGATACGCCACCTCAGCAGGATGCATTGACCTGTCGAGAAACTGAAGTGCTTAGTTTATTAGCCAGCGGGTCGAGCAATAAAGAGGTGGCTCGGCAGCTAGATATCTCCGTAAGAACAGCGGAAACTCACCGTCAAAATATCAAAAATAAGCTGGATTTGCATACTGCTGCAGGTTTAGTGCGTTATGCGATAGAGCATAACCTGATCGATTAATCGGCACTGTGTGCTGGATATGTATAACCTATAAACCCGCGTCCTGCGGGTTTGTTGTTCCGTTTTTCTAAGGTTTCTCTAAGGGCTGAGATAAGCGCTTTTCAAACTACCCCTTAACCGAGGCGGCTTTAGCCAATATAGTTGAGCGGTGTGGTGGTGCTCCAGAGAAATACGGTTGCGGCTCTTAGTCCCACTAATATCACCAAACCGACGGTGAGAATCGAGATACAAAACATAATCCCCCGGGCTGTCGGTATGTTCATAATGATGGGCACGCCGGTAAACAGTAGATAGGTGCTATACGCCAGCGCCGCCATGCCAGCGGCAACACACAACCACAACATCGGATACAAACCCGCTAGCCCGGACAGTAACAGCGGTGTGGCGGTATAGAGGGTTAGGTTCATGCAGCGTTCAAGGGAGGCATGGCCACCGTAGGTTTTTTCCATCCAGTGAATAGCAAAGCTCATTACCCCGAGTGCCAAGCAGGTGGCCAGATAAAAGGCGAAGGCCGAATTGATGGCGCTGATTAAACTCAGTTTTACGACATCACCACCGGGAATCAGACTCCAGCCGACTTGCGTCGTCCCGATAAATAGAGAGGCCGCGGGGATCATGGCTAGTAACGCCAATAAAAACAATACCTCGGTGGTTCCTTTAAGTCGCTCGTCCCTGAGGTGTTGCATGGCTAGGGTGGGGCGGTAGAAAAGTTCAGACATCGATTTTATGGTCATGATCGTCACCTGCTCGGGTTGCTCGGGGTTAATCTGTTACGCCGATCCCTTAAGAGTAGATCAATACAGCAAAATCTGTACTGCCAAGAGGGATGAAAACTGTATCTGGCGGAGGGGCATCGGCGTTATATATGCTAGTGATACAGCGATGAGGAGATGGGCATGAAGACAATCGGTTTATTGGGTGGCATGAGTTGGGAGTCGACCGCGAGTTACTATAAAGCGATCAATCAAGGGGTTAAAGCCCAGTTGGGTGGCTTACATTCCGCTAAGTTGGCGATGTTGAGTGTCGACTTTGCTGAGATTGAAGTGTTGCAGCAACAGGGCGACTGGCAGCAGGCGGGGGCTATTTTGGCACAAGCCGCTCAGGCGGTTGAGGCGGCAGGGGCGGATTTCTTTGTTATTGGCACCAACACGATGCATAAGGTTGCCGCCCAGGTCGAAGCGGCGGTGTCGATTCCCTTACTGCATATTGCCGATGCCACCGCGGTGCAATTGAAGGCCGACAACATGGCAACCGTGGGGTTATTGGGCACCCGTTTCACCATGGAACAGGATTTTTATCGCGGACGGTTAACGGATCATCATGGCATTGAGGTGCTGGTGCCGGATGAAGCCGCTCGGGGGTTGGTGCATAACATTATTTATGATGAACTCTGCCAAGGGCAGATTAGCGATAGTTCTCGCCAAGTTTATGTCGATATTATTGCGGAGTTAGCGAAGCAGGGGGCGCAGGCGGTGATTCTTGGATGCACTGAGATTGCCTTGCTGGTGAAGCAGAAGGATACCTCAGTACCTCTGTATGATACCACCGCTATCCATTCAGCGGCGGCGGTTAACTTAGCACTGAGTTGATGATCATTGAGTTAATCGCTGAGGTGCCTATTTAGGTGGTTAGTCGGTTTCGATGACGGGATAACAGTGTCGGCGCATTGTTTCGGTGCTGTCATTATTGAAGTCTTCATAGGACATCTGGCCGATCGTGCCTTGGCTATCGATTAACATGGTCATATTGCGACCGCTCTCTTTGGCGGCATACAAGGCGATATCGGCTCGCTTGATGGAGCCTTTGATATCCGAGTAGCGGCTCAGTTGAGTCACCCCGAACGAGGCGGTGACGTTGTGCTGGTTGCCATGATGATTGATACGGGATTGCGCTAGTTGTAGGCGGATACGATCGATCACGGGGGCCGCCTGCTCTAACGACATCTCTGGGAAAATAAACAAAAACTCCTCACCACCATAGCGGGAAACGGTGTCATGGCGACGAATGCTGTCATCAAAGAGTTTGGCCGTATGGCCTAGTAATAAATCGCCGACATCATGACCCCAGACATCGTTGACGTTTTTAAAGTGATCAATATCGGCCATGGCGATACAGCAGTCATAGTCATCGGAGCGCTGCATTTTATTGTATTCACTGGCCAGTACCGCACCGACTGAACGACGATTCATTAATCGAGTGGTCGGGTCAAACTGCTGCTTGTTTAGGACTGAAAACTCAAACAGCACCATAACCATATCAAACAGTTCTTTTTGGGTGTGCATAAACTTATTCAGGTCATCACGTTTGATCTCTTGATGCTGATTCAGCTGTCGCACTAAGGTGCTGGCAGCAGTATGTAGCTGCTGATGGTAAGCCTCTATTTTTAAAAAGGAGCCCTGTTTGAACATCTCATCTTCAAATACTTTGGTGAGCCATTGGCCAAACTGACAGTGCCGGTGAGCATCGGCCGCAACAAACTGAGCACCCTCTAAGGGTTGGCGGATAATGAGTGCTTTAGTGACGGCCTGCATCCAGTCTCGATGGGCCTCCAATGAGTGCTTAATATCATCGGACAGCGCCTCGAAATCTTCATGGTGCAGACTCTCCAATAGATTTTCGATGACGTATCTATCCTTCGTTTGCTTGTCCGCGGGTGCTAAGTTTGTCGCGCGGTGTAGAGGGCTATTCACAAGCGCAATCTCACTGTAAAGCCAGTTGTTCAGGAACAGGGTGTTGCAATAGTTCCTGCAATGTCTGGCGTTGGTAATGTCTAGCCGAACTGCTGATCTTGCCGCTTTCGCCGGTGGTGAGCCAACGGCGTATACGGCCAGCATCGCCTACCGGGGTACGCTTGCCATAGGAGTTCAGCATCACCATGACGGTGTTGCGGCCATTGATGTTTGCCATCATCACTAGGCAGCGACCTGCTTCATCGAGGTAGCCGGTCTTTGTGACGCCGATCTGCCAGCTTTTACGGTGCACCAAGACATTGGTGTTGCCATAGCGTAATGAGTAACCGGGGCTACTAAAACGGGCGGTGTAGCTCGGGGTCTTGCTGTATTCACGAATTTTGGCGTAGGAGGCCGCCGCACGCACCATAATGGCCAGATCCGAGGCGGTTGAGACATTGTGCTCCGATAGCCCGGTGGAGTCGACAAAATGGCTATGGGTCATCCCGAGTTGCTGGGCTTTAAGGTTCATTGCGCGAACAAATGCTTTAATCCCGCCGGGATAGGTATGACCAAGGGCAGAGGAGGCCATGTTTTCAGATGACATCAAGGCGATGCGGATAACATCTTTGCGGGGGAGTTCGGAGCCGATACGGATACGTGAATAATAATTGTTATTGGCTTGCTTATGACGCTGGGTAAACTGAATTTTTTCATTTAAGGGCAGCTTAGCGTCTAAGGTAACCATCGCAGTCATCAACTTGGTGATGGACGCGATCGGCATCATCATCTCAGCATGTTTTTGATACAGTGGAGCGCCGGTCTGGGCGTCAATGACGGCGGCACTGACCGATGCTAATTCGATATTGCTTTTATCAAGGCTGAGTAACCGTTGTGTGGCACTCGAGAGCGATGCGCTTTGATTATTTGTTTGAGCCTGTGCCGGTAAACTGATGGCGCAGATAAGCAGAAGGCTGTGCAGAACACAGCGGGCTGAGTGGCTCGTTTTGAGGCGTTGTCTGATGGATTGGGTCGCGTATTGGCTTAACAACCACTTTATTGTGAGTATTTTCAAGACTGAACCGTCATAAAATTGGCTTCGTTAAAAGTATGTGTTTATTGACAGTCCGTTGTCTGCCGCATGAATAAATGCAGCTTCTGTAAACTTAGCGTTTTGTCACTTTAGCATAAACACGTGTTTTAATCGTTGTTTAAACTGATCATTTTATGTTTTTATGGCGGCGTTTATTGGATCAGAAAGACTATCGTAAAATAATTACTTCCCTGAATAGGGTAGAATAACGCACCTGATATTCAGCACTGAAAGCAGGCTTAAACCTTAAGGAATATGTGAAACCGCTATGGAGCAAATAATAACCCTGATTCTAGATTCCGGTCGCACGGCGATTGATTTGGTGCTCTATATGTTATTGCCGGTTATGGTGGTGATGTTAGCGCTGATGAAATTGTTGGAAAGCAAAGGGGTCTTAGGTTGGATCTCCAATCAGCTGTCACCGGTGCTTCGGCTGTTTGGTATGCCAGGGCTAGGTATCTTTGCGATGCTGCAGATTTTGTTCGTTAGCTTTAATGCGCCGGTGGCTTCATTGGCTATTATGGGGCGGGATGGCTCTTCGCGGCGTAGCATTGCGGCAACCTTAGCTGCAGTGTTGACCATGTCTCAGGCTAATGTGGTTTTTCCGATGGCGTTGGTTGGGCTGAATTTACCGGTGATTATGGCGACCTCTGTGTTGGGGGGCTTGATTGCTGCCGCTGCTACTTATTATCTGTTCGCTCGTCAGCCGGGAATGGATGATGACTATAGTTATGCTTCGCACCTTGCGCCTGAGCATCATGAGAAAAAGAATATCATTCAGACTTTATCTGACGGAGGACAAGAGGGTGTTAAGATCGTTATCGCCTCGATACCGTTACTGATTTTGGCGTTTTGTTTTGTCAATGTATTGAAAGTGACCGGCTCTATGGAGTTTTTAACCGCGCTGTTGGCACCGGTATTAGCTCTGGTTGGACTGCCTGAAACAACCGTTTTGCCTATTGTGACTAAATTTGTCGCCGGTGGAACCGCAATGATGGGTGTTACCATCGATCTGTTGAATCAGGGGGCCATGAGTGCCACGGATTTGAACCGGATTGCCGGCTTTGTGATCAGCCCGTTTGATGTGGCTGGCGTGGCCATTTTATTGGCGGCGGGTAAACGGGTCGCATCGGTTGCACGGGCTGCTATGTTGGGGGCGCTGGTGGGCACACTGGTCCGTGGCATACTGCATTTAGTGATATTCTAATCACCGCAACGGTTGGTGCTTGACCCCCGGACGGCGCGGACATAAAGTTGCCTTTACTGCTGATGTTTTACAGCAATCCGGGAAAGGACAATCATATTCATGCAATACCCTGAGACTAAATTACCCAACGTGGGTACCACTATTTTCACTGAGATGTCACAACTGGCTTCAGAGCATAATGCCATTAATCTGTCTCAGGGTTTTCCTGATTTCGACGGGCCGTTAGCGCTGTTGGATCGGGTTACCTATTATCTTGAAAGTGGCCTGAACCAGTATGCCCCTATGGCCGGTGTGCCAAGCTTACGTAACGCTATCGCCATGAAAATTGAACATCTATATGGCTGTCAGGTAAACCCTGATACGCAGGTGACGGTGACATCGGGGGCGACCGAGGCTCTGTTTGCTGCGATTGGCGCGGTGGTCCGTTCTGGCGATGAAGTGATCGTATTTGATCCAGCCTACGACTGTTATGAACCCGCGATTGAATTGAACGGTGGTCGGGCTATCCATCTTGCACTGCAGGCTCCTGATTTTGCCATTGATTGGCAAGCGGTCCAGGCGGCTATTAATGATCATACCCGGATGATTATTATTAATAGTCCTCATAACCCTACCGGGAGTGTACTTTCGACGGCGGATCTTGACCAGCTAGAAGCTTTGGTTGCAGGAACAGATATTTTACTGCTCAGCGATGAGGTGTATGAACACATCTGTTTCAATGGTCCGCATCAGAGTTTATTGCGTCGGCCAGCGCTGGCAAAACGCGCTTTTGTTGTGTCATCCTTTGGTAAAACCTACCATACCACCGGCTGGAAAGTGGGTTACTGTGTGGCACCGCCTGCGTTAACCACAGAGCTGCGCAAGCTACATCAATATCTGACTTTCTGTACCGTGCACCCAATACAGTTGGCACTGGCGGATTTCATGACAGATTACCCAGAACACCATTTGGAGTTACCCGATTTTTATCGCCAAAAGCGTGATCTGTTCTGTCAGTTGATGGCTCCCAGCCGGTTTAGTTTTAAACCCGCCGATGGCACTTATTTTCAATTAGTCGATTATTCGGCGATCGCGCCGGATATGGATGATGTGACCTTTGCCCGTTGGTTGACCACGGAGGTGGGTGTGGCCGCGATACCGGTATCGGTTTTTTATGCTTCGCCGCCGCATCAACGATTGGTCCGCTTCTGTTTTGCGAAAGATGACAAAACCCTAAAACAGGCTGCAGAAAAACTATGCAAGATCTGAAAATTACCTTAGTTCAACCGGATATGCAGTGGCAGAATCCGGCTGAAAATTGCGCGATGTATGAGCGCCTGATGGATCAAGGGGCCGCTGGTACTGATCTCGTCTTATTGCCGGAAATGTTCTCCACCGGTTTCACCATGGATAGTCGCTTAGCCGCGGAACCGATGGGCGGTGAAACCTGCCAGTGGTTACAACAACAGGCGATGCAACGGGGAGTTGCTATCGCGGGTAGTTTGGCGATTAAAGTCGATGATAGCTATGTTAACCGGATGATTTTTACCTTTCCGGATGGTGAGCAGGTTTATTATGATAAGCGCCATCTATTTCGCATGGCGGGTGAACATGAACGTTATCAGCCTGGTGAAAAGCGTGTCGTTGTCGAATATCGCGGTTGGCGGATTCTGCTTCAGGTATGCTATGACCTGCGCTTCCCGGTGTTCTCGCGTAATAATAATGACTATGACTTAGCTCTGTATGTGGCTAACTGGCCGGCCCCCCGTCGTCAGCCGTGGCGTAAGTTATTACAGGCCCGAGCGATTGAAAACCTTTGCTATGTGGCCGGCGTTAATCGTGTGGGTACAGATGCTAATGGCTATCAATATAGCGGTGACAGCATGCTGGTGGACTTTAAAGGTGAGCGGCTAATGGATCATGCTCCAGACTTGCCGTTCTGTGACACCATGACCCTGTCTGCCGAGGCGTTGAAAAGTTTCAATCAAGCTTTTCCTGCTTGGATGGATGCGGATTCATTTGTTATCGCCAATGAGGAATAAGCCGAAGGGTTAAGTCGAAATGCTTTCTAAGCCGTGTTTATCAACTCACCTTACTACACCAAAAGCCGTTCGCCGCTGAGGGAAGGCGCTGCAAGCGTTACCATTGTGTCACTCGGTATCGACTGACAACGCCGGTGTAAGTTTGCCGCAGTGATTTTCTGCCTGTGCTGCGATTGATGAATGTCGATGTTAGCAATACTTCAATGTCACTATGGACTATTGCTTTTAGTCGGTGGCTGAAGGGTATTGCTGTTTTAACACTATATTGAACGAAACGTTCTTAACAACATTCTTAACGAAACGTTGGATACAATGGCCAAGCATATCTAGGGATAGGCCAATAAAGGATATAAGCATTGCAACAGTCGAATACTAAACAGATCCCCTTTGCCGAATTTGTCACCTTGATTGCGCTATTGATCTCGTTAGCCGCTTTATCGATCGATTCGATGATACCGGCACTCGGGGAGATCGGTCGAGATCTGAAGGTGGCCGACCCTAATGATAACCAGCTGGTGATTATCGCTTTTCTGGCGGGTATGGGGATCGGTCAGTTTCTCTATGGCCCGCTGTCCGATTCCTTCGGGCGAAAATTGGCGGTGTTACTGGGACTGTCAATTTTTGTACTGGGGACGGTGCTGTCGATTACAGCAGAGAGTTATCCACAGATGTTGCTAGGGCGGGTACTACAAGGGTTTGGCTTGGCAGGGCCTCGAGTGGTTTCGGTTGCCCTTGTACGAGACCTTTATTCGGGCCGTGCGATGGCTCGGGTGATGTCGTTTATTATGAGCGTCTTTATACTGGTGCCAATGATGGCGCCAGCACTCGGGCAGCTGGTGCTGAGCTTTGCCGACTGGCGCATGATATTCACCGGGTTGCTGAGTATTGCTGTCGTGCTAGGTGTTTGGTTTTTCGTGCGTTTGTCTGAGACATTAGCAATGGATAAGCGTCGCTCTTTTGCTCCTGCTGCCCTATGGCTAGGCTTTAAAGAGGTGATGAGCAATCGGGTAGCAATGGGCTTTACGCTGCTGACCAGCCTCGTGTTTGGTGGTTTTTTGGGGTATTTGAGCCTGTCTCAACCGATCTTGCAGACACAATATGGTCTCGGCACACGATTTCCGCTGTATTTTGCCATACTGGCCGGTGCTATCGGCCTGGCATCTTTAGTGAATACTCGCCTTGTGGGCCGTTATGGTATGTGGCGACTGACAATATTTGCGATACTCAGCATCGCACTAACGTCACTGATCTATGGTGGTGTTGCGTTGACCTATAGTGGGCATCCACCGCTTGCGTCATTGGTGATTTATCTGTTGCTTGTGTTTTTCGCGACAGGCTTGCTGTTTGGTAATCTGAATACGATGGCGATGGAGCCTTTAGGCCATCTGGCGGGTCTTGGGGCCGGATTAATCAGCGCTATTTCGACCATGCTGAGTATTATTCCAGGGATGATTATCGGCAAATTATATAACCAAACGGTTTATCCCGTGGTAGGGGGCTTTTTGGTACTCATGACTTTCGGGTTGTTGGTGTGTTATTGGCTGCATCGTTATGCTGATGTTGGCGAAGGGGAACGTTAGCGTTTCGCGTCATTGTTATCCAACTCGTGCTCAAGGGGCGGTTGCCGCGAAAGGGTTTACAAGCAGTGCCTATCTATATCGCCTAGATTGGTTCGGTGAATATTAAGATTCTCGAGAACTGCTGATCACCCGAATAGTGCTGTTATCATCGTTGGCTAAGTAAAATGGTTCGGCGTACTGCAGAGTGACGTAGGCATGTTCACGCATAATGCCTTCGGCTCGTGCGCCCAAGCCCTGATCAATCGCCTCAAACGCGGCATGGTGCTGCATATGGGCGAAATTAAAACGACGGTATTCTAAGGCCAGGTTATGACGGTCTATGGCTAATGAGCTAACGGATGCAAAGGGAGTATGTTCACTATGCCTCAAGGCGGTGCTGATAGCCGGGTTATCGCTGGCTTCAATAATTAAGGTGTGAAAGCGTTTATTCAGATCGTGATAGATTTCTAGGTCTGTTTCGTCGACATGGCCTTTAATAAACAAGGCATCTCCCTGAGCTAAGCACTGTAACAACTCTTCACGCTGTGCCGTGGTGAGACCTTTCTCTGCGGCTTGTCGAGCGGCTAATCCTTCTAATACTCCGCGCACTTCAACGGCGCCTCTAATATCACCGGCGGTCACTTCTCGCACCCGATAGCCTCGGCGTTCTAATTTGCTGAGTAAGCCTTCCTGCTCGAGTGCTCTAAATGCAATACGTACGGGGGTACGTGATACTCCGAGCCGGTCAGCGGTGGGTATTTCCGCTACCCGTTCACCCGCAGCCAATTCACCCGAAATAATCATTTGGCGTAATGTACTCAGCACCCGCTGACTTGCTTTGCTCATTGAAACTAAAACCTCAGGTAGCATTAATGGTGTGTCAATAGGCTGCGTAATGCCCGTAACCGATGTTCGAGAATAGCATAATATTGGATCCAATAGCGGAAGATTAATGAGTCGGCTATCTGTTTGATCGTGCATCGGGAAACGCAGATTCTTGTGCTGAAACGCTGGATTACTGGTGAGGTTGCCTGATTGATTAGAGAAAGATGTTAATTATTATTGGATCCATTTTTTGTTGATTTTGAGCTTTAAAGCTATATTATTCTCTATATTGGATCCAATAAAATAATAACGAAATGCGAAGAAGGTCTGTTATGTTTCCCAAAAACTGCTGGTATGTTGCTTGTACTCCGGATGAATTTACCGATAAACCACTGGGCCGCCAAATCTGTGGAGAGCGAATTGTTTTTTATCGTGGCACTGAAGGTCAGGTTGCCGCTGTGGAAGACTTCTGTCCCCACCGTGGGGCGCCGTTATCGTTAGGCTATGTTGAGGATGGCTTATTAGTCTGTGGTTATCACGGTTTGCAAATGGGATGTGATGGTAAAACAGTTGCGATGCCTGGGCAGCGGGTAAAGGGATTTCCTTGTATTCGTAACTACCCGGTTATCGAGCGTCATGGTTTTGTTTGGGTCTGGACAGGGGATGCGACGCTCGCCGATCCTGAGGATATTCCAGAGCTGGAATGGGCAAACAATTCGGCATGGGCTTATGGTGGCGGTCTTTACCATATTAACTGTGACTATCGCCTGATGATCGACAACCTTATGGATTTGACCCACGAAACCTATGTGCATGCCAGTAGCATCGGACAGAAAGAGATCGATGAAACACCGGTGCAGACCAAAGCTGAAGGCGATACCGTTATTACCAGCCGCTTTATGAATAATGTTACTGCGCCGCCATTTTGGCAGGCGGCATTACGGGCCAATCAACTGGCTGATGATGTGCCGGTCGATCGTTGGCAGGTCTGCCGCTTTACACCGCCGAGTCACGTAATGATTGAAGTTGGCGTTGCCCACGCTGGCCATGGTGGTTATGACGCTAAGCCAGAATTTAAGGCGAGTAGCATCGTGGTGGATTTCATTACCCCGGAAACTGAAACATCTATTTGGTATTTCTGGGGCATGGCGCGTCATTTTAAAGCGGATGACAGCGCACTAACAGAGCAGATTAGAGAGGGACAAGGGCAGATATTTAACGAGGATTTAGAAATGCTCGAACGCCAACAGCGTAATCTTTTAGATTATCCCGACCGTCAGTTGTTAAAACTGAATATTGATACTGGTGGGGTTCGATCCCGCCGCATTATTGAGCGCTTGATTAAAGAGGAAGATCAGTTAATCGCCAGTAAGACGCTCTAATGCTGTGAATCCGTTTACTGCTGTCTCTACGTTTGGGTCGATCAGTAGAGGGTATATCGGAACAAAGGAATTCGTTGTTTTAGAGCCTTACAGGCTGTGATTGGTTCTGGGTCGTTTAATAAATGACAACCGCTTAAGCATAAAAATATAACAATAGGAATGTGCTGCTATGACGCTAAAAAAATATATGGGTATCACCGCTATGGTCTGTGGGATGTTGGGTGCATCGGTCAGTTCAGCGATAGCGGCAGATTATAACTTGCGCTTTGCTCATCCTTGGCCCGGTGGATCTGATATTCATAAAGGCTTAGCCGCCTGGAGCGACTCTTTAACGGAAGCATCTGATGGGCGTATAAAGGTGGAGTTTTATCCGGCACAAACCTTGGCAAAGGCGGCGAAAGCCTATGATGCGGTGGTGAATCAGGTTGCCGATATGACGGCAACGGTTCAGGGGTATAGTGCTAATCGTTATCCCTTAACCCAAGTCATTGAGTTACCGGGTATGGTTGCTAGTGGCTCCCAAGGCTCTTGCATTTTGCAGACTCTCTATGATGATGGCGATATTGCCGCTGAGTATGATGATACCCATGTGCTGTTTGTCTGGACTAATGGCGCGGGGCATCTGCATATGAATGGTAAAAAGGTGCTCAAACCTGAAGATATTGCAGGGTTGCGAATTCGTCGACCGACTACAGTGGTGGGTCAATTGTTGCAAGATTTAGGGGCCAAGCCAGTAGGCATGCCCGCCCCTGATGCATACACAGCGTTACAACGAGGTGTGATTGATGGGGTGGCCATCTCTTGGGACGGCGCTAAGGTTTTTCGCCTGAATGATGTGGTGGATTCTCATACGGAGCTGAATCTCTATTCGTTAAGCTTTGTGGTAACGATGAATAAGGACGTTTATCAGCGTTTGCCAGAGGATCTGCAGAGGGTTATCGATGATCACTCTGGCCAGAAATGGTCTCAGTATATGGCCAAGATCTTTGATCGTGTTGATCATGAATCGCGGATAGACGCTAAAGCAATGGGGGATGAGGTCATTGAATTTGATACGGCTATTCAACAGGCATGGCGTCCTGCATTAGTAAAGGCAACGGACAACTACCTCGATGAGCTGGAAAGCAAAGACCTGCCGGCTAGGGCGGTCTATGCAAAGGCGAAAGAGTTACGCCAACACTGTGAGACATGATTGTCAGGCCTGGTGTTTAAGCATTGTATTAACAAGCCTGAAAGGTAGCTAACAAAATGGTGAGCGCGCTTTATCGGCAAAGGAACGGTGATAAAAAAAGATAGTCAGCAAGTGTAATGGCTATGGAATGATGTTAACGATAGATTAATACCAGTCTTGATTGTGCTTAATAAACCCACCCTCCGGTGGGTTTATTACGTGAGGCTTGAATAGTTAAACTAGGGCTAGGTTATGAACAGGCCTGTTTATATTCGAGGGCCTTTTGATAGACCGTTTCGGCGTTTATCGGCGCGTTATTGTTAGCCTCAAGGTAGTCGTTAACCACTTTCTCTAGCACGGTTTTCCATTGTGGATTCTCCGTTAACTTATCAATTGTATTGATCGTATGCCCTGCCGCTACTGCTTCAGCACGTCCCGCGGCATCGAGGTCATCTAGTTTTCGCCCCATCGTGCGGGCCCAAGTCATACCACTGTTTTGGTCGATTACGGCTTTGAGTTTGTCTGGTAATCTCGCATAGGCGTTGTTATTCATGGTGGCGATAAAGGCTAGGGTATAAAGTGCTAGCTCCGTGTGTGAACTTAACTGCTCGTTCAAGCGAAAGTCTTTCATCGCTTGCCAAGGAAAAGCAACGCCATCGATGACTTTGCGTTGGGCCGCAGTATAGGTTTCCGGCGCGGGCATGCCGATCGGTTGAGCGCCGAGCGACGTTAATATTTCAGCAACAACGGTGGTTGCCCGCCGGATACGCAGGCCGTTAACATCCTCCGGTGTTAATATTTGTTTTGCGTTTGTATGAAGGTGGCCAGGGCCGTGGGCAAAGAAAAATAGCGGGTGGGTATCTTGATATTCATTATCGATCAGCTTGTTCTCATACAGTGTTTGCAATACGCAGCTGGCATTTTCAGCGGTTTTCACGATACCGGGTAGTTCTATTACTTGGGTAATGGGAAAGCGGCCTGCCATATAACCCTGTGCAGTCACGGTGATATCCATGATGCCATTGACGGTGGCGGTATAACTTTGCGGCGCTTTAGCGAGGGTTTGAGAAGGATAGATCTCTATTTCTAACTCGCCTTGGGATTCAGTTTTAACCTTGTCGGCCCAATCGCTGATAACGTTATCAACACTAGAACCGGGAGGCCAGAAGTGGCCTAAACGAAGTTTATGAACATCGGCGTGGGCGGCATTGATTGCCATACAGCTGGTGAGTGCGGCAGCTAGAACGGTTGTTAGTTTCATTTTGGCGTCCTGTTATTATTTATATTTTTAGACGTAACGGGGGCTCACTAAGGGCTAAGCCTGCTTTTGCTTTTTCAGTCGGGCAATAATTCTTCTGGCGCGATTAGCGCCCACGTCTACATGAATATCGATCATCGGCTTATCAGCAAAGCGCTTCATGTTGGCGTACTGGGCTTCGATAACGACTTTATCTTCATCAAAGGTCATTGCCGACTGGTCAATAATCAGTTTCATGCTTTCCATGGGTTGACTGCTGGGGTTACTTGCTTGAGTCCAGATATAGAAACAGGTCTCATCAGTCTCCGGAGTGACCGCGTGGAAGCCTTTAAGATGAAAACCACCTCGTTCGGGGTCATCTAGCGATGCTGTATTGACATCGACGGCACCGGTCCATATTTCGAGATGCGAAGGGTGGAAGATAATCTCTTGCCAGCGGTCAACGTTACCTTTAAACGGGTAAGCCGCGGTGTAGGTGGGTGGTGGTGTCGAGTTAGGCATCTTGCGAACAACCTTTACCGAATCACCTTTCGCTTCGACGGTCATTTCTGCATTCATATGCAGCTTAGCGTTGCCGCCAATGGTATGCAGATGGACATAACCGAGATGGCTCAGGTCGAGTAAGTTATCGTGGATCAGTTGATAGGGGGCTTGATAGTGGTATTTATCACCATCGTATAGATAGCGTTCATCGGTATGAACATCATACGTTGGGGGTTCACAGGTTGGCTCGGCGTTACCTTCAGAGCCAAACCAGATCCAAATCAGCGCGCCTTGTTCTTTAACAGGATAGGCCGAGATAATCGCTTTAGAAGGTATTTTGCTCTGACCAGGCACCTCAATGCACTTGCCGGTGCCATCAAATAGCAAGCCGTGATAACCACAACGAATACCGTCTTTATCAATAGTACCGAGGGAGAGTGGTAGATCTCGGTGGCAGCAGCGATCTTCGAGAGCACTTACCTGACCGCTTGGAGTGCGGTAAAAAACGATCGGATGATTTAGCAGGGTACGCCCGAGTGGTTTATCCTGTACCTCTTTGCTGAGTGCTGCGACGTACCACATATTCAGTGGAAATTTTGCATGCTTAGCGGCTTGAATATCCGCCACATCGGCTGTTTTGATCTGTTGAACGGTCATTTTCAACCTCTTATTTTAATAAGTTTTTTTGTTTTTTATCGATCGCTCTAGTGCCCGTTAGTTAACCTAGATATCTGACAGGCGCTGCGTGGTTATTTAGTTGACACCTCAACGATACTTGAAATCTAGTTGAGGCGTCAACTAGATTGGCAGGTTTTTATCAGCTTTTTGGTTTACTAAAATGAAATCAATATGTTGTGCTATATTTGTCCGGCGGCTTTTGGACTGAGCTTTAAGTCGCGCAGAAACGGGGTAGCGAGGCTCTAACTAAATGACAACGACATCTTTATCAGTACACAGAAATAAGTTGGATCTTGATCGTTATGTCCCTGCGCTGGTTACATTCCTCGCTAATAAGCTCTCGAGTGGTGCTTCAGCCTGTTATCGGAAACACTTCGATGTTGGCGTTGTTGAGTGGCGAGTTCTCGCGTTACTGAGGGTAGAAAGCAATATAACGGCAAACCGGATCTGCCAAGTAATAGGTCTAGATAAGGCTGCAGTAAGTCGGGCATTGAAACTCTTAAAAGAAGACGACTATGTTACTTTTGTTAAGGACGAAACCGACGGACGTTCAGTACTGATTAGTCTGACACCGAGTGGTGAAGGAGTCCATGATCAAATTCTGCAGATCGCGCTGCAGCGCGAAGCATTGTTACTTGAAGGGTTAACACCGGCAGAGCAGGACACGTTGATCTCTTTATTGCAAAAAGTGAATGCGAGAGTCGCTGTTGTGAATGCCTATGACCCTTCTGATCATGAATAAACAGGTGAATGACTGTTTAGCTTGACGGGCCTCGAAAAGCGACCGCTGAACTATACTTTTATAATTCACAACGGCCGTTCGCGCCGGGAGGTAGAAGATGAAACGTTTAGTGTTTTTAGCGCCGGATCTGGAACATGCTGAGAGAGTGGTTGAGTCGTTACATGAATTAACGATTAATGATGCCGCCATTCATCTGCTGGGTCGGGATCATAACGCGTTGCAGCAAGCCCATCTGCATGAAGCCACCGAAATGGAAACATCGGAGCTAGAGTCTGATTTCAACTGGGGTATTGTTGCCGGGGGTGTTTTGGGACTGATACTGGGGATGGTTAGCTATGGCGCGGTGATCTTTGACGTTGAGTTTGGCCCTATTGCTATTCTGTTGTTAACGGTTATCGGCTCACTGTTTGGCGGTTTGATCGGTAAAAACATTGGTGAAAGTACTCCGAATGCGGATTTGAATAAGTATCAGCATGCACTGGATGCCGGGCAGATTCTATTGATTGTGGATGTTGCGGTGGAGTTATTACCCGAGGTCTATAAACAGGTGCGCAGCCATTGTCCTAAAGCGCTGATTGAGAGTCGCCATGTTTTTCATGATCACCCGCTGGCGGCTTAATCAAAGCTGATGAGCTAAGTGGGTTGCCTTTGTTGGTCAGACTGTGTGATCGTGATAGTTCAGGTTACGGTCCTGAACGATATGCTTTAGTCTGTCGATGAGTGTCCGTTTAGTCGTTGCTTTAACAGGTGTTTTTGACGTGCTAAATCCTTTATAATTGCTTTAATTACAATTGTTAATAAAGTAAATAATTTAATGGCTAATCAAAGTTCAGCGGAAGAGATCGATTACGGTATTTTAGATACACTGGTCGGATACAAGCTTAGACGTGCTCAGGTCACCGTATTTAACCATTTCACCGATCGTTGCCTTAAATTTGGCATTACCCCGGGTTTGTTTGGGGTGTTGTCTATTGTTGAACGTAATCCGGGCTTGACGCAGACAGCTATCGCTAACGCGCTGGGTAATGATCGTTCGGCAATGGTCAGTGTGGTTGACCGGCTCGAAGCGATGAACGTGGTTGAGCGCAAGCCTTCGGTAAAAGACCGACGTTCCCATGCACTGTTTTTGACACCTCACGGTGAAACATTTTATAAAGAGTTAGTGGCTCAGGTGTTAGCCCATGAGAAAGACTTCACCGACACCTTGAATGAGAGTGAAAAGGTATTGTTACTCGATATTCTTGATCGTTTCGCCAAGCATTCGCCATCCACTAAGGTTGAATAGTCGTTATGCCGAATATAAAAAAGCCCTAGCAACATTATTTTTGCTAGGGCTTTTTTGTTAGCGCAGCGGCTGGTTTATAGTTTCAGCAGCTTGACCGCATTCTCTTTAAGAATCTTTGGTCGCACCTCATCTTTAATACCAATGGTTTCAAAGTCTTTCAACCAGCGATCTGGGGTGATGACGGGCCAATCAGAACCAAATAGCATCTTGTCTTTTAGCAGTGAGTTGGCGTACTGAATCAAAATTTTCGGGAAATATTTAGGTGACCAACCCGACATATCGATATAGACATTAGGTTTGTGGGTGGCAACGGATAGGGCTTCTTCCTGCCAAGGGAAAGAGGGGTGAGCCATGACAATCGGCATATCCGGAAAATCAGCCGCCACATCATCAATATACATCGGGTTAGAATATTTTAGGCGCATATTCATACCGCCTCGGCTACCCGCACCCACGCCGGTTTGGCCGGTATGGAACAGTGCCACCGCACCTTCTTCAGCAATCGCTTCATAAAGGACATACGCGGCGCGGTCATTAGGGTAAAAGCCTTGCATGGTCGGGTGAAACTTGAATCCGCGGACACCAAAATCACGGACTAGACGACGGGCTTCACGGGCGCCCATACGCCCCTTAGCAGGGTCGATGGAGGCAAATGGGATGATGATGTCGCTATTATCGGCGGCTAGGCGTGCCACCTCTTCGTTTTCGTAGCGACGGAAACCGGTTTCCCGTTCAGCATCCACGGGGAATAGCACACAGGCAATTTTACGATCACGGTAATAAGCGGCCGTTTCTTCAATCGTCGGCAGCATGTTGTGCCCCGCTGGATTTTTGAAGTATTTGGCGAAGTCCTGTTGGAATTCATAATAGCCATCATCGCGCAAGCATGTGCAGGGCTCTTCAGCATGGGTATGGAAATCTATCGCGATAATGTCATCGATATTCATTGTAGCCACCTATCTCTTAAATATTCTTTAGGGAACGCTGACAGCTTATTTTAGTGTTCACTGTAACGGTCTAATTTGTCTCTATTCGGATGACCCGCCGCCATCAATGCGGTGACGGTAGCGGGTATTGCTTCGGTTAACTCAGTATATGCACCAGTGACAGAGTAATTGGCGGGAACAGTACCAGCAACGCAACCCGTGTCATATCCGACATGATAAAGGGCACTACGCCTCTGAAGCTTTCTTTCAGCGACAGTGATTTATCAAACGAATTAATAATAAATACATTCATGCCGACCGGAGGGGTGATCAGCCCAACTTCAACGACCACCAACGCCAGAATACCAAACCAGATACCGGTGTCTTCGACCGACATGCCAAAATCCATCGCCACGATAATCGGGAAGTAGATTGGAATGGTCAGCAAAATCATCGCTAGGCTATCCATGAAACAACCCAGTATGAAGTAGCTTAGCAGCATTAGTGCAAGAATCAGATAAGGGGACATCTGCGCGTCTAACAGTAATTCTGCGCCGAGGTTAGGCAAGTTCGTCAGGGCGATAAAAACACTGAATAGATCAGCTCCGAGAATGATCATAAAGATCATGGCACTGGAAACGGCCGTTCTGATGATGCAGCTCTTGAGCTGATCGAAGGTCAGTTTGCCGTGGGTCAGTGCCAGAATACCGGTTAATACCACCCCAACGGCCGCCGCTTCTGTCGGAGTAAAAATACCGAGATAGATACCGCCTAAGACGATCAAAAAGATCAGGCTGATATGCCAGACATCAGCGGTAGATTTAATCTTCTCCATAAAGGTGGTTTTTTGCCCACGAGGGCCTGATTTAGGAAAGATACGCACATAAATAGCGATCGCCAAGATATAGCCAACCGCGGCCAGAATGCCGGGTACAAAGGCGGCGATAAACATTTTAGAAATGTTTTGCTCGGTGAGCACGGCGAAGATAATCAGTACCATTGAGGGAGGAATCAAGATCCCCAGTGTGCCACCAGCCGCAAGACAACCCGCCGCTAAGCCACCGGCATAGTTATTCTTTTTCATTTCAGGCAGCGCAACTTGACCCATAGTCGAAGCCGTTGCTAACGATGAACCACAAATCGCACCAAAGGCGGCACAACCTGAAATCGAAGCCATTGCGAGGCCGCCTTTAAACTGTCCGACCCAGGTATTACAGGTGCGAAATAGTTCGGAGGTGATGCCCGCCCGAGTGGCCAATTCGCCCATCAACAGAAACAACGGTACAACCGATAGGTCATAACTGGAAAATTTAGAATAGGGGACGGTGCTCAAATAGTTCAGTGTGGTGGGAAACCCCGCCAGAATGGTATAGCCCAATGCGCCGCAAGATAGCATCGCCACTGCGATCGGTATACGAATAGACATCAGCACCAGAAGCAATGCCAGCATGGATAGGGCAAGTTCAATATTGCTCATGATCGTGAATACTCCCGGAAGCCCAGCACTGTATCAATGAAGCAGCAGAGGGTGAGAAGTGAAACGGAAAATACGGCTGGAATGTAAGCTATCCAGACCGGTAGTTCGAGAATCATGGTCTGTTCGTTGTATTCGAACATATCCAAGCCTCCCAGATACATCTGCCAAGCCAGTGTGGCGGCAATCAGGGTAAACATCAGATTACCGACGGCATCGAGAAAGTAGATCTTTCGCTTGGCCATATTGAGGGTGAAAAAATCGACAATTACGTGCCCTTTATGTAACTGGCACTCGGTCAAGAAGAGAAAAATTGAGATAGCGAGCCCCATCTCAACCATTTCGTAGTCACCCTGTACCGTGATGCCCAGAAAAGCACGGCCGATAATACTGGCAACTGTCATGAGTGCGAGCAGAATCATAATGATACCTCCCACCAGCGCGAGCTGACGGGAGATGAATGCGATTCCGCTCTTCGTTTGACTAAGCAGAGTAAACATAGGTAAGGCCTCTTACTTGTTGGCCGCTTCGTACTTAGTAATCAGCGCGTTAGCTTTGTCGAGCAGAGCTTGGGATTGATAACCGTCAGACTTCATCTCTGTCAACCAATCTTCAGTGATGAAGTTAATTTGAGACTTCCAGCTAGCAATTTCAGCTTCTGGCAAGGTATAGAACTCATTACCCTGATCAACAGCCGCTTGACGCCCCATCGCTTCAGATTCATCAAACAGTTCGCCAATATGTGCGGCCAGTTCGATGCCTGAGTTGTTGTCGATTACTTTTTGCAGGTCTGCCGGCAGCTTGGCATAGGCCTCTTTATTCATGGTGAACAGGAAGAAGTTAGCATACAGGCCGCGCTTGCCAGGGATCTCAGTGTGGTGTTTAACCAGTTGATGGATTTTCAGTGGTTTAACCACCTCAAAGGGTAATACCGCAATATCTAGTACACCTTTCGAGAGTGCGCTAGGCATCTGTGGCACCGGCATAAAGACAGAGTTAGCGCCTAGTTTTGAAAAGGCTTCGGCCATGATCTTGTTAGGTGCTCGCAGTGTCATCCCTTTTAGGTCTTCAGCGGTGTGGATAGCTTTTTCACGGGAGTGCAGTGAGCCCGGGGCATGCACATGCATCGCAAGCAAATGAACATCTTTTAGCTCATCGGCCATCTCTTGTTCAGCGTATTCTTGAATCGCCATGCTCATCGGTTTTGCTTTGCTGGCCATAAAGGGTAGCTCAAACACCGTGGCTTTAGGGAAACGCCCAGGAGTATAGCCACCAACGGTCCAAGACATATCCACGATGCCTTTACGCACCTGATCAAACAGCGCTGGGGGCTTACCGCCAAGCTGCATTGATGGATAAACGTCGATCTTGATTCGGCCATTAGACTCTTTCATGACCTTATCAGCCCAAGGCTTAAGGAATTGAGAGTGAGCCATAGAAGGTGGCGGTAGAAAGTGATGCAGTTTAAATGTGTATTCTGCATCGGCAGACATAGCACTGCTGGAACCGAGTACCAGCGCACATGCGATAAGTGATTGTCTGAAAGTCTTTTTAATGCCCATGTTTATATCCCTTAGGTTTCTTTATTGTTTTAGGATTCCAGCGAGCTGGTGGGTGTATTTATACATAAACTGTTTAGTAGTGCAACAATTGTCTGTATAAAACATATACATCAAATTCAGGCGCCTCAGGGTCTAATTTTTGTTGCTCATCGGACGGGAAAACGCGGATCAAGATATTTCCTTTTTTAATTAACAAGTTAAGTAACTAAGGCGAGTGGCTGACGGGTTATGATTGAGATTAGAGGGTAATGTTTTACAAATAATATTGTTGACTATATAAACAATGTTTTATATAAACATAACCAACAACAACACTATACAAGCTGATACGGCTTATTTTTTCTGAGGTGGCGAATGGCCGAGTACCGTTTTATTGAGTTTTCTGTAGAGGCTGATATTGGCCATTTGCAATTGAATCGTCCGGCAAAGAAGAATGCGATCAACGATGCGCTTCTTCTGGAAATCGAAGATGTGTTTATCAATATGCCGGAAGAGGTTGCGGTGGTTTTGATCTCGGGTAATGGCCCTGAGTTCTGTTCTGGGCTAGATCTGTCCGAGCACGTTGCCCGTGACCCTTATGGTGTCGTGCAGCACTCTCGTATGTGGCACCGCGTATTTGGTCGCATCGCGAATTCAACTATTCCCGTGGTGGCTGCGTTACACGGTGCAGTCATCGGCGGTGGTTTAGAACTGGCATCGAGCGCCCATGTTCGGGTGGCCGATGAAACAACCTATTTCCGTTTGCCAGAAGGGCGTCACGGTATCTTCGTTGGCGGCGGTGCATCGGTGCGAGTTGGGCGGATCTTGGGTGCCAGTCGAATGATGGACATGATGCTGACGGGTCGTACCTATGATGCGGTCGATGGTGAGCGTTTAGGCCTTGCCCATTACTGTGTTGCTAAGGGCACGGCGCTGGAAAAAGCGACTGAGCTGGCTAAGTCGATTGCGCAGAATTCACGGCTATCGAATTTTGCCATGGTGAGCGGTTTATCCCGCATTGAAAGTATGTCGATGGATGACGGTATGTTTACCGAGTCTCTATTGGCCGGGATGACCCAAACCAGCCCTGAAGTGCAGGAGCGTATTGGTCAGTTCCTGAATCGGAAAAAGAAATAACCAGCGCGTTTGTCGGCTCAGAGTAAAGTGCAATTTACCTTTGATAAAAAACGCCGGCCCTTACTACAACACAGTTGATTATTGCTGAATAAAAGAAGAACTGAGGACACGGATAATGGATATCAAGCAAAAGGTTTTTATCGTCACGGGTGCAAGCTCCGGTCTAGGTGAAGCCGTAGCGCGGCACTTAGTTGACCAAGGCGCATCGGTGGTACTGGCCGATATTAATGAAGAGCGAGGCGATGCCGTTGCGGCTTCGTTGGCGCCTCATGGGGTCTTTTGCAAAACCGATATCACCGATGAGGAATCGGCGCAAAACTGTATCGATACCGCAGTTAATCATTTTGGCAGCCTTAGCGGTCTGGTTAATTGTGCGGGTATTCCGGGTGCTGAGCGGGTGTTAGGTAAAAAAGGTGTGCACCGTTTAGAAACCTTTAGCCGTGCGCTACAGGTTAATTTGCTGGGGACCTTCAATATGATTCGTTTAGCGGCCAGTGTGATGAGTGAGCAGCCAATACAGGAAACCGGCGAACGCGGGGTGATTATCAATACCGCGTCTGTTGCTGCATTTGATGGTCAGATCGGTCAAGCCGCCTATGCCGCGTCGAAAGGAGGGATGTGTTCGATGACCCTGCCATTGGCGCGGGAGTTGGCACAATTTGGTATTCGCGTGATGACCATTGCCCCAGGGATTTTTAAAACGCCGATGATGGATGTGCTACCCGAAGAGGTGCAAGCGTCATTGGGTGCGGCGGTGCCATTTCCATCACGTCTAGGTGAGCCTGCTGAATATGCGCAATTGGTGCAGCAAATTATCGAAAACTGCATGCTCAACGGCGAAGTGATTCGTTTGGATGGGGCCATTCGGATGGCGGCTAAGTAGGACATTATGATGGCTAATTATTCTGCTCCGCTTAAAGATATGGATTTCCTGTTAAAGCATGTCGCCGACAGTCGTCAATTTGACCAGCTTGCGCATTTTGATGATTACGATGCACCACTGTTAGCGGCAGTGCTTGAGGAAGCGGCAAAATTTGCCGGTCAGGTGCTGTCCCCTTTAAACCAAACCGGTGATATTGAAGGGTGTCACTTCAATGACGGGGCGGTCACGACCCCAGCTGGTTGGACCGATGCTTATCAGCAGTTCTGTGATAATGGTTGGTTAGGTTTAGCATTACCCGAGGCGTATGGTGGGCAATCTTTACCACGCTTTATCGCCGCCGCAGTACATGAGATGTGGTTAAGTTCTAACCTCAGTTTTGTCATGTTTCAAGCCTTGACCCAAGGGGCCGCCGAAATTTTACTAGCCGCTAAAGATGATCGGCTGAAACAGCGTTATCTGGAAAAGCTGGTCACCGGCGAGTGGGCTACCTGCATGTCCTTAACGGAGCCGGGAGCAGGGTCTGATCTTGGTAACACCCGTACCCGAGCGGTTCGTCAGGAGGATGGCAATTATCTGATCCGTGGTCAGAAGATCTATATCACCTATGGTGAACATGATCTAACCGACAATATCGTGCATCTGGTGTTGGCTAAAACACCGGACTCTCCGGCAGGCGCCAAGGGTGTCTCTCTGTTTATCGTGCCGAAATATAAGGTCGATGAAGCAGGCCAATGTGGTGAGCTGAATGATGTGCGCTGTGTTTCGATCGAACATAAGACAGGCTTACATGGCAGCCCCACCTGTAGCATCAGTTATGGTGATGAGGGTGGCGCGATCGGTGAGTTGGTCGGCGAAGAAAATCGTGGCCTTGAGTATATGTTTATCCTGATGAACGAAGCGCGTTTGAGCACCGGTCAGCAGGGTGTCGCGATTGGTGAGATGGGCTATCAGCGGGCACTGGAATACAGCCTCGAACGTACCCAGGGACGCGATGCGTTAACCGGTGAAACCAATGTTCAGATTGCTCGGCACCCGGATGTTAAACGGATGCTGATGGGCTTAAGAGCACAAGTGACTGCTCTGCGCGCTTTGAGTTATCAGATAGCATCACGTTTGGATCTTGCTGAGGTTGATTCACAAGACCGCGCTGCGCATCTGCAATTTGTTGCCTTGATGACCCCCATTTTCAAAGCCTTTTCTACCGAGAGTGGCAATCAGATGGCCGGTACTACCATTCAAATTTTTGGTGGTATGGGTTTTGTGGAAGAGACCGGCGTGGCCCAGTTAATGCGAGATATTCGGGTTACCACCATCTATGAAGGTACCACCGGTATTCAGGCTAATGATCTCGTTTTTCGTAAGGTGTTGGCCGATCAAGGGGCTGCGCTAACTGCATTGGTCAGCGAGATAGAAACGGATTTTGCCCTCTATAGCGCATTGGATTGTGCCGGGGCTGAGACCGAGATGCTGACGCAGATGATTAGGGTGGTAAAGGATACCGCTGACTACATTTTACAGCAGGGTAAAGAGGGGCGTGAAGCGTTGCTTTGTGGCGCGGTAAATGTCCTTGAACTGCTCGGTATTGCGTGTTGCAGCTGGATGATGATGCGCACTGCGGTGGCGGCTGAAAAGCAGAAACTGCAAAGCACAGACAGGGATTATCTGAATAACTTGATTGCGTTGAGTCGGTTCTATTTCGCCCACTTTACGCCCAAAGTGTTGGCGCTGCATCATACTGTGATCAGTGCTGGGACGGGCATTCAAGATTACCAGATAGAAGAGTAAGCCAGCGGTATTGCTGACGGAAACTGATTAAAAAAATGATAGCGAGAATAACAATGAATGCAGAAGTGCTTCCTGTAAATGTAGTGACATATGATGTTAACGTCGATAAGCGTGACGATGGCTCTATGTTGATTCGTTCCGCCGCTGAGTTGCCCGCCTATGCAACAAAAATGACCGATAAGCTGGAGCATTGGGCCGAGGTTACACCGGATAAGGTGATGGTCGCGCAGCGCACAGAAGATAAGCATCACTGGCAAACCGTTACTTATGCTGAGGCGTTAGTGCAGGTTAAGCATCTGTCGCAATATCTTCTAAATCAGAATCTATCGGCAGAGCGTCCCATTGTTATTCTTTCCGGTAACAGTATTTCACACTTACTGGTTGGTCTCGCGGCGATGTATGTGGGGATCCCTTACTCTCCGATCTCGACCGCTTATTCATTGATCTCCACCGACTTCGGTAAGTTGCGTTATATCACTGAAAAACTGACCCCAGGATTGGTGTTTGTCGAAAACCTCGGACCATTCCGTGATGCGATTGACGCGGTGATGCCAGCAGATTGCAGTGTGCTGGCATTTGAGGCGGATCATGGTGTTGATGATTTCCGTTTTGATTTAAGCCTCTTTGCCGATGCCGTGACCACACCGTTAACGGACGAAGTGGCCAAGGCGAATGCCGCGGTCAATGGCGATACGATTGCGAAATTACTCTTCACCTCGGGTTCAACCGGTATGCCGAAAGGGGTGATCAACACTCAACAGATGATTTGTGCCAATCAGGAGATGATCGGTACGTACTTACAATTTGTAAAACAGCAACCGCCGGTTCTGTGTGATTGGCTACCCTGGAACCACACCTTTGGTGGTAATAAAAACACTGGCTTGGTGGTCTATAACGGTGGTTCGCTCTATATCGATGGTGGTAAGCCGGTACCGAAAGGTATTGCTGAAACCGTGCATAATCTACGTGAGATCGCTCCCACTATTTATTTTAATGTGCCTAAGGGTTATGAGTTGCTAGTAAAAGAGCTGAAGCAACACCCGGATATGGCAAAGGTCTTCTTCTCTAATTTACAGGTGTTGTTTTACGCCGGCGCGGGCCTTGCGCAGCATGTTTGGGATGATCTGTTGGCACTGTCAGTGCAATACACGGGTCGTAAAGTGCCGGTCTTAACGGGCTTAGGCGCAACAGAAACGGCTCCTTCGGCACTGTTCACCTCAATCGAAGAGGCGGCTTCCGGTGTGGTCGGAGTGCCGATTCCCGGTGTTGAACTTAAACTGATTCCGAATCAGGGTAAAATGGAAGTGCGGATTAAAGGGGTTAGCATTATGCCGGGTTACTGGCGTGATGAGGAACAAACCGCTAAAGCGTACGATGAAGAGGGCTTCTACTGCCTTGGCGATGCGCTGAAATTTATTGATGAAGCACAACCGTCTCGTGGGTTTCATTTCGATGGTCGGGTGTCTGAAGACTTTAAACTGGATACCGGTACCTGGGTGAGTGTTGGCACCCTGAAGGCTCACATGATTCACGAGTTTGCACCTTATATTCAAGATGTCGTGATTGTCGGTCGAGACCGTGGCTTTATCAGTGCACTGGTGTTTCCGGATATTGAACACTGTCGCCATCTTATCGATATCGAAGAGGGTGAGCTGAGTCAGGAACAGATTGTAAATCATGCCGCCGTGCGCCAAGTATTCCAGGAACACCTGACGGCGATGGCTGAAAAAAGTACCGGTAGTTCAACCCGCATCAAAAGCTTGGTGCTGCAGAGTCGTCCAGCAGATATCGATGCCCATGAGATGACCGATAAAGGGTCGTTGAACTCGAATGCAGTTATTAGCCATCGAGCTGACATTGTTGCCGATATCTATAGTGCCTCACCGTCTTCTCAGGTGATCTCGCTATAACCGTTTCAGGCTAGGAGTTACCAAGAGTGGCTCTCCTCAGTTGCCCCTTCTGATGAAGGGGCCTTTTTTAATTTAAATAGTTAACTTGTTAATTATATTGAAAAATCTAGTTGTTTAATTATTAACTAGTAGCCAGATTGAAAAATGGAAGATCACCTGATCTTCTGCAAGGAAATAATAAAAATAATATCTAATAGTCCGGGGTTGTAATGAAGAATTTTTCTGAATTAAGGATGAAAGGCAGAGCAAAGGATCTTGTCATAGCAAAAAAAACAGAGATAGTTTATGCCACTGATGAAAGTAGTGATGAGTTACTTATCTATCTGTTAACGGATGAAAATAATAATGAGATCCGTATTCAAGTACATCAACGTATGTTTGTGAATTATTTTATTATCGATACCGAGTCGACCTGTCAGCGCAATGCTGATCAGCGCCTCAAAGTAGATAATGAGCGACGTATATTACTGACATCGACACCGCTAAAAGAGCTAATTCTGCATATGTTAAAGCTCAAGGACTTTCATGATCAGGAGGTGCAGAGTCACTATGTTGATATCATCTGCCGTTTCCTTGATGCTGAACTGGCTGAGAGTGAGTCCTGTCCTAGCAGTGGGCACAGCAAACACAAAACAATGGAAAAATTGCGCGATTACATTGATAACAATATCAAACATAGCCTGTCTGTTAAGAGTCTCATCGATGTTTGTCATATGAGCGAACGGTCGTTGTATTATCTGTTTCGTGAAAGTGAATCCATGACGCCATTATCCTATGTGCAGCAACGTAAAATAGTTCATGTACATCGTGAGTTAAGTGCGCGAAAGTCGAGCCGTAGCATCACCCAAGTGGCGATGGAATATGGCTTTACCAATCTTGGGCGGTTTTCTCAGCTCTACCGTAAGCAGGTGGGGGAGTTACCATCGGTAACCCGTTCGAAAACCCTAGGTCAGGCACTGCAAGCGTGATGTCAGCCTAATATTTGCTTAGCGTGAGTGTTTTAAAATGTGCCTGTTGGCGCATTTTTTTTTGCCTGACATAAACCTGCTTAAAGCCCTTTATCTAGCATCTTAATCGAGCCCCTTGGTTGAGTCCCTTAATCGAGCCGTTACTTAATCTTGTGCAGTGCCGCTAGGTAGGCTTTGTCATAGATTAAACGTTGCTGTCGGTCGTCGTCGGTAGCAAAACTAAAGGGCCAAGCGATTAGAAATTAGTGAGGGCTGCTATAAGGGAAGGGCTTGATAGGCGACGGGCGAAGGAAAGTGACGAGTTGGGTGTATTTGAAATGGAGTTAACGCCGGTGCTTAGCATCAGTGTGTGGAGACAAAGGGTTACGGGGCGAGGGTTATGCTTTGTTTGAGGTGAATAGAGATACCGGTGAAGGGGGCCAGTATCTCCATTCGTAGCGACTAAGGTACTAAACGTTTACTTAGAACTTGTACATCGCCATGACTTCAACCTGCTGGCCCGCTGGACGCAGAGGATGGTTTTTCATGTCTTGATCACGCCACTCAATACCAAAGTCGAGATCTGGCAGGTAGCTATACATCAGTGTTGCTGTTGTCATAAAGGCAGAGGTGTCTGCAGCATCATCAACTTCAACTTTACCATAACGCAGGGTGCCGTTTAGGCTAGGTGTCAGATTTTGAGTGACGCCAACGCTGTAACCTGTTTGTGAGATAAGGTCGCCAGACGCATCGATATCACAGCTGGCGGTAATACCTGGGTTCCATGCACCACCCACACATAAGCCGGAGTTGACACCCTGACCTTTACCGGTGAATGCGCCTGCAAACAGGGCACCATTACCGACGGCCAGCTTACCTTGGAAAGAAACGGCGGCGCCGACTTCCGAGTCATCGTTCAGTTGTTCTACTTCACGGGCCGTAATCGCTGCGCTGTAGCCGCTACCGCCGTCAAAACGCTGAGCGTAAGAGACCACGAGATCAGGCATGGAGGCGTTATCATAAAGAGGTTCGGCGGCTGATAGTGTGAAGCCATGAGTACGGTAGTGAGCCACCATACTTGGACGAACAGTACCGCCATTACCGGCGATGCTACCCCAGCCTGGGCCAAAGAAGTTGATCATGCGGGCATCGAAAGGCGCGGTGGCAAAAAAGTTACCGCTCCACGTTTGACCTACAGTCAAAGCATCGATGTTGATATAGGCGTGGCGTAAGCGCAGCCCTGGAGTTGTTGAATAGCTTGATTGGTTTTCCCAGAAATCTGCTTCTACAAAGCCGGCAACTTTGTGGCCGTCGACATTCTTCTCTGCCTTAATATTGAAACGGGATTGGCGTGCAGTGCCCTCAACGGTGTTATCACCGACATCTGGCATACCCCAGATCGCTTCTGCTTTCAGATATCCGCCAATGCTGAATGTTGTACCCTTAATCTCGCCCAGCTCCACAGCGCTAACAAACGTTGATGCGGTTGCGGCTAAGACTGCGATACTTAGCTTATTAAGTTTTTTCATCTAAGAGAAGCCTCTTTCTTATTATGTAAATGAGGCTTTATGATCGCAGATTGATAAAAATCTAATATTTGAATACTGCAAATATATGTACAGATACTGCAAACATGATATGAGTGTTAATGACGACTCAAGTGGTTACCTGAATCTATAGTGTTGCTTTATTGGTTTTTTTGGTCACGCTGAAGCATTAGTCTGTTGCAAGTAGAAATAGTTCAGATGTTTTGTGTCAACGTGTTTTTAACTGTTGCTTTTTAACGTTGTTTAATTGGGCAAGGTTAACGGTGGGCTTAAGGTCATTCGCAAAGCGCAGTTATCGAAAGAGCGCTTTGCAAGGGCTGCTAAGCAAGTTTTATAACGGCACGATCAATACCGGCCGTTTTGAGTGATGGATCACCTTATTGGCGGTTGAACCTAGTAAAAACTCTCCGACGGCCGAATGGGTGCGGGTGCCCATAACAATGACATCTGCCTCAATCTCTTCAGCCACCTTCAGAATAACCTTCCAAGGCTGACCCTCTTCGACACGGGCAGTGATATTTTGTGGCTCTAGGTGTTCATGGGCTTCAATCTCAGCGACATAAAAGCGTTCTAAGCGTGTCTGCATCGTGCGCTTCAGGTTTTCAATACTCTGATCATGAAGTTCATTGAGGTCATGCTCATTGATGATGCTTTTGACGACACTCTGGGTACTGGCGCTGAGCGGTTCGATAACATGCAGATAGATAATTTCTGACTGTTCTTGACCACAGAGGCTGATCGCTGAACGTAGGGCTGGACGTGAACCTTTCTCTATGTCGGATGCATAAAGAATTTTTTTAATTTTAGGTAACATCAATATCTCCTTATTACCGTACTCACGGCAGGGACATTGTGGCAGAAGAAGTGATTCGGGTGCAATTGCGCCGTCATTATCCGATCAATTATATTGATATAGATTGCATGATATTTGTTGCATCACGAGCGCCAATATTTTGCCTAGCCATTTAAACGCAGGGTCTTTTGTTCAGCGATGGGGAGAAATACGCCATCGACAATACCCTGTTGCAGCAATTCATAAACCTTAGGCGCTGGGGCACCGACCGGGGTTACGCCTAAACGGTGACCAATTTCAGCGGGTACGCCACCGCCGATACGGATCTTTTTACTTTTTAGGTCGGCCAAGACCGTATTCGATCATGACCTTAACTCGGCCATCGGTGGCTGCTTCGATCCATTTGCCCCAAGTTGGCCAGACCACCGCGTTTTGAACATGGGTGGGCGGCAGCCAACTAGCTATTCACATAACGGTTTCAGCGTAAGATAATCGACTAAAAGAGAGTAGTAAGGAGGTGAGGGCGATCAGTTTGATTATGTTTAGCGGCATTGTTTATGTCTCGTCAGGGATAACCCCAGCAAAGGCTGTTATGAGTGAAATTTGCAGGACAGCTTTACTGGGGCGTATTTAGTTAGCAGTGTTATTTCAGTTTTGACATTGATAGCGCCAAATCTTCAATCATATCTTCCTGCCCACCGACCGTGCCGCGACGGCCCAGCTCCACCAGTAGATCCCGAGCTTGAATGCCATACTTCGCCTCAGCGCGCTTGGCAAACAGTAGGAACGAGGAGTAC
>NZ_JBLWZV010000024.1:0-62586 GCF_048266285.1 Amphritea sp.
ACACCGCACAGCCAGTGAGTCAACAGGACCAGCACGAAAAAGTTAAGATTTTGTGAAAAAGATTATTTTTAGAACAAAAAGCAACTCAAGCGCGGCTAATCCGCTGACTTTGGTCTCTGAACCAAGGGCCTAAAGCCCATCGCAACCGGAAGAAGACCCTATCAAAACACAAAAACCGCCTCGCGGCGGTTTTACGGATAACGTGACAAATGCCTTACTTTACTTAAGCAGTCCAACCTCTTTGAAGTACTTTACCGCTCCAGGATGCAAAGGCTGCCCACCTAACACTCTGACCATGTCTTCTTTTCTCAACTGAGCAAAAGCAGGGTGAAGTTTTCGAAATGTATCGAAGCTATCAAATACAGACTTAACTAAGTTATAGACGACTTCGTCTGACGTATCCGTTGACGCAACTAACATGCTTTTAACCCCAAAGCTTTTTGTCAGTCGATCATTACCTCGGTAATAACCAGCCGGAATCTCTGCGTGTTGATAATAACTATGGTCGGCGATCAGTTTATCAATCACAGGACCACTCACATCGACCAATACGCTATCACAGGATGTGGTTGCTTCTTTAATCGCCCCACTTGGATGGCCAATGATATAGACCATCGCATCGATCTCACCCTCGCATAACGCATTTGCCTGTTCTGATGCTTTCAATTCTGCGGCTAAAGCAAAATCACTTTTACTCCAGCCCTTTGCTTTCATCAGTGTTTCCATCGTGCCTCGCTGGCCCGACCCCTGAACACCGAGATTCACTTTCTTGCCCTTGAGGTCATCAAATTTGCGTATACCATTGCCAGCACGTGCTAACACGGTAAAAGGCTCAGAGTGAATCGAAAAAACAACTCTCAGCTTATGATTAGGGCCTGCTTTAGCAAATTTACCCGTGCCATTATAGGCGTGATGAAACCAATCTGACTGAGTTATACCGAAGGCAATGTCTTTATCGGCGATTAACTCTAAGTTAGCAACAGAGCCTGCGGTGCTTTCTGTTGCACAACGAATACCGTGGTCAGCCCGTGTTTTATTAACTAAACGGCATATAGCTCCACCGGTGGGATAGTAAACGCCGGTTACTCCGCCCGTACCGACAGTAATTACTTCTTTCACAGGTTCTGCTGCAATGGCACCCATTGATGCCACACTAACCCCAAATGCGATAACCCATGAGGTTATTGTGTTGCGAAAAGCCATATTCCACTCCTTTGAATTATTATCAGAACCCGGAATTTACGCCGATTATAACAGTTTAATCGATCTATAATATTACAGTGACCATCGATTGAATAGCCCGGCCGAGCGCCTGCATACGTACTTACCTGTTAAACCGGTGTCCTGTTCTATAGGGGAATAGATCAATAATTGCCCCCTTGCTAACTTCAGTTTGTATATTGGTCCACCAAATAGGATCTAGCAAATCACCGTGTAGTTCATTAAAGACCTTGCGGATGCGTCGATCACAGGCGGTGAGCAGACTAAACTCCTCGGGGAAAACATCATTGGTAGATACGGAATACCAAGGTTCCGCCGCCATCTCTTGCTCAGGATAAAGAGCTTCAGGAATATCTCGAAAGTGGCACTCGGTCAGATACATAATTTCATCATAATCGTAAAATACTACCCGACCATGCCGTGTCACACCAAAGTTCTTGAACAGCATATCTCCAGCAAAAATATTCGCTGCAGCGAGTTCTTTTATACACTGCCCAAACTCATGGATGGCTAAATACACGGCTTGCTCGTTATTCTGACGCAACATTTCATCAAGGTAGATATTCAACGGAATCATGCGCCGCTCGGTCCATAGGTGCTTAATCACAACCTCATCGCCAACAATATCCACCGTAGAGGCGGCAACACTTAATAACTCATCGAGTAGCCTCTTTGAAAAACGCTTTCTCGGAAGCGAAAAGTTAACAAATTCTTGGGTATCGGCCATCCGTCCCGCTCGGTCGTGACGTTTGACCAGTTGATACTTCCCAATCACTCCATCTCGAGTTATCTTTTTGGAGGTCGAGAATCGATCCTTAATAATTTTAAACACCACTGGATAGGACGGTAATGTAAACACCGTCATCACCATACCTTTGGTACCCGGTGCTATCTCAAATTGGTCCGTTGAAGCAGCTAAGTGCTGCACATAATCACGATAAAACTCTGCTTTTCCCTGTTTATAAAAACCAATGGCATTATAAAGCTCAGCAATGGATTTCATCGGGATCAGTGAATGCAAGAAACGGATAAACGCGGCGGGCACCGCAACATCGACCAGAAAATAGGCCCGCGTAAAGCTGAACACGATCGACACGTCATTTTCGTCCACTAGCACGGTATCGATATAGACCCCATCACTCTCGTTATTCAATACGGGCAAGATAAAGGGTACAGAGCGAGTGGCAAAATTCACTCGCCCGACGATATAAGCACCTTTATTACGGAAGAAAACGGTTCTGATAACATCTACAACAATGCCATCATCCACCATTTCTTCAGGAAACTGCGTGCGAATATAGCGCAGCAGGTTACTGATATCTCTACGTTTATTCTCCCATGGAACCGCAAAGCGATAATCCTCCAGCAACTGATTAAGAAAGGCCACCAGCCCATCGGTCAATGTATAGCGCCGATAGATCTGATCAGCCCCATCGTCATGACATAAGCTTGGGGAATGAAGAAACATGTACTGATCACTAATCTGTCGATGTTTCAGTAGGCGACAATAGATGGAGTTATAAAATGTCTCCCCTAACTCAGCATCCTCTTGATAGTTCATGTTTTTATGATAGTGGGCTTTACTCGCGAGCCACAGCGCAGTGTCTAGACTATCCTCCACCTCAGCCACAATACGATCACTAACCTGATCGACCATCGTGCTATAAAGATCGATCCGCTGCGCCGATAAATGCTGAATAGCTTGCCAATCGGCCGCCTCAAAACAACGCTTCGCCTGACGGGTAATCGCCTGAAATTGCTGTCTGTAGTGGTTAAAGCCATCTCGAATCAGATGGGCTACCCATTCGGCTTCACGTTGGTTCATTAAGCTTCAATTGTCATTATGTTCTTTTATAGTATCTAGCAGTGATTGTTCTGAGTTGCCATGAATTGGCAAAAAGCTAGCTGAAATAGTTGTCTAATCCAACTATCTGCATAATATTAGAACTATACCCTTTGAGAGATATGCCTATGTATCACCTTCCTCAGCTGAATAAAAATACCAATATTAGTGCGATCGCGGTAATGACCAGCGGTGGGGATTCACCCGGCATGAATCCCGCGATTCGCAGTGTGACTCGAGCCGCACTGAATCAAGGTGTTCGTGTGTTTGGTATTAACAAAGGTTATAGCGGCCTCATTATCGGTGATATCACCGAACTAAAAAGCCGTGATGTCACCAATATCGTACAGCGGGGCGGTACAATTCTGAAAAGTGATCGATGCGAAGCCTTTAAAGACCCAATGGTACGTAACCAAGCCGCAGAGATTCTTAAAGAACGCGGTATTGGTGGGTTAATCATTATTGGTGGGGACGGGTCTCTCACAGGGGCACACCTATTTACCCACGAAACGGGCATCCCAGTGGTTGGTTTACCAGGCACTATTGATAATGATATCTATGGTACTGACGACACGATCGGCTTCGATACCGCCCTCAATACCGCCCTCGAAGCGATCGACAAAATTCGTGACACAGCAGTATCCCATGAACGTATCTTTTTGGTCGAAGTGATGGGACGCAACTCCGGTCATATTGCCTCTCAGGTTGGCGTCGCCTGTGGTGCGGAAATGATTATCGTACCGGAGGTTGATTTTAAACTTGCGACCCTGAGCTTCACCCTCGCGAACCAACGGGCTGAAGGTCGTGGCAGTAGCGGTATTATTGTTGTCGCAGAAGGCCCAAGACCCGGCTTGACTTATCGATTAGCGCGACAACTGGAAATTGATGGTCAAACGGCGGGGGTATGTATTCTCGGCCATATACAACGGGGCGGCCGTCCCACAGGCCATGACCGAGTACTGGCTTCTTGCCTTGGGGCCTCAGCGGTAACTTATCTGCTCGCGGGCTTCAGCGATATTATGGTGGGTATTACGAAAAGTAAGATAACAGCAATTCCCCTACTCGATATTATGGAGAAGAAGAAACCCCTCAACCCCGAACTGGTGGAACTCGCTCAACTGTTACATAAATAACCGATAAAATGTGGAAGCTTATAACAGTAGAAAACAGCTTAGGCTGGTTTCTACTCGAATGCAGCATTGATCTGCGTGGTAAATGTATGAATCAGTGAAGGAAGCAGTTGTTCGGCCGCAATACCAGACAAGCTCTGCACATCACTATTCAAATCTGCTAAGGATTCTCCCCGCAGCGGATTATCCACCACGATCGAACTCAGTAGCTGCCAATCGCAAGGGGATAGATGTAACCCGCTCACTAAAGCAACCCCTTTACGCTTTCGTATCTGAGCCAATCCCACCAACTTGCGCCCATCAAGACTGACAACTTCACCATGTGACAGCGAAGCATAACAGGCCCACTTTAAGTCCTTTTCCTGACTGACCGTTTTTGATTGTTCAATCATCGCCTGATCGACCCCTTTACATGGCACACCGCAGGCCGTCAGGGTATCGATCCAAATCGCTTCTAACCAAGAAAAGATCTCAATAATATTCTGTTTTGCCAGTGAATGTTCAGGCGGGATAAAAACCGTCACACTTAACATCCAGGGACCGGCCAGCACCGCGCCTCCACCGGAACGTCGTCGAACGAGCGGTAAGCCGGCATTTTCAGCCCGACTCAATTGACCAGTATCAGGGCGTTGAGAGCAACCCAGAATGACCGCCGCCTGATCATATTGCCACAGTAACACCTGCGGTTCTTCAACCCCCGCTTCAAGCACTTCACTGATACGCTGCTGTTCATCAGGCATCGAACCGATGACCATTGACTGAAAATTGTTGTCCATAATGTCCCCCTAGCATCAGAGGCAGGAAGATTAACCTATCTATACCCTTGGGAAAACCATTATCATGCGACTGTCAAAAACGGAACTTCAGTGATGCAAAAAGACTTTATCGATATTTATCAACAGGCCCTTTCCCGAAACGGTTATCAACAGGACCCGCAGCAACGCTTGCTGGCCGAAGCGCTTAATCAGTTCTATCAAGCGTTACAGTCCGGTGCGTCTCACAAACAACCAACACAAGGGATCTATATCTGGGGGCCCGTCGGACGAGGCAAAACTTTTCTAATGGACCTGCTGTTTGCCCATATCGCTGAAGCCACCAGCCTGCGCTACCACTTTCACCGCTTTATGGCTCAGATCCACCAGCAACTGCGCGAGCTGCAGGGTAAATCAGACCCGCTGGAATTGATCGCTAAAAAGCTGGCACGCCAATACCGGCTTATCTGTTTCGATGAGTTTTTCCTTAATGATATTGCCGATGCCATGATTCTAGGCAAACTGATTAAAGGGTTGCTCAAGCACGGCGTCATTCTGATCACCACTTCTAACAGACCGCCAGAGAACCTCTGTAAAGACCCACTGTTTGAAGACCGAGTGAAACCAATTATTGCGATGATTAATCAGCAGATGCAGATCTTTAATCTTGCAGGTGACACCGATCATCGACTGCGCTCTCTGACGCCCGCCCCCTGTATTTTCTATCCAGGCGATCAGCATCAATCTTCTGACATGGACCAGCAGTTAACTCAACTCTATACCCATATCAGCCAAGCAGCCCCCTGCTCCGATGAGGTAGCCGTTTTACAGCGCCCCATACCGGTTAGAGGGATGAGTGCAGATTGTATCTGGTTTGATTTTGAACATATCTGTATGGGCGCGCGCAGCCAGATGGATTACATCGATCTGGCCAACCGCTTTAAGCATATTTTTGTCAGTCAGATCCCGCGCTTGGGTAGCCATAGCCGAGAACAGATTAAAGCCCGCGGCACAGAAGATGGCATTGAGGCGGTTAAAGCCGGAGAGCGGCAGGTTTTACTGGGCAGTATGGATGATCCCGCGCGCCGCTTTATTAGTCTGGTTGATGAACTTTATGATCGTAACATTAATCTATTTCTCAGCCTTGAGGTCCCATTAGAGGAACTCTACGGCGAGGGTAGTTTGATCTTTGAATTTGCCCGGACATACAGCCGCCTAACAGAGATGCAGTCGCTGGAATATCAGCAATCAACCTCGATGACTTAAGCCCATTAATACGGCTTTGATAGGAACAACTTTCATGACCACACTATTACGTTTTTTCTTTCAGGGTTTACTGATTCTGCTGCCGTTTGTGCTCACGATCTATCTGGTCTTTTTAATCTTTACTGCACTGGATGAAACGCTATTTTCCGCAGCAGGCTCACTGCTTAGCTACTTTATACCAGGGCTACAAACCGGTGCCACCGAAACGCTACTGGGTATCCTGCTCACCGTTGCCATTATTATTCTCACCGGCATTGCAGGCTCACTCTACCTCACTCGCTTTTTGATGAATATCATCGGCGCACTGATGGAGCGAATCCCCGTCGTAAAGCTGCTCTACAACTCCCTAAAAGATCTGTTCCAAGCGCTGCTGGGGGATCAAAAAAGCTTTGATAAACCCGTGATGGTCTATTTAAACCAAGAAAAAACCATCAAGGTCATGGGGTTTATCACCTGTGAAGATATGAGTAGCTTTGGCTTGGATCAAGATGTTTCAGTCTACTTACCGGACTCATACAATTTTTCTGGCAACCTAATTATTGTTCCCCGGGATCTAGTCGTGCCATTGGATGTCAGCGCCGGTAAAGTTACCACCTTTATTGTCAGTGGCGGCGTATCGACCACCGACAAAACCTCTTAACCGCGATGATCACTGACAAAGGGGTTAGTTTTACGCTCATGGCCTAGGGTCGACATCGGCCCATGGCCTGGAATAAAGGCCACTGAATCGCCTAGCGGAAAAAGCTTACCTTTAATCGAGTTGATCAATGTTCCGTGATCCCCTTGAGGGAAGTCCGTGCGCCCGATCGAGCCTTGAAACAACACATCGCCCACCTGCGCTAACTGACTTTCTGGGCTATAAAACACGACATGACCAGGGGTATGACCCGGGCAATGTAATACCTCAAGCGTTTCATTACCAACCGTGACTTTATCACCATCCTCAAGCCAGCGATCCGGCGTAAAAATTTCCACCTGGGGAAAACCAAACATCTGACTTTGCTGAGGTAAGCCATCAATCCAAAACTGATCTCCTTTATGCGGTCCCTCGATAGGCACACCGGTACGCTTTACCAACTCAGCGGTACCGCCGGCATGATCAATATGAGCATGGGTCAGAAGTATTTTTTCCAACACCAAACCGAGCTCTTCTAGCTTAGCCATCACCTTATCGATATCGCCACCGGGATCGACCACCGCCGCTTTTTTACTCTCATCACACCACAACAGGGTGCAGTTCTGCTGGAATTGAGTCACCGGAATAATACTGTATTTCATAGAGATGCCGTGATGGTTGAAAAGTGTTCCCGCAGTATACCTATTTCTGAACTATCCTTCGATGTACGAGGCGGACAAACAAGATCCGCCGGCAATAGCATTCAGAACCGATGGTTGACTCTGAAGGAGGTTAGTTCGATGTCTGTATCTCCAACCCTACAAACATTTCTTAATCAAGGCGATATCCCCTACCGCCTTATTCGACACCCTTATACAGAAACATCACTCAGTTGTGCACTTGCCGCCCATGTACCCGCACGACAAATGGCGAAAGGAGTGGTGCTGAGCGATGACGAAGGTTTTATGATGGCCGTCGTCCCCTCTGACCGGCGGGTCGATCTAGATGCGATCAATCAAAAGATGGGCCGAATCTTTTCACCCGCCGCGCAACGGGATGTGAAGATTCTGTTTCGCGATTGTAATAAAGGTGCGGTTCCTGCACTGGGGCAAGCCTACAATGTGCCGGTGATCTGGGACGATCACTTAGCAAATGAACCTGATTGTTATATGGAAGCAGGGGATCATCAAGATCTGCTCTGCTTCTCACAAACGACATTCAAACGAGTCATGTCAGAAAAACCCCACGGCATGATCAGCCACTAACGAAAATAATTAAAACCATCGGGATGGCTCCATCCCGATAAAATACCCGTTATATATTTACCCTGCTCGGCCAGCTATGCGATAGTGACAACCCATTCCTATAAGTGCCGCTGGAGAGAGCAATGAAAAAGTTGAAGCATGAAGCTGAACTGGTTAAAGAAGCGATTCGTATTGGTGGTGTCTACATGGTGAAACGTGGTGCTGGGCAATTTGAAGCTACCGATAGCGCCAGCAATAAAATCACCGCCATTTACCGACTATTGGTGCTGGATAAATTGATTCAACCATTAGCTAAAGGCGATGAGAGCGAGCCGAATATGAAACACAAACTCGCCCTGTGGATAAGTCGCCAACTCCCTAAAGGCCATCCATTGCTGGAGGAGTGATATGCCGAGCATCTATCTAGCGGGACCGGATGTGTTCTGGCCCAATGCCATCGAACTGGGTGCAGCCAAAAAACAGTGTTGTCAACAATATGGCTTTGAAGGACTCTTTCCGCTGGATAACACTCTCGACCTATCTTCGTTATCCCCTTATCAAGCTGGGCTGGCAATCTATCACGCCAATATAGCGTTAATGGACCGCTGTGACCTGATCATCGCCAATATGACACCGTTCAGAGGCCCAAGTATGGATGTCGGTACAGCGTTTGAAATGGGGTATATCACCGCCCTCAACAAGCCCGTCTGGGGTTATTCACTGGATGGGCGACTGTATAGTGACAGAGTCGATGGCATAGAAACCGATGCCGATGGCTTGAGTATTGAAGCGTTCGACATGGCCGATAACCTGATGATGATTGGCGCATTGGAACAACGGGGCGGGTTCATCACCGAGCCAAACAGCCAAACCATCGATAACCACCTCGCCGTATTTGAAAAACTACTGCGACAGATACACAAAAGCCGCTAATATCAGCGGCTTTTTCTGTTCTAATCAATCACAGCGTTAAACAGGTACTTCATTACACCTTGTGATAAATCTCTGCACCGGTCTCTTTAAACTCCTGAGATTTTTCCTGCATCCCTTTATCGGCTGCGGCCTGTATCGATGCGATTTGGCTTGCATCCAGATCACGGACTTCCTGAGAGATTTTCATCGAACAGAACTTAGGCCCACACATCGAGCAAAAATGCGCCACCTTGGCGGATTCCTTTGGCAAGGTTTCATCGTGATAGGCCCGAGCCGTATCGGGGTCTAGACCAATATTAAACTGATCTTCCCAGCGGAACTCGAAGCGTGCTTTGGACATCGCATTATCACGAATCTGAGCACCCGGATGTCCCTTAGCCAGATCGGCAGCATGAGCGGCGATCTTATAGGTGATGATACCGGTTTTAACATCATCTTTATTCGGCAACCCTAGGTGCTCTTTCGGTGTGACATAGCAAAGCATGGCACAGCCATACCAACCGATCATCGCCGCACCGATGCCTGAAGTAATATGATCATAGCCAGGAGCAATATCAGTAGTCAGAGGTCCCAAGGTATAGAATGGCGCTTCATGACACTCGGTCAACTGCTTATCCATGTTCTCTTTGATCATATGCATCGGCACATGTCCCGGACCTTCAATCATCACCTGCACATCGTGCTTCCAAGCAATTTTGGTCAGCTCACCAAGGGTTTCAAGCTCTGAGAATTGAGCTTCGTCGTTGGCATCATAGACCGAACCTGGACGCAGACCATCCCCAAGAGAGAAGGAGACATCGTAGGTTTTACAGATCTGACAGATATCTTCGAAATGCGTGTAAAGGAAGTTCTCTTCGTGGTGCGCCAAACACCATTTAGCCATGATAGAGCCACCGCGGGAGACGATACCGGTCATCCGCTTCGCCGTCATCGGTACATAGCGCAGCAAGACACCAGCATGAATGGTAAAGTAATCCACCCCCTGCTCTGCCTGCTCAATCAGCGTATCGCGGAACACTTCCCAGTTAAGGTCTTCAGCCACGCCACTGACTTTCTCCAGTGCTTGATAAATCGGTACGGTACCAATAGGTACAGGGGAGTTACGCAGAATCCATTCCCGGGTTTCATGGATATTTTTACCGGTAGACAGATCCATAATGGTATCCGAGCCCCAACGGATACCCCAAGTCATCTTCTCGACCTCCTCTTCAATAGAAGAACTCAGTGCCGAATTACCGATGTTGCCATTAATTTTCACCAAGAAATTACGGCCAATAATCATCGGCTCAACTTCGGGGTGGTTAATGTTAGCAGGAATAATTGCCCGACCTTCGGCCACTTCTTGGCGAACAAACTCAGGGGTTATCTCATCAGGAAGCTTCGCCCCGAAGCTATGCCCAGGATGTTGCTGCGCGACAACATTACCTTCAGCACGGGATTTCGCCAACTTCATATTCTCACGGATGGCGATGAACTCCATCTCCGGCGTGATAATCCCTTGGCGGGCATAATGCAACTGAGTCACGTTTTCACCCGGTTTAGCTTTTAACGGCTTACGGGTCAATTCAAAACGTAAGTTATCCAAACGCAGATCTTGCTCACGGGCACGGCCGTACTCCGAGCTTAGGCCCTCCAAACGTACAGTATTATTACGTTCAGCAATCCAGTCAGCACGCAACGGCGCCAAGCCTTTACGCACATCGATGTTAGCCTCAGGGTCGGTATAAGGGCCCGAGGTATCATAGACATACAGCGGGTCGTTCTTTTCACCGCCCATATCAGTCGGTGTATCATCCAAGGCAATTTCACGCATAGGTACTCGCACATCAGGGCGAGAACCCTCAACGTACACCTTACGGGAGTTGGGAAACGGCTGAACAGAGGCTTCATCAACCTGAGCGCTGCGACTGAGAACGGTTTGATTATCTGACATCGTATTACCTGTGTTTTGATTTTCTTGTTATAAAATTCCAGCTAAAAACAGCTGGTTACCCTTATGAGTAGTAATGCTGCAGCCGATTCTGCAGACTTAAATTTATGCTGATAGCCACGCTGTACACCCTGACCGCCAACGAATAGCCGCTGCGCACTCAAAACCTCGTCTTTTAACCCGGGGGTCTGAGTCGTTCGTGGGTAGCACAATAGTTTGGCAGCTAAGCCGAGAGTTAAAGCGATCAATAGCATTGTTGAAACGAGCCACATCACCTTTTTTAATGAGCAAGGCCGACTTATTAACGAAAGTGTTAGGTTTATATAGAATCAGGCCCGTAGCGACACGGTCACCCCGGTCTGCGATGACTGGCTTGGCGATAGGATTGAACACAACAGAAAAAATCACCTGCACGGTCAGGTCTGGTTTGACGAAGTTATGCACTAAGGCAAACAAAGCGTTGAGGCTTGCTCGAATAGAGACACTTGCACCCTTGAGGGCAGTAATCGTATGTATGAGAGAAATGTTTGTTTCAGACATCTGTACAGACCTAGCTTATGAGCTAAACCGTGTACAAAAAAAGACAGCATGGCGGTTTATCTCGATTTCCTACGCCGGTATTAACCGGATCAGGTTCGCGGGTTATTGGTCTATTTAAGTCCAACTCTCAGCCCAAAGGGCACCCCGACAAGATGCTGAATAGTTTATGTGCAAGTTTTATAGATGTCCATCTTTCAACAAAAAAATGACAGGTGAGCCTTTTCAGACCACCTGAACTCAATACTTATTCCCCACTCACAACAAAAATAAGACTTTTTCCTATATCCCCATATCTATGCTTCGATCATTATATGCTTCAGGAAGTAACAATGTTCTGGATAGAACACAGGAAGGCCACGATACGCGGAACAGGAAGCATGGATTGCTGGCATGATGCCTTGGATTAACCGCACGGAAAACGGATGCCATATAAAGAGAGTGCTTAAGGGGAATTAAGCGCTCTTTTTTTATCTTCACAATTAGCGCTAAGTAAAATATCCATCACCATAGAAATAGGATTTTTTCCTATGGTGCTTAAAGCCGCTAAATAGGATACTGATTTTGACGGATCGATGGCCTTCACGGATGAAGGAAGGATGACCAAAGGATTGTCGCTTAGCAAACACTGATGAAAGGGATATAAGGATATCACGGCGGGAAGCCGGATAAGTTTCATCACAAACGGATTTAATAATAGTGATGCTAGGCATGTAAAAGAGAGCACTTAAGTGAAACTGAGTGCTCTCTTTTTTATATCTGCAATTTAACTTGCAAGCGTTAAGCTAAACAAACGATAACTAACTCAACGCTTGAGGTTCCAACTGATCGAACAAACGCTCTTGCCAAAGCGCTTGCGCTAATTCAGTGGGAGTTTGAGCGCGGCCGTCATGTATCCAACCAGCTAACGCTGCCGCCACATCCGGATAAACCACCGGTTCCGGCGATGGCTGTTGTACCCAGCGATAAAACTGCTCCGCCTGTAGTTCAGAAAATACCTCGGCGAGACCTAAATGCTGTAACACTGCGGCATTGGAGACCTGCTCAGGTTGCCCTGACAAAGGTTTCGTTAGTAGCTTTTTACCCGCCTGTAACACCTCACTGGATAAACCAAAACCACTATTGGCAATAACCCCTTCACAACAGGCTTGAGCTTGGCGAAACGCCTCACGAGATAGCGGCCGCCAAAGAATATGGCCGTCATCTTCAGGCTGATCGATATCGCAATAAACATGAAATTCAAATTCACTAAAGGGTAATAACCACTGGCGAATCTGCTGACGCTCTTCAAATGGCAAATAGACCAGAATCATGCCCGCCTGCTGACTAGTCGGGTAAGGCTGAGGTTCTATTAACGGCGGTAAAATCGGCCCATTAAAGTGATGCCAATGCAATCCTATCCCTTGCTGTACCGGGGCAAAAAATCGGATCATTGGCAGCATAATACGCCCAACGCCCGGCCCCGGGAGCGGATAACGAAAGGCGTATTGATGAGCGATACCAATACAGGGTTTCTTTTGTAGCTTCGCTGCCCAAGCGGTAATAGGCTCAAAATCACTGATAATCAGATCATACCCCTGCAGATCCAGCGCCCGAATATCACGAACCAACTGTATAAAGTTATTCTGTCTAAGGCTGCGCCAACGATCAATCCGCCCATCTTTAACGCTAAAGGTTAAACCACGACGCACCTGATAATCACCGAAAGGTTCCATATTAAAGAGTTTCTCAGGAGGCCGACCGCTAAACAGGAAATCAACCTCGATCCCCTCTTTTAACAAAGCCGGCGCCATCACTCTAGCCCGGGTAATATGACCATTCCCCGTCGCCTGAACACCATAAAGAATTTTCATAACGGGTTTCCCCTGCAAAGACGAGATTCTAGAAGAGGTCTATCAGATTTAGACCAAGCGCAGCAGAAATCAGCCCGAGTGCCGCACCGGCGAGAATATCGGTCGGGTAATGCACGCCGAGAAAGACCCGTGCCAACGCAATAAGCCCAGCTAAGGTATAGGCCAGCACCATAAAGGCGGGATAATAAACCGCCAATAGCGTAGCAAATACGAACGCTGCCGCGGCATGGCCTGAAGGCAAGCTGAACTTATCTGAAGGGATTATTTGAGGAGTAACATCCGCAAAACGATCACAGGGTCGGTCACGTTTGATGAGTTGTTTTAAGCAGAGATAAATCGGCAGTTCAATCGCAAAGACAAACAAGCCCGCTAGTAGAAACTCACTGCCATGCAATGGCTCTAACCATGCGAGCAGTAAGCCAATAATGAGATAGAGGCTACCATCCCCTAACTTGGAGATGAGTCGACTCAAGGTGGGCATCACCGGTAATCGGCAGGTACCAAAGCAGAGGTAATAGAGGGAAACATCGAAAGCGGCTAAACGTTGTTGAAATGCACTCATGGTTCTGAACCCAATGTTTGCTGTTTGACAACATTTTCGCTCAGAGACTGTTACAAAGTGGTGAACAAGGATTTACGCTTCGGTGACAGGCTCTTTCTCTACGGCACTAATCGCTGTCACCGATGCTGAAATTTTCCGCAATAACGCCGGTGTAATTAAATCGGGCTTTAACGGACGGCTAAATAGATAGCCCTGTGCATGCTGACATCTCAACCCGAACAAGATTTGATATTCTTCATCGGTTTCCACGCCTTCCACGATAACATCCATATTTAAAGCGTTCCCCATCTGCAACGAAGCCTTAACAATTTGCAGGCTGGAGTAATCATGGGTGATGCCGCGAATAAATCCTTGGTCGAGCTTAAGCTTGGTTACCGGTAATTCTTTTAAATAGAGTAACGATGAAAAGCCCGTACCAAAATCATCGATCGAAAAACACACGCCCCGCTGGGTCAGTTTGCTCATCGTCTCTTTCGCCTGCACACGATCCCCAAGAAACACAGATTCGGTGATCTCTAACTCAAGTTTCTCAGCGGGGAAGCCACTTTGTTCCAGCGCATTTAACACTTTGCTCGCAAAATCCGATTCAACAAACTGCTTCACGGATACATTCACCGCCAAGCGATCGAAGCTCAATCCCTGTTTAAGCCATTCACAGCCCTGCTTACAGGCTAACTGCAGTACCCGGTCGCCTAGGGTTACAATTAACCCTTCCTGTTCGGCGAGGGCAATAAACTTATCCGGTGGAATATTGCCAAACACCGGGTGACTCCAACGGGCAAGCGCTTCAAAACCCATCACTTCACCGCTACGCAGAGCGATCTGCGGCTGATACTCAAGATAAAATAGATCTGAAGACAAGGCGCCCGCCAAGGACACCACTAACTGCTGATTTTCGTGCAGTTGATCACTCATGTCGGAAGTGTAAAAAAAGTAGCTGCCGGCATTCTTCTTTTTCGCTTCATGTAGTGCAAGATCTGCCTGTTCAAGCAGTCGCAGGGGGTCATGAAGTTCCCCTTCTTGTATCGAAATACCCGCCGTTGCGGTCAAAGAAAAGCTCTGATCACCAGAAACAATAGGCAAGCTAATCTCGGCGATTAAACGATCGGCAAACTGGCTCAAAGAGGTCCGGTTAGCAGAGTGTCGAAGCAATACGGTAAACTCATCGCCGCCATTACGAGATAGCACCGAACCGCCACTTAAGCGCGCCTGGAGCCGCTCACTCATGTGCCTGAGAACATAGTCTCCCATTTTCTGGCCGTGAAACTCATTGATCAGGCTAAAGTTATCTAAGCCGATTAAAATAACACAGGTGGTTTGCTCTTCTGAGCAAGGTAAACGGATATATTCTGCCAGCGTTTCCGCCATAAATTGCCGGTTGTAAGCGCCGGTTAACTCATCATGGTAGGCAAGAAAACTCACCTCTTTCTGAATCTCTTTACGATAGGAAACTTCTCGTTTCAGAGAACGGTTCCATAGAATAACAATCAACAGCAGCACACTGGTTAAACCAAAACCAACCACGACCAACCATTGCGTCAGTGTTTTAATATCGACCCGCTGAGTATCTTCTGGGGTTAACCAACGGTTGGCGATCTCCTGTCGTTGCTCTGGGGTAATAGAGGCCATCGCTTTATCGACTAAGATGCCCATCATCGGCTTATCGTTACGTGTACCAAAGGTCAGGTGATAATCAAACCCCACATTACCTACGATACTAATATTATCGATGCCATCTTTTACCGAATAGAAATAACCTGCAGCAGCAGAGCCGCCCACAGCCTCAACTTGACCGGCCCCCAATAGGTTGAAAGCAGCCCGCAGGGTTGGTGTTGCAACAAGATCAATCTCAGGATAGTTACTGCGGATATAATTTGCTAACGCTGTTCCTTCAGGCACGGCAAAGCGCTTGCCGGCAAAGTCAGACATTTCTGCCTGACTAAAGCGGCCTTTCTGGATGTATATTTTATTCGATAGATGTGAATAGACGCGGGTGAAATTTAGGTAATGATGACGATCTTCTGTCTCACTGACAGCCACCGCAATATCAACCGTGCGGGCTTTCGCCGCCACCATTAAGGCACCGTAACTTTCAAACACCTGATGTTGAAAACCGGCCCCTAAAGCATCTTCAATCAAGTTAAGATAGTCCATCGACAGGCCTTGAAGCCTACCATCCTCACCACGTTTAGATAGATAGGGAGGCATCACCACCACTCCGACCTTCATCGAGGCGCGGTGCATCTCAAGCCATTGAGATTCTTGCTCTGTTAGATCAATTTGAGCGGTCGCCGTAAGCGACACTATCATTAGAAAAACTGACACCAGTAAAGGTGCCAGTTTAGCACGTAGAGTAGCCGTCATATTAATTCTTGTAATTACTCTTATCCTAAAGAATATTAACGACTAGGGTTGCAACCAGTCTGCAATAATATCGGCTAATTTAAGCGGCGCAGTCAGCGGCATCATATGACCCTCGCCCGGCACACTCACTAGCTCTATGGGCTGCTCGGCTTCAAAGATAACCCGGCGCGCATAGCCAATAGACAATACTTCATCTTGGTCGCCTTGCACAATCGCTATCTCAAACGGATAACGTTTTTTCATAATGCCGGCTTTACGACTAAACACACTGGCCAACGTTTTAAAGGGATAATCGAGCACTAGCATCGGATCTTGGTTAATTAACCGACCAGCGGGATGCCCTGCTAATAGCTCATGATAATCCACCAGCCAAGAGAGGGGCAAACGAACCGAAGGAAACAGCATAGCGCTGCCCCAAGTCCACTGCCAACCGATAAAATGAAACAGATCCGGAGGAACTTCCGTGGTTAATAAAGTGCCACAAACCACCTTCGTGATACGCTCATCATGCTCTGCCGCAGCCACGGCTAACAGCGCACCCACAGAGTAACCATACATGTAGAATGGACCAGCATAACGCTGCTCCAAAGCATCAATGACTTCAGAGACACTCGTTTGCACACTTTCAACGGTGTAAGCCCCACGCTCCCCCCCGGAATAACCATGCCCGGGTGGGTCAATCGCAACGACATTAAAGCCTCGATCAGAAAGGTGACTCAGCATCGCCGCATAAAGCTCACCATAGGTGCCGATACCCGGTAGAAACAGTAGCACCGGAGAATCCGCATGATGTTCATAGACTTCACAATGAATCGGCAATTCACCGACATGGAAGGTTTTACGTTTGACGAGAAAGGGTTCACTCCCCAAAGCCTTCTGCAAATCTTCCCGCGTTGAGTTAATTTCACCACCTTTAGGGGTAGGTTTCAAAAGAGGTTCTATCGTTTCCATCAATGTTGACACTCCGGACAGTAAACAGTGGATCGCTGACCGAGACGTATCTCTTTCAACGTTGACTTGCAGTGATGGCATAACTCACCACCACGACCGTACACGTTCAGTTGTTGCTTAAAATATCCGGGCTTGCCATCACCACCGACAAAATCTTTCAATGTTGTACCTCCCTGTTCTATTGCTCGGGCCAACACCGACTTAATCTCATCAACGAATCGACTCAGTCTGGCGGCAGAAATATTCCCTGCGGCCCGTTTAGGATGAATGCCTGCACTAAAGAGTGCTTCGTTAGCGTAAATATTACCCACGCCTACGACAACCTGACTATTCATAATGAACTGTTTGATCGCCTGCTTTCGCCCAGCGCAACGCTGTTGCAGATAACTGGCTGAAAAATCACTACTCAGAGGCTCTGGCCCCAACTTTTCCAGCAGCGAATGTGATTCACCTAACGGTTGCCACAATACTGAGCCAAATCGACGCGGATCTGTCAGTCGCAATGCCATACCACTATCGAGAACCAGATCGACATGATCATGATAAGCCGCTGGCTGCTCGGCACTGACCATATAGAGACTACCAGACATCCCCAGATGAATCATTACTGCACCCCGGGGAAGATGAATTAAAAGGTATTTCCCCCGCCGAGTCACCGAACTCACCTGACCGTTAACGACCCACTCTGCCAGCTGTTCCGGTATTGGCCAGCGCAACTTCGGCTGGCGTATGGTAACAGCGGTAATCGTGCGTCCCTCTATGTGAGGTTCAATACCGCGACGGGTGGTTTCAACTTCAGGTAATTCAGGCATATTCTCTAAACTTTAGGTTAATCAGCGCTATGCTAAGGATCGCAGGCACAAAAAAACCCGGACTAGGCCGGGTTTTTTGTCTAGCCAAGATTATTATTACTTAATCTTCGCTTCTTTGTACATAACATGCTGACGTACAACAGGATCGAATTTCTTCATTTCCAGCTTGTCAGGGGTAGTACGTTTGTTCTTAGTAGTGGTGTAGAAGTGACCAGTACCAGCAGATGAAACCATCTTAATTTTATCGCGCATAATCGTGCTCCTTAAACTTTAATGCCGTTCTTACGAACATCAGCCAGCACAACATCGATACCTTTCTTATCGATGATACGCATACCTTTAGAAGAAACGCGCAGACGTACAAATTTCTGCTCGCTTTCTACCCAGAAACGGTGCCAGTGCAGGTTCGGCAAAAAGCGACGACGTGTGCGGTTCAATGCGTGGGAAACGTTGTTTCCTGCTACAGGGCGTTTACCTGTAACCATGCAAACTCGAGACATGACAAATACCTTACTTATAGTTTATGTAACTTCTATCAGATACTTATTGGATCAGAAGCGATACGTCCCAGATAAATAGGGCCGCTTCATTATCCTCAGGCGGAGCGTCCAAACCAAAGACTCAAATCCCGTACCGGTGGATAGAAGAGCGCGCATTGTACAGAAAACAAACGCCACTGGCTATACAGGCTGAGTATTTTTTATTCTGCCTCAAATCATCCCTCTTTCAGCGAGGGAAACCGTCACGCCTGCGCCCACCACCATATGATCCAACAGGCGAATATCAACCAAATTTAACGCCTCTTTAATGCGTAAGGTGATGTTCTGATCCGCCAGACTCGGCTCGGCCACACCGGAAGGGTGGTTGTGCGCCAAAATAATAGCCGCCGCATTATGCTGTAGCGCCAGCTTCACCACTTCCCGGGGATGCACCGTCGCGCTATCGATCGTCCCCTGAAACAACTCCTCATAGCAGATCACTCGATGTTGGCTGTCTAGCAATAAGCAGGCAAACACCTCTCGGCTTCGATCACTTAACTGCAGTTGTAGATAATCCCGAACTAAGTCCGGTGATGTCAACGCAGAATCTCGCTGCAACTGTTCGGCATGGCAGCGTCGGCTAATCTCCAGCACGGCCTGCAGCTGAACATACTTTGCAGGCCCCAACCCAAGTTCGGCGCAAAAGGTCGCTTGATCCGCATTTATTAACGCCCGTAAACCACCAAAACGGCTCAACAGCCGGCGAGCAAGATCCACCGCACTACAGCCTTTGACGCCGGTGCGCAAAAAAATAGCCAGTAGCTCGCCATCCGATAAACTTGCCGCGCCCTGATGTAATAGCTTCTCCCGGGGACGCTCCGCTTCGGGCCAGTCAGTAATCGCCATATTCACATCCTTGTGTCATTTAATCTCATTTTGATCTAACTCATCTGAGTGTAGACCAGCCCTCCGTGTGCCGCCGTGGGAATGTAACTCAACCGGAGATAGTGGTATCTTATGCTCCCTCAATGACCCTATATATGCAGATATAAAGTTATCCGGTATGCAAAGACTCACGAACAGACAGATTGTTTTAGGTATCACGGGTGGTATTGCCGCTTATAAAAGCGCAGAACTGACTCGCCTATTAAAAGGCGCAGGGGCTGATGTTCAAGTGGTCATGACCCCTGCCGCGATCGAATTTATTACGCCACTGACATTACAGGCACTCTCTGGCAACCCGGTACACTTGCATCTACTTGATCCCGAAGCCGAAGCCGGCATGGGTCATATTGAACTGGCTAAATGGGCCGATATGATCCTTATCGCTCCCGCCAGTGCTGATTTTATGGCACGACTCAATAGCGGCCATGGCAATGACCTCCTGAGCACTCTCTGCTTAGCAACCGAAGCCCCTGTCGTACTTGCACCCGCAATGAATCAAGCGATGTGGCGTGACCCACAGACCCAAGCAAACGCCACCAGCTTAGCAGCAAAAGGGGTTCGTCTGCTTGGCCCCGGCGTCGGTGAACAAGCTTGTGGTGATACCGGTCCCGGCCGCATGTTGGAACCACTTGATATCGCCAGCCAAGCGGCCGCACTGTTTGATCGCGGCTTACTGACAGGCAAGCGGGTTGTTATCACCGCCGGTCCCACCCGTGAAGCATTAGATCCGGTGCGCTATATCAGTAATCACAGCTCTGGCAAGATGGGTTACGCCCTCGCTGAAGCCGCCATTGATGCCGGCGCACAGGTGACGCTCATTAGCGGCCCCGTCAACCTGCCAGCACCACCCCGGTGCCAACGGGTTATGGTTGAAAGTGCGGAACAGATGCTGGCCGCCTCACTGGAAAACATCGATCAATGTGATATTTTTATCGCCTCAGCTGCCGTCGCCGATTACCGTCCCTCTGCTGTTGCCGAGCATAAGCTGAAAAAAGGCAAAGAGGAGATCATGGAACTCCACCTGATCAAAAATCCCGATATCGTCGCCACCGTAGCCGCGTTGGCAAACAAACCATTCACCGTCGGCTTTGCCGCCGAAACCCGGGATGTGGTTCATTACGCCCAGGATAAATTAACCCGGAAGAAGCTCGATCTTATTATTGCTAATGACGTCTCCCGCAGCGATATCGGTTTTAACAGCGATGATAATGCCGTCACAGTGGTCAGCCATGATCAGGTGCAGCAAGTGCCGCTATGCAGTAAACGCCAGCTAGCCGGTAAGTTAATCGATATTATTGCCGCCCAACAGCCACGCTGAATCAGGAAACCGTTAACCGTTGAAGTCACAGCAACTCAATCCGGCAATCTTTCGCGCCTATGATATTCGCGGTGTCTACCCCGACAGTCTTAATGCCGCTAGCGCACTGCTGATCGGCCAGGCGATCGGCAGTGAGGCCCTTGAACGAAAGCAGAAAGCGATCTGTGTGGGCTATGATGGTCGATTATCCAGCCCCGACCTCAGTCAGGCGTTAATCCGAGGCTTATTACGCAGCGGCATTGATGTTATCGAGCTAGGTATGATACCGACCCCTGCGCTATATTTTGCGACTCACGCACTGCATACGGGCTCAGGCGTTATGGTCACCGGCAGTCACAACCCTGCCGACTATAACGGTTTCAAAATCATGCTCGGTGGTCATACGCTCTCGGGGGACGAGATCCGCGGGCTTTACCAGCGTTGTATGGCCGATGAGTTAGCTCAAGGTAGCGGCTCCTTAAAACAGCAGACAATCGATACACGCTACCTTACACGGCTGTTAGAGGGCCGCCAGCGACATAGACCGCTGAATGTCGTCGTCGATTGCGGCAATGGTGTACCAGGCCCCTTTATTGTTGCACTCCTGCAACAGTTTGATTGCCAAGTTACACCCCTTTACTGCGATGTTGATGGTCACTTTCCTAACCATCACCCCGATCCAGAAAAACCTGAAAACCTGATCGACCTAATCACTAAAGTCCGTGAACTCAAAGCAGATATTGGTTTAGCCTTAGATGGCGATGGTGATCGCCTCGCCGTCATCAGCAATCAGGGGGAGATCATCACCCCGGATCAGCTTATCTGTTTGTTTATTCAAGACCTGCTGCAGCGTCGCCCCGGCGTTGAAATCGTCTATGACGTAAAGTGCTCGCTCAATTTAGGTTTATTGATCGATAAACTCGGCGGTATCGGCGATATGTGGCGTTGTGGCCATTCGATGATCAAGAACCGAATGCGCCAGACCGGCGCACTCTTTGGCGGCGAATTCAGCGGCCACCTGTTTTTCGCCGAGCAATGGTATGGCTTTGACGACGGCCTTTATGCTGCTATCCGTCTGCTGGAACTGCTCAGCAACAACGAACGCTCGGCAGCTCAACTGTTTAGTCAGTTTGCGCCACTGCCTTGCACCCCGATGATTAACATTGCTGTCAGTGATGAAGACAAATTTCAGTTGATCGATGAGATAAAAAAATCAGACTTTTCACCCGCCACCGTTCATGACATCGATGGCCTACGGGTGGAATACAACGATGGTTGGTTTGGTATTCGCCCCTCGAATACCACCCCTATGTTAACCTTAAGAATCGAAGCATTAACCGCCGCGGCACTCCAGCGAATCAGTCTTCAGGTGGAACAAACACTGAAACAGGTGATGCCAGACTTGCAAATACCTGAGTTAGCGGTTACAAACTACACAAACCCTACAAATAGAGACGATATAGATGCCACTGTCACGTAAAGAAGCGATCAATACCGCTAACGTGCTAAGCGAAGCACTCCCTTATATTCAGCAATTTTCGGGCAAGACCGTGGTGATCAAATACGGCGGCAACGCTATGATTGATGAAAAGCTGAAAGACAGCTTCGCCCGCGATATCGTGATGATGAAACTGATCGGCATTCACCCCATAGTGGTACATGGCGGCGGCCCTCAGATTGGTGAGTTACTGGACAAACTGTCGATTGAATCCCACTTTGTAAACGGCATGCGCGTCACCGATGCGAAAACCATGGATGTGGTGGAAATGGTGCTAGGTGGTATGGTCAACAAAGATATCGTCGGCCTCATTAATCGCAACGGCGGCAAAGCCATCGGCTTAACCGGTAAAGACGGCATGCTATTAGGGGCACGTAAATTGAAGGTGAAACACAAATCACCGGAGATGTCGGCACCTGAAATTATCGATATAGGCCATGTTGGCGAAGTCGATCATGTGAATACCAAAGTGCTCGACATGCTCAGCAACTCAGACTTTATCCCCGTCATTGCCCCGATTGGGGTTGGCAGCGACGGCGCGTCTTATAATATCAACGCCGACCTCGTGGCTGGTAAAGTCGCCGAAGTCTTGCAAGCAGAAAAACTCATCCTACTCACCAACATCAACGGTCTCTTAGATAAAGAAGGCAATGTTTTGACCGGCCTGACGACTCAAGAAGTCGATGAGCTGATTGAAGATGGCACGATCTACGGCGGCATGTTGCCAAAGATCGATTGCGCCCTCAGTGCGGTAAAATGCGGCGTCAACAGCGCTCATATTATCGATGGTCGTGTTGAGCACGCCTGCATTCTCGAGCTCTTTACCGATGAAGGTGTCGGTACACTGATCACCAACCAGACCCGCAAGGTACAAGAATAATGGCGGCAGAGGCAAAAGAGAAACCATCCCGGCGAGAGCAAATTTTGCAATCGCTGGCGATGATGTTGGAAAGCGATCCAGGAGCCCGGATTACCACCGCGGCACTGGCCAAGCATGTAGGCGTATCGGAAGCGGCACTGTACCGCCACTTCCCCAGTAAGGCGCGAATGTTTGAAGGGCTCATCACCTTTATTGAAGACACTATGTTCAGCCGAATCACGATTATTACCGGTTCGGATGCCAACGCACTCAAACAGTGTGAGCAGATCTTAACTCTGCTACTCGCCTTCGTTGAAAAAAATCCCGGTATGGCCCGTATTTTAACAGGGGATGCACTGTCCGGCGAAACCGATCGTTTACGCCAGCGTATCAATCAGTTTTTTGAGCGTATGGAAACCCAGCTAAAGCAGATAATGCGGACTGCTGAGCAGACTGAAGGATTGCGAACCGAGCTGCCAACCGGGGCAACCGCTAACCTTATGTTAGCCTGCGCCGAAGGACGTATTCGTCAATTTGTCCGCACTGAATTTAAAGCGAGACCCACACTCAACTGGGCCGATCAGTGGGGCATTTTAGCCGCGGCGGCGAGTCGATAAGCTGACTAAGGCTCCTATTCAATCGCTCTACCACTAAAAGGTGCTATTCAGTAGGCCTTTGAGATTGACGCAACATGCTTATCGAACAACTCAGCTTGGTCTTTATCTCCCTGCTAGCCAATGGTCTTTCGGCCATGGCTGGCGGTGGTGCGGGTTTACTGCAACTCCCAGTATTACTGTTTCTCGGGCTAAGCTTCAGCAGCGCCTTAGCAACCCATAAAATCGCCAGTGTCGCATTAGGTATCGGTGCCACCTTACGCCACCTACGCGAGAAATCCCTCGATCGCAGCTTCTGCCTGTTTATACTGGCTTGCGGTCTCCCCGGCGTCATACTCGGTGGCATTCTCGTCTTACAACTGCCGGAATCCTTAACGATCCTTAGTCTCGGCTTACTCACTTCAGGCTTGGGCCTGTATTCTATCTTTAAAGCCCAGTTGGGCATGACCCTTGAACCCCGCAACCGTGACTTTTATGGCATGCTGATTGGTGGTCTAGTCTTGGGATTAATCGGTATTCTTAATGGTTCACTCACCTCAGGCACCGGTTTATTCGTAACTCTCTGGCTAGTGCGCTGGTTTGGGTTGGACTACAAATCTGCGGTTGCCTACGTATTGGTGCTCGTGGGTTTATTTTGGAACGGCTCCGGCGCGATCACGGTCGCCTTACAACAACCCCCTCACTGGGAATGGTTACCGGCATTAATTACCGGGGCGGTTATCGGCGCCTATACCGGTACTCATCTAGCCCTGAGCCGTGGCAATGGCTGGGTTAAGCGTGCCTTTGAAACACTGACCATCGTAGTGGGTATTAAACTGATCTATGATGGCCTGATGATGCTCTAACTCCCGATTAAAACCGAATACAGAAACCTCTGCACAAGGCGATAGCTTGTTTGCTAAGACCACGGGCCATCGCAGCCAGGGACAACTCCGACAACAGCACTAATAAACCACGCCTGTAGGAGACCCTTCTCGGGGCAATAATGAATGGGGAAAAACAGATCGGATATTAAGAAGAATATCGTGCGATTGGCTTTTTAAACCTCACATTCACCCTAAGGCCGCGTTAAGACGGGCGTCTCTTTCGCGGAAGTTTGATCACGCAACGCTAGATGAGGCAGACAATGATCTTGCTGGTCACACGCAGGCGTTAATGTCTCGGCGAGTCGCTGAGCATCCACCAACCGTCGCGCCTCAGCTTGTTGTAATAAAAAACCACTCGGTGCGACCAACTGAACGCCCTGCTCACCCATTGCCGGTAACGCCTGCTGTAGATAACGAATGGTTACCGGGTAGGGATGGCAGATCAACACAGCAAAGCCTTGTTCCTGCGCTAGCTTGATACCATAGCGAAACTGCTTATCGACAAATGCAGTGGTCTGCTCATGATCGAGAAACACATCCCGCATCAGCCAAGGAATGCCACGGGAATAGGCCGACTTCCAAGCAACGGTTTGACTCGTGGTACGACTATCGAGAAAAAACAGCCCCTGCTCTGCCAGCACGCCCATCACCCAATCCATTTTCTGGCGACGCTGGGTTAACAAGCTACCCATATGGTTATTCACACCGGTCACATGAGGCACTGCGGCAATATCACTGCGCAGCACTTGTTCTAATTGCGTTTGATTGAGGCTGTCGGTCAGCGCGCCAGGCCCCAGTCGTAAATGAGCAGCATTGGCCATCGGAGCATGCAGCATCACCTCTTTTCCTTGACGGAAAGCCATCTCGGCGAGTGTGACACTATGGGGAGTATGGGGTAAAACAGAGTAAGCAATGGGACCGGGCAAGTTAATCGCTGCGATCCCTTTTTCCAAACTATTACCGATATCATCGATAATGATGATTAAGCGCGCCGATGCTGTGTCAGCCAAAACCGGCTGAGACAACATCGGTAGACTAAGCAGACTGGCGGCAAAGAAGAGGTTAAACCACCGCGGCCGCCAAAAAGCATTCACTGGATTGTAGATGCCGGCTGAACCTTGGTAGATTTAGCACCCGACCGCACCACCGCGAGCCCTTTCAATAGATTAAGCGCCTCATACAATTGGAAGTCATTCTCCACAATGGAAACCAAGGGTTCAGACGGATCATCGGCCTCGGCTTTAGCATTTTCAAGGTGGCCACTTAGATCCCGTTCTTTAATAAAATTACCGGACTCTTTAAGGTTCACATCTGCTTCAGCCACGTAGATATCTGGCACAATCCCCTGCGCCTGAATTGAACGTCCGAGTGGAGTGAAATAACGGGCCGTTGTGAGTTTTAGGGCACGGTCTTTAGTCAGCGGCAAAACGGTTTGCACCGACCCCTTGCCAAAGCTATCAACCCCCATAATAACGGCGCGGGACTGATCTTGTAGTGCACCGGCCACGATTTCAGAGGCAGAAGCAGAGCCCTGGTTAATGAGGACAACAATCGGCACACCATTATCGACAAGCGTCTTCTGTGTTGCGTTATAACGCAGTTCAGAATTAGCCACCCGGCCTTCGGTATAGACAATCAGCCCTTGATCCATAAATGCATCACAGACTTCCACCGCGGCCCGCAGAACACCCCCGGGATTGTTTCTCAAATCGAGAACTACACCACTTAATTCACTTTGGCTTTGCAGCTTCTCTATCGCCAACTGTAAATCTTTACCGGTGTTAACTTGGAACTGTGTAATGCGCAGATAACCGATACCACCATCCAGCAAGCGCTGTTTCACACTGGCCACTCGGATAATATCTCTTACGACCACAATCTCGAGAGGCTTATCTTCGCCCTCACGCACTACGGTCAGAACCAGTTCAGAACCGGGTTTGCCACGCATCAGCTTTACTGCATCCGCCAGCCCCATACCCTGTACCGGCTGGTCACCCAGCTTGATAATCAGATCACCGGCTTTAACACCTGCTCGCTGAGCTGGGGTATCATCAATCGGCGCAATGACACGGATAAACCCATCTTCTACGCCGACTTCGATGCCTAAACCGCCAAACTCACCGCTGGTATGACTCTGCAGATCGGTAAAAGCATCAGCGCCAAGATAGGCCGAATGGGGATCGAGCCCCGCCAACATACCACGCACCGCATCTTCTAATAACTTAGCGTCATCAACCGGCTCGACATAAGAGTTTTTAATGCGTTCGAAAACTTCGGTAAATAACCGAATCTCTTCCAGCGGGATACTCTTAGCCGCCTCACTTTGAGGCGTAACATCCGCGGCAAACAGAGGTGTCGCGACCCCGCTCAGCAGGCAGGTCAGCAGCAGAGGTTTAGTCAGGCTGGATAGCTGTTGCTTCAGCGTCATGGTTCATCCTTTTTTAGACATCTGTAAAATATAAAAGCAGCATAACCGCTACCACTACCTTCTCGCCAGCCATTTAAGCGGATCCGTTGAATTTCCCTTATAGCGAACCGCAAAATAGAGTCCGGATTCATCACTACCACCACTACTACCGACAGTAGCCAGCTGGTCTCCGGCGGAAACCCACTCGCCCACATCGCTTAACAGCGATTCATTGTGGCCATAAAGGCTCAAATAACCGGCACCGTGATCGACAATAATTAACAACCCATAGCCCCGTAACCAGTCAGAAAAGACCACCCGACCATGATGCACTGCCGTCACCGGCTGGCCCGTTTTCTGTGCCATCAACACGCCTTCATAGCGAATCCCGTCACGGGTGCTACCAAAACGACGACTGATCTTTCCCTTTGTCGGCCAAGGTAAGCGACCTTTTAGGTCACGAAACGCTTTTTCATCACTACCAATGGCGATTTTTTCAATCGACTGACGAATCTGTGTCAGCAGCTTTTCAAGCCGCTGCTGATCTGCCTGCATCGATTTTAGCTTTTGGCTATCGGTATTCAGTTGTTTTTGTAGTTGGCTCAAGGCCACTTGACGCTCTTTACGCACCGACGCTAGATCATCGGAACGCGCTTTCAGCAGATCGCGTCGGTCAAAAATACTTTGCTGCGCGGAACGAATCGCCTGCTCCGCCTGCTCTAATCGAACTAAACCCGCCCGAAACGCTTCGAGACGCTGACTCAGGGTTTTATTGATCCGATCATAATAACGCAACATACGTGAGACCTGTTCAGGATCCCGCTGGGTCAACAGCAACTGCAAACGCGGCTGATGGCCAGTTTTATATTGCTGACGCAGCTGTTTTTCCAGCCCCACGGCTTGCTTTCGCAAGGATATCAGCAGTGGCTTTTTCTCCTGCTCCAACTGTCGCAACTGCGCTTCGGCATCTTTCAATTGCTGATTTAGGCGTCGCAGCTCCCGCGTTAGCTCACCGATACTCTGATCCGTACGACGCAGTTCTCGCTGCACAGAAGCGTGCTCCCCCTTCAGTGAGCCGAGATTTTTACTCAGTTTAGCGATCGTCTTTTTCAACGACACTATTTCGGCTTCAGTGGCTTTTTCCTGGGCAGCAAAAAGCGGCGACGTTAGCAAGAGCAACACCGCGGTTAAGGCTAGAATCAATCGTTTTTTCAGCATATACGAAAAGGCCGTTCAAAGAACGGCCCGCATCCTTAGCCAATATCAGCTAGGGAATGGCCGGTCATCTCTGACGGCTGCTCTAACCCCATCAGCGCCAACAAGGTGGGTGCTAAATCACACAGCGCACCATCTTTGAGGCGCAACTCTGCTTTACGGGGACCATCATAAACCAACGCTACAGGCCACAAAGTATGCGCCGTATGTGCCTGACCGGTTGTTGGATTGACCATCAACTCAACATTGCCGTGATCCGCCGTAATCAGCGTTTCACCGGCGACTTTCTGCATCGCCTCAAGCACTCGGCTGATACACTGATCAATAACCTCAACCGCTTTAACCGCGGCCGCAAAATTACCGGTGTGCCCTACCATATCCGGATTCGCAAAATTACACACGATCAGATCAAACTTGCCACTCTCGATCGCAGCCACCAATTTGTCGGTCACTTCCGGTGCGCTCATCTCTGGCTTCAAATCGTAGGTTGCCACATCCGGTGATGGCACCAAAATACGCTCTTCCCCCTCATAAGGCTGCTCTTCACCGCCATTAAAGAAGAAGGTGACATGGGCATATTTTTCCGTTTCAGCAATGCGCAACTGCGTTTTATGCTGTTTAGCCAGAAAATCACCCAAGCTATTAAATAGCTTAACCGGTGGATAGGCGCAATTTGCCTGAATATCAGCCGCATATTCCGTCATCATCACATAATCCGATAATGCCGGTGTCGCTGCCCGGGCAAAACCATCAAACGCGGTGTCTACAAAGGCCCGGGTAATCTCACGTGAACGGTCTGGACGGAAGTTAGCACAGATCACCGCATCATTATCTCTGATCAACCCTACTGGTTGGCCATCCGTACCAATAATCGTGGTCGCCTGTACAAACTCATCATTCTCGTCACGCTCATAAGCGTGCTGTAACGCATCCATTGCCGACGTTTCATAACAAGGGGCCAAACCGGTGGTCATCGCATCATAGGCTAACTGTACCCGCTCCCAACGATTATCCCGATCCATTGCAAAGTAACGGCCAACCACGGTCGCTATTGCCCCCGTGCCCAAAGCCGCAAATTTCGCTTCTGCCGCCTTAATAGAGTCACTCGCACTGCGAGGCGGCATATCCCGACCATCCAAAATTGCATGCAGATAAACCTTTTGCGCGCCCCGCTTAACCGCCATTTCTAGCAGCGCAAATATTTGTGCTTCGTGACTGTGTACACCACCGGGGGATAACAGCCCCGTCACATGCACTGCACCGTTTGCCGTTACCGCTTTATCAATGGCAGCGGTGAGCACTTCGTTGTGATAAAAGGTGCCCTCTTCGATCGCCTTATTGATACGGGTGAAGTTTTGATAAACAACTCGTCCAGCACCGATATTCATATGCCCAACTTCAGAGTTGCCCATCTGGCCATCCGGCAGACCCACGGCGAGACCCGAGGTGGCGATACGGCTATGGGGCGCTTCTGCCATCAAGCGATCCCAAGTCGGGGTACGGGCCGCCGTAATCGCACTGGATTCGGTTGCTTCTACGCCGAAGCCATCAAGAATAATTAACGCTTTTGGGGATCGAAAATCAGTCATAGAGGTTCTTTTCACTCAGAGTTGTTTTAGAGTTTTAAGCTGTTATTCACAGCTGAGCCAGTGGCCGGCTATTTTACTGACAAAACACGCCAATGGCGAATTCTCCCGGAAAACCGACAGAAGATTAAAAAAATTGCCGGTCATATCCCATATCCTCCTCATTGATCATTTTTCATCGCTATTTCCCCCTCATAGCTGTTACCTGTTGCGCTTTGGCAAGGTATACTTACCCGCTTTAAAAACTATCATGACGATCGACTTAGATTTCACCCTCTGCATTAAGAGACCGAATTTAAGTATCTTCAAACTGGCCGGATACAGAGAATGGAACAACTGCTCGAATTCATCACCAATAATTTTATGCTGGTAGCAGCGTGGGCACTGACCCTCGCCATGCTGCTGTGGACTGAACAGAACAAAGCGGGCAAATCTGTAGGCACCCATGAAGCAACCCGGCTGATCAATAAAGATAACGCCGTGATTCTGGATATCAGACCGAAGAAAGAATTTACCACCGGCCACATCACCGATGCCGTCCACATTCCGGTGACGGAACTCGACAAACGCATCACCGAGCTGAACAAGCATAAAGAAAAACCGATTATCGTTGTTTGCAATATCGGCCAAACAGCCGGAGCGGTTAGCAAAAAACTAAAAACAGCGGGCTTTGAAAATGTTGTACGTCTATCGGGCGGGATGACAGAATGGAAAGCACAAAGTCTACCGGTGATTAAATAGTCATGTCGCAAATAACGCTATATAGCAACAGCTGGTGCCCTTTTTGCCGCAGAGCAAAAATGCTGCTGGATCAAAAAAACGCCCACTACAACGAAATTAATGTTGAAGCGGTTGCGGGTGCTCGTCAAGAGATGATTCAACGCAGTGGCCGGACATCGGTACCGCAAATTTTTATTAACGATCAACATGTCGGCGGATGTGACGACCTGTTTGCACTGGAACAGCAGGGCAAACTGGATACGTTACTGGCTGACTAACTCAATTATCAGGATATAAGACCATGGCAGAGAACGATCAGAGCGCACAAGAACAACAAAACCCTCAGTTTGCTATTCAGCGGGTTTACCTGAAAGATGCGTCTTTTGAAGCACCAAACTCACCAAAAGTATTCACTCAACAGTGGCAGCCAGAAATTAACCTGGATATGAATTCAGCGACTGCAACCTTGGATGAAGGTGTTTTTGAAGTTGTTCTGACCCTGACAGTTACCGCTAAAAATGACAATGACACAGCCTTCCTCGTTGAAGTACAGCAAGCTGGCATTTTCACTATCACCGGTCTGGCCGAAGCTGAACTGCACCACACGCTAGGCGCTTTTTGCCCAAGCATTCTGTTCCCTTATGCCCGCGAAGCCATTGACAACATGGTCAACAAAGGTAGCTTCCCGGCACTGATGCTGTCACCCGTTAACTTTGATGCGCTGTATGCGCAACAGATGCAACAGCAAGCGCAAGCAGCTGCCGCCACTGAAGAAGCGCCACAGCACTAAGCAAAACAACGCTCAACACGAGCCGAGCGCTAAAAAAACCGGATGCTTATCCGGTTTTTTTTCGACTGAAATGTAGCCTTCAGTGGTCAGGCACCACCATCGAAACCCAACTGACGCCAAGCCTCGTAAACCACCACAGCCACGGTATTAGACAGATTCAAACTGCGGCTATCAGCCTTCATTGGCAAACGCAGTCGCTGCTCGCTAGGTAAACTATCTAATACATCCGCTGGTAGACCACGGGTTTCCGGACCAAAGAGCAAGATATCACCGGCACTAAAACTGGCCCCGGTATAGTGATCACTTCCCTTCGTTGTCAGCGCCCAAATAGTGCCACCCGACAGTTCATCCAGACAACTCTGCAAATCAGGATAGCGTCCAACCTGAGCGAATTCATGATAATCCAGCCCCGCACGGCGTAACTTCTTATCATCAAAATCAAATCCCAGTGGTTCAATCAGGTGTAACTTAAACCCGGTATTCGCACACAGACGGATAATATTACCGGTATTGGGTGGTATTTCCGGCTGGTAAAGCACAACGTGAAGCATAAAAAATCCCTGACACTCAATGAGGCAGGGATTATAGCTGAAACTGACTAAAGATTACTCCTCTAGCGTTTCCGGCACATCATCCATACCCAGCTCTTTGATCTTGCGGGTTAGCGTGTTACGCCCCCAGCCCAACAATAACGAGGCATCCCGGCGGCGACCCGCAGTTTGCTTCAGCGCGGCCTCAATCATAATTTTCTCAAACGCAGGCACCGCTGTATCCAGAATCGATGTCGATCCCTGCTGCAACTGTTTTTCAGCCCAGTTACGTAACGCTTTCTCCCAGTTTGAAGTGACGACCTGCTCATCACCGGTCTGTTCCAACAGCTCTGGCGGCAAATCACCGACCAACACTTCTCGGCCCGAAGCCATCACCGTCAGCCAGCGACAGGTATTTTCGAGCTGGCGCACATTACCCGGCCAAGGAAGGTTACTTAAAAACACCTCGGTATCCGGATGCAACAACTTCGATTCAACACTTAGCTCTTCGGCTGAACTTTGCAAGAAGTGACGTGTAAGGCGAGGAATATCTTCGCGCCGCTCCGCCAGCTTAGGGATATGAATACGGATAACATTAAGGCGGTGAAATAAATCTTCACGGAAACGTCCTTCCTGCACCAACCGCTCAAGGTCTTGGTGGGTCGCCGCAATAATACGCACATCGACCTTCACCGAAGTATGTCCACCTACCCGATAGAACTCACCTTCTGCCAGCACTCGCAATAAGCGCGTTTGAGTGTCCGCCGGCATATCACCAATCTCATCAAGAAACAGCGTGCCACCATCGGCTTGCTCAAACCGCCCCGGTCGAGCCGCAGCCGCACCGGTAAAGGCGCCTTTCTCATGGCCAAACAGTTCGGATTCGATTAGATCTTTGGGGATAGCCGCCATATTCAACGGAATAAATGGTTTTGGCGAGCGCGGACTATGCTGATGCAACGCATTAGCAACTAACTCTTTACCGGTACCGGATTCACCATTGATCAATACGGTGATATTCGATTGAGACAAGCGCCCTATCGCCCGAAAAACCTCCTGCATCGCCGGTGCTTCACCAATGATTTCAGTCTGCGCTTCGGGCTCTTCACCTCGCTGTTGCTGCTGTTCACGGGCGTGCTCCACGGCGCGCATCACCAATGCTGAGGCTTCATCGATATCGAACGGCTTAGGTAGATACTCGAACGCACCCCCTTTATAAGAAGCCACCGCACTATCCAGATCCGAATGGGCCGTCATAATAATAATCGGCAGTTCAGGATGCTCCGCATTGACCCGCTCAAGCAGATCCAAGCCGTTGATGCCTGGCATACGGATGTCACTGACAACAACATCAGGCGACTCACGGGAAAGCTGTTGCAACATGCTGTCGCCACTTTCGAACAGCGTCACCCTAACTCCTTCGCTGGAGAGAGCCTTATCCATCACCCAACGAATTGAACGATCATCATCTACAATCCATACAGATGCAGCCTTAGTCATGATTGTTGCTCCAATGGTATTAATAGTTGAAAACAGGTTTCACCCGGGACGCTACGGCATTCAATCAGCCCCCGGTGTTGCGCTAATACTGATTGCGCTATGGATAACCCAAGCCCGGTGCCGGCCGCTCGACCACTCACCATGGGGTAGAAAATCTTTTGTAATAACTCTTCAGGAATACCCGGCCCGTTATCCGTTATTTCAACGCAACACACCAAGCGGTGCATTTCAGCACCCAGTGTTAAATTACGGATAACCCGAGTACGCAACACGATACGAGGCTGATCAATATTGGCTTCCTGCAGTGCCTGCATACTGTTTCTAACAATATTCAGCACCGCTTGTATCAGTTGCTCCCGATCCCCCATAAACTCAGGCAAACTGGGATCATAATCTCGCTGAACATAGATCTGACCAGCAGCTTCGGCGGTCACTAAACTACTGACATGCTCCAGTATGGAATGAATATTAACCTCCTCCATACGAGGCATTTTATGTGGTCCAAGCATCCGGTCGACGAGATTACGTAAGCGGTCAGCCTCATCAATGATGACCCGGGTATAATCGTGCAAGGCCTCATCAGGTAGCTCACGCTCAAGCAGCTGCGCCGCCCCCCGCAAACCGCCTAATGGGTTTTTAATCTCATGGGCTAAGCCTCTCACCAGAGAGATCACCGTTTCATGATTACTGAGTAACTCTTCTTCTCGAGAGATACGGATCAACCGATCTCGCGGGGTCAGTTCGATCAACACCAACTGACCATATTTTTGCGGCATGGGATTAACACTGTAGTCGATGGTAATCTCACGTCCGCCCAGCGTGACGAGCTTCGCCTCACGCTTAGTAAATGGATGGCCCTTTTCAAGTGCCGCAAGTAGCGCATTCTGATCATCATCGACCAGAAACCAGTCATGAAAAGGTAATTGAGCCAAACGACGAGCACTGGACTCGAGCAGCATTTCTGCCGCGGGGTTCATATACACCAACTGCAACTGCCCATCGACCAACACCGTCGCCGTCGATAAACTATCTAATATGTGTTTATGCAAATCAGGTGTTTTCATCTTTGATGCGATACCTCAAGAACTTGCCTATATGCCATTCTCTATTCATAAGTACGGCGGTTATAAAGATAACTGCAAAAAGCAAACCAACTTAGTGCAGATAAAAAAATAAGCCCGGTAGCGGGCATCTCCGGTCATATCGAGATGCTTTAGAGCGCCGCCTGACGCTTTAGCATAACACTCTGCGCACTCTTTTGGGGCAACGTCATTTTGGATAAAAAAAAGCCTCCACGCGGGAGGCTCTTTTCAGTTAATCGCTAGCGATTAAACAGAGTAGTACAGGTCAAACTCAACAGGGTGAGTTGTCTGGCTTATTTTTTCACACTCTTCAGTTTTCAGTGTGATATAAGCATCGATCATGTCGTCAGTGAACACGCCACCAGCTGTCAAGAACTCACGATCATTATCCAACGCTGCCAAGGCTTCTTCAAAAGAAGTCGCAACGGTTGGAATCGCCAACGCTTCTTCAGCAGGCAGGTCATATAGATCTTTATCGGCTGGATCGCCAGGGTGGATCTTGTTCTTAATACCGTCTAGGCCAGCCATCATCAGTGCTGCAAAGCACAAGTAAGGGTTGGCAGATGGGTCTGGGAAACGTGTTTCGATACGGTAAGCTTTAGGGTTAGTCACGTATGGGATACGGATAGAAGCAGAACGGTTACGGGCAGAATACGCCAACATAACAGGGGCTTCAAAGCCTGGTACCAAACGCTTGTAGGCGTTAGTTGATGCGTTAGTCAGGGCATTCAACGCTTTCGCGTGCTTAATAATGCCACCGATGTAGAACAACGCTGTTTCACTCAGGCCCGCATAAGCATCGCCATGGAAGATGTTAACGCCATCTTTAGACAGAGACTGGTGAACATGCATACCAGAACCGTTATCACCAACCAAAGGCTTAGGCATAAAGGTCGCTGTTTTGCCGTAGGCATGTGCAACATTATGTACGCAGTATTTCAGGATCTGCACTTCATCGGCTTTAGCCGTCAGCGTGTTTGGACCTACACCGATCTCGCACTGGCCAGCGGTTGCTACTTCGTGGTGATGTACTTCGATTGTCAGGCCCATCGCAGTCATCGCATCGCACATAGCGGCACGCAGGTCATGCAGTGAATCAACTGGCGGTACTGGGAAGTAACCTCCTTTAACCCGTGGACGGTGACCGGTGTTACCACCTTCGAAGCTGCTGTTAGTCGACCAAGAAGCTTCTTCAGAACCGATAGAGTAGCCGCAACCACTGATATCAGCGTGCCATTTAACTTCATCAAACACGAAGAATTCTGGTTCAGGACCAAAGATAGCCGTATCCGCGATACCGGTTGATTTCAGGTAAGCTTCAGCGCGCTTAGCAACAGAACGTGGGTCACGCTCGTAACCTTGACCGGTGGTCGGCTCAACGATGTCACAACGCACGATAATAGTCGTGTCTTCAGCAAAGGGATCCATCACAGAAGCAGAATCGTCTGGCTGCAGAATCATGTCTGATTCATTAATGCCTTTCCAGCCGCCGATGGAAGAACCATCGAACATTTTGCCTTCTTCGAAGAAGTCTTCGTTAATTTCGGTGACCGGGATTGTAACGTGCTGCTCTTTACCATGAGTATCGGTAAAACGCATATCAACCCACTTAACATCATGCTCTTTGATCAGATTCAGAGTCTCTGACATGTGACTTTCTCCACTAGATTATATTGCCAGACCCCCAACCGATTGCGTAAGACATATTAATAGTCCAACCAGTCAGGCTTGTTTCGCTTTTAAACAGCAAGAGGTATGCCAGTAAACACAAGCACCGAAAACACGCGACATCTAGCAGCTTTGATCGAATTTGAAACAATGACAGCCCTCAATAACGAACCAAAATAGAGCATGCAAAACAAATAACGAACCAAAATAGTGCGAGCGACGTTTTCCCGATTTACCCTTAACCTCGCTGCCTCAAAAAGGTGCCATCATAATACGCTAACCCATAGGACTTATCCTCTAAAAGAGATCGGCAAACCAGAAAAAAAACTATTTTTACTATTCATCTCATAAGAAAGACGCAGCCGACTGATAACTCATGTATAATGCGCGCTTCTAAAATTTGTCTGCACAGGTTCCCAGACGTGATCGAAAAATTAAGAAACATCGCAATTATTGCCCACGTTGACCATGGTAAAACCACTCTGGTTGATAAACTGCTTTCTCAGTCCGGTACGCTGGGACGTCGCGACGAAGGCACTGAACGGATCATGGACTCCAATGATCAGGAGAAAGAACGCGGTATCACCATTCTGGCAAAAAACACTGCCATTGAGTGGAATGATTACCATATCAACATCGTGGACACCCCCGGACACGCCGACTTTGGCGGCGAAGTAGAACGGGTTCTGTCAATGGTTGATTGCGTATGTCTTCTGGTTGACGCTGTTGATGGCCCAATGCCGCAAACGCGCTTTGTAACACAGAAAGCGTTTGAGCAAGGCCTGCGCCCTATCGTTGTTGTTAACAAGGTTGACCGTCCGGGTTCACGTCCTGACTATGTTATCGATCAGGTTTTTGACCTGTTTGACAGCCTCGGCGCAACCGACGAACAGCTAGACTTCCCAATCATCTACGCCTCTGCTCTTAACGGTGTTGCGGGTAAAGAGCCAGATGCATTGGCAGATGATATGACGCCACTATTTGAAGCGATCATTGAGCACGTTAACCCACCACAGGTTGATACTCAGGGTCCTTTCCAGATGCAGATCTCCGCACTGGACTACAACAGCTATGTGGGTGTTATCGGTGTAGGTCGAGTCAGCCGTGGTTCGGTTAAACTGAACCATGTAGTTAAAATCATCGACCGCGACGGCAATGTCCGTAACGGTAAAGTACAGAAGATCATGGGTTACCTTGGTCTGGATCGTGTTGATGTTGAAACAGCTCAAGCGGGCGACATTATCTGTATCACCGGTATTGATGCCCTAAACATCTCCGATACCCTGTGTGATCCGTCAGCTGTCGAAGCGCTGCCTCCGCTGTCTGTCGATGAGCCAACAGTATCCATGACCTTCCAGGTCAACGATTCTCCTTTTGCCGGTAAAGATGGTAAATACGTCACCAGCCGTAATATTAAAGACCGGCTGGATCGCGAACTGATTCACAACGTTGCACTGCGCGTTGAACAGGGCGACTCTCCTGAGAAGTTCAAAGTATCGGGTCGTGGTGAACTACACCTATCCGTACTGATCGAATCTATGCGTCGTGAAGGCTTCGAGCTGGGTGTGTCCCGTCCTGAAGTAATCCAGAAAGAAGTCGACGGCAAAACCCACGAGCCTTTCGAAACCGTGATGATTGATGTTGAAGAACAGCATCAAGGTAACATCATCGAAGAACTAGGCAAGCGTCGCGGCGATATGAACAATATGGAAGTCGACGGCAAAGGCCGTGTACGCCTGACGTTCCTTATCCCATCTCGCGGACTGATCGGTTTCCGTTCACAGTTCCTGACCATGACTTCCGGTACCGGTATCATGACGTCCGTCTTTGACCACTACGGTGAAGTTAAAGAAGGCGAAGTGATCAGCCGTAACAACGGTGTTCTGGTATCAATGGTAACCGGTAAAGCACTGGGTTATTCACTCTGGAACTTGCAAGAACGTGGCCGTCTGTGCGTAGAACCGAATATCGAAGTCTACGAAGGTATGATTCTGGGTATTCATAGCCGCAATAACGATCTCGCGGTTAACCCAATCAAAGGTAAGCAGCTGACCAACGTACGTGCCTCCGGTACTGACGAGAACATTCAGTTGACGCCTCCGGTTCGCTTTACCCTAGAACAGGCTCTGGATTTCATTGAAGATGACGAGCTGGTCGAAGTAACGCCGATCTCTATCCGTATTCGTAAGAAGTTATTGACTGAAAACGAACGTAAACGTCACTCACGCTCAGGTAAGTAAACTCTTTTAGTTTTACTCTCCTGCACGTAAATAGCCCGGACAGCGACTGCTGTTCCGGGCTATACTCCCGGTGTCTGTCAGCTCACAAGGACACCCAGATATGAACATCCTCTTTCCCGATATCAATCCTTATAAACAGCACCAACTGGCTGTTGATGATCTGCACACCCTCTATATAGAAGAGAGTGGCAACGCCCAAGGCATCCCGGTTCTATTTATTCATGGCGGCCCCGGTGGCGGTACCAGCGGCACTCACCGCAAATTCTTCGATCCCGAAAAGTATCGTATTATTCTGTTTGACCAGCGCGGCTGTGGACAATCAACACCCCACGCAGAGCTCACTGACAACACAACACAAAACCTAATCAGTGATATCGAACAGATTCGCGAACATCTTAATATCGATCAATGGCTGCTCTTTGGCGGCTCTTGGGGGTCAACCCTCAGCTTACTCTACGCCGAGAGTCATCCAGAACGTGTCTCAGGGATGATCCTTCGAGGCATTTTTCTGTGCCGTGAACGGGATATACACTGGTTCTATCAAGAAGGCGCCAGTGCTATTTTTCCTGACTACTGGCAAGAGTACCAAAAGGTTATCCCACCACAGGAACGTGGTGACATGCTGCAGGCTTACCATAAACGACTAACCTCAGAAAACGATATTGCCCGAATGTCTGCCGCTAAAGCCTGGTCTATTTGGGAAGGCCGCTGCTCGACACTTAACCCTAACAATGATGTTGTCGACCATTTCGGAGCCCCACATATCGCTCTAGCGATGGCTCGGATAGAAGCCCACTACTTTATCAACAATGCTTTTATCGACACCAATCAGATCATTCGCGATGCCCATAAGATTCAGCATATCCCAACCGTTATCGTACATGGCCGTTATGATATGGTGTGCCCAATTGAGCAGGCTTTCGCCTTGCAACAGGTACTACCTCAGGCAGAACTCCATATCGTTAGAGATGCAGGGCACAGCGCATTTGAACCCGGTATTACCGATAACCTGATCAAAGCGACCAAGCAGTTCTCGCTATCGAAAGCCTGAGCCTGACAGAGCAACACACCAGCAAGGAACACAGTTGAAAGCACTTATTCAGCGGGTCAATGCCGCATCAGTTGATATTGCCGACGAACGTCACGCCCAGATAGGCCCTGGCATACTGGTATTACTCGGGGTTGAGAAAACCGATGACGAAGCCTGCGCCGACAAGCTGCTGCAGAAAATACTGCATTATCGTATCTTCAGCGATACCGAGGGCAAGATGAACCTCAACTTGCAACAGCACAACGGCGGGTTGCTAATCGTCTCCCAGTTCACGCTCGTCGCCGACACCGCCAAAGGGTTACGACCCGGCTTTTCCAAAGGCGCTAGCCCACAACAGGGCGAAGCCCTCTATGACTACTTTGTTCAGCAAGCCCAAGCCCTCCATCCGGAGGTTGCCAGCGGCCAGTTTGGTGCCAACATGCAAGTCAACCTCATTAATGATGGCCCCGTAACCTTTCTACTGGAAGTATAACCCGATGGACACCACCGCCTTCGCCTTGGCTGAACGTATCTTCCTTACGGTATTCCCCCTCTTCGCCATCGTGCTGAGCGGCTACCTTTATGGACGCTATAAGAAACCCGATATGACACTGGCAAACCAGCTCAATATGGATATCTTTGTGCCCGCGCTGGTGTTTTTCGTGCTGTCGGACAAATCCTTCGATCTGGTTAAATATCAAGGGCTGGCCATGGCCGCGGCACTCGTCATTCTCGGATCGGGTTTGTTACTCTGGCCATTATGCAAAGTACTTAAGGTGCAGGCCAAAACATTCCTCCCGCCGATGATGTTTAGCAACAGTGGCAACCTCGGCCTACCGTTAATCATTCTCGCCTTTGGTGAACAAGCACTACCCGCTGCGATTATGCTGTTTATTGTAGAAATGACGCTACATTTCACTGTGGGCATCTATATGATGGATCACCGCACTAACCCTTGGCGACTGCTGCGAATGCCTATCATCATTGCCACCATCGCCGGCCTAACATGGAGCAGCTTGAGTTTGCCGATGCCAGCGTCGATCGCCACGAGCCTCGATATGCTCGGTCAGATATCGATTCCACTCTTGCTATTCACGCTAGGGGTTCGACTGATCACCGTCGACTTTAGTGCTTGGAGGATCGGCGTAACTGGTGCCGTGCTGAGCCCACTTGCAGGCATCCTGATCGCCTATGCGGTACAACAACTGCTTCACCTCGATGCGGAGCAGTTTGTCTACCTAATCATTTTTGGCGCCTTGCCACCGGCAGTACTCAACTACATTGTCGCCGAACAATACAATCAAGAACCCAAGCAGGTCGCTTCAATTGTATTATTAGGAAACATGGGCGCTCTCCTCTTCATTCCGGCCACCTTGGTCTTTGTGCTATAAAAAAAGGCTGCCATCGGGCAGCCTTTAACATACAAACTAAGCTTTGGGTTTCGACGCTGAGTTCCAGCACTTCAGTCTCAAACCTAAAGCACTCACTATGCACACTTAAACCTTACTGCGGATCCTCAACGGCGATACTCTGGAGGTTTTTCGCCACGGTGGCACCACCAATACCTTTCACGTTTGCCAATTCATCAATCGTTTTGAACGGCCCATTGGTTTCACGATATTCAACAATCGCCTTAGCCTTAGCAGGCCCAACCCCTTGCAATACTTCGGCAAGTTGGTCAGCGGACGCGGTGTTGATATTCACCATCGGTTCGGCAAAGACTCCCAAGGGCAAACTCAGACACAGCAGCAGTAACAACGACTTTAAGCATGAAGTCCGTTTCATAGTTATTTCCTTCTGTTTATTAAACCAAAAAACCAGCATAAGCTGGTTTTTACAGTAATAGCACAAAATAAAAAGGTGACAACTATCGTGCTGCAAGAATCTCCTGCTCAATACGCGCCAACGCCGCGACAGGTGCATCTGACTGGGTAATCGGGCGACCAATAACCAGATGAGTGCTGCCCGCGCTAATCGCTTCTCCCGGCGTCATAATTCGCTTCTGATCACCTGTCGCAGCATCAGCAGGACGAATCCCCGGCGTCACCAGTTGAAAATCAGGTGTTATAATCTGCCGTAATGGTTTCACTTCCTGAGCCGAACAGACAACACCATCTAAACCGCTGTTTTGAGTCAGCAGGGCCAATCGTTTAACCTGTTCCAATGGCTCAATATCTAAGCCGATGTCCGCCAAATCCTGACGTTCCATGCTGGTCAGCACGGTAACCGCAATCAGTAGTGTTTTTGCACCATTGACCTGATCCAGTTCATTCCGTGCCGCCTCCATCATCCGCCGGCCACCAGAAGCATGAACATTGACCATCCAGACCCCCATCTCAGCCGCCGCACGAACAGCCTTAGCAGTGGTATTCGGGATATCATGAAATTTCAGATCTAGAAAAACATCAAAGCCTTTCCCATGAAGCGCTTCGACCACCGCAGGTCCCGCTCGGGTAAACAGCTCTTTACCCACTTTTACGCGACATTTTTCAGGATCCAGCTGCTCTGCCATTGCCAGGGCGGCAAGTTGATCCGGATAATCCAACGCAACGATAACCCGTTTAGTATCATTCATTTACTTACATCTCATACAAATTATGATCCTGGCTATTCACCCTCAAGCCCATGGATCGGTTTAGTCGTCCCCCAGTTCTGACAGGAGGGACATTGCCAATGCAGCGACTTACCCGAAAAACCGCACCGCTGACAGTGATAGACCGGCTTGCTCAACTCTAACTGCCCTGTTAGCCCTCGCAACACCATCAGGCTTTCATTCGCGCCTTTTGATGCATGAGTAATATACAGGTCGATTAGCTGGTTAAAGCCTTTTATCGAAGGACGCTGCTTTAATTGATCGGTAATAAAGGCACCCGCAGGATAAGCCCCTTGCTGTTGCAAAATAATATCGCCAAGGGCGAGCATAATACTGGTTGAGGGATATTTATTCAGCCACTGTTTCATCAATCGTTCAAACTCAGAAGTCTGATTTAATTCATGGTAGCAATGCTTCAAGCGCTCAATGGTTTCAGACAGGAAGGTGCTATCTTGCTGCGCAACCTGCTTTAACGTCGCGATGGCCTTTTTCCACTCTTGCTGCTTGATGGCGATATCGGCCAATAATAGATTGGCGCGTACGGCATTTTTGTCAAACGTTAACGCTAAATTCAACTTAGCACTCGCGTGGCGATAACGTTGCTGCGCAATATTGCCTTCAGCCAGCTCACAGCAATAATGACTCAACTCAACGTCTAGTCCCGGCCGCTCAGTAACGCTCAGCTGTTTAGCCACATCAAGAGCTTGCTGCCATTCCTGTTCTTTAGCATAGAGCTTGATCAGCAGCGCTGAGGCTTTTTGTAACACATCAGCACTCGAACGCTGGGATCTGATTTCTAATAACAGATTTTCGGCACGATCAAGTAAACCGACCGCATAGTAATCCCGTGCCAACGCCATTTGGATGCGCATGAAATCATCATGGGAAAGATCTGAACGAGCCAGTAAGCTCTGATGAATCTGAATGGCACGTTGAACGTCACCTTTCTTACGAAAGAGTTTAGCCAGCGCGATATGGGCAGGAATGGTATCAGAATTAATTTCCAGGGCACGAATAAAGCTATCGATAGCTTCATCGGTTTTTTCACTCAACAAAAAGTCGAGACCGCGAAAATACTCCTGCTGCAGGGTATTTTGTGGCTGTTTATTATTCTGCTGACGCCCTAGTAACCAACCAATAGCAACCGCAACGAACAGCGGAATAATAAACAGTAAATCATTCATATCAGGTAGCGCGTTTTAACGCCGCAGTACGCAGCTGATCAAGCTCCTTATCGGCTGAGCTAATTTTACGTTTTGCCGCCTGAAGCTTAAGCTTCAAGACCATGACAAAAATACTGCTGACCACAACCCCAGCAATACCACCGACAACAAAACTCGCCATCAACCACAATGATAAGCTAGCTTCGGGAAGCGTAAAGAAAAATAAGTTAATCGAAACCAGCTCAGTATTCAGCGTGGCAAAGGTCCAGCCACAGAACAGAAATACCAGACACAGCGCCAGTACCAGCAATATTTTTAACCAACGCATTATTTACCCCTACTGTTAATTAATCCTAAGATCGTTCACTTTTCAAACTATCGTTGACCTGCTCACGCAACTCTTTACCCGGCTTGAAATGCGGTACATATTTAGCATCCAGCGAAACAGAATCGCCCGTTTTTGGATTACGGCCCACCCGGGGTTCACGATAGTGCAGGCTAAAACTGCCAAAACCTCTTATCTCAATACGATCTCCTTGAGATAAAGACTCTGTCATGTGGTCCAGCATAGTTTTAACGGCCAACTCTACATCTTTGATAGAAAGCTGTTCATTCTGGTCAATCAAACGCTCGATCAGTTCAGACTTCGTCATGCTCACCCCCTGACATTAACAGATCTGACCTACTGCCAGTCCGCTTATCAGACATTATATTTATTCGTTACTATTTCTTTTCCAACTGAGCCCTGATGAGGTCACCGATGGTTGTCGGCCCTTCAGAGTCAATCTGTTGATGCTTAATTGCATCCAGAGCTTGGTTTTCCTGTTGTTTTTCCAACTGCTTTATCGATAACGCCATTGTTCGCGCACGCCGATCTATATTGACGATCAACACATCGATAGTTATTCCAATCCTAAAGAGCTGACTGAGATCCTCTACCCGCTCAATCGAGGCTTCCTGTACCTTAACACTGCCTTCTACGCCTTCAGCCAAGCGAAGCTGTAACTGTTTCGGCTCAACCTGAATAATATCCCCTTGGACAATCGAGCCTTTCGGATGACTTGCGGTATAGCTTGTAAATGGATCTGCAGATAGCTGCTTAACGCCTAGGGAGACACGTTGCCGCTCACTATCAACCGACAACACCACCGCAGTAACCGTATCGCCTTTATGGTAGGCCTTAACCGCCGTTTCTGCCGGTTGATCCCAAGACAGATCTGACAGATGCACAAGGCCGTCAATGCCACCTTCCAAGCCAACAAACAGACCAAAATCTGTAATCGACTTAATAACGCCCGAAACCTCTGTATCTTGAGCATAGGTTTCGGCAAAGAGATCCCAAGGGTTCTCCTGGCACTGTTTGATACCCAAAGAGATCCGTCGACGCTGATCATTGATATCAAGAATCATGACCTCAATCGAATCACCCACTTGCACCACTTTGGATGGGTGGATATTCTTATTGGTCCAGTCCATCTCAGAAACATGCACTAAACCTTCAATGCCCGGTTTAATCTCGGCAAAGCAACCATAATCAGCGATATTGGTGACCTTAGCACTCACGCGACTACCGACCGGATGGGCCGTTTTAAACTCATCCCAAGGGTCTGGTGTTAACTGCTTCATCCCCAGCGAAACACGCCCTTTATCCCGATCATAGCGTAAGACCTTAACATCGATCTCATCGCCAATACTCAGTAACTCACTAGGATGCTTAACTCGCTTCCAAGCAATATCGGTAATATGGAGTAAACCATCAACCCCGCCTAGGTCGATAAAAGCACCGTAATCGGTCAGATTTTTAACCATCCCTTTAACGGTCATGCCTTCATTGAGGGTCGCCAGTAACTTATCACGCTCTTCATTATAAGCGGTCTCCAGCACTGCCCGGCGTGACACCACGATATTATTCTGTTTAGCGTCTAATTTGACCAGTTTGAATTCGAGTTCTTGATTTTCAAGATGAGAGGTATCACGAAGAGGACGAATATCGACTAAAGAACCCGGTAGGAAGGCACTAATGGTATTCAGATCAACGGTTAACCCACCGCGTACCTTACCGGTAATTCGGCCGGTCACAATAGTATCGTTTTCAAAGGCCTGCTCAAGCACCAACCAAGCTTCAGCGCGTTTCGCTTTTTCTCGCGATAGTAATGTTTCGCCAGAACCATCTTCGAGAGAGACCAGCACCACATTCACCTGATCACCGGCGCTAACGCTCAATTTGCCATCGTCATCTAGAAACTCATGTCGGGGAATATTACCCTCCGACTTGAGCCCCGCATTAACCACGACAAAATCACCGTCAACCGCGACAACCGTCGCGCTAACAACCGAGCCCGGCTGCATATCCAGCTCGGTTAAACTCTCCTCAAACAGCTCAGCAAAACTCTCACTCATACCGGCCAAACCTCATATGTTTACCGTTAACGCAATCCTTTATGTCGTGCCTGATCTAGTACCGAAGCCAATACCGCTTCGATACTCAACTCAGTGGTATCAAGGCATATTGCATCTTCAGCGGGTTTGAGAGGCGCTACAGCGCGGTTCATATCACGCGCATCTCTCGCCTGAATATCCGCCAATATTGTCTGAAGACTAGCACCCAGCCCCTTATTTATCAACTGGTTATACCGACGGTTAGCGCGCTCTTCAGCGCTAGCCGTTAAATACACTTTTAGCGGCGCTTGCGGGAATACTACCGTGCCCATATCACGCCCATCAGCAATCAAACCCGGCGCTGCAACAAACGCCCGCTGGCGTTCGAGTAAGGCATCTCTGACAGAACCAATCGCCGCAATCACCGAGGCATCAGCACCACACTCTTCGGTGCGGATCGTATGGGTAACCTCTTCACCTTCCAAGATGATAGTGACTTCATTCTGATTAGCGGAGGTTTCAAACTGCACATCGAGGTGTGCCGCCAATACAACTAAGGCGTTTTCATCATCCAGTGCGACACCGTGATGCCGCGCAGCCAACCCAACCAAACGATACAGGGCACCACTATCAAGCAAGTTCCAACCCAATTCTCGGGCTAGCAGGCTACAGATGGTTCCCTTACCTGATCCACTCGGACCATCAACTGTAATAACTGGGAAATCTCCCATGTTACTTCTCCTCTTTGCGAACCTTGATACCTACCTGCTGAGCCAGCTCAACAAAGTTAGGAAACGATGTGGCAACATTGGCACATTCATGAATCTCAATAACACCCTTAGCCCGCAAGGATGCGATAGCAAAAGACATGGCGATGCGATGATCATCATGACTTTCAATGACGCCACCGCCCATCTCGCTACCACGAATAATGGCACCGTCCGGGGTCCCTTCGATATCCGCACCGAGGGTTTTCAAGCCATCGACCATCGCTTGAATACGATCACTCTCTTTGACTCGCAGCTCTTCGGCGCCCGTCAATACCGTTTCGCCTTCGGCGCAGACCGCAGCAATAAACAGTGCTGGGAATTCATCAATCGCTAACGGCACCTGATCTTGCGGTATATGGATACCTTTAAGAGGCGCATAGCGGATACGAATATCGGCCACCGGCTCACCACCCACTTCTCGCTCGTTAAGCAGTTCGAGATGGCTGCCCATCGCCCGAAGAATATTGATCACACCGATACGCGTTGGGTTAATGCCTACATGCTCAAGGGTGATATCAGAATCCGGACAGATCGCTGCAGCCACCATAAAGAAGGTTGCCGAAGAGATATCCGCGGGCACATCGATTTTAGTCGCCTTAAGCGAGCCACCACCGGTGAGGGACACCTGATTACCCGCCACATCAACCTGATAACCAAAGCCTCGTAACATCCGTTCGGTATGATCGCGAGTGGGTGCGGGTTCAGTCACGGTTGTCTCGCCTTCGGCATAGAGCCCCGCCAACATGACACAGGATTTAACCTGCGCACTGGCCATCGGCATCTCATAACGGATCGCTTTGAGTGACTGACCCCCTTTAATTCTCACCGGTGGGCAACCATTCTCGTCGGTTTCGACTTGCGCACCCATCAACCGTAGTGGTTTCGCTACGCGCTCCATGGGACGCTTACTCAGGGACGCATCGCCACTGAGTTCAGAATCAAATGCCTGACCGGCTAACAAGCCCGACATCAGGCGAATCGTGGTGCCGGAGTTACCCACATAGATAGGCCCTGGCGGTTGGCGTAGACCATTGATGCCCACACCATAAATTTTAACGGCGCCCTGATGCGGTCCCTCAATCACCACTCCCATATCGCGGAACGCTTGCAAGGTTGCAAGGCTATCCTCGCCTTCTAAAAAGCCGGTGACCTCGGTGGTGCCATCGGCTAAGGAGCCCAACATAATTGAGCGGTGAGAAATCGACTTATCACCCGGTACGCGGATAGTGCCCTGCACCTGTCCACCGGGTTGAGCGTAAAATGTTGCGTCTTTTATTTTCATATTTTGAGTGTAGGCCGAACCTGATAAAATTTTTGAAAAATGTTCTCGTGCAGCTTTCGCGCGGGTAAAAATACCCAGCATCGCCTGACTTTCTTCTGCTTCAATCGCGTCTCTCAACCGCTGTACGCCGGCTGAAAATTCATCAATCTTCTGTAAAATGGCAGACTTATTGGCAATACCAATGTCGTGCCACATGGTTGGATCACTGGCGGCAACCCGGGTGAAATCACGGAAACCACCGGCGGCATAACGAAAGATTTCAGTGCAATCTTGCTCGCGGGCAAGAGTATCGACCAATGAGAAGGCCAATAGATGTGGCAAGTGGCTAGTTGCAGCCAGTACTTCATCATGCCGTGCCACATCCATCTGCAACACTTCAGCTCCCACAGCCTGCCACATTCGAGCAATCAGTGTCACCGCTTCGCGATCACTCTGCGGTAACGGCGTCAGAATAACCTTATGATGCTCAAACAATGTTGCATCCGCTGCGGCTATACCGCTTTTTTCTGAGCCCGCAATCGGATGCCCAGGGATAAACCGAGCAGGTAGTTCACCAAACAGCCTTTCAGCAGCTTTGACCACATTACCTTTAACGCTGCCGACATCCGTCAGAATGGTCTCAGGCCGTAAAACAGGTTTTAGCTCAGCCAACACCGATTCAATCGCCTTAACTGGCACCGCCAACACAATGACATCGGCACGAGCCGCTTCAGCCAACAAATCCTCTGCCGCTTCATCAATTACACCGAGTCGCAAACCGGTCGCTAATTCATCGCTATCACGGTCGTAGCCGATCACCGTGCGGCAAATACGGTGGCTACGCAGCGCACTTGCCAGCGACCCACCAATTAACCCTAAACCAATGACTAAAACTCTTTCAGTCAAACATCTCACGATCTATTTACCCTTTCTCACGGCTATTCAGCACTTTCGTAAATGCAGCCAAAAAGCGGCTATTTTCTTCCGGCAGGCCAACGGTCACCCGTAAGTGGTTGGGCATTCGATAGTTCGCCACCGGCCGGACAATAACCCCTTGCTGTAACAATGAAGCATATATTGGCGCTGCATCAGTGCCGCAATCAACCGTAATAAAGTTACCTACTGAGGGTATCCAATTAACACCTAATTCGCTAAAACCCTGTTCTAATTGCGCTATACCACTACGATTAACCTCAATACTGCGCTGCAGATAGTCTGTATCATTCAATACAGCGGCGGCCGCTTCCAATGCTGGGATATTGACGTTAAAGGGCTGCCGCACCCGGTTTAATAGATCGGTAATCGTACTATTGGCGACGCTATAGCCAATGCGCAATGCGGCCAAACCAAAGGCCTTTGAGAAGGTCCGTGTGATAATCAAATTTGCAAAATCATTTTGCAGTGCTAATCCCGATAAATAACTCGGTTCGGTAACATATTCAGCATAAGCCTCATCCAAAACCACCACGACATGCTCAGGCACCTTAGCCATAAAGCCGCGCAACGCCTCACCGGAAAACCATGTACCGGTCGGGTTGTTTGGATTCGCGAGGAAAATAACCCGGGTTTTATCGGTGACCGCTGCCGCCATCGCATCCAGATCATGACCCCAATCTTTGGCGGCAGTCACGACCGCTTTAGCCCCCGTTGCCTGTGCTACCAGCATATAGACAATAAATGAATGCTCTGAGTAAATAACCTCATCTCCGGGCAACACAAAAGCACGGCCAATCATCTCGAGTACATCATTCGAGCCATTACCTAGGGTTAGGTGATCGGTTCGATAGCCATAGTGTGCAGACAATGCCTCTTTCAACTTAAAACCACTTGCATCAGGATAGCGACAGCTGTCGGACAGCGCGGCTTGCACCGCCGCTATCGCAACCTCACTGGGGCCCAGCGGGTTCTCATTACTGGCCAGCTTAATACTGTTACTAATACCCAGCTCACGCTCCAACTCTTCCACCGGTTTACCCGGTTGATAAGGTTGAAGCCCCTGAACACCAGACGTCGCCAGTTGATAGAAATCACATGCCATTAATTTTCTCCAGATCAGAGGACCGCAACCGGATATGAACCCAACAATTTAAGCTCAACTGTTTCAGACTGCAGTTCACGTAGAACGTTCTGAATATGCTTATTAGCCGCATGCCCCTCAAAATCAATATAAAAAACTGAGTGTGAGTTTTCCGTGCTTGCTGGCCGGGTTTCAATGCCCGTCAGGCTGATTTTATGTTTGTGGAAATGTTCTAGTAACTCATACAATGCGCCCGCTTTATCGCGCACAGTCACCAGAATAGAGGTTTTATCTTGACCACTTTCGCCAACTTCTTGATCACCTACGATCAGGTAACGCGTACTGTTATCTGACTGGTCATCGACATTACGGGCGACAATATTGAGCTGATATAGATCGGCCACCAAATCACTGGCAATCGCCGCGGCACCTGAACCGAACTTAATCGCCATCCGCGCCGCTTCCGCATTGCTGCTAACGAGGATACGTTCGGCGGATAAAAAGTGAGCATCCAGCCAGCTACGACACTGCGACAGTGTTTGCTGAGGCAAATAGATGCGGGTGATACCGTCGAGATTATCACCATCAGCACGCAAAACATGGTGATGGATGCGTAGCTCGACCTCACCGCAGATCATAAGATTAAAGCGTTTAAAGAGATCAAGTGTATGACTCACCATGCCTTCGGATGAGTTCTCGATGGGCACAACACCATAATGAGCGCCACCGGACTCCACTTCACGGAAAACTTCATCGCCGCTATTAAATGGAATACAGTGGGCTGAGTGACCAAAATGCTTGCTCGCGGCCTGCTGAGTAAAGTTACCTTCAGGTCCCAGAAACGCTACATGCATCGGTTTTTCCAGCGCCAGGCACACCGACATCACTTCACGAAACAGCCGTGCTACCTCATGGTCGGCAAGCGGCCCTTCGTTACGCTCCATCACCCGGCGCAACACCTGAGCTTCACGTTCAGGACGGTAAAATACCGCATCCTTCGGGCCCTGATATTTCTCTTTAACCTCAGCCACCTGCTGAGCACAGCGTGCACGATCATTCAGCAGCGTATGAATCTGCCGGTCGATTAAATCGATCTGATCGCGCAGAAGCTTAAGTTCTTTTTCCTGATCACTCATTATTACCGCCCTCTACTGCCTGACTTATCCGTGACGCTGTGAAAAGTCCTGCATAAAGTCGATCAACGCGTCCACACCCGCTTCTGGTACTGCGTTATAGATACTCGCACGCATACCGCCGACCGAACGATGACCCGGAAGGTTCAGCAGACCACTTTTTTCAGCCTCGGCCAAAAACAGTTTATCCAGTTCTGCGTTCGCCAGAATAAAGGGAACATTCATCCAAGAACGGGCATTAACCGCCACAGGGTTTGAATAAAATGGATTGCTATCGATCACGCTGTAGAGTTTCTCAGCCTTGCGACGATTAACCTCAGCCACGGCTTCAACACCGCCCTGCGCTTTGAGCCACTTAAACACCAGCCCTGCCAGATACCAACCAAATGTAGGCGGCGTATTGAGCATAGAATCAGCGTCTGCGGTGACTTTATAGTCATAGAGAGCAGGCGTAGAAGGAAGGATATCACCCAGCAAGTCTTCGCGAATAATGACAACCGTCAGCCCTGCTGGGCCGATATTTTTCTGCGCACCGGCGTAGATCATACCAAAACGACTAACATCGACCGGACGGGAAAGGATATTAGATGACATATCCGCTACCAACGGCACATTCCCGGTGTCAGGGATATAATCAAACTCAACCCCGCGAATGGTTTCATTCGGCGTGTAGTGCACATAAGCAGCTTCAGGATTAAGCTTTAGCTCATCCTGAGAGGGTGCACGGGTAAAATTATTGTCTTCCATACTCGCTACAACGTTTACATCACAGTAACGTGCGGCTTCTTTGATAGCTTTCTTGGACCAGTCACCGGTATTGATATAGTCAGCGGTCGTTTTGCCCCGCAACAGGTTCATCGGAATCATGCTGAATTGGCTACTAGCGCCACCCTGCATAAAAAGAACCTTATAATTATCGGGAATCTGCATCAAATCACGCAGATCTTGTTCAGCTTCAGCCGCCACCCCCACAAACTCAGGGCTACGGTGACTCATTTCCATAATGGAAAGGCCAAGACCATGCCAATTCAATAGCTCTTGCTGAGCCAGTTTCAGGACATCTTCAGGCAGTGCAGAAGGACCCGCACTGAAATTATAATTACGTGTCATTTTGATAGATCTGCTACAAAGTTCGTAAAAGTGGTTCTGTATAAACTTGTGTAAAACCGATTATCCAAAACCGATTGTGTAAAAACCGGTTATACCATCAACCGGCAAAGCCAAACCGCGACAATTCAACGGGTAATCTAGCGCGATAAAGCGCCTTTAATAACGGTTCACTAAGACAAAAATGTGCGGCCAGTGCCGCACATTTTTTCGCCTCAATGATTACGCTTGATCATCATCAAGCGGTGCCTCAGGACTCTCTGGTGTTGCAGGGTTATCCGGTGCGTCATCCACAACCTCGACATCACCCTCAACGACCTCAGTGTCAATTAGCTCATCGTCCGTTTCTTCCGGCTCTTCTATACGAGCCACACCGACAAGGTTTTCATCCTCAGCCACCCGGATCACTCGGACCCCCTGAGTGTTACGACCTAAGACAGAAATCTCATCGCTGCGAGTACGTACCAATGTGCCCTGATCACTGATCAGCATCACATCATCGCCTTCAAACATCTGCACTGCACCGATCAACTCACCGTTACGGTCGGTGCACTGCATGGCGATAACACCCTGCCCACCACGACCATAGGTCGGAAAGTCTTCAACCGCGGTCTGCTTACCATAACCATTAATACTGGTAGTCAGAATGCGGCCATGTTCCTGAGGAATGATCAGCGAGATAACCTTCGCATCTTGCGCTAGTTTAATACCACGGACACCACGAGCGGTACGCCCCATAGGTCGTACATCATCTTCGGCAAAACGAATCGATTTACCCTGGCTAGAGACCAGCATCACTTCGGCAGTACCATCGGTAATCGCTGCACCGATCAGGGTATCCCCTTCATCCAGCGCCAACGCAATCAACCCGGTAGAACGAGGGCGGGAGAAGTTAACCAGCGGTGTTTTCTTCACCGTACCATCAGCGGTTGCCATAAATACATAATGCTCATCGGCATATTCGTTTACCGGCAGAATGGTGGTGATACGTTCACCTTCCTGCAACGGTAGAATATTGATGATCGGACGACCCCGCGCTGCACGACTGGCTTGTGGAATTTCATACACTTTGAGCCAATACACTTTACCTAAGTTGGTAAAGCACAAGATAGTATCGTGGGTGCTGGCAATCAGCAGTTTTTCGATAAAGTCTTCACCTTTAACCGCCGTTGCCGACTTACCTTTACCACCACGACGCTGAGACTGATACATCGTCAGTGGCTGGGTTTTGGCATAGCCACCGTGAGATATAGTCACCACCATATCTTCTTCGGCTATCAGGTCAGCCACGGTAAAGTCTTGCTGCGACGCGATGATATCGGTGCGACGTTCATCACCAAACTCTTCGACGATCAGCTCTAACTCTTCACGGATCACTTCCATCAAGCGCTCAGAGCTATTCAGAATCGCCAACAATTCGGCGATACGATCGAGCAATTCCCGGTATTCGGCGATCAGTTTTTCATGTTCCAGACCGGTTAAGCGGTGCAGGCGCAACTCAAGAATCGCTTGCGCCTGTACAGGAGACAGGTGATAGACACCGTCGTGCATGCCGTATTGCGCTTCAAGATCTTCCGGACGGCAGGCATTTTCGCCAGCACGTTCCAGCATCACTGTCACATCGCCGGGCTGCCATTCAGTCTCAATCAAACGTTCTTTGGCTTCAGCTGGGCTCGGAGAGCTCTTAATCATCTCGATAACAGCATCGATATTCGCCAGAGCAATCGCCAAACCTTCCAGAATATGGCCACGCTCACGCGCCTTACGCAGCAAGTAAACGGTACGGCGGGTAACGACTTCGCGACGGTGACGGATAAAGCATTCAAGAATGGACTTAAGATCGAGGGTACGAGGCTGCCCGTCGACCAGTGCCACCATGTTGATACCAAACACGTTTTGCAGTTGAGTCTGAATAAAGAGGTTATTCACCACTACTTCAGACACTTCACCTTTACGCAGTTCGATAACAATGCGCATGCCATCCTTATCGGATTCATCACGCAGCTCGGTGATACCTTCGAGTTTTTTCTCTTTAACCAGCTCGGCGATCTTTTCGATCAAGCGAGCTTTGTTCACCTGATAAGGGATCTCAGTAAAGATAATCGACTCTTTACCGTTCTTATCATTGGTTTCAATATGATGTTTGGCGCGCAGATAGATGCGTCCACGACCGGTTTGGTAAGCCTGCAGAATACCGGCCCGGCCATTGATAATAGCGCCGGTTGGGAAGTCAGGTGCCGGAATATATTCCATCAGCCCATCGATACCCAGCTCAGGATTATCGATCAGTGCAATACAGCCACGGACAATCTCCCCGAGGTTGTGAGGCGGAATATTAGTCGCCATACCGACAGCAATACCGGCAGAACCATTCACCAGCAGCGTTGGCACTTTAGTCGGCAACACTTCTGGGATCTGTTCGGTGCCATCGTAGTTTGGCACGAAATCAACGGTTTCTTTATCGAGATCAGCCAGCAGCTCATGCGAGATTTTCGCCATGCGAATCTCGGTATAACGCATCGCTGCGGCCGAATCGCCATCGACGGAACCGAAGTTCCCCTGACCATCGACCAGCATATAGCGCATCGAAAATGGCTGCGCCATCCGTACGATGGTGTCATAAACAGCACTATCACCATGGGGGTGATATTTACCGATTACGTCACCTACCACACGGGCAGATTTTTTGTACGCCTTGTTCCAGTCGTTGTTAAGTTCGCTCATAGCGAACAGCACCCGACGGTGTACAGGCTTAAGTCCATCCCGTACGTCTGGCAACGCACGCCCCACGATTACGCTCATAGCGTAATCCAGATATGACTGCTTCAGTTCATCTTCGATGTTGACTGGCAGAATCTCTCTGGCTAAATCACCCATAATAGCTCTGGCTATCCTTGAATCTGACTGCTGAGAATTAAGTGGTTAAACCCACCCTGAAAGCGGTAAACCTTAAGCGCCCGAGTATACCATAAAGAAACACCAATACTCTCGCAAAATTAAGGTCTTGGAGAGCAGAATCAGTGTTCTGAGCAGTTCCCTAGCAGACTTCCTGTATTCGCCCCTGCAGCGGTGCTAGAATGTCGCAGAATTATGACCTGACACGAGCTTTTGGCGCAGAATATGACACACACCCAGAACAACACGGGCGCAAATATTGACCCCCAGGAAATCGCAAAATTCGAAGAACTGGCCAGCCGGTGGTGGGACCGTGACAGTGAATTCAAACCACTCCACGATATCAATCCACTGCGGGTCGACTTTATCGACCGAATAGCATCCCTGAGCGGCAAAAAAGTACTCGATGTTGGCTGTGGGGGCGGCATCTTATCCGAAGCGATGGCTCACCGCGGCGCGACCGTTACCGGTATCGATATGGGCGAAGCACCGTTAAAAGTCGCCAAGCTACACGGCCTTGAGAGCGGTGTCGGCGTAGACTATCGTCAGGTCACCGTCGAAGAGCTAGCCGTTGAACAGCCTCAACAGTATGACATTGTCACCTGCATGGAGATGATGGAACATGTGCCAGATCCGTCTTCTATTGTTGACGCCTGCAGCCAACTGGTAAAACCCGGCGGCCATGTTTTTTTCTCGACGCTAAATCGCAATCCCAAAAGCTATATGATGGCCATCGTCGGCGCCGAATATCTATTAAAGCTCGTCCCTAAAGGCACCCACGACTTCAATAAGTTCATCCGCCCATCTGAACTCGCCAACTGGATTCGACAGAGTGGTTTGCAGAGCGAAAAGATCACCGGCCTCACCTACAACCCTTTGAGCAAAATCTATAAGCTCAACGACCGTGATGTCGATGTCAATTATATGGTTGCCACCCGGAAGCCCGACTAAACAATGAAGAGATCACGACCTGAGGCTGTACTGTTCGACTTAGATGGCACGCTGATCGATACTGCGCCTGATTTTCACGCGGTAATCAATCAACTTCTAGCCGAACATCAACGCCCTCCCGTCAGCGCGGCCTTTCTGCGGCGCTATGTCTCTAATGGCGCACGCTCGATGATCGGCGCCGCCTTTGAACTCCCAGAACAAGACCCCGCGTTTGATACTCTCCATCCGAGAATGCTTGAACTCTACCTACAACATCTTGATGTCGACACCCAACCGTTCCCTGGCATCCCTGCACTGCTACACTGGCTCGGTGAACAACAAATACCTTGGGGTATCGTCACCAACAAGCCCGAATGCTACACCACCCCCGTCATGCGGGGGCTCAATCTACAGCCCGCCCCCGGGACAGTTATCTGCCCAGATCATGTGCAGCAAAAAAAGCCCCACCCAGAAGCACTATTCCTCGCCTGCAAGGCACTCAATTGCACCCCCGAGCACAGCGTTTATATTGGCGATCACCGTCGCGATATTGAAGCCGGTCTAAGAGCCGGCATGCAGACCATCGCCGTCAGCTATGGTTACCTTGATGAGGGTGAAGATATAAATAGCTGGAATAGCCACTTCCGGGTCGATCACGCCAGTGACATCCGCCCTATTTTAGAAACCCTTTATTGCGATCGCTAGCGATCAGACACAGGAACAGCCATGTACGACTATCAGGCACCGGAAAACCTACTCCAAGAAAAAATCATTCTCGTGACCGGCGCAGGCGACGGTATTGGACGCGCAGCCGCCCTTAGCTATGCCGCTCACGGTGCAACGGTTATATTACTGGGCCGCACAGAAGAAAAGCTCAATACCGTCTACGACGAAATTGAGGCTGCCGGTTATCCACAGGCCGCAATCATTCCACTGAATCTAGAAACCGCTGGCGAAACGGATTTTGACCGCCTAGCGGCCATGTTAGAAGAAGAGTTTGGCCGAATCGATGGCATTTTGCATAATGCCAGCCTGCTTGGCATACGGACGCCAATAGAAAGCTATGATCCAATCGTATGGCAACAGGTGATGCAAGTGAACGTCAATAGCACTTTCATGCTAACTCAAGCACTGCTGTCCCTGACAAACGATTCAGAAGACGCCTCTATTATCTTTACATCGTCAGGTGTCGGCCGAAAAGGGAAGGCATTCTGGGGTGCTTATGCCGTGTCTAAATTTGCCACTGAAGGCCTAATGCAAGTATTGGCCGATGAATTAGAGCATAACCCCAATATCCGCGTTAATGCGATCAACCCTGGGGCGACACGCACCAATATGAGAGCGAACGCTTATCCGGCAGAAAATCCAGAAAGCAACCCTAGCCCGGAAGAGATCATGCCGCTTTATCTCTACCTCATGGGCCGGGATAGCCGCGCAGTCAACGGCCAATCCATCAACGCCCAGTAACACTCAATTTTTAAGCAAAAAAAAACGCAGCTTCAAAAGCTGCGTTGACGATTAACGATCAGATCGTTTCGGCCCTACCGAGCGGCGTGTTTTCTGACGCTTAACACGCCGCTCAGCCACCTCCTGCTCTTTCACCGATAACGGCTTATTTCGCTTCTGCTTCATATCCATCATACTGGACAGCATATTGATCTCTTTCTGAGTCAACTCTTTCCAATGCCCCGCCTTCACCTCACTCGGCAAGAAGAACGGTCCATAGCGCACCCGTTTCAAGCGGCTCACTTGCACCTCTTGAGACTCCCACAGACGCCGCACCTCGCGGTTACGACCTTCCATGATGCAGACGTGGTACCACTTGTTAGCCCCTTCACCGTTAAAGAACTGAACATCAGTGAAGCGCGCCATACCATCATCGAGCAGCACACCTTTTTTGAGTCGACCAATCATCGCTTCGTCAACATCGCCCAAAATACGTACCGCATATTCACGGTCGATATTAGCCGAAGGGTGCATCAAGTTATTAGCCAGATCTCCATCGGTGGTAAATAGCAGCAAGCCCGAGGTATTAATGTCCAAACGACCAACTGCAATCCAACGCCCCTGTTTCAACGGCGGCAGGTGATCAAAAACCGTTGAACGCCCCTCTGGGTCATGCCGAGTCGCCACTTCACCGAGAGGCTTGTTATAAATAAGCACACGGCGCTCGCTATCACGATCGAACACCATTTTCTTAGCTTCGCCGTCAACCTCTACCTCATCCCGAATCGAGATTCTGTCGCCGAGCGTTGCAACCTGACCATTAACACTAATACGGCCAGCTTCAATCCAACGTTCCATCTCACGACGTGAACCTAATCCGGAACGCGCCAAAACTTTCTGAAGTTTTTCGTCTATCACCGACGCATCCTCTTATCGTTTGTAATAATTAACCTCAACAAGGCTAATTTAAAAATAGTTAATCTCAACATAAACAAAAAAGCTCTTCGACGCGCGCCGAAGAGCTTTTTTAATAATAGCGGAAAGTGCTTATTAAATTAAGCAATCTTCCTTTGTTTTACCTTGAGCAAATGCAGCTTGGAAAGCAGCAGGGGTACGACCACGGCCAGACCACTGATGTACTTCACCGTTTTCATCTGTCACTTGATACTTAGGAGCAACTTTTTTCTTAACCGGCGCATCAACCAGCGTCATTAGATCATCCAGACCAATACCGGCTTCTTGCATGCTCTGTTTAATCGCTTCGATCTTTTCAGTACGCTCACGTTCTTCAGCCTGTCTTTCTTCTTCATACGCTTGCTTCTCTTCCAGTATTTCAGTCAGATCAGCAATTGCCTTTTCAATATCAGAACTTGAAAGCTCGTGACACTGTTTACGCAGTGAGTTTTTGCGGGTAAGAAGTTTTACAAAGTCGGTCATTATAAATCACCAATGAAAAGAAAGTTTAGGAATAAAGGAATTATTGATTAAGTAATACGGTTTTTCAATAAAAAAACCAATTAATTATAATCATTCAAAATCTGATACATCACCAGCACCCTTACGAATAATAACAGGTACATCATCCACTAGGTTAATAACAGAGGTTGCTTCCATGCCGCAGTAGCCCCCATCAATCACAAGATCCACATCATGCTGCAGCAGATCGCGTATTTCATAAGGGTCAATCAAAGGTAACTCTTCGCCAGGCATAATAAGCGAAGTACTCATAATAGGCTCACCTAATGCTTCCATTAACTGTAGCGCAATATTATTTTGCGGAATTCTAAGACCAATAGTCCGGCGTTTAGGGTGTAATAAACGTCGCGGCACTTCCGTGGTCGCATTAAGAATAAAAGTATAAGCACCGGGCGTCATTGCTTTAAGCAAACGATAAATTGAATTATCTACTTTTGCATAGGTGCCGATTTCAGATAGATCTCGACATACCAAAGTAAAGTTATGCTTATCGTCTAATTTACGGATCCGCTTAATTTTCTCCACCGCCCCCTTATCACCGAGGCGGCACCCGAGTGCATAGGCACTATCGGTAGGATACACAATAACACCGCCTTTATTGATGATCTCAACCGCCTGACTAATCAGACGCTGTTGAGGGTTATCGGGATGGATCTGAAAAAGCTGGCTCACAAGAAACCCTTCTAGGTAAAGTTATTTAATCTATTCTACTAAAAACGCGGTTAATGCTGAAGCAATTTAGAAAGCACATGGTGATTTACACTGCTGTAACGCGGATATTTCCCAATATCCGTCCAATGAAACTGCCTTTTATGAAAATCACTGCCCGCCGAAACCATTATATTAAATTTTGAGGCGAGTTTATCAAGTTGTAATTGATGACCGGATTCAATCCCGGGGTAACTTATTTCAATCGCATCGCCACCCTGTTCACAAAAACCACCGGTCAATATCCGCACCTTAGTAAACGTCATATTATATTTGGTCGGATGGGCTAATACCGCAATACCACCCGCCTGATGGATTATATCAATCGCTTCTTCCATCGTCGGCCATTCCGCTTTCACATCTCCGACTTTGCCCGCACCAAGATAACGATTGAATGCCTGCACTTCATTTTTGACCACACCCGCCTCAACCATCGCTTGCGCAAAGTGCGGCCGACCAACCTGACCTGTACCGGATAATTCCAACACTCGTGGTAGCAAATCAGGCATATTGCGTTTCATTAGCTTTTCATTAATAAGTCCGGCACGTTGCAGACGCAATTGGTCGATTTTACGTAAATAATCACATAATGCCGGATGATGCTCATCAAAACCTAAACCGACAATATGTACCATATTACGACCCCATTCAGAGGTTAGCTCGATACCGGACAGCACCTTAACGTCATAATCAGCCGCAGCAGTCCGCAGTTCACCAATACCGGCGACCGTATCATGATCCGTAATAGCAAATACGGCTACCCCCCGCTCATGAGCCCCCTGCAACAGTTCTGCCGGGGTCAACTCACCATCGGAGTAACAGGAATGACAATGAAGATCGCTAAAAGGCAATTCATCACCGGTTTCGGGTTTATAACTTAACTGGCTCACTCTATAATCACCCTACTTCCTAAACAAAAAAATGTTGTTATGAAACTACTTTTAGATTTTCTACCGGTCATTATCTTCTTTATTGTCTACAAAAGCACCGATGATATTATTCTAGCCACAGCTGTGCTCATTCCAGCCACTCTATTGCAGATGCTCTATACCTGGCTAAAAACCCATAAAATAGAGACGATTCAACTAGTGACCCTAGCGTTAGTGGTAGTACTCGGGGGCGCAACCGTGATGTTTCAGGATAAAACCTTTATCCAATGGAAACCTACCGTCGTCACTTGGCTATTCGCCGCAGCCTTCTTGGGCAGCCAGTTTATCGGCAAAAAGACCATCATACAGCGTCTCATGAACGGCACCATCGAGCTGCCCGCTTATGCTTGGAAGCAATTAAACATCGCTTGGATCATTTTTTATATTATTCTTGGCGCAATTAACCTGTATGTCGCCTACACTATGAGCGAAGAAACATGGGTTAACTTCAAGCTGTTCGGCATGCTCGGCCTAACAATGGTGTTTATTTTGCTACAGGGCTTTTATATATCGAAGCACATGACCCCTGATAACAACAGTAACCAAAGCGACAACTAAGGATTATAGAATGTTTTACGCCATTATTAGCGAAGACAAGCCTAACTCACTTGAACGAAGACTGGCCTCCCGCGCTGAGCATCTTGCCCGACTCGAAGCATTACGTGACCAAGGCCGGTTATTAGTGGCTGGTCCACACCCAGCGATCGACAGTGAAGACCCAGGCCCAGCAGGATTTACCGGCAGCTTGGTGATCGCTGAGTTCAGCTCACTCGAACAAGCTCAGGCTTGGGCAGATCAAGATCCCTATATAGATGCAGGTGTTTATCAGCAAGTGATAGTAAAGCCATATAAAAAAGTTTTACCATAATGTCGCTTTTTAAGCTTAAATACCCATTATCAGCACACTCTGTTTAACTTAGGTTCAGGTTGAACTGGTATAAATAGATCAAAATTAAAACATAAGGATGTTTACGATGAAGAAATTAGCACTTACAACCGCTCTAGCTCTGGCAATGGGTGTTTCTGCTGTAGCCAATGCTCACCCTAACCATGAGGGTTATGCAACGGATACTGGTGACACTGTTTGGAAAACCAGCTACGGTGAATGCTGGCAGCACGGCTACTGGCTGGAAGAAGACAAAACGGTTGACTGTGGCGCTGAAGCCGCTGCACCTGCTCCAGCACCCGCGCCTGCTCCAGCACCCGCGCCTAAAATGGTCATGAAAATGGTCGATGCTGAAGAAAGCCATATCGTTTATTTCGATTTTGACAGCAGCAAAGTAACAGATGTTAGCGCTATCGTTAACTATGTTGGTACTCTGTCTAAACTGAACAGCATTGAACTGAAAGGCTACACTGACTCTATCGGTACTAACGCTTACAACGATGCGCTGTCTCAGCGTCGTGTTGAAGCGGTTGATGCAGCACTGGCCGCATCCGGTATTGATACTGCGAAAGTTGTTACTTACTCTTTCGGTGAAGCGAACCCTGTTAAAGTTTGTACTGAAACAGGTGCATCACTTAAGTCTTGTTTAGCTGAAAACCGTCGCGTAGAAGTTAACATCGACGGCCAGAAGCAAGTTAAAGTACAACAGTAATACAACCCAAGCTTTATGGTTCTAAACAGCCATAAAGCCTGACATAAACCGGCAATCGCACTAAAGTTAGTGAGAGCGCCGGTTTTTTTATGTCCGTTAATACTCATAACAGAGCCAAAGCATCCACCCACAAGCACCCTAAAACAGCTTACACTATTAAACAAACCTGACTATTTCACGATTATTGAACAACGGCTTTCAGGCAAACAACAAAACGCTTTAGCTATCGCTAAACCACTGAGTAAGATGACCGATGACTCACCATAACGTTTTACCCAACTGGCTCAGCTGGTTACCTTTTGGTACCGTTCCGTGCATAACGCCCACGCTGGCTGCTCAGCACCTTCAGGACTATCTGATTATCGATGTGCGTACCTCACAGGAATACCAGAAAAGCCACGTTCCCGGTGCGATCTCAATACCGCTACACGCACTATCCCAGCAGCGAATAAGGACTCTTCCCAACGACAAACCTATTATCTGTATCTGCTTATCAGCCCATCGCAGCAAACCAGCTACCCGCAAATTAATCAAAGCAGGCTTTAACGTCCAAGAACTCAAGGGCGGCATGCTGGCCTGGTGGAAACAATCACTGCCGCTAGAACACTAGCCGCTCATCCCCGCCTTACAGTAAGCGTAGACTGCTCACACCCTAGATCGCTTCGGTTACCTGAGAGTCATTGAGATTGATATTCCAAGGCAGCAGACTTTCAATATCTGTGGTCTTGGTATTGTTGATCCGTTTTAGCACGGCTGTCAGGTAAGCCTTTGGGTCGATACCGTTGAGCTTCGCTGTGCCCATGATGCTATAAAGCGCAGCACCATAATGCCCTCCATCCTC
>NZ_JBLWZV010000025.1:0-55597 GCF_048266285.1 Amphritea sp.
TTGAATTCATATTATTTTTCTATTTATTTTAAAGTTGTAAATAATATAAATTTTTTATTTTGTTTTTGTCATAAAAGTATCTTATATATTTTTATCTATATGATATTAAACAGATTTATTATTTTTGGTGTTGTTTTTGCTATTCCTTACAGCAGGTCATGATAAATGAGGAATGCCTTAGTGAATAATAATAAATGCTCATACAATAAAAAGAAGAGTGCTCTTTCCTTAAGAGTAGTATCCAGTTTAGGACTCGCTGTCATTGCTGCTAACGCTGAAGCGGTGCAGTTATATCAGTCAGATGATGTCTCAATACGCTGGGATAATAATATTAAATATAGTGCTGCAAGTAGTGTCGCCAAGAAAGATAACGCTACATCTGCGGCGCTTGCCGCACAGTTTCGAAATGATGGTTATGACAACTTTGATCGAGGGTTAATTTCCAATCGTATTGATCTTCTGTCGGAGCTAGATGTTAAAGCTGGCGATATTGGCTTTCGCCTTAGCGGTGCTGCATGGTATGACGATGTATACAGTAAAGAGACAGAGCAAAATACATCCTTTCATCCCGACGTTGAAGATCAACATGGATCAGATGCAGAGCTTCTGGATGCTTTTCTTTACGGTCAAACTAGCTTTGGTGGAACCGATGTCTCGGTTCGTCTAGGTCGACATTCTTTGGTGTGGGGAGAAAGTTTATTTCTTGCCACCAATGGCATGGCTTATGCAAATGGCCCATTGAATCTAGCTAAAGCGTTGGCTGTACCGAATACCCAAGCAAAGGAACTATTCCTCCCGGTTAATCAGATATCGATGGGCGTTCAGCCGACGGATGACTTCAAGGTTGAAGCTTATTATCAATTTGAGTGGGAAAAATCTCGTATTCCCGGAGCTGGTTCATATTTCTCAGATACCAACTTTATGGATAAAGGCGGCAGCCTTGATCTTGGTTACGGTAATTTGGCTAGAGAGGATTATGAAGCTAGTGATGATGGTCAATGGGGTATCGCTTTTAAGTATTTTTCGCCAGAGCTTGATACCGACTTTGGTCTTTACTATATGAATTACCATGAAAAAATTGGCTACAATCAAGCAACCGATAACTTTTTTGATTTATCCACGGTTGCCCCTGTACCTCCTTCAACCATTGTGCCTGGTTCTTATGGTCTCTGGTTCCCTGAAGATATTACGATGATTGGTCTGAGCGCGAGTACGACTGTCGGGACTATGAACGTGGCGGGTGAGATCAGCGTGCGTAAAGATACGCCATTGCTTGCTAGTCCTTTTTCTCCGCCAAGTCAGCAGCCGTATGGCGATAGCTTCCATTACCAGATCTCCGGTATTTATATCGGTGGTCCACACCTTTTTTGGGATAGTTTTACCTTTATCGGAGAAATTGGTGGCCATAAGGTTACCGATGTAACAAAGAATGAAGCATACCTTTGGCCCGGTATGAATAATGAAGTATTGGGCACGCGATTCCAGTTTATTCCCGCTGTATACCAAGTACTCCCAGGTCTTGATATTGAAACGCCATTGTCCGTTGGTCATAACTTTAAGGGGTATTCTCAGCTTGATCCTAAGTTTAACGGGGGTTCTGGTGATGGTGCTGGCGATGTCTCTTTAGGGGTCGATTTTACTTATCAAGGTTATTGGAAAGGAGGGGTTAGCTATACCCATTACTACGGTGATGATGTGTCAGAACAAGCGTTGATCGACCGTGATTTTATTTCATTTAATATCAATCGAACTTTCTAATCAGGAACGCGAATATGATTAAAATAATTAAAAATAGCGCTCTTACAATGGCTGTTGCGCTGACCTGTAGCTCTACTGCTTTTGCTGTCTCAGAACAAGAAGCGGCGCGTTTAGGGCAAGATTTAACACCATTAGGTGCCGAAAAAGCGGGTAATGCAAGTGGCACTATCCCTGCTTGGACTGGAGGGTATAAAGGAGGCAACCCCGAAGGCTATGTTTCCGGCCAGCCTCGTAAAGATTTATTTCCAGAAGATAAGCCTCGCTTGGTAATTACGTCATCGAATTATAAGGAGCATCTGGATAAGTTGAATGCGGGTATTGTTAAGTTATTTGAGACCTACGATGATTTTCGGATGGATATTTATCCAACTCGCCGAACCGGTATGGCACCGCAAGAAGTTTATGAGGCGACCAAAAAAAATGCGATAACGGCAACGACTAGCCACAATGGTTATCTGCTCGAAAACGCTATCGGTGGGATTCCATTCCCGATACCGTCAACCGGTTTAGAAGCTATGTGGAATCATCTAACTTCCTATCGAGGTAAAAGTACCCACGATTATTTCAGAACTTATGTCGTTCCACCAAATGGCGAGAAAGTTTTAGCCTCAGGAACGAGCCAACACTGGATTTATCCCTACTATGGTGAAGGTTCATTCGATGGCAACGCGTTTGCTAAGGCGGCTCTTGAAAACTTGGAGCCTAGCTACAAAGTAGGTGAGGCGATGTTGGTATATGAGACGTTGGATAATTCAATTAATGGCCGTAAAGCTTGGCAGTATATGGCGGGACAACGTCGTGTAAGGCGCACGCCTAGTCTAGGTTACGATACGCCAGACTTTGTTACATCCGGTAGTGCTTTTTTTGATGAAGCATATATTTTCTCTGGCGGAATGAATCGTTTTAATTGGAAGTTAGTCGGCAAAAAAGAGCTGTATGTTCCCTATAACAATAACGGTTATTTAGAGCATTCTGACGATCAAACGATAGGTAAACACTTTTTGAATCCTGATTATGTTCGCTGGGAGTTGCATCGTGTTTGGGAAGTGGAGGCGACGCTTGCTGAGGGTCAACGTCATGCTGTTGCGAAGCGTAAGTTATACCTAGATGAAGATACATGGTTAGCCTTACTTGTTGATGGTTGGGATAGCAATGGTGAGTTATGGCGGATGAGCTATGGGCTACCTATCGTTATACCGGAAGGTGAATTTGTCGTGTTTCGTCCTTGGGGAACCTATGACTTTATTAAGGGAAGCTACCTAGTCAACGGTCAGTTGAATGAAGGCGATGCACAAATGAGTGTTACTGAGCCTAAAAGTGAGCGTTACTTTACCCCTAAAGCTTTGGCTTCTCGTAGTTTGAGATAACGTCCGTACTATGCCGGGAGTTTCCTCCCGGCTATTTATACCTCAGGTTATTTATGAGAAATTTTTTTAAAAAAGTATCCAAGCGGATAACCGTTTTTGTGATGTTGGTTAGTATGGCTATTTCATTTAGTTCAGCTAAAGCCAATACTGCTGCGGAAAAAGCACTGGAAATAGCGACACACTCACTCGTTTTAGATATTGCAACGGCTGGTCAACGGTTAGTTGCTGTCGGTGAGCGAGGTAATATTCTTTTGAGTGATGATCAAGGCCTGAATTGGCGTTTAGCCAACAGCCCCATCGGCTATGGTTTGACATCGGTGGCGTTTCCTACAGCAACCGTCGGTTACGCTGCGGGGCATCGTGGTGTAGTACTTAAAACGGAAGATGCTGGCCTACATTGGGTTCAGGTTTTGGATGGCAAAACAGCATCAAAATTAGCTTTCGATCAACTGCCTAGTGATATTGATTCGTCCATTGCTGAAACCGTGCGGCGTTTATCGGGTGATGGTGCAGATCGGCCCTTTTTTGATCTTTGGTTTGATAGCCCCGATAGAGGTTTTGTGGTCGGCTCGTATGGACTTATTTTTATGACAGAAGATGGAGGTTTAACCTGGGACTCACTGATTCATAAAGTTGAAAATCCTTTTGGGTTTCATTTTTATTCGATTTCGCGGCTCCTAGATGGTTCTGTGTTGATATCGGGTGAGCAGGGTGGTATTTACGTGGCCGAAACGGATGATATGAATTTTGTAGCAAAAGATAGCCCTTATATAGGCACATTTTTTGGGCAGATAAGTCTTAAAGAGGGTGGGGCCATTGTTTATGGATTAATGGGTAATGTTTTCAAAAAGATCCATTTAGGTTGGGAAAAATGTAATGTTCCAACCGAAGCAACGATTAATACCGCCATTGAATTAGATGATAAACGCGTGTTGCTGGCCGCTGCTAATGGTCGTTTACTGATTAGTGAAAGTGATGGATGTCGGTTTAAAGCATTGGGTGTCGGCAGTGTCTTTACTGCTGGGCTAGAGCAAATTGACACGTCAAAAGTTATAGCTGTTGGATTGAATGGCATAAAAAATATTTCAATTTCAAAAGAAAAATAAATACTCAGCTATAAGAGATAATAAAAATGATACCTGAAGAAATTAATCCTAAAGATCATGATGGGTCTAGCTCTTTAGCTAGCTTTGATCATAAATCAGGCCCTTTGATTGAACGCCTTATATTCAATAATCGACCAATTATTCTGCTGATCTGTTTAGCACTAACTGTGTTTTTTGGTGCTCAGTTATTTAATTTAAAATTGAATGCAAACTATGAACGGATGATCCCTGTTAATCATCCGTTTATTCAGAACTTCAATAAACATAAAGGCGATTTATCGAGCAGTGGGAATACACTTAGAATCGCTGTTTCGAACAAAGGTAAATCAATATTTACTTCTGAATATTTAGCTATATTACGTCAACTTAATGATGAATTATATCTGCTTCCAGGGGTTGATCGAGCCTATGTTAAATCGTTGTGGATGCCATCGGTTAGGTGGACGGCTATTACCGAGTTTGGTTTTGATGGCGGGGCGGTTATTCCCAGTAATTATAATGGATCTGAAAGTTCACTTGAGCAGGTTAGGATCAACGTAGAGCGGTCAGGGGAAGTTGGTCGACTGGTCTCTAATGATTACAGCTCAAGTATTATTCAACTTCCTCTATTAGGCATTAACCCTAAAACTAAAGAGGCGTTGGATTATGGCGCATTCTCCGTAGCGCTTGAAGAGTTGCGTTCAAAATACCAAGCGCAGGGCGTGGATATACATATTATTGGCTTTGGTAAAGTGGTGGGTGATCTCATCGCAGGCCTACAAGAAGTGATTCTCTTCTTTGTCATGTCTGTTATTGTTGCCGGTTTCGCTGTATTTCTTTTTACTCACTGTATTCGAAGCTCTTTGATCGTAGTGGGCTGTTCTTTAACGGCGGTCATTTGGCAGCTAGGGATTCTGTCTATCATGGGGCTAGAACTTGACCCCTATTCGATACTCGTACCTTTTCTCGTTTTTGCCATCGGGATGAGTCACGGTACTCAAAAAATGAACGGCATTATTATCGATATAGGTCGAGGCACCCATAAGCTTATTGCGGCTCGATATACTTTTCGCCGCTTGTTTATGGCGGGAATGACAGCATTAATCAGTGATACTTTTGGTTTTGCTGTGTTACTTATGATTGATATTGGTGTGATTAGAGAGCTTGCGTTGAATGCGAGTATTGGGGTGGGGATCTTGGTTATTACTAACCTGGCCGTCATTCCTGTTTTACTCAGTTATACCGGTGTATCTCCTCGTGCCGCTACCCGTGCGGTTAAAGATGATGTGATTGATATGCAGGATCAACAACATAGCAAGCATAAGATGTGGGCCTTCCTTGATCTTTTTACGCAAAGGAAATGGGCTGCAGGAGCCATTACAGGGGCTTGTTTGTTGGGTATTGTCGGCCTCTATGTCGCTCAAGACCTAAAAATAGGTGATTTAGACCCCGGGGCTCCTGAGCTAAGAGGCGACTCTAGGTATAACCTAGATAATGCTTTCATAACGAATAACTTCACTGTTAGTAGTGATATTTTTACAGTGTTAGTTGAGACTCAGAGTGGTTTCTGCGGGAGTTTTGAAGCGCTGTCTAAAGCCGAAGAATTAGAGTGGCGATTACGTCAGTTATCTGGCGTTGATTCGGTTGAGTCGATGGCGTCAAAAGGGAAGGCGGCATTAGTTGGATTAAATGAAGGGAATCTTAAGTGGTTTGAGTTAGTGCCGAATCAGAGGGTGTTGAACGGCATTATCAATTACACCCCGAGAGATCTATTTAACCAGAATTGCGATTTGCTTGTTGTAAATGCTTATCTACAAGACCATAAAGCGGAAACACTTAAGCGCATTGTCTCAACGGTTGAAGCGTTTGCCGTTGAAAATAATACCGAGAACGTTCGTTTCATCTTAGGGGCCGGTAATTCTGGCATTGAGGCGGCGACTAATATCGTCGTTAAACATTCAAATCACATTATGTTGTTTTGGGTCTATGGTGTGGTGTCGCTGCTTTGTTTGATAACGTTCCGTTCTTGGAGAGCGGTTCTAGTCGCTGTTTTGCCTCTTATGTTGACGTCAATTTTAGCGGAAGCATTGATGGTAATACTAGGCATGGGAGTTAAAGTTGCAACCTTACCAGTGGTAGCTCTAGGGGTGGGGATTGGTATTGATTATTCACTTTATTTAATCGTGGTTCTGCAGGCCCGATTAAAAAGTGGAGATAGTCTATCTGATGCTTATTATCATACGCTTCTTTTTACTGGCAAAGTGGTTCTGCTAACAGGCTTCACGCTTTCTATTAGCGTTATAACATGGCAAATGTCTGATATTAAATTTCAAGCAGATATGGGGGTCATGTTAGCATTTATGTTCCTCTGGAATATGCTTGGTGCTTTGATCTTAGTTCCTGCTCTGTCGCGCTTCTTTCTTGTAAGAAAAAATAACGTTGTTTAAGTTTTTTCTACAGTATTAAATCGAGGTTTCAAATGAATAGACGTGATTTTATAAAAATATTCGGTGCAGGTACTGCAGTTTTAGCGATCCCAGACATGAGTTTTGCAATGGATAGCACAAACGTAGATAGCCCATTGTTAACGGTTTTTGATGAACGCTTTGAAGAGGGTGATGGTTTAGTCCGTACATTAAGCGGCCCTAATAAAAAGGTTATTTCATTTAAACATGATATCTCTACTGTTTGGTTTAGTGATATTCTTCCAGCCTTTAATAATGGACATAAAATTGTTGGTGTATCTCGTCCTGCTGAATATTTTATTTTAGAGCAGTTTCTTCTTGGCGAGGGTGCAGCACCGTTATATGTATCCGCTCATGAATATCGGAGTCATGGTCTACTGCATAAAGTCCCAGAGGGAAGTCCTCTGCATAAGCTGGGTGTAGAACCCTCTTTCGAATGGGGTAGTGCATTGGCTAAGCAGTTAGTTTCGGAAAAGTTTTTTGCTGAAAATCAGCCTACCATACAACTTATCTCTTCTCATAAAAAATCGTTGGAGAGTCCAGATGAGTTCTTTATTTGGCGGATTTCTTAAGGATTTTTTGTAAAATATATAAAAATAACCTGATGATAAACCTTATTTTTTATCTCAGGTTATTTGTGTTGATAGTTAACGTTTTAGTAGATGAGTATTAATTATTTTTTTGTGAATTAATTCTATATCGAATAAAATCTCTTTTTACACCTAACAATTCTGCTGCTTTTGTTATGTTGCCATCGGCTTGGCGGATAGCTGACTGGATAATACCTTGTTCGAAATCTGAAAAAGTAATTTTATTATCAATTAACTGGTTCATGGTTGGATCTTCAGACGCGATGATTTTTTTGCTTTTTAAATTGCCGGTGGGATCAACTTCCATTAGGGCTGTTTCAAGAATATTCTCATCGACAAATAGATGCTCAATATCAATAAGTTTTCCCTCTTCGGTCATGATGACTGCTCGTTCGATCAGATTTTCAAGCTCTCGAATGTTACCGGGATAGTCATATTGATATAAAACATCGGTGGCCATATCGGTGAAACCATGAATTTTTTTGTTGTGGCTTTTTGAAAAATTTTTCAGGAAAAAATCAATCAGTAGTGGGATGTCTTCCTTCCTGTTTCTTAAGGGGGGAATATCAATTGTAAAAACATTGAGTCGATACAGAAGATCTTTTCTGAATTTACCCTCTTTGACCGCCTGATTTAAATCAACATTGGTTGCTGTGATAATTCGGACGTCAATTTTTTTGACGTGAACGCTACCGATGGGTTCTATTTCTCGCTCCTGTAAGACCCGTAACAACTTAACTTGTGCTGATAGACTTAGTGTGCCTACTTCATCAAGAAATAGTGTTCCTTTATGTGCGCGTTCGAATTTACCCAAACGTGTTTGGTTTGCGCCAGTATAGGCACCGGCTTCTACTCCAAACAGTTCCGCTTCGATTAGATTTTCCGGTATCGCCGAGCAATTTAGTGAAATAAAGGGTTTGCTGGAACGGTCGCTTAATTCGTGTATAAGCTTCGCAAACTGTCCTTTACCTGTGCCTGTTTCACCCAGCAACAAGGCGGTCGTACGTGAGTTTGCTATCTTTTCCGCAAGGTAGCGTGCTGAAGTATAGGCAGCAGAAACCCCAATCATACGACTGTTTATTGATTTGTCGTGCGATGAATTTTTCTCCCCAACCTGATCGAGTTTATTGCTGAAAAAATGGGTTCTCAGCGCATTGAGCTCGTTTTGAATTTCATCGTCTTGCCATTCTTCAAGTAATTTGCCTTCCATTACGCAGTTGTCGTCACCATGTGCACGGCATTGAGTTTCTTTAAACACCATGACTCTTCCTAGGAAAGTTGATGTATAACCGGAGGCCATACCTGTATGAATCCAACAAACACCTTCATCCGACAGACCAAAGTTTTCGAGATGACTGTTGGCATCCATTGTGTCATGAAGTATGACTTTCGCTTCTGATACACCTGTTGCGTAATTTGCAGCGATCGCTAGAGGCTCAGTTCGTGTTAAGCCCGTCATGGTATGAAGCTGCGGTCCCAGCAAATATGAGTCTGTAGTGTTATGAGATAGCTGAAGTCTTTTGGCAATCATAGCTGTTTGGCAGCCAATATGGTGACCAAACCGAGTGAGAATTCCCCTCGCTTCTTCTATTCCTAGGCTGTCAATCAACTGTGTTCGTAACTTACTCAGTGTTTTTAAATGGACTAAGGTAACACGATCATTACCAAACCAGATTTTTCCTTCATTAGGGAAAAAACGTAATTCCCTTGTCAGAGATTCAAGATAAGGGAAATGGGTAAGAATTTCTTCGGGGGTTTTTAAATTTACATCTGAATATTCTGTATTTTCAGCGTTAGGAACCATTGAATTTTCTGTTCTACTTATTGTTATAGGAAAGCCACTTTATTGTGCTACTAAATATTTCTGATGATATATAGTTGAGTCTGTAGATATATTGGCAGGCATACGTAGTTGTCAAATTGGTTTCAACTTAGGCGCTCAATATGAATTATAGACAGGTGAAGCGCTTTGCACACTATATATTTGTAGGTCAATTTTTTAATTGTTAACCATAGCAGCGGAGAATGATTTCAACAAGATATTCTAATGGATAACACTCATGAGCTATCGATAGAAGATAAGTGAAATTAATTGATTTTAGGATGAATCAACCGGCGGAGTGATTCAAAGCCATTTTGTACTTAGTTAGCTAAGGTGAGTTTATTACCGCTAATCGGTGGTCAAGATTCTTGTATCTTTACAGTTATCCCGCAGGTCGCCTGTAGGTCGGCAGAAGACCTAATGTCTAACGAAAAAACATTTCTTATGGCTGTAGATATAGCCCAGTTTTACAGGCTACAAAGAGATAGCCCTAAAGGCTCTCGCTTCTGTGTCTAGTACCTCCAATCCCCAGCTCAACTCGCAGATGACCTTATTATTGGCAGTTTTTTCCATGTTCTTGCGAGTTAATGATTCGCATAAATGGTGCACTATGTGCACGATGCAGTTGGTTTTTATTGAGGGCTATTCAACGTAATTGATATAGTGATCGCGAAAATTACAAATAATAATGTCTGATCTGTGTCATTGAATAAGCCACAGATTTGGTTTCCTAGTGTTAGATGACAGACGGTTTATCCAGCGTTTACACACTTCTCCCGAACAAGGTGCTTGCATGACTGCCGACAATAAGACCAATGATGTATCGACCGATTATCTCTGTAAAGTAGCCATTCTAGGCGCTGGACCTGTTGGTTTGACTATTGCCAATTATCTTGGCCAAGCCGGTGTTGATGTCATCGTACTAGAAAGGCTCGACAAGCTGATTGATTACCCTCGTGCCATTGGTATTGATGATGAATCGCTACGCACCATTCAGTCTGTTGGGCTAATCGATGAAGTTCTGCCGCATACCACGCCACATCATGCTATGCGCTTTCTCACACCGAAAGGACGTTGCTTCGCTGATATTCAACCGATGACTGATGAGTTTGGCTGGTCGCGCAGGAATGCATTTATCCAGCCGCAGGTAGATGCCGTATTGTATCGTGGTCTTAGCCGCTTTAAGAATGTGAAAGTAATGTTCTCGCGGAATGTTCAAGCGTTCGAACAGGATGACAAAGGCGTCACAATTCATGCTGACGGCCCGGAAGGTCAGAAAGAATCCATTCGTGCCGATTATCTGGTTGCCTGCGATGGTGGTAATAGCTACGTGCGAAGCTCTCTGGGCATTAGCTTTGATGGAAAGACGGCTCCGAATCAATGGATTGTAGTTGATATAGCCAACGACCCATTGGCGACACCAAACGTTTATCTATGTGCTGATCCTGAGCGCCCCTATGTATCTGCTGCGTTGCCTCATGCGACACGACGCTTTGAGTTCATGGTGATGCCGGGTGAAACGGAGGAGCAGTTGAGCCAGCCGGAAAATATGCGCAAGTTGCTGGCGAAGGTGCTACCCAACCCGGATAACGTAGAGCTGATTCGTAGCCGTGTTTATACCCACAATGCCCGCTTGGCTGGTGAATTTCGTAAAGGTCGTGTGTTGCTCGCAGGTGATGCTGCTCACATCATGCCGGTATGGCAGGGGCAAGGTTACAACAGCGGGATGCGTGACGCGTTCAATCTGGCTTGGAAATTAGCACTGGTTGTTCAAGGAAGTGCCGGTGAGCAGTTGCTAGATAGTTATGAGGTCGAACGACGGGATCATGCCAAAGCGATGATTGACCTATCGGTATTGGCTGGGCATGTGCTGGCGCCTCCTAAACGCTGGCAGGGTACACTGCGTGATGGACTCTCCTGGGTGATGGGTTTTGTGCCTCCGGTGAAGCGTTACTTCCTAGAGATGCGCTTCAAGCCTATGCCAAAGTACGATCAGGGTGCATTGGTTGAAGTGAAAGAAAATATCAAGGGGTCGCCCGTTGGTAAAATGTTCATTCAGCCGAAGGTGCTGACGGAACAAGGTCCGATAGTTTTACTTGATGAAGTGATCGGTACTGGTTTTGCTGTTATTGCCTGGGGAGCAGATCCAACTTGGGGGTTGAACGATAGGCAAGTTGAGGCTTGGAAAGCGCTCGGGGCTAATTTCATTCAGGTGCTTCCAGACGTTCAGATGAAGAATGGCTGCGAGGTGGCGGATGGCGTGATTCGTGTGGGAGATGTTCAGGGCCGTCTGAAGGATTGGTTTGGTCAGTATCCAGCCTCTATTGCTGTTATTCGCCCGGACCGCTTTGTTGGAGCGGTTGCCATTCCCCAGACTCTAGGTCAGGTGACTGAGGATTATCTACGGGTGCTGCAGGCTACGCCGGTTTGTGCTGAGGATATATCTGCGCCACATAAACGTGAAGTAGCTTGATATGCCAGCATTATTACAATGTTTGTCTCATACCCCTTTGGTCGGGCTCGTGGATCCCGAACAAATGATACTGGATGAGGTCAGCGGTGTCGTGGCTACTGCTCGTAAGCGTATCGAAGCTTTTGCTCCGGAACTCGTATTGCTGTTTTCGCCAGACCACTATAACGGTTTCTTCTATGACATTATGCCGTCATTTTGCATCGGCACTGCTGCCCATGCGATTGGTGATTTTGGAACCGCAGAAGGCGACCTACTTGTGCCCGCTGATCTAGCCGAAGCGGCTGCTCAGTTTGTTATGGACGCCGGTGTCGACACTGCGTTGTCGCATAAAATGCAGGTGGATCATGGTTTTGCCCAGCCTCTTGAGTTTCTACTGGGCGGGCTGGATAAGGTTCCGGTGATTCCTGTATTTATCAACTCGGTTGCGGTGCCATTGCCGTCTTTTGAACGTGCTCGTTTGCTGGGTGATGCTTTAGGTCGCTATGCCGCTTCGCTTAACAAGCGAGTACTTATTATCGGTTCCGGCGGCCTGTCACACCAGCCGCCTGTGCCGGAACTGGCCAATGTCAATGCACACATGAGAGATCGGATGCTTGGTAGTGGCCGTAACCTGCCGACAGACGAACGGGAAGCTCGTACCCAAAGGGTTATCGACGCAGCTCGTGGCTTTGTCAACGATCAGAACTCACTGCTCCCTTTGAATCCAGAGTGGGATCAGTGGTTCTTGGATCTACTTGCTACTGGCCAGATGAGTGAGCTGGATACCATAAGCAATCAGGACGTTTCCGAAAAGGCGGGTAAGTCCGCTCACGAGGTAAAGAACTGGGTAGCTGCGGCTGCAGCGATGGCTGCTTTCGGGCCTTACCGGGAGGAGTCTCGCTACTATCTCCCGATTCCTGAGTGGATTGCCGGTTATGGCGCATTGACCGCTTCGGCAGTCAGTTAATCTCGGGATAACACATTTTAAAACTAGGGGTATTTGAGAATGTCACAGCAATGGACTGAAGCAGGAACCAGTAAATTTATTTCTATCAAGGAAGGCGATGCTGATTTGAACATCCACTACAACGACACCGAGAAAGGTGATCAAGTTGTGGTGATGCTACATGGCTCTGGGCCGGGTGCGAGTGGTTGGGCCAATTTTAATCGTAACATCCAACCACTGACAGACGCAGGTTATCGCGTAATTCTGATGGACAGCCCTGGCTGGAGCAAGAGTGATAGCATCGTTAACGACGGTTCTCGCTCTCACCTTAACGCCCGAGTCCTGAAGGGATTGGTTGACGGCTTAGGCCTGAAAAAAATTAACATTATTGGTAACTCTATGGGTGGGCACAGCGCTGTCGCTTTTGCCCTGGAATATCCAGAGTATGTCGATAAGCTAATCTTGATGGGAGGCGGCACCGGTGGCGGTAGCATGTTCACGCCAATGCCAGCCGAAGGTATCAAGCGTATTGGTAAGCTGTATCGCGAACCGACCATGGATAATCTTAAGGAGATGATGGATATCTTCGTCTATGACAGCAGCAGTATGACAGAAGAGCTTTTCCAGACTCGTCTGGATAACATCTTAGCCCGCAAGGATCATTTGGAAAACTTTGTGAAGAGTATCCAAGTCAATCCCAAACAATTTCCGGACGTGGGCCATCGTCTTAATGAGATTACTAACGAAACGTTAATCTTATGGGGACGGGATGATCGCTTCGTACCCATGGATACGGGTCTTCGTCTAGTGAATGGCTTGCCGCGTGCCGAGCTGCATATATTCAACCGCTGTGGTCATTGGGTACAGTGGGAATTTGCTGACAAGTTCAATCGTATGGTGTTGGATTTCCTCAAGTACGGAATTAAGTAAGCTGTCAGCTGGTGCATAAAGCCAGCGAGTCTTGCGTTTCAGAATCAGGAGTTAGTTCCGAGTGCGCTTGAAACCAGTGTTATTGAAGATGAAACCTTTCACACTGCGTCGGTTAGGTCTTCTGCTGATCGCTGCTGGGTAACGGGAGTGTTGAAGCAGGTACTCCAGCGACAGAATAGCTTGTACCGATGCTTTATGAGGCAGTGACTGAGATTGATACTCCTTTGAATGAAATCTGCGCATGAAAGAGCCTAGTTTAACGACTGGGCTTTTTATGCCTGAACTATGCAGGAGACTCTTTTGTTATTCTTGCTAACTAAAGTGAAGCTGGTTATCCCAATTTAGGTGGCTAAATGTATTGTGTCATTACACGGGGTCAGTGCTAGCTATCTTGACATATATGTTTATCCATATATATTTGTTTGAATATACCTTTATCCATATGTGTTTACATAAATATGGCAATGTCTCCCTTACACTTTTATAAGTGTCTTTATATAGAGAGTTATGGCGGTTTGAGGCGATAGGGCATCGGCTTGAGCGGACGCAGGCTTTTTGCTGTTAGCGACCGTCATTTGTTGATTGGATAAGGCATAGGAATAGTGGCCTGATCGGCGATCAAGATCGATTGAGTATATGTTAGTTAAGGCATAGCCAAGGAGAGTTTGCGTGGGTAGTTTTGAACGATATCTTAGTGTATGGGTGGCTATAGCCATTGTCTGCGGGGTGGCACTGGGGAATCGCTTACCTGAATATTTTGAGTTGATTGCTTCCTGGGAATTTGCCCAGGTAAATGTGGTTATCGCGGTGCTGATTTGGTTAATGATCTACCCGATGATGGTGCAGATCGATTTTTCCTCATTGAAAGAGGTGGGTAAAAAACCTCAGGGTTTATTACTGACGCTGGTGGTCAATTGGTTGGTTAAACCTTTCACGATGGCATTCTTAGGTTGGTTGTTTTTTAAAGGAATATTCGCCGATTGGGTCGATCCGAAAACCGCGAGTGAATATATTGCCGGGATGATTTTATTAGGCGTCGCGCCATGCACGGCGATGGTATTTGTTTGGAGTCAGTTAACCAAAGGGGACCCCAATTACACCTTAGTACAGGTATCGGTTAACGATATTATTATGATCTTCGCCTTCGCGCCTATTGCCGGATTTCTATTGGGGGTCACGGATATATCGGTGCCTTGGGGGACTCTACTGCTCTCGGTCGTACTGTATGTGGTTATTCCATTGCTGGCAGGGGCGATCACCCGCAAGCAGGTTGATCGTAGCGATGATCATTCGGCACTTGAGCGCTTACTAGCGACACTCAAACCCTGGTCTGTGATTGGGCTGCTGACGACGGTGGTGTTGCTGTTTGGTTTTCAGGCGCAGACGATATTGGCTCAGCCGCAAGCGATTGTGTTAATTGCTATTCCATTGTTGATTCAAACCTATAGTATTTTTGCGATGACTTACTGGGTCGCTAGGAAAATGCGTTTGCCCCACAATATAGCCGCGCCAGCATGCATGATTGGTACCTCCAATTTTTTCGAGTTAGCCGTTGCGGTGGCTATTTCATTGTTTGGATTACATTCTGGTGCCGCGTTAGCAACGGTTGTCGGGGTGTTGGTTGAAGTGCCGGTGATGCTGAGTCTGGTTTGGTTTGCTAACCGAACTCGGCATTGGTTTGGGGCAGTATAACGATTTTTTACGCTAAGGCTGTCATCTAAGGTTTATACATAGTGCTGCTGAATGACGCCTTAGTTCAGGTCAGTTACACATTGGTGAGACTGTAATCCCCAAAATACAACAGCATTCAAGTGAGCATACGAGCCGTCGCTTTATCGTGCTAGCGAAAATGACAAAGTTGTCATATTGATTGCGGTTGCGACGGCTCAGCTGAGATACTGGTTTGAGTCGTTTAAGGATGAGTCTCAATGAACCTGTTGCTAGTCGAAGATGAACAAAAAATTGCCGATTTTATCTGTGAAGGTTTGCGGGCAAAAAACTTCCACGTTACCCATTGTGCCGATGGTCATAAGGGATACGAGGCTGCGAGCAGTCAGGCTTTCGACGTTATTGTTCTTGATATTATGCTGCCGGGCCGCGATGGCCTAGATATTCTTGCCTCCCTTCGACAGATCGGGGTTGAGACGCCGGTTATTCTGCTGACGGCCCGAAATGAGTTGGGTGATCGTGTGCAGGGCTTAGAGATGGGAGCCGATGATTACTTGGCCAAACCTTTCTATGTGGAAGAGTTGAATGCCCGGATTCAGGCGTTATTGAGACGCCATAGCGGCAGAGCACAGCATCTGCTGGAAGTTGGTTCGCTGCAATTGGATTGCATCAATCGCAGTCTTCATTGCCAGGGGCAATCGGTGGAACTCACCAGCCGTGAATTTAGCCTGCTCGAATATTTGATGCGCTCGCCCAATCAAGTCTTAACGCGGGGCCAGTTGTTGGAACATGTTTGGGGTTACGATTTTGATCCCTGCACCAATGTAGTGGATGTCTGTATTAAGCGCATTCGTCGCAAGATTGCATCATTGGAAGGGGCCGGCAAGATGGTGGGCGCGATTGAATCCGTGCGCGGTACGGGCTATCGTTTAAGCGCAGGCTGAGGGGCTAGAATGTATTTTCGCACACGGATTATTACCATCTCCCTGCTAACGGTGAGCGCAGTGCTGGCGATTGTGATCACCTTGAGCTGGTCACGCATTATGCAAGTCGAGTTTAATCGCCTTGATGACCGACTGTGTATGGAAGCAAGGCGACTGATTCCACGGTTTGATGCCGATGGTTCTCCTCGTTATCGACCGATTTCAAGTGCGGGAAAGCCTTCAGATAGTCAGATTATTGCTGACTTAGTCAATAAACTAAGAGTTAGCTCACCAAACGAGGTCATGATCTATCTCGGTGCTGGTGACGCTGGTGTTGTGAGAACATCTGAGGGTGTTGATATCAACACTATTATTAATAACATCAATTGGCGTAGCGCTGATCAGTTAGAATTATCCGATAAAAACCAAGCCAAAGCCTATTGTCGGGTAGCCTTTTTTGAACATGAAGAGAAGCAATGGCTTGGTGCGCTGTTAAAGGTTCGAGACTATCAGAGCTTTATCGGCATTGATGTGGCAGCCAGCACCCGGGAGTTAAAAAGCACCCTACGTGAAGCGCTGGTCGTTGTGATTCCATTCTCTTTTTTGCTCAGCTTGTTGGGCTCTTGGCTGATCGCGAGTCATACCCTTCGGCCGATCAATCGTCTGCATCGTTCCATGGATAGGGTGACCGAGAAAGATCTGAGCCATCGCTTGCCTGAACATAAAGAAGACAAAGAGTTTCAACGCTTAATCGAAGCTTACAATACAATGCTCGATCGGCTTGAGGATAGCTTTCAGCAAATCTCACGCTTTACCGCCGATGCCGCTCATGAATTAAAAACACCGCTGACCGTTTTAAGAGGCAAGCTGGAACAAGCGGTGCTCGCTGAAAATTCATCGCAGTTAGACCTCAATGCCATTCTTGATGAAGTCGGGCACCTCTCGGCGATCACGCGTAAATTGTTGCTTTTGTCACAAGCAGATTCCGGCTCAATGGCACTTCATCTGGAACCGATCAATATGACCGATCTATTAGATGAACTAACCGCCGATATGGAGCTGTTGTCCGAGGCATTAGTGCTGCATTGCTCGATCGATCGAGGCCTAATAACAAAAGGCGATAGTGTCTTGCTGACGCAGCTACTGAATAATTTACTCGTTAATGTGATGCACTATAGCCTGCCAGAAAAAGGCGTTATGATTAACGCCAGCGAAAACGGCTCGACCATTGAGGTGGTGATCAGCAACGCCTGTTTACCACTGTCAGAGCAGGTCAGAAGTCAGCTATTCGAGCGTTTTTACCGTGGCGAATCCGCACAGATTCAAGGTGCTTCTGGTAGTGGTCTTGGGTTGAGCTTGGCACGTGAGATCGCCCGTGCCCACGATGGCGATCTTTTACTTGAGCCCAGCGCGCAAGATGTTGTGGTGATGAAATTAGTGTTACCCATGGTTAAATGACAGCATTGTCATCCATCCCAGCCGTCTAATCGTTAGACTTAAGTTAACTGCTTAAATCGTTACCTTGATGACTAAAGAGATTAGCCATGCAGACGAAAAAAATTGCTCTATTGACTCTCGTAACCTCGATACTGCTGGTGTCTGGTGCTCAGGCCCGTGAATCCATTGAACTAAGCAGCCCTGAGTTTGTTGATGGAGGAATGCTACCCGTTAAGTTTACCTGTGAAGGCGAGGGTATATCGCCACCGTTAAGTTGGCGTGGTGTGCCACAGGGTACCCAGTCTTTGGTCATTATTATGGATCATATGCCGATGTCTAAATCTGAGCCTAAAGTGGCCAAGTACCCAGCCGGCAGCCCAGACTCTCAGGCGGGTCATGATGAAAACAATCCCGCACAGGTCACTCCCGCTCCTCTTCCCTCACATAAGCCAAACAAGCCGGAAGGATTGCGTTGGTATTGGGGGATGTACAACGTGCCCGCCACGGTATCGGGTATTCAAGCTGGACAAGTTGCCGGCGCATTGGGCAGCAATGTTGTGAATCGGAAAAGTGAGTACGCACCACCCTGCTCCAAAGGGCCTGGAGTGAAGAACTACAGCTTCCACCTTTATGCATTGTCAGCGTTTTTAGCGCTGCCAGAGTCCGATAATGTGTCCGCTGCGGTGTTGCGAAACAAGATGCGAGGCTTGGTGCTGGGGTCTGGTTCCCTCACCGTTAGTTTTGAACGCTATGGGCAAACGCAACAGCCAGTTCATTGAGAACCGTTGCGCGAATCAACCGTTGCTATTGTATAAACCTGTTTGTGTTCGCTGAAGATAAATCGTCACAAGCTCTCAAGAGATTGACATGAAAAAGAAGATGAAAAACACATTGATCGTCCTACTTCTGATCGTGGTTGTGGCCATCGGAGTTGGCTATAAATACATTCAGGCACAGCAGGTTCAGCCTGCTTTTATCACCAATGTTGTTAAGCGAGGCAGCATTGAAAATGTGGTACTGACCAACGGGGTTTTGTATCCGTCAAAATTGGTCAGTGTCGGTTCTCAGGTGTCTGGCTTGATCGAAAAAATCGATGTTCAGGTGGGTGATACGTTAAAAAAGGGTGAGCTTATTGCTCAGATCGATAACCTGACACAGCAAAATGCGCTGAAGGAAGCGCAAGCATCACTCAAGAGCATTAATGCTCAATACAAAGCAAAACAAGCGCAGATTAAAGCCGCGCAAGCCGAGTTTAAACGTAAGCAAAAACTACTGGTGGATGGCGCTACTTCGCAAGCGGAATACGATACGGCGGAATCATTATTGGCCGTTTATCGGGCAGAACTGGACCAACTGAGCGCCGAGAAAGAAAAATCGATTATCAGTGTGGATAATGCCAAGCTTGATCTAGGCTACACCACCATTACATCACCCATTGATGGCACGGTGGTTTATGTCTCGGTCGAAGAGGGCCAGACCGTTAATAACAATCAGGGGACGCCCAGTATTATCGAGTTGGCACAGCTGGATGTGATGACCATCAAAGCGCAGGTGTCCGAAGCCGACATCATTAATGTGGCTGCCGGGCAGGAGGTCTATTTCACCATCTTGGGGGCGACGGATAAGAAGTATCACGGTGTTTTACGAGCGATTGAACCCGGTCCTACCTTGCTCAGCGGTGATGATAGCGATCTAACGATTGGCGATGATGAGGCGATCTATTACAACGCCCTGTTTGATGTGGAAAATCCCGACAATTTGTTGCGCTTCGGTATGACTGCGCAGGTCTCTATTATTTTAGCGCGGGCAGAGGATGCATTGTTGGTGCCTTCGCAGGTGTTAGTTGCCAAGCGGGGCTCAAAGAATACTTATCAGGTGCTGGTGAAAAACAAGGATGAGGTGGAATACCGCGATGTGACGGTGGGCATCAATAATAAAGTCTACGCGCAAATCTTGTCAGGTCTTAATGAAGCAGATGAGATTGTTATCGGTCAGTCGTCCAGCGGCAACAATGCTAGAGCCGGTAGCGCTAGTGGCGGCCTTGCGAGTGGGTTGATGGGGCAAACTCGGCCCGGCTCAGGTAGACGGTAATAGCCATGACTGAAGCACTGTTAAATGTGGTGGGTGTCAGCCGTAGCTTTTCTGCCGGAGAAGACGAACTGACGGTTTTGAAGGAGATTAATCTTCAGATTAATCGCGGCGAGATGGTGGCTATTATCGGCGCCTCTGGCTCGGGAAAATCGACCTTGATGAATATCCTTGGCTGCTTGGATAAACCCAATAAAGGACATTACTTCATCAATGGCCAAGATACCTCGGCGATGGATGAAAATGAGTTGGCGGCGCTACGGCGTGAATACTTCGGCTTTATTTTCCAGCGTTATCATCTATTGGGCGATTTAACCGCCTTGGGTAACGTCGAAGTGCCGGCACTCTATGCGAATGAAGGGCCTAATGAGCGGCAGAAAAAAGCGACCGAGTTACTCACTCGGTTGGGATTAAGCGATCGTTTAGAGCATAAGCCAAATCAACTGAGTGGTGGCCAGCAGCAGCGGGTGAGTGTCGCAAGGGCGCTGATTAATGGCGGAGATGTGATCCTCGCGGATGAGCCGACCGGTGCGTTAGACAGCAGCAGCGGCGAAGAGATGATGAAGCTGCTGCGTGAGCTACACCGTGATGGCCACACCATTATTTTGGTAACACATGATCCGCATATTGCCGAGTTTGCCGATCGTGTTATTGAGATCAAAGATGGCGAGATCATTGGCGATACACTCAATACTAAACTCAATGGCGATCAATCGAGTGGCAGCGGGGTAGAGAACGCATCGCAGCCTGCAATCGCGCTTGACGATCATAAGCCACAAGTCGATCAACAAACAATTAAGCCGCCAGCGATTAAACACCACAGGCTGGCGCGCACGATTAACTGGTCCCGTTATCTCGAAGCGCTAAAGATGGCGTTGATTGGGATGTCGAATAACCGTCTGCGTACGTTTTTGACCATGCTCGGCATTATTATTGGTATTGCTTCTGTGGTGTCGGTCGTTGCACTAGGGGCCGGATCGCAGCAGTCGATTATGGATAATATCGCCTCTATGGGGACCAACACCATTGAGATAAAGCCCGGGACTGGTCGCGGTGATCGGCGTTCTGGGCGGATTCGTACACTAACGGCAGCGGATGCCGATGCGCTGAAAACCTTGTCTTTTGTCGATAGTGTTACCCCAACGGTGAGAGCCAATGTGGCGATTCGCTATTCCAGTGAAACGGTGACCGGGTCAGTGCAGGGGGTGGGCACGGATTACTTCCGTGTGCGCGGTTATAGCTTGGCGCAGGGACAGTTTTTTGCGGAAGACAGTGTCGTCGCGATGGAGCAGGTGGCGGTCATTGACGAGAATACGGAGCAAGCGCTTTTTGCTGAAGGGAATGCACTGGGTAGCGTTATCTTTCTTGGTCGCCTGCCGGTCCGGGTGATTGGCGTAACACAGCCCATTGAAAGTGTTTCTAGTAACAGTGATGAACTGAATGTTTGGTTGCCTTATACCACCGTATCGGGGCGTATTTTCCGGCAAAACTATGTCAGTGATATCACCGTCAGAGTGGATGAAAATGTCGAGAGTGAGGTGGCAGAGCAGGGAATTATTAGCTTACTAACGATGCGTCATGGCACGGTGGATTTCTTTACGATCAATACCGATACCATCCGCAAAAGTATTGAGAAAACATCGGATACCATGACCATGCTTATTTCGGCTATCGCTTTCATCTCGCTGCTGGTGGGCGGCATTGGAGTGATGAATATTATGCTGGTCTCCGTTACCGAGCGAACACGGGAGATCGGTATACGTATCGCCGTCGGTGCTAGGCAGACCGATATCATGTGGCAGTTTTTAATCGAAGCGGTGCTGGTGTGCTTTTGTGGTGGTGCGTTAGGGATCGGGCTGGCTTATCTCGTTGGTATCATCTTTAGCTATAGCGGTAGCGATTTTCAGATGATCTATTCCGGTACCTCTATCGTGGCGGCGTTTACCTGCTCGACCTTAATTGGCATTCTGTTTGGCTATCTGCCTGCCCGTAATGCCGCACGACTTAACCCTATTGAGGCACTTTCCCGAGATTAGGGTGAAGGATATTAAAATGAAAATTGTCAACAAAATCTCTACCGTCATGCTGTTATGCGTACTTGGGTTATCTGGGTGTAGTTCAATGCGCAGTGAGTATCAGCCACCGGTGTTAGATGTTCCAGAAAGCTGGTCCCAGTCTCAAGTGCAAGCGAGCGCAACCGTGGCGCGCCCTGACGCTTGGTGGACGTTATTTGGAGACCCACAGTTAAATCGGTTGATCGATCAGGTATTGGCGTCCAATAGTGATTTGGCAAAAGCGACGCTGACGTTAAAGAGAGCACGGCTGGAGGCCGGTGTCAGTGAAAATAACAAAGTGCCAAGCATCAGCGCTTCGCAGTCTTCGTCACGGGAATATGACCTTGACGCGGAGACCTCCGATAGCCGTTTTGGTTTGAGTTTATCTCTAGCCTATGAGCTGGATCTTTGGGGACGGGTGGATGCGGTGGCTGATGCTGCTGAATGGACCGCCAACGCCCGTTATGAAGATCGTGAGAATACCGCCCACAACCTCGTCGTAACAACGGCGACGCTGTATTGGAAAGTCGCCTATCTGAATCAGGTGATTGCGCTTAGGGAGCAGACCATCGCCGATACCGAACGGGTCGTTATGCTGACACAAAACAAATATGAGGTTGGCGCAGAGAGCCGTTTGGCGGTGCTAGAGTCAACCCAGTCGCTGTATAACCAGCGGGTGGAACTGAGTCAATTGCAACAAACGCTATCAGAAACGCAAAATGCGATCTCCATTCTGCTTAATCAGCCTTTGCAAGACGTTGGTATAAACGTCGACCGGTTACCGGCCCAACTTATCCCTGATATTGAGGCGGGGATTCCGGCGGATCTGCTGTTGCGCAGACCGGATGTTAAAGCCAGTTTGTATGCCCTGAAATCCACGCTAGCGTCTAAAGATGCGTTAGATGCCAGCTATATGCCGACCTTTACTCTAACAGGATCGCTAAACACCTCATCTTCAAGCTTATTGAATTTATTGCAAAACCCGGTTGCTACGTTGGGTAGCGGTATTGTTTTGCCCTTCTTAGAGTGGCAGGAGATGACATTAAACAAAGATATTTCTGAAGTCGACTATCAGCTGGCCGTAGTGGATTATCGAGATACGATTTATCAAGCATTTGAAGAGGTAGCGAACCTGTTGACGGCTAAACAACACTTCGGTTATCAGGGCGATATTTATCAAGCGCAGTATACTAACGCGCAAGCGATTGAGGCGATCTACGGAAGTCGATATCAGCATGGGGAGAGTGATATCATCGATTGGATTAGCTCGATGGAATCGAGACGTAGTATCGAAACATCACTGTTGGAAAACCGCTATAACCAATTTGTCATTCAGGCAAAACTTTATCAGTCACTCGGTGGTGGCGATATCGCACCTGAGGCTTGAGGGTAATACACTGCTCATACAGTGGTGTTGATCGATCGCTGATTCAATTTTGTAACGCCTGCTGTTTTTGTCGGTACAGCAAAAGAACCGCTAACGGTTATTCACATTCTGTGAGCGGAACTGTTTTGGCGTCAGTTGGGCGAGTCGCTTAAAAAAGCGGTTAAAGTAGGCGGGGTCGTTAAACCCCAGTTCGTAAGCGATCTCATTAATACTGGTGACGGTGTAGATCAAATGCCGTTTGGCTTCGAGCAGCAGACGATCGTGAATCAATTGCAGGGCGCTGCGTTGGATGAGTTTTTGGCACAAACTGTTGAGATAAGGTGCGGTAATGCCTAGTTCTTCGGCATAACTTTCCACTTTTCGATGCTGGGCAAAATCCCGATTGATGAGATCGGTAAAGCGGTTGAGGTATTCACTTTTTCGATCTTGATGGTTACCCAAATAGTGCCGATGAACGGCGTTGCGTTCCAACCAGATGCCCAATAATTGCACCAGTGATCCGAGGGCTTCTGATCGTCCGCTGATGATGGGTTGGGAATACTCATGCTGAATTAGATTGAGGATCGATTCCAGTTGCGTCTGTTCACGTCGCACGGTCATGATGAGCGTCGATTTAATCACCGGTTGCTCTTTCTGCACGGCTTGTTCGACTCTTTCTAATAACGGGCTGGCAATCGACAGCACCATCCCCGAAACATCTTCCGACCAAAGAAAGTCGTGTACACACATCTCTGAAATAACAATGATGCAGGGGCCTTTGATGGTGGTTGTGTCACCATCTAAATTGGCTTCACCGCTGCCCCGCTGTAGATAGAATATCTGACTCAAACCATGGTGCCGATGGGGGCGAATGGTGAATTGATGGGCTCGGCTGCGGGTGATGAGTGGCTCGCAGTGGAGCAGGTCCGGGGTGACATACTGCTCTTGATCGCCGTAAAACTGTACGGTAAGTATTTCGGAAGATTGACCCATAGGACAATTTACTCTCGCTGCTGATATTCGAAAAGTACAATTTTTATATCATTTTATCTCTTAATTATGTGCGTTTTTTAGATAAAAATACATAAACAATAGATAGCGAAGTCACTCGCTGATCTCAGATATAAATCTCAACAATAAAAGGGCAATCAGCATGGTTTGGCAAAAGCATGATTATGACGATATCCCAGGCACTTATGTGTTTGATGGAAAACGTTCCCACTCTGCCTATAACTTGAATAAGATGGCGTATAGCTTCAATAGTGCGGCAAATCGCGAAGAGTTTGCAGCCGATATGGATGCTTACTGTCGTAAGTTTAACCTCCCGGATGAGCAGCGTATCGCGGTGTTGGAAGGTAACTTTCTTAAGCTGTTACAACTCGGTGGCAATATTTACTATCTAGCAAAAATTGCCATTTTCCATGGTTTGAGTGTGCAGGATGCCGGTGCGTCCTTCCATAACATTACCACTGATGAGTTTAAGCAAGTGCTGCTAAACAATGCCGAAGGTTTTGATGAGAAGTTACAACAGCGTGGAGGTTACTGGAATGGGTAAGGTTATTGGTGGTATTACAACGTCTCATATTCCGGCAATCGGCAATGCGATGGCGAACAAGCAGGAAAATGACCCGTATTGGCAGCGTTTTTTCGCCGGTTACGAGCCGGTAAAAGCTTGGTTAGCAGAGGAAAAGCCTGATGTAGTAATCGTCGTGTATAACGACCATGGTTTGAATTTCTTTTTGGATACCGTGCCGACTTTTGCAATTGGTTGCGCCGATACCTATCAGAATGATGATGAAGGTTGGGGCATTCCCACGACTGCCTCATTTGAGGGGGATGCGCAACTGTCTTGGCATTTAGCTGAGTCCCTGATTAATCAGGGGTTTGATATGACCATGTGTCAGGAAATGAAAGTTGACCATGGTTGTGTTGTGCCGATGGGACTGATGTTCCGTCACCTGCCTGAATGGCCATGTAAACTGATTCCGTTGGCAGTTAATACCGTGCAACATCCATTACCAAGTGGCCAGCGTTGTTATGATTTGGGTAAAGCGTTAAGGATCGCGATTGAGTCTTATCCTGAAGATACCAAGGTGGCGGTTTTTGGTACCGGTGGTATGTCGCATCAGTTACAGGGTGAGCGGGCCGGTATTATCGATGTAGACTTTGATCTGAAGTGTATGGATTACATCATTAATGACCCGGAAAAAATGACCGCTTTTTCTAACGCTGAAATCATGGAAAAGGCGGGCACTGAAGGAATTGAAGTGATCATGTGGATGGTGATGCGAGGGGCGTTATCGCCTAACGTTAATGTGCTGCATAAGCACTACCATGCACCGATTTCAAATACCGGTGCTGGTGTTGTTTTGCTGACGGATGGCACTGATTAAGCGTCTGCGTTGTGTGCTCAGGCTGGCTTAAGGGCGAGTCTGAGCGCGTTTAATGGTTACATTTTAGGGCTATAAGCTCGGGTCAGTATTTACTGATTATCTCCTCGTTCATTGTTTTTTTCATTAATTGCACTTTTTAAACAGTAGTTTTTAGCGGCAATCTTTCGCCCGTTCGCTTTACTGAATATGCGATACTACATTGATATTTAGTCGATATGGGGTTCTTTCTGTTTTCGACACCGATATCGATAGCTCATCATAGCGCTATACGACTTAACACCTCTCTCTTTTTGCCTATTATGAATAGATTTTCCAGCCAAAGAATTGTACTTTTACCCTAAAGCATACCAACACACGGCGATGGGGCCTTGTCCGCTATGAGTAAAAAAAATCGACGGAAGGGTGAAGCGTTAATCTCCACCTACGCACTGTATAGCGAAGAGCCTTCGCGGGAAGATCCAGAGTTTATCCATATTGAAGATATTCGCACCCGGGCCGAACTGTTTGATTGGACGATTAATATTCACACCCACCCGAAGATGTTTCAGCTGATCTATGTTCGCAAGGGCGGGGTGAGAATCCATATCGACGGCCTAGAGCAGGAGGAGGTTGCTCCCTGTCTGATCACTATTCCTCCAGGGGTGGTGCATGGTTTCCAATTTTATAAAGAAAATACCGAAGGTTCGGTGGTCACCGTGTCGCAATTATTGGTGCAGGATGAGCAGTTTCAGCACCGCTTTCCCTTTAAAGAGGAGCTGTTGAGTAAAGCGTTGGTGATTCAGTTAACCGAGAATGATCCGGACCAACCCTTGATCGATCAGCAGTTTGCCAATCTGACCCGTGAATATCGTGATAACCAGATAGGGCGAGTGGTGATGTTTGAATGGTTGCTGTATTCGTTACTGGTGCGTATCGGTCGCAAATTACACTCCGCCTATAGCAGTAGTGAATCGGGTTCACGCTATGAGCAGCGCTATAAAGAGCTGTGTCAGTTGATCGAAATGCATTATCGCGATCATCTATCGGCGGATCATTATGCGCAGATGTTGAATACCACGCCCATGGGACTGAATCGGGCTTGTTCGGCTGTGGTGGGCAAGACTATTAGCGAGCTGTTACAGGATCGATTGATTCTTGAAGCCCAGCGCTTTCTAATCTACACCGCCGCACCAGCATCATTGATTGCTTATGATCTGGGTTTTAAAGATCCAGCTTATTTCTCGCGCTTTTTTAAGAAACGGGTCGGGTTAACCCCGGGTGCTTTTCGTAATCAGCGGGATACCTGAGAGAATCCTAGCGATCCCAATAGGGTGTTTCACTGAAACGCTCAACCAGAAAGTCGAGCATACTTCTTAGTGCCGCCGGAACATGTTGTCGAGAGAGGTACACGCCCCAAATAACCAGTTCCGGCGGATGCCAGGCCTCCAATAGTGGGGTTAACTCGCCACTTCGAATGTAAGGGCCGGCAAGGTAGGTGGGTTGTAAGGCGATTCCGGCACCGGCTAAGGTTGCGGCGGTGAGAGCGCCAACTTCATTAGCACTGAGATTACCGCTGACGGGTACGCCAATTTCGTCAGTTTGGGGATGCTGGAAACGCCACTCGCCCTTGCCAAAATTGGAATAGGTAAGGCAGTTATGTTCAGCTAGCTGTTCTGGTGTTGTCGGTGTGCCGTGCGCTGCAAGATAGGCTGGCGAGGCGCAGATAACCGAGCGGCATGGGGCTAGACGGCGGGCGACTAAACCGGGATCGAGTTCACCTGAAATTCTTATGGCTAGGTCGATACGCTCCTCAATCAGATTGACCGTTCGGTCGAGCATCATCATATCGACAGATACATCCGGATAGCGTTGCAGATAATCCGTTACCGCCGTTGCCAGATGTAGCTGACCGAACGAGCTGCTAGAGGTAATCCTCAGTTGCCCTTTAGGCGAGCTGTCACGCTGGCCGATGGTTGCCTGTAGACCATTTTCTAACTCTAGCATCTGCTGACACTGCACTAGACAAGCTTGACCTGCCTCCGTGAGTGAGACCCGGCGAGTCGAGCGTTGCAGTAACCGCGTTCCCAGCCACTTTTCTAATTCAGACACAAAACGTGTTGCTTTGACGCGGCTCATATCGAGATGGTCGGCCGCGGCGGTAAAGCTCCCCCGTTTAACCACTTCGGTAAAAACCTGCATAGCCTGTAGACGATCCATATGTTCACTTTTTGAAATAAAGTAGTCAATTATTGCATATATATCTGAACCAATGAAGCACGTAACCTCTATCTCAATCACTACAGTGATCTCGAATTTAACGCAATGAGGTTTACATGAAAACAATACAGTCACTACTGCTAACTGCTGCACTATCGGTCTCTTTAACGAATGGAACTTGGGCCAACGACAGCGATACTCTTAATTTGAAAGTCTATAACGCCGATGGCAATAGCTTCCATGTGAACTCGGTGTTAGTGACAGGAGAGCATGATGCCGTTCTGATTGATGCACAGTTTTCCCGCGCTGATGCGCATCGGCTGGTGGCGGAGATTTTAAAGAGTCAGAAGAGGCTAACAACCGTTTATGTTAGCCATGGCGATCCGGACTATTATTTTGGGCTTGAAGTGATCAAGGCTGAATTTCCCGACGTGAAGATCGTTGCCAGCAAACCGACCATTGCCTGGATTAAACAAACAGTGCAAAAGAAAGTTGGTTTTTGGGGACCTAAAATGGGTGCCAATGCACCGCGTAAGCCTATTATCCCTAGCGAATTACCCGCTGAAGGTTTGATATTGGAAGGTAAAAAACTAGAGATAAAAGGCTTGGATGGTGAGCTTCCCGGCCGCAGCTATGTCTGGATTCCTTCAATCAAAGCGGTTGTCGGTGGGGTAAATGTGTTCAGTGGCTTGCATCTGTGGACTGCTGATAGCCAAACCTCTGCGGAGCGGGCCGCGTGGTTCTCTATCTTAGAAGGGATCGAATCGCTCGGGCCTGATACGGTTATCCCCGGACACGCCAACAGTGGCGCACCAACTGGACTGGCGGCGGTTGAGTTTAGCAAAACTTATTTGCGTCGTTTTGAGTCATCTTTAGAGGAAGCGGCCGATGCTGCGAGTCTAATCCAGCGTATGAACCAGCTTTACCCAACGCTCGGTTTAGGGACCGCTTTGGAGATTGGTGCCAAAGTGAATAAGGGCGAGATGAAATGGTAATCCACGCTTGATGGATGCTGAGGGTTAATCAACAACGCCCTCATGTTAGGGCTTAGTTGCTGATCAGAGATTCTATCCTTTGCTCGTCAATCAAAAGCCTTTTGGTTGGCTCTGAAGTGAGCTACCTCCGAGCGCGTCCGGAATAAGATTCCGCTCGCGCAAATTATTTTAAGGACAACTTAATGCACACCCCGATATTCCATTATATTTATGACCCGCTGTGTGGCTGGTGCTATGGTGCGGCCCCCTTGCTGGCTTGCGTTCATGAGCTAGATAACGTGACATTGACATTGCATGGTGGCGGTTTAATGAGTGGCCGCTCCGTGACAGCCGAACTGCGCAGCTTTGTGATGGCGAATGATGCCCGCATCGGAAAAATCAGTGGCCAGCGATTTGGCCGGGATTACGTTGATGGTTTGTTGCTGGATGAAACGGCGGTGTTTGATTCGCTGCCTCCCATCGCCGCTATTTTGGCGGCGCAAGCCTGTGGGGCGGATGGTTATGCCATGTTGGTGGCTCTGCAGAAAGCACACTTTGTTGCTGGCCGTAAAATTGTGGATCAAGCTGTGTTGCTGGAGTTAGCCATAGCGCAAGGTATTGAGGCCGGGGTTTTTCGGCAATCATTGGCACAACAATTAAGCGGTCCGGTTGAGCAGCATATTGTTGCCAGTCGAGCACGACTGGCTGGCGCCGGTGGCGGAGGTTTTCCGACCCTTGTGCTGGAACGAGGAGGGCAAATGACGCCACTCGATATAAGTGGTTACTATGGTCAGGTTGAGCCGTGGCGGGCGGATCTTTTGGCGATCCTTAGCCGTTAGTCAGTGTATATCCTGTCCAACTCATTATTGCGATGAGGGTTGGCGAGCCAGTGGCAGCCAACCTTGCGTGACTACTTACCCCAGTTTTCGATGCTGTCGACAAACTGCGTTAAGAACAGGTTGGTTTGATAGGCATCGAGGGCGCGGTGGTCAATACTCAGTGAAACATAGCATTTGGGGCGGATGGTCATAATATCCTCACCATCGACCTCTTCAACGACGACTCGCTTTTCCAGTTTACCGATCCCGAGTATCGCTACCTGGGGTTGATTGATGATGATCGGTGCCGCAAATAGGCTACCACTGACACCATGATTCGATAGAGTAAAGGTGCCGCCTTTCATATCGGCAGCGGTGAGTTTGCCTAGTCGGGCTTTTTCTGTTTGTTGCTGCAGTGCTGAGGCGATTTCAAATAGGTTTTTGTTTTGCACCTGTTTGACGACGGGCACAACCAACCCTTTATCACCCAGTGCGGTGCCAATACCAATATTGATGTCGCTGAATATCTCTAATGCCTCTTCATGAAAGCGAGCGTTAACCGATGGTACCGCGTGCATCGCTTTGACCGTGGCAGCGAGGAAGTACGCGGTGTAGGTCAGTTTTACACCGGCTTCGGTAAACCCTAACTGACACTGTTTTCGGTGTTCGATGATGCGCCCCATATCCATTTCAAAGACACTGGTGACATGGGGAGCAGTCTGTAGCAGGCTCTTAACCATATGGCTAGCAATCGATTTACGCATCGGCGAATGGGGCACCAGTCGACTAGCTTGCTCCGTTATTGAAGTGAGGTCCGTTATCGCTGAAGTCACTGGCGTTGCTGTGGCTTGAGTGACTGACTGAGCATCTATCGGAGCATCTAAGTAGGCCAGTACATCATCTCGGGTGACTCGGCCACCACGGCCACTGCCGTTGATTAAATTGATATCGAGGCCGTGCTTATCCAATAAGCGTCGTACCGCAGGACCGATTAGATGGCGGGCGTTACGCGCATCGCTCGCCGGTTGATGGTCGTTCGCTTGATCCGTTGAAGCTATCGCGTGAGAGAGGTCGGTTGTCTTCATCGAGGAATCGATATGTTGAGTCAGTTTACCCAGCAGGCAGCCCTCTTCGACGTCATCGCCGGGCTGTTTATCCTGCTGCAAGAGTACACCGTTAGCAGGCGCAATGACTTCCAGAATCACTTTGTCTGTTTCCAATTCCAATAGTGGGGCTCCCTGTTCAACGGGGTCGCCGACATCGATTAGCCAGTGAGCGATTTTAGCGGTCAAGCCTTCTAATTGATTGGCAGGTAGCGTGATATCGAGCTGCTCGGCGTTGTTGGCTATCCTAGGAACGGATGATGTTGCGCTGGATGCTGTTTTAGTCTGAGCGGCTTTAATCGGCTCGATGGCGCTAACGGTGCTACTCTGCATGAGGCCAAGCGGCGTATTTTCATCGACTTCAGTGCCGGGAACTGCCAGTATTTGGCTCATCACGCCATCGGCTTCGGCACAGATCTCCATCGTGACCTTATCGGTTTCCAGCTCCAGTAGAGGAGTCCCTTTGGTCACCTGTTGACCCTCTGTGACTAACCACTCAGCGACCTTTGCCGCAGTGCCTTCTAGCGCATCGGCGGGTAGGGTAATTGATATTGAATTTTGCATGGCGGGCTCCTCTTTAGACGGCGATCAGGTTTTGCATGGCTTGAGCAATACGCTGTTCACTGGGAAGTGCGTTTTCCAACAGGTGAATATTGTGAGGACTGGGGATATCCGGCATGGTGAGTCGTTGAATCGGCGCATCTAAGCTAAAAAATAACTCTTCTGATAGGGTGGCGGCGATCTCGGCACCAAAGCCCGCGGTTTTATTGTCTTCATGGACAATCAAGCAGCGAGCAGTTTTGTCTACCGAACTGAGGACGGCCTCTTTATCCCAAGGTTGCAGGGTGCGAAGGTCGATCACTTCGATGCCTATGTCGAGCTGTTTCGCAGCGCTTTCGCAGCGTTCAACCATCGCTCCCCAGCAGACAACCGTGAGTTTGTCTCCACAGGTTAAGCGCTTGGCCTGACCAAAGGGAATGACAAACTCATCGCCGGGGTAAGGACGACGAGCCCAACTGTGATCCAGTAAGAAACGGTGTTCAAAGAAAATGGTGGGGTTATTATCCCGCAAAGCAAAGCGCAGTAAACCGACCGCATCTTCGGCATTGGAGGGCATTGCCAGTTGCCAGCCAACCTTGTGGGCCCATTCGACTTCATCGCTCATGGAGTGCCATGGATCGCCTCGGCGAGCAAAACCGCCGGGGATTCTAACGACCATCGGCGCGGCAAATTGATTGTTGGTTCGCCAGCGCATAATGCCGGTGTCGGTGAGTTGTTCTGCGGCGGGTTCGGCATATTTCCGGAACTGAATTTCAGGCACCGGCATCAATCCACTCAACGCCATGCCTACTGAACGGCCGATAATACCCTCTTCAGATAAACTGGTATCGAATACCCGGTGGCGGCCAAACTTCTCGTGTAAGCCTAAGGTGGCTCCATGCACGCCCCCTTTAGGGCCAACATCTTCTCCAAAGACGATCACTTTGGGGTTGGTCTCCAACTCATAATCTAAGGTTTTACGAATCGCTGTGAGCATATTGAGCCGTGCACCTGTGGGGTTAGGTGTACTGCTCTGTGCCGGAAAACGATGGTTGTCTGCTGCGAGGCCTCCTCGGAGTTGTGTCTGGCCCTGTTCGGCATAGACGAAGCGGGTGAGCTTGCCAGGCTCTGGTTGCTGACGGGCTTTTGCTCGCGCTACGGATGCTTGAATCTTGTTAACACTCGCTGTTTCGAGCGCCTGCCAAGCAGCGGCGGTGATGAGTTTTTGCTGCAGCATAAAGGCCTGTAATTTCGGCAGCGGATCACGGGCCATCTCATCGGCGATAAATTCGGGTGATTTATAGGTTTGAGTGTCTTGAAAGGTATGACCGCACAAGCGAGGCACTTTCAGTCTTAACAGGCAGGCGCCTTTAGCTGAACGGACATAGTTGACAGCCTCCTTTATTAGCGCTGGGGTTTGCTCCGGGTCGGTGCCATCACCTTCAATAATGTGCAGGTTCTTATAGGCTTTTAGATTTGCTACCTGATCGCCGCCGGGGGTCTGTTCCGTCTGGGGAACGGAGATGCCGTAGCCGTTATCTTCAATATAAAATAGGTGGGGTAGGTTATGGGTGGTGGAGATATTTAATGCCGCCCAGAAACCGCTGGTGGACATCGAAGAGTCGCCTCCCATCGATACAGCGATAGCGCCGTTATAATGGCTATCCTTTAGTTGGTCCCGATGATAAACGATCGATTGCGCCCAGCCTGCGATGGGGGAGTATTGTGCCCCGACACCGCCACACATCGGAAAGAGCATCGCGCCGGTGCGGTTTGGATTAGGGTAATTACAGACAACCCCGATATCTCGCCCATCACTATAGCCGCCGGCTGTGGCCATCGGCGATGCAACCACATCATCTAAATCGATACCGAGGCTCATCACGAAAGGGCGGGAGCGATAATAGCCAGTGGCAGCATCATGGGGGTGGGTCAACAGTGAGCCGAGAATAATCTGAGCAAAATCATGGCCACGGGCAGAAAACTGATTAAAGACTAACTTAGCAGGCACTAACTCTTGCTCTTCGATGGTGTCGAGTGCGCGTGATGCAAGCATCAATTCGGCGATGTGCAGCCAGTCGAGATTAATAGGGATATCGATGAGCGATGTCGCTTTCGGGGTTTCTAACGTTACCTTGTTCATGACTTAGTCGACCTCAGCATGAGCTGTTTCCCAGCTTTTTATTGTGTTATTCAATCTATTTATTTTAGTGCCTTAGTGACGAAATTATCTTTCTAAAGAAGCTTTGTTTAAGGGATAATAAGCAAGATGATTTCTTCTATTGGCAGATAAAGGAAACAAATTATGCTGGATAGCTTTGATGTAGCGATACTGGCGTCTTTGCAGAAAGATGGTCGGCTGACCAATCGTGAATTGGCCGAAACCATCGGTCTGTCGGGAGCGCCCTGTTGGCGACGGCTTAAGCGACTAGAGGCTGAGGGCTATATTGAACACTACACGGCGGTGTTATCGCCTAAAAAAATCAACTTAAATGTGGTCGCTTTTGCGCAGATCTCAATGGATAACCACCACCCTGAAACTTTGAAATCGTTTCTGTCGATGGTGGCGGCCTGTCCCGAGATACAGGAGTGCCATTCGGTCAGTGGCTCTTGTGATTACCTTCTCAAGATTATTACCCGGGATATGGAGAGTTACGAAGCACTGTTAAGTAATATGTTATTACCGGCCGAGGGGATTCGCTCTACCAGCACCATGTTCTCGATGAAACAGCCAAAAATAACCCGCGAGTTACCTTTGAGTGGCTGTTGATAAGCGGCTGTTCGAACGACATAAAATGCCCGACATCGGATGACCGCCTTCCATCATAACTAAGTTTGCTGGATAGCTTGGTCGACGATCTGTATCCAGTGTTTTACCGGTACTTCTGCGGCTGCGTTTAAATGGGTCATGCAGCCGATATTGGCGGTGCCGATCACCTCAGGTTGCCCTCTCATGAGGTTGTTAAGTTTTTTGGTTTTTAATGCCTGGGCTAGCTCTGGCTGAAAGATAGAGTAGGTGCCTGCCGAGCCGCAGCAGATATGATTATCCGCCACAAAGGTGGTTTCAAAGCCCAGTCGTGTGAGGATTCTTTCAACTTCGCCGGATAGGCCCTGTGCATGTTGTAACGAACAGGGGCATTGAAAGGCTATTTTGGTCTTGGGGCTCAGTGGTAGTTGATGTAGCTCTTCATGGGTTAAGACTTCGACAACATCTTTGGCTAAGGATGAAACCTTGAAGGCTTTGTCTGCATAAGCCGGATCTCGTTTTAACAGTTCGCCATACTCTTTCACTGTTGCACCGCAACCACTGGCGGTCATTACAATAGCTTCGCAGCCCGCATCGATGTAAGGCCACCAGGCATCGATATTGTGACGCATAAAATCCAGTCCGTCGGCTTGCCGATTAAGATGATAGCTGACGGCGCCACAACAGCCCGCTTTCGGGGCCGTGATCAGGGATATGCCAAGGTAAGCAAAAACACGGGCACTGGCCGCATTGATATCCGGTGCAAGGCCCGGTTGCACGCAGCCTTCTAGCACGAGCATTTTGCGGGCATGGCTATCGTTAGGCCAGGGGCTTTTTTTCTCGTATGCGGGTATTTTTATTTTCAGATGTGAAGGCAGCAACGGTTTAAGGGTTTGTCCTAGTCTCAGTAACGATTGAAACCGCGAGCGATAGGGCAGCACATTGACGATCGCAGTACGCAGCAGTCTTTGTTTAACATTGCGGGGGGCTTGTTGCTCCACTAATGGAATAGCAATATCTAATAGCCGATGATACTCAACATTGGATGGGCAGGTGGTTTCACAGGCACGACACTGGAGGCAGCGATCAAGATGATCTCGTGTGTTAGATGTCACTGGCTGCCCTTCGAGCATCTGTTTTATCAGATAGATACGGCCTCTGGGGCTGTCTAACTCATTATTCAGCACGTTATAGGTGGGGCAGGTAGCGAGACAGAAGCCGCAGTGTACGCACTTGCGTAGAATCGCATCGGCTTCCTGGCCTTCCGGGGTGTCCTTGATGAAATCTGCTAGGTTCGTTTGCATGGTGGAGGTCTCTGGCGTGCCGGATTAAAGGTCAGGGTAGATGCGGCCAATATTGAAAATATGCTCGGGATCGAAACGGGCTTTGAGGCGTTGATGCAGTGCCAGTAACGGCGCGGGCAGCGGGGTGAAAATATGGGTGCCTGCCATGGGGTTTCTGAAACAGGTGGCGTGTCCACCCTGGGCTTTGGCCCACTGCTGAATCTGCTCGCCCTGCTGGCTATAGAGCCAGCGAAGGGCGCCACCCCACTCGGTCAATATTTGGCCATCATATAAGCTGTCTGGAATAGCGGCGGCCATCGGCGGTAGCGAGACGCGCCACAGCGGTGTGGGTTGCTGGAAAAAGCCATGTTGCTGTTCTTTGAGGTTATGCCAGAGGCTATCAGAATCGGCCAGTGTATCACCGCCGATCCGTTGTATGGCTTCCCTAACGCCACCCTGTGCACCGGATAAACGGATATAGAGTTGATCCTCATGCTGTAGGGTAGCGGAAACCGGAACGGGTTGGCGGCCAATATCCGCTAGTAGACTCTGCATCTGTGGAAAAGTGGCGCTGAGTACTCGGGTTTCTTCATAATGAGGTTTAGGTATCACTTTTAGAGAAATATCCAGCAAAACCCCTAATGTGCCTAGTGCGCCACACATCAAACGGGATAGATCATAACCGGCGACATTTTTCATCACCTGACCGCCAAACTTAAGGCGCTGCCCTTGACCATTGATCAGCGTGACTCCAAGAACAAAATCTCTAACCGCTCCGGCGTAAGGGCGCCGTGGGCCTGACAAACCACAGGCGATAGTCCCACCGAGGGTGGCATGGTCAGAAAATCGTGGTGGCTCAAAGCCAAGCATCTGCCCTTGCTGTGCCAGCAACTGCTCTATCTCTTTTAAGAGGGTACCTGCCCGAGCGGTGATGACTAGTTCAGAGGGTTCATAGTTAATAATGCCTTGGTACTCGGCCATTATTAATGGTGTTCCCGCCGTTGCTGCGCCATAAAAATGTTTACTGCCGCCACCCTGAATCTGCAATGGGGTTTTCGTCGCCGCCGCGTGTTGTACCTGTGCCGTTAAATCTTGGATATCGAGCATATTAAAAACGTTCCAGATGGGGGAAAGGCATCTCGCCTTGATGTACGTGCATCGCATGAAATTCAGCGCAGCGGGCGAGGGTTGGTATCTGTTTACCCGGGTTGAGCAGGTTTTTGGCATCGAAGGCGGCTTTAACATCGTGGAACTGTTGGAGCTCAGCTTCGGTGAACTGCAGGCACATCTGATTGATCTTTTCGAGACCGATGCCGTGCTCTCCCGAAATGGTGCCGCCCACCTCGATGCAGAGTTCTAGAATACGTGTGCCGAGTTCTTCGGCCCGATGGTGTTGGTTGGCATCCATGGCGTCGAACAGAATAGAGGGGTGCATATTGCCATCGCCGGCATGGAAGACATTGACCACTAATAATTGATATTCATCGGCGAGTTGATTGATGCGTTGCCAAACATCGGCCAAGGCTCTTCTCGGTATGGTGCCATCCATAATGTAGTTATCCGGTGCTAGCCTCGCCATCGCGGGAAAAGCCGCTTTTCGTGCCGCCCAGATACGTGTCTTCTCTTCCTCATTATTGGATATTTGGATATTCGTGGCATCCAGTGCTTCCAATAGTGAAATCACCCGGGTGAGCTCGTCCTCTACTTCATCAACACTGCCATCGAGTTCGCAGATTAAGACGGCCGCCGCATCGACGGGGTAACCGGCATGCATCAGCTCTTCGATGGCATTGATACCGGTATGGTCGATCATCTCTAGACCGGCGGGGATAATACCGGCCGAAATGATCTGTGCAATGGCGTGGCTGGCATTCTCTATACTGGCAAAACCGCATAACAACACGCGGGCGCTGGCGGGTTTGGCAAGCAGTTTAACTCGAATGCCGACAATCACACCGAGCAGCCCTTCAGATCCCGCAAACAGTGCGGTGAGATCATATCCTGCGGCATCTAACGAAGCGCCGCCAAGGGTGAGTCGCTCGCCTTCAATGGTGATCACGTCGAGCTCAAGAATATTGTGTACGGTCAGGCCATACTTGAGGCAGTGAATACCGCCGGCGTTTTCGGCCACGTTACCACCCACGGAGCAGGCCAGTTGTGATGATGGGTCCGGTGCGAAGTAGAGATTGTAAGGTGCTGCGGCTTGAGTCACGGCTAGGTTGCGTACACCGGGCTCAATCAGGGCGGTTTTATTGGCAATATCGATATCGAGAATGCGATCAAATTTGGTCATGCTCAGCAACAGGCCGTTTTCGACCGGCATGGAACCTGCGGTTAGCCCTGTGCCTGCGCCTCGAGCAACCACCGAGATATCCAATTCATAGCAGAGGCGCATGATCTGCTGTACCTGTTCAATGGTGTCAGGCAGTACGGTGAGCAGTGGCAACTGACGCATGGTGGTGAAGGCATCACACTCGTAAGCCCGCAAGGCTTCAACGCTGGTGACGATATTCTCCGCTTTGATGAAGCGTTGCAGTGGCGTAAGAATGCGTTGCAGCTGCTGTTCTCGTGTTGGTTGAACGTCGCACATGGCCGATACCTAAATTGTCCCGTTGGATGGAGTTTAGGGGGAGTGATGATATTAAAAAAATACATATTATATATACTTAACCATCGTGTTTTTTAATGGTTTATAAGCGGGTGATGGTTTGAATCTGAAGCAGTTGGAATATTTTGTCCAGATCGCTGAACATGGAAGCTTTTCGGCCGCTTCTCGCGCTATTTTTGTCGCTCAGCCGGCGTTGACCCATCAGATAGCGGCGTTGGAAACTGAGCTATCGATAAAACTTTTTGCCCGCAGTGTTAAAGGGGTAAAGCTGACCGAGACCGGTGAAAGCTTTTTACATCACGCGAGACTGATTTTACGGCAGGTGGATAAGGCCAAATCGGACCTTATCTCCGATGAATTAGCCCCCAGAGGGGAAGTAGCGGTTGTGATCGATTCTTCCAAAGCGTTTGCCCTGATTCCCCATCTGCTGTCTTTATGTGAAACCCGCTATCCGGATATTCAGTTGCAGGTGCGCGATGCGATGAGTGTCGATGCGGCGGCTTTGGTGCAAGAGGGTAAGGTGGATTTAGGGTTGATTCCCAACGCGGCGGATATTGATGGAGTGGATGCTATTTCGGCTTACCAAGAGAACCTTTATCTATTTGGCAAAGCGTTGCTGCCCTTTGCCAATGAGGGAACGATCAAGTTTGAACAGCTATGTGAGTTTCCTTTGGTGGTGCCCGCTAAGCCCCATAGCATGCGTCTGCAACTCGAACAGAAAGCATTGGAGGCTAGGCGGCCGCTGAATATCCGTTATGAACAAAACTCTGCCAATGTTATTCGCAGTATTGTTAACAGTGATTTGGCCAAAGCGATTGCTCCCTATGATGTGGTAACGCAAGAGTGGCGGGGTGATCAGCTCGATGCCTTAAAAATTGTCAGCCCAGAAGTTAAGCGTGTCCATGCGATCGTATCCCTTAAAGGGCGACCGAAAACTAGGGCTGCCCGGGCGGTGGAGAGTATTCTAAAAGAGGTGATTCAAAGCCTGCATACCTCGGGGCAGTTACGAGGGACGCTGTTACTGCCATGAGCCGGTCGCTTTCAGGCGCATTGAGCGTTAGCGATCGATGAAATTGTTATAAAAGCATGCGCCTACCAATAGGCTCAAGCTTGGCGACGGGCTAAACGGGCCTGTACTTTTTCGATAACCTCGGCGGGAGGGATGACTCCCTGCTTGCTGAGTACGCAACCTTTCGATGTGCCCTGCGCTAGGATTCGGCCTTTAGACGCTTTGCTATTGGCGATAAAGGTGTGCGTCATATGAAAGGTTTTTTCATCCCAACCGGTAATTTCCATTTCAATATCATAGCTTTGAAACAGGTTTAACGGCCGTTTGTAGACCATGGTTTGCTCTGCCACAACCGGCATCCAATTTTCACGCATCATAGTTTTGGCCAGTCCAGTGCGGATAAACATATCCACCCGTGACAGATCACAGATAGTGAGAAAACGGCCATTATTCATGTGGCGATTAATATCGATATCATTGGGTAAGACGCGAAGCGATAAGGTGTTTTTTGGGTGATGGATCGACAGTCTTGGCTTGAATACCGAAGCAATTAAAAGATAAAGCATGCGTAGATAGAGATTCATGTGGCTGGCCTGTAACGAAACGAAAATAGCATTCTGGTTGACGCGCACACAGATATCACTGACATCCTTAGCCAAGATGATTTACAAATTGAGTCACCCAGCTGAGTGCACTGTTAAAAGGGGCATCAGAATTGCTTAGCCGATGCTCGATTATCAATATTTTGTTTAAACTTATTCATGATCGATAGGGATTATTAATCAATAGTTAGGCTGTTAGTCTAACCAAGGCTGCTAGTTTGAGAGGCGCGTTGCTTTGGGCATGAGGAAAGACAATGGTCCGTGTCATATCAGCAACGACAGACTAACAACATTTAGCGAGAACTTTTGAGTCACGAAGGCTTACACATGCAAAAAACAATTTTGATTACCGGCTCTACCGATGGTATCGGCTTTGAAACCGCTAAAATGCTGCGTTCTTTAGGCCATCATATTTTACTTCACGGGCGTAATGCCGCGAAGCTGGCCGCGGTTGAAAAACAACTCGCGGCACTGCCGGGGGAAGGGAAGGTTGAGGGGTTTATCGCCGATCTATCGCAGCTGTCGCAGGCTTATGGGTTGGCCGATAAGATTACTCAGCAGACTGCATCATTGGATGTGCTGATCAACAATGCAGGCATCTATAATCTGCCGGCTAGCGTTAGCAACGATGAGATTGACCCCCGTTTTACGGTTAACACGCTAGCACCCTTTGTGTTAACGCAGCGGTTGTTATCATTGCTAGGCGCATCGGGACGGGTGATTAATTTGTCTTCTGCCGCGCAGGCTCCGGTCGATCTTGAGATGTTAGCGGGGCCGGTTAATGGTGTGGATGATTTCTCTGCCTATGCTCAGAGTAAACTGGCGTTGACCATGTGGTCGCGGCATCTAGCGCTGGCCTTGGGTGACACCGGTCCGGCTATTATCGCCGTTAATCCCGGTTCGATGTTGGGCAGTAAAATGGTCAAAAATGCATTTGGTGTTGCCGGGGGCGATCTGAGCAAGGGGGCAAAAATACTCACCCGCGCGGCCCTTGATGATGAGTTTGCTAGCGCTACAGGATTGTATTTCGATAATGATGCTGGCGATTTTGGCGCGCCGCATATGGATGCTCTTGATCCACTGAAAAACGATGCTGTTGTGCAGGCGATCGATGCTCGACTAGATCAGTTGAATCTTGCGGCAAAACCGTCATAGCCGCGATACGACAGCTGAAGTGAGCATATCGAAAAGGAGGGCTGATGTTATCAGTCCTCCTTTTTTATACCTGAGGCTCGTTGACGGTGTGCGATAGCGTTATTCGCCGCCAGTATTGCGTATCTGGCCCCTACTGCCCTATTAAAAAAGTGTCCTACGGTATTAACAGTGGCGTTAACTTTGGTATTAACACAATGCCTCTGTCTCACTTATCTGCGTATCTTGATCATCATGGGATTGGGCAATAAGCCGTTTGAACTGCTGCTGATAGCGCAGCCAGCTTAGATAGCCCGCCAACATATTACCGAGCATTGCGCCGCTAAAGAGTCCGGTCGGCCCAGCCAATACTGAGCCTATCCAAAGCAGCGGCAGATAGCAGCCAAATAAACGTATGACAGAAATGATAACGGCCTGAGCGGGCATCCCGATGGCGCTGCAGGCAGAGATGGTGATCATACTGATCCCAAGCCCTGCATAACTTAGCGGCACTAATAACAGATATTGATGAACATGGTCGGCGGTCTGTCTATCACTGGTTAAGAGGTGACTAAGGGGGGCTGACACGAACAAAATCATGAGTGCTACAAACAGTTGAAAAACGATAACAAAGCCGATGGCGATACGCATCAGCTGATCAATTTGAGCAAACTGCTGACGACCTCTCAGCCTGCCGATGATCGGAGGCATCGACATGGTCAGTGAGAGTACGATGATGATAGAGAAAAACTCTATCCGGCTACCTAACCCCCACGTGGCGACAATAGCATTACCATGACTGGCAACCAGCCCGGTGGCGATCAGGGCCGTTAGTGGTGGCAGAAACTGACTGAGCATCGCCGGTGCGGTAAAGCTAAAGAGCCGTTGTAAGCCGTGGCGGATGGTCGCTAGGGTGTTGGGTAGTAGAATCCAGCGTTGCCGATAAATAGCCACAAAAATGATCATACAACCTAGACCAAACGCGCCGACGGTAGCCCAAGCCGCTCCCGCGAGTCCCATATCAAAGGTAAAGATAAATAGTGGATCGAGTAGGATATTAATCAGGCTAGTAAGCACCAGCACAATGCCCGGAAAGCGAGTTTGACCATAGGCACGAAAAAGACTGAAGCCGAAATACAGCATGGCGCCTAGCCAGCAGCTGATTAGCCAAGGAAACCAGTAAACCCGAACTAACGGCAGCAGTGTTGCATCGGCTCCCAGTAACGAAAAAATAGAAGACTGTGTCGCCCAGAGCAATAAGCAGAGCAACGATATAAGGACAAAACCGGTGGCAATAATGAGTGCCCCTAGTTGTTTGGTGTAGGCGGTTTTGTCTTCGCCAAGCGCCATTGAGATGACTGCCGTGGTGGCGATGCCGAGGCCGACCTGGATACCAATGATTAGTTGATAAATAGGCATTGAAAAACCCACCACTGCGAGTGGCTCGGCACCCAGTTGACCGATAAAGGCACTATCAACCAATTGACCGCTGCTAATGGCCAGCATGCCGATCAACATTGGCCATGTCATATGAAATAGTTGTTGTTTCAACGGGGTCGATTGTGTGCTCACGCTAGCTCTCTTTATTTAGATCCCGTTTTGGACTAACCCCAGGCCTTCCTTGGCCCGTTGGCTTGGCAGGTTAAATATCGATAACGACTTTACCCATGCCCTGACCGCTTCCTAGACGCGCATGTGCTTTGCCGGCTTCGGTAAGCGTAAAGCGTTGTTCATCGAGTACTGGCATCAGGTTTCCGGCTTCAACGATCTTGGCTATCTCGGTCAATATCTGACCATGGGCCGCACGCTCATGATTATGAAGCATCGGAATCAGCATAAAGACAACATGCAGTGACAGACCTTTAAAGTGCGCAACGGATAGGTCGAGTTCGACCATCGCAACGGTTGAAGCAATCTGGCCATTTAACGCTGCGGCTTCGAACGAGTTAGTTAAATTAGCGCCACCTACCGAATCGAAGACGACATCAAAGCCGGCACCATCCGTATGTTTAGCAACATAATCAGCAACGGTTTCGGTTTTGTAGTTGATGCTTTTGGCGCCAAGCTTTTCGATCAGGGCGAGTTGTTTCTCGCCGCCACCGGTCGCATAGACATCGGCGCCAAAGTGACGGGCCAGTAGTACGGCAACATGGCCAACACCGCCTGAACCGCCATGTACCAGCACCCGTTGACCGGCGCTAATGCCTGCACGAAGTAAGCCTTCATAAGCGGTGATGCCAACGAGTGGTAAGGCTGCGGCTTCACGCATCGAAAGGTTGCTTGGTTTGTGAGCAATCAGGCGGGCATCCGCGGGCATATACTCAGCCAACGCTCCCTGAAGGTCAGCGAGGCCACCGGCACAGCCATAGACTTCATCGCCGATGGCGAACGTAGTGACACCTTCACCCAAAGCGACGACTGTTCCTGCGAAATCCATACCCAGCACTGCTGGCGCTGGGGGAGAGAGTGGTAACTCTGGGCCCAACTGACGAATCATCATATCGACGGTGTTAACACTGGTTGCCTCGATACGCACTAAAACCTCACCTGGCTTAGCCACCGGTGTTGGGATCTCAGCAAGCTCGAATACTTCAGGTGCACCAAATTCACGGACAATCATTGCTTTCATGGGGGAAACCTCTGTTTAGTTGATGAGTTGTACTTTATTCCTTATTGTTAGTGATGATAATCTGCAATAATGCTCAATCTGTTTATAGATTATATTGATAATAACGATGAATATTGAACATCTGAAGCTCTTTATTAGGGTCGCGGCGAGCCATAATATTAGTCAGGCAGGCGCCGAGTTAGGCTTGTCGCCTGCGGTCGCCAGTGCCCATATTAATAAGCTGGAAGAAGGGCTTGGGGTGCGTTTGATTCACCGAACAACCCGTAAAGTGTCGTTAACCGAGGAGGGAAAAGACTTCCTGCCCTATGCCGAGAATGTCTTGTCCAGTGTCGATGCTGCCTGTGCTTCGGTGGGCGTGGGCAATAGCTTACCGTCCGGCACCCTGAGAGTGTCGGCCTCGGCATCGTTTGGACGTATGCATCTAGTGCCTGCGTTGAAAGGTTTTCTGTCCAGTTATCCTGATCTCAATGTCGATCTACGTTTATCCGACTCCATTATTGATATGGTGGAAGGAGGCTTTGATATTGCGATCCGTATTGCCGAGTTGAAAGATTCAACCTTGGTAGCTCGTAAGCTGGCCCCTGACAACCGCATTATTTGTGCCTCGCCCGACTACATTAAGCAGTATGGTGAACCCACATCACCACAAGACTTAATCAATCATCGCTGTATCAGTTTATTGGGCTTAGAACATTGGCGTTTTAAAGGCCCGAGCGGCGAGCAAGTCGTTAAAGTACAGGGGCATTTTCGTACCGATAATGGCGAAGCCGTCAGAGATGCCTGTACGAATGGTATCGGTATTGCGATCAGCTCGACTTGGAGTGTCTATCAGCAACTGCAAAAAGGCGAGTTGGTGCAGATATTGGAGGACTACCCATTAATGTCCGACACTGCCGTTTGGGCGGTGTACCCCAGTTCGCGCCTACTGGCCCCCAAAGTGAGGGCGTTTATAGATTACTACTCTCAGTGCTTCAGCGCGCCGTTGTATTGGGATAAGGGCGCTAGCGATGATGCATCGTAGACGGCTGTAGATGTAGCGCTAGTGGCAGTCGACGTGCATCGATAGCCGCTTCACACTATGAGTTGAACCGGCCTTGTTGATAGCGCTGCAGTGCTGCGTTGATCTCGTTGACGCGCCATGAATTACAGAATTGCGGGACTTTACGGCTTTGGACGTGATGGAAGCCGATGCCGTTGAGTTCATGGGTAATCGCTTTCTTGCCAAATTGTTGTATTAATAATTGAATCATATGAGCTTTGTCATAATTGATACGGCAGGTGATCGCTGCCCCTAAGCGGGACCAGACCTTTTGTAGCTTGGGGTTATAACCTAGTGAGTCAACGCCGGTAAAGCCATGTTTGTAATGGTAAAGATAGGCTTCAGGTTGGATATCCCATTGAGTCATACCGCCAGCCCCTTGATATTCGGGTAACTCGGGGGCTTGAGAACTCGCACAGCCGGTCAGCAGAAGGGCCAATAAACCACAGGTGAGTATGCTGATTCTTCTCATGGGTATCCAAAGGCCTGCTATAGTTATAGATATAAAGGTTAGTAGGATGATGAGTGTGTTAGCCGGTTAATAACTGACACTCATTTAAACATAGCCTTACTACCTAGATCGTGTTGTTAGTACAGTTTATCGCGACAGACGGCGAAGGCAATCACTTCTTATCAACCGGGCAAGAAGGGGTTGTTAGCTGTAATTGGTAGCGTTTGTTGGCCATGTCGGCGGTTAAATAAGTGTGAGCATTAATAAATAGGCATGTTTGGTGGTGGGGGGGTATATGAGAGACTGGCCCAGTTGAAATGATCGCGATAAAAAGGTGCAACCGTTTTTTATCCTATATAGCGCTTTGTATTACCTGTTTTGGGTAGTGTATATGCTCTTTTATGGCGGCAATGCTTTTGTTATGGGTGAGGTGTCTCTATATTTGAACGTTTAAATATATACTTAAAAAGTGGTTGAGTGTATGCGCTTTACATACTTTTACATTTCACTTTAACTGACGCTTATCCCTAAGAGGAACATTATGCCCAGCTGTATGATCAATGATCGGGAAATGCATTACCTAGATCAGGGAGAGGGGTTTCCTCTCTTGCTGGGACATGGTTTTCTGTGGGATTGCCGGGTGTGGGATACTCAACTGCGCTTTTTGTCGGAGCATTTTCGCTGCATCGTTCCTGACCTATGGTCTCATGGGCGTTCTCAGCCGATCAATGAGGGTGACCTGGGGATCGAGCAACTGGCTGAAGATCACCATCAGCTGATGCAGCAGTTAGGTATTGATCGTTACAGTGTTTTGGGGATGTCGACGGGTGGCTTGTGGGGCGCGAAGTTGGCGATGACGTATCCTCAAGAAGTCGCTAGTTTGGCGCTGATCGCCTGCTATCTAGGCAGTGAAACCGAAGAGAGTGAGGTTGATTACCTTGAACTGCTGAACATTGTTGAGCAGTTGGATACATTGCCCACGCGGGTGGTGGATTCTATCGTCGAGATTCTTTTTAGCCCCGAGACTCAAATGGCGAATCCCGCCTTGGCTGAAACCTTCCGTTTTGATCTGATGTTCCTGACACCAGAACAGGTGAACGGCATTATGGCGCTGGGCAAACAGGTATTCAGGCGTCGTTCGATGCTGGATCAAGTGGCTAATATTCGTTGCCCGACACTGATTATTGCCGGTGAACATGATATTCCTCGGCCGCAACAAGAGATTGAAGAGATGCACCGGCAGATGCCGGGTAGCCAACTGGCGGTGATTAAAAATGCCGGTCATATGGTGACATTAGAGCAGCCGGACCAGGTGAACCCGTTGCTGATTAATTTTTTGGCGGCTACCGATGGTGTCGATCTTGATGTGAGTCAGTTGGATTTGATCTGATGTCTGTGGCGTTACCTTGGTTTGTGTACATCGTGCGCTGTGCGGATGACTCACTCTATACTGGCGTGACGACCGATACGGTGCGGCGCTTGAATGAACATAATTTTGATGATCGATTAGGGGCTAAATATACCCGTCCACGGCGCCCTGTAAACTTGGTTTTTCAAGAAGCCTGCGCCGATCGCTCCGCTGCTTGTAAGCGGGAAGCTGAAATTAAAAAAATGTCCCGTCCGGCAAAATTAAAACTACTGCAATTAAGCTGCAATCAGTAACTAGTTAGTAACGCTCAATCGGCGCATGCGCGTTGCTTCTCGGCTTTGCTTCCCGCTCTGGTTGTGCATCTGTATAATGTTTGACAACTTTTTTGTTATCACCTCAGCGCTTAGGATTCCCTCTCTATGACAACTTTGACCATCCGTACCCCCGATGATTGGCACCTGCATTTTCGTGATGGCGATATGCTGACTGAGACTGTACCGGCGACGGCGCGCTGCTTTCAACGGGCAATCGTGATGCCGAATCTGGCACCGCCGGTGGTAAATGCTACCCTTGCGCTGGCGTATAAAGAGCGAATTTTGGCGGCACGTCCGGCTGGCTCCACCTTTGAGCCACTGATGACGCTCTATTTGACTAACGCCACCACCGGTCAGGATATTATCGATGCTAAAGCGGTGGGCGTGGTCGCGGCTAAGCTTTATCCTGCCGGGGCGACAACCAACTCTGCCGCCGCAGTGACTGACCTTGAGGCGATGTATCCCGTGTTTGAGGTGATGGCCGAGCAGGGGATGCTGTTATTGGTTCATGGTGAAGTGACTGATCATCATATTGATATCTTTGATCGGGAAAAAGTTTTTATCGATCAAAAGATGAGCACAATTGTTGCCGCTTTTCCGCAGCTTAAAGTTGTCTTTGAACATATCACCACCAGTGATGCGGCACACTTTGTTAATGAGGCCTCCGATAATGTCGCTGCCACCATTACCCCGCAACACCTGTTGCTGAACCGTAATGACTTGCTGGTGGGTGGGGTGCGGCCACATAACTTTTGTTTACCCGTGTTAAAGCGTAATACGCACCAAGCGGTGCTGCGCCAGATGGTGCAGTCCGGCTCACCTAAGTTTTTCCTCGGTACTGATTCGGCACCTCACGCCAAAGAAGCGAAAGAAAATGCCTGTGGTTGCGCCGGTTGTTACAGTGCTTGGAGTGCCATTGAGTTGTACGCCCATGTTTTTGAAGAACTGGGAGCACTGGATAAGTTGGAAGGGTTTGCCAGCGATCATGGTGCCGACTTTTATGGCCTGCCACGTAATGAAGCTACGATTACGTTGGTGCGAGAAGAGTGGACTCTACCCAATGAGATTATCTTGCCGGATGGCCGTCCCATCGTGCCATTTTTTGCGGGCCAAAATGTCAGTTGGAAACTTCAGGCCTAATTTGATGAGTCCCTAGGCGGTTTGATTTGCTGTCTAGGACTCTCTTGATCGTTCCCTTGCAGAGCTTAAGCCGTTTATGAAGCAAAAAATTTTGGTTATCTATGCCGGTGGCACTATCGGCATGCAGGCATCGGCGCAGGGTTATGTGCCGGTTGCCGGTTTTGAACGACAGGTGCGTCAACAACTGAACGATGAGCGGGCGGCTCAATTACCGGCATTTGATATGCTGGAATTGGATCAATTGATCGACAGTTCGAATCTGCAACCCCATCATTGGTGTGAGCTGGCTGGTATTATCCAGCAGCGATGGCAGCAGTACGATGGTTTTGTCTTATTACATGGCACCGATACGATGGCTTATACCGCATCAATGTTGTCATTTATGCTGCAGGGCATCGATAAGCCGGTGATTGTGACGGGCTCGCAGATTCCCTTAGCTGAGTTACGCAATGATGCGCTGGATAACCTGTTAACGGCACTGATATTTGCAGGACAATATTCGATTCCCGAAGTGTGTATCTGCTTTAATGGGCGTTTACTGCGAGGCAACCGATCACGCAAGTTAAAGAGTGCGGCGCTGGATGCGTTTGATTCACCAAATTACGGTCATTTGGGGCAGGCTGGTATCAATATTACCCTGCATGCCGAACGACTATTAGCGGTGGGTCGTGCAAATTTCAATATTCCAGAGTTAAACCCTGATGCCGTGGTGGTGTTACCGGTCTATCCGGGCATGTCCGCCAGCGTAGCTAAGGCGATACTCAATGATAACGCGGTTAAAGGTTGTGTCTTGCAGACCTACGGCGCAGGTAATCCACCGGATGCTAACAGCGAATTAATGCGGGTATTAGAAGAGGCTATTAAGCGAGGTGTTAGCATCGTTAATGTTACTCAGTGTCTGCAGGGGGAGGTGAATCAGGGCGCTTATGCGACCGGCGCAACGCTGAATCGTCTGGGTGTTATTGCCGGTAGTGATCTGACATTGGAGGCGGCCTTTACCAAGTTACACTACCTTATCGCCACCGAGCCTCAAGCACATATTGGGGCATTGATGGTTAAGCCTTTGTGCGGTGAGATGGCATGAAGAGTTGAGTTTGCCAGTATGTTGCAACTAGCCCTAGTCGTTTTACGATTGGGGCTTTTTTATGAGTGTAGGCTTTCTTTCTTGCCAAATTTTGTTATAACATAACATCTTTGATAATCCCTAGAGAGTTTGTATTTATGAATAAGTATTGGTTGGCGTTAATGGCAACAGCCATAGCGGTGCCTGCTATGGCGTACGAGCGGCAACATGAAAGCCATGAGCATGGTGCTGCAACCATGCGGCTGGTGATTGAAGAGGATGCACTGCAGTTGCAGATTGAAACCCCCGCGATGAATATTGTGGGTTTTGAGCACGCGCCAACCAGCGAGGCACAGCATCAAGCGGTGCACAGCGCTGAAACGCTATTAGGCAATCCAGATAATGTGGTTGTGCTGCCCGCTGCGGCACAGTGTCATGTGACGATGGTATCGGTTGAGAATTCGCTGCCAGATGAGGCGGCTGGCGAACATGACGCTGCTGATCATCACCATGAAGGTGAGCACGAGCATGATGATCATGATGAATCCGTAGGTGATGCCGATCATGAGGAAGGGCATAGTGATTTCGATCTGGGCTACGCCTTTGAATGTGGCAATATCGATGCATTGAAACAATTGGATGTTAAGCTTTTCAGCCATTTTCCGCTGCTAGAGGAACTTGAAGTACAATATATTGTCCCTCTTGAGTCAGGTTCAGGCCAGGGGGTACAACATCTCAGCCCGACTCAGCCGCTATTTAAATTCTAGTCACAGGACATCTGTCTAAATGAGTTCACTGATTGAACTGCAGCAGCTTACATTTCACTGGCAGCCCGATAGGCCTGTGTTGGATATCCCCCACTTGGAGATATTTGCCGGTGAAAAGCTGTTTTTGCATGGGCCTTCCGGCTGTGGCAAGTCTACTCTGCTCAACCTGATTGCCGGTATTCACCGGCCGGTGAGTGGGTGTATTTCAGTGAACGGCTGTCATCTGAATGATCTATCCGCCGCCGCCCGAGACCGGTTTCGGGCGGATCATATCGGTCTTATTTTTCAGCAGTTTAATCTACTACCCTACCTTTCAGTACTGCAAAATGTGTTGTTGCCTTGCCAATTTTCTGCGTTAAGAGCGGCGCAGGCTCGCCAGCAGAGCGGCTCGGTAGAGGCCGCAGCACAGGCTTTATTGCAAGAGTTGGGGCTTGCCGACTATCTGAACCATCCCGTCACTGATCTTAGTATTGGGCAGCAACAACGGGTTGCTGCGGCGCGGGCTTTAATCGGTAATCCACAAATCTTGATTGCTGATGAGCCAACTTCATCGTTGGATAGTGATAATCGGGAAGGCTTTATTCAATTACTTATTCGAGAGTGTGACCAACATGGTATTACCCTGCTATTTGTTAGTCACGACCGCCAACTGACAGGCCATTTCTCTCGTATTATCGACCTGAAACAACTGAATGTCGCCGGAGTGAGTGCATGAAACTGATGCTGAGTCTGGCTTATAAAAGTTTGTTTAATCGCCGAATGACGGCGTTGATGATTATCTGCTCGATTGCTGTGAGTGTGGCACTGTTGTTGGGTGTAGAAAAAGTACGTCACGGTGCAAAACAGAGCTTCAGTTCCACTATTGCCGGCACAGACCTGATTGTTGGCGCTCGCTCGGGGTCTGTGCAGCTGTTGTTGTATTCGGTGTTTCGTATCGGTAACGCCACTAATAATGTTAGCTGGCAGAGCTATGAAGATATTGCCGCCAACCCCAAAGTGGCTTGGTCTATTCCCTTTTCGCTGGGAGATTCTCATCGGGGTTATCGAGTATTAGGTACTTCGCAGGCTTATTTCGAACACTATCGCTATGGTAAAAAGCGCCCGCTAACCTTTAACCAAGGGGCACAGTTTCAACAGTTGCATGATGTTGTCTTAGGGGCTGAAGTTGCTAAAAAACTCAGTTATCAGCTCGGTGATCAGGTGGTGATTGCTCACGGGATGGGCAACACGAGCTTTAGCAAACATGAGGATCAGCCCTTTACGGTCGTGGGTATTTTAGCCCCGACAGGCACGCCGGTAGATCGCACCTTACATGTGAGTTTAGAAGCGATTGAAGCGATTCATGTGGATTGGAAAAGTGGCGCCTATATTCCCGGCTCAGGCGGCAAAACACCGCTGCAAGAGCGGGACCTACAGCCTGATCAGATAACCGCTTTTCTCTTGGGGCTGAAGTCGAAAATGGCGACCTTCCAGTTACAGCGTTATATCAGCCAGTATCGCGCCGAGCCATTACAAGCGGTATTACCAGGCGTAGCGCTGCAAGAGCTTTGGGGGATGATCGGGATTGCTGAAAATGCCCTATTGCTGATTTCCGCTTGTGTTGTCTTGTCGGGATTATTTACTATGTTAACGGTACTGCTAACCGGGCTGAACGAGCGACGACGTGAATTGGCGATTCTTCGTTCGGTTGGCGCTCGGCCATGGCAGATTATGCTGTTACTAGTGCTGGAAACCGCTCTGCTTACTGTGTTGGGAATCATGTTAGGGATGCTGCTGCTGTATAGTGGTTTGGCATTGGGGTTGCCTTTGCTAGAACAGCATTACGGCCTGCAGTTAGCCCTAACCTTACCTCAACTACCAGAACTTAAACTACTCTTGCTGGTGCTGCTAGCGGGCACGCTGGTCGGATTGATTCCGGGCTATCGTGCTTATCGATACTCCTTAGCCGATGGCATGACTGTACGGATATGAATACCATGAAACGTTTGATGCTTTTTATCACCATGCTGACATTAGCGGGCTTCCTTCAGGCTGCGACTATCAATGGTAAAACCGTGGAGGACACGGAATGGGATAGTCTGATGCCAGCGGATTACTCTCTTGATGCTATTTTTGATACGACTCAGTTTGGCAGTCTGGATGATTATGATCCGTTGGCAGAGATAAAATTAAAAGCGATGATGGAGGCCCTAAGTTCGGCGCCGGTTGTGCAGGAGATGGATGGCAAGATGATCCGTATTCCCGGCTTTGTCGTGCCGCTGGTGGAAGAGGGGATGGCCGTTACTGAATTCTTTCTCGTGCCTTATTTTGGCGCCTGTATCCATGTGCCGCCACCCCCCTCTAATCAGATGATTCATGTTACCTTTGAGCCGGGCACTCAGGTCGAAAATCTTTATGATGCGGTGTGGATTAGCGGCGAGTTAAAGGTGGCTACTGTTGCCCATGAACTGGGGACATCGGGATACACCATGGAAGCCTATAAGATCGAGCCCTATACCGAAGAGTAAGTAAACGGCCAGTCGATGAGGTTTATCTCGTTGTTATAACGGCGTGTGAATAGCACGCCGTTAATTTTTTGAGTCTCATCCGTGCGGATTAAAAATGGTATTGCTGCCATAGTTTACGGATGTCAGCGTCAGGATTACTGACTTCCGCACTATCAATATCGAAGCGCATTGAGATCGGTTTATTTGGTTGGTAAGTGCTCCAATCCGCGTTACCCTGCTTGGCAAAGTGTAGCCATTGATTATGTATTTCGGTTGCTAGCGCCGCCGGTGGTTGGTCGCCGACAAAGTCCGTCGCGGCATCACGGTCGATGGTATTAAAGGTAAAGGGTACATCAACGAAGTGAGCCGCACCGAGTCGGCCACCAAAGGCTGGTGATTGCCACGCAAAATTATACTGCCAAACGGTATTGCCGTTTTTAACCAGTTGCTCGGCAATATGAACAGCGGGCATTCTAAAGGTGTAGTCTGATTGAATGGCGGCATAAATATCGCCCTCAGATTGTTCCGTGTTTGCTTTTGAATAAACCGTTAATGCTGAATCGTTGAGTTTTAAATCATCGAGAAATTGTGTTGTCTGTTTTGCTTCAATACGGTCGATAATCCCCCCTGGCACCAAATAGAGCCTCGCTTCTTGTGCGGTGCTACCGACAATGACGGGGATATCCGGGTTGGCATTGTTGGCCAAGTTAGCCATTGGGGTTTGTTCAATGAGTGTACGATCAATCACTGGTAGAAAGGCAGTACCACCCCAGGACAGCATGCCCCAGTCGTCGTGATTCTGAATGGCATTGCCCATCTGAGTTACTGCTGCAACCAGTTGCGGAAAGGGGACACTGGCGATCCCGGCAATGGTGGCAGGTACATTCAGTTGTGCAGCGAAGGCCTGTGCGACACGCTCAGCTTCAGTTTGGGTCATCGCTTGCATGGGTGGGCTTTGGATAATAGCTTGGTGGTATAAGCCATTGGCTTTCTCCGTTCCTAAGAGAATCGCCACACTTTCGGCTCCGGCGGATTGACCAAACAGGGTGACTCGATCTGGATCTCCGCCAAACTCAGCGATATTATCTTTTACCCATTCTAATGCCGCTATTTGATCAAGAATGCCGCGGTTATCCGGTGCGCCGGGAAGATGCATAAAACCATCGACGCCAACTCGATAATTAATGGTTACCACCACTACGTCGTTGCGGGCGAAACTACTGCCATCATAAACGGCTTCTGAGGCATCTTCACGAATAAAGGCACCACCGGGAATCCAGACCATGACCGGTAGCTTTTGCGCCGATGTTATCGATGCCGTGGGTGTCCATATGTTGAGGGTCAAATCGCCCGGTGCACCGACTAATTCAGTTGTTTGTCCGCGGCTAGGTTGTGGCACCGGCGGTTGCATGGTGGTGCTATCAAACACGCCTTGCCAGCTTTCGATCGCTTCGGGTGCCTGAAAGCGTCGCGCTTCGGTAAACGGGTTTTTGGCGTAGGGCAGGGCATAGAAAGTGGCGATGTCATCATTCACCAGGCCTTTAATCTGACCTAAAGATGAGGTGATCGTGAGGTTAGTTTGGTTCATGGTGGGTGTTGCAAATAACGCAGTACTCATCAGCAGGGCGAGGGTTATTGCGCCGTTGAGTAGCATTCTAATCGGTTGTCGTTGTTTCATGTGAGTTCTCCCGTTAAGCATACCGCGAGGGGCGATGTTTATTAAGATTACTTTAGCATTTGAAAAATGAATTGATAAACGCTAATTTTAACTTAATACAATCTAATAATTAGATGGATAAATGCATAGAGTCACATTAGATCAGTGGTATGTTTTACAAACGGTTATCGATACTGGGGGCTTCACTGCGGCCGCGGAGCAGTTACATCGAAGTCAGTCATCGGTGAGTTATGCCATTAAAAATTTACAGCAACAGCTCAAGGCTCAGGTGGTCGCGATTGAAGGCCGAAAAGTCAGCTTAACCCCGTTAGGGGCGACTCTCTTAGAAGATGTGCGGCCGCTGTTAAAAGAGTTTAATAGTCTTGAGACTAAAGCGCAGGCATTGGTGTCCGGAGCGCCAGCTAAAATTAAGTTGGAAGTTGATAGTCTGTATCCTAAACCACTGTTGTTTCGCGCATTGAAAGTGTTTGTCGAGCAATATCCCCATACCCAGATTGAGTTAAAAGAGGTCATCCGCTTGGCGCCCACCAATCAGGTTTCTCGCTGCGATTTAGCTATTGGGCTGCCTTTCAACGGCAAAATCATGGCGCAAAAACTGTTTGATGTTGAGCTACTCGCGGTGGCGCATGTAAACCATCCGATTCATCGATTAACGAAAACTGCACTGTCTGAAAGTGATCTGAATCACTACACCCAAGTTTATCTTAATCACAATGATAAACAGGCCAGCGAGAAGCTGGAATTGCCACCTAAACGTTGGATGGTGAACACCGTAGAAACGGCGATAGAAGCGGTATGCAGTGAGCTGTGCTTGGGCTGGTTGCCTAAGCATCGAATCGAGCCATTGCTTCAGCAACAAACCTTACAACCACTGGCCCTGAAAGTCGGTTTGGTGAGAAAAATTCCGTTATATTTGATCTATATGGATTACGACCACTGTAGCCCAGCAATACACTCACTTGCGACGATTATTCATGGGTGTGCTCATCATTGTGAATCTAGTGAGTGAATACTAACTACTAGTGGCGCTTTATGGGTTTCAGCCTGATTGAATAAACCGCTTGGTTTTGGCCGCTTGTTCAGCGGCTAACGGTTTTCTACTGTATTGTGGGGTGTGGCAGTCGCTGTTGCTGTTGATTGTCATCTTTTTGAAAACGCCTCTAGGCATGTTTTTCACCGCGTTATCGAGAGATCATTGTCAGAAAGGTAACTGGTAACGGTAAGTGACGCAGAGCGTACTTAGCAGAGTATTACCCTTCAATCATCGTGAACAAGGAACCGTCATGACAGAACTCATTATTGAATATCCATATTTGTTAATACCGCTGATCTTTCTGGCGCGGGTTGCTGATGTTTCGTTAGGTACATTTCGCACCATTGTCGTTTTTCGTGGACACAAATTACTTGCCTCATTTATCGGCTTTTTTGAAATCATGATCTGGTTAATGGCCGCCGCTCAGGTGTTAACAAACCTCGATCAATGGTATCTAGCATTGGCCTATGCCAGTGGTTTTGCGGTGGGTAATTATGTGGGTATTTCGATAGAAGCGCGTTTTGCTATTGGCGATGAAATGGTTCGATGTGTCTCATTTAATCGTGATGTACTGGCGGATAGCATTCGCCATCAGGGTTATAAGGTGGTGTCATTCGATGGTGATATGGGCTCAGACGTGCCGGTTGAGCTGCTCCTTATTATCGAAAAAAGACGTCGTATTCCGGCGCTGATACAGTTGATTAAAGCACTTGATCAAACGGCTGTTTATTCTATTTCGGATGTAAAAAGTGTTTATGAAGGCCCAGACCTGTTACCGCGGCGTAGCTTTTTAGGCAGTGCTTTTATGCTGTCAGGCAAGCGTCGTTAATCATCGGGTACTCATTAAAGCAATGGGTTGTATTTTCTACGTGCTGCAATAGGTTACTGTTTCATAACCTAAACATTAGCAACTTTGGTTTTAAATATTCCTCCCCCCTCTCTAGGATGGCTTTCATCATCGAAAAACAGATGATCGCTATCGTCCTATGGCGACTGATAAGTTAACTACTTTTTGGCGCAAACGTCTTTAGGGAAGATGCGATTAAGAGGTCGCAAAACACTCAACCCCTCTTTCGAATAAAAAAGCACAGGATGCTACTTGTTTTGATGCTTTTCATCACTAAACAAGCTTATTTAGCCTTGTTTAGTGGATTTTGAACGAATTAACCCCTTGCGGCTCGTATCATCTGGTCAATTCTAAACACATTGGCTAAGGCAAACAGCATCGCCAACTTGTTATCGTTTTTAGCCAGTCCTCGATAGATGGCTTTCCT
>NZ_JBLWZV010000026.1:0-51240 GCF_048266285.1 Amphritea sp.
TGGATTTATGCATGTTACGTTCCCATCTATTTTTAAATGGGAACTTCGCATCTCACTTATTTTCAAGCAACGTGTGAGCAGTCAACGCTTACATTAACACTGCATATTAAGTATTTTAACATCCTACATGTGTACCCATGTAGGATGTTATTCGTGCCTATCGGATTCGTGATGGCTTGCAAGTATGTCGTCAAAAACTCATTTATCCTTATCAGCAGCCTTTCGTTTATGTGATTTTTTGAGTGAATATGTAATTGATTTCTTAACTAGTGATAATTTATATTCCCGCTAGTTAAGACTTATTAATAGCCAGATTTTCACATGAAGGTCTGTTTTTATGTTGAAAGTCTTAGAGTTGGGTGTTATTTAACACTGTGCTTGATGTTAAATAACACTGCAGTGATATACACGTGTATGATGTTAAATGATAATTTATTCTTCGATTATTAATTGAATAGTCATGATTTATGATTAACTATGGATGATAGACTTTTGATGGTTTTATAAATTATTCAAGGCATGTTTTTATAATATTTTTAATAAGTGGTTATGGATTTTATTAGTAATGATGTAAATATATTGCTAGATTTTTGTTATATTTTTTAATTTTTTCTTGCATAATGTTATTTTGAATTTATTATTGTGTTTGTAAATAATAAAGGTGTATGTATATGTAGGATGATAATTATGAAATATGAAGGGCTTTCTTCTCGAGATGAAATTAAAATTGTAGCAAGGAGTTTGTTAAAAAAAGGCATAAGACCTTCTCAAAATAATGTAAAAAAAGAGCTTAATAAGAATTCAAGTAATACCACAATTAGCCAAGCTCTTGACGAATTTTGGTTGGATATTTCCAATGAGCTTGAATTAAATGATACTCGGCCAGGGATCCCTGATGAATTATATGAAATGATTCAGAGGTTATGGGTGATGTCTTTAGAATCGGCTAATAAAGTAGCGCAAGATAGAATGGATGAAGCGTTAAAAGTTGAATCTAATGCTTTAGAGCGTGAAGCAAAAGCACAGGAAGAAATAGCTAAGATTTCCTTGAAAAATGATAAGTTAGTAGGGGAACTTGATAAAATGAAGGCTCTTTTAAAAAATGAGAGGGCATCGTCTGCGGATCTAGGCTCACGCTTAGTTATGTCTCAGGAGAGTGTTCGTGATATACAAGCACAGCTTCAGGAAACGATTAAGAGCAATGAAGTTTCTCGTGCAGCAGAAAATCAACGTTTGGACTCATTAATGTCTGAGCAGACTCTGCTTAGAAGTAGGTACGAAGCCCGTGAAACTCAATTAAAGACCGAGTTGGATCAATCTGCTAAAGAGTGTCGGACATTAAATGAATCGCTTATGAGTCGCATAGCGAAAGTTAGTCAGCTGGAAAAATTCGAAGACCTACACGAGCATGAGAAGAGTGAGAATAAAAGGCTCTTAGCACAACAAGATAAACTAACAGATCAGGTTGAAGTGCTTCGTGATCAACTACAAGGCATGAGGGAAGAGATCGAGACACAAAGAAAGGATTTTGAACAACAGCTTAAACAACAGCGAAAATTATTAAGTGATAAGTCAAAAGAGATTGCCGTAGGTGAGGAGAGGCACCTGGTAGAAATAAAAGAGCGGCAGGTCTTAATTGAACAACTTAAGCTTGAGCATTTAACAAGTTGTCAGGAGCTAAAAATTCAGCATGAATTATTGAATGCAGAAATGGTTCAATTAAAAAAACGAGATGAAATAAGCCAGTCGAAAAAAAAGCCAGCAGGCGTTAATTAAGAAATTAAAGTGACCTGAAGAAATGACAGTCTCACCGGTTCGCAAAAGCGGCCAGCTAGGCTTCATTTCCCACACCTAAACAATAAATTGAGGTGTCTCATCTTTATGTTGCGGAAGAGGTTAGGGCACAGCAGTTTCTACCATTACGAGTTGCTGAAAAATTTGATATGCAGTGGAGTCTAGAAGCAGGGTCTACCCCTTGCAAAGTGTTGATCATAGTTAGTAAGTACGATCATTTAGTCTCCCCCCCCTATCAGATCGAAGTGTTGTATCGTCTGGCGCGATGGCTGCTTTTGACGTTTTAACTGTGGTGTAATATCCATGGATCCCGGTAGAAACGGTCTACTGAGGTTGTTTATTGATTGATGCTTAACAAGCTGCTTTTATGCAAGTTTGAACAGATTGTTTGAGTTATCAGAGAGCTCTTTTATGCGTGTTTTTAATAGCTTACTAAAATCCAATGCTAATTGTGATACTGGGCGCGCAGCGGGATAGGTTAGGTTGTAATTGAAGGGTACAAAGTGAGTAAAGGGTTTAACCACTAGGCCTTGTTTGATAAAGCTTATGGCTGTGACTGGATCCACTAGTGAAACTCCTGAACCTGCAAGTACATAGGTACAAGCGATATGCGATACCTGGGTATCAAGTAACATCTTTCTGTTAACTCCAGCCTGCTCAAAAACATCGTCCACCTTATAGCGAACGCTTTGTTCTGTTCCTAATGATATAAATATCTCATCTTCTAAGTCGTGTGGTTCTATACATGCTTTATTTTTAAGGCGGTGGCCTGGCGGTAATATGCAAACTAATTTGCTGCGAGCAAGGGGTTCCGTTTTTATTGCGGGGTCTAAAACGCCGCTGGCAGATAGGCCAATATCGAAATGTTGGGTAGATATCCAGTTTGCTACTTGTTCCGAGCCGCGAACCTGCAGAGTCATTGAAATCCCTTGATTTAATTCCATAAATTCTTGTGATATTCGTGGCACGAACTCATGAGCTAGAGCTGGCATGCAAGCGATCCGCAGTGTCCCTCGGTTAAATGCTCTTAGTTCTTCGGCGGTTCTTGCCAGCTTTTCAATACCGATGAATGAACGTTCTATTTCATCAAACAAAATCTGTGCTTCGGGTGTAGGCACCAATCTTTTTTTCTGCCGCTCAAATAAGGGCACTTTAACTGAGTCTTCAAAATCACCAAGCAGGCGACTCACCGCGGGCTGAGAAATGTAAAGCATCTCTGCCGCTCCGGTGGTGGTGCCTGCAATCATAACCGCTCGGAACGCTTCGACCTGTCTGAAGCTCAATTTAGCCATAGATAACCCCCTTTTAATTAAGTTACAGAATATAACATTATGTTATCAAGTGTCAGTTAATTGGTATTTGATATTATATCATTGATTGGAGATTATGTGATTTCAACATTAAGGGTGCTTTTCCAGAGGCACGAGTCATAGGCTCCAACATAGAGATAATAATTATGGAGACACTGTTTAAGTATATCTTGGCGGTATTGATAAGTACGGTTGCAGGTATGCAATTTGTACAGGTGGTAACGCGTTATGTTTTCGAAACCCCAATTATGGGACTGGAAGAGATAGCAGTTATTCCGACTTTATGGCTTTACATTCTTGGGGCAGTCAATGCTTCTCGAGAAGATACTCAAATTCGTGCGAATGTTTTGGAAATATTCCTCAAAACGGAGCGGGCACGTCATGTTTTACTCATCATTTCTGAGTCCATTAGTTTTGTCATATCAAGCTGGTTGACATATTGGGCTTGGGATTATTTCAAATATGCGATGCGGGTTTCAAAAGAGACGCCGACACTCTATTTGCCAACACTTATCTATGAATCAGCGTTGTTTATCGGTTTGTTGCTGATGACATTCTATGTACTGCTGCATCTTTGCAGGCACATTCGGCGTCTATTCGCAGGAGGAGTTGAAAACGATAAGTTAATCGATCATGAGCATCCTCATACGAGTGAGCTTGATGAATTCGAGTTGCTGGCACCGCAGGAGGATCGTAACAATGGTTGAAGTAGCACTATTAGCATTTGCTGTATTGATTATTTTACTTAGCCTTGGCGTCCCCCTGCCATATTGTTTTGGCGCAGGTTTAATGGTGATGACTCTCATTGGTGAGGCAACATTTAAAGGGATGATGTTATGGGGATTTAGTCAGCTTACCAATCCCGTATTACTGGCAATTCCTCTATTTGTGTTTGCCGGTACGATTATGAGTGTTAGCGGTATAGCGGCAAGCTTGCTTAAATTTGTCAACGTTTTTGTGGGGAGAGTGCGCGGTGGCTTAGGTGTTGTGGCATCGATCAGTTGCGCCATTATTGGGGCGATATCCGGTAGTGGGTTGACCGGTATTGCAGCGATTGGCCCTCTACTGATCCCAGAGATGGAGCGTAAAGGATATCCTCGGGCTTATGCTACGGCATTGATTGCGAACTCTTCGATACTTGGGTTATTGATTCCACCTAGCGTCACAATGATCGTCTATGGCTGGGTTACAGAAACATCAATCTTAGCAAGCTTTTTGGCAACACTGGGGCCTGGGATTTTGATTATGCTTAACTTTGCCATCGTTAACTTGGTTATGGCACGTAAGTTCCCTTTGATATTGGATGAGAAAGTCTCTTTTAGTGAAACCCTTAAATTAGCCGGAAATAATACAGTTTATGCCACGCCAGCGTTGTTGATGCCGGTGATTATTCTTGGCGGTATTTATGGTGGCATCATGACGCCAACAGAAGCCGCGGCAGTGGCTGTAATCTATGCCTTACCCGTTGGGTTTATGATTTATAAAGGACTGACTTGGAAGGCGTTTCTTGAAGCCGGTAAAGAGTCGGCGACGGCCGTTGGGGCAATCCTAATCATGATTTTGTTTAGCTTGATGCTGAGTCAAATTTTCGTGATGGAGGATATTCCTCAAGCGCTGGTTGAGTCGATTTTTGATATCACTCAGGACAAAACATTATTGCTGATATTGGTGACGCTATTTCTATTTGCTATCGGCATGGTGGTAAACGATATCACTGCGATCATTTTGACAGCGCCACTGCTGATGCCTCTGATGAATGCATTGGGGGTAAGTCCTATACAGTTTGCAGCCATTATGGGAGTGACGACTGCGATGGGTGGCGTGACTCCACCGTATGCCAGCATTCTTTATCTCGGTGCACGTATCGGCAAGGTGAAGTTCACCGAAGTGATTAAGCCCGCCATGATTTTATTACTATTTGGTTATCTACCGGTGGTAGCTATGGTGCTGGTCTGGCCTGAACTGTCGGAGTTTATTCCGACAATGCTCGGTTACTAACTAGCTGAATATTGAAGTTTAAAAAACCGTCCATTAGGACAAAAACAAAAAAATGAGGAAAGTTATGTTGACTGCACTATCTAAAAAGCTATTACTTGCCGCGTCTCTATCACTTGCGACTCTTGGCGTTGCTGAAGCTGCAACATTGAAGCTCTCTCATGTGCGGCCGCAGGGCACAGCAATTGATAAAGATGCTACCCAATTTGCCGAAGCGGTGAAAGCTGCAACCGATGGTAAATTGAAAGTAAAGCTATATCCGGCAAATGCCCTAGGTGATTATACTGTTGTTCAGGAGCGTGTGGGATTGGGAGCCATTGATATGGCGGTTCAGCCTATCGCTTCTAGTGTCGATAAGCGTCTGCAAGTCGTTTCTCTGCCATACATGGCTCAAAATTGGGCCGATGCACAAAAGAAATTTGGTCCGAATTCAGTGATGCGTAAGACTGTATCAGGCCTTTATAAAGAACAAGGAATTAAGGTGCTGGGTGCTTGGCCTGTTTATTTTGGTGGTATCGCTTTAAACCAGGCAGTTGAAGGCGCCGCTGATGCCGATGTTAGTAAAGCCGCGAAAGTACGAGTCCCGCCGATCAAGGTTTTCCAGCTGTTGGCCGATAATTTAGGCTATATCGCCTCACCATTACCGTTTTCAGAGGCTTTTACTGCAGTACAGACAGGAGTTGTCGATGGTGTAATTGGCTCGGGTGCAGAGGGGTACTACGCGTCTTTCCGTGATGTCACTAAATACTATGTACCGATCAACACTCACTTTGAGGTGTGGTATCTGCTGATTAACGAAGAACGCTTTCATGATTTAGATGGGGATCAGCAAGAGGCTTTAGGTAAGGCTGCCATGGTGTTTGAAAACCGTCGTTGGGCGACTGCAGAAGCAGATCAGAAAGCTAATGAGCAACGTTTGCAAGAGGCTGGCGCCACAATCGTCCCAGTTTCTCCTGAGCAGATGGCTGCCGCTGCTGAAAAAGTTAAACAGAATGTATGGCCTGTCATTGTTAATGATATTGGTAAAGAGTGGGCTGAAAAAATTCTCAAAGCAGCATTAGCTGAATAATACTGTTTTACCGGCTAGGTATTCGTCTAGCCGGTCTTTTAATTGAAAACCTCTTTTTCTGGAGAAAACATATGACGGAGAGTGTGCGGGATAACCGTAGGAACTCTGATATAGCTGTCATTGGTGGAGGCCTTGTTGGTTTGTGTGTAGCGTTAGGCATACAACGGCAGGGGCGACAGGTTACGGTGTTCGATGAGGGCGATCTTGCTTTACGCGCATCACGAGGCAATTTCGGCTTAGTTTGGGTGCAGGGGAAGGGAGATAACCTACCTGAATATGCGCAAATGACTCGCCTATCAGCCAAGCTTTGGTCTGACTTAGCAGAGGATTTGACACAGCATACTGGGATTGACATTCAATTACAGCAACGGGGAGGCTTATTTGTCTGTTTAACAGAATCTGAATTACAGAGTCGGAAACAGATGTTACAAACTATGGCTGCAGAGCATGCCGAGGGTTACCCCTTTGAGGTGCTTGATCTGCAGCAATTGCGCGAGATGATGCCTGATATTGGACCTACGATTGCTGGGGCTACATGGGGGCCGGAAGATGGACATGTCAACCCACTTTATTTAATGCGTGCTTTGGTCAATCGGTTTGAATCACTGGGTGGTGAGTTGGTCAATGCTGGTCAGGTGAATAGCATTAAGCCGCAACAAGGGCAGTTTGTTCTAAAAACTCAACAGGGTGATTTTAGTTGCAATAAAGTGGTTTTGGCGGCGGGCTTGGGTAATAAGGATCTGGGGCCAATGGTGGGTATTGACGCCCCAGTTGTGCCAAACCGAGGCCAAGTTTTGATTGCTGAGCGGGTGCGGCCCTTTTTAAATTATCCTACCGGGCATGTTCGTCAGACAGTTGAAGGTACCGTACAGTGCGGCGATTCAAAGGAGGATGTTGGTTTCGATACAGGAACGACAACTGATGTGCTAGCACAGATTGCCCACCGTGCAGTAACCATGTTTCCTTTGTTGAGAGAGGTGAACTTGATTCGCTCTTGGGGTGCTCTGCGTATTATGACGCCAGATGGGAGTCCTATTTACCAACAATCCGAGCAATATCCCGGAGCATACCTGGTTACCTGCCATAGTGGCGTGACCCTTGCTGCCGCTCATGCTGGACCAATTGCGGACTGGATTGCTACTGGTGTTGAGCCTGCTTTAGATTTGGAGAAGTTTCATGGCAGCAGATTTAAGCTTTAAACGTTTGCCTTGTAATGAAAGGGCAGAAGTTGAGATTATTGTTGAGGGACAAAAAGTGACTGCCCTCGAGGGGGAAAGTGTTGCTGCAGCAGTATTGCATGCGGGCCTTAGACCCACCCGCAAAACACCGGTGAGTGATGCCAGTCGAGCTCCCTATTGCATGATGGGCGTGTGTTTTGAATGTCTGATGAATATCAATGGAAAACCCAATACTCAGGCTTGTATGACAGAAGTGCATGAGGGGATGGTAATTACTATTCAACAAGGTACTCGAGAACTATTTGGAGAAACTCGATGACAGTTGAGCAGCAATACGATTTAGTGATTATTGGCGCGGGACCGGCGGGAATGGCTGGTGCTCATGAGGCTGCTGTGGCTGGGCTCAAAACACTGATAGTGGATGAGCAATCAGGTGCAGGTGGACAAATATACAGAAATATTGGCCAACCAATATTACAGAATCGTTCTATTCTTGGTCAGGATTATTATGTTGGTGAGTCGCTGCTAGCTGGATTGGCTCATACATTGATCACTCATATTGCCAATGCGACGGTCTGGGAAGTCGCCAATCATACTTTATACTTCTCCGTGGCCGGTGAAACTCGTCAGGTTCGTTTTAATAAGTTGCTGTTAGCGACCGGAGCGCAAGAACGTCCAGTGCCATTTTCTGGTTGGACTTTACCCGGTGTAATGACCTGTGGTGCCGCTCAAATACTATTGAAATCATCGGGTCTGACACCAGCGGGTCCGCTGGTGATAGCGGGCAGTGGTCCGTTATTATTGTTGATTGCTTGTCAGTTGATCAGGGCAGGGGTTAGCCTTGCTGCGATCGTTGATACAACCCCTATCAGTAACTACAAGAGGGCGCTGAAGGAGATAAAAGGCGCGGTAAAAGGTTGGCGGTATCTTCTGAAAGGCATGCGAATGCTTAAGGAGATCCGCGCTAGTGGTGTGAAATATTATAAGTATGCAAAGGAGCTAAGTGCTGAAGCTGACAGTGATGGTAACCTTAAATCCATTAGCTTTGGTAAAGGGAAAACTCGACATCAAGTAGATTGCCGGACTCTATTGGTACACCAAGGTGTCATTCCTAATACTCAATTAGGCCGGGCGCTTGGGTTAACGCATCAGTGGGATGACATCCAGCAGTGCTGGAAACCGGCACTTTCTGAAAACGGCAGTAGTAATCGTCCTGATATTTTTGTAGCAGGTGACTCAGGCGGAATTGGTGGGGCTATCGTGGCAGAGATTCAAGGTCGTATTGTTGCGAATGAAATAGCGAAACAATTAAATCACACGAAAAACGTTGTTAGCCGAATTACACAATTACGAGTCGAATTAGCAGACCAACTGGCCATCCGTCCGTTTTTAGATCATCTTTACCGTCCTTTGGATATGTTTCTGCGGCCGCAAGGTGAAACGATTGTGTGTCGTTGCGAAGAGATAAGCGCTGCTGAAATTCGCGGCCTTGCTAAAAAAGGCTGTATCGGGCCTAACCAGACTAAAGCGTTTTGTCGCTCCGGTATGGGGCCTTGTCAAGGGCGTCAGTGTGGTTCAGCGGTTGCCGCACTGCTGGCCGATGAGTTGGATAAAACCCCGGCACAAGTGGGTTATTACACTATTCGTTTTCCGATAAAACCGGTGACATTAGGCGAACTGGCTAGTTTGAACCAAACTGATTCAAACTAGCCATAAACCACTTATACAAATTAATAAAATTGAAAAGTTGAGATTTAAAATTATGACGATTGAACGCCACCAAACTGCAACCCGTATGAGTAAAATTGTGGTTCATAATAATACGGCTTACTTATGCGGCCAGGTTACAGAAGATCGCAGTGCAGGGATTACGGTGCAAACACAAACAATGCTGAAGAAAGTCGATGATCTATTGATATCGGTAGGTAGTAGCGCGGAAAAAATCTTATCAGCAACCATCTATATTAAAGATATGGCACTGTTTGCAGAGATGAATGCGGTATGGGATAGCTGGATTCCCGCAGGCCATGCACCGGCGAGAGCTTGTGTTCAAGCATCAATGGCTAGCCCTGAGTTATTAGTCGAAATATCAGTGATTGCCGCCATCGATTGAATCAGTTGCTGATTAATAGATGTGGTTTTAAGCGTTATTCGTTACGTTTTTAGATGGGCAGCTATATAAAGCCGAAGGGTTTTATGACATCTGGCAGATATCGTTACTTATGTAACTGCTGTTAGCGGCTGTTCACTTTCTCTTTATTAAATCCTAAACCCGACATTGAGTGCCGTGATTTATACAAAAAAAAGCCTGCGTTAGGCGCAGGCTAGGGAACGTTTCCCTTAAGTGGATGGTAAGGTGCCCATCCATAGATCCTAGTGACGGGAGTCAGAACTAGGACCGAACCGTGAACATTAAGGGGTGCTTTTTGGCGGCGTTGGCACACCTTCGGTGACTCCACCGGGGTAATCACCAATAAATGTTAGATGCGAAACCAGTCCCGTGTTCTCAGACCAGTAAAAGAGTCTGCAGATACCAGGTTCAAATACTGGATCGATATCGGGTACTTCATCCATTAATAGATCGTAGGAAAACGCTGAACTACCGGTGACAAATAGTAAGGTATCCGCCCAATTTACCGTGGCGTCACGATGCAAGTGCCCACAGGCTATGGCTTTTACTTGTCGGTGTTGTTCGATTATCTGCTTCATCTTATCGCCATTTTTGCAATTCATCGCATCCATATAAGGATATTGAACTGGCGCAGGAGGGTGGTGCATAAATATTAAAGTTGGTTTGTTCGGTTGTTCACTTAGGGTTTGTTCTAGCCACTGTAATCGTTCATTACAAAGTAGACCGTGATGCTGACCTGGATCGAGAGTATCTAATGCAATCAATCTTAATGGCAATTCTTCGATCGTGTAGTTAAGAAAGTTACTATTGCTCTGCAGATAGCCGTGATCAGAAAATATATCTCGAACCCGCTGGCGGTGATCATGGTTTCCCGGAACGATCAGGTATGGCATTTTTAGAGTATCAAGTGCTGCTTTCGTACGAATATAATCCTCTTCTCTTCCGTGGTTGGATATGTCGCCGGTGATGACAACTAAATCAGGTTGCGCATCTAGAGCGTTAATGTGGTCGACTGCTTCTAGTAGGCGATGATATAGGTCAATTGGGCCTGCAGTGGTTTCAATGATACGTCCGACATGAAAATCGGTAATTTGTGCAATTAGCATAAGTTTTCCCGCCTATGATTAATCAAACGCCAGACTGCGCTAGAAGAAAAATTGAGAAAGCAGCGCAACCGACAGCTGCTAGTTTGCGTTTGGTTATATGTTCCATTTTCATCATCACAGAAACCGCCATCGCAACAATAAAGCTCATATTGGCGATAGGAACCAGTACGCTGGCCTCTCCCCGCTCTAAGGCGGCGATAAGGAAGTTGACGATCATAAAAATGAGTACCCCGGATAAAGCAGAGTAACGCAATTTATCTAGGGAGATACGGACACGCTTTTCTCGTATTAAGGCATAAAGAAAGCCGCCGATGATCCAGCAAATTGAAGAGATCAGCATCATCGTGGCAGGCTGAGCACCTTCAGATATTCCGGCTTTGGAGATAACGCCATAACTTGCACGAACGATAGCTGCTAGCATTGCGACTACGAGGAATACTCGCGCCATGCTTGCCGCCTCATCAAGAGAAACATGTTTGTTACGTTTATAGAGAATTAAGACGCCAATAACGCCGCACAGAACCCCCGCACCTTTCATCCAGCCGAGAGACTCACTGAGGAAGATAAATGAAAACACAACCACGCCAATGGTATTTAGACGGTAGATAGTAGACCCGAGACTGACATCCAAATGCGTAAGGCTTTCCAATAACAGAATATTGGCTAAAGCAACGGCGATACCTGCTGCAATGCCGTAATACAATGTGGCTTCATTCAATATGATTGCTTGGTCATTAACCACGAACATCGTTAGCTGTAACATTGTCCAGATAATGCCAATACCACAGATATACATGCCCCGGGAACGTTCTTTTCCACAATACTTCTTGAAGACTACGTCGCTAAAGCCTGCTGCTAATAGGCTAAGTAACGCAAAAAATACACCACTAGTCATGGGCTTTGTATCCTTTGATCTTATTGTCAAATAGGTTGATTAAGTGGTCCCACTGGGACTTACTGTGAATCTAGATTAAGGAGAATAGCGGTTAGCTTAAATGTCCAATAAATAGATTGTCATAAGGCCGCTTTGTCTGAGCATGTAGGGTAGTGCCGACACCTAATGTGTCGGTTCGGCTATAGCATACTTCGAATGGCGTCTGCTAAAAGGGAGGCTGCTGCGGGCATCGATTCCGGGTCCACGCAGCTGAAACCAATGAGCAGCCCTGGTGGTTGAATGCTGTTTACGCAGTAGATTGATAAAGGAATGACATCGACGCCAAATTCTCTAGCGCGGATACTTACAGCGCGGTCGTCGAGATGCTCTGGCAGCCAGCCTATTAGGTGCATACCTGAATTTGAGGGGGCTGGTTTTATTAGACCCTGGCAGTATTGCTCTAAAACGTCGAGCAACGCCTGTTGGCGTTCAAAGTAGAGGTTGCGCATCTTGCGTATATGAGCAGTGAAGTAACCTTCACTGATAACGTCAGCCAGAATCGCTTGGGGCATGGTTGGTGCGGCCCGGTCGAGTAAGCTGTAAACGTTAGCAAAGCTTTCAATCAGAGGTTTGGGTACAACGAGGTATGCCAGCCTGAGTGAAGGAAACAGTACTTTACTAAAGGTACCTATATATATTACGTGGTTGTATTCATCTAGACCTTGCATGGCGGTTAATGGGCGGTCTTTAAAGCGAAACTCACTATCGTAGTCATCTTCAATTAGCCATGCACCTGTCTTATAAGCCAGTTGTAGTAACTCTAATCGACGGGAGAGACTGGTTGTTATGCCAAGTGGGTGTTGGTGAGAAGGAGTCACCATAATCATTTTAGGCTGGGCTTCGAGGCTCAAGCCTGCTTTTATATCGATACCTTCATGGTCTAAGGGGACCGGTACTATACGCGCTCCGGCACCTTGCATTACTTGGCGGGCGGCGATATGACCCGGGTCTTCAACCCAAGCGCTATCACCCTCATCCATTAGCGCCCATGTACAGAGGCAGAACGCTTGTTGTGCACCACTGACGACCAGTACTTGTTCTTCATCACAGTTCACCCCACGGGCATCGCGCAAGTAAGCAGCGATCTCTTGACGTAAAGGTAAGTATCCACGCGGATCGCCATAGTTGAGCATGTGGCTGCGAGCCCGACGCCAGTGCTTACCGGATATTCGCGTCCAGGTTTGAATTGGAAACTGATCTAGGGCGGGTGTTCCTGGATGGAATGGTCGAGGCGTTTGGTGATGGACTATCTTATCGCGGGGCTGTAGCGCCCGTCCCCGATCTGATATTCGGCCCCGCAGTTTTTTATCGCTGTTGACGGGAGTGATGTTAGGTTGGTCGGGAGAGAGGTCGCAGGAGTTTAAGTGTGCAACAAAGGTTCCTGAGCCTGTTTTTGCTTCAAGATAACCTTCTGCGATCAGTTGCTCATAAGTGTTTTGCACGGTCAGGCGAGAGACGCTCAAGGTCGTTGCTAATTCACGAGTTGAAGGTAGCTGTGTGCCCGTTTTCAATTGGCCGGAAAGAATCGCTTCGCGTAATTGTGTCCCAAGTTGACGAAACTTGGGTATAGCTGAATCCTGAGATAGTTGGATCATTGATAATAAAGCGCTACGAGAATATCGAGCCATGTCATGTTCCTGTTATTTACTTTAGCGTGCGGCTATCCCTGTTATGTCTTTAATTTATGGTGACTTATAACGTTTATGTCTTGGTCATTTTTACTTAGTGTACTCGATTCGAAAGATATAGAAACATGTTGAGTGTTCTTTAATATGTATTCTATGATTTGAATATATGTAGGGAAAAAAGGGCCAGAACTTGTCGTGAAAGTGCTGGCCCACTGGTCACATTACCGAGCTAACACAGCCTCTTTTTCTTCTTCCTGAGAGAGTGTGTGGTTTGAATTAATCTCAGCGTCTAAGATCGCTTTCACTTCACTTTCACTGTGTTGTGCAGATGTCATGATATAAAGAATTACCCCGAAAAGAGTCCAACCGAGAACAATAGCCCATTCAGGCGGAGTCAGAGCTGCAGGGCTGCCCGGTAGATACAAGGTACCAATGCCTGCAGACAAAACAACAGCTGACCAGCCAACCAGTTTCCCCATAGGGACGCGGAAAGGGCGTTTCATTTCAGGTGCTTTTTTCCTCAAAATTAGAAAACTGAAAGCAACAAGGGCATAGGCGACGATGATGCCAAGTCCGCCAGCGTCGACTAACCAAACCATTGATTTTCTACCCATTAATGGTGCTAATGTGCTGATAATTCCGATTAAGATAATGGCATTTACTGGGGTGTTATAAACAGGGTGTAGTTTGGCAAGAAAAGAGGGAAGCATACGGGCGCGTGCCATAGCATAAATAGCACGACTGCCACCAACATAGAAGGCATTCCAGCTAGTCACGATGCCGCCTAGGCCGGCCAGAACAATTAACTTTCCACCCCAAGTCGCACCTACGAGAGCAGACATTGCATCAGCCACTGGAAGGCTTGAATGCTTTAATTCTTCGGTGTCTAGTGCGACAGCGACGGACAGGGTGATAAATGCGTACCAGCATGTAGCGATGATCACGGATACGATGAGAATCTTACCTATCTCTTTATAGGGAAGGTCGATCTCTTCTGCTGCCTGTGGAATAACGTCAAAACCGATGAACATGAGCGGTACCATGACGATGACACCCATAATGCCTTTATAACCTTCGGTAAATAATGGGTCGGCCTTGGCGGTATCGCCTTCAAGTAGTGCGCCTGACATTAGCATTGCACCGGCGATTAAAATGAGAATAGTAACCACTTTTTGAAACAGCGCGGCACTTTTTACTCCGCGGTAGTTTATCCACATCATAACGATTGAACCGACGATGCCGACGAGAACCCAGGTGGCGTACACATCCCAGCCGGCAACGGTATATAAGTAGCCGACTTTATAATGGGGGAAGATATATTCCAGCACCGTAGGCAATGCAACGGCTTCAAATGCAATCACTGATATGTATCCGAGTAGCATCGCCCAAGTACATATGAAGGACCATTTAACACCCATGGCTCGATAGCTGTACACATGTTCGCCACCGGTAATCGGCATGGCGGAAGCAAGCTCTGCATAGGTCAAACCGATAAGAATGACCGCGACGCCCCCGATTATAAAAGCACTAAAAGCCCCCAACGCACCTGCTGAAAGTACCCAGTTACCAGCCAAGGCGACCCAGCCCCAGCCGATCATGGCACCAAAGGCGAGTGCCATAACGTCTTGCCGACCCAGTACGCGTTTAAGCGAACCTGAGTTTTGCTTAGATGAATTCATAATGTCTCCAGTTAAGTTATTATAATTTATGTAGCTATATTGAGATTGAATTTTTCTAGACTGCTTTCTAACGAGGGCTCAAACAGTAGCCAGTGCTGTTTTGGCGCAATACCGGCTAGCTTTAAAGCTTTACTCGGTTGAGGTTGTAAGTCGGTGAGTATGAGACGAATGTTGCGATGACGCATTTCTTGGATTACTGCTTCAAGGCAGGTAACACCGGTTGCATCGATGATAGGCACGGCCTCTAGATAAAAAATAATGGTGTCTAGTTTGCGATCCATCATCAGTACGCTTTGTAACGTTCTTTCAGCGCCAGCAAAGAATAAGGGGCCTGAAAATTTCAAGACACAGACATTATCAGGTAGGTCATAGGGCAGACTCGGACTCTTCTGCTTTAACTCTCTTACCTCTACGGTAGTGTCCATTCTGCGGATGAAAATCAGAGCGCCTAGCACAATACCAATCCCCACGGCGGCCACCATATTGACTGTTACGGTCAATAATAAGGTGGTGAGCAACAGAGCTTTGTCCCCTCTGGACGATATTCTTAATAAGCGCAGTAGATGTGGCAGTTCGCTCATATTCCAAGCGATCATCAGTAATAATGCGGAGAGTGCTGACATCGGTAAATATGATAACAACGGAGCTAGGTACAGAATGCCCAGCAGTACCACTGCTGCATGTATAACAGCTGATAATGGGGAGCAGGCGCCTGCCTTATAGTTAGCAACGGTTCGTGCTATAGCGGCTGTGGCGGTAATGCCGCCAAAAAATGGGGCTATGATATTGCCTAATCCCTGACCAACCAACTCACTGTTTGCATGATGACGATGGCCGCTCATTCCGTCAGAGATAACAGCGCACAGCAGAGACTCAATGGCGCCTAATAGGGCGATAGCAAGTGCGGGTATAAACAATTGCTGCAATAGGGATAAGCTGAGTTCGAGTGGCTGGCCGTCTGGGCCGGGTAAATCCCAAGGAAAGAGAAAAGAGGGGGCTAAAGGAGGGATTCCGGGTAAGGTTTTCCCTTGATCTTGATAGCTGAATAATGTGCCTATCGTGGCAATGTCACTGCCATTACTACTTAGCCATTGCGCAACGGTAACGCCTGCCGCTAGGGCAAAAAGATGCCCCGGGATACGTAAGGGTAAGCGGGGCCAGATAACCAATACTGCTAGGGTGGTTAATCCTATTAATAGGTCACTGCTGTTGTAGCTTGGAAGCGCCTGCCACAGTGTAATAATTTTATCGATATATCCCGCAGGCATGTATGCGATATTCAGGCCGGCAAAATCTTTTATCTGTAAGGTCGCGATAACGATGGCGATGCCCGCGGTAAAACCGATAACGACGGGGGCCGGGATAAATTCGATTAATTTCCCCATCCGAGCAAGGCCCATCAGCAACATCATCATGCCTGCCATGATTGTCGCTATCAATAAGCCGGCAATGCCAAATTGCTGTGTGACCGGGTAAAGAATGACAACAAATGCTGCTGTTGGTCCGGAAATACTAAGACGGCTGCCGCCGGTTAAAGCAATGACCAAGCCTGCGACCACGCAAGTATAGAGTCCATATTGGGGCGGCACACCACTGGCAATTGCCAGTGCCATTGCGAGTGGAATCGCTATGATACCGACGGTAATACCGGCGACTAGATCCCGGCGTAGATGGGACACGCTATAGTCGGCTGCAATTGACTGACGCAAGCCAGCTGCAAACGGTATCTGTAAAAGCCAGTTCAGCATAGAAAACTCCGAAGCTTGATGTAATACAAACGAGTAAAAACACTATTGCTAGGGTTGGCTGCTCCTCCCGGGGAACGCTATTACGCGTAGAGCTGAATAAAGCTCCTTAGTATGGGAGAGGCAGCCAGAACGGTTCTTTATAAATCTCCTCTGATGGCGGCAGTAAAGATGGCGCTATATTGATCGGCAGTGAACGGAATAGGGTTGCCTCCGGCGCTTGGGTCTTCACTGGCCATTTGACCTACTTTGACGGCATCGTAGCTATTGATACCGATTTCCGATAAAGAGTGTGGGATACCTAGACGTTCGCGCATTTCAAGCACCCAATTAAGGAAACCATTAAATGAAGCATCTTCCAGTCCCATGTAGCGGGCACATCGTTCGATTCGTTCATCAATCGCATGGCGATTTGCTTTGAGTACATATGGCATCAGGATAGCGTTGAGCATTCCGTGATGAGCGTCGTATAGTGCGCCCAGTGGATGAGCTAGGGCATGCATGCCACCTAGTCCTTTTTGAAACGCGGTGGCGCCCATTGCCGAGGCAACAATCATTTGCATACGTGCTTCTATGTCATGACCATCGCTGGTGGCACGTGGTAGATATTCCTGTACCAGTCGAATACCTTCGATTGCAATGCCTTCAGCCATTGGGTGATAAAAAGGTGAGCAGAGTGCTTCTAGGTTATGTGACAGAGCGTCCATACCGGTTGCTGCGGTGATATTAGAAGGCAATCCGACAGTCAGTTGTGGGTCAAGAATGACGACTGACGGTAACATCTTAGGGTGAAATATAATCCGTTTGATGTGATTTACATCATCGGTAATGACCGATGCTCGACCCACTTCAGAACCCGTACCGGCGGTGGTTGGTACGGCGACAATGGGGGCAACACCTTCTTCTTTTACATGAGTCCAATTATCGCCGACATCTTCAAAGCTCCATAGAGGTAAGTCTTGGCCTACCATAAGAGCTACCGCTTTAGCCGCATCCAGCCCGGAACCACCGCCAAAAGCAATGACGCCATCATGGTTACCCTTTTTATAAGCGTCAACGCCATCCATAACATTCTGCCCGGTTGGGTTACCTTTAATGTTACTGAATAGCTCACAGCGCAAGTCAGCATTGCGGCAACTGGCTACTGCATCGGCGATCATTGGCAGTGCGGCTAGGCCTGGATCCGTAATCAGTAACGGTGCTTTCATGCCTAGGCCTTTACAGACGTCTGCGAGTTCCGTGATACGTCCAGCTCCGGCACGGATGCTGTTTGGATAGTTCCAGTTACCATTAAGGTTTGCATATGTCATTTTTGTGCTCCAAAAGTTTGGCTGTGTTAGCAGCCCCGCTTATTCATTATTGTTTTACTGGAGTTAGGCACTCCGGTTTAGATTTGCCGATTGTTGTTAGGCGAAAAGCGTTACCGCCTAACAAGTCATCGGGTGCTGTTTAGTTTTTAATATGAAAGGACTTCGGGCGGGTCAGTGATTCGAAGCCCAACTTGGATAAAGTACAGCCGCGGCCTGAGTTCTTAATCCCCGTCCAGGCGAGGGCAGGATCAAGATAATCACAGCGGTTAATGAAAAAAGTGCCGGTTTCAACTTGTTCGCCCAGCTCTGTTGCATAAGCAACATCTCGGGTGAAAATTGATGCTGTGAGACCGAATTCAGAGTCATTCATCAAGGCAATAGCTTCTTCGTCACTAGTGACTTTCTGAATCCCAACGACCGGGCCAAAGGATTCTTCTGTCATTACCCGCATATCATGGTTGACGTTAGTGAGTATTTGCGGAGCAAGGTAAGCTGTACCTGGCTGATCCATCTCGAAAGTATCGGGTGAGATTTGTGCAATCGCCCCTTTTTCAACTGCATCGGCAATCTGTTCTCGAACGAAGTCAGCGGCAGCGGCGCGTACCACCGGACCTAACGTTGTGTCAGGATCATCCGAACGGCCCAGCTTGTACTGTTTGACCAATGCGACGGCTTTAGCCACAAAGTCATCATAAATAAATGCATCGACGTAGATGCGTTCGATACCGCAGCAAGATTGCCCTGAGTTAAAGAAGGCCCCATCAATTGTCGTTTCTACCGCGTAATCAAGATTCGCATCGGCACGGACATAGGCTGGATCTTTTCCGCCAAGCTCAAGTCCGACGCCGATAAAGCGTCCAGCAGCAGCCTGCTCCACCATGGCTCCACCAGGCACTGAACCTGTAAATGCAACGTAGTTAACTTCTTCTGCTTGAATAACGCTCTCAGTATCAGCATGACTAATATGTAGGTATTGGAAAACACCTTCAGGTAAGCCAGCCGCAACAAACGCTTCGGCAATACGCTCGGCACACAGTGGGGTTTGAGCTGAATGTTTCAGCACGACGGTGTTACCTGCCAGAATTGCCGGCATGATGGCGTTGATCGCGGTCAGGTATGGATAATTCCAAGGAGCAATAACAAATACCACACCAAGTGCTTCACGTTTTATGTAGCGCTTAAATCCGGCTTTTTCAGGCACGGTTACCGGCTGCAGTGCTTCTTCTGCCACCTCTATCATATAGCGTGCACGTTCTTCGAAGCCGCCGACTTCGCCTGCGGCATAACGGATGGGTCGGCCCATCATCCAGCAAAGTTCTTCACCGATTTGTTCTTTATTGCTGGCAAATGCATCGACGGCTTTGCTGCAGATCGCTTGTCGTTCAGCTAATGAAACTTTTTTCCAAGCCTTTTGGGCTTGTTGCGCTCGTTGTAGAGCTGAACGTATTTGCGTTTGATCGGCGTATTCACGTTCAACATAAACTGATCCGTCGATAGGAGATAGGGTACGTAGTTTATCGCTCATATTCATATTCTCATTACTATTATTGAGTCAGGTTTTTATTGTTGAGTCGTCGTTTGAATTAGCATCAAAGGTTTGATTTCATGCGTGGCAAGACAAGCTCGGTAATCCAGTTACGAACTTCTGTCTGGCGAACTTCTTCATGGGTCAGATCTGTGCTGATACCTAAGCGCCATGCGATATCTTTACGTTCTGGATGGGTATAGAGCGTTTCTAAATCTTCGACAAAGAGTTCTGCATCTTGAAGTGAATCAAAGAAACCAAAGCCGGCAAGGCGTTCACGCCGGGCATAACACAAGCGGGCAAGTTCATGCAGGTTATATTCTGGATGATATTGAGTAGCCCAAAAGGTACCCTTTTTATGGGTAACGCTGACCGCTTGGACGCGGGTGTAATCATTTCCAGCGAGAATCTGTGCGCCGGGAGGGAGGTGGGTAATTTCATCATAATGACTGATAAAACCATCAAATACTGTTTTCTTGTCGCGATATAGCGGATGACCACGACCGGTTTCAGTTAGGCTGATATTTCGAGCAATACCGAACTCTATGCCATCGGGATGGGCTGCACACTGACCACCTGCTGCAGTTACGGCCACCTGAGCTGCCCAGCAACTTCCGAATTGAGGAATACCCGCTGCAAATGCTAGTTGGGCTAGCTCAATCTGACGGGTCACCTGTGGTACATCCTCATAAATAGTTAAGCTTGAGCCCGTCCAGGCTATACCGTCGTAGGTGTTAAGTTGATCGATATTTGGCAGTTCATTATCTAAGTCGGCGATATAAAGAATTTCAGTGGTTGCCCCTTCTGCTACGTGCTTTAGTAGCTGACTGTAGAGTTGTGATGCGTTAGATGCCCCGTATTGGCCAAGCTCTTCGCGAGCTGCTTTCGGGTAGGCCTCTACGACCAGAAAGGATGGTTTGTTAGTCATGGGTCATCTCCTAATTTTTTGCCGTAGTCGTTTTATTATCAAAGCCCGATATCGAAACCCGGGTTTAAGTTCAGCAAAGTCTAAGAGACAAGTGGTATGTGTTTTATAGCCATTTGAATCAATCTTATAAGTCCGATTTTAACTGGCCTGCTTTCCTCTCTGTTTTAGTTACGATCAATAGCAGTAAACATAATGGACTTATTAAAGTGATTTAAATGGACCTTAAATAAGTCCAAAAGAGCGATTAGCTTTAAGTGAAGCTGTTTTGCAGTGGTGAATAATTAAGCCTTCAAATTTAGAGGCGTTCTCGATGGGTGTTATTTCACCTGTTATTGGGAAGCTCTTTATGCCGATGTGATTAAACCTAGTCTTTTGGAGAAAACGTTATGGCTAAAAATCAAAAATTAAATGTAGCTCGACGGTCCTTTATTAAGAAAAGTGCAGCAATGGGCGTGGCCGCCTCTGTTGCACCTTGGATTATAAGTCGGGATGCTTTGGCTTCGTCCGGTGAATTGAAAATTATGAACTGGGCGGGTTATCTTCCCGATGAAGTAAAAGAGCAGTTTGAAAAAGATACCGGAATACAGGTTAAATTCACTCAGTTTGGTTCTAATCAAGAACTGATCAATAAAATGAAAGCGACCCGGGGACGGGGTTTCGATATTGTCGGGCCGACCTCCAATATGATGCCGCAATGGCGTGATCTTGAGTTGTTAAAGCCTTGGGATATGAGCCGGATACCAACTGACAAAATTCTTGCTCCGATGTTAAGAACATCGATGGAGCACGGCGGTTGGAATGATGAATACCATCATCTGCCATATCTTTGGGGCACCGAAGCGCTTGCCTGGAATACTGAGAAGTTGAGTCGGGAATATAAAGACCTTAGCTATGGCGATCTATTCTCGCCGGAGGTAAAAGGTTTTGTTATGGGACGCCCACATTCAATGATGCTGGGCGTCGGTTTATATTTGGACTCGACAGGCGTCTTACCATCTAACCGGATGCTGGATGCTTATAAAGATGAAGAAAACATGCGGCGTATATGGGGAGAAATCACTAAATACTGTATCGAGCGTAAAGAGTGGGTTAAACAGTTCTGGGCCGATGCTGATGCGCAAAAAAATGGTTTTACACAGAATGATGTGATGATTGCGCAAACGTGGGATGGACCTGCGATGCAGCTTAAGAGTCAAGGTAAGCCGATCCAGTATATGGCACCCCAGGAAGGGGCACTTACTTGGCTAGATGGGCTAGCAATGCCTGTAGGCGTTCGTAACACCGATGCTGTTTATGCGTTTATTGAATATCTATATTCAGCAGAAGTTGGCGGGCTATTAGCGAATACTACGGGTTATAACAGCTGTGCTGCCGGGGGAGATCAGTTTGTTACTGATGAGGCTAAGAAAAATTTCCTTGAAGCATATCCGGAAGATGCGTTAGAGCGTTTATGGTGGTGGCCAGCTGAGCCTTCTTGGTACGCAGGTATCCGGGCTCAATACCGGGATAAGTTTGTAGCAGCCTGATTTTATCTGTTGTTATGAGGCGGCGGAGCTTTTTCGCTGCTATATCGGTTGGGGGTTAATGTTTCTGGGTTCGCTGTTTTATCGTACATATTACGTATCTAGATAGGCTTATCTATGTGATTACATTTGCTTGGATTAATGTTTATTTTAGATTCAGTGTATCAAGTTTTTATTGTTTCAGGATATTACCGTCTTAGTCCATCTTGGAATATCTACCTTTATAAAAGGTAGCCTCCATTTATCTGTTTATCATGGCCCTGAATAGGGCCGATATTAACCAGTTGCCCATTTGTAAAGTGCGGTAATCATACATATTTATTTCTATTTCTTTGTGTAGTTGGTTCTGCGCGTAAATTTGGCAAGTTAGTGAGAGAATTATCCCATGAGTTCTAATGTTGAATTGGAAAACCTGAATATTCGTTTTGGTGATTTTCACGCGGTTAAAAATATAAATCTCAATATTAGTGATGGTGAGTTTTTTAGTTTTTTAGGGCCCTCAGGCTGCGGAAAAACGACCATTTTAAGAGCTGTTTCCGGGTTTAATGATCCTTCTGATGGGCAGATCCGGATTGGTGGAGAGGATATGCTGGGGTATGGCCCGAATGAGCGACCTACAGCACTAGTCTTTCAAAATTTAGCGTTGTTTCCTTTGATGAGTGTTGCTGAAAATATTAGTTTTAGCCTAAAGGTGCGAGGTGTAGGTAAAGCGCAAAGGCGTAAAAAAGCAGATGAGTTGCTTGATATGATCGCGTTATCTGGCCAAGGAGACAAGTTGCCTAGTGAGCTCTCCGGTGGACAACGTCAGCGAGTCGCTATTGCCCGTGCTTTAGCGGTTGAGCCTAAAGTTTTATTACTTGATGAGCCTTTGTCAGCACTAGATCTTAAACTCCGTGAGCATATGCGGGTTGAGTTACGGCGTATTCAACAAAAAGTTGGCATCACTTTTATCTATATTACCCATGATCAGGGTGAAGCACTGACGATGTCGGATCGAATTGCTGTGATGAGCCATGGCGTTATGCAGCAAGTGGGGACTGCACAAGAAATTTATGATAATCCGGCCACTCCGTTTGTTGCTTCGTTCGTCGGTGAAAATAATTCTATTTACGGTACCGTTACCCGCGTAGAAGACGGGTATGCCCAGATAGAAACTTGCTTTGGCGAGTTGAGCGGACGGAATGAACAGAATCTAGTGGTGGGGGATTTCGCAACACTGTTTATACGGCCACAAAACCTCAGTTTGATGTCCGGTCAGCCGTTTGAAAATATCATTCAGACGCGGGTTAATGATCAGGTATTCGAGGGTGAGTTTGAACATCTTCACCTTGCGGGTGATCGCCGCAACTTGGTAGTCTCATTGGTTAACGATGGGAATATTCCGGCCTTCGAGAAAGGCGCGCTGATTAGTGTCGGGTTTAAGCCTGAGTGTGCCGTCGTATTGCCTGCGGGGGATATGGCCTATGAATAATTATCTATTACCGCTGGCGTCGTTAATCGGTGCAGCCCTTGTTGTCGCTTTACTGGTTGTTTACCAACGCAGTTCATTATCGGCAAGCACTGGTTTTGGGCGTTTTCTACGCCGAAATGGGATTGTCGTTTCGTGTTACCTCATTCTAAGTTTGATCGGCTGGCTGTTTTTCATGATCATTCTTCCTCAACTTTATATGGTTGATTTCTCTTTCAGTCAAAACTTACCCCCGAGCAAAATAGGCGGGCCTGAGGATGTCTATACCACACAAAATTATGAATACCTGCTATTTGGTCCGGAGGGTGGAGAGGAAAGTTTCAACTGGCTCCATTTGAAAATTTTCTTACGTACGATTATTGCGGCAGTGGTCGTGACTATTATTGATTTGGCAATTTGTTATCCCGTTGCTTACTACATGGCGCAAGTTGCCAGCTCCGGCAGGTTACGTCTGTTGGCGCTTTGTTTATTGTTACCTTTCTGGGTGAATGAAATTCTGCGGGCGTTTGCCTTTAGAATTTTATTTGGTAGCGGTGGTGTGATGAATTCGGTATTGATGTGGTTGGGTTTGACTGACCAGCCCGTTGACTTCATTCGTGCTGATGTTGCGCTATATTCCGGCTTGTCCTATGCCTATCTTCTACTGATGATTTTCCCTTTATATAACGCCATCGAAAGCTTGGATCATAATCAGATTGAGGCTGCAAAGGATTTGGGTTGTTCCTGGTGGCGAGTTCATTTTGAGGTTGTCATGCCTTTTGCTAAACCAGGAATTGCTTCTGGCTCGACGATGGTATTCATGCTTTCCTGTGGAGCTTTAGCTGCGCCGCAGATTCTTGGAGGCCCAAGTAGTCTTTGGTTTACGCAGATAATCTACCAGTGGTTTAACACCGGGGGGAATTGGCCACAAGGAGCCGCTTATGCCTTTGTGTTGCTACTGGTTTGTATCATTTTTGTAATGGCCGTGATGAAGCTCTTCAAAGTGAGCTTTGGGGAGATTGTAAAATGACTAGCGTTACACAAATTACACAGCCCCGCAGTAAAGCTAAAGTGGGGTTTCAGCTGAAGTCGACACATATTCGACAGTTTATGATGGCTTTTTATCTGTTGTTGTTTTTCGCTTACTTGTTTGGCCCATTATTGATGATGAGTGCCACGGCGTTTAACGATAATGCCTATCCACAGGTAACGCCGTGGGGAGGATTTACATTAAAGTGGTTTGAGGAGCTGCTAAATGATGGGTTTATGATAGAGGGCTTTATCAATAGTTTGATCATTGGTGTTGGTGTTATCTGTATGTCGATACCTTTTGGCTTGGCGGGTGCGTTGATGTTAAACCAAGTACATCACCGTGTACGGGGCATTTATTATGTAATCGTGTTGTCGCCGATCTTAACACCCGGCCTGATCATTGGTATTTCGACGTTAGTGTTCTGGGATTGGATGGGAATGATGCTGGATGCTGACTTTGAAAGCCCTTTTTACAACGGTATCTGGTTAACTATTCTGGGGCAGGCTACTTTTATCAGCTCTTACACAATGTTGATATTTCTGGCTAGATTACAGCGTTTTGATACTACTCTTGAAGAAGCCGCCCTGGATTTAGGGGCAACGAGAAATCAGGTGTTTTGGCAGATACTTGTTCCATACCTTAAACCTGCGCTGATCTCTGCTGCGGTATTGGCTTTTCTAACGTCGTTCGAAAACTACAATACCACCGTGTTTACTATTCAGGCTGAAAGTACCTTAACAACGGTGCTAGCGGCAAAAGTGCGGTTAGGTATTACGCCGGCGGTTAGTGCCTTGGCGGTGTTGATCATTGGTTTGACATTGATCGGCGCTACAGTGCATGAAGTGCTTCGGCGTCGTGAAAAAAATATGGTGAATGTTGCTTAGCTTCAAAAATTACTTATTTAATCAGTATGTGCTTATGGCTATTTATATCGGAGATTAAATGATGCTGTTTGGTTATTTAATGATGATTGATAGCTATGAGCCATTTTCAAACTAACTTATTGTCAATGATGTTTTGGTTTGAATATTAAGTTGCGTTATTTGTCTGTCTAGGGTTTTCAGTTTGTTCAGATTAAGGTTTTAGTTAGAGCCTTAATCTGAACTAATTTGAAGGGTCGATTATGAAAAACATTGTCATTGTAGGAGGGGGCGCTGGTGGACTAGAGTTGGCAACTCGCCTGGGTCATAAATACGGTAAAAACAAGCAAGCTAATATTATTTTGATAGATCGGAACAGAACACATATCTGGAAACCGCTACTGCATGAGGTTGCGACGGGCTCACTTGATATTAACACTGATGGTGTCGTGTATCGTGCACATTCTCACTCGCACTATTACCAATTCCAAATCGGAACCATGATCGACTTAGATTCTCAGAATAAACGGATAACATTGGCAGCGTTGTTTGATGATGAGGGCAAGGAAGTTTTGCCGGAAAGGACTCAGTCATTTGATACTCTTGTGCTGGCTGTGGGGAGTGTTAGCAATGATTTCGGTACTCCGGGTGTTTCTGAAAATTGCTTTTTTCTCGATTCGAACCAGCAAGCTGAACGTTTTCATCAAGCACTCATAAACCAATTTATGCGTATTAACCAGCAATCTTCTAAGAGTGAGCTACGACTGGCGATTGTGGGAGGAGGGGCCACGGGCGTTGAGTTGGCCGCTGAGCTTTATCATGTTGCTAGTTTGCTCAATATTTACGGGATGCCGGATATGTCAGCAAAGCGGCTTAAAATTGATCTGATCGAAGGTGGACCTCGCATATTGCAGGCTTTGCCAGAGCGTATTGCTGTTAAGGCTAAGCAAGAGCTAGCTAAATTGGGCGTGAGTATTCATGAAAATGTACGAGTAACTCAGGTCGATAAGAAAGCAGTGGTGGCTGATGATTTGCGTATAGGCGCCGATCTGATTGTATGGGCCGCCGGTGTTAAAGCGCCAAACTTTATTCAAGAGATAGACATTTTTGAAACGAATATAAGTGGCCAGATTGTTGTCAAACCGACGTTACAGAGCACCATTGATGATAGTATTTATGTCATTGGTGATTGTTGTGCATGTCAGCAAAAAAATGGATCTTGGGTGCCTCCTCGGGCACAGTCTGCGCACCAGATGGCAGGTTTAGTGTATAGAAATATTATCCAAAATAGACAGGGAGAACCGTTGAGCGAGTACGTTTATAAAGACCACGGATCACTGGTTAATCTGAGTAAATATAGTACGGTGGGTAGCTTGATGGGTAATTTATCGAAAGGCTCCATGTTTATTGAAGGGCGAATTGCAAGGTTCGTTTATATATCACTCTATCGTATGCATCAGGTGGCCATCCATGGTTTGCTTAAAGCTTCGACAGTCATGTTGGCTCAAAAAATTGGTAGCGCCGTAAAACCGAAAATAAAACTTCATTAAGCATTGAAAGTAGCCTTTTTTTAAAAGGCGCACCTTGCCTAGTATTTCCGCAACTAATGCAATTGAAGAGACTCGATTCGGTTGTTCAATGATCATCAACCTAGCAGAAAACCTACAGGCTGAATAAAGTCGAATTCAAAACGCTAAGCCAAACACTTAATCCAATAATACTCAGGAGAGTGTATAGAACATTCCAGCGGTAGGTGATTATCCTCGGCAGGCAGCCCGTTATTTTACTGATCAGTAGTGTCGGGATAGCAACCGGAGATGAGTTCATGGCAAGGCACCATCCTGACATTAATCCAATCGCCAGTAATTCTGGGGATAGCTCAAACGATTCGGCAGGGGTTAGTACTGACGCGATGATCGTTACCGTGACGATGGGGTTCAGACCGATATGTGACAAGAGTGTTATCAAGACACACGCCGTAATGGCTAATGGTGTGCCTGTAATGTGCAGCACTTCGACCAATTGCACTAGCGTGTCGTGAGGGAGAGTGTCGGCAATGATGATGCCAAAGAAGCAGGCGCCCGTCATTATGCTTATCTCTGAGCGCAGTCCTGTTATCTCATGTGGTAGCTCGAGTTTGATCTGTTGATAGGTGTGTTTATATGTCTTGCCTTCTCGATAGTGTCTTAAGTAAATCCATAAGATGCCAAAAACCGGGCTTAAGATAATAATTGCCAGTGATAGGTTTGCCGGTGTGAAACGTTCGATCAGCGCCGCTAGTGAGAAAATCGAGAGGATGAGTGCTAAAAATTTCCATGCAGGCAGCCAGCTGAGAGTCGAGTCTTTGTATTGTGCTTCGATGGGGGCAGGGTGTGGATTTTGAACGTAATCAAGAATCCAGCCGAGCAAGATCAGCATGGCTGCCGTGGCGATGCCAATAGGCAATAATTTCAGCCAGTTTAAATCAGGAATAGCGGCTAGCATTAACGTCATGGTAATGGAGAACGGAGACGCTAGAGGGAGAACAGCAAAACCTCTGAGAAGGGCAAGGCTCATTCGCTGGCGTCGTTTCTCTTGTATCCGGATGAGGTTACCGGCCGATTCCAGCGTGTTGCCTTTAGCGATCATCTGTCCAAGAAGATGAATGACACCAAAATTGAGGACAATACCAAAGATATAACTAGCATATGAAATGATACCATAGCGCAGAGCGGGTGGTTGATTGACAACCAGTTCACCGCAGCGGCTCACCATCATTGAGTGCTTAGCCGCAAGGCGTAAAAAAGTGAGAGCAACTAAAAAGGTAGCGAAATAGCAGGCTCGAGATAGTGCTGTTGCTGCGGTATTGAGAGGATCTTGAGTTAAGCTAAGCAGCAGGGTTGAAGATGCGGCAGCACCTAACAGAATCCGAGCCGTGGTATTCATCTGTGGCCATTGCATCGCGAAAAAGGCGATGGTCGCAATGGCAGCGCAAAGCATATAGAAGGTGTCACCAAGCAATTGATAGCAAACCGTTGCCGCCATCGTGAGTATCAGACAGAGTGCTGACAGGCTATTAATCATTGGCTCTATCCCTCCAGGCGGGCTAGTTATTTTAATACTGGGCTGCATCCAGTGTGTGGTTGCCGTTCGCAAAGCCACACATCGAAATAGATGTTGAGCAACATTATCTTAAGATGATGGGAGACGTTTTCTCTGAGCCCTGACGGATAGGTAGGGCTGACGTGGTTAACGTCAGCGAGTATCAATGGCTAGAGTCTTTCATGCCACAGCTTGAGTTTTTAGCTTGCTTTTCAGTATTTTACCGGTTGCCGTTGCCGGCAGTTCCTGCATGATGGTGATTTGAGAGGGGCATTTATAGGGGGATAAAAGTTGTCGACAGTGCTGCTTGAGCATTTCGGCGGTGAGGTTGCCTTCTGCGGAAGGCTGAACGAATGCCAGAACCGTTTCATCCCCTTGAACCTGTTTACCAATAACCGCAGACTGGACGACCAAAGGGTGTGTATTGAGGGCCGCTTCAACTTCGGCTGGGTATACATTGAAGCCTGATTTTACGATCATCTCTTTGGTGCGGCCAATAATATAAACATTATCTAATTCATCGGCCTGTGCGAGGTCTTTGGTGTTGAGCCATCCGTCACTGTTAATAATTTCTGCTGTCTGTTCCGGCTTACGAAAATAACCCTTCATTACGTTTGGCCCTCTGATCCAAAGTTCACCCACTTCTCCTTTGGCGACATCAGTACCATCCTTAGCCACAAGGCGAATTTCAACCCCGGGGATTGGCCGGCCGGTGGCACAGCTTTCTAATGGCTCATCAATTCTGGTTTGAGTAATGGTGGGGCTTGTTTCGGTCATGCCATAGCCGTTGTTCAGTGGTATTTTGAAAAACTCTTCGGTGAGTTTTTTCGTTTCAGGGTCAAGCGGTGCACCACCGCAAGAAATATAACGAAGGTGTAAATCATCGGCACTCATTCCCTTGGTGTTCTTTAGGTAATCGACCAACGCACAGAACATTGGGGGAACTCCCTGTAATACGGTAATGTGCTGTTCTAATAATGCTTTGATACATAAGGTGGTGTCGAAGCGAGGCGCTAAGTAAAGGCAGCCGCCAACAAACAGTGTACCTAAGCACGTTGACGCGAGACCAAAGACATGGGAAATAGGCAGTACGGCATAGACTCGGTCTGATTGAGACAGATCTCGCAGCTCTCCGGAGATGGTTGCCACAAACGCAATGTTCTGATGAGTGAGCATAACGCCTTTCGGTTGCCCTGTGGTGCCCGAGGTATAGATCATGGCGAAGACTTGATCTTTTCCGCTTTCTGAAACGGGTTCAGGGATTGCTTCAAGGGAGCCACTGTAAGCGATCTCACCTAGAAAGGGATGCTGTTGAAAGGTGGCGTTTTGTCCCTGTGCATGTGATTTAGCTTCGCTTGAACACTCCGCGGTGTAGACGATATGGCGAGGCTCGCAATCGAGTTTTATGCCTTCTATTTCGTGCTTAGATAGGCGAGCGTTGATGATCGCAATCCAAGCATCCATTTCACTCGCGGCCATGATAAATGCAATGAGGGCGCAGGAGTTTTCACCAATGATCATAACCCGGTCACCCGGGCGTACTTGATGTTGTTCAAGGTGTAATCGAGCGGCATCAATCGCTTGCCCTAGTTGAGCAAAAGTCCAGCTGCGTGAACGTTCATTGAGAGCGAATGCGTCTGGGGTTTTCTTGATCCATTGTTTGATTTTATGGCTGACTCTAGCGGGAAGAGAGTTTGTTATCTCGTTGGCTGGTTTACCCATGAATATGTCATCACCATGTATCATTGTTCTTATTTCCTGTGGCCATTATTCGTCAATAGCAAAATTTACTCGTCTACCATCAGCATCCGATAGAGACGATATGAATGGTTTGTTAAGCTATATCAAATGAATCTCAGGGTCAATATGCATAATTAAATTCCGCTATGCGAAATTAATGTTGATTTTTTGTTAGTAAAAGGTTTTATTGTTCTCTGTGATGACGGCGATGTTTCCTAGCCTAAGACTATCTGACATTTCGATAGGTCGCTTGGATGCCTAGGGGTTAATAGGGTGTGTTTGAAGGAAAGCCTCAGGCCTGCAGAAAGGCGGATAAGCGTCTATTTCTGCTGTTTTTTTGCAAGTAGAGGCGTTATTTCGACAACAGAGCTTTTTAAGGATGCGTAAGCACGCTTAGAACCTACCTATTCATCATGAATGGAACTATAATTCACTAATCACGGGATCTGTGGGCTTAAATGGAATTCACTGTTTAAATAATTTTAATTTAGAGATTTTTAAGGTGTACGAACAATATGATGGACTTTCCCAGAGAAAAAGAAGAAGTCAAAAATCGGAAGTTTGTCGAGGCGTTAGCCAGAGGCTTGGATATCCTTCGAGCGTTTAGTTATGGCGGCGGTGTACTCGGTAATCAGGAAATTGCAGCGATTACAGGCTTACCGAAACCGACAGTATCCCGAATGACATATACCCTTATGGAGTTAGGCTACCTTAGCTATTCACCTCGGTTGGAAAAGTATCAACTGGATGCGGGTGTTTTAGCGCTCGGATATGCCTACACGTCCAATTTAAAAGTGAGACAAGTTGTTAAGCCATTGATGGATGATCTCGCTCATCGCACAAAGGTGTCGGTTGGGTTGGTTGCTCGGGAGAGGCTTTCAATGATTTATGTTGAAAACTGTCGCGGCGATAACTCGCAATCTTTGCGTATGGAAGTTGGTTCTCGTCTACCGATGGAAACCTCTTCTGCAGGTCGGGCATATCTAGCCTCTTTAAATGCAGATGAGCGGGAAGTTTTCCTTAACATGCTGGAAAATAAAAGCGGTGATAAGTGGCCAGCAATAGCCGCGGGTATAGAAGACGCTGTTACCTGCTATGAAGAAAATGGTTACTGCCTTTCATTGGGGGACTGGGACAAAATGGTTAACGCCGTGGCAGTGCCTTTCCGTCTTCAAGATGGCAAAACAATGTGCTTGAGCGTCGGTGGACCGAGCTATCTGGTGACTGCTGAGATGGTTACAGATTTATTTGCTCCGCAGTTAATTCATGTTGTCCGCGATATTGTAAACATGGGTGTTTAAGCACTTAACCGTGAGATTGCTTAATCGCATTATTGTTACTTTGAGAAGAGGTATTGTTTAAAAACCTGCCGATTCGTTGAAAGCACTTTAGCGTTATTCATCACGACATTGACCTTCATATCTGTGCAGGCGTTAATCCTGACAACCAGGTTGCTATTGAATTTTTGCTTTAAAGATAAGTGTCTATAAGGAATGTTAAGACGTTATTAGAGGCAACCTAGGTCTCCCCTCTGAAGTACTGTACTTGCCTGATGGCTTAGCGGAGATAGGGCGCCACTATTTTGCCGCTTTATGCTGTGCAGCGGTGTTATGCTGTTGAGTTACTGCTGAGTACTTCCTTTGTAACCGATGTGTTGTCGATATGTTTTAGGTAATCGACAAGAGGGTCTGCTGCTGAACTTTCGGTCATCGTTCTCAATGAATCTAAAAACAAATGGAACACCTCTACCTGAGAGCTAACGTCTAGTTTGGTATAAAGGTTTTTGCGGTGATGCTTAACCGTTTCAGGTTTGATATTTAGTTTTGTGGCTGTTGATGTAATGTTGTGGCCGCGGAGCATCATTTCTAATGTTTCACATTCGCGTCGTGTCAGCAGCGAATGTCCAAAGTTCCTTAATGCACTATCCAAATGAGGGCTGAGCAACGGTTGTTTTTCGCTCTGCTGGAATGCTTGATACCACTTCAATGATATTTCTCGCACAATCGAGAATACACTGCGACAAAATTCGCGCTCTGCTGTTGTAAAGCTTGAGCCACCCTTAGTGCGTTTTACGGAAATTTGAATACTGGTGCTTTTCTCTGTCGGAATTAGCATGCAGATCTCATCTGTCAGGTTAAACCGGCGGCCATAACGATAGTGATTAGACTTGCTCTGCCTGTGCTCGCGCGAAACGACTTCTGACAAGGTATATACCCCTTCTGCCGAGCCATTCATGGCGAGTCGGTAAAAGGGGCTATGGTGATCTGTATTGTTAATATAATACTGATGACTATGTTGAGTGCTGTCGCTGTCAGGGTCTTGACTGCAGATATGCCTTGGTCGTGCATCTTTGTGAAAGATTGTAATACTGCTGTTGCCACCGTTAATAATGGAACGAATAGTATCGACCAAATAGCCGACCGATTGCGTATTAATCCCCTGTTTAACAATGCTTGCTATTGCGTTGTGCCACTGTTCGAGGGATGGGTCCGTTTCTCTGAGTACTTGAGGCAGCATATCTTAATCCTGTAAAAGCAAGTGGTTAGGGTTCTGGCAGTGCGGTTAATCGTCCGTTTTAATGGAGAAGCTTAGTTAGAGTATATTGCTTTATAAATGAATTTCAATTCCGCTTGATGAAATGCTATTATGTTTTTTTTGTATAAAAATGGTGTTATTGAAATGCGTAACAATTTAAGAGAAGTAAGCTCTGGAGCGGAACAAGAGGTCGTGAAAGTTGATATTGACAATTTTCCAGCTTCTCTTGGGTACCAGGTAGTGGAAAGAAATGAAGATTCTGCCGTGCTTGAACTTAAGCTAAAACCTCAACATCTTAATCGCGCAGGGATTATGCATGGAGGTGTTATTTCCTCTTTGCTAGATGTTGTTTGTGCGGAAGCGGGGTTGTTTTGTCCTGACCCCGAGCGTATTCGCATGGCCATTACTCTATCTTTAACAATTACCTTTACAGGGCAATGCGGCGAAGGTGTGGTGCGAGCGGTTGGTAAGAAAAGGGCGGGTGGACGACGCATATTCAACAGTAGCGGTGAGCTTTTCGATCAGCACGGTAAGTTGCTGGCTATAGCAGAAGGGACTTTCAGACTTAGATCGGGTTCTGATTCGGCAGAGGGTGTTCTGCTCAGCGAATTGAATAACTAAAAAAGATGAGTCGTGATCGTTCTATCATCAACGATCAGCTGTTTGTTGTTAGCCTCAGCCAGTTTTACTGCTGAGGCTTAATTTGTTAAGGGTGATATTTTAAACACTATATTCATGATATTTAAGGTGTTTTTTATTTAATACGAAAAGTCTTCGTTTCTAACTATCGATTTTCAAGCCTCAGATTTTGTTATTGTCTTCTCTATCATTGTTGTTATAGGCGTGCTCTTTCACTGGCTCGTTGCACAATCGTTGTTCCCCTTGGCGCGTATTATCGCTAGGTGGGGTTGCGGTGCTCTTTTCTCCCTATGAGCGTTGGCTAATGGCACCTACTTTGCGGATTAGTCCGTGGTAGTGGTCAACTTTAGATAGCCTCACAACGTTTTTTATCAGGGCGGGGTTTTTGATCCTAGCGTCTAGGACTAGGCCTCTTTCAGGTGTGTAAGGTTTCGTCTTTCATAAGAGTTCTTTGCCTATTTGTTGCGGTAGAGGCAGCGGCTTGCATCGTTAATGAATCACTTTTCTATTTCTGGCTGTCACTGTTTTCGCTGATTTCACGGGCGATTCTAGCTACCTTTTTTTTCATAATCCTCTTTACAGCTCTTCAACGTTTTAAGACACCTAATCATAAATTTCAAACTCGGGTTGCAAGTGATATTAAAAAATATTAAAGTGAAAGTATATTTCGCAGAGCAAAACTTAAAGTTATTTTTGGAGTTTAATATGTCTGGTGCTTTTATTTATGATGGTGGTCGTAGCGCATTTGGTCGTTATGGTGGTGTACTTTCACCTTTGCGTCCGGATGATTTGCTGGCTCAGGTGATTAAGACGTTGGTTGATCGCAACGATTTCGATTTTGGTCTTTATGAAGATGTGATCGCAGGTAGCACCAACCAAGCGGGTGAAGATAGCCGTAATATTGCCCGTTTTGCTGGCTTGCTGGCTGGCTTGCCGATTGAAACCGGTGGTTTGACGGTGAACCGCTTATGCGGCTCTAGCCTAGCTGCGACCTTAGATGCTGCCCGTGGGGTACGCTGTGGCGAAGGTGAGTTGTTTGTTGCCTGTGGTGTTGAATCGATGAGCCGTGCGCCATTGGTTTTATCAAAGTCAGCGAGTTCATTTGATCGTGGTCAAGTATTGGCCGACACCACAATGGGGGCTCGCTTTACGAATCCTCGCATTATCAGTCAGTTTGGTGGCCACTCAATGCCTGAGACTGCAGATAACATTGCTGCCGATTTAGGTATCTCTCGTGAAGAGAGTGATCAGTTTGCGGCTGTTTCGCAGGTCAAGTATGAAGCTGCTCGCACAGCCGGCTATTTCACCGATGAGATTATTCCTGTTGATGTTCCTCAAGGCCGTAAAAAGCCAGCGTTAGTTGTTGATGCGGATGAACATCCTCGCCCGAGCACTGATATGGATGTACTGCAAAAACTACGCCCACTGTTTGAAGGTGGTGTGGTGACGGCTGGTAATGCCTCGGGTATCAATGATGGTGCTTCAGCGCTGCTTATTGGTAATGAAAGCGTCGGCGAAAAAGCGGGTATTAAGCCTCGTGGACGTATTTTAGCCGGTGCCATCGCCGGTGTTGACCCCCGTGTTATGGGGTTGGGTCCTGTCCCCGCTTCACAAAAAGCGCTGGCTCGCGCAGGTCTAACGTTAGCGGATATGGATGTCTTGGAATTTAACGAGGCGTTTGCTGTTCAGGCGTTGGGTTGCATGAAATTGCTTGAAGTAGATTTCAATGATTCTCGTGTTAACCAAAATGGTGGCGCTATCGCCATCGGTCATCCATTGGGTGCTAGTGGGGCGCGAATTGTATTAACAGCATTACGTCAACTTGAACGTACCGGTGGCCGTTACGCCCTCGCGACCATGTGTATAGGTATTGGTCAGGGTATTGCTGTTGTTATTGAGCGTGTTTAATTCGAGTCACGAGTGAGGATTACTTGTATGTCAGTTGTTGAATATGAACTTCATGGTGATATCGGTGTTATCACTATCAATTACCCACCGGTTAATGCCCTGTCGCAGCCGATGCGCGAAGGGGTTAAGGGGGCTGTTGAAGCGGCACAGAGTGATGCATCTAAAGCATTGGTGCTTATCTGCGCGGGTCGCACCTTTATTGCTGGGGCGGATATTACCGAGTTTGGTAAGCCCCCAATCGCGCCGTCGCTGCCTGAATTATTGAGCACCATTGAGAATTCGACAAAACCGATCGTCGCGGCTATTCATGGAACGGCACTCGGTGGTGGTTTTGAAACAGCCCTAACTTGTCATTATCGTTGTGCCTTGTCTTCGGCGAAGATTGGTTTGCCAGAAGTAAAGCTTGGTTTACTCCCGGGCGCGGGTGGTACACAACGTATTCCGCGTCTGATTGGTCCTCAAGCGGCGCTGGATCTCATGCTGTCTGGTAACCCTATTTCTGCGGCTAAGGCTGAAGGTTTAGGATTGATCGATAAAGTGGTTGAGGGTGATTTATTAGCCGGCGCACTCGACTATGCTAACACGTTATTAGCCGTGAATGCTGAGTTGAAGCGTGTACGTGATATCGTCATTGATCCGTCCACCGTGAGTGAAGGGCTTTTTGACCAATACCGGGCGAATTTATCTAAGCGTGCCCGTGGCCAAATGGCGCCTCAGCATATTGTTTCCTGCGTTGAAGCCGCGGTGAGTCTGCCCTTTGATGAGGGTCTACAACGCGAAAGAGAAGCGTTCCTTGAACTAAGAGATTCATCTCAGTCAGCTTCTATGCGGCACCTGTTCTTTGCTGAGAGGCAGTCCGCTAAAGTGAAAGGCTTAGCTAAGGATATGCCAATTCGAGAGATTAAATCTGTTGGTATTATCGGCGGTGGCACGATGGGTGGCGGGATCGCCATGAACTTTGTCAATGTTGGCATTCCGGTAACCTTGATAGAGATTAATGATGAAGCGCTACAGCGTGGCATGGATATCATTAGTAAGAACTACGCAGCGACCGTCAAGAAAGGTCGGTTGTCTGAAGCCGAGTCTACTAAGCGACAGAGTTTGGTCACCGGTTCCACCTCTTATGATGATTTAACCGATGTGGATATGGTTATTGAAGCTGTGTTTGAAAACATTGAAATCAAGAAAGAGGTTTTCGCTAAGCTTGATTCGGTCTGTAAGCCGGGGGCTATTTTAGCGTCCAATACGTCTTACCAGAACGTGGATGAAATCGCCGCAGCAACTTCGCGCCCTGAAGATGTTATTGGTTTGCACTTCTTTAGCCCTGCAAACGTGATGAAGCTGCTGGAGATTGTGCGAGGTGAGAAAACCAATGATGACGTGCTAGCGACATCGATGGCTGTAGCCCAAAAAATCAAAAAAGTACCTGTGTTATCCCGTGTCTGTTATGGCTTTATCGGCAACCGAATGTATCGCCAGTATTTGCGAGAAGCGCAGCTGTGTCTGATTGAAGGTTCGACGCCCGAAAAAATAGACCAGGTGATGACGAATTGGGGCATGGCGATGGGGCCTTTGTCAGTCGGCGATTTGGCCGGTATCGATATCGGTTATAAGGCGCGTCAGGCGTTAACCGATGAAGAGAAGGGCGACCCTAAGAGTTACTGTATTGCCGATAGGCTGGCAGAGATGGGACGTGTCGGCCAGAAAGTTGGGGCAGGCTACTATCTGTATGACCCAGTGACCCGTGCGCGCAGTTCGGACCCTGAAGTTTTACAAGTGATTGAGGAGGAAGCGCAAAAGCAAGGCATCACTCGTCGCGATGTAACTGATGAGGAAGTCGTTAACCGCTTAATCTTCGCCATGATCAATGAAGGGTTCAAGATCCTAGAGGAAGGCGTCGCGCAGCGGCCTAGTGATATTGATGTTGTGTTTGCCTTTGGCTATGGCTTCCCTGTGTATCGAGGTGGACCTATGTTCTTTGCCGATACCGTTGGCTTAGAGACTGTTTATAAAACTCTTTGCGAATATCGTGAGTTGCACGGTGAGCAGAATTGGGCTCCCTCAGCATTGCTTGAGACGTTGGTGAAAGAGGGTAAAACTCTCTCTCAGTGGGCTTCAGAACAGCATTGATAACACCAAAATAATAATTGTTTGTATCAGTAGGGTCTGTCTCGGCTTAGCGGCCGGGCAGCTTAAACCCTGCTTTTGGATGGGGAGAAAGATAATGTCTAGTGTCGAATCCGGCCGAGATTTTAAAGCACTTTTTGGCACTCGGTTGCCGATCGTTGCTGGTGGTTTAATGTGGCTGGCCAACGCAGAGTATGTGGCTGCGGCGGCTAACGCTGGAATTCTTGGATTTATCGTGGCGGCCATGTTTCCTGAGGAAGATGATCTGCGCGCGGAGATTCGAAAGTGTCGTGAACTGTGCGGTGATGCTCCTTTTGGTGTTAATGTTTCGATGCTGCCTAAGCTGGTGCCGGGTGAAAAAACCGAAGAGGTTTTTCAAATCATCATTGATGAAGGCATTAAAGTTGTAGAGACATCGGGACGCAATCCTGAAGCTTATTTGCCGATGCTAAAAGCGGCAGGGGTGAAGGTGTTACATAAAGTGCCGGCGGTTAAGTATGCGCTCAAAGCGCAGGCTATCGGTGTCGATGCTGTTTCGATCGTTGGTGCTGAGTGTGGTGGGCATCCTGGGATGGAAATGATAGGCAGTTTCGTTAATTCGGCGATGGCTTTAGAGAAGCTTGAGATTCCCTACCTGATTGGCGGCGGCGTCGGTCATGGCTCACAAATCGCTGCGGCGATGATGATGGGGGCTTCAGGGGTTGTGATGGGCACGAAGCTGCTGGTTGCCGAGGAAATTTGGGCACATGATGACTTTAAGCGTCATTTGATCAACGCGTCGGAGTCAGATACGACCCTGATTATGTCGAGTATTCGTAACACGGTTCGCGCGCTTAAGAATGATACAACTGCGCTAGTGCAAGCAAAAGAAGCTGAATTAGAGCACGTCACTATTCAAGACTTACTGCCGCTCATTTCTGGAAAAATAGGCCGCGAAGCTTATGTGACCGGTGACTGTAGCCGTGGTGTGTTGTCTGCGGGGCACGCACTTGCGTTTGTAAAACAGATTGAGCCGATGGCCGATATTATTGCCACTCTCGAGAGTCAGGCTAATGAAGCATTACAGCGAATGAGTTCTGTCTCTAAATTGTAAGTGAGAGGCGGGTGAGAACCAGCTTAAGTTTTTTCAATTGAGTGAAAAACAATGTCTAATTCAGAATTTATTGATGTTACATGCGAACAGGGTGTCATGCAGATTGGTCTTAATCGACCGGATAAGAAAAACGCGCTTAATCGTGCGATGTATGATGCGATTCGTTCGGCATTTTTAATAGCCGAACAGGACCAGCAAATTAAGTCTGTTTTATTGTACGGCACGGCGGATGCCTTCACGGCGGGTAATGATCTCGCTGATTTTAATGATCGAGATCCAAGTAAACCCTCTCCGGCAGCGGTCATGTTAGAAGTCATACATGATTTCAGTAAACCGGTCGTGGCCGCTGTTGCAGGTTTGGCAGTGGGTATTGGTGCGACCATTTTACTTCATTGTGATTTGGTTTATGCCGCTCCCGAGACTCGCTTTCGCTTACCGTTTGTTGCGCTGGGTGTTTGTCCTGAAGCGGGCTCCAGTTTAATGGTGCCCGCATTGGCAGGACATCGTTTAGCGGCAGAGTTATTGATGTTAGGCGACTTTTTCACCTCTCAAACGGCACTTGATGCAGGTTTCGTGACACGCATTGTGGCGGATCAAGATATCAAGGCATTCGGTTTTGATAAAGCTGAGCAACTGGCGCAACAGCCTGTTGAGGCGCTATCGATTACTAAGCGGTTACTCAAGCAGGGTCAGCATCAAGTACTGAAAGAGCGAATGACAGAAGAGTTTATGTTGTTTAATCAGATGCTGCAGTCCGATGAATCTATCGCTGTGCGTCAAAAGCTGAGTGCTAAACTGAAGAAATGATAGGTTGTGACAACCTTGGTCCAGGCCGTTGAGTGCTAACACGAAGCGGCAGGCCAAGCATGCCTCTACGGCTGGTAGCCCATTTTCTGCTTATTGGGTTCGATCATTAAGGTAACTGGCCAGTTTGCTCGCGTTGAGTATCTGAGGCGAGATCGATTAGCCCTCGCTAGTCATCATCGATAGCGCTGTATGTTACATATTCGTTATTGCCTGCTTTACCTCTCTCTATTGTCTATATCACTGTCGTTCTGTCCGTCACTATATTCATGATTAGCCCCACCTGCGTTGATTACCTCCCTATTATTGCCCTAATTGAGCCATTTTCACGGTTGCTTTCGTGATTATCTGGGCTGCTTTAAGAGATTAAATACACTTGTTTATCGTGAACTGCAGTTTCGCTATGCGAAAATAAAAGTCATAATTCGTTGTCTGTTGTGATTTATATTGGTACTATATTTTGTAATGAAGCTATTTCTAGGCTGGAGTGAAGAGATGAATGTAGATTTTACAAACGAAGAACTCGCCTTTCGTGAAGAGGTGCGGGAATTTTTTAAACATAAGTTTCCTGCTGCGGTAAAGGATAAGCAGGAAAAGGGTATCTACCTCACCAAAAACGATCATATCGTTTGGCAGAAAGCTTTATATGATCAAGGCTGGGCGGGTATCAACTGGCCAGTAGAGCACGGTGGTACGGGTTGGTCAGCGACGCAGAAGTATATTTTTGCAACGGAAGCCGCCGAAGCAAAATCACCTCGCATTATTCCGTTTGGTTTGGCGATGGTGGCACCGGTTATCTACACCTATGGTTCTGAAGAGCAAAAGGCGCGTTTTTTACCTGATATTCTGGCGACCAATGTTTGGTGGTGTCAGGGGTATTCTGAGCCGAATGCTGGCTCCGATCTGGCTTCAGTGAAGACTAAAGCCGTTCGTGATGGTGATAGCTACGTTGTTAGTGGTACTAAAACATGGACAACATTAGGTCAGCATGCGGACTGGATTTTCTGCTTGGTTCGTACCGACGATAGTGGCCGCAAGCAACAAGGCATTAGTTTTCTCCTGATTGATATGAAGACGCCTGGTGTAAGTGTGACGCCGATCATCACTATCGATGGCACCCATGAAGTCAATGAAGTGCATTTTGATGATGTACGTGTGCCTGCCAATAACTTAATTGGTGAAGAAGGTAAGGGTTGGACCTATGCCAAGGTTCTGCTGACCCATGAGCGGACAGGTATTGCCCGTGTTGCTGAGTCTAAGGCACGACTTAATTCGATTAAGAAAATGATTGATGAAGCAGCGGCAAGGGGTGAAGACCTCAAATCTAATGCTGTCTTTATGGCTCGGTTACTCGAGATCGAAGTTGAACTTAAGGCGCTAGAGTATACCGAGCTGCGGGTATTATCGTCTGTTTCAACGGGTAAAGCACCGGGGCCTGAGTCGTCAATTTTGAAGATCAAAGGCTCAGAAATGATCCAGATGTTGGATGAGCTGGTACTTGAAATCGCCGGTATTTACGCCTTGCCATTTGTCCCTGAACAGTACACTGAAGGCTTCGATGGCGAGTCAATCGGACCACTGTTTGCCGCTAAAGCCGCACCGACTTATTACAACGATCGTAAAGTCAGTATCTACGGCGGAACTAATGAAATTCAGAAGAACATCATCGCCAAGCAAGTGCTAGGGCTATAGGAGAATAGTGATGGATTTTTCACTGAACGATATTCAGCAAATGATGCAGGATAGCGCAGCAAAATTTATTCAAAATGACTATGACTTTGAAACCCGTCGGGGGTTATCTAACAGTTCAGCGGGATACAGTGAGGATAACTGGAAGTTATTTGCTGAACTCGGATGGTTAGCGCTACCGATCAAAGAAGCCTATGGCGGTTTGGATGGTGATTTGGTCGACACGATGGTGTTGCAGCAAGAGTTTGGTAAGGGCCTATTGGTCGAACCTTATTACGCGACCGTTTTGCTAGGCGCGAACCTGATTCAGAAGCAAGCGAGCGATGCTCAGAAACTGGAACTACTTGAGCAGGTTGTTGCCGGCGAACTGAAACTGGCCTTGGCCCATAGTGAGGCTCAAGCCTCTTTTGATGTGTCTCAAACGAAAACTCGTGCTGAGAAGCAGGGTGACCAGTATGTACTAAATGGCCATAAAGCGGTGGTACTCGGTGCTGAATCAGCAGATTACTTATTAGTGCCAGCCCGCACCTCGGGTGTCATGGGTGACGCTGAAGGCATCACTCTATTTTTGATCGACCCTAAGTCAGCCGGCGTGCAGTTGCGTGGATATGCCACGAATGATGGGCTTCGTGCCGCTGATGTTGGTCTGACTGATGTAACCGTATCCGCGTCATCTATTTTGGGCCAGGCCGATTCGGCAGCGCCAGCCATTGAGTTGGTACTGAACGAAGCGATTGTCGCATTAGGCGCTGAAGCGGTCGGCATCATGGAGAAACTGCTAGCTGCGACGTCCGAATATATCAAGACTCGGCAGCAGTTTGACCAGCCGATCAGTCGTTTTCAGGTATTGCAGCACCGTTTAGCCGATATGTTTATGGAAACCGAGCAAGCGAAGTCGATGGTGTATTTTGCCGCGATGGAAGTGGCTAAAGGTGGTCCAGAAGCGAGCCGCGTGGCATCGATGTTGAAAGTTAAGATTGGCAGTGCCGGACGTTTAGTTGGCCAGCAAGCGGTGCAGCTTCACGGTGGTATGGGCATTACTGATGAGCTAGATGTAGGGCACTTTTTCAAGCGTCTAACCTGTATTAATAATCAGTTGGGTTCGCGTGATTACCATTTGCAATCATTAGTTAATAAAGCCGCTGCCGGCTGAGTTGCCAACCGATAATAGTAAGGTAGAGCTATGAAAGTATTAGTGGCCGTTAAGCGAGTGATTGATTACAACATCAAGGTCCGCGTTAAAAGTGATCAATCCGGTGTTGATCTTGCCAATGTAAAAATGGCGATGAACCCCTTCTGTGAAATAGCGGTAGAGGAAGCCGTTCGCCTGAAAGAGAAGGGGGTTGCTGATGAGGTAATCGTCGTTTCTATTGGGCCGAAGGTGGCTCAGGAGCAAATTCGCACGGCGATGGCTTTAGGGGCTGATCGCGGTATTTTAGTGGAAACCGATGAGCCGTTAGAGTCTCTGGCCATTGCTAAGTTGTTAGCCAAGGTGGTCGAGGTTGAGCAGCCAGATTTAGTTATTTTAGGCAAGCAGTCGATCGATGCCGATAATAATCAGACAGGGCAAATGCTCGGGGCGCTGGCCGGCATGTCTCAAGGAACCTTTGCCTCAGAGATCAATGTGGGTGAAAACTGCGTTGAAGTGACGCGCGAAATCGATGGCGGTCTACAAACACTGTCGCTGAATTTGCCCGCGATTATCACCACGGATCTGCGGTTAAATGAACCTCGCTATGCGTCTTTGCCCAATATCATGAAAGCTAAACGCAAGCCTCTGGATGTTAAAACGCCAGCTGACTTCGGCGTTAATGTCATATCGGGACTTAAAACCTTACTCGTTGAATCCCCACAAGAGCGAAGTGCCGGCGTGCTCGTCGGTAGTGTGAGTGAGTTGGTTGAAAAGCTAAAAAATGAAGCAAAGGTTATCTGATATGAGCATTCTGGTTATTGCTGAACACGATAATGGGTCCTTAAAGGATGAAACCCTTAACACGGTGACCGCCGCTGTCCAGATTGGTGGCAACGTTGATTTATTAATTGCGGGTGAGAACTGCAACGCAGTTGCAGAACAAGCCGCCAAGATTAGCGGTGTGAACCGCGTACTGGTCGCAGATCATGCGGTCTACGCTCATCAGTTAGCGGAAAATATCAGTCTGTTAGTGACTGAGTTGGCGGCAGATTACAGTCATGTGCTAGCACCAGCGACCACCAATGGTAAGAACTTTATGCCGAGGGTTGCAGCGACCTTAGATGTATCGCAGATCTCTGAGATCACAGCGGTTGTCAGTGCCGATACGTTTAAGCGGCCTATCTATGCGGGTAATGCCATCGCGACCGTGCAATCTACGGATAAGGTTAAGGTGATTACGGTGCGGGCAACGGGGTTTGATGCCGCTGCGTGTGATGGTAGTGCAACGATTAAATCGCTGGATAAGGTTACGGATGCAGGCTTGTCTTCTTTTGTTAAAGAGGAGCTGGCGCAATCGGATCGACCTGGACTGACCAGTGCCAAGGTCATTATTTCGGGTGGTCGAGGCATGGGTAATAGTAGCAACTTCAGCCTATTAGAGCAGGTCGCGGATAAGCTGGGTGCTGCGGTAGGCGCCTCTCGTGCCGCAGTGGATGCCGGTTATGCACCCAACGATATGCAAGTAGGGCAGACGGGTAAAATTGTTGCCCCGGATCTTTATATTGCTGTCGGTATTTCAGGTGCGATCCAGCATTTAGCGGGTATGAAAGACTCTAAAGTCATTGTTGCTATTAATAAAGATGAAGAAGCACCTATCTTTCAAGTGGCCGACTTTGGCTTGGTCGATGACCTGTTTGATGCAGTGCCTGAATTAGCGAACAGCCTCTGAGTTGTATGATCTCATAGCGTTTTCCCTGGTAGACCAGCACCTTTTCAACGGTGCTGGCTTCGCCTTAAGTTTTACTTAGGGCCTTTTTATAAAAGACGTTGAGTCATGAATGGTGTGTTGCCCTTATAGCGTGAGGGTCGCGATGTCATTGCACGCTTTAACGGCAGTAACGATCTAAATAATTATTTGGAGGCTATCGTGCAACGCGAAGCGATGGAATTTGATGTTGTCATTGTTGGAGCAGGCCCCGCCGGGCTCTCTGCTGCTTGTCGATTGATGCAGCAGGCTCAAGTCAATGGTCAGGAATTAATGGTCTGTGTCGTAGAGAAAGGTTCAGAGGTTGGCGCGCATATATTATCGGGTGCGGTGTTTGAGCCTCGTGCACTTAACGAACTCTTTCCTGATTGGGAAGAGCAGGGGCTGGCATTAGGCGACAAAGTTAGTGCCGATGAAATTTACCTGTTTAAAGATGAGCAGAAAGCCATCAAGATACCTAATTGCATGGTGCCAAGCACGATGCACAATGAAGGTAACTACGTTATTAGTTTGGGCAATCTGACGCGTTGGCTGGCCGAAAAAGCTGAATCATTAGGGGTTGAGATTTTCCCCGGTTTCGCCGCCGCTGAAATTCTTTATTGTGAAGATGGCGCAGTCAAAGGGATTGCTACCGGTGATATGGGGGTCGATGAAAATGGACAACCAAAAGATAGCTATATGCCGGGTATGGAACTACATGCCAAATACACTCTGTTTGCTGAAGGTTGCCGTGGTCATTTAGGCAAAGAGTTAATCAGCCGATTTAATCTTGATAGTGATAGCGATCCTCAGCACTATGGCCTAGGTATTAAGGAACTGTGGGATATCGACCCGGCAAAGCATAAGCCCGGTCTGGTTATTCATGGGGCCGGTTGGCCTTTAGGTAAAAATGCGGCGGGTGGATCATTCTTATACCACGCCGAGAATAATCAAGTCGTGCTGGGGTTAATCACCGATCTTAGTTATGAGAACCCTTATCTTAGCCCGTTCGATGAAATGCAGCGGATGAAGCACCAGTCGGTATTCAAGCAATATTTAGACGGTGGAAAGCGGGTGTCCTATGGCGCTCGTGCCATTGCTAAGGGTGGCCTTAATTCTTTACCGAAAATGAGCTTCGCTGGTGGCCTACTAATCGGCTGCGACGCGGGCACTTTGAATTTTGCCAAAATTAAAGGAAGTCATACGGCCATGAAGAGCGGTATGATCGCTGCCGATACATTAATAGGTGTCCTTGCGAGTGGCGATGCGGGCGGCAAGGATTTGACCCAATTCGGTGAAGACTTTAAGCGTAGCTGGCTAAATGAAGAGCTGCAGTGCTCACGTAATTTTGGCCCTGCGATGCATAAGTTTGGTATGGTCTTTGGCGGTGTGTTTAACTATTTGGATCAAAACTGTTTCAAAGGTAAGTTACCCTTTACCTTGCATGACCTTAAACCTGATTTTGCGCAGCTGAAGCCCGCGTCAGAATGCCACAAAATCGACTACCCAAAGCCTGATGGTGTGTTTAGCTTCGATAAATTGTCTTCTGTCTTTTTGTCGAATACCCATCATGCAGAAGATCAACCCTGTCACCTTAAACTTCAGGATGCCACGATTCCGTTGGCACATAACCTCGTGTTATTTGATGAGCCTGCACAGCGTTTCTGTCCGGCAGGTGTGTATGAAATAGTCGAGGATGAGCAGCACAACAAAGCGTTTCAGATAAACTCGCAAAACTGTGTTCATTGTAAGACCTGTGATATCAAAGACCCATCTCAGAATATTACCTGGGTGACACCCGAAGGCGCCGGCGGCCCAAATTATCCCAACATGTAGGCACCTTTTAATTGTACCTACTGGAGAGAAGTAAAATGCAGAAACAGACTACAACAATAAACAAACCTTTTACCCCTTCGTTTCCGATCAAATGTTTGGCCGATATTGAGCAACTGGAACAGATTCCGCTGGAGCAGGCATTGCCCGTGCGCAGCACCTATGAAATTATGCGAAATTCGGCGCACGCGTTTGGGGAGCGGAATGCACTCACTTTCCTGCGCACCACCAACCTATCTGAGGAGCCTATTCGTTGGACATACAACGAATTATTAGCGGGTATTAACCAGACGGCCAACCTTCTGCATGAGCTTGGGGTCAAACCGGATGATGCGGTGGCTGTGATGTTACCGGGCTGTTTAGAGTATCACCTCGCATTGTGGGGCGGTGAAGCGGCCGGGATTGTGCAGCCTCTGAATCCGCTGTTAAACGAAGAAAAGTTGATTTCGTTGATGAATGCGGGGCGTGCCAAGGTGTTGATTGCCTATGGTAATGATGATGACAGTGGTATTTGGTCGAAAGCGATGCGTATATGCAACCAAGTGCCCACATTGACCCATGTGCTACGTGTTGCCCCGTATGATGAAGCCGCGTTGCCGTCTGATCTACCCAACAATGTGATTGATTTTACCGCTGCTCGTGCTGAACAACCCACTGATCATCTTGTCAGCGGGCGTATTATTGAAGCAGATGAAATTGCCGCGTATTTTCATACCGGTGGTACAACCGGTGCGCCTAAGCTTGCACGCCATTCACATGGCGCGCAGGTTTTTACCGCCTGGGCCAGTGTTAAGTTTCAGGGTAGTACATCGCAAGATATCGTTATCAATGGTTTTCCGTTGTTTCATGTTGCGGGTGTTTTACCCGGTGCGCTAACAGCGCTTGCATGTGGCATGGAAACGATTATTCCAACCACAGCGCTGTATCGTAACCGTGATGTGATCACTGATTTTTGGCGCCTGGTGGAAGCCTATCGAGTCACGGTTTTATCTGCCGTGCCAACGGTGCTAGCGGGGCTGGCTAATGTGCCACTCGATGGGGCTGATATCTCATCGCTCAAATACTGTCGTACCGGTGCGGCGCCACTTTCTCCTGAGTTAACCGAACGCTTCGAGCGGTTATTTGGTCTGCATGCCCACGAGAGCTTGGGGATGACCGAGATGGCGGGTATTTCGGCAATTACTCCTCCCGGCGTTGTGGCGCCGACTGGTTGTGTTGGATTTAGACTGCCCTATGCACAGTTACGTATCGTGGCTCTGGATAGCGAAGGTGGTGCAAGTGACAACGATATGCCGTTGGGTGAGCAAGGTATGGTGTTATTTAAATCACCTAATCTATTCTCTGGTTTTCTTGATACACAGTCGACCGGTCACGCGTTTACCGATGATGGTTGGTTGGCGACCGGAGATCTGGGCTGGCTCGATGATCAAGGCCGACTACATTTGAGTGGCCGCTCTAAAGATTTAATCATTCGCAGTGGCCATAACATTGATCCGAAAGAGATTGAAGATGTGGTGTCTGCTCATCCTGCCGTTCAGTTTGCTGCCGCCGTCGGTGCGCCTGATGCGTATGCGGGTGAGCTGCCGGTGGTTTTCGTCACACTGATTGAAGGGGCCAGTGCGACTGAAGAGGAGTTGTTAGCATTCACTGCTGCGGGGGTTGATGAGCCACCGGCGAGACCGAAAAAATTGGTAGTGCTTGATGCAATGCCGATGACCAATGTTGGCAAAATTTACAAACCCCGTTTACGGGCGCTAGCGGCGGAAGCCGTGGTTCGTGACATGGTTGAAGTGATGTGTCTAGAGCATGGGCTAACGATGAGACCGAAGATTGAGATCGAGCAGGATCAGCGAGTGCTGGTGTTGCTGCATCATGTAGATCTTGAAGGGGTACGGCAGCGACTGCAAGAAGCGCTGGCACCGTTGCCCTTTATCACGCAATTAGTCAGTCACTGAGGCTAGATAACGCTATGACCAGCAGGGTGCTTATCATCAGCACTCTGCTGCGCTGACTGAGTCACGCGCATGCATATAGCGCATGGGACTACAGAATAAGGACGCCGTTAGATCGATACTGAATTAATAATTACGTCATGCTAAAAATCAGAACTAAATTCCGCTAAGTAAAATCATGTGTTTTTGTCATTTTCTCTTAATACGTGCTCTATCTGTGCCTGTAAAGGGAGAGATGATCATGAGCGCGAGCGGAAGTGAAAGCCGTTATTGCCCCTGTTTATGCCGTAATTACCGCTATGATCAAGATTTTTAACCCAAAAATAATATTGTATAGACCTTAGGCGTAAAGCGATTAAAGACGATTGTATAAATGAATACGATAGCCTTGATTTTTGCTTTTAATAGTGTAAATTGGTACTACGTTTCGCACAGCGAAAATAATCAAAACAAGCAAAGCTTAGACCGAACCGTAAGGAATTGAGAATGAATCTAATAAAAAAGATGGCACTTGTCAGCACGATGACGGCAGTGAGTTTAACCGCTGTGCCAGTATTCGCCTCTACCGTATTGACCTTTGGCGAACCAGGTCCAAACCGTGGCCAGCGGGCTGTGGATACTCAGTGGTTTGCAGACCAAGTTGAGTTGCGCTCGGGTGGCGATCTAAAAATTAATATCCAATGGGGCGGTGCACTTTTTAAGGCTAAAGCGGCGCGTCAATCAGTGGCCACCGGCGTTGCTGATATGGGTACTATTATTCAGGGTTACTTTCCAAGAGAGCTTGTCTCTTACAGCATCGGTGATATGCCTTTTGTTAACCAAGACGCTTGGGTTGGCACACGGGCATTGAATGAGCATATGCAAGATCCTGCCATTAAAGCCCAGTTGGCTGCGCAGAACCTCGCTTATGTTGCTCCGCACAGTGCCGGTAAGGTTGTTGTGGTATGTAAAGGCGACCCTATCCGCACGCTGGATGATATTAAAGATAAGAACATTCGTGGTATCTCCGCTTACGGTAAAGGTTTTGGTGATTTAGGTGCAAACCTCGTCAATATGAGTATCTACAAAGCTTACCAAGGGCTGGATACTGGACTGATTGACTGTACTCAAAGCTATTTGGCGCCTTCCGCTGCCCTCAAGCATTATGAAGTCAGCAGCAACGTGACCAAAGTAAACTGGGGACTGTTCGCGGGTCTGGGTATGTTCATCAATACAAACTCTTACGAGCGTCTAAGCGCAACGCAGAAACAGGTACTTGATGCGGTTGCTGCCGACTATGTCGATCACATTTCTAAAAGTGCTTTGGAAGGTGAAATTACCGGTGAGAAATCATTAAAAGATGCCGGTCTTAAATTTTACACCCTGTCTGCTGAAGATACAGAAAAGCTATCTAAAGTAGGCGAACCTTATATCGTTGAGTGGGCTAAGCGTGCGACGCAAAGCGGTTTAGATGGTGATGCTATGGTTAGCCGTTATAGAGGTTTGCTGGAAAAATACACTCAAGAGCTAAATGAAAAGGGCTATCCTTGGGCTCGCTAAGGTATTAATTCCTTGAGTTTTTTTGGGAGAACTAGGGATGGTTCTTGTTAACCAATGATGGTATTCAGGCGGAATACTGTTGGTCGTCAGGTTCATAGCTATTTGGATAGTAGAGGTAACTGTGATGCTTAAAAAATTAGAACTAGGCGCATTGGCCATTGCTGGGGCGTGTATTGTTGCCCTCGGTTTATTGATAACCACCACGGTTATCTTGCGGACGTTTTCTGGCGCAGGCGTTTCCGACGATGTGACCCTGGTTAGTGAGTTAATGGTCGGTGCTATCTTTTTGCCCCTAGCCTATGTGACCGCTAACTATAGTCACATCACGATTGATTTTCTTTTTAACTGGATGAATGAGCGTGTAAAGCTTTGGACTCTGGCTATTGGCTCTACCTTAAGTCTTGTTATTTTACTGCCGATGGCGGTAGCCGGGTGGAACGAGTTTGCACATGCCGTAGAAGCGGGCAGCTATTTTTGGGGTGATTTGGATTTACCAAAATGGCCGGGCCGATTTATCTTTTTCCTCGGCGCACTGTTGTTTGTTCTGCGCTTGAGTATCGTGTGTATCGCAGACCTTCGTGCGGCGATCCGAGCCGATGCCGATTATCTAGTGAAACGCACCGATGCTGTTCACGACACCATTGAAGAGAGCTGATTCATGGATCCATTAACGTTAGGTCTTATCGGATTCGGTTGTGCGCTAGTCATGCTGGCGATTCGGATTCCTATCGCCTTCACACTTGCAGGCGTTTCAACTGCTTTTGTTTTTATTATTTTTGCTACACGCTCCGGCGGCTTTGAAGTCGAACGCGCCATAGCACCAACCCTATCAATGGTGTTTGCTAATACCTTTGATCTGGTGCACTCCTATGATCTGAGTATGATTCCATTGTTTGTCTTATTAGGGCATGTGGCTTATCACACCGGAATGACAACCGATATTTATCATGCGGCTCGCATTTGGCTGATGAAAGTCCCTGGTGGTGTCGCCATGGCGTCGGTATTTGGTTGTGGTGGTTTTTCTGCGATCACCGGTTCGAGTATTGCTTGTGCATCCGCAATGGGTAAAATTTGTTGCCCTGAGATGCTGCGGGCGGGTTACGATCAACGTTTGGCGACCTCGACAGTTGCGGTTGGCGGAACCCTAGGTTCATTGATTCCGCCAAGTGTGCTTTTCATTATCTACGGTATCTTTACCGAAATGTCGATTAACCGTCTCTTCTTGGCCGGTGTTATTCCAGGATTACTTTCTCTGGCTGGCTTTTTGGTGGTTATCTATATTTGGGTTAAACGTAACCCTGAAGCGGCGCCTATTCCAGATGTGCAACTCGTCAAGGGTGATCGTCGTAAAGCGGCTATAAAATGTTGGCCCGCTCTGACTTTGTTTGGGATTATCATTGGCGGAATTTACGGCGGCATCTTTACCGCAACAGAAGCCGCCGCGATCAGTGCTTTTGTCGCCGTGCTGGTGGGTGTTTTACAAAAGAAACTGAATTGGAAACAGTTCGTTCAATCGGTAAAAGAAACCTGTACCCAGACTACCTCGATCTTTTTTATCGCCGCGGGTGCTAAAATCTTTGTCGGCTTTGTTGCCTTAACCGGCATGGCTCCTGCGCTGGTGGATATTGTAGAGTCTGCCGATGTGTCACTGTGGTTGTTGCTAGTCATGATCGCCGGTGTCTATCTGCTGTTAGGTATGTTCCTCGATCCACTGGGTATTTTAGTACTGACGCTACCGTTCTTAATCCCAATGGTAGAAGGTTATGGACTGGATCTCGTTTGGTTTGGTGTTGTCGTGATTAAACTGCTCGAAATCAGTTTGATAACACCGCCTGTGGGACTTAACGTGTTTGTGATCGCCAGTGTCACCACCCCGGCAGTGAAGGTGTATGACATCTTTATGGGTGTATTGCGCTTCTTGGTCATGGATATCATGGTCCTTATTGCGCTCATTGCGTTTCCTATATTGTCCTTGCTGCTGCCCACCACGATGTTCTAGTACATCGTTTTTTTTCATCTCCGCCCGTCTTTTGACATTGGGCATTCAGCGTCTCTTAATATGATTAAGAGGCGCTTTTTTTGGGAGGCTGACAGTGATAAAACCACGCTTCCCTGTAGCGAGCAGGTAAGCGTGGACTGCTCACACGTTGCCTGAAAATAAGTGAGATGCGAAGTTCCCATTTAAAAATAGATGGGAACGTAACATGCATAAATCCACACTACCGCCAC
>NZ_JBLWZV010000027.1:0-50379 GCF_048266285.1 Amphritea sp.
AAACAGATCGGGCGTTTTTACTGAGAAAAGAGATAGCCGAAAGAGTACAATTGATAAAATATGTGGCGAGAAAACCCAATAAGCAGCGTCTTCATCACGGCCATCAAGCACCGCTAGAGGTATTATCGAGGCGTAAAAAAGCCAGATAACATTCTGCGAAGAAGCTTATCTGGCCGTTTAAATAGACAACTTAGTACAAAGTAATCATCGATAGATTTACTTCATTCCTAAGCCTTTAATAACGAGATGTGTCAAAAATTCAGTAGCACGATCGAAATCATTATCCTCTAGCTTCTCTTTACCAAGAGAGAGGCTTACCTGGGAGGAGAAATCCGCATAGGTCTGGGTCGATGACCAGATCATGAAAAACAGGTGGTAGGGGTCGACTCTATCCATAACGCCCTCCGCAATCCATTTTTCAACCAGCTTCACATCATCATCTAAGGCCGGTGTCAGGTGGGTCTGAAGATATTTTTTCAGATAGGGTGCGCCATTGATAATTTCAATAGCAAATACTTTAGATGCGTTCGGATAGTGCCGCGAAATCTCAATTTTACTCTTGATATAGTTAGTGAGTATTTCTCTGGGAGAGTCGCCTAACTGATCCATCAAAGTCATCTTCTCGATCAAAATATCGAGGATATTTCGCAACACGCGTTGGTATAGTAGCTCTTTAGAAGAGAAGTAATAGATCAAATTTTGCTTCGACATTCCTGCTTTTTCTGCAATCGTTTCGAGCGCAGTGCCATGATAGCCATTTTGCGAGAACAGCTGTTCCGCTGCACGCAAAATTGTATTCTCGTGGGCTTCGCGAATGCGAGAACGACGACGAGGTTTGTTAATAACGATTTCTTCCGATGAATTCGGCATGGTAGCTGGATATCCGGGAATAGAATAAAGTACTGAACGCTTATTTTACCATGTGGTCATGGATGAGAAAAACAAAGTCTAAGATGCATCTCAGCCTAACACTGAAACACATCCTTTTAGGCCGTGATAGCACGCCATAGCAATCCTGTTTTCGGCCTACGGCCGTTAGCCTTAATCAGCGGTTCGCTCAAACATAAGATCCCACACGCCATGTCCTAGCCGTTCTCCGCGCTTCTGGAATTTGGTCACCGGACGCCACTCGGGCTGCGGCGAATAAGCCTGATCACCCGCCACATTCCGATAACCAGGTGCCGCACTCATGATTTCCATCATATGTTCAGCGTAGTTTTCCCAGTCAGTGGCCATGTGCAATTGACCGCCCACTTTAAGTTTCTTGCGAATAGTTTCGGCAAATGAAAGCTGTACGATACGGCGCTTGTGATGCTTTTTCTTATGCCATGGATCAGGAAAGAACAGCTGTAATGTACTCAGGCTTTCATCCGGAATACATTGGGCCAACACTTCAATTGCATCATCACAAAACACCCGGATATTAGTCAGGCCTTCTTTCTCAACATTGCTCAGCAAGCGCCCCACGCCGGGACGGTGCACCTCAATGCCGATATAGTTCTTTTCGGGCTGATCCTTGGCCATCTCGATCAACGAATCACCCATACCAAAGCCGATCTCTAGCACCACAGGAGCCTCGCGACCAAACACTTGATTCAGATCCAGCATCCCCTGACTCAGTTCTAGGCCCATCTGCGGCCATACCGTTTCCATCGCCTTCTGCTGGCCTTCGGTCATGCGACCAGCACGCAGCACAAAGCTCTTAACGGTACGCATATACTTCTCCCCGACGGAATCTTCCGGGGTCTGCTGTTCAGTTTTGTTATCTTCTGACATCGATCTGGACTCTTATTAAAACAAAACAGCCTGATCTGTGGATCAGGCTGCTACAATCGTTGGTTTAATCCGGCGACCCAAAAGGCCACCTTTGCATATAAATCAATACGTTAATAACGCAGGTTAGACTTTATTACTTAGCGACTATGGTACCTTCCATTGGCGAAGATGCGCTGGCGTATTTCTTCCGCGGCATCCGTCCGGCTAGGAATGCCTCACGACCCGCTTCAATCGCTTTACGCATTGCAGACGCCATAAGCATAGGATTACGAGCACCGGCAATCGCCGAGTTCATCAATACGGCTTCACAGCCCATTTCCATGGCAAAGGCCGCTTCAGAAGCGGTACCGACACCAGCATCCACCAACACCGGCACTTTACAGTCTTCCATAATCACATTGATGTTATGGGGGTTAAGAATGCCCAAACCAGAGCCAATCATCGACCCCAACGGCATAATGGATACACAACCCAGCGATTCGAGTTCTTTAGCGACAATTGGGTCATCACTGGTATAAACCATGACCTTAAAACCATCCCGCACTAACACGTCAGCAGCTTTGATCGTTTCGACCACATTAGGGTAGAGGGTTTTCTGATCGCCTAACACTTCCAGCTTCACCAGATCATGGCCATCCATCAACTCGCGGGCCAGCATACAGGTGCGCACGGCGTCTTCAGCATTAAAGCAACCAGCAGTATTCGGCAAAATGGTATATTTATCCGGTGAGATAACATCCAGTAAGTTTGGCTCATCTGGGTTCTGGCCAATATTGGTACGGCGTACCGCTACGGTCACGATTTCAGCACCACTGGCTTCAATCGCCAGACGGGTTTCCTCCAGATCACGATACTTACCCGTGCCAATCAAAAGACGCGACTGGAAGCTACGGCCGGCGATAATCAGTGGATCGTTATGTTGTTCAGACATTGTGTTCTATCCCGTTAAATTCTGTCATGTTATCTCAAGCATACGTCAGAGCAGCGATGACTCAGCCGCCACCAATCGCATGAACCACTTCGACCCGGTCGCCTTGATGCAGCACTGTTTCAGCGTGTCGGCTGCGAGGAACGATCTCCAGATTCAGCTCGACGGCCACCCGGCGCTCTCCCAGTTCTAGCTGCATAATCAGATCAGCCACACTGGCGCCTTCTTGAACGTCTAGATTGTCACCATTTACCTGTATCAACATTGAGCTTGATCCACTTCTATTAACTTAACTGCCGAAATGCAACCCGGCCAAGATTCAACCAGCCGGCCAGAAACAACATCCCACCCACCGGGGTTATTGCGCCTAACCAAGACTGTCCACTCAACGCCAGCGCATAGAGGCTGCCGCTAAAAAACACAATGCCCGCGATAAAGAGTACCGCCGTTTGATTCCAACCTTTATCAGGCTGACGCAGCATCAATAGACCGATACCAAACAGCGCTAGGGTATGGAACATCTGATATTGGATACCGGTGTGCAACACCTCATACAACCGCTCGCTCAATTGCGTGCGCAGCATATGTGAAGCAAAGGCACCGAGACCCACAGTAATAAAACCACTCAGCGCGGTGAAAAAAATAACAAAACGAGCAGACATAAACGGTACCGGGCAATAAGAGTGGCTATTCTAACAAAGCTAAGCGGTCTCGATAAGCAATAAAAAAAGCCGCACTCATTCGAGGGCGGCTTTTTTTATCCGAGCAACAAAAACCTAAAGGGTCAGGCTTCCAGCATCGCAGTTTTAATCTTCTTCATCGCGTTCTTTTCAAGCTGACGAATTCGCTCGGCAGACACTTCATAACGTGCCGCCAGTTCGTGTAGGGTCGCTTTCTCTTCACCCAACCAACGCTGTACCAGAATATCGCGGCTTCGCTCATCCAGCTGTTCCATCGCTTGACTCAGACGCTGATTAGAATCAGCTTCCCAGTTAGAATCTTCCACCTGACTAGCAGGGTCTTGGCTGTGGTCTTCAAGGAAATAAGCCGGTGATTGATAAGCCCGCTCATCGTCATCGCCCACGGGAGCATCAAAAGCCATATCGGCGCTGCTCATCCGGCCTTCCATCTCCCGGACAACATGTTCATCAACACCCAGATCACCCGCCATTGCGGTGACTTCAGCGTTAGTTAACCAACCCAGGTTTTTCTTTTTACTGCGCAGGTTAAAGAACAACTTACGCTGAGCTTTAGTGGTCGCGACTTTCACGATACGCCAGTTACGCAAAATAAATTCATGCATCTCCGCCTTGATCCAATGCACCGCAAAAGATACCAGACGAACCCCCATGGTAGGGTCGAAGCGTTTAACCGCTTTCATCAGGCCCACATTGCCTTCTTGAATCAGGTCGGCCTGAGAAAGGCCATAACCGGAGTAAGACTTAGCAACATGCACCACAAATCGCATATGAGATAATACTAACTGACGCGCCGCTTCGAGATCATTCTCAAAATACAGTCGCTGTGCCAGTCCGCGTTCCTCTTCTACTGTGAGAACAGGAATCGCAGTCACCTGACGTATATATGCCTCCAGATTCTGACCTGGAGATAATACTTCAATGACCCGTAGGCTCTTGCCCATTTCTCAACCTCATTACTTATTCATTTCAAAGAGTATCAATATAAGTTAACGCTATGACACTCTTCAGCCAGATTAGTTCCAGCTATTTACAACCCGCTATCCGGTACCGTTTATAGTCACGTCGATCAACCGGTACCCAGCAGACCCACAAAGATAACCACAACACTAGCAGATGGCAAGTGTAACGCCTTAGTCACTTTACCTATATTTACACTTAATGCAGCACTCGGGTTTGATGCAGCGCAACATTTAACCGCTATCAGCGGAATAGACCATCGAAAATTACTGCGGTTGGATCTCTCGAAGGTGCCGGCCCACTGCCAGCCAAGCACCGGATAAGCCCAGTAGAATACTGATCAATAGTAACAGCAGTGTTTCGACGAAACCTAAACCCGCTAATTCAAATTGACTATTATAGAGCGTTACCAGATGTTCAACCGGGTTACTGAGCAGCAATAGACTCAACTGAATCAGAATCCAAGCACAGACGCCGCCGGCAATACCGAACCAAATGCCATCATAAAGAAATGGCCGGCGAACATAGGCATCCGTCGCCCCTACTAGCTTAGCAATGATGATTTCATCCCGGCGACTCTCGATCGATAGCCGAATAGTATTGCCCACCACCAGTAAGACCGCCATAACAAACAGCGCCGTCAGCACCCAGACTGCCCGCTCAGCCAAGCTTACAAAGCCGGCCAACCGTTGCACCCACTCCATATCCACCACCGCTTCATCAACCTGCGACAGCGCTTGTAATTTAGCCTGTAATAATGGCACCGACGCCACCGATAGGTCACGCGGCATCACCATCACCACGGCCGGTAACGGATTGCTCTCCAGAAAGTCGAATACATCACCAAAACCGGACATCGCCTGAAACTCTAACATCCCCTGCTGGGCGGTGATCAATTCGGTGCCTGCCACATCATCCCGCAGCAATAGCTCGCGGCTTAGGCGCTCGGCATCGTCGTCCGAGACACTCAATTGCAGATAAAGGGCAACCCGTGGATCGCCCTGCCAGCCATCACCTAGCTGTTGTAAGTTTTTTAGCCCTGCATACAGGGCACCAGGCAAGGCTAAAGCAATCGCAAGTACCGCAAGGGTCATGAAGGTGGTTAGCGGTTGTGCCAACAAGGAATAATAGGATTGCCGAGCCACTTCAACGTTATGCCGCACATAACTACGCCCTTTATCACTGATATTGAGCTGATGGTGTTCGGCACCACGGTGTATCTTGGCATCCCGTTTAGGGTTCGGTTCAACCCGAACGGCACCTTTACGACGTTGATTATTTTCCATCACTGACCAACCTACCCCGATTGAGAGTAATCACCCGATGCGGCATCCGCGCAATCAAGCCTAGATCGTGGCTGGCAATCAGCACGGTAGTCCCCACCTGATTAAACTGCTGAAACAGGCGCATCACCTCTTCAGACAGTTTGGGATCAAGGTTGCCGGTCGGCTCATCCGCCAACAGCACCTGAGGTTTATGTACAATCGCTCGAGCAATACCCACTCGCTGTTGCTCACCACCGGACAGCACCACCGGATTAAGTTTCTCTTTTTCCAGCAAGCCAACTTTATCCAGCGCTGCACGCGCCCGACGAGCAGCATCAGCAGGATCGAAGCCACAGATCCGTAGCGGCAAGACAATATTTTCAAATACCGATCGGTCGAATAATAATTGATGATTCTGAAACACCACCCCGACACGACGACGGTGATAGGGAATCTGCCGGTTACTCAAGGTCGCCAGATCCTGATTGCCCACTAACACCCGACCATTCGAGGGTCGTTCCATCAGCATCAGCAGTTTTAGCAGGGTACTCTTGCCCGCGCCAGAATGGCCGGTCAAAAAGGCCATTTCGCCACTGGCAAGGCTAAAGTTAACCTGACTCAGGGCATCATAACCATTGGGGTAACGCTTGGTGACGTTGTCGAAACTGATCATTGATATATTCGATACATGCCGTTAAACCGTTGCTGAAAGTCGACTAGTCAAACAGTGCCGAGACAAATTCCTTTGCCTTGAAGGGGCGTAGATCATCAACCTGTTCACCGACACCAATATAGCGAATCGGCAGATCCAGTTGTTTCGCAATAGCAAAGATAATTCCGCCTTTAGCCGTGCCATCTAGCTTGGTTAAGCTGATACCACTCACGCCCACCGCCTCTTTAAACAGCTTCGCTTGGCTCATTGCATTCTGACCGGTGCCGGCATCCAGCACCAACATCACTTCATGGGGCGCATCCGGGTCGAGTTTCTTCATCACCCGCACGACTTTTTCCAACTCTTGCATCAGATGATCTTTATTCTGAAGACGGCCCGCGGTATCGGCGATCAACACATCCACATTTTTAGCTTGAGCGGATTGCAACGCATCGTAGATCACGGATGCCGAGTCGGCCCCGGTATGCTGCGCGACCACTGGCACATTATTGCGATCGCCCCAAACCTGCAGTTGCTCAACGGCCGCCGCCCGAAACGTATCACCCGCCGCCAGCATCACAGATTTACCTTCCGCCTGATATTTTTTCGCCAACTTGCCAATAGTGGTAGTTTTACCCACCCCATTAACCCCAACCATCAGTAAGACAAAGGGGCCTTTACTCTGGTTGAAGTCGATCGGTTGCTCTACCTGATCCAACAATCCCGCCAGCTCTTCTTTTAACGCGGTATAAAGCGCATCAGCATTAGCTAACTGCTTGCGGCTCACTCGGGCTGTCAGTTTGTCGATGATCTCCGTCGTTGCCTCAACGCCAACATCGGCCAGTAACAGTTGGGTTTCAATCTCTTCAAAGAGATCATCATCGATCTCTTTGGCACCGAGAAATAGATTACCCAAACCTTCGGTCAAGTTACCTTTAGTGCGACTCAAACCCGCTTTAATGCGGCCGAAAAAACCGGTTTTCTGTTTTGGCTCTGGGGTCGGCGCGATGTCTGCAATGGGCTCAGGCTCGGCAATCACTTCCGCTGCAGCCACTTCTGCGACGATAACGGGCTCAACCGTTTCAGCCAGCTCGGCAGGTGCCGGCGCTACAACGTCGGCTTCTGCTGCAGGGCTAAGTAGGGGTTCAGGCTCTACCACGGTTGCTTGTTCAGCGACCGGTGTTTCAGCAGCGTCGGTAGGCGCGTCCGGCGTTACCGGCTGCGTCGGTGCGGCGGCAACCGTCTCCGTTTCAGCCACGTCCGCTGCAACAACCGCTTGATCGGCACTTTCAGCTGGCAGATCGACCGCCTCAACTGAACCTTTCTGAGTATCATCTTTCTCAGACTTGAAAATTGATTTAAGCTTCTTAAACATGCTTGATTACTGTCCGATGTCAGGCGCTAAAGGTGCAAAAAAACAGGGTAATCCCTGTTCCATCCGCGAGTCGTCCTGTATGTTTCATTTAGGCCGGATATCTTACCATAGTAAAGCCCAGCTAGGGCACTGCAAACAGGCCACAAAATGACCAGGAATAACTGATGTCGGATGCTAAATCGCCGCTATTTAACCGCACGTATCTGAAGATTATTGTCTGGATCGTCGCCGTCGCCATCGTCTTACTCACCGCCGGGCAGAACAGCAGCTCAGACTTTATCCGCATCAACAAACACCCAGATCTTCCGCTGTACTATGTCGATCACGACGACACAACGGTGCAACTCAGCTTGCTGTTTCGCACCGGGGCCGCCATTAATAGTGAACAACAACTATTGCAACAACTCCTGCTGCAGCAGGCCGAACAGCAACTAGCCGAGTTAACCAAGCAGCCGCCCTTTAACACACTCAACGCGGCTCTCAGTGCCGGAATTTCCGCCGACAAACTGCAAATATCGATCACCTTACCGGCCAAGCAAGCCAAAGCCGACGCGATAAAAACGATGGCGGAACAACTGCTACAACGATTAAGAGCTTATCACCCCGGCACGGATCTAGAACAGCGATGGACACACTTGGAAGCCGCGCAGTATTTAAACCTAAAAGATCCAGAAAACCGCCTGCTGAGCACCTTTGGCAATCTCATCAGCAGTCCAGCGTCGATACACCCCTTACAACGTTTTGCTGAGTTTTTTCATCACAGCGTTCGCCCGGACGCCGTCACCCTCACCCTGAAAGGGCCTGATACCGCATCACTGGCAGAGCGCCTCAGTTCACTCTTAAGAGCGCCCTCTAGCGACAATCACAGTATCAACCAGCCCCTGAGCCTCAGCCGTCAGCGACTGTCACCGCAGGACAATCAAACCTATCGCCTATTGGGCTTGGCACTTCCTGGACGACAACAGCCTCAATTTGCCACTGAACTGTTAGCGGTTAGCACCCTACAACAGCTGCTGCAACAGCAGTCTCAGATGAACGCTCGATTGGTCTGGAAATCACTGGACAAGCAGGGTTTTGTCGCTATGATTCTGCAGGGCTCGAAAATCAACGCCAATGATGACCTAGGCCCTCTTATGCAAACACTGCTCGCAAAACTCGATGACCGATTGATCAACGACACCCGAGACATGCTGCAGAATAACTACCAGATTCAGATGGAAGCGATCGAACCTCAGCTGAGCCTGCTCAACACCATTGCATTCTATCAATTGCCGCTAGACTACCTGAATAACTTCGAGGAGAAGCTAAATCAGGTTGATAATGCCGAGGTCAAAAAGCAGATCACGCTGTTTCTAACCAGCCCAGGCCGTTATCAGCTCACGCTACCCGCCTATTGATTTAATGCAGCGTTCAACTTTTAAGGAATTAACATGGCCAGACGTCGCCCACAGCGCACCTCTCAAAAAATCAGTTCTGGAAACCAGCAACTGCGAATTATTGGCGGAGACTGGCGCGGCCGCAAGCTAAGCTTTCCTGAAGTTGAAGGGCTAAGACCCACCCCTGACCGGGTAAGAGAGACGCTGTTCAACTGGTTATCGGTTTATATCCCCGGCGGGCGCTGTCTCGACCTATTCAGCGGCAGCGGCGCATTAGGTTTTGAAGCCCTATCCCGGGGTGCGGCCCATGTCACCATGATCGACAACTCATCCGTGGTGATTCGTCAGCTACGGCAAAATATTCAAGATCTAAAAACCCAACATGCGGAACTGATCACCGGCTCCGCTACCGAATGGCTGGAAACCCGCAGTGGCGATTTAGAAGTACAGTTCGATGTGGTCTTTCTCGATCCCCCATTCCACCAAGACCTATCAGCCATCTGCTGCCAATTGCTAGAACAGAACAACCTACTCACAAGCAATGCCATGATCTATCTAGAAACCGAAAAAGAACTCACCAACCCGCTAGTGCCCGACAACTGGCAACTCCATCGCGAAAAAACCGCCGGCCAAGTCACCTATCGGCTTTATAAAAGAACTTGAAAGAGCCTAGGTCAGCTGTGCATCAAAAGTAGTATTCATTATCGAGGGACATACCTTGTCAGACATCGCCAAAACACCGAAGCCACCCTACTATGCCGTTATTTTCACATCGACACGTACTGATGGCGATCATGGATATGCCGAAACCGCCGAGAGAATGGTCGAACTAGCGGAACAACAACCGGGCTTTCTCGGCATAGAATCCGCAAGGGAAGGGGTGGGTATCAGCGTATCCTATTGGGCAGATTTAGACTCAATCAAGCGCTGGAAAGCACATACCGAACATCTAGCAGCGCAACAAAAGGGCCATCAGCACTGGTATTCCTCTTTCAAGGTACGCATTGCAAAAGTTGAACGCGACTACGGCATCTAACCGTATAGCCTGCGTTCTTGCTCAACTACGCTCTTTTCATCGATACGTCGATTGAGCATCGCCCCTAAAAAGGGGCCTCTCTGGGTGCTGACTAATACGGCAACGCATCATCGACGTAATACCGCGCCTTCATCTGCTCGATCTGTTGCAACGATACCCCGTCATTGGTTTTAAAGGTCAGGCTAAAACGCTGACCGGGGCGCACAATGCCCGGCTGGTGAGCCACATAGCGATGTAACTTGCCTGCACTGTCTTGTGCCATAAAGCCCATCACTACGCCTTTCAAGGCCCTATTGCCGCTATAATACCATTGAGTTGTCCAACTCGTATTACTGGCACGGCGCTGCTGCTCCAGTTTCATATAACTTTCCACCGCCTGCACAAATTGTGCATATTGCGCCTGCCGCACCGCCTCCTGCTTAGCTTGTTGATGATCTACATAAGCGCCAAGGGCTGTGGATAAAATGGCCGATACGCCACCGCCTTCTCCGGCGGTTTCTTGATCATTATTATCGCGCTTCTGCCAGAGACTATTATCGTCACGCAACGTCGCTGCATTAGGGTTGATGCGTCCAGCTTGGTAATACTGTTTTACCTTATCCGCCAGCGCTTTAGTTTCGGCGGCGCGTTCGGCATTAACCGGGTGATCATGGGCAAATAAGCTACGCGCATTACCCTGCTGCTGATATTGTCGCTGCCAAATCTGAGTAGCGGCATAAGGGTCATAGCCAGCTAGCGCACTGTAAAGTACACCGATACGGTCGGCTTCCCGTTCTAACTCATGGGTGTACGCCGCTTGATAGCCCTCTTGCCGGGCTGTTTTCGATGCCAGCAAGCTAATTTGCTGGGATGTTTGCCGCTCACCCACATGATTAGCCACGGTGTGGGCAATTTCATGACCGATCACGGCCGCTACCTCGTTATCGTTTAACTGCTGCATTAACCCCTGATGCACCACGATATAGGTGCCGCCGGTGGTAAAGGCATTAAACGAATCCCGATCGATCAATATCGGCTGCCAGCGCTCTTGACTCAGATGACTGACCTGATGAACCCGATCAAAGATACGCACCAAGCGCTGATATTGCTGTCGATCCAACGCCGCATCAACCTTGCGACCGGCTTTTTTCTCGTCCGCCAATAGCTGTTCTACCGCGGCATTACCCTGCTGTATCTGGGCACTACGGTCGGCAGCACTCAGAGTACGCTCGCCTGTGACCCTATCGGTTTCCGTTATCGATTCCGCAACGTTATACAGACCTTTATCGATGCTCTGTAACGTCGAGCAACCACTGAGCAGCGCAACACTAAATATCATAAAAAATGGAGCTAAACGTTGTCTTATCTTCATCCGATCACCTTTTAATCATCCTGGCTAACCTATATATTCTTTATTGTAATAAAAATATTTTTTCTTATAACCACTAAAGATCTATACATTCCATTATTGTATTTGTGATAGCCTAGCAATTCAGCTAATATCGCGCCCTTGCGGATTTGCTAATATTCATTCAAGCAGAGTAGACGTGAACTCATAATGAACATTGCAGTATACCCGGGTACATTTGACCCTATAACAAATGGACACGCCGACCTGGTTGAACGGGCATCTAAGCTGTTTGATAAGGTTGTTGTAGCCATTGCATCTAGCCCTAATAAAGAACCACTGTTGCGGCTGGAAGAGCGGGTTCGCTTGGTGGAAACAGTAACATCGCACCTCGATAATATTGAAGTGGTTGGCTTTGATTGTTTGTTGGCTGATCTGGTTAGCCAGCAAAATGCTAATATTATCCTGCGCGGCCTACGTGCTGTTTCTGACTTTGAGTATGAGTTTCAGCTCGCCAATATGAACCGCAAGCTAGCGCCGAAGACGGAAAGTATTTTTCTGACGCCGGCAGAGCACTTATCTTTTATTTCATCGACCCTGATACGTGAAATTGCGAGTCTTGGTGGTGATGTAGAACAATTTGTGCACCCATCAGTCCATAAAGTGCTGAAAGATCATTTCGGCCACTAATATTTAAGTCAATACGAGTCAGTGAGGTAGCCACCATGGCATTAATTATCACAGATGAATGCATTAACTGTGACGTATGTGAGCCGGAATGTCCTAATGAGGCGATTGCTCCCGGTGATGAAATATACGAGATCGATCCGAACAAATGTACTGAATGTGTCGGTCACTATGACACACCACAGTGTGTCGAAGTATGTCCCGTAGACTGTATTCCTAAGGATCCAGATCACGTTGAAAACGAAGAGCAGCTGATGGAGAAATACCACAAGCTGACCGGTTAATAAGCGCTTACAAGCCGCGCTTATCGACGCTCCAGCGGTTAAGACTCCGTCATAACCAATAAAAGCAGGCACTCGCCTGCTTTTTTTATGCCTGCAATTTACGGCACCTTTTACTTAACTACGCTCACAACGCTAATGGCGTTTGGTCCACCCCATAACGCTGATCCAACAAGCTGCCGATCGCAGTACCTCCTACCGCAAGATGATAGGCATACTGCATATGTAGACAACGCACTTTATCCCAGTGACGAATACCACCGATACCATAGCTATCAAACAGTTCAGTAAAACCCAATTCGGCAATACGCTGTCGATCACTATCCGCCATCATCTGCCAACGTAGATCAACATAACGCTGCTGATCCGCCAAATGCGCAGCCCGCAAGTCATCATCGGTTTCCAGCTGTTGCTCAATACGCTTCACTTCGCCCGAGGTTTCAATCTCAGCGATCGCCTGATAGAGATCTTTCGAGCTAAGCCAATAGAGCGTCGGGAAGGGCTGATCATCCACCAGCGAACGCATTTGTAATACCCCAGGCACGCCCTGAGGGCTCTGCCAAGCGATATCAACCAGTCCACGGGGCTCACGCCCTAGCTGCCGTTCAATGAGTTCAAGCTGCTGTTCAGAGGCGGCCATAGTTGTTCCTGTTCTGCATATTATACTTGTGTGGATTCTAAACGTTCTGCCAGTGTCACCACTTCTTCACCGGCAACTGGCACTCGGGCGGGCATAATCAAGGCACAATTATCAAAGGGGGCGGCAATAAGCTCTTGATCATCGGTGGCGATCAGCTCGCCTTTGCAATACTGCTCAAAGCCTTTAACCGGGATCGCGAAACGAAACTGTTCCGTTTGCGCATTAAGCACCCGGTCAATACGATAATGCCCTGCCGTATCATCCGCAGCATACCCCCATGCGGGTATCTCGACGCAACTATCCAACATGCCATGCTGAGCGATAAATCGCAGGGTCACCGCTAATGCCTGCTGACTGGTCGAGGCAGCAAAATGCTGTCCACACTCCGCCACTAAGGAAACACCTTTGTCGGCGTGACGCTGATGCTCGGAAATCAAAATGCCTTGATGATAACTGCCGGGATCATACAGCAGATGAGGGAAAGGAAACTGCAAGCGGTCGGCAAAGGCGGTATTCCCCGAAGTCTGTGGATAAATCAACATCGGTGCGACCGCAAAGGTGGTGGAGTGCAGATCCAACACACTATCGGCGTTCTCAATATAGGGTAGTAACTCAACGGCGCGGCGGGTTTCGTGACTATCGGGGCAGCTCAACCGATCCGGTAGCCAGATGCGGTTCATATCTTCATCAAGACAGCGGCTGGCAAACGGCCGTTGTAGATCAAATGTCTGATAAGCATCGACATTGGCAAAAATCAGTGTCATCGCGCCACACATTGGGCGGATATTATTTTCCAACAACCACAGTAAGGCATTCGCACCGCAGATTTCGTTACCATGGGTGAGCGCTTGGATCACCAGCTCTGGCCCTTCGCGGCCCGAATCAAAACGATGAACATAATCAACACCACAATTACCCTGCCGCCAGCCGCTCAGGTCGCGGGGTAACAGCTCAATGGGCGCATCAGATGCGGCGATCGAAAATCGGCACGGTGGTACAGTCATAGAGTCATCATAACCTTTTACTAATAGACGATGGCTAACGCCTATGCTGCGCCCGAAACAGCGGGTGATCGGGTCGATAAAAACCGAGATTTAAAGCCGTTTAAACACTGGCATATTGCTCATCACGTCCGAGCCATCGCTGAATAATCGCATCACTCAACTGCGGATCAGCCATAATCTGTCCAGCCACTTGTTTCACTCGAGTCAACAGATCCGCATCCCGTTGTAGATCGGCCACTTTGAAGGACATCATACCGGTCTGACGGGTACCGAGTACTTCTCCCGGCCCACGCAGTTCAAGATCTTTCTCAGCAATCCTAAAACCATCGGTGGTTTCACGCATGACCGCTAGTCGCTCGCGGCCCTGCTGTGACAGGGGCGCATGATACATCAGCAAACAGAAACTCTCGACCGAACCACGGCCCACGCGGCCGCGTAACTGATGTAACTGCGCCAACCCTAACCGCTCGGGATTTTCAATAATCATCACCGAGGCGTTCGGAACATCCACACCCACCTCAATCACGGTGGTAGCCACCAGCAGATCGAGTTCAGCGGCTTTGTAACTGGCCATAATGGCGGCTTTTTCAGCCGGTTTCATGCGGCCGTGAATCAAACCGATGCGCAGCTCCGGCAATGCCTCGCGCAGCGCTTCGGCGGTCACTTCGGCGGCCTGACACTGCAACGCCTCAGATTCTTCAATCAGAGTGCAGACCCAGTAGACTTGCCGCCCCTGACCACAGGCATCACGCACCCGTTCGACAACCTCTGGACGACGCTGATCCGAAATTACCACCGTATTCACCGGTGTGCGTCCCGGCGGCAGCTCATCGATCACAGAGCAATCCAGATCGGCATAGGCGCTCATGGTCAAGGTACGGGGAATCGGTGTAGCCGTCATAATCAATTGATGAGGTGCCCGATGATCAGTTCGACCTTTCTCACGCAAGGCTAGGCGCTGATGCACACCGAAGCGGTGCTGCTCATCAACCACGACCAACCCAAGATTAGCAAAGTGAACCTCATCCTGAAATAGTGCATGGGTGCCCACCACCACCTGTGCCGAACCATCACTGATCACTTCTAGCTGGGCCTGACGTTTTTTACCTTTTAATTTACCCGCCAACCAAGCTACTTTCAGCCCCAACGGCTCGAGCCAATGGGTAAAACTAATAAAGTGCTGCTCGGCCAGAATCTCAGTGGGCGCCATGATCGCCGCCTGAAAGCCACCCTCAACCGCTTGCAGTGCCGCCAAAGCGGCCACCACGGTTTTACCCGAGCCCACATCACCCTGCACCAGCCGCAGCATCGGATAGGGCTGAGCTAGGTCGGCGCTAATCTCTTGGCTGACCCGCTGCTGAGCCCCCGTCAAGGGAAAGGGTAGTTGTTGTAAAAAAGCATCCTGATACTGCCGATTGGCCCGCAGCTCCGGAGCGCCTGATTGCCGGGCGCGCTGACGTAACTTAATCAGTGAAAGATGGTGCGCCAACAGTTCTTCAAATGCCAATCGCCGCTGCGCTGGGTGATAACCATCGAGTAACTGTTCTTGGTCAGCATCCACCGGCGGACGGTGCAGATAGCTGATCGCCTCATTGAGAGAGGGTAAGCGCCACTGCTGTCGCAGATGCTCGGGTATCAACTCGGTCAACGAGCCTTTGGCGAGATAGGCCAGGGCGCCATCGGTTAAGGCGCGCAAACGGGCTTGATTCATCCCTTCGGTGGTAGGATAGATCGGCGTCAAACTCTCTTCTACTGGCGTGATCACCGTATCATCGACCCGTCGGTATTCCGGATGATAGATTTCCAAACCGCTAGCACCAGTACGCACTTCGCCGAAGCAACGCAACCGGGTGCCCGGTTTAAGATTGTTTTTCTGTGCCGCTGAAAAATGGAAAAAACGCAGTGTAATGGTGCCCGTACCATCTTGTAGGCGACACACGAGGCTGCGCCGCCGTCCCATGGCAATATCGGCCCCTTTAACTTCACCTTCAACGACCCCTTCATCGCCGGGCCGCAGGCCGCCAATAGGCATAATGCGAGTGCGATCCTGATAGCGCAGCGGTAAGTGAAACAGCAGATCTTGCAGGGTACGAATATCCAGCTTTTCGAGTTTCTGCTGCAACGCCGCCCCGACGCCTTTCAGCTCTGTCACCGGCAGTTGCGCGAGGGCGGTATGCATATCAGTGTTTATTTTCCGCGACGGCACAGCTATTCAGTGCGTCAATCAATAGATCGATCGCCTGTGGCCGAGGGAAACTAGCCCGCCAAGCAAGCCCTACGGTGCGCACAGGTGGTGGCGACTTAAAGGGTTTAGTCACCACCATATCCGACTGATAATAACCGCCGGTCGCCGACTTAGGAATTACACTGGCTCCTAGCCCTGAAGCCACCATCATACGGATAGTTTCCAACGAACTCCCCTCGGTGATGGTGTGCTTATCAGAGCCATGGGAGAGGGTCGGACAGGCTTCCAAGACCTGGTCGCGAAAGCAATGGCCTTCGCCAAGCAGCAATAGATCTTGCTCATGTAACGTCTGGCTATCGATCTGATCTTTACTGGCTAAAGGGTGATCCTTAGGCAGCAACATCATAAAGGGCTCATCATAGAGCGGCCGGGTGAGGATATCGGGTTCATCAAACGGCAACGCCACGATAATGGCATCCAACTCACCATTACGAATTTTAGGACGCAGGTTTTCGGTGAAATTTTCTTCGATATAGAGCGGCATCTTCGGCGCCCGCTTTTGTAGTTCGGGCACCAGTTGCGGAAATAGGTATGGTCCGATGGTATAGATCGCACCGACCCGCAATGGGCTGGCCAATTGATCCTTACCCTCTTGAGCTAGATCTTTGATCGACTCAGCCTGCTCCAGCACCGTTTGCGCCTGACGCACCACTTTCTGCCCTACCGGTGTTACCCGCACCGCATGCTTACTACGCTCGAACAGTGCGGTGCCCAATTCGTCTTCAAGTTTTTTAACCGCAATACTCAAGGTGGGCTGGCTGACAAAACAGCGCTCGGCGGCACGACCAAAATGTTGTTCTTGGGCCAGGGTAACGATGTAACGTAACTCGGTAAGAGTCATACGCGGCTTTCCTTTGTTATGATACGGACTCAACCTGAGACAGGATAAGTACTGTGAAGCATATGTTAAACAGGGATCAGATTCTAATCGCCGGTTGCGGTGATGTCGGCAGTCAGCTAGGACTGAACCTCGCCGCCCAAGGACATCAAGTGTTCGGCCTGCGCCGTAATATAAACCAGCTGCCCGCGGGTATCCAAGGGATCGCCGCTGATCTAAGTCAGCCTGACACGCTTCAGGGCCTGCCACAACCGCTTGATACACTGTTCTATATCGTTGCTGCTGGCCAGCGGGATGCAACCGTCTATCAACAAGCGTATCCCCAAGGCCTAAGCAATCTACTGAATGCCCTAGAACAACAGTCGATTCGGCCACGACAACTTTTCTTTATCTCCAGTACGGCAGTCTACCATCAACACCATGATGAATGGATAGATGAACAGTCCCCCACCGAGCCGGACAATTTTTCCGGCCAAATCATGCTGGCGGCGGAGGCGATCGCACTTCAAAGCGGCCTAGCGGCGACGGTGGTGCGTTTCAGCGGGATTTACGGGCCCGGACGCAACTATATGCTAGGGCAGGTTAATCGCGGCATAGGCTACCCTGATACGCCGTCACGCTATAGCAATCGGATTCACCGTGACGATTGTGTCGGCGTGCTGGAACACCTTTACCAACTCTCCCATCAACAAGCACTGCCGCCGCTCTATCTAGCCAGCGATGATGCCCCCGCGCCATTACACGAGGTCAGTGACTGGCTGGCTAAACAACTTAAGGTCGAGATAACGGAAAGGTCAGCGCGGCGTACCATTGGCAGCAAGCGCTGCCGTAATACAGTATTAAAAGCATCAGGTTATCAATTCAAATACCCGGACTATCAGAGCGGATATCCTGAATTAATCGAGGCTTTTCGCCAATAATCGCAGGGATTACTTTTGATCGATATGGGGATCGCGCAACAACGGATCCAGATCTTTCGGGGTATCGGTATGATGGTAATATTGATACCGATTAAAGCGATACTCCATAAAACGGAACAGAGCAATAATCACCGCACTGATCGCTAGATACACCATACCTGCGGCTAAGAACATCTCCAGCGGTGTATAGGTGCGGGCAATAATGGTCCGCGCCATACCGGTCAGATCGAGCAGCGTAATGGTACTGGCTAGCGCACTCCCCTTAAGCATCAGAATTACTTCGTTGCCATACGCAGGCAAAGCGATACCGAAGGCGCGGGGAATAATAATCCGGCGAATCTGCACCGGCTTACTCATACCCATCGCTTCTGCCGCTTCGATTTCACCATTCGGAATGGCCTGAATCGCACTACGGAACAGCTCGGCACTGTAGGCCGCGGTATTCAAACTGAAGGCGATAATCGCGCACCAATAGGGCTGTTTAAGAATCGGCCAAAGGAACGAATCACGCACATATTCAAACTGCGATGCGCCATAGTAGACTAGGAAAATCTGCACCAGCAGCGGCGTCCCACGGAAAAAATAGATATAGATAAAGGGCAACACCCGCACCCAAGGTCGGCTAGAGGCCCGCATCAAGGCGAGCGGTATCGCCATCGCAATACCAATCAGGCCCGAGATCAAGACTAACTCCATGGTTAGCCAAGCGCCTTCCAACAAGCGAGGCAAATACTGCCAGATAACACCCCATTCCCAGGTCATCCTCGATTCTCCCGGCCCGCAGGGTTAGCCACCCGTTCCATAAACATGGTAAATCCTGTGGTCGCGGCCGTCAGCAGTAAATAGATGCAAGCGGCAACCATAAAGAAGGTAAAGGGCTCTTTCGTGGCGCTGATAGCCACCTGTGACTGACGCATAATATCGTTCAGTCCCACCACCGAGACCAACGCAGTATCCTTGAGCAACACCTGAAACAGATTACCCAAACCGGGAATCGCCAGACGCCACACCTGCGGCAGGATAATCCGGAAGAAGGTTCGCCGAGGACTCATGCCACAGGCAAGCCCCGACTCCCACTGGCCGTCCGGAATTTCCATCATCGCCATCCGAAACACTTCGGTCGCATAGGCGCCAAACGCAATCGACAAGGCGGCAACACCGGCCACAAAAGGGCCGATCTCGATATACTCGTCGTAGCCAAAGCCACTGGCGATCCACATTAGCAATTGCGAGCCACCGAAATAGATCGTTAGCACTAACAACAGTTCCGGCAAGCCACGCACCAGCGTGGTATAGCCGGTTGCGAACCAGCGAGCGAAACGGTTTTTCGACAGTTTTGCCGCTGCGCCTGCCAAACCAAACACCAGCCCCACCAATAAACTAGACAGTGCTAGCTGAATGGTGACCCAAGTACCGGATATGAGGAGTTGACCAAAGCCTTGCAGGTCCATGAAATACCCTAAAAAACGGGCCGGTCAACGCCGGCCTCAGTGATAAAAATGGTTATTCACACCATTAATAGATGGAGAATGGGAAATACTTTTTGTTGATTTTATCGTAGGTACCATCGGCAACAATCGCCTTGATCGCAGCGCTAAACTTATCTTTCAGCGCATCGCCCTTACGAACAGCTATACCGATCTTATCGTTAATATCGATATCTTCACCTTGGAAATCAAAGCCCTTACCTTCTTCTGAACGCAACCAGTCATAAGCAGGAAATTTATCCGACAACAATGCATCCAGACGACCCGAAGTCAGATCCAAGTAGGCGTTATCCTGAGTGTCATACAGTTTTACATCAACGACATCACCGAGGTTATCTTCCAGATACTGACCGGCAATGGTCGCTCGCTGTGCGCCAACGGTTTTACCCTTCAGACCCGCTTTTGTCACTTCAATATCGCTACCTTCAGATGTAACGAAGGCCAACACATTGGAATAATATTTTTCTGAGAAGTCGACAACCCGCATACGCTCTTCGGTAATCGACATAGAGGCGATAATGGCATCATATTTCTTTGACCGCAGGCCGGGAATAATACCATCCCAATCCTGTGCCACGATCTCGCAATCAGCCTGCATCTGAGCACACAGTGCTTTAGCAATTTCAACATCAAAGCCAATCAGCTCACCGCTAGAATCAACCATATTAAAAGGCGAATAGGCGCCTTCGGTAGCGATACGGATAGTATCCCCTGCCGTCGCTGTCTGAGCGGCCACAAGACCTCCGGCAACTAATGCTACGGTGGCAAACAATTTACGTATATTCATCATCAACATCCTTCTAATCTTAATTTTCTTATTCAAAAAAGCCTAACTGTGACTGGCCATGAATTCCTGCACACGCTTAGATTTTGGACTATTAAACACTTGCTCTGGTGGCCCGATCTCTTCGATCTGACCCTCATGTAAAAAGACCACTTGGCTGGACACGTCTTTTGCAAAGCGCATCTCATGGGTCACGATCAACATCGTTCTGCCCTCTTCCGCCAACTCTTTCATGACCGCTAACACTTCATTGACTAATTCAGGGTCGAGCGCTGACGTCGGCTCATCAAACAGTAGCACCTGTGGATCCATTGCCAATGTACGCGCTATTGCCACTCGCTGCTTTTGTCCACCGGACAGATTATCGGGGTAAGCATTGCGTTTATCCGCAAGACCGACTTTTTCCAATAACTGCTCGGCCCGCACGGTGGCCTCTGCTTTCGACTGTTTCAACACCTGAGTCGGTGCTTCGATAATATTTTCGAGGATGGTTTTATGTGGCCAGAGGTTAAAGCTTTGAAACACAAAACCAATGCGCGCACGCATCTGTTCCAGCTGTTTGCGATTGGCCGCCACCAGATTGCCATCTTTACCCGGTTTCAACTCCAGTCGCTCATTACCCACGGTAATTTCGCCCTGGCTCGGGTTTTCCAGCAGATTAATACAACGCAGCAGGGTACTTTTACCGGAGCCACTGGAACCCAGAATAGAGATAACATCACCATCATAAGCGGTGAGTGAGACACCTTTGAGGACGGCAAGGTCACCGTAGGACTTATGAATATCGTTCAGCAGCAGGGCTGTTGGGGCATTCGCCATGATCAGGCTTCCATCTGGTATTTATTATTCCGCTGATAACGGCTAAATAACGTGAAGGATAGCGCCTATTGCGTCAAGCACAGTAACGTATAGGCCGGCAGGATCGTCTGCTGCTATCCAGATGTTTCTTATCAGAAACTTCTACAATCAGACAATTTTCCACAAAACGCCCTCGGAAGCAAACAAAAATAGAACACAGGGCCGCAGACAACGGGTAAAAACAGGGCTAAAAACGAAAAATGGCCCCGAAAGGCCACTTTTAATCCACATTTATCGACAATATTTTAACTACTGAACTGACTGAGCAGCGCTTCCTGAGCGCTCACCGGTTCTTCCCCTTCTAGGGGTTTATTAAGCGTATAACTACCATCAGAATGCATCGCCCAACTACGGCAATTATCCGCTAAGTAGAGATCCAAATCACTCTTCACTCGATCGGCTAACTTGCCGGTCAACGGAAAGCCCGTTTCGACACGATTAAGCATATTGCGCTCCATCCAGTCGGCACTGGAACAGAGCACTTCCGACTTACCCTTATTACCGAAATAATAGACCCGGGTATGTTCAAGAAAACGGCCGATGATCGAGCGCACCGAGATATTTTCTGAAATCCCGACAATGCCCGGCCTCAGACGACACATGCCGCGCACAATCAACTCAATTTTAACCCCACGCTGAGACGCCTGATATAGCGCGCGGATCAATTGCGGTTCGGTTAAACCGTTAATCTTAACGATAATATGACCCTGCTTGCCATGCTTTGCTTCTCGCTCGATCATTTCCAGCATGCGCGCGTGCAGTGTAAAAGGCGCATTATGCAGCTTTTTCAAGCGTAGAATTTTGCCCATACCGGTTAACTGATGGAAAATTTTGTGCACATCTTCACCAACATCGGCATCACTGGTCATATAGCTGTAGTCGGTATAAAGCCGTGCCGTACCGGAATGGTAGTTACCAGTGCCAAGGTGGGCATAGCGCACTAGTTTGCCATCTTCACGGCGTACCACCAGCATCATTTTGGCGTGGGTTTTAAAATCAACCACGCCATACACCACCAGCGCGCCCGCTTCTTGCAATCGCCCTGCGAGCTGTAAGTTCGATTCTTCATCGAAACGTGCCCGCAGCTCGATCACCACGGTCACCTCTTTACCACTGCGGGCAGCATCCACTAACGCATCGACAATATCGGAGTTTACCCCGGTACGGTAAAGCGTCTGCTTGATCGCCAGCACCTTAGGGTCTTTCGCCGCTTGTCGCAGTAGGTCGACTACCGGTGAAAACGACTGAAATGGATGATGTAGCAGCTGATCTTTATGACGCAACACATCAAAAATATTTTTCTGTTTGTAGCGCCCTGACATACCCGGCGTAAAGGGCTTCCAGCACAACTGTTTGCAATCAACCAGATCGCGCAAGGCCATCATACGAGTCAGGTTAACCGGGCCATCGACCCGATAGGTATGCGCTTCGTCGAGATTAAATTCGCGCAGTAGGAAGCGGATCAACACCTCAGGGGTACGCTGATCTACCTCAAGCCGCACCGCCGCGCCATATTTACGGGAATGCAGCTCACCCAACAGAGTACGGGCCAGATCTTCCACTTCTTCAGAATCAAAGGTTAAATCGGCATTCCGGGTGATACGGAACTGATAACACCCTTCAACTGTCATTCCAGGAAACAGCTCATCAGCAAATTCATGGATGATCGACGACAAGAAAATCAGATTATCGCCACCATCACAGAGATTATCCGGCAGACGAATCAAGCGCGGCAGTGAGCGAGGCGCGGGAATGATTGCCAAGCCACTTTCCCGACCGAAGGCATCTTTACCATCCAACTCAACGATAAAGTTAAGGCTTTTATTCACCAAACGGGGAAATGGATGAGAGGGATCCAGCCCAATAGGACTCACTACCGGCTGCACTTTCTCTTCAAAAAAGATACGAATCCACTCTTTCTGCTCATCGCTCCAGTCACGCCGACGTTGAAAGTGGATGTTCTCTTTTTCTAGCTGTGGAAAGATGGTCTCATTAAGAATTTTGTACTGCCGTTCAACCTGCGCACTACAGATCTCGCCGATGCGGTTCATCACGACCTGAGGATGCATCGCATCGGGACCCACCGATTCACGGCCATACTTCAACTGTGCCATCAACTCAGCGACTCGAATTTCGAAGAATTCGTCGAGGTTGCTGGAGAATATCAGCAAAAACATCAACCGCTCCATCAGCGGATGGGTCTCATCCAAGGCCTGCTCCAGCACCCGGATATTAAACTGTAGATGACTCAGTTCACGGTTGATATAGAGTTCGGGGGCTTTCAGATCCAGCGGCAGCTCTTCAACCGGTTCAGTAACCGCGATCGCTTCCCGGCTTTCCACCAATGCGATAGAGGCCTCATTGGCCGCCTCGCTTTGATCCGCTAGTTCCACCTGTTCGGCATCTGACAACGCTACCTGTTCATCAGTCAGCTCGTCGACCTGCTCAGTCGCCGGCTCGTTAATCTGCTCGCTCATGTATGCCCCTCTGTTTTTGTATTGTTCCCGTTACCCCGGGATATTACTCATTCAGTACTTGTGCAGCCCGTTTAGCGAAGTAGGTCAAAATACCATCGCAACCGGCTCGTTTAATACAGGTCAGCGATTCCATCATCACACTTCGCTCATCCAACCAACCATTCTGGAAGGCCGCCATATGCATCGCATATTCACCACTCACCTGATAGACAAAGGTGGGGACTTTTAATTCATCTTTAACTCGACGCACAATATCCAGATAAGGCATACCAGGCTTCACCATGACCATATCGGCACCCTCAGCCAGATCCAGTGCCACCTCATGCAAGGCTTCATTACTGTTGGCGGGATCCATCTGGTAATTAAACTTATTACCCTTACCTAGGTTAGCAGATGAGCCGACAGCATCACGGAAAGGACCGTAGTAGGCACTCGCATACTTAGCAGAATAAGCCATAATACGGGTGTTCACTCGGGTATTCAGTTCCAGCTCTTCACGGATGCAGCCAATACGCCCATCCATCATATCGCTAGGCGCAACAATATCGGCCCCCGCTTCAGCATGGGACAGTGCCTGACGTACCAGTGTATCCACTGTACGATCATTTAAAACATAGCCATTGGTATCGATAATGCCATCTTGGCCATGGGTCGTGAACGGGTCCAGCGCCACATCAGTAATCACACCCAACTCTGGGCAGGCATCTTTCAGCGCTTTGACTGCACGCTGAGCCAAACCATCGGGATTATAAGCTTCTTCAGCCAATTCCGATTTAGCACTCGCAGGCGTTACCGGGAAAAGCGCCACCGCAGGCACCCCTAAAGACACCAGTTCACGGGCCTCTTTAACCAATAGATCGATACTCATCCGCTCGATACCCGGCATTGAGGCAATCGCTTCACGCTGGTTCGTGCCTTCGATAACAAACACGGGATAGATCAGATCATCGGGCGTCAAAACGTTTTCACGCATCAGACGACGGGAAAAATCATCAGCACGCATACGACGCATGCGGGTTTCAGGGAAAAAACGCTGACTATTAGTAAATGACACAGAAAACTCCTTTTAGAAGCGGGTATTTGACCGGAAAACAATGACATTATTATGACAGAAGCCACGGAGTGACGACTATAGATAAAGCATTATACTTAGTGACCTAGATTATAAATGGCTGAAATAATGAATGATTAACACTCTCAGCTCCGTCGTTATGATACTCAACGGCAAATCTAAGTATTTTAAACACCACGAAACATCGAGGGGAATCGCTGGTCCAACCGCTGTGCGGTAAGGTTCAGCCGCTTTCAATCTTCACCTTAAAGGGAGTACCCATAATGAAAAAAGTAGCCGTGATATTGTCAGGATGCGGTGTCTATGATGGTTCAGAGATCTATGAATCCGTATTGACCTTGCTAGCGATTGAGCAGGGCGGTGCCAGCTACCAGTGCATGGCCCCTAATATTGATCAGATGCATGTCATCAACCATCGTAGCGGTGAAGAGATGGCCGGCGAGCAGCGTAATGTCCTAACCGAAGCCGCACGTCTTGCCCGCGGAGAGATTATCGATCTCGCCGACGCAAACCCAGCCGACTATGACGCTCTGATCATCCCCGGCGGCTTTGGCGCAGCCAAAAACCTCAGCGATTTCGCCGTTGCGGGTGCCGCAGCAACAGTTAACCCCGCTCTACTGGCCTTCACCCAAGCGATCCACGCCAGCGGCAAACCGGTAGGCTTGATCTGCATCGCCCCAGCCATGACCCCGCTGCTATTTGGCGAAGGCGCCACCTGCACCATTGGTAATGACCAAGCAACTGCCACAGCGATTGAAGCGATGGGAGGTCAACATCAGGACTGCGAGGTTGGCAACATCGTCTTTGATGAGAAATTCAACCTAGTGACAACCCCAGCCTATATGCTCGCCGGTAGTATTAGTGAAGCCGCCAGCGGTATCAACAAGCTAGTAAATAAGGTGCTGCAACTTTCTTGATCGCTGTTATGATTGGCGCCCAAAATACGTTAGCGGGTAGTGAGTAAGGTTATGTTGTCAGTCAAATGGGCCTATTGCCTCAGTTTAATCTTGGCAGTTCAGAGCGACTAATGGCTCACTCACTCTCTCGCCGTATCGGCCTTATCATTACATTTCTGTCTCTTGTGCTAACCATCAGCCTGTTGTTGCTTGGTGGTTATCTGCTTAACGTCGTGCATCACGTCTCCATTGTTGAGCTTTGGCTACACAGCGATAACCCATTAAACCTGTTAGGCCTGTGGCTAGCGGGTTTTCTCCTTCTGCTCATGCCGACGCTGATACTTGCTAAACAACTGAGCAAAAAGCTGCTGCAACCGCTGCATCAGCTCACCGAAAAAACCCGGACTTACAACCGCCAAGGCCCACCAGTGGACTTTGAACTACACAGCGATACCGAATTTAGTGAACTCAGTACAGCCCTGCAAGTGATGCAGGAACACCTCAGTGACAGTGATATTCAGTTGCAACGGATGACCTACCGGGACACCTTAACTGGCCTCAACAACCGCTTCGGGCTGCATCAGGAATTAAGTAAACTGATTCGCTGGGCGCGTAAACAGGAGAGCCGGATGGCGCTGCTGTATATCGACCTCGATCACTTCAAACAGATCAATGCGTCATCCAGCCATGCCTATGGCGATCAAGTGCTGCAAATCATCGCCCAACGGCTGCTCGATGTGATCAAAGTGCAAACCCAGAAGCAGCAGCTTCCTTTCCCTGAGGAGCTACTGATCTCACGCCCCGGTGGCGATCAGTTTGCGGTGATGCTTCCCGATATTCTGCATGTCGATGAAACCGAGCAACTCAGTGGCCGAATTATCGAAGCCCTGCAACAGCCCTATCATGTCAACGACAAAACGTTCAACCTGTCCTGCAGTATTGGTATCACTCTCTACCCAGATGATGCTAATAGCGCCGAACGGATGCTAAAACACGCTGATATCGCCATGTACGAGGCCAAACACGCAGGCCGTAATCGGGCCCGCTATTTCCTCCCGGCGATGCACCGTGAGGTGGAAGAACGGGTCATGATTCAGCAGGGCATCAGCACCGCTATTGCCACTAACCAGCTCTTTCTTGAGTATCAACCCATTGTCGATCTACAACTGCATAAGCTGATTGGGGCAGAGACATTGATACGTTGGAACCACCCGCAACGGGGCCGATTAGGGCCTGAAACCTTTATTCCCATTATTGAAGAATCCGACCAAATCGGCGCACTAACCGTGTGGCTGATCGAAACGGCCGCCGCCGAACTCGCTGCGCTCCCGCGCCAGCAAAGTGCCAAGCTGTCGATCAATATCTCGTCCGCCATACTCAACAAGCCAGAACTGGCTCGGTTGGTAAATGAAGCTCTACTCAGAGTCAGTCACAGCCCGCACCAGCTCTGCTTAGAGATCACTGAAACCAGCTTAATGAAGGATATCGATAACACCCTGCCGCTGCTCATGCAGTGGAAAGCCGCGGGTTACCGTATCTGGATCGATGACTTTGGAACCGGCTACTCATCTCTCAGCTACCTCGCCCGACTACCCATCGATGGGGTGAAAATCGATCGCAGTTTTATTCGGGATTTGGATCATTCAAAGCCGGTAATCGAAGCGATTCTCGCGCTGGCTGAAACCATGGATCTCTTAACCGTATGTGAGGGTATCGAAACGATCGAACAGCAGTACGCAATGACCAGCCTCGGCTGTGATTTTGCCCAGGGCTTTCTCTTCTCTGAACCCTTATTGATTGACCAACTCAAAGAACAGTTAGCCTAATCTGTACCATTACGGCCATAACAGCGCCCGATAACCAGCTCGGTGCTAACTTCAGCGTTAGCGTTCACACATGGCCTGCCCAACACTAAAACAGTCTCGACAGGCAAAGACTGCTGTAAATTTTTTGACCTATATCAGCTCAGCAACAGTTATTTAAAAGAAGTCGTGATTCCTGACGATACACCTATATTGTTCAAGCTGATCTGTGATCAAAACCGGAAGCAACAGGATGAAGTACTTAAGCGCTATGTATATCTCATTAAGTGAATCGCTGGGCATTTATACACCGGACCAGCTCTATGAGCTGTTCACTAACAAACAGCACAGTATGCCGATCTCCCGTCATCGGGCCGCGATCATGCAGAGTCGAATTTTCTTCTTCTGTGCTATTTTTGCCGTTTTAGTGCCAACCTGGTCATTGATCGATCTACTCTTTTTACCCAGCGCACTGTGGGGCGAACTGCTATTAATCCGCGTGCTCTCGGCCGCCGCATTTACGTTACTGGCTTGGCAAGCCCGCAAAGAGCCGGATTTACAGCGCGCCCGCTGGCTACTCGCAGGGATGCTATCGATCACGCCGCTGTTTTATCTGGTTTCCGATCACTGGTTACAAGCCTATGAGTTGAGCGGCACCGAACAGGTCATCGCCGAACTCTACGCCCTGCTGCCCTTTGTTATGATTGCTGGATTAACCCTGTTTCCACTAACCCTAAAAGAGCTACTGCTATTCGCCACACCGATGTTGGCCGTGGTGGTGATCTCATCGTTGCCTCAAGTTAACAGTGACATTCCCCAGGCGGTTTCCACTATCTGGCTCTTCTCTTTGATTCTCGGTGTCGCTATGTTCGCCTCCCTGAATCAACTGCGTTATATGCTCTCGCAGGTCAACCGCGCCAGTTATGATGTGTTAACAGGCTTGCTGATCCGTCGAGCAGGCATCGAAATGCTGGATCTGCAATTTCGCTTATCTGCCATGAGTGGCGCCAATCTATCGATTCTTTATCTTGATCTCGACCACTTTAAAACCGTCAACGATGTGTATGGGCATGATGCCGGCGATGTTGTACTCAGAACCGCCGCACAACAACTCAACACTCTGGTACGTAAAGGAGATAGCGTGATTCGTTGGGGCGGCGAAGAGTTCATCATCATTCTACCCACCGCAGAATCCGGTGAAGCCGATGATGTCATTAGACGCTTGATGCATGCCGGACTCGGGCTACGTCCTGATGGTGCGCCTGTGACTGCCAGCATTGGTGTCGCAGAAGTTCAGGCAGATGCCGTTAATGATTGGAAAGCCTTGATCGAACTGGCAGATCACCGGATGTATACCGCGAAAACACAAGGGCGCGCCCGTAGCCTTGGGGTCAACCAAACCGAACTATTGTGGCCTGCAGATTTCGCAGCCTCAGACAGTCCCCTTGAAAAGCGAGTCGCCGACGTGAGCTGTTAACAGCATGATCAATACATCCATATATCAACACACTTAATTGGTGGGAAAAGGGATCTGTGCTTTCACCACATCACGACATAAATTACGCAGCCAGATACTGCCCGAATCTTGATCGACCGCTTTTGGCCAAACTAAATAATAGTCGATATCTTTTGATTCAAAGGGAAGCGGCTTAATCGTTAAGCCAAACCGTTCGGCATAGCGGGATGCCAGCAAACCGCTGGAACTAAACAACAACTGTGTTCGCCCTACCGCCTCTAAAGCCGCCATAAAATAGGGGGTTCGCAGCGCAAAATGTTTTTCTCTCGCCAGCTTACCCAAAGGGTCATTACCGGGCAATTTTGCCCGCCCGCCCAAATTAACCAACACATGAGAGTAAGCCAGATAATCCTTGATGGATACCTCCGGCTGTGCCGCCAAAGGGTGATTTTTGGCCATAATCAGGACATATTTCTCTCGTCCAAGCAATAACCGCTCAAAGTGATGAGGCACCCGGATAAAGCTACTACATAGCGTCATATCACAGACCTGATCAAGCTCCTCCAATAAACTGATTTCCGTCACTGTCGTTGTATCTAGGGACGCATTCGGTGCTTCTCGATAAAAACGTTCGGCGATACTCGGCACATATACCTGAGCCTGATAATGGGTTGTTTGCAAACGGAAAGTCCGATCGCTCAGCTGTGGTTCAAACGGTGGCGCCGACATAACATTGGCGATCTGCTCCAACATTTGCCGCACGGGGTTTTCCAGCGCCAGCGCCTTTGAGGTCGGAATCATTCCTCTGGCCGTACGGACAAATAATGGATCATCAAAGGCTTGACGCAAACGCTGCAAGACTCGACTCATAGCCGACTGACTAATAAACAGGCGGTCTGCGGCCCGCCCGACATTACGCTCCTCAAGCAGATAGAGCAGCCCCGTGAGGCTCTTAATATCTAACTGTTGAAACTGCCCTGGTAAGACCAAACTATTCATCCGCGCCTCCTCATTCGATCCACCCCAACTAATCCCTTAAGTCTTACCCGATTTCTGCATAATGATATGAACTATTATGCATTGGTAACGAAATAGAATAAACGCCATGCTAGAGGCTCTGCTTTTTCACTAACGAGCACTCATATGACACTGGATCGTAGCCGCTTTTTATATGGACTGTTTTTTTGCTGCATCACGCTGATGTTCTGGGGCATGTTACCAATTGCGCTAAAGCTTTCGACAGGATTTATCGACCCAATCACCCTCACCTGGTTACGGTTTACCTTTGCCGGTATCGTGATGCTCTTATGGCAGCTAAATAGAGGCAAGCTGGCCGAATTTCGCCACCTATCCAGAAGCCACATCATCAGCCTGCTCATCGCTGGCACCATGTTGATAGTAAACTACACCTTTATGGTCTGGGGATTAAGCTATCTTCACCCCGGTGCGGCACAACTTAGCTTTCAGTTAGCGCCACTGTTTCTAACGCTGGGCGGTTGGTGGTTTCTTAAAGAGCGGGTGTTTTGGCAACACTGGGCCTGCTTTGCACTAATGGCGAGCGGCATGCTGCTGTTTTTTCACCCCGCGATTGAAAGCAGTACCGGACTCACCGGTATCGGCTTTTTAATTGTTCAGGTCTCGGCCCTCGGCTGGACCGCCTACGCACTGATCCAAAAATCATTATTTAAAGTGCTCTCGCCCTCTAACATTCTGTTGAGCATCTACCTTTATGCGCTGATCATCATGCTGCCTTTTGCCCACCCCACAAGTTTATTAGAACTGAATAGCCAAGATTACTGGGTGGCGCTGTTTTGCTGTGTTAACACCGTTGTCGCCTACGGCGCATTCGCTCAAGCAATGCGCTACTGGCAAACGGTACAGGTGAGCGCCTGCGTAGCCATGACACCGGTGGTTACCTTTATACTCTCGGAGGTCTGTGTCGCCTATGGGCTCTTCAGTGAGGTGATATTTTCGGCCGAGGCCGATCAGTTGAGCTTGCTAGGGATGGCCTTAGTTATCGCGGCGGCGATCACCGTTCAGCTGCTTAGCCCGATGCTGACAAAGCGCCATCAATCAAGGCTGGAACAAGCTTCAGTCCTAAAAACCCCCTTAACTAACGACTGAAATAAAAAATCCGCTACCAGAAGCTGATAGCGGATTCATAAGGCCAGCCGCAAATACGGCTCAAATGTAAAAGATAACGCCTTAAAGGCGAACTTCAATGCCCCGTTCTTTCATATACTGCTTCGCTTCGGGGATACTGTATTCATTAAAGTGGAAGATAGACGCCGCCAACACCGCATCCGCCTTACCTTCAATGCAGCCCGCCACTAAATGATCCAAATTACCCACGCCACCTGAGGCAATCACCGGCACATTCACCGCATCACTGATCGCCCGAGTAACACCAAGATCGTAGCCGTTTTTAACCCCGTCTTGATCCATTGAGGTCAGCAAAATTTCACCGGCTCCCAACTGCACCATCTTTTTCGCCCACTCAACCGCATCCAGCCCGGTTGGCTTACGTCCACCGTGGGTGAAAATTTCCCAACGATCGGTTTCGCCTGGCTGAGAGACTTTTTTGGCATCGATAGCCACCACGATACACTGAGAGCCAAACTTATCGGCCGCTTCGCGAACAAAGTCCGGATTAAACACCGCTGCACTGTTAATCGACACTTTATCCGCACCGGCATTCAGCATAGTGCGAATATCATCCACCGTACGAATACCACCACCCACCGTCAGTGGAATAAACACCTGAGAGGCCATTCGCTCAACCGTATGCACCATAGTATCCCGCCCCTCATGGGTCGCGGTAATATCAAGAAAGGTGATCTCATCGGCACCCTGTTCGTCGTAGCGCTTGGCCACTTCAACCGGGTCACCGGCGTCGCGGATATCGACAAACTGCACCCCTTTTACAACGCGGCCGTTCTCTACATCCAGACAGGGGATAATACGTTTTGCCAGTGCCATGATTTTTACCTATAAGAACTCATATACGACTATTAAACAGATTAGCGTTTGCCATCCCAGTTAAGGAAGTTTTTCAGCAGCTGCAGCCCCACCGTATGACTCTTCTCGGGGTGAAACTGTGTAGCAAAAACATTATCTCGGGCAATGGCCACATCGATATCAACACCGTAGTGGCAACCGGCCGCGACCAACGGCTTATCCACCGCATCCACGTAATAACTGTGGACAAAGTAGAACCGGCTAGCATCATCAATACCGTGCCAAAGCGGGTGATCGAAGCGCTGATGCACCTCGTTCCAGCCCATGTGTGGCACTTTAAGGCGCTCGCCATCGGTCTCTTTAAGGTCATCGCCAAAGAAGCGCACGGTGCCGTCGAAATGCCCAAGGCAATCAACGCCACCATTTTCTTCAGAACGCTGCATTAAAGCCTGATAACCCACACAGATACCCAAGAAAGGCTTACCCGAACTGATCGCTTCTGCCACTTCACGGTCAACCCCCAGCCGGCGAATCTCAGCCATACAGTCGCGAATCGCGCCCACACCCGGCAACAATACCCGGTCGGCATTACGCACCTGCTCAGGATCGGCGGTGACCAACACCTCAACATCGGGCATTACATGTTCTAATGCTTTAGCAACCGAGTGCAGGTTGCCCATACCATAATCAATGACTGCCACACTACTCATTTACAGCGACCCTTTAGTCGATGGCATCTGATCTGCAGCCCGTTGATCAATCGTCAACGCGCCCCGCACCGCCCGACCGAAAGCTTTAAAGATAGTCTCGGCTTGGTGGTGGGCATTAAAGCCTTTCAGGTTGTCGATATGCAGCGTCACGCCCGCATGATTGACAAATCCTTGGAAAAACTCCCAAAACAGCTGAGTATCAAATCGGCCAATATTGCCACGGGTAAATTCAACATTCATATCCAACCCTGGGCGACCGGAAAAGTCGATCACCACACGAGACAACGCCTCATCCAGTGGGCAATAGGCATGGCCATAACGCAAAATACCTTTTTTATCCCCAACCGCCTGCGCAAATGCTTGGCCGAGCGTGATACCGATATCTTCGACCGTATGGTGATCATCGATGTGATTGTCGCCCTTGGCAACAATGTCCAAATCAATCAGGCCATGACGAGCAATCTGATCAAGCATGTGCTCAAGAAAAGGGACGCCGGTGTCAGCATTCAGCTTACCGCTGCCATCCAGATTCACAGAAACAGTAATCTGGGTTTCCAGGGTATTACGGGTGACGGTGGCTTTCCGTTCGGCCATGATCTTCTCCGCGATGAGTTAACAGAACTGTTTGTAAAAACATTCGTAAAAATAAGCCGCTATTATACAACCAATAACACCTTAATGCGTAGCACTCGGGCCGATTAGCAGCGTAAAAAGCCCCGGCCAACTTGCTGTTTTCATTTACGGTTAATCTAGGGTCTGTAAAATCGATCTGCTACTATGCTGTTAATAATCAACTTTACAAAAACATGTGACACAAATGGCATGTTTTACTAACAGATCTGCTGTATTGATATATCTGTTACCGATGCATGATCCAAGGAGAAGACATGAAAACGCTGTTAAAGATTTTTGGTGGCCTGATTGCACTACTACTGGTGGTAGTGGTTGCAGGCGGAGTCCTACTGGGGATGTTCTTTGATCCCAACGAATACAAACCTGAAATCCAAAAACTAGCCCTTGAAAAAGGCGGTGTTCAGTTACAGATCAACGGTGATCTAGGCTGGTCAGTCTTCCCATGGCTCGGCATCGAAATCAATCAGATTAAAGTGAACTATCCCGGCAAACCTCAACTGGCTGAGCTTAATCAAGCACAGGTCTCGGTTGAACTCCCTGCACTGCTTTCCGGCAATGTGAAAATGAGCAGCATTTTGTTGGATGGCCTGACGCTAAACCTTGAACAAAGCAAACAGGGTAGTAACTGGGCTGTCGCTGGCACAGCGCAACCATCCACCGAAAGTACCCCAGAGACTGCCGCCGAAAGCAGTGGTGGCGCCGCCATTGCGCTGGATATCGAAAGCATCGCGATCACCAACGGTAATATCAGCTATAACGATACGACTACCGGTAGCAAAGTGCTGTTGAAAAACTTCTCCATGACCTCGGGCAAAGTCACCACCGGAGCCTACTTCCCTGCCGAACTCAGCTTTCAAGCGGAACAATATCAAGCAGATCAAAAACAGCTAACCGTCGACGCAGCCCTAACCGCTGAATTTTTCCTCGATTTAGCTAACCAACAATACAATATCAAGGGGCTAGCAAGCACCTTAGGTCTCAGTGGTGTAGCCTTCAACGACAAAACCGTACAGGTAAAGCTGAACAGTGACATCGAAGCTAACTTGGCCAACGAAACCGCCACGCTGAAAGGTATGAGCTTGAGCGCCGCCAACGTGGCTGCTAAAGGCGATGTCTCAGTCGCTAGCTTCAGCAAGCCCGTTATCAGCGGCAATCTCAATGTTGCTCAATTTAGCTTGCAAGAGTTACTAGCAGCACTGGGTCAACCGGCAATCGAAACCACCGATCCCGATGTACTCAAAGCCATCAGTTTCAATGCTCAACTCGGCGGTGCCGCCAACACCCTCGGGCTGAATAAAATGAGTCTGAAATTGGATGACACCAACTTCAATGGCAGCTTCGCGATGAATCTGGCCACCGGCTCAATCGCCTTCAATATGAAAGGCGATGAACTGAATGCCGACCGCTACCTGCCCCCCGCATCAGAACAACCCGCACAAGCATCATCCGACAGCAAAGCAAAATCTACAGGGTACTCTAAAGAACCTATCATTCCTGTTGAGCTACTCAAAGGGCTGAATATGGATGTTGATTTGGGGCTGAAAAAATTATTAATCAACAAACTGACTCTGACCAACCTCGAACTTGCCACCAGTGCCCACGGCGGTTTAGTGAATATAAGCAAGCTCAACGCGGATATGTACAGCGGTACGCTGCGTAACTCAGTGATTATCGATGTACGCAAATCACCGACTAAACTGACGGTTAATAAAAACATCAGTAATATCCAGATCGGCGACCTGCTGATGGATATGGCTGAGGTTGATCGCCTAACCGGTACCTTTAACACCCAAACTAAAATCACCGCTCAAGGCGACTCAGTGCATGCCATCGTTAACAGCCTCAACGGTAACTCTAAAATCACCATGCCCGATGGCGCGGTCAAAGGGATCGATATTGCCCAGACAATCTGCCAAGGCTTCAACAATGTAACCTCCTTGGGCATCGATACCGAACAGGTCGATCGCTCCACCCCCTTTGCCGATCTTAGCAGTAACTTTAAATTCACCAACGGCGTCGTTAGCAATCAGGATTTAATCACTAAACTCGATGCCATCACGTTGCGCGGCAAAGGCAGTGTTAGCCTGCCGGCGCAAAACTTAGATTACCGCCTCGGCTTAACCATTGAAGAAAACCTGTTTAAGAAAACCTGCTCTGTCAATAACAGCCTCGAAGGGGTTGAGTGGCCAGTCAACTGTAAGGGCAGCTTCGACACCGAGCCGGCTAAACTCTGTCGCCCCGATGCCAGCGTGCTCAAAGAGCTGTTAAAACAGAAAGCGAAAAAACAGCTGGAAGGCAAACTGATGGAAAAACTGGGTGGCGAAGAAGGCAGCAAGGCCGAAGGCGCTAAGAAACTACTCAAAGGATTGTTTGGAAGCTAATGACAGCCGATCAGTTCTCCACCGCCGTGCTGGATTGGTTTGACCAGCACGGTCGTCACGACCTGCCTTGGCAGGCCGACAAAACAGCCTATTTCACCTGGCTATCTGAGATCATGCTACAACAAACTCAGGTCAGCACAGTGATCCCCTATTTCGAGCGTTTTCGAGAGCAGTTTCCCACGGTGGAGGATCTTGCGGCAGCAGAGCAAGATGAAGTACTGCACCTGTGGACCGGCCTTGGCTACTATGCCCGCGCCCGTAATCTGCATAAAACCGCTAAGATCATCAGTGATGATTTTGGCGGTCAGTTTCCCGATAGCATCGAAGCGCTCGAGCAACTCCCCGGCATAGGACGCTCGACCGCTGGGGCGATTCTATCGATCTCTACCGGCAAGCGAGCTGCAATTCTCGATGGCAACGTCAAACGGGTATTGGCCCGTTACTACGCCATTGAAGGCTGGCCCGGCACCACCGAAAACATAAAGCAACTGTGGCAATTTGCCGAACACAACACCCCTCACCAGCGAGTTGCCGATTACACCCAAGCAATGATGGATATGGGCGCAACCCTTTGTACGCGCAGCAAACCAGCCTGTCTTCTCTGCCCACTGGTAACAGGCTGTCAGGCCCATCAACAGGGGCGCGAGAATCAGCTTCCTATCGCTAAGCCAAAAAAAACCATTCCGATTAAACAGACCATGATGCTGTTGATTCGGAATGAAGAGGGACAGATATTGCTCCGCCAGCGTCCCCCTAGCGGCATCTGGGGCGGTCTATGGAGCCTTCCTGAAACATCTGACCTACGTGATGCCGAACAGGAAACTGGCCTGCCTATCGATGCTGATAGCGCCTCAGCCCTGTCGCCTGTGCGTCACACCTTTAGCCATTTCCATCTCGATATCACCCCGGTGCACATTGAACTGCGGGATAATGACCTTACAAACAGTGTCATGGAACAGCCCGCCACTCTCTGGTATAACTTACGCCAGCCACAAAAGATCGGTCTGGCCGCCCCGGTAAAGAAGCTACTGGGCAAACTAAAAACCAGCTAAACACCGGTCTCAGAGTAAACGATCAGACTAACCTTGGAGAACACCATGACCCGCACCGTAATGTGCCGCAAATACAAAGAGGAACTGGAAGGACTCGATAAGCCCCCTTATCCGGGTGCCAAGGGCCAATTGATCTTCGATACCGTATCGAAAAAAGCCTGGACCGAGTGGACCAACCACCAGACCATGCTGATCAACGAAAAACACCTCAGCTTAATGGACCCATCAACCCGTGAATTCCTGCAACAAGAGATGCAGAAGTTTATGGATGGCGATGACTACGAAAAGGCCGAAGGCTACGTTCCACCGTCGAAATAAGTACAGAAAACAACCAATCACACTAAAACTGCAAAAATAACCACTTTTATGCTGCAGGATGATTGACAGCGCAGCCTGAAATCAGTTTAATACGCACCTCTTGTTTGCCCGGATAGCTCAGTCGGTAGAGCAGAGGATTGAAAATCCTCGTGTCCTTGGTTCGATTCCGAGTCCGGGCACCAATTACTTCAAGCCTTGCAGTCAAATGCAGGGCTTTGTTGTTTCTGGGCTCTGGTCCATATCTGGTCAGAGCAGCAGCTAAATTCAAGTAGCTACATCCACTCCCCTGCAAGTCACCTCAATCTTCTAATTTTTTGACATAACCTAATCACCACATCAAATCTTATTAAGTTTAAGACTTTATTCTATGTACCCTGACGTTTTGTTTAATTAGTTTTATCTAGATAAGAAGCGCAGTCTTCTCGCGAATTTAGTTTTATATAAGGTAAGGTAAAGTAAGGTGAATGGATCACTTTGGGGCTTTCAGCCGGCTTCGCGAGTAACTTAATGAGGCAATTCTGATCGATTCAAAATGCCTATCTTCGCTATATGGAATGAGTTTTAAATCTAAAACATCGATGATATAAAGGGCAGTCATTACAACTGCCCAGTTAGTTTAGCCTTGATCAGAAGGCCCCCAGAAACCATCGTCCGCGATAACTCCCTTGGGTTTCGACCCAGTCAGTTTGTTATAAAGCTCTGCAGCCTCATAGTATAAACTTCCCAAATCTCCAGAACCTTCTTCGGACTTTAACCAACCCACACTACCAAGAACTAGCGCGGTAACGATATCCTCATCTTCTGGACGTTTACAGATCAGATAATCTAGAGCTTGAAGCGCAGATGGCGGTAACTCATTCCGTGCTTTATATTCAGACTGAAACTCAACTACAGTTTCACGCCCTGTATGCTCAGCACTTTGTACAGTAATTTTGCAACCACCGTTCTTAGTAATACTCGCATGAATAGAGATATCGATAAGATAACCAACCACGTTAAATCCTGGAGTTAACATGAGAGTTCCATCCGGCCCCGTCGATATCCATTTCCCATCGACCATATAAGTGCGCTTAGATTCTCGACATGCAGATAGCTCAGGGGGACGTAAAGGAACATTTACAGTCCGTTCCGACGCTCCCTTGGTATAAAGATCATCGAGATAGGTCCTTACATCTGTATCTTTACGTACAAAAGACAACTCAGATGTCAGATCAATAAGTAGAGAATGAAGTTCATCCTGGCAACAAGGAATCGTCATCCTTAAAAACTCTTCACAATCAAAAAAGCTATCTGGAACTGATTTCTCTAAATCATAAACAGAAGTAAAAGAAATAGAATTGCCTTTCCAGTAAGGCCCAGCTAGAAGCGTTACTTCATAGGATATTTCCGGCCCTTTAAAGCGACAAAGAACTTGTATCGGAGCATGAATAGCTACGCGTCCCTCTCGGATGATTGTGATTCCCCCCTGATAAACACGACCTACTTGCTTCACAAGCGTTTCTCGTCCAAAAGGAATATTAGTGGGAGTAATCTCTTGAGCTGGAATTTCAGTCCTAACCTGATTAGGAACCAAAGAAGTAGAAGAATCATTCATAATAAACACCTCATTAAGAAATACGGAGAGAACTATTGCTCTGTATTACGTACCTTTAGGCGGTATTGCCTGGGGTATTTACATTGAATAACAGCAAGGAATCAGATTCTATCGAAGCTATGGGGCTTTGCTCTGTTATTCCTCAATGAGAAAAATACCTAGTGTTTTAGGGGCCACACAGGTATCTAATGACGAAAAGCTAACTCAAGAGTTCACTTTTACCCCGTTTTCCCCGCTAGATTTTTCGGAGATAGGACTGACATAAGCAATACTAATTGTTGACCGTAAATAGATCTCTCTTAATAATATTTACTGGGGTAAACGGGGTTAATTAGATAGCTGATATCACATTGCACTGACGACCTTGCCCCCTGAAGCAGGTAACCGCAAAAACCTACCCTACAAACATATATTACAACCTTGCATAGCAGCGCTCGCTGCATTCTGTTTGATATCCATTGCAAGGAGTTCACATGTTTGCCTTAGCCAAATGCTCAATGACCGATGATTCCATCACGGTAGAACCAAGTATCACGGGGGCGGTAGCCGGAGCAATAGCCGGAGCCCGCGTCGGTGTCATTATTCCTGTCGTCGGCCCTGCTGTCGGAGGTGCGGTTGGGGGCGTTATAGGTCTTATTTTCGGCCCTTCTGATAACTAATGAGGGGGTGATACCTGTGATTATTATAAATAGCCCTTCTCAGGTCATTCAGCTACCACTGGATAATGACCTCATTAACGCCTTGATCCTAGAGATTGAACAACCTTTCGAATCAGTTGTAGCAGTTACAGTATTTTGGCAACAGACCAACACACGATTACTACTAATCGAGCCAGATGATGACCTAGATAACTTATCTAAGTCTGATCCTGTATTGGCCTTTGCGCTTGAATACCCCGAGTGGGTTATTCACCTTCCGCAGGACCACCAACTCAGCCTAGCCGTTACAACTGATGACGGTGGTGGATGCTATCTCCTCTGTCCTACTCAATTGATTAAATCATCGAAGGATTAAACAACATGGTCACTAACAAAACTGACACTGTAACCTCCACTCAGGAAGTTACAGCTATTGAATTCATACTTCTAAAGCAAGCTACCGCTCCCAAACTCTCACCTAAAACCCCAGGTTCTCTGACCTATCAGATCGGTAAGCATCCTGAATCAAATGCTTTGGCATTACGGATGCTCGAAAGTGACTCTGGGGGCTACTTCAGTAAAGAGTGGGTTGAGCTGGAATCTATCAAGTCACTGCTCGATACCTTAGAAGCTGATAAGCCCTTTAAGTCGTCAGCACTGCGTAACCTCTTCAGTGGAGGCTCAAGTAACAATGCAGGATTTTGTGCTGCGGTATGCAGGGCCGAAGGAGTGCTTGCTGCTGTGCCTGACAAAGCATTCCTACATTTAAAGGGGCATCCGATCGATGATTGGATAGCTGAAGTTGGCAAACTAAAACCAATGAAGACTCCGCCCAAATCCAGTAAGCCAAAGCTGGATTCTTCAACCAAAGCTAAGTCTGCACAGGCTAAAACTGAAAGCCTCTTTACTGATTCTGACTCACCAAAATCTACCGATACCAAACCTGAAAACGGTATTTAAGGAGGTAAGACTATGCTCCAGTTACCAAGGAACTACTCAGTACCGGTATCTCCGGAACTTACCCAGCTGCTTGTTGATGCTACAGAAACACACTTACGGGTCCGGGGAAAAGACCGGGTCATTAACGCCGTTACGATTAACTTCCGTGACCCTGATTACTCCGCTGAGGCAGGAGGCTATCACCCTGTTGAGATGCGTATTGAGATCACAGAGGGTAAGGGTGTTCTAAGTTACATTACGGACTTTTGTTATGTCGGTCAGGGTTGGTGCAGTGAGCTTGCGAAAGAGCTGGATTTCGATTTTGAATCCGGTGTTTTCTATGCGCTTGATCTACCTCGTCAGGACCTAGCTAACTGCGCTGAATTCTATGCTTTGTGGCAAGACAACTTTCTGGCCTATAACCAGATGGGCGTTTTCGATGTCACTGTGACTGTCGACGATTAACCCATCAATCTCAATTCCATTTTCTCGCCCAATACACACTCAAGAGGTTAAACCCTCTGTAATTCAGCCTGAATGACCGGTAATAGACCGGGCGGCAGGTAATTCCTCTTTTGCTCTCAGCACCTAGAATCCTATTGGCAGCATTGCCAAGGCTTCGCTGTGTCTGCTGCGGGGGAAAGTGTGTGTTGGACCGAGGATTACAACTCCCTGAAACACTGTGGAGCATCTTATGGCCCCGTCTTCACCCAATCGAATGCGATTAACTAACCGATTAATCGAAAAGTTTCTGCCTCATGATGCCGATTCCCGGTCCACAGAAAGAGAGATCAGTGATACTGATGTCGTTGGATTAAAGCTGTTGATCGGAAAAAATGGTTCGAAGAAGTTTTTGCTTCGGTATACGTACCGTAGTCACAAGCGCTCCATTGCTATTGGTCCCTTTGGCCCACTGTCCATTACTGAAGCCAGAGAGATGGCAAACCAGTACAAAGGCATGGTGGCAAAAGGCACCGACCCAAAACAGGAAAAACTTAAGAAGCAACGGGCGCTGACTCTAGACGAGTTCTTCTACCAGCAGTATGCACCGCTTGTCGCGGCTAAAAAGCGAAGCGAACGCAGTGATTTAGGTCGCTACAAACACCATGTGCATAACGCCTTAGGCGGCCTACTGCTAGATGAGGTCACTACTCAGAACCTGCTGGCCTTGCAGAACTCGCTGACCGTCAAGCTGGCCCCTGCCAGCAACAACCGGGTCTTAGCGCTCTGTAGGCACATCTTTAATACAGCGGAACAATGGGGGTTGATTGATCGTAGTCCAGCTAAGTCTCGTTCAGTTCGATTACTTAGAGAGGATAATCAACGTACCCGGCTCCTGACGGACAATCAGCTGCGTGCGCTGTTTAAATCCTGCGACGAAGACGACAATTACTTTGCGGGTCAGTACTTTAAGTTTTTGCTGCTTACAGGAGCAAGGCGATCTGAAGCTGCTCAAGCCAAATGGGAACACATCAACTTAAACCTTGCCCGCCCTACTTGGAGGGTGCCAACCTCCAAGACTGGAGGATACACAGCATACCTGAACCGGTTAGCCGTTGAATTGCTAAGACATCTACGGCGCATACAAGGCCACCCTTTTATCTTTCCTGGAGGATATCCAAACCACAAAGGCTATGACGGCCCAATAACCTCACCTTCTAAAGCCTTTAAACGAATCTTGTGTAGAGCAGGGATTACAGGAGAATATTGCATCCATCAGCTTAGGCATCAACATGCGTCTATTATAGCCAATAATGGAGGTAACGTCGCTGATATAATGCTAGCTCTGCAGCACTCTTCTCCGGCTATGGCTAGCCGTTATACGCATCTCAGCCCGAATCGTATTGCACAGACCGGCCATAAAATTGCAGATACCGTTGAGCAAGCGCTGGCTTACCAGTCGTGTCCGAAATAATAACAACTATAGTGACTTCTTTATAATGCCACTACAGCTACCTCGATAAGAAACAAGGATAGATAGATTTAAAGGTGCTTTTAGAATGTAGAAGCTGCTACAACGACTTTCCTCTAGCAACTAGCGGGGGAAAGCGGTTTTTTTTTTTGATTTAGTGGGAGAGTCTTTTAACTCGTATGATGAAGAATCATACGTGCATCAATCAATAACAGGATTGTTTCGCCACAGAGAGGTGGTAATTTCGTCCCAGTCAATAAGTGATTCTTTTTCAATCTCGCTTCATCATATAATATAGGTATGTTAATGATGATTAACGTAGCTTTGATTTCCTCTTCTACGTTTTACAAAGAGACCCAGTCAGTTTATAGGCGTTACGAAAATGTGCGTATAAGGGCGCACCGAACAATAACTTGGTTTTCAAAGAGAAATCGTGATGCCACACGGCCTCAACCTCTTGTATTGGATACTAGTGTTTGGAATATGGGACTTAAACACTACTCGATATTAGGGCAATTAGCCTGCTAGATATAGAGAGAAGAGAGAGGTAATGCTCAGAAAAAATCACATATTTCATCAACATGTCGAGTAATAGGTTGGATAAAATCCTCCGATAACCCTAAGTGTTGGCAAGCTTGACCAAATATTTTCATATATCCATCCATGATAGAGCGCTCTTGGGACACATACGCATCAATCTGACCAAAGAGTAAGCCTATGAGTAGTGCTTTGACAATGTATTCGTTGTGAGCAGTTAGAATCTCGTATTTCATTGATGAAAAATTAATCGAGGAAAGGTACGAAATTAAACTTTCACGTCTATCAAACGGCAGAGATCTCTCTACACTTAGGATATACTCTTCAATGCCTTTGGCACTTAACCTTAAGGCTCTTCGTAATTCATTTTGATTCAAGATATTCACCCAAAAGCTTTGTTGGTGTTTAAGAATGATGGACTCTTAGCCAGTCATCTACAAACAGAGAAAGTTTACCACCAACTTCGCGCTGACAAAAGGAAGCGACATCCTCTTTATCTTTGTAAGAACGGTAGCTCTGGAACAACCAGCGCAAACTTGGACTTTCTATACGATCCCAGTCCATTGAAGAGATAAATTGGCTATTTGAGATCAGTTCATCAAAAATATTGAATTCGAGAGGCTCATTATTACTAAAAGGTTCATGACTACATTCTAAAATAGATTGAACCGTCTTATTATTGGATTCATAAAGATGTAAAGAGTCTGTAATATGCCTATGCCAGCCGATCTTTCTTGATAACTTTTTAGCTACATAATACTGCAAGAATCTAAATATAAAAAAATTATACGGAATGCCTTTAAATACATCATTGGAGCGGTTAAAAACTGTAATATCTACACATTCATTTCTGACTTTAAATAAGACAGATATATTACAAGGTATGTCCAATGAGTCAAGATTCTTCAAATCTAGAGCACTAAATAAGCTAATTACAGCCCGCCTAGAATCTGGTTTTTTCTTTAGCTCCGATATGACTTTATCTAGCTGATTTAGTCCAAACTTTTCAAATATTCTATAGCCATAGGCTCCATATAGAGTTTCTGAGTCGTCTGAATATTGACCATAATTATCTATAAAATATTCTAACGGAGCAAGTTTATTATTACCTTCTAAAACCCATGCTATTTCAGCTAGGGCAAAGAAAACATTTATCCCTCTCCCTCTAATAAAAGGCAAGCCTACACCTTCACCATTAACTTCAAAGCAAACAGGACCTAAATCAAGAGTTTTCCCAGCCCTTGACCCTCTTTTTTCACCTTCTTCATAACAACAAAGAAGTGCCTTATAATAGATAAGGGAGTAATCATTACCCGAAAAAACTCGCATTCAATTCTCTCCAAAACGTCTTTTGTTTTTGTCGACTTTCTTCAAAAACTCTTTTTCTAAATCAACATTGAATTGATTTGATATTTTTATAAGATAAATAAAAGTATCCACCAGTTCTTCATTCAGAGAGATTTTTGCTTCAGATAATGAATTATCTCCGCGAACAACCTTTTTAAGAATATTCGAAAATTCACCAAGCTCGCCCATCAAACAAACCACTAGATGCTCTAGCTCGTGAAGATTACTTTCATTAATGTCAACATAAAAGCTCTTTCCTGAAACGGAATGTTTCTGATCGAACTCCCTTTGGATTTTACAAATATCTGAAAGTGATTTACTCATTACTAAATCTCTTAGCTAGTGCCTGCAATATTTCCCTGAGTTCATTATTCAATTCCGATACTCTCTCTGCATGTGAATGCTCTTCTCTGGCCTTTTGTAGTTTTTTACTAAGTTTGATGGCTTTATCGAGATCTGAAATCATGAGGTGATTGCCAACACCAGCTTGATTCAAGGATTCTTTAAGATGTTCTAATGACTCATAACTTATAACTGTCTGAGTATTTGCTTTCTCTGATAGAAGAGGTTCAAAATTTGATAAGTTTTCCGTCACCATGACAAATATTTTTATTGCAGTAAGTGTATCAATTTTTGGACGTTTTAACGGTATGAATTCTGGTGAGTGGTAAGCTCTGCCAACAACTATTAATAGTTTAATTTGGTGATAATCTACTCCTTCCTCATAAATATTCAGAAGGTTTTGTCTTATCTCTTCAAGGTTTATTCTCAAGAAGCTACTTACTTCTAATGCGCGAAAGTAAACAGTGCAATTCATTGTCTTTTCATGTTCATCGAATAAGCATTGAAAAATCATAAAAGATGGTATTGGCTCGTCACCGGAGTTTGATATATCATCCTGATTTATTAATGAATATAAAGCTCTATTGCTTGTAGGCTTTTTTTTCAGCTCTTGACTAATATATTTTAGCCCACCTTTTCTAAATTCTCCATGATTGAAAAACAAGTGCTTTGGCCTATCTTCAGATGCCCAATCCTTAGCTTCTTCTGCTACATCTATCATGGGATTTTTTTGAAGATTTTCTCTATCTATTTTATATGCAATAATGTAATTAGTACAATGCTCATTAGCCGGGATTTCCACACGAACATCACTTGCTATGGTTTCAAACGATTCAACTTCCTTGTAGTCTATGATCATTTTAAAGACTCAACTTTTTCAACGATTTTATGATGTATAGTATCGATATTATTAGTAGCATTTAAGCTTAAAAAAGCCCCTTCATACTCAGAAAAAATCTTGCTATAGTTATCGCTAACCTGCTTCAATTTCCTTTCATTCTCATATTCATCAGCAAAAGCTCTTGTACTCATCCTCTTAATAGATTCACCTACTGGGTTATCCATATAGATCACTAAGTCCGGGTCTGGGAATTTTGAGTTTAAGGTCTTTACCAAAGTAAAATCTTCTTTAGAAGAGCAGTGATATGCAAAGGATGAGAAGAAATATCGAGTACTAATTACAACCGCACCACTATTTACTTGATTAATGACACCATCTACAGGATTGTATAAATGGTCATGTCTATCAGCAGCGAATAAGTAAGCCATTTGTTCATCAAATAAATCTCCTTTCTCTAATACTGGATTTTCTCCTTTTGAAAAAATAACTCTTCCTTTCATACCTTGTCGAATCATATTTCCAATAGGCCCTGATGAGGGTTCACAAGTTAGGTAGCAAACCTGCCCTTTTCTCCGGAAATACTGAACAAGAAGATCTGCTTGAGTTGAAGTTCCAGAGCCATCAATACCTTCAAATACAATAAATTTACCAGTCATTACAATTCTATCTCTATACACTTAATACCGTTAGATGAGCTCTCGAAAATCAATGAGATACCCTTAAGCTCCATCTTGTCCAGGCGGTAAATATTAATTGAATTTAGATACCCTTTCTGTCTAAAATTCCCCGATCTTGCAGAAATAACACGCATAGGCTTTTTTCCAAGGTAATAGCTTTGCTCTGCGTGTTGATGCCCATGAAAAACATAGCTGAAACCTTCACTATCAAGATATGTAAGAAAGTCATAGGAGTTTCGAATAGCAGATGTATCCTTTTTGAACATATTCAGCAAGTGATGGTGTGTAACAGCCAACTTGACTCCTTCGTGACATCTGAGCTCTTCTTCAAAAGAACTCTCATCTATTAAGCCATAGGTATGATCCATATGGTATGAGCTGTTGAATAATTTAAAAAGTACCCCTTCAAGTAAGATCGTAGCATGGTGATTTGTGCCAAAGGAACACTTACTATCTCGCCTGAGGTGATAAGCAAAACTATTAAAGTCGTTAAAAGACCCGTCTACAATATCATGGTTACCTGGACAGACTAAGATATGAGATCGATTGACCGCTTCCTGCTTAATAAGGCTGTCGAAAAACACCTGAGCCTTAGCATACCCTTCTTTCCTTCCTTGGAAGGTGATATCCCCGCTAATGACCATTACAGGATTACTGCAGTTTCTCTTAAGCCATCCAGCTAAAGTGCCAACTAGAGATTGATTACTGAAAACAGCATCCTCACTACCAAAGTGAAAGTCCGTAAACTGAACTATATCCATACAACGAATTTCCTTGATCTTATCAAGTTCGAGCAGTTGCTCTGTTATAAGTGCACAAAGAATAACGATCTTATTGGGATTGTGGCAAGGTCCAATCTAAGCAAGACAGTCAATACGGCATAAAACTACTATTCTACCCCCTAAAACCCTTAACTATTAATTAGCGGATGGTCTTCACCGTCCATAAATTCATTCAGTTAGGTATATGTTATGATCATCCTTTTTACCTCTTTCAAAGGCGGGGTAGGCAAGAGCTCGCTAGCCTTTAATCTTGCTACGTATATCAACAGCATCTATATCACGAACGATATCATTGCTATTGATGATAAAGCTGTCATTCAGATCGAACCGAAGAAGAAGCGAATACCTATTCAACTCTTATCAGAGACCAACGCCGTCTTAGATTTCGGTGCCATGTCCACTCAGGTAGACCCCAAGGTATCACATGCTCTCAGCATTTGTGACGTGGTTATAATTCCCACCATGACAGATGCTCGTAGCCTCCAAGCTACTATCGATACGGTTAATTTGGTTAAAGCAGCGAATAAGCCCATCGCTATCATTATTAACAACTTCACGAATCAGAAGAAATTTAATCAAGCTGCCCAACGCCTGATCAACGCTCTTGGCCATCTACCTATATTATCCATTCGTTCAACAACACTCTTTGAACGAGTTAGCCGTGATGGCCAAGACTGGCTTCAGAATATTCATAACGATCATGGTGAGCACCAGCTCAATAAAACTCGGGTAGCTCATGAAGCTGTCTACAATGCCATCTTGAAACTAGGGGGTGGCGAATGAAGCTACAAACTATGGCTGAAATAGAGCACGCGATTGGTGGTCGCCCTAAGTTAAAGAACTCAAAGGTAAGAATAGATTTTTACGTGTCAGAGAATGATGCTGACACCTTAAAATCTCTAGCAGAACGCAAGGGCTCGTCGCTAAGCCAGCTAATACGCTCAATAACACGTGAATATATTGAACAAACAAGATGACAAGTACTGCGGAAGACTTAACTTAACTTCAAAGATACGTGGACCTAATGAGTGACTAGGTCAGATAATGATGAAAAGTAAGATCAGAGAAGGGGCTAATGGCCTCTTCTCACTTTTCTAACCCCGTTGACCCCGGTCATAATTTAATAGAGATAATTCATAAAGGTTTTTTCATACTTAAGATAAATCATTAAATACACATCCTCTCTCTGGAAAATCTAATGGGGTAAACGGGGAGATTAGCATTGGTCAGAAATCATCCAGCTGACTCATCGCCGTAGTCGGCTGGCGGCTAAACGGTTCGTACTCACCTTGCAAACAAGGTTATCCCCGGTATCGACTACCGGGAGAATGGAAATAAGACGAAGTGGCCTAGATGCCTTAGGCATATGGGTGTCTTGAAAAATATGGCCACATCACTATTAGAACTGAATGTTTGGATCTAACTCTTCTGAGAAGGCTTTTAATGCATCCTCACCCAACTCATCATTAGCTTGAGCCTCTGCCGTAATTGACGCCTCAGTGGCATCTATAGAGCCTAAGTCGCCGAAGAAGCTTTTATTCACCGCAAAAACACGCAATATAGCCAAGCCTGGTAGTTTTTTCTTTATCTTGTTCCGGCTATCATTGGTGTGCAAACACCCTAGAGCCTTCAAATGCTTACCCAGCTGTGTTGGTGAAACACGATCTGTGATTTCCTGAATATGTTCGTCTGATAGGTAAATGTAATGATCATCAGTAAACGCCAATGGTGGTTGATTAGCGACTATATCCTGATCATCTACAGGATATAATCGATGCCCGTTCATGATCACAGCCTGACGTAGTTCTTGAGCGGCCAATTCTACATCTGAACGCGCCTCAAACGCTTCCAACCAAACTTCTATAGCAATCAATACTGCTTCTTCAACCTCATCCTCCGTAAACGGTAAAATCTCAAACTTCACCGCTAGTACGCCCGTCATATAGATCAGAGCGAATCGTGGTAATACACGCTGTACTGCGTTTCCTTCTGGGAAGTGGCCCTTAAGTTCATCAAGAGCCTCATAAAACCACTCCTGCATCTCAGATACAAACTCTTCATAGCTGTTAAAATTCGCCAGTAACCTTTTTATGAATTCAGGTCCAGCAAAACCGTAATCATCACCTAATGAACGACGAAACGAATCAGCCTCTTCGCTGGATAAAGTAAAATCTGACCGAGAGATAAAGCCTTCTATAGGAAAATCTAATAATCGGATCTGGGCACCCGTGAACACATCGCCATCAGTTTTTTTGGTCATGGAAGTCGTAGATAGCTCACCTGTACTAAGTAAGTTCAATACCCAGCTCTTGGTCTCAGCCTGCTGCAGGTTACCGTCCATACGCACCTTACCGACCCCATCTAGGATCATATATGCCACAGCTTCAAACGGTCCCTTGAATTGCCTAATTTCATCTAGCAACAAGATCAACCCTGATCGTGCATGGCATAATAGTTCGATGGCGTTCGGTGTCACCCCCCACTTCCCAGCATATACTGTCCCAGATAAGGCACTTACTCCCCAGATACTGGCAACCGCACGTAGAGCATTTGTCTTTCCAGAACTAGAAGCCCCATACACGTGCAAACCCATAGGCTCGACGTTTAACACATCGATGAACACATTACTCAGCCCAAAACATAACAAAAACTTGTTCAGAACCGTTCCCGCCGATCCCATACGTTCTTTCCATGCATCGAAAGAGCCTTTATCTCTGATTACATTTCGTAGCTGTGATAGTTCTGCATTTACCTGCGGCACAACTCCCTTATACCAATCCGGAACGATCGTATTGCCAGGAAGAACAAAGACTCCGGTATTACCGAAAAACCCAAATCGATTCACAACTGGTAACGGAGCTTCAGTCAGAGTTGATGTAAGTAGATCAACAAATAGTCCTTTTGCTGCTGAGCTCCCACAAACAAATAGTCCTTTCCCGGCAGCCCTAGCAATAACACCTGTCTGATCACGATACAGATCTTTCAGGGAAATTCTCAACTCTCTTCGAGTGTTAGCTTTATCTACAAAAGCGATAACAGCATGCCAACTTTCATTATCTTGCGGATCATATAAATGACCCAAAACATGAACCTCCTGCTGAGCTATCTTAACTAAATCGGGCCGACCATCGCGGTTAGAACTCCTCACATAATATGTGCCCGTTTCATTGCTTAAAAAGCCTCCCGATTCGGGGTTACCTTCTGCTATAGCTATCGTCGCCATCTCAAACGCCCTCCTGCATATTATCCATGATCCAGCTTTCCACTGTCTCTGGGTCATAGCGTACAGCGCGTCCGATACGCACAGCCTTAGGTAGCTTATGAGGGTGATAGGCTCTCAACTTCTGTATTGTCGACAAGCTCACACCTAATCGTTCAGCTAACCAAGTACTATCCATTAATCTGTTTTTGTTCATTACGCATCCTCTTCTTGTTCTGTTACTGGCTGCCGCTCAGCAAACTCTTCAGTCAGTACAAGCTTCCCATCCAGCCATAATTGCTCTTCAGCACTTAATAAATGCTGCTTTGATTGGCTGTACTGCTCATCTAATTGCTCCATTTATTCATCCCTTACTAACTTCAAATTTTCAGCTAGATTCTGTAGTCAGAATCAGCTCTATAACGAGCCTCTAGGGCAACGAAACGTATTGAACTAGTTACGCTTCAAACTGCTTGAGGTAGATACTACGGATGTTATTTTGAAGTTCGAGCAGAGGAGTGAGGGTTTGCTCTGATATTCTTCAGACAGATTATTTTGATGAGGAAAACGTATTTTTAATGTCTTTTGTCAGCGCAATAAATGTAAGCGTAGACTGCTCACACCCTAGATCGCTTCGGTTACCTGAGAGTCATTGAGATTGATATTCCAAGGCAGCAGA
>NZ_JBLWZV010000028.1:0-44693 GCF_048266285.1 Amphritea sp.
GGAAAGTATTTCGATCCACAGAATTCCGCCACAGGCGCAACACTCGATACCGGCTGCGGGCTTAGCTTTACCGGACGAGGACTTTCACCTCGCAAGATGCACCAAGCTTTGCTTGGCGCTCTAACATTTTAATCGCTGGTATGTGCATTATGCCAATTTCAATAGCCCGACAATTTTGGAGGAAGGTTTTGATTAGAAAGGAAAAATCCATTTTTTGGCCTGACGGTTTCCCTGCTAAATACGCATGCGCGTTTTCACCAATAACAGTGCGCCTGTTCTTTAAAGCACGGTTTTCATAATGCATTGATTTTACAGCTTATCCAATTTCTGCACGCTGGTAAACCGCGGACGCTTGGCCCTAAGCAGAACCTTAAGCTGGTGCTTGGGCAATAGCCTGGGTATTTTTATAGTGTGATATCTTTTGACAACGAGTGACCAGATAATGAACACAGATATCTGTAAAGTAACAGCCCAACGCACAATCGAAGAATGGCATCAGCCTAGCCCACGCGTTGGCAGTGGCCATGATGCCCGCAGTAGCAGTAACGGTTTACTGTCCATCTTTTATGGCAGCCTTGAACATGCGGCGCATTATCAGTGGCTTAACGCCGGTAGAACCCTCGTTGATAAAACCTATCTCAATATTCTGTGGCAAGCGGCCGAGCTAGCGCATAACGGCTATGACTTTACCAACATGGCCTCAAACTTAGACGCCTTTGTGCGCGCACAACTTGAGCCTATCTGGTACGAGCTTGACCTACTCAGCCACGAGGAGAAGCAGCAACAAGCAATCAAGTTGATTCAACAGGCGGCGGCCGAGGTGTTTGGCAGTGGCTACCATGAACAACATGCTGCTTGGCTACTGTTCTATCTCTGCCCTCAGCTGCCGGTCTTCCCTTTTAACGCTGCGCTACAAACCCGCATCAGCACACGCTTACATCAGCCACAAAGCGCCACGAATTACCTTGAATACCAGCAGCAGTGTCGCCAGCTCTATTCTCGGATGCTGCCCTTGATTCAAGACTTCAACGCCAGCGTGGAATACGGCAACGAACAGGAGCGAAAAACGGTTAGCAAGGTTTTGCGAGGCAGTGACTGGTGGCAACGCTACTGTTTTATAAAGCAGCTATTAGCCTAACCGGCGAGAGCTTGGGACTATTCGTTCTATTGTTACCATTCGGGGGGTATGAGTGGCCGACTAGCCCAAAATATGCTGCATAAAGACTTGGCACGCTAAGAGCGAACCAACCTTTTATTTACCAACAGGCTCCGTTATCACCTTCACCAAGCAGGCCCGATAGCGTTGTGATGAGTTAACGCTATCGGGCCTACCTTTGACGATATGAACATTCAAAATCCAACAATAAAACGTCTATCGCCGGCTTATGCCGCCACTTCTTCACATTTCAGCAAGTGACAACGGCTCTCCAACTGTTCCTGATTCAGCCCATAGAGCGTATCCAAAATATGCATCTGCAAACTGCCTGGCCCATTGGCGCGCTGCGCGGCAATTTCTGAAGCAACCGAGATCGCCAGTAATGCCTGTACCGTCGCATCAAACGCCCGGCGATTGACCGATAAAAAGGTAGCGATCAGCGCCGTGGCGGCACAGCCGATCGCAGAGACCCGGGTTAGTAGGTGATGACCATTGGCAATCACCAGTGTGGTATTACCATTGGTTACCAGCACCGTATCACCGGTTTGTGCGACTACCGCGCCGGTTTGCTGGGCGAGCAGCGATGCAGCTTCCGGCGTATCCTGACCGAGCAGTGCCTTAATCTCAGCACTATTGCCCCGAATCACCGTGGGCTTAAGCTCGAGTAATTCCCGGGCATAATCGCAGCGGGTATTTGACGCTTGCACTGAAACCGGGTCGAGCACCCAAGGGCGCTGATAATCCAACGCAGTTTCTATCGCCGGCTTGATAGCCATCTTCCGCGCACTATCTAATGTACCGATATTGATACTCAAACCGTCGCTGCTAGCGACAAACTCTCGAATTTCATCAATCCCCATCGTCAATGAGGGTCGGGCACCCACAGCCATCAAAATATCCGAGGTAAAATCCATCGCCACGGTATTGGTAATACACTGCACCCGCGGCTTCTGGCTAACAATGGTCGCCAACATAGCCGCACAAGAACGGGCATAATCAATATTACTCTGGGGTTCAATATCAAATGTTTTAAATGTAATCGGCATAAGTCACCTTTGAATCAATATTAGGCCGTTGCAGACTGCGGCTGATCGATATCAACCCGTTTAATCGCCACCACCAGCTGGGTTCGATTTTCTATCTCGAGCTTGCGCAGGATATTCGACATATGCGTTTTAATGGTGTGTTCGGTTAACGCCATCTTGGAAGCAATTTGCTTATTCCGTAGCCCAGTACAAGCAAAGCGCAGCACATTATTTTCCTGATGGGATAACTTCTTCATGGCATAACCTAAACGCCCTACCGGATCAACCTTAGCGCCTTCGCTGCCCAGTGCATAACCCCAGCGATGCCCCTGCAGCACCGCTTTAATCGCTTGCTGTAGTTCCTCAAGTGGGGCCGTTTTGGCAACCGTACCCTGAACCCCGTGAGCCAACAAACGACGCATAAAGCGAAGATCTTTATGATCCGAGAGCATCAGCAAGCGCCCACGACGCTCACCTAACAACGATTGCAGTTTTTCGAGGCTATCTAGCCCCGGTAACCGCGCATCAACGATCATCAGCACCGCCCCTTGCCGCTGCGTTAGTGCCTGCTGCAGGGTGTCAAAATGACTAAAGGATGCAATCGCCGCCGCTACCCCCAGCTGTTTCAGTAACTGCTCAATACCGGCACAGTACAGAGGGGAGTTATCCGCGATATAGATCTTCATAAACACCGGATCAACTCAGCTCTTCAGCCAAGCGCTGCCGCTCTGCTTCACTATATTGCACCACCCCAACCGGGATATGATCATTAATCGCATCACGCACTAACTGAGCATCATCGGTGGAAAACCCACCGCACATCTCGATTAGCTGAATACCTTTGGTGATCATCTCTTGGGCGACCATCTGTGCCTGAGCAACATCGGCGACACCGGCAATCGACATATCAAAATTGTCACTGTGCAGCCGTGAGTGATGTTTGAACATTTCAAGGTCTGCGCTTTTAACGATAAAACCGTAACGACTTAAAGCCATCGTTAATCTCCTAGTCTGATTATTGTTATTGTCTGTCGATGTCTGACATTAAAGACCGGTTGCCGCAGCCTGATTAGTGCCAGTCTTTATAAGACTTTAGAACCAACAGCTGCAGAGCTTATAGCGACGTTATTTGGCCCTCTAACGAACGCCGTAATGAGATCAGCACCAGAGTGTAGCGATCATCGTTTGCGGCTTGCATTAGCAATGCTGTGCATTAAAAGGTTTGAATGAGGAGGGGTTAAATAAAGGCCAGCATTCAGAGCGGTAGGTTCAACAACGAGGAATGAAACAATTTTAGTGGCGGCACTCAGCATACTGCGCGCTGAAATTGATGCACTTCGCGAATTCAACGCCGAAGTGCGATACAGCGACCCTACCGGGTATAACTCCCTCGATGGGCAGACAGGCGCAGCCAGTGAGCCTGCCCCAGTGTAGATTAGAGGCTCTGTGACTGCACCACCGTAATCGCAATCACATTCACAACATCGTTGGCACTGCAGCCCCGAGAGAGGTCATTAGCCGGTTTTTTCAGTCCCTGGAGAATAGGCCCAATAGCATCAGCCTGACCAATTCGCTCGGCTAACTTATAGCCGATATTACCCGCCTCTAGATTGGGAAAAACAAGCACATTCGCTTTGCCATGCGTGGCAGAATCGGTCACTTTGCGCTCGGCAATCTCCGAGACAATAGCGGCATCGAGTTGCACGTCACCATCGATCGCCAAATGAGGCATCTGCTGCTTGACGATCTTAGTTGCTTCGACCACCTTATCCACGGCAGCATGGTGGGCACTTCCGCTGGTCGAGAAAGATAACATGGCCACTCTTGGCTCTTCATCCAGCAAGGTGCGGGCACTGTTGGCCGCTGACATCGCGATCTGTGCTAACTGTTCTTTATTGGGATCGATCACCAAACCGCAGTCGGAGAAGATCACCCCACCTTTCAATTGATGAAAAGGCTCACACAGCATCATCAAGAAAAAGCTTGAGATCATCTTCGCATTGTCGGCCATACCTATAATCTGAATAGCCGCGCGCACAGTTTCGCCCGTGGTATAAACAGCACCACACACAGAACCATCCGCATCATCGAGATGCACCATCATCTGGGCGTAATGCAAAGGGTCTTGCATCAGTTCTACCGCTTTATCGAAAGAGATCCCCTTGTGCTTACGCAATTGATAAAAGGTTTTAGCGTAATGCTGGATAGCATCAGACTCAGGTGGGTTGATGATATTAATACCATCGAGGCTATATCCCGCCGCCGCCACTAGTGAGTTAATTTTATCAGCGTCACCTAACAAGGTAATCGCGGCGATACCCCGCTGGGTCGCCGTGACTGCTGCGGCAATAATACGAGGGTCTTCGCCCTCAGCTAACACGACACGCTTTGGGTTCTCTGCAGCCCGAGTAAAAATTTTATTTAACGCTTTCATTCGCAGCGGCCTTAATTTTAATTGTTATTAAGAAGATACTTCCAAGAAAACCTGTGAATAAAATACTGAAACCGCATGCTGTCAGTCGTCAAAAAACCGGAAGCAAAACTTATATATCAATCACTTATTCGCAGAAAACTTGAAAAATCGGAGACCATAAGCCTCCGATTAAAAACCTGTGAGTCTCCATTGCGAAGACTCTGACGCTAGGTTTTAGACGTTATATAAGTACTGTGACTTATACGTAGTCTTTATATTTTTCCAGATGACGAACAGGCTTAGACAGCGCATCACGACGGAACGGGTCGCCCAGTTCACGGGTACACATGATCTCGATAACAGTCGTTTTACGGTTTTCCATCTGATCGTTCAACGCCGCTTTCAGCGCTGGACCGACGTCTTCCAGTTTATCGACGGTTACACCCTGAGCACCCATAGAGCGGGCAATCTCAGCAAAGCTTGGGTTTTCCAGTTCGCCAGCAACGAAGCGACGGTTGTAGAAATCAACCTGGTTCTTCTTCTCAGCGCCCCACTGACGGTTATGGAACACGATAGAGGTGACCGGAATATCTTCACGGACACAGGTCATGATCTCCATCATCGACATACCCCAAGCACCATCACCCGCGTAGGAAATCCCTGGGCGCTCTGGCGCAGCAACTTTAGCACCGATCATCGTTGGCAGAGCGTAACCGCAGTTACCGAAAGCCATTGCCGCAAAGAATGAACGTGAACGCTCAAAGCGTAGGTAACTATTAGAAACAGAGTTGATGTTACCGATATCGGTAGACACCATCACGTCGGCAGGCATCGCTTTTTCAAGCTCACGCAGCACCTGACGTGGGTGCAGGTAGTTACCCTCTTCACCAGACTGCTCTTCGATCATCTCCATAGAGTAATCGTCGCGCTCGTGGATCCACTCATCCAGCTCTTTTTCCCATGCCGCTTTTTCCGCTGCCACTTCAGCTTCACGTTCAGCGCGGTTTTCCAGACACTTAGCCTGCTTGCCTTCCATTAAGCCCATGATCGCTTGAGCGGCTGCTTTAGCATCACCACAGATAGCCACATCAACTTTCTTAACCAGACCCAGCATTTTAGGGTTGCAGTCGATTTGGATGATCTTAGCGTCTTTTGGCCAGTAATCGAGACCGTGCTGAGGCAACGTACCGAAAGGCCCCAAACGCGTACCCAACGCCAAGACAACATCGGCCTTAGCGATCAGTTTCATACCGGCTTTAGAACCCTGATAACCCAGAGGACCACACCAGTTAGGGTGAGATGCTGGGAATGAGTCATTATGCAGGTAGCTGTTTACTACCGGCAGACCCAGCTGTTCAGAAATAGCGATCGCTTCATCATAGGCATCGCCCAGAACCACACCACCACCGGAGATCATCACTGGGAATTCAGCATTCGCCAGCAGTTCTGCCGCCGCTTTCAGTGCTTCAGCACCACCAGCAGCCCGTTCGATACGGATCGGTTCTGGAATTTCACAATCGATATCGCCGTAGAACAGGTCACGAGGAATATTCAGCTGAGTTGGGCCGTTTTCCAGCATCGCACGATCGAAGCAGCGCGCGGTATATTCAGCCATACGACTGTTATTTGTTACGGTCACTTGATACTTGGTAATGGTTTCGAAGAATGGCAGTTGCTGTGCTTCTTGGAAGCCACCGAGCCACTGAGTGTTAGTACCGGTTTCCGGGGTAATACAAACAACCGGAGAGTGCGCCCAATATGCCGCGGCGATGGCGGTAACAAAGTTAGTGATACCCGGTCCATTCTGAGCAATACACACACCATGACGACCTGATACACGGGAGTAGCCGTCAGCCATATGGCCTGCACCCTGCTCGTGTACAACCGGAATCAATCGGATACCCGCTGGAGTAAAGATGTCCATTGCGTCCATAAACGCTGAACCCATGATACCGAAACTGTCGGTTACACCGTTAGCAACGAGGGTTTCTACCATCGCTTCACTAGGAGTCATTCGAGCCATATTTGAATTCCTTATTATTGTACTAGACGAAGGGGCAACCATCGCCAAAGCCAAATTAAACGATTTAAGTGCTACAAGGCTGCGATTCACCTTAGAGCAACGATAATTTCCGTCCCGGGGCTAATGCCAAACAGCATCGCTTTAACGGATAACGTGATTACAGATTAGGAGGCGGGCCGAATTCTCAGTAGAACCAGATTTGAGAAACAGGTTGAGCCAGACTAGATAAGCCTGACTTAAAACAGGTAAATCTTTATAAAACAGTTAGTTAACCAATAGAACCAGATTCAGACTACCGCCTACGCCAGACGGTAGTGTGTACCTGTATGAGCGAACAATTAGCTCATTTCATGAATAAGCTCAGCCAGTTTGGCAATCCCCGGCTCAATCCTGTCGGTCGAAATGGATGAGTAACCTAAGCGAAAATAGTTCTTAGGCGCAGGGCTTTGCAAAAAGTGTACTTCGCCGGATTCGATCAAGATTGAATGCTCCCGCGCGCGGCGACGCAAGGCATCGGCATCTAAACCTTCCGGGCCTTTAACCCAGAAACAGGAGCCACCAAAGGTAGGCAGGTTATGGGACTCAGGCAGGTGCTTCGTCAGAGCTTCGTCCATGGCACGCCAGCGGGTCTGATAGTTACGGGTGATATTCATAATCAGTGAGTCGTGATAGCCCCGTTCTAAAAACAGCGCCACCGAACGTTGATTATTGGCGGCCGGATGACGCACCATCAGCCGACGCAATGCCCGCGCCTCTTTAATTAGCTCGGCAGGCCCCACCAGATACCCTAAACGCAAGCCCGGCGCCAGGGTCTTCGATAAGCTACCGATATAGAGCACCCGATCATTCTTATCCAAGCTTTTTAAAGCCGGTATTGGGTTCGATTTAAAGTTGGTTTCACTCTCATAATCATCTTCGATAATCAGAAAGTCATCTTCATTGGCCCGGCGTAATAGTTCATAACGTCGCTCGATCGGCATCGTGACGGTGGTTGGGCACTGGTGGCTCGGGGTGGTGTAAATAAGATCGCAATCACTGAGCCGTTCATCAACCAACATGCCATCCTGATCAACGGGTATCGGCTTTATCTGCGCTGGATTGAGGCTGGCGATATTACGAATATCCACATAACCCGGGTCTTCCAAGCCGATGGTACTTTGTTTATCTAGCAACAGTTTGGCGATCATATAGAGCGACTGCTGCGCCCCTACCGTTACCAAAATCTGATCCGCCGAAGCCCAAACACCACGACGGGGTAATAGTCGAGTTCTAATCTGCTCCACCAGCATCGGATCATCATTATCAACCCGATCAGCGGCCCATTCACTGATTGAAGGGCCACTGACCGCATCCCGACAACATTCACGCCAGTTGATCGTAGGAAACAGCGAGGCATCGAACTGTCCGTAGATAAACGGATATTCATATTTTTGCCAATCACGGGGTTTAACAATATTAGTTTGCTGGCTAGGACGAAGTTTAAAACGCTGATCCCAATCGGGTGAAGAGTGCTCACCAACGTCATCATCGCTACCAAGCGACGCTTCAGTCTTTACCTGGCCGTTGAGAATATCACCATTAACATAATAACCGCTGCGCTCGCGCGCAATCAGATAGCCATCATCGAGCAGGTGCTCGTATGCCAATACCACAGTGTTACGTGCAACATTTAACTGTTGCGCTAGCTTACGGCTGGAGGGCAACGAACGGTCCAACGGAATATTACCGTTCAGAATAGCCGAGGCAATCTGTTCCCGTAACTGCTGCTGCAGGCTTCCGCCCTGCTTAGGTGTCAAATGGAAGAGCTGAAACATGGAATCTACCTTTTTCAGTAGCACATTCATCAACCGGCCAAACACTCAGGCATTGGGACTTATCTATCAGCTTCTTCCAAATAGCTGAGAAACGATAAATCCGATTACTGCGACTCAGTACTGCGGGTTGTTGTGCTTTTTATTATTGTGAATATCACCACTTAACAGTGATACAGAGTCTATCGCTAATAACAGTGACGACTCAAACGATTAAGCATAGCCTTCATATATATAGAAAAACCGACGCTTTAACCAGCGCTTGGACGCATAAATCCGGCCCAGGTGAACCCCGTCCGGATCTATAAAACCGCCGCCTCAGCGTTGTAACAACCTGAGGCGACGGCCTAACAAAGAATACTCTCAGAGATTAGCTATTCGGTGCTAAATCCGCCAATGCGTTATCCAGTGCATCCACAATCTTATCGATATCAGCGCGCGTAGCAATTAGCGCAGGGCTCAAACAGATCGTATTGTTGTACTCTTTAAACGAGCGGTTAGTACGACCAATGATCACGCCATTTGACATACAGTGCGCCCCAATCTGCATCGACAGCGCCTCATCAACAGGCTCTTTGGTTAAGCGATCCTTCACCAGCTCAAAGCCTGCAAACAAACCTTTACCACGCACATCGCCGATCACCTGATATTTGTCCATCAACTGATGCAAACGTCCACGAAGATACTCACCCTGCTCAACCACGTTATCCAGCAGTTTTTCATCTTCGATAATCTGCATGTTAACCAGTGCCGCTGCAGGCCCAGCAGTACAGCCGCCAAAGGTTGAGATATCACGGAAGTAATCCATCCGGCCATCTTCAGGCTCTTTAAACAGGTCGAATACCGCTTCAGTGGTCACCGTACAAGAGATGGCTGCATAGCCAGAAGCCACACCTTTAGCCATCGTGACCATATCCGGCTTGATACCATAGTGCTGATAACCAAACCATTTACCGGTACGACCCAGCCCACACACGACTTCGTCGATATGCAGCAACACATTATATTGCTTGCAGATCTCCTGCACCCGTTCCCAATAGCCATGAGGCGGCTCAATCACACCACCACCTGCGGTAATAGGTTCAAGACAAAGGGCGCCAACAGTATCCGGTCCTTCAGCGAGAATGACTTTTTCAATCTGATTGGCCGCCCATACGCCGTAGTTTTCCAGATCGGCACCTTCCTGAGCACGATACTCACAGCAGTGCGGCACTTCAACAAAGCCAGGGGTAAACGGGCCATATTGATTTTTACGCTCAAACTGACCGGTCGCACTCAATGCCGTAATGGTCGTACCGTGATAATCACGCTCACGGAAGAGAATTTTATGCTTCTTACCGCCGTAGTTCTTCTCGGCAATTTGGCGCACCATCTTAAACACTTTCTCGTTCGCTTCAGAACCCGAGTTTGAATAGTAAACCCGGCTCATGCCCGGCATCTTATCAATTAGTTTCTCAGCAAACTGTGCTGCTGGGACGTTACCGGCGGTCTGAGCAAAGTAGTTCAAGGTAACCAGCTGGTCACGCACGGCATCGGCAATTTCAGTACGGCCATAACCGACGTTGACTGTCCATACGGCACCGGAAACGGCATCCAGATATTCATTGCCTTTCGCATCCCATACCCGCATCCCTTCGCCCTTAACAATCACCATCGGGTCATTTTCTTCATAGGGTTTATGCTGCGAAAGGTGATGCCAAACGTGCTTACGGTCGTTATTAACTACTTCTTTCGCATCAAATTCGTTAGAGCTATAAGTCATACAAGCCTCCACTGAGGGTACTGTGTTTCATACGAGCCTGTGACTTCAATGGCAGGCTGTATATTCAGAGGAGAGAGCAGCAACACTCCCATTCCTATCACTCGGTTAGTCATAAGGCACTGTTGCGTCCCTACTTCGTATCCATGCTTATAAACTACTTGGCTTGAGTAAAACCCCGTTAGAACCAGTTAACTGACTGATATGATGCCAGCCGCCATAACCGGCGAATTCACTTGGCTGGACTCACCGGGAGAGAATATCTGGCTCTTAAAGATAAGCCCGATATTTCCGAGTATGACTACCAGAAAAGAACAAAGCGCCATTACATAGCGACAACATGAGGTTCCACCATGATTCACATCACCGTTAATGGAGAACAAATGCAGTGGGCCAGCAGCAAGCACTTACAAGAATTAATTGACGCGCTTGAACTGACAGGCAAACGTATTGCGGTTGAGGTTAACCAGGAAGTCATTCCCCAGAGCCAGCACTCAAATACTCACTTGAGTAGCGATGATCGGATCGAAATCGTTACCGCCATTGGGGGCGGTTAATCGCCATTCACCCCCGCTATGTTTCGTAATCCGTGCCCGCAGGAGCCCCCCATGTCCCATGATTTACAGCGTAATGATCCACTCATCATTGGCGAACGCCGCTTCAATTCACGCCTGATGGTAGGCACCGGAAAATATCGTGACCCGGAAGAAACCGGGGCCGCTATTCGCGCGAGTGGCGCAGAAATTGTCACCGTTGCCCTGCGTCGTACCAATATTGGCCAACACCCCGATCAGCCCAACCTGTTGGATGTTATCTCACCGGATGAATTCTGCATTCTACCGAACACCGCCTTCTGCTATACCGCCGAGGAAGCGGTGCGCACTTGTCGATTAGCACGAGAACTGCTGAACGGACACGACCTAGTTAAGTTAGAAGTGCTCGGCGATGATAAAACCCTCTATCCTAATGTCACCGAAACACTGGCGGCGGCGGAAACCCTGATCAACGATGGTTTCAAAGTGATGGTTTATACCAGTGATGACCCGCTCATCTGTAAGCGTTTAGAAGAGATGGGCTGCGTCGCCGTGATGCCTCTCGGCGCCCCGATAGGTTCAGGACTGGGACTGCAAAACCCTAATAATATTCGCTTGATCTTAGAAAATGCCAAAGTGCCGATCATTGTCGATGCCGGCGTTGGCACACCCTCCGATGCCGCCCTCGCGATGGAGCTCGGCTGTGAAGGGGTTTTGATGAATAGCGCCATTGCCCATGCTAATAATCCCGTATTGATGGCGCAGGCGATGCGTAAAGCGGTGGAGTGTGGCCGAGAGGGCTATCTGGCCGGACGGATGGCGAAAAAGATGTATGCTAGCGCGTCATCGCCGATTGACGGCGTCATTGGCTAATGTTGTTTAGCGTTGGGCAGTGATTTCCAGCACAGCCCAACGTTAAACCGTAGACTAAGCTCAAACCTAAGTTCAAGCTTCAGCTAGCAGCAATCGACGTGCTTTACGGTGACGATGCAGACTATCCAAGGTAAATAGAAAAAAGCCCACCCAGACCAAACCAAAGGTAATCAAGCGGTCATTATCCACCGCTTCTTTAAACACAAACACCGCCAACAAAAAGTACAGTGTCGGCTCAAGGTATTGCAGTATCGCGATACTGGTTAGACTCTGCATCCGCTTAACGCCAAACGCAAACAACCCCAGCGGCAGAATGGTCATCGGTGCCGTGAGCATCAATAAGATTCTTACATCTCCCTGGTTCTCAGCATAACTCCTGCTGCCCGCCACGCCGATCAGATAGAACAGTGCAAAAGGCACCATCAAAATTGCTTCTGCCGCCAAACCATTGAGCGTATCGATCTTTACCTGCTTTTTAATCAAGCCATAACTACCGAATGACAGCGCAATCCCGATGGTTAACCAAGGAAACGAATCCAGGCTGACACAGGCATAGAGAAAGCCGCCTAAGCAAAACAGTAGTGCCAATAACTGAAACGGCGTTAACCGCTCTCGCAGATAAAATACGCCAATCAGAATACTGATCAATGGCGTGAGAAAAAAAGCGAGACTTACCAGCAATACCTGCCCGTGGGTTACCCCCCAAGTGTTTAAAAACCAACTCGTTGAGATACACCCTGTCGATAAGAACAACCAGAAAAATGTGTGGGGCTCCCGTAGTAACATAAACACCCGTACCGGCGTCACCGTTAGCCACAATAATAAGATCATCAACGGCACCGACCAGAGCACCCGAAACGCAAAGATTTCCATCGCCTCAACACCTCGCAAGTATTGATAAAACAGCGGCATCAGCCCCCAAACGATATAAGCTAAGGTCGTCCAAAACATACCGTTTTGATCATTCTGCTGTGACATTCAGGGGCTACCATTGATGAGGTTAAAACTAAACGAGGACGGCATTATCCGAGTACTGCCGTCAGAGTCAATTCAACAACCGTGTATTCGCCATAAAACCGACCTATATCCCCATAAAAGAGTACCTCTCATCACGGCACAATGGTAAACGACTCGTCAGTAACGTATTAAAATATTGGCAAGGCTAATCTAATACCGATAAAACACGGTTTTAGTCTTTTGCGGGATGAATAAAAGGCCGCAAGAAACGGCCATTGGTAGGGCTGCATCAGCAACGGTATTAGAAACGATAGCCCTTTTGACAGAGTGACAGACACATCCACTCTGCCGCAGGGGCAAATGGGCGGTACTTAACGCGCCGCGAACAACCAGATTGTGACCAGCACCGCAAGAAAGACGGTTTCAGAAATCAACAGTGCGATGGGTTTCCAGCCGAGTTCTGACAACTCTTTAAAAGACGCCTTCATACCCAGACCCACCATCGCCGTTACTAAACACCAGCGTGATAATTCAGTCATACCATCCAACACTGGCTGAGGAATATAACCGGTACTGTTGACCGATACGATAATAATAAAGGCAACTAAAAAGCCCGGTAATGGCAGCTTCGATGCGCCCTCTTTTTGTGCCCCACCCCGGCGGGATACAAGCAGCGAGATCACAATCACCACCGGCACCAAGGCGGCTACCCGTAGCAGTTTGGTAAAGGTCGCCACATCACCAACACCGTCAGACATCATATACCCGGCACCGACCACCTGAGCAACATCATGAATCGTTGCACCAAGGAAAATACCACTCTCCGTCTCGGAGAGATTCAACCCAGTAACGATCAGCGGATAAGCAATCATCGCGACCGTACTCAGGGCAGTGACGCCAATCACCGTAAAAATCAGATTACGCTCAGAGTCTTTATTCTCGGGTAATACGGCAGAAACCGCCAAGGCCGCCGACGCGCCACAGATACCGACCGATGCGCCTGATAAAATACTTTGCGACTTACTCAGTTTTAACCAACGGCCACAAACATAACCAAAGAGAATCGTCGCAGGCACCCCCACCATGACAATAGCGATCGGCGTAAAACCAAGGCCGAGCAACTGTTCAAAGGTAATACGAGCGCCGAGTAAGGCGATGCCAAAACGAAGAACCGACTTCGCCGCAAACTGAATTCCCGCCATGCAGCGACCTTCCTGCGACAGATAATTAAGCGACATCCCCATCAGCAAGGCATACAAAATAATCGGGCCGCCGTAGTGTTCCGAGACAAATTTCCCAGCCATTCCCACGACAAGACAAAGCATCAAGCCCGGCATAATTAAAGCGAGCCACTGTTTTACTGCTGTATTAGAAAACGGCAGCGCCTTCTGTATAGCCGACATAGGTACCTCCTAAACGTTGGGGGGAATCAATAAATTGATTCTGATTCGCATCCCAGTATATGGAGCTGCGTCAAAAGCCATAGAGACAGAACCCAGTCGCATATAGTGCCAGTCATGCCCACTAGCATAAGATCAGCTGCTCAATCGATACCGTTAGTAACTGGCCCTGAGCAGCAACCATTTCTGGCACTAATCAGAGAGCTGCCGGTGTCGTTATAGTGATTCGCAAGAGCGACAGATTTACCTAAAGGCCAGTTAATCTCTGGCTAGCTTCATCAATAACAACAAACAAATAAGGTGGTTGTACTATGTCCGATAACGCTACAAGCCAAAACCATAGCACCCTCGCGCTTAGCCGCAGCGCACAGGTCGACGAAGCATCCGTGCAGCCTTTCCCCTGCTCGCGTAAAGTGTTTATTGAAGGCAGCCGTCCCGATATCCGTGTACCGATGCGTGCAATAAGCCTCGATGACACCCCTACGGATATGGGCGGCGAGAAAAACGAGCCCTTATACGTTTATGACACCTCCGGCCCATACACCGACCCGCAAACTGAAATCGATGTGCGTAAAGGTCTACCGACGCTGCGAACCGCTTGGATTAAAGAGCGTGACGATACCCAACAACTCGTGGGGCTAAGCTCGGAATATGGCCGTGGTCGTGAGCAAGACCTACGCCTTGATCATTTACGCTTTGAGCTGACCCGCAAACCGCTCAAAGCTAAGCCCGGTGAAAACGTCACCCAGCTACACTATGCCCGCCAAGGGATTATTACCCCAGAGATGGAGTTCATCGCCATCCGCGAAAACATGAAACTGGCTAAATCCCAAGCTGAAGGCAATATTGTCGCGCAGCAGCACCCAGGCCATAGCTTTGGCGCGAAACTGCCTGATCAAATCACCCCTGAATTTGTTCGCCAAGAAGTGGCCGAAGGCCGAGCGATTATTCCTGCCAACATTAACCATCCGGAACTGGAGCCGATGATTATTGGCCGCAACTTCTTGGTGAAAATCAATGGTAATATCGGCAACTCGGCGCTAAGTTCGTCGATTGAAGAAGAAGTTGAGAAGATGACTTGGGGAATCCGTTGGGGTTCTGACACCATTATGGATCTGTCCACCGGTAAGAACATCCATGAAACTCGAGAATGGATTCTGCGCAACTCACCCGTGCCTATCGGCACAGTACCGATCTATCAAGCACTGGAAAAAGTTAGTGGCGTAGCCGAAGACCTGACCTGGGAAGTATTCCGCGACACCCTGATTGAACAAGCTGAACAGGGAGTCGATTACTTTACCATTCATGCTGGTGTCTTGCTGCGCTATGTACCGATGACTGCGAAGCGGATGACCGGTATCGTCTCCCGTGGTGGCTCTATCATGGCTAAATGGTGTTTGGCGCACCACAAAGAGAACTTCCTTTACACGCACTTTGAAGATATCTGCGAGATCTGCAAAGCCTATGATGTCTCGTTCTCACTCGGGGATGGCCTACGTCCGGGTTCTGTTTACGACGCCAACGACGAAGCTCAATTTGCCGAACTCGAAACACTAGGCGAACTGACCAAAGTAGCCTGGAAACATGACGTGCAGGTGATGATTGAAGGCCCAGGTCATGTGCCGATGCACATGATCAAAGAGAACATGGATAAACAGCTGACCGAGTGCCAAGAAGCGCCCTTCTATACGCTTGGGCCCCTGACTACCGATATTGCACCCGGCTATGATCATATCACCTCAGGGATTGGTGCAGCGATGATCGGCTGGTATGGCTGTGCCATGCTTTGCTATGTAACACCAAAAGAGCATCTTGGGTTACCGAATAAGGACGATGTTAAAACCGGCATTATCACCTATAAGATCGCCGCTCATGCTGCCGATCTGGCCAAAGGCCATCCCGGTGCACAGATCCGTGATAATGCAATGTCCAAAGCACGTTTCGAGTTCCGCTGGGAAGATCAATTTAATATTGGTCTAGACCCGGATACCGCCCGCGCCTACCACGATGAAACCTTGCCGAAGGAATCCGCGAAGGTGGCGCATTTTTGCTCCATGTGTGGGCCAAAGTTCTGCTCCATGAAAATATCCCAAGAGGTTCGTAATCTCGATGCTAGCCAGATCGCAACACTAGAGGCCGCGGCCGATAAAGGGATGCAGGAAAAATCGCAGGAGTTCAAAGAAACCGGCGCTGAAATCTATCATAAGGTCTGACGCAACCGCCGAATCAAATCCACCATAGCGGAGCCCGTAGATGAAAACGGGCTTATAAAGACCCGCTTCATTCTCTTCCGCCCTTAGCCATTCTGGCCACACCCTCACGCCGCATCACTTCCCAACGCGCGTCGTGAGAGTGTTTTTTTAATGCCAACAGATGCTTACCACCAAACCTACAACACCGTTTAGAGCCCTTAAGTTTTATCTCGGCGGCCTAAATCCCCTCTCTTTCGTCATCACTGTTGATACATCCAAACACCATCTATCAAGCATATAGCCCTCTCAACCTAGTGAGCAGGCTGACATAGCGAGTTAAACCCTCGCCCTTAAAACAGGTATAAAGCAGAAGCAATATGCGTCACTTTCTGGTTTAATTCATTCTCGAAAGAGACTTATTAAAAGTAGGGTGCAAGTAATAATGGCTTACGAATTGTCAGGCAAAGTTAAAGTAATTCAAGACCCCCAAACGTTTAACAGCGGCTTCACAAAACGGGAAATGGTGGTGACCGTCGAGGATGGTAAATATCCGCAGGACATAAACCTTGAGTTTGTTCAAGATAAGGTAAGCTTGCTTGATTCACTGCAGATAGGACAAAGTGTCACCGTAACCTTTGATATCCGCGGGCGCGAGTATAACGGCCGCTATTTCAACAACCTTCAGGCTTGGAAAATTCAAACCGAAACCTCTGGCGGTCAACACATTGATCAGCAACCCGCCTATGATCAAAGTGTGCCCGATGTCACCTTCGATGACGACGTGCCGTTCTGACCGATAGTGATGATGCCCACCTAGCGCTGGGAGGGCATCATCACAGCAAGGCAATCGTACATTAGTACGCGTAAGTAGTTATCCAGCTATCTATTATCACAACCTTAAGCTTTCTTTTCTAAATGACCGACGTTAGATACCTGCTCGGAGGCATCCGCTTGCTCAACACGATTGCGGCCATGGGATTTAGCACGATAAAGCGCGGCATCTGCTCGATGCATTGAATCAGCTAGCGATTCGTTGGCGACATCAACCGCCGCCACACCGAAACTGGCGGTGACGTTAAGTGTCAGTTCACCGACACTGACCTCCATCTGCGCTAGCGCCAGTCTGAGGCGTTCAGCTAGCTCGGTTGCATCATTCAAACTCGTCTGCGGCAGAAGCACGGCAAACTCTTCACCACCAATACGCCCAATAATATCGACGTCGCGCATGATCGTTTGTAGTGCATTGATTGCCGCCATCAACACCATATCCCCTGTCGCATGGCCGTAGTTATCATTGACCCGCTTGAACATATCTAAGTCAATCATAACCACCGCCAGCGACGTATTAAACCGCTGGGCCCTGCTGACTTCTCGCTCACTAAATTCATAGAAAGCTCGGCGATTAAAGACTCCGGTTAACGAGTCAGTCTGCGCCAGCAACTCGGCATGCTTCATCGCCTTTTCGAGCTCTACCGTTCGCTCCGACACCAATCGCTCAAGCATCACCTGTTCCTGCTGTAGGTGCTCAATATGCTGCAGCTCTGCCGTCTCTTTCTCTTGTGTCAGATGGTTAATACGATCCGCTAACGCCAAGGAGAGCAGCACCCCCTCAATACACAATCCCAGCGGCGGGGAAAAGTTGGTACTAAACTCAGCAGGAATGAGACCAACATTACGCGTCACGGCAATAAAAACGGCCAAACTCCAAACACTCCAACCCAGCACATAAAACCGAGCATCCCCCCTACCCTTTTTATATTGCCATATTCCAATCAATGGAAATAACACCGTCAACAACGCATATAGCAGGGTAAGCTTTAACGCATTTTCTCGACCACCCAAAAGATAACAGAGCACGCAGAGGCCGCCTAAAACCAGAAGGAATTGCAGTAACCGATCAACGACCACTGACTCTCGGGTGTTCAGAAAACAACGTGTAAACTGCGTTGCCAACACCAGCGTCAACACGGCAAAAATGATCGGAGCAAAATCGGCAAACCAATGATACTCTTGCCACAAATAACGATAGCCAAGGCCAGTATTGGTCAGCAACACCAGCATCGCCGAGATAATGTATAAGGTATACCATTTATATTCCGGCAGACGTGTGGAATAACCAATCAAGAAATTAGAGAACACCAGCAGCAGACCGATGCCGATAAAAGTGCCAATAACGAAATAACGATTGGCGTAGTGTTGCGAAAAGGCATCAGGGGTCCATAGTAATAGCTGCGTCTCAGCCTTGCCGGGTTGTACGTAGGAAAGCTTAACCCATATTCGCTGTACCGCACCGGCGGGAGTGTTCACAGGATAAAGATTGCTTTCGGCAGCGACCGCACGTTCCACAAATGGGATATGATCGCCGCCTATTTGGGGCGCAACACCTTGCCTATAAAAGGTGACGAAATCCCAGTTGGGGTGAACCACTTCCAACAACCATGATAACGGTTCCTGACCGCTATTTTTCAAATCAATACGCAACCAGTAATTGGCACCTGTGATACCAAAATTACTTTTATTATTCGGCAACGGCGCAAAATGTGAAGCCAGCGGCTCGCTCTGCACTTGCTCGAAGGTATAAGCTTGGCTGGCATCTTGGAGATAAAACACATTCATACGGGTGCCAACCCCTGCCATATTCGATGACAAATTGATTGGCGACTGAGCCTGACAAACAGCACTGAGCATAAGTAACATGAATAGCACGCAAACGCGCGTTAGATGCTCAGCCAAAAGACCCACACGAAGTCGGTTACTCATCTCCCGGCGGCCATTGATAATACTAAAATCTGGAATACCCATGATTATAATCAAAATGCCTAAAAGTGCGGTTCGGATGGGTATAACTATGAATAACCAACAAGTAGCATCATATAACCCTCAGCCTATTGAGACTCTCTGGTAGACTATCACTGACTTAGTACTGATTAGCCCCCTTCATGCGTTTAGTCTCTCCATTTTGGGTACTCTATTCACTGGATCGATTTAACCGAACCTAGTTCATGGGCCTCTTGGCTGGCGCATCACTATTTAGCCAACGCCTCGCTGAGGTGTCACAAAGGTAAAATTAGAAGCGCAATCCAGGCTAATCGATCAGATCAACTGCACTTGTTCATCAACCTATAGCCAAGGTGCTTGAGGGTTTGAAACAATAGATAGTCTCTTTGATACTCCGAAAACGCTTACTGGTAACGCTCCGACGGCCCCGCACCCGGCGATGAACTACACTTTATGATACGCCACTGCTCATAATGTACTTGCATTGTGTAGCACTCTCTTAATATCATTAATATATTAACTACTGGTCAGTACATCAATAATAAGGCCATAAATAAGGAGGATCGCGTAATGCAATATCATCTGAATGGGTTCAAACCCGGTAATTACCAGGTTCCCGATGAGGCTCGAAAGCCATACCCTGAGCCACCGATTGTAGACCTACCTAATGAAGTTGATGTGCTGATCATCGGTACTGGGCCTGCGGGTTTGACCATGGCTCGACAGTTATCTGAGTTCTCCGACATCAAAACATGTATTGTTGATATGGCTCCGGGTCCTCTACTGTTTGGCCGCGCGGACGGTATATCCTGCCGTACCATGGAGATCATGGAAGCCTTTAATAGCAGCGAAATGGTGGTTAAAGAGACCTACCAACTGAAGCAAAACACCTTCTGGGAGCCGGATGAGGCCAACCCTGAGAACATCAAGCTCACGCACAAGATTGCCGATGCTCGTGCTGGGCTTTCCGAGTTTGTTCACGGTATTGTCAACCAAGCACGCCTGCATGAGCTACTGCTTGATGGCATGGAAAGGTCGGTTTCCCATCTCCGTCCTCATTACAGCCGCGAACTGATAGAGCTGAAGATTGACGACAATCTCACCCAAGACCTTGATGCTTATCCGATCACAGCAACCTTCAAGAGAGCCGATAAGGCTGGCGCGGGTAAAACAGAAACAATTAAAGCCCGCTACATCGTCGGCTGCGATGGTGCCAGAAGTAATGTTCGTAGAAGTATGGACATCCCGCTAGAAGGAGACTCCGCCAATAAAGCCTGGGGCGTTATGGATATTCTGTTGAATACAGACTTCCCAGACATCCGCGTTAAGAGCTTTATCCAGTCCAAAGATCATGGAGCTGTCATGACTATCCCACGTGAAGGCGGCTATCTTTGCCGGTTCTATGTTGAGATGGATTTACTGGGTAAGGACAAACGCGTTAAGGATACCAACCTGACCGAACAAGACCTCATCGCCAAAGCTCAAAAGATTTTTCACCCCTACACTCTCGATGTAAAAGAAGTGGCTTGGTGGTCGATCTACGAGGTTGGCCAACGCTTGGCAGAGCGCTTCGATAACCGCCCAGTCGGCAGTTCAGACGATATTATCCCCCGTGCATTTGTCGCCGGTGATGCCTGTCATACGCACAGCCCTAAAGGCGGCTGGGGGTTGAACACCTCTCTGCCTGACACCTTTAACCTAGGTTGGAAGATGGCTGCGGTACTCCAAGGGAAAAGCCATCCCAAGTTGCTCAGCACCTACAGCACGGAGCGACGCAAAGTAGCGCAACAGTTGATCGACGCTGACCGCGAACTGTCTAGACTGGTGGCAACACGTCCTACCGCAGGCGATGACTCTCAGCAATCAACCGTGGATACGGCCAAAATCGAAGCCTTCATGAAACGACAAAGCGGCTTTGTCTCTGGCACATCGATTGAATACTTCCCGTCCTACATTTGCACACATCAGGAACACCAACATTTAGCCAAAGGCTTCCACATTGGCCAACGTATCCACTCCGCTGAAGCGACCCGTGTCGCTGACGGTCGAAGTCAGCACTTGGGTCACTTGGTAAAAGCGGATAGCCGCTGGAGGATCTTCCTGTTTGGCGATACCCAAGACCCGAGAGAGCCTTCATCAGCGGCTTACCAACTCATCGACTTTTTGGCCAACGATGAGTCTTCACCAGTGCAAAAATACACACCAAAAGGTGCTGACGTCGATTCGGTAATTGACACCTATGCTGTATTCCAGCAGCAGGATTTGTCGATGCATGAGCTGCATGACTTCCTCTGGCCGGCTAAAGGAAAGTACGGGCTGCGTGACTACGAAAAAGTATTCCAAGCGGAACCAAGCAATGACATCTATGACCTACGCGAAATAGACCGCTCCGCGGGCTGCATAATGATTGTCAGACCTGACCAGCATATCGCGTCTATCCTACCCTTGACGGCACATCAGGAGCTTAAGCAGTTCTTTGATGTCTTTATGATTGAACAGAAATAACCCAACCATCCTGACATAAAATGCACATCTAAGCCCACCAGGTAGAATCTTGTGGGCTTTTTATTTTCCAGTAGGCGCAAACTTCCACTACAACACTATCGAATACAGCGATTAGCATTATCAAATTGCTTATTAAAGCGGCCACCTTTCTACAAATGCCTTAACTTCAAAATTTGCCAGTAACCGCTCTACTCGACATAAAGGCTGAGGACTTTTAAGAGCCAACGGTGATTAAGACGCTAAGAAGATCATTAACTAACCCGAGGAAAGCGTAGGAAGGGACTAATACGTATTAAAGTAACTGACATTGACACCGACACACTGGTTTGTCTACGAGTTGTGAGCTCAACACTGTCACGACTGAAGAAAGGCCCGACTAAAGAAAGGACAGTACGAGTAACCCACAGATACAAAAACGCCCTGTCAGCAAACCGAAGCGGCAGACAGGGCGTTCAATTTTGCCATGCTAACTAAGCCATTATGATGGCTGTTTAGTCGTACGCAGGTAAGGCAGTTTTACATCGATATTACCGAACTTAGCCTTCGCTTCATCATCATTCAGCGACAGACCTACGATCACATCTTCGCCTGATTGCCAGTTAGCCGGTGTCGCGATCGGTCCTTTAGCGGTTGCTTGAAGTGCATCCAGAGCACGCAGGACTTCAGCAAAGTTACGCCCAACAGACATTGGATAGGTCATCGACAGCTGCAGCTTTTTATCTGGGCTGAAGATAAAGACTACACGTACACTGGCAGAGTCAGCAGCGGTGCGGCCATCCGGCAGATAAGCATCCGCTGGTAACATATCTAATGCTTTGGCAACCGCCATATCGTCATCCGCAATGATTGGGAATTTCGCCGGTGCGCCAGAGTATTTCTCAATATCCGCTTTCCACTTAACGTGCTCATCAACGCCGTCTACCGACAGGCCGATCACTTTAGTGCCGCGCTTTTCCCACTCAGCCGCTAGCTGAGCTACTGCGCCAAACTCAGTTGTACAAACAGGTGTGAAGTCTTTCGGGTGGCTGAATAAAATAGCCCAGCTGTCGCCGATGAAATCATGTAATTTGAAGTCGCCTAGATCGGTTTTCAAATCGAGGTTAGGTACGATGTCATTGATTCGAAGTGCCATCTTTCATTTCTCCAGTAGTGTTACTTTAGTGGGCATATTTGCCCTTGATTAATAACATAATAATATAAGCTTATAACTCAAGGAAATTAAGTCTAGCAATACACACCATAGTCGAAACTTATCATCTGATTGCTATGCATCCTTAAAGCCTCTAACTAAACGCGACGGTTAATCCTTACCGCCGCTCTTCAGACGCTCCCAAGCAGCAAACGTACTGATAAATATTTCACCACTAAGCCGCTCGGGGAATTCAACCAACGCCAAACGATCCATAACCGGCCCCTTCACTTCAGCTAAGTGCAATTGAATCCCGGTATCTTTCAAGCGAGCATTGATCGACTCTAAGCTATCGAGTGCTGATGCATCGATCAGATTGACCGCCTGACAACTGATTACCAGATGTTTAAGGGCTGGGTTTTGACTCACCAGCGCCTGTATCTGATCCTCCAGATAACGAGCGTTAGCAAAATAAAGACTTTCATCGACCCGGATGATCAGCATGTTTGGGCTGGTTTCCACCGCATGTCTCTCGATATTACGAAAGTGCTCACTACCAGCAACCCGTCCTACGACCGCCGTATGCGGACGACTGGTACGATAAATGTGTAACGCTAGCGATAACCCCACACCGGAGAGAATACCTGCTTCAACCCCTTGCATCAGCGTGATCACGACCGTTAGCAGCATCGCTGAGAAGTCAGCCTTGGAATAACGCCAAGTGTGCTTGATCGCATGGATATCAATTAAAGAAAGTACCGCGATAATAATCGTCGCCGCCAAGGTGGCGATAGGCAGTGTCTGCAGTAAGGGCGTTAACCAGAGAATAACCACCAGAATACCCAAGGCGGTAAAAGCACCTGCGGCGGGAGTACGTGCGCCAGCATCAAAGTTGACCACCGAGCGAGAAAAGCCGCCTGTTACCGGCATACCCGTACTAACGGCCGCACCAAGGTTGGCGCAACCAAGACCGATCAATTCCTGATCTGGATCGATACGTTCGCGCCGTTTGGCAGCCAATGTCTGCCCTACTGACACCGACTCGACAAAGCCAACAATACTGATCAACAACGCCCCAACCCAGAGCTGCTGCCAGAGGTTGATATCAGAAGACGGTATCGCCAAGGGCGGCAAGCCTGCCGGCACATTGCCGACCACCGCAACCCCCTGCTCATTTAACGAAAAATAAGCGGCGATTCCCGTGGTCGCAACCACCGCTAGGATCGGCGCTAAGCGTCCGACACTGCTGGCGATGGTTCGGCTAAAACCTAATTGAGTCAAAAGCGGTCCTAGCCAACGCCGACTTGCATATAGAAACAACAAAGTACCGCTGCCCAGTAAGAGCGTTATCATATTCAGCTCTGGTAACGCCTTAACCAACGCGAGCAACAACTCCGGAAGGTTATGACCACTCACCGAGACACCTAACAGATGCTTGAACTGACTGACAGCAATGATGATTGCAGAAGCCGTGATAAAGCCAGAAATCACCGGATGACTGAGAAAGTTGGCAAGAAACCCCAGACGAAATAACCCCATCAAGGTCAACATAATACCGGAGATAAAGGTCAGCAAAATAACTGTGGTCAGGTAAGCATCACCCTCTGGCGAAACAATACTGCCCGCGGTCGTGAACGTCATCAAGGCAATAACCGCCACCGGCCCCACCGATAAGGCACTACTGGTGCCTAAAACGGCATAGATCAGTAAGGGGGCAATACTCGCATATAGCCCCACTTCGGGCGGTAGACCTGCCAACATGGCGTAAGCCAATGACTGCGGAACTAGCATTACCGTCACAATCATGGCCGCCATCAAATCCTGATTAAAGATGGCCAAGCGGTAGTTCGGTAGCCATGCCAAAATCGGCAGGTATTTTTTAATATTCACTTAAACCCCTTACGAGCACTCAAGATCAGCCCTTAATAAAGCTATCCTTTTCTGCATGTAAATCATGACCGGCAGCATGGGCCGCCTGCAGTAATTGCCCAATATCACAGTTTTCCTGCTGCACTTGATTATGAACCCAGAGGGACACCGCGCGGCGGCCACTGCGGCAAAATCCCAGAATAGGCGTCGGCAGCCGATCAATAGCGGCACCAAAGGCCTCAATCGCTGCCGGTGTATATTCACCCGGCGTCACAGGAATCTCGACCCATTCAATACCCTCAGCCTCTGCTGCTTGGCGTAGTGCAGAATCGTCAATATGATCATCCGCTTCACCCGGTTGACGATGACAAATAATCGCCCGAAAGCCTTGTGCTTTCAGCGCTTTCATATCACTTGGGTAAATCGCATGGCAGATGGAAAAACCAGGCTCAAGTAACTTTATATCCATAAATTCCTCGGTGTTATTTAAATAGGTTAAGCGGTATTTTTAGATACACTTGGCCGTTATCGTCTGCCGGTGGCATTTCACCCGCTCGCATATTGACCTGTACCGATGGCAAGATCAGTGTTGGCATGTCCAACGTTGCATCACGCTCGGTGCGCATGCGCACAAACTCAGCCTCGGTAATGCCTTCATGCACATGCACATTATGCTGGCGCTGTTCAGTCACACTTGTTTCATGACAGTACTCTTCACGTCCCGGCGCTTTATAGTCATGACAGAGGAAGATCCGCGTTTCACCCGGCAAACTGAGCACTTTTTTAATCGAGTGAAACAGCGTACGGGCATCACCACCGGGAAAATCACAACGGGCGGTGCCGTAATCCGGCATAAACAAAGTATCGCCCACAAATGCCGCATCACCGATCACATAGGTCAAGCAAGCTGGCGTATGTCCCGGTGTATGCAACACATACCCTTCGAGCTGGCCAATACGGAAACCGTCACCCTCCTCAAACAGGTGATCAAATTGACTACCATCACGCGCAAACTCAGTACCGGCATTGAATGCCTTGCCAAAGGTATCCTGCACCAGAGTAATCATAGCCCCGATACCTGTCTTACCACCCAGCGCTTGATGCAAATAAGGCGCTGCCGACAGATGATCTGCATGCACATGGGTTTCCAAAATCCACTCAACCGAGAGATCGTTATCACGCACATAAGCAATGATCTCATCTGCCGAGCGCACATCAGTACAGCCACTGGCATAATCAAAATCCAGCACCGAATCGATAATGGCACAGGCATGAGAATCAGGATCCCGCACCACGTAACTGAATGTATTCGTAGGCTCATCGAAAAAGGCTTTCACCTGAGGCACACACGAGGAAACTTGTACTTCACTCATGGTATATCTCCTGCTGCTTAATATTAGATAATGCTAATATTAAATGAAATAGTGGAAGCTGTCTGCTTTGCACCATTTAAATTTAACTATGACCCTAATAGCTACAGTACATCTACTCCATCGATGCGATCTGAATAGATTTATGTCTCAGCAAGCGATGGCTGAGGCGTAGTAATGCCGCCAGCGTTAAAAATTGCACTACCGCTAACACCGCAATACCTAACCAGTAGACCACCCCAAAAGCAGTAACGATTCCCCCTTGCACCCAGACCAAATGCCACCAGAACATGCCCATTACAAACAGCGCGACACCGGGGCAGATCAGCCCGAAACTAACGGGATGACGCTGCCCACCTAAAAGGTGGGCGGTCAAATAACCATTCAATTGCATAACACGATAACCCAACAACATAACGCCTAGCTGCAACATGAAAATGGCCGTTAGCACGACAAACAATTTCCCCTGTTCTACGGGTGCCGCAAAGTGATGACTCAAACCGTGCTGTACTCGAACCCACTCAATCCCAAGCAATGTCATGATAGGAATCAACATCCAGATACTAGGAGTCGCCTGCGTTTGTAAACCATACTGTAGCATCGCTTGTAGGCCGGAGATCAAAATCAGCACACCGGAAACCACCGCGATCACTAGAAATAAAATCGATAGCGTCGCCGCTAACGCGGCCACCAACACGGAGTGGGACATGGCTGCGGGTGCAGCAAAACCAACAGATAACATGGAAAAGGTAAAAACAGCCATTAACGGAGAAAGGTGATTGTGCTCTTCCTGTCGGTAACCGCCATTAACTAGCATCCGACTCAGGTAACGGCCATAGAGTTTAAGCGACCAAACACCGATAGCCGCAAAAGCTAACAAAGCGATAGGAAACAGGTATTCCACAATTGCCCATAAATCCGGTACACACAGCGCACCCAATGCAAAGCAAACATTGACGGTCATCGCAAACGTCAGCGGTTGAGTCATCAGTTGCACTTCGCTCGGAGAATCCAGTAACCGTTGATATGCATCGGTTGTCCGGGCCGCTCGGTACTCACGAATATTCCAGATCAGCAGCGTAAAGTGCAACAAGGCCAGTAACAGCATTAACAACGTCGCCACTATAGCGACTGATCGCACCCCTGCTGGCAGTGATGTATCCCCCGCTAGCAATGCGTCAAGATGCTGCCACGTTGGCATAGGAAACCCCTGATGAGGGACTAGCCACATCAGATACATAAAAAATGAGATAGAAAGTCCACCAGCTCCTAGCGCTGCTAGCCAGTAGCTAGGGTGCCAGGGTTGGTCCAGATCTCGTCTTAACATCAGCAATCTCCTTATCCTTGAAGTTGTGCCGAACAAGAGTCAGAAGTCATTGAGGGTTCAGCCACAATCATCGGACTCCATAGGTCGAAGCTTACGGGCTAATAACATCCAATCATGGTTGAGTCAGCGGTTATCAACTTAAGCCTGTAATGGACCAAACGCAGACGAATACATTACGCAAGCGTTGCTATAAAACATAGTATATTAGATTATCTTAATACCAAATCACTGTATGACAATACGGTGATATTGATCAGTGAATATCTTCAATTTTCACACGGTAAAAGTAGGTTTACGTATTCAACATAGCAACCAACAATAAGACCTATCTTGAGACTGACTCCCGATGAGGATCGACCACTATCAGTGGTTGACGCTATTGAGGCAAAATTCACGTTCAAACATGCACGTTTAACGCACTAAAGAGGCACCTATGTGGGATCAACGTTACAGTGGTAATAGTTTTGTATATGGCACCGAGCCGAATGAGTTCCTAGTAGAGCAAGCCTACCGAATACCACGAGGAGCTGTCCTTTGCCTAGCAGAGGGTGAAGGACGCAATGCGGTTTACTTAGCACAACAAGGCTATGACGTGTATGCCATCGACCAATCAGCAGTTGCTCGCGATAAAGCAATGAGCTTGGCGACAAAAACAGGCATGAAGATACACTACGATGTCGGCGATTTGACCCACCTTCAGATTGCCCCAGAAAACTGGAGCGGGATTGTTTCAATTTTTGCCCATAGCCCTTCGCCTTTACGGCGAGAGCTACATCAAAAGGTTGTTTCAGGCCTGCAACCTGGAGGGGTATTCATTCTCGAGGCTTTTAGTCCCAATCAACTGAATAGCCGCGGTTTAGGTGGCCCCAAAGACCCCGATATGCTGATGGCACTGCACGATTTGAAACAAGAACTCGCCGAACTAGAACTCATAATTGCCCGTGAGTGTCTTAGACCCGTCAACGAAGGCGAGCTTCATCGTGGCGAATGCAGTGTCATTCAGCTAGTCGGCATCAAACCAGACTGATAAAGCTAAAAATGTAAAAATAGAGGGGTTAAAATAGAAGCGTTAAAGCAGCAATCGCACGGTCGTTGCACAAATTAGATGAAGGGGCGATGCAACATCACCGCTTGGTAAACAGTGGATGCTCACTAAACGATGATGCTCAACTCATGCCTCCCTAACTTCAATCCATGCTTCAATCCATGCTTCAACCCACCCGTTTACCGTCCATCAAATAGGAACTTGCCACGAGATTCTCTTCACGTAGTGTTTCTGGCAACAATCCCTGAGGTAGGTTTTGATAACAAACAGGACGTAAAAAACGCTGGATGGCAACACTACCCACCGAACTTGTTCGTGCATCAGAGGTTGCCGGGAAAGGCCCGCCATGCACCATCGCATGACACACTTCAACACCGGTTGGCCAGCCATTCACCATCACACGGCCCGCTTTTTCCTCCAACACTGGCAGTAACTTTTTAGCCGCCTCCAGATCGTCATCATCCATTTGTAATGTAGCGGTTAACTGCCCTTCTAACTGCGTTGCAACCTGTGCCATTTGTGCCAAATCATCACAAACGACAAGCAAAGAACATGCACCAAAAACCTCATCGGTTAGACTTTTATCCGCTAAAAAATCATTCGCGGTGGTGGTAAACAGATGGGTTTGACACAGGTTTGGCGCAAGGCGGATTTCACCACAGCCCTGCAGCTTAACCTTAGCATTATTCGCTAACGCACTGACTCCCTGCAGGTACGCCTTATGAATACCGGGTGTCAGCATCGTTTGTGCCGCAACATTAACAATCGCTTTACTGGCCGCCTGCAAAAAATTATCCAGCGCTTCGCCGCGCACAGCCAAAAGCAAACCTGGGTTAGTACAAAACTGCCCTGCCCCCATCGATAGCGAACCGATAAAACCTTCGGCAAGCTCAGCGCCACGACTGGCCATCGCCTGGGGCAATAAAAACACCGGATTGATACTACTCATTTCGGCATACACCGGAATCGGCTGCGGACGCGCCTGAGCCGTTGCCATTAATGCCAAACCGCCCGAGCGAGATCCCGTAAAGCCTACCGCTTTAATGCGAGCATCCGATACCAACGCTTGCCCCAGTACAGTGCCGGAACCATACAATAAAGAAAAAACACCTTCGGGCAGATGACACTTCGCCACCGCCGTTTGGACCGCACGCCCAATCAACTCAGAGGTACCCGGATGAGCCGAATGCGCTTTAACAACCACGGGGCAGCCCGCTGCTAAAGCCGATGCTGTATCACCACCTGCAACACTAAAGGCCAGCGGAAAGTTGCTCGCACCAAACACAGCAACGGGACCCAGCGCTATATTTTGCTGCCGTAAATCGGCGCGTGGTAACGGTTGTCTTTCAGGCATAGCAGGTTCGATACGTCGATCAAGCCATTCACCCGCACGCACCACCGATGCAAACAAGCGTAACTGACCACAGGTTCGGCCACGCTCACCTTCAATACGGGCCTGCGGCAAACCCGTTTCTAACATGCAGCGCTCAACCAGAGGCGCACCGATCGCTTCAATTTCGGCAGCGATTGTTTCTAAAAAAATCGCCCGTTGCTCTAAAGAGGTATGACGAAAAGCAACGCTGGCCGCCTCGGCCAATGCACAAGCTTGGTCGACCTCTGGAAGACCACCACCATGATAACCGGGTTCAAGTTTTTCACCGGTCGCGGGATTAGTCGCCCAAACTTTATCGCCGGTTGCAACAAGGTTATTCTGACCTATTAGTAATTGGCCCGTTAAATTCATGTTCTACTCCTAAATACTTAATAAAGATGACCTTTCGATCGTTATAACTTATCGACTAGGCGTGCGCAGACGCCCAACCAAAAATCGGTACGGAATGGATTAATAAGCTAGCCCTAAAGTTAATTAACGGCGGCTTTTTTTATAGGGCTTTTCAGTGGTTTTTTAATCGCTAGGAAATAAACAAATACCAGCGTCAGAACAATAAAGAACAAGCTATCTAGGTTAGTGAAAAAAGTCATTGGATTGCCATTTGACAGCGCTAATGAGCGACGTAAAAACTCCTCTAGATTGGGACCAAGAATAAAACCTAATAGTAAAGTTATAATCGGAAAATCATTTTTCCTGAGGTAATAGGTTAATACCCCTAATGCCAATGCCATCATCATCTGAAAGCTAGAGTAAGTGGCGACATAGCTGCCCACGACTGCAAGCAAAGCGATCATGCCATACAGTACATCTTTGCGAATTGAGACAATTTTAATAAAGTAAGGACCCAGTAAAAATAGGGTTAAGGGAATCAAAACAACCGCGCTGAATAACAACGAAGCCAGCATTGGAGCAATTAACTCCGCTTGGCCAGACATCAGCTGAGGACCTGGCTGAATACCATTAATTACTAATACGCCCAACATGATTGCCGTAATCGGATCACCCGGAATACCAAAGGTTAACATAGGTACTAAGGCACCACCGCACACCGCATTATTAGCACTTTCTGATGCCGCAATACCTTTCGGATTACCCTTACCAAAGCTCTCAGGGTTAGTCGAGGTGCGTACGGCTTCAGCATAGGCAAGGAAGCTGCCCATCGAACCACCTGCGCCGGGCAGAGTTCCAACAAAATAGCCAATTAAACTCGATTTGATATAGCACATCACGCCGATTTCACGAATGGAAGACAGCGGTGGAATAAAATCACGACGTCGAATCTTCACTTTTCTAAAGGCTTCAGCGGCCTTTTTTGTATCGACCGACGAGTTCGCTTGAATCAAAATTTCGCTAATCGCAAAGGTACCGATAATCACTGGCATCAGATCAATACCGGCAGTTAATTCACTCAATCCGAAGGTAAAACGCGTGACGGGCTCCATCGCATCCAAGCCAACCGTTGCTAACATCAAGCCTATACAAGCGGCCATTGCCGCTTTAATCATCTTGCCACGTTGCGCAATGATAATAATGACGATCGCAAAGGCAAGTAACGAGAACTTACCCGTCGTTTTAACCAACAATGAAGCTTCAGCAACAAATGGGGCCACCGCAATTAGCAATATCGCACCCAATGCACCACCAATCATCGAGCCAACCGACGCGTGCCCCAAAGCCAATGCCCCTTTGCCCCGTTGCTGCATAGGGTAGCCATCGAGCGCGGTCATCATTGATGACGGAGCACCGGGAATATTAATGGTTGTTGCCGTAATACTACCGCCACACATACCCGCCATATAGATACTGGCGCAAGCCATCAGCGCGGTAGTCACATCTAAGCTATAAGTTAACGGTAATAACAGCGCTAACGCCAAAGTTGCCGTTAAACCGGGAATCGCCGCAAAAATTGTTCCGATTAAAAAACCGGCCACAATATAAGCAAGATTTAACGGTTCGAACAGCGTGCCAAAGCTGCCCACCACCAGATTCATAAATTCCATCACTTACCCCCACAACGCTGGGAGTCTAACACCGAATATCTGTTCAAAAAGCAGATACCCGACAAAGACTATAGTTATTGATATCAGTAGTTTCTGTATTATCTTTTCTAACGATGAGAAAATAACAATAATAGAAAGTACAAACAGAAAAGATGAAATAAAATATCCAGCTATCGAAAACGCAAGAATGTACAAAAAGATCGATAGTATGATAAGAAGAGGAGCATACTCCGTCTTATTACTCATCTTCTTCTCTTCTTTTCCCGACTGAGAAAATTTGATTTTCTGCTTGATTAAAACAATTTCTTTAAACAATAAAACAGTACTAAAGATAACCGCAAAAAAACCAACCAATAACGGAAAAAACGAAGGTTCAAGTCTATTATTAGACAGTGGCATCCCTAAGTTCACCGCCGTTAACAAATAGCCAACAGAAAACAAAAAAACCAAAAATTGAAACGCAAACCTTTTGTTTAATAACATCATAATCTACCTTATAAGTGCCCCGACATAAGCCGGGACTGATATCGTTAATCCCTACAGGTTTAGATCATCCATTACTTTAAACGTGCTGGTTTGCAGTTCATCAATCCAATGTTGAACATCAACAGAACCTAACCAACTTGGGGTCACACCAACGGTTGCCACCCACACTTGGAATTCTGAGCTGTCAAAAGCGGTTTTAAAGGCAGATTCAAGCTTAGCCAGTGATGCCTCTGGAGTGTTTTTAGGCGCGGCGAGTAGAATAAAACTACCGGTTTCTAAATGATAGCCGAAGGTACTAACAGGGGGGACATCAGGAAACGATGGGTTTTGTTCAGAAGTTAATTCAACCACCCCTTTGGCATCCCCAGACTGAATGATGCCACTGAAATCACCTAGGCTTGAGATTGCAGCATCAAGTTCACCGGAGAGCAAGGCCTCTGCTTCAGCACTCGATGAGCCAGGATAGGTAATCACATTAAAGCGAACACCGGCTTCTTTTTCTAAGCGGCGTACCGCAAGATAGGGGCCTGATCCTCGAGGTGCAACACCAACACGCACAGTATTAGGGTTTGCTTTTGCCGCACTAATCAGCTCATCAAAGCTGTTATAGCCCGAGCGTTTAGACACCACTAAGGCATCTGCCTCACGGGTAATACGGGCGATCGGTTGCATTTTTTCTAGCGAATAGCCCGGCACCATTTTACCGCGTGGCAGAGTGATAACACTGTCATAGGTTAACACGCCGATAGTATGCCCATCTGGGCGAGCACGGGTCATTTGCATTAACCCAGTGGCAGTGACCGCACCACCTATATTCTCTACGTAGATCGATTGCGTCAGCTCTTGTTCCGCAATACTACTGATTTTACGTGAAATCGCATCGGCTCCACCACCTGCAGGCCAAGGCACAATCAGACGAATATCTTTTGAGGGAAAATCTGCAGCAGAAACAGTAGAACTGAGAACGCACGCACTAACAGCACAAAGCAGCGCTTTTTTTATTTTTTTAGTTAACATAATAATCTCTTTTTTTTACTTATTATTAGGGTCGATATGGGTAAAAAATTATCTGTTATTTGAACAGATTGAATACAAAAAATAATCCGTATTCATACGTACTCGCTAGGTTCACCTTAGCCTGCAATAAATTTATTATACTCGTCTTGAGCCGTCTCATTTGGCGGATAAAGGCCAATAACAGGGCTACCTGTGCGCACTTTACCGATAACGTAATCTTCAAAGCGTTCCATTCTTAACGCCTCTTGTGAAATTTCATCAGCTAACGCTAATGGAATCACAATCACGCCGTCACCGTCACCCACCAACACATCACCAGGATAGACCGCAACACCGCCACAACCGATTGGCACTTCAAGGTCAACACCATGGTGCTTGGTAAGGTTGGTTGGCGCGCTAGGCTTAGTACAAAAGATAGGCATCGCCATATCCATCGCCGTATCAAAATCACGAATGCCGGCATCGGAGACAAAACCACCACACTGACGCGTTTCAAGTCGTGCTAACAGAATACTGCCGGCACTCGCTGCCGATGCGTCTTGCCGACAATCCGACACCATAATCATCCCTGCAGGCACGGTTTCAACCGCCAGCCTCTGTGGATGCTCAGGATCTTTAAACGCCGCCACGGTATCTAAATCTTCTCGCGCGGGGATATAACGTAACGTAAATGCTTGTCCTACCATTTTCACTTTCTGGCTGTTAACTCGGCTGGCCCCTTGAATATAGGTATTGCGCAAACCTTTTTTAAAGAGGGCTGTATGCAACGTGGCCGTTGACACGGCTTCTAGTCGCTCGAGTACATCACTAGCCAGCTTTTGATATTTTTCCGTCATCGTTCTTCACCTTGATCTCTTATTTTTTTACAACGCCGAACAACAATACCTTCACAAAAATGACAAATCAAACTAATTTTTACAACTATTTACTAATTATCGATTCTAACAACACTTTTCGCCTCTATTAATGCCTTGTTTTTAAAGCTTTGTTTGTATTTTCAAGATAGAGAGGATAAAGTTGTAAAAATAAGTTAATTAGCCAGTCGGGTTTGTATTGCATTGGTAGCGGTTAAAGCCAAGGGTAAATCAGGGATACGTTGTTGCCAGCCCACAGCATTGTTAGCGCCTATCGCCGCCAGACTGACTGAATAAAAAGCCAAGCTGAAAGCGTAACCTCAGCGGCTTTATCACAACATTTATTAAATATCGGTGAACAGATGATGAGTAAGGTAACTACTCAAAAAAAGACCCAACAATCACTTGGCGCCATGGTTTATGAGCAAATACTGGCCGTTATCATGGACGGTACCTACGCACTCAATACAAAACTGCCGTCAGAGGCCCTGTTATGTAAAGAGTTCAACGTCTCTCGGCCTATTTTACGTGAAGCCCTAGCGCGGTTACGCGAGGATGAATTGATCACCTCGCGACGGGGTTCTGGCAGCTATGTAATCAAAAAGCCGGATAATCGAGTACTACAGTTCTCTCCGATATCCAGTATTGCCGATATACAACGCTGTTTTGAATTCCGCTCCAACCTTGAAGCAGAAGCGGCGGCACTTGCGGCAAAACGAAGAACCAGTGCCCAGTTAGAAGCCATTGAAAAAGCGTATGAAAAAATGAATGATGCCAATGCATCAAGTAAGCTAGCGACCGATGAAGACTTTGCTTTTCACTTAGCCATTACTGAGGCGGCTAATAACCATTTCTATAATACGGTGTTGGAATTGCTCGAAGATAGCATCAGGGGCGGCATTAATATCACCCGAAATCTATCGTTGTTAAAACCTGCCTCCCGCTTACAGCTAGTGCAACAAGAGCACCACGCCATCGTCACCGCCATTAAAGAGGGCGATTCAGCCGCTGCCAGAGCCGCAATGAAAAACCATTTAGACAGTGCGCGTATCCGCATGTTTGAAGGCTAAATTTAACCTTATAATTAATGCGCCTACTCTACTCGATCTAAGGTTATCACTTAACACGACACAGAGTTCTCACTCGTCAATTCAGGGCTGGTTTTGCACCAGCGCCTCTGGTCGAAAAGTCTAGCCTAGCAGCAATAAGTTAGCCTTAAGGACGCAACACCAATACCGAGCAACCCGCACGCTCAACCACTCGCGAGGAGTTAGACCCCAGCAAAACGTGATCAACTTTGCCACGGTGATGTGCCGTCATAATAATCAGATCAGCATTGCAGCGCTTGGCCTGTTTGATAATGCGCTCAGCCGGATTACCCTGATGAACTGAAAGGGTGCGATTAACCTCCGCCGGTAACATTTTCTGAGCCAGTGCTTGCAGCTGCTTTTCGACCGCTTCGTGCGCCTTCTCAACCACTGATTTTTTAAAGTAGGAGGCAACCAGCGGTGAATTAAACCCAGGGATAACCGTCATCAGGTGGATGGTGCCCCCCGCGCTATCCACTTCCCGCAACGCCAGTTCAATCGCCTGATCCGAAAAAGACGGTTCTTCAATATCAACCGGAACAATAATTTGCTTAAACATAAATCCTTCCTTTACCACAAAATATAGCAATCGAAACCGAGGTGCCTAACAAAAGCCACCTCGGTTTTAGCTTAAGTATTTGCTGGGATCGGCGCCTGATCATCGTCAACCCGACGGCGACGACGCTGGAACAGCACAACAGGTATCAGCAGTAACAACGCAGGGATAAACATCAACTCTTTAGGCGGCTGACCCTGTGGTACTTCCACCTGCCCTATTTGCTGATCAAACATCAAACCCGCTTTCTCTGCATGACTGTCAAAGCCCACCATATCGACCACCACCTTGCCATCAAGATCAGCCAGTTCTAAGCCGGCATTGACCAAGCGTTCCTGAGTATTCGCCCCATCAGACAGCTCAAAGAGCGCGACAAAATCACGGGGATTACCCACATCATCCTCACCAATCAGATGCAGCCGCAATTCAGCGCCAGCAGGAAGATCCAAGTTATTACCCATCAGCTCACTGGCGGCGACCATTTTAAATGGCGGTGATACCATGTCCATCCAAAAACCGGGACGGAATAGTGAGAAGGCAATCAGAATCAGTAGCGCCGTTTCGTATAAACGGTTACGCACCAGAAAATGTCCTTGGGTCGCAGCGGTAAACAACAAAATCGCCGCCGTCGATACCACGAATACCATAATGCCCTGCCACCAGGTCACATCGATCAATAGCAGATCGGTGTTGAAGATAAACAGGAACGGCAAAATAGCGGTTCGCAAACTGTAGAAAAATGCGACAAACCCGGTACGGATGGGATCACCACCAGATACCGCCGCCGCGGCAAAGGATGCGAGTCCCACCGGCGGTGTCACATCGGCCATGATGCCGAAGTAGAACACGAACAGATGCACGGCAATCAAGGGGACGATCAGGCCAGACTCTTGACCCAAGGTCACGATCACCGGTGCGAGTAAAGATGACACCACAATATAGTTGGCGGTCGTCGGCAAGCCCATGCCCAGTATCAAGCTGAGTACAGCGGTCAGAACAAGCATCAACAACAGGTTACCCATCGACAACACTTCAACCAGATCGGCCAGCACTGAACCTACCCCGGTTTGCGATACCACACCGACGATAATACCGGCGGTCGCCGTCGCGATACCGATGCCTATCATATTACGGGCACCGACGATTAGGCCATCAATCAACTGATTAAAGCCCTTCCTAAACTGTCGACCCAGACCTCCCTCATTACGGAAATACGCAAATAAAGATTTTTGGGTCAGTAGGATAAAGACCATCAACATGGTTGCCCAGAACGCCGAGAGCCCAGGCGACAAGCGCTCAACCATCAGACACCACACCAGCACAATGACCGGCAGAATAAAATGCAATCCAGACTTAACGGTTGGCCCAACTTCCGGCAGTTCTACCACATCAGAGTTAGGATCATCCAATTCAAGGTCGGGATAACCTGCAGAAAAACGCACCAGCAAAACATAGACAATCAACAACAAGACGCCAATCACTAGGCTGGCGTATTGACCAAACAATGGTTTGATCCAGCCAATACCGTAATAGACCACCATCGACACGGCGGCGGTGGCAAAAAAGCCAATCAACACGCCCATCAAGCGCGCCATCCAAGGCTTAGCTGCGCTACGCCGAGGCAGACCATACATATTCTGTTTAAGTGCTTCGAGATGAACGATGTAAACCAGCGCGATATAAGAGATCAATGCCGGCAGAAAGGCATGTTTGATCACCTCAACATAGGAGATACCCACATACTCAACCATCAAAAACGCAGCAGCGCCCATGACCGGTGGCATAATCTGGCCATTCACCGACGAGGCTACTTCGACCGCGCCGGCTTTTTCCGCGCTGAAACCCACGCGGCGCATCATTGGAATGGTAAAAGTACCGGTGGTGACCACGTTAGCGATGGAAGAGCCGGAGATCAGCCCGGTCATACCCGACGCAACAACAGCCGCTTTAGCGGGGCCGCCACGCAGGTGCCCCAAGAGTGAAAAAGCGACTTTAATGAAATAGTTACCGGCACCGGCTTTATCCAGCAAAGCACCAAACAAGACAAACAGAAACACGAAACTCGTCGATACGCCCAGTGCGATACCAAACACACCTTCGGTGGTGATCCACTGGTGATTAACCACTTCTTTTAGACTGGCGCCCTTATGGGCAATAATTTCCGGCATATAGGGGCCGGCAAAGGTATAAAACAAAAAGAGTGACGCAACGACCACGAGCGGTGGCCCGAGTGCACGCCGGGTTGCTTCTAACAAGAGAATCCCGCCAGCAATAGCAACGGCGATATCTAACGTCGTCGGTAAACCCGGACGGTCAGATATTTGTACATAGAAGATAAACAGGTAACCGGCGCAAAAAGCACCTAATACCGCCATGATCATATCCGGCAAAGGCACTCGTTCACGAGGAGAGCCGCCCAAAGCGGGATAAGCCATAAAAGAGAGGAATACAGCAAAGGCAAGGTGGATCGAACGGGCTTCGGTATCGTTAAATACACCAAAACTGCCGATCAACGGCCAATCATAAAACGGTAGCGGCGAGGCGATCCACAGTTGGAATAGTGACCAACACAGCGCAGCGGCTAACAGTAAAAGACGTTGAGCACCTTTAGGGTCGCGGGCACCACTATCCGTCGACGCGACTAAATCTTGGAGCTCTGCTTCGCTGAGTTTAGTAGGTTCTTTTGAATTCAGTTCAGTCATAATACTCTCCGATCCAACACTCCCAGCGTTACCGCCGGTAAATATTAGTACGCTCCAGCAAGGCCCAAAAGGTCACGCCAGAACTGAGAAAGGACTATCCCAGGGGTACTCTGGGATAGTCGAGATAGACGGCGGAGCCGCCGGTCAGGAGTGTATTATTACATCCAGCCACGTTCTTTGTAGTAACGTATCGCGCCTTCATGCAACGGAGCAGACAGACCATTTTTGATCATATTCGCAGGTTCAAGATTGGCAAAGGCTGGGTGCAAACGCTTGAAGCGGTCAAAGTTATCAAACACGGCCTTAACAACTTGATAGATCACTTCAGGATCAGCTTTAGTTGAAGATACGAAAGTCGCACCCACACCAAAGGTAGTAGTATCAGCCTCATTACCGTTATACATACCACCGGGAACAATCGCTTCAGCGTAGAACGCATTATCATCGATCAACTTAGTGATCTCTGGGCCGGTTACCGGTACCAATACTGCATCACATGATGTTGTTGCTTCTTTGATCGAACCATTAGGGTGCCCAACAGTGTAGATGATGGCATCAACCTTATTGTCACACAGTGCTTGGGATTGTTCAGATGCTTTTAGCTCGGAAGCCAGTTTGAAATCATCTTTAGTCCAACCCTTACGCTCCATGACCACTTCCATGGTGCCACGCTGGCCAGAACCGGGGTTACCGATATTGACCCGTTTGCCCTTCAGATCGTCAAAGCTCTTAATGCCAGCATCAGCTCGAGCAATCACGGTAAAGGGTTCAGGGTGAACAGAAAAGACCGCACGGAGTTCTTTGTTAGCACCCTGGTCGGCAAATTTACTAGTGCCGTTATAAGCGTGGTACTGCCAGTCAGACTGGGCCACACCCATATCTTGGTTGCCCGCACGAATGGCATTCAGGTTAGCCACTGAACCACCCGTAGACGGTGCAGTACATTTAATACCATGATCTTTATTACCACGGTTAACCAAACGACAGATAGACTGCCCTACCACGTAATAGACGCCCGTTTGGCCGCCTGTACCAATCGTTACATAGGATGACGGTGGCGCAGCAAATGCGGCACCACTTTGAATCCCTATCGCGATGCCAGCAGCAACCACGGTATTAGTAAATAGTTTCTTTAATTTCATTATTTGCATCCTTATTGTTATATCGAGCCGGTATAACCGGCTACATTCTTACTTACTTTCTACTTCTCGTTAAGCAAGGTGAAACCCTTTCTGTTAATTTTTCGCCATTGATGCCAACATTTTATTCACTGCCGTCAAATGCTCAGGTTCATTGTGGCACATACCCTGAAATACCGCACAGACATCGAGGAAATCTTTTAACTCCATCCGCTGTGCCATCTTCATTAACCGCTTGGTCAAACGAGTCGCTTTAGGTGGTTGACTCGCTATACGGGTAGCCAGTTTCATCGCCGTTGGCAGCAACTCATCGGCAGATACCACTTCCATCACGATCCCCAGCTCTTTGGCCTCCGCCGCGTCGATAACCCGACCAGATAGCGTCAGTTCAAACGCTCGCTGGTAACCGATCAAACGTTGCATTAGCCAAGCACCGCCATCGCCGGGAATGATCCCAAGATTAAGAAAGGTTTCACCGAATTTGGCTTTCTCGGAAGCAAACCGAACATCCGCCATATTCGCCAGATCGAAACCCGCACCGATGGCCGCACCGTTCACGGCAGCGATAATGGGCACTTCAACAGCTTGCAGAGCCAAAGGAATACGCTGTATCCCCTTGCGATAGCGGTCAGCGCATTCTGCGACGTCACCCGCAAAATCACCCCCACGCTCTGCCATGTCGCGGATATTACCACCGGCACTAAAGGCTGATCCAGCCCCCGTTATCACGAGTACGGAAACTTCATCACAATGATTCACCCACTCGGCCACTGCGATAATATCTTCGATTAAATGCGACCCTGTGAGGGCATTGCGCAGATCATGACGATTGAGGGTTAGGATCGCGACACGATTGTCCAGCGTAATCAAAGCATCGGTCAGTTGTGGCAAGTTATTCGTATTTATCGAGCTCATGAGTGTGTCTCCTGATTAACAATGACGCGGGCATCGACCACCGCATAACCATCGTTGTAAGCAATAACGGGGTTAAGATCGAGCTCAGCAATCTCGGGATGAGCCTCAACAATGGCAGACACTTTCATTAACAAATCAACCAATGCTTCTTTATCAACCGCCGCTTCTCCACGAGCGCCGTCGAGAATCTTACGAGCCTTGATCTGATCGATCATCGAACGTGCATCATGACGGCTCAGGGGAATCGCTCGGAACGTGACATCCTTAAGAATCTCGACAAAGATGCCACCCAGACCAAACATCAATACCGGACCAAAGATCGGATCTTGGCTCATACCAATAATGACTTCAGTGCCTTTGCGGGCCATCGGCGTGACTAGCACACCTTCTATCTCGGCATCGGTTTTATAATGCTGACAGGAGGCCAGAATCTCATCGCGGGCGACGTTAAGTGCCGCTTCACCCACGACATTCAATTTAACGCCGCCGGCATCGGACTTATGTAAGATATCTTTGGAAACCACTTTCATCGCCAATGGCGTATTGCCAAACTCATTGATCACGTCAACCAATTCAGCCTCGCTGCGAACAATCATCTCCAAAGGCACATCGACGCCGTAACCACGCAGCAAAGACTTTGCCTCAAACTCAAATAGATCACGCCCTTCGGCGCGAGCTTTACGAAAGCTGGCTGAACAATCGTCATAAATTACTAATGGCACGTTATTTTCAGCCTGCTGACTGCTTTCAATATAAGCTCCCCGCTCGCCCAGCGCCGCCATGATCTTTACCGCATGCTCAATCGAAGCATAGATCGGCAGTCCCGCTTCACGCAGACGTTGCAAGGGTGCCGGTTTGATATGCGCGTAGAGGCTATCAATAATTAAAGGTTTGCTCATGCGCTTGGATAACTCGATAATCGCATCCGCACCAGCCAACTCTTCTTCTTTCAGTTCTTCAGCGAAACGAATACCGTAGCCACCGAACATACCTACTAAAAAGACCATATCAACATTGTCGTCGGCGGCTAGAATCTCCATGCAGTCGGCTAACAACGCCGGATGTGCATCGGTACTCCCCGCGACATCAATGGGGTTTGCTAGGGATGCCTGAGGAAACAGAATACTGGCCAATGCTTGACGTGTTGACTCGGTAAGTTCCGCCAGTTCAAGTCCGGCTTCTGAAATTCGATCGGACGCAATAGTCGCCTGCCCCCCCCCATCCGCCAACACTGCAACCCGTTTACCCGCCGCTTGCTGCAACAGACCTAAACCTTCAGCAACCGGTAAAATTTCATCTGAATTTTCGACCACATTGACGCCGACCTGTCGCAATAGATCGACTGTCATCTGATAGCTGCCCGCAAGGGCACCGGTGTGGGAACTCGCAGCTTTCTGCCCGGCTTCTGTACTACCCGATTTATACACAACCACAGGTTTGTGTTTCGATGTTTGTCGCGCGACATCTAAAAAGGCACGGCCATTTTTAAAGCCTTCGACATAAAAGGTAGCCACACGGGTGTTTTCTTCTTCACCCAGATACTGAAGATAATCAGCAAAGTCGACATCGGTTTGATTGCCCGGCCCTGCATAGGTGCTGAAGCCGATATAACCGTTATGCTGTGCTTCCAGCGCCAGCGACAACAACATATTGCCCGATTGAGAGATAATGCCGATATCGCCGGGTTTAACGTTATCCAACGCCAGCAAATTAACTTTCTTATGAAGGTTGAAAATACCCGACGTATTTGGGCCGACAATACGCACACCGGCTTGCTGAGCCGCTTCAAGAACCTGTTGTTCAAGCGCTGCACCCGCTGCATCCACCTCAGCAAAACCACTGGCCAGAATAATGGCGCCTTTAACACCATTCTCGCCGCACTGTTTTAACAAAGCGGGGAGTGTTTTCGCCGGAGTACAGATCAACGCCATATCCGCGGCAGCCGGCAGATCTGTGAGCGAAGCATAAGCTTTGACGCCCATGATCTCATCGACTTTCGGGTTGATCGGATAGATCGTGCCCTGATAACCATCATTCAATAGACCAACCATCGCCTTATAACCCCGTTTAGTGGGGTCTGCTGATGCGCCAACAATTGCGATTGAGTTAGGGGCTAGAAAATCATGTAGTGAACTTTTCATCTTAGTGCCCCTTAAACGCGGGTGAACGTTTTTCAGCAAAAGCATCAACGCCCTCTTGCCAATCTTTCGTGGTTGTACAGGTGAACACCCCATCTAACTCCTGCTGCAGTTGAGCATCTAAATCGGTATGCGAAGCATTGTTTAATAACTTTTTAACAAACCGCATTGAGATCGGCGCTTTCGTCGCCAACTCTGCGATAAAGGCTTCTGCTTGTTGCTGTAAATCATCTGCTGGCACTGAACGAATCACCAGACCAATAGCCAGCGCTTCATTGCCATCGATCTTAGTGCCGAGGAAAATAAGTTCGCGAGCTTTTGCTAGCCCCACCAACCGGGTTAAAAACTGCGTAACACCACCGCCGACACAGGTGCCAATACTGACTTCAGGGAAACCAATTTTTGCGCTTTCAGCCATGATTACAAAATCACAAGAACACGCCATTTCGGCACCCGCGCCTAAGGCATAACCATTAATGGCGGCCACCACCGGTTTAGTGGCGCGAAAAATCGCTTCGCATACATCATTACCTAATTGCAGATATTCACGGCGTTGGTACTGGGTACGCTCACCCGCCCCATGCTCTTTCATATCAGCGCCGACACAGAAGGCACGGCCTTCACCGGTCAATAAAATCGCCCGCACATCAGCATCAGCTTCAGCTTGAGCCAAAGCACTGAGCAGTTCTTTATAGAACTGTTCAACAACAGCATTTAGACGATGCGGTCGATTGAAACGAATCTCTGCATAATTCTGTTGCTTCATGTAGATCAGCGTTTCATAGCGGGGTGTAGTCATCAGTAGTACCTGTCTAATTTATTATTGTGATTGTTACAAAACCCACAATAATACATATGCGTTTATATTTGAATAATAGAATACATATGTATCATGTCAATACAAACGTATCAAAAAAACATTTATGTGTTTTATCTGTGTGATCTCGTTAAAATGAGGTGCATAGCTAAACGTGAATAATGCAGAGATCGAAGTAAAACGATGACGACAGAAACCAGCCAGCCACAGCACATAAGTGATGCCGATCGAGTATTAAAAGAACTCTCTTCGCTTTACCCAACACTGACACCACAACTGAAAAAAGCGGCTGATTTTGTCCTAGAGCATCCGGTGGAAATCGCGTTGCTGTCTATCCGTAAAAGTGCCGAAACCGCATCCGTCACCCCCTCAACCATGACACGGCTGGCGAAAACGTTAGGCTTCGAGCGTTACGATAGTTTCAGACAGTTGTTCCAAGAAGCGATACACGCTAAAGCGCCCTCATCGTTCAGCCAACGTGCGGAGTCATTACAAAACCTCGCCAGTAATAACACTGAAAACAATGTGTTATCCGAATTTTCCACCACCACCTTCAACAATCTAGAGCACTGCTTTGAGGAAGAGACCTTAGCTAAATTAGAACTCGCGGCACCTATGATTGTTAATGCCCGTAAAGTCTTCGCGATAGGTTTTAGAGATACCTTTGCTTGCGCCCACCACTTTGCCTATGTTGGCAAAATCGCATTCCCGCATATCAATCTCATCCGCGGCTATCAGGGCACATTATTAAGTGAACTGGCCGAGATTAATGCGCAAGATGTAGTGGTCGTGTTTGGTTCAGATCCCTATGCCATCGACACGGTTAATGCGATCAAGATCGTGCGGGAAGCCAGCGCGAAAATCATTGCCGTGACCGACAGTCTGCGATCTCCCCTCGCCGCCGAGGCCGAGATCGTTTTCACCCTGAACAATGAAACACCCCATTTTTTCGGCACACTCGTGCCCGTGATAGCACTCATTGAAGCGTTACTATCTGTTTGTGTCTCGTTGGGAGGAAGTGAGATAGTGCGTAATATTGATCAATTTGAAGAAAACCTTCGCCGTTTAGGTGGTTATTACACGCCTTGATGACTGTAACGTCCGACAGCCTGAATCATAAAAAGTGACTGGTTACACCTCTGAATTTTTCAGTCATCATTGTAGTGGCATAGTGAATTTGGCCACCTCACACCTACTTAAGAGCCCATTTACGAAAAACCGCCTTAACCTGGGCCTAACGCAAACTGTTGCTATCCAGAGCCACAGGGCAAAATGGCTGAGTATCCTCTGCATCCACTTTGAATTGATAGAGTAATAATCGTAAGCGTAGACTGCTCACACCTTAAATCGCTTCGGTTACCTGAGAGTCATTGAGATTGATATTCCAAGGCAGCAGACTTTCAATATCTGTGGTCTTGGTATT
>NZ_JBLWZV010000029.1:0-40878 GCF_048266285.1 Amphritea sp.
TCTGCTGCCTTGGAATATCAATCTCAATGACTCTCAGGTAACCGAAGCGATCTAGGGTGTGAGCAGTCTACGCTTACGTGTTAATTAACATTTCAAAAGTGTTAATTATGAAGGTTAAGGTGCCAAATCAAGCTTCCGGACTATATAAAGTATGCTTTTAGCAGCGATTCAAAGACACCTACACGGTTACTAATATCTCGAGCTTGTCAGGCCGAGATGGGAAATTAACTATGCCACTACGGATTGAAGATGGTAATATAGGGGAACAGAACAACACTCCAGTCCTGAATGAAGGCTACCTATTCAGCAACCCAATCAGCAGCTACTGCAGTGATTATGAGAAGAAGCACAAATACCTTATTGAAATGAAAATTATCCAACGGACAAACTTTGAAGTGAATTTAGTAAAGTAAAATCAACTAAAAATCGCTAGCAAAATATTTGACGGTATAGATTGTACAAATCAACACCTCTTCTCACGAACACTAAAAAATATTGCAACCATTAGATCAGCATTTAAAACACATGGAAAACGACTCAGATTTTATTCAAGGTTACTATCAAGTTCCTCCTATAGGTTAAATACCGTAGCAGTAACATACTTACTGGTGCTGAATTTTGGTGTCGCTGGCTTAACATCATCGAGAGAAAGGTCTTCTGGCCAAGCAATGTATTTACAATATTTAGGATGATCGACATATTTACCACCGGGACTTTCACCACTGGGTAGAAGCTTCCACTCATTCTCTTCCCGCCGGATAAAACTACACGCCTCCAGTTGAGAAAATAACTCCTTACCAGAAATCGACCTAGATTTGGCAAGCGCTGAAGTTGATATTTTTTACCCATCCCTGAAACTCCTAAACATTCCTAAAAATACAAATCAAATTAATACTAAATAAAGCCTCTCAACAGAAAACTCTATGGGCATTTCGCGTGTAACCAAAAATACTTAATATAGGCTATCTGTAAACTGAAACACCAGTTGTAAAGTTAATCTCTCTTATCAGCATTTTCGATCTCATAAAGCGCAATATCTGTCGGCCACTCACCACCATTTAGCATCCTAATGTTCTTCATGCTATTCAGCATCTGCTTGACTTGCTCAAATATAGGCCGACTGAAATCAAATCGTTTCAACCCATAAACATCCGAAGTGCATTGCCAATATCCCATCCCTTGATCAAAAGCTAGTTTCAGCTGAGTGCCAGACTCAAGTTCAAGTGTGAGTACTCGACGATGGCTAACCTCAGCCAACGAGTTATGGGTATTAATCACCGGCTGAGTATTTATTACTGCCAATAGCCATTCCTTCAGCACTTCTTCCATATCCTGATAATTATTCCAGTTATCCCAAAGGAATTTTCCTGCGCACCCTACAGGCGCAGCAACCGTTTCAACAACAACAGATTTTACACCATCGTTTGGTATCATCTGCATAAAGTTAGCAAGCAACATAACAGACCAAGGTGAACGCAGATAACGATCCTCATATCGGATTGCAACGACTTTTCCACTCTGTAACTTTGCCATAAAAGCAGGCGCTTTCTCAGCCAACATATCCCGAAACCGTTTTGAAAGATCAGTAATCGAGCCGTTTAACTCCTTTGTTACTTCAATGACAGTCGCCTTAGCATAAGTACCCAGCCAATCATCAGTATTAATTGAATCAATACCCCAAGCCAATAGACTCTGTGTAGTCACCCATATACCAACATCTTGCGCCTGCAACCAATCTCTCCCGGGAGTAATTACCTGTTCAAAGTCAGTCAACAAGGTAACCGTACCACCCTCTTTTGTAATAATCTGAACGGGCGAAATCACTTCACCTGCAGACTGAATTTCATTTAACTGCGTAACTCGTATACCTACGCGCGCTAATAGTGCCAACTCTTCCCTAATAACCATCGGCAGTTGCTGATTTTCCAGAACGATGCAGACATCCCGGTCATCAATCACTTTCCATGCCATCAACTGCTTACGGAACTCTGGCGCGCCTAAATCCCAATGATTGCTGTCCCCTCCCAAGCGAACTCGAATTTCCTTAGCTGATTTATTGATCCAGTGACGAACAAATCGGCTAGGTTCATAAGGCCAATATGTTGCACCATCAACTGTATTGAAATACTCTGGTAGCCGTAGATGCTCTTCGAATTGACTTTCTTTTACCCATTTCTGCGTCAACTGCCTATCTAACTGTTCGAATTCAACACGACTATCTTTACTGGCTAAACATGCAGAGCATGCAGTTTCACAGTTTGCAGAGCACTCCATTTTCTTGAGGGCGGCACTCAGTAACGCTGTCATCTCCTGCAAAGCCGTAAGAACGAAACCAGCCCCACCGGGTACATTGTCATAGACCTGTACTATGTATCGCTTCTCACCGGTTTCAAGGTCACGATCAGGGCGTATACCAAACCCCATCTCACTACTCGCAATACCTAACTGGTCAGATACCGCATCACGCAGTGCAACCGCGAGTGTTGTCGCGATCACTCGTCCAGTTTCATCTTCAGGAATCCACTCACCGGTTAACGGATTTCGGAAAGCCCATTCGACAACATGCGTTCTTGAGCGGTAGCCCAGATAAATATTCCGCATAACCCTTTCACCTGAGCACTCGGGCTTACTCTTGCTACCTGTAGCACCACCAATAGGCCTATGACTTTTGTCCGGCTCCATTCCCAAAGGAAGCTCATCATGAGAGGTCATTGAGTCGGCTCGGCCACAACTCATGCATACTGCGAACCCTTGACCATTCTCACCACCTGAGCGGACAACTATCTGGCCATCCTCTCCAAAACGAACAAAACCACAAGCGGGATCCGGCAATGAGACTACTGCTCCGTTAACATGGGCAAGAGGTCGCTCTAAAGGCATGAATTTTTGAGAAGAAACATCGTTAGTTGTCGGCTCGTAAAAGTCCGTCACAAACCCTAATGGACGAAGTACTTTTTTGATTAGGTAGTCAGGGATTTTGACATCACACTGAGAGCAATATATTTCATCACTATGCGAGTAAGCATGCTCCTGATAGCCTGGAGTTCCACAGTTCACACACTGCCAAGATAGATCAAACTTCTGGCTACTGCCGCTTGCCCCTTCATGGTAAGACTGCATCTTAATACCCGCCGAACGGTATACACGCCCATCAATAACAACCTGAGCACCCGGTGCATATTCCCTCACTGCAATATCTAGCCCGCGTGAAGGCTGCTCCTTGTAAATAAAAATGTTATCTTCTCGACCAGTTTTTTTCTTATCCGCCTGCCCATTTTTTTTGTTCTTGAAATCCTCAATGTTGTAAGTATTCAAAGCAACCACATTAGTTGGAAAACCATACCCGGGTAAAAAGGCTCTAGCGGCTAACTCTTTTAGCAGGTATTCCCCTTCATGACGGGCTTTCTCCAACTCCAGCGCCTTTTTATAATTTGGATCGTTAGCTACATTCAGTCGCAAGTTAATCTGTCGGTACTCTTGTTGCCAATCACTAGCCAGCCGCCTAATAGCCTCACTGCTTTTGATAGCCAAAACCTCTATACCAGATAACTCCAGCGCTGTTCGCTTAACAATTCTCTTCGCCCCCTCCTCAAAAGATTTCGCTTCACTACCCAGCCAATCAATAAAGTCCCCTACGACCCCCTCTCCTGCGTGAAAAAACCACTGAACCGTTAACCTAGTTCTATCACCCCCAGACCCTGTTTGCGTCTTCAAAAATTGCGACAACAAGTATGAGTTAATATGTCGTTGAACTAACGGTGCAGCCTCTAAAGTAATTACTGGGGCAGGAATCTCCGTACTGAACGCCCATTTCGGGTTATTGAATACACGAGTATTATGCGGATCAAATTTACACAGTGTATAGGCCACAGCCCGAGCCTCATTCCGACGGCCCGCTCGACCTGCACGCTGCAGATAGTTGGCTGGATGCGGTGGGACGTTATTCATCACCACGGCTGAGATACCACCTATATCCACCCCCATTTCCATGGTTGTAGAGCAGTTCAAGACATTGACTTTTCCAGCCTTAAAAAGCTCTTCGTATCCTTCCAATCGTTTAGAAGATTGTTGAGCTGAATGCTCAGCTGTACGATAGTAGAAACCTCCCTCAACGGTACGATCAGAGATATCACTCCATAGGTTCACTTGACGCAACTGCTGAATAATATTGTTGTGTGCCACCTTATTGCGGATAGCCTTTAAAGCCCCTTCATCCTCTCCTTCCGGAGCCAGTGCCGTAAAATCCGGTACTGTAACTTGCAAACATAAAAGCTGAGTTCGTTCGGCTTTTCTTGGGATATAAGGCGTCAACCCTCTGAAGGTCGTATCCAAAAGGCGATAAGTAAACGGACACGCCCAAGCCTTTTGAGGTAAGGCAAAGGTAATAGCTTGACGTGCTAAGGTATAACCTCCGCCACTACTTTGCAGGATCTGCAACCGAGTTAACTCCTGCCAAGCAGACCTTAGCCACTCATTAATTTTATCCCTATCTATTGAAGAATCTGGATCGAGCTCAGCGCCATGAATGAGCAACTTTGCTAGTCGTGACGGCTGCCTTCCTGATTTAAATTGCGGCCAAGATTTAACCCGTGCTGTATCCTGATAATCGATTTTAGGAGCCACAAGTTCCTTTGGAGAAAACTTAGCACCCAACCAATATCGCTCATTATCATTCATAACAATGAATGTGTTTTCGCGAACATAGAAATCCAACGCAACCTTCAGGAAATCCTTCCAGTCTTGAAGATTTAAGGCTTCCCTTTCTTGTGTGTCATCCAGTTTCGGCGCTAGCGTTTCTGCCCAGAAACGAGGAACCGCTTGAATACTATCCAAGCCCTGATACCCAACCTGAACAAGCGCTAATGTCTCACTACTGTTCTGATTTTTAGGGCGGCGGGCAAACTCACGTAATAACAATAAGTTTGATAAAGTTAAGCTATTGTCATGACCACCGAAAAACTCTGGATTCGCATAGCGATTATAATCCAGAATGGAAAATTTGATGTCATTAGCTGCAGCAAGATCCGAGACCAAATCGCTCCACCCAAGCGTTACCTGTTTTACACCTGAAACAGGACTTAGTTTTAAGTATGCTTCATCGCGACGCTGCTGAGCTAAGTCAGTCATACCCAACTGTTCAAGTTGTTCAGCTTCTTTTAATAACTGTTCGGCAGATTTGTCAGGCAATGATGGGGACTTCATATTTTCAAGTCCTTGCCTGTTACGCAAAACCTGAAATACAAGCCCTCTTAGGCGGGATCGTTCTGCCTCCTGTTGCATCCGAACAGCCATTCGCGCGGTGCCCTGCCGGCTATCGGTGAAAGTGATCAGTTTACGGCCACGACCCGGTAAGCTATCTGGACTCGTACCCTTTGGTAAGTCCTCTTTCTTCGGATCAGGACAAAACTCCAACACCGTAGGCACGGCATTACTAACATAGAAAGGTGCTCCCAAGTAACATTTCCGCAGGAAACCTGCCGGCCTGTGCCCAGACTCACCACACTCAGAGCAGACTGAACCCTCTTCTGTATGGTATTTCACGTCAATTACAGCTGGCGCACTAAGTGCCCCCAGCTCGGCAGACTGCATATTAAAAGACTGGGTCTCATAAGACTTACAAACAGCTGAAGCTGAAGCTAATACTAAAGACTGTTTTGCTGCATATTTGGTTTCTTTTACTTCGGGCACTGACTCATTAGATGAGTCATCCAAAAGTGAGAATTCATCGCCTGAATAGGGGCTAGCCTGCCGCAGAACACCTTTTACATCTTCTGCAACTAAGTGAGGTGTTTTACAACTATTACAAAATGCCAGTTCATAAACAGGAGCATTACACTCACAACGGGCCCGCTGAGTGACATAGACATTTCCGAATGGCCACTGCTTTAAATTATCTGACTTAGCGCTACACTTGGGATCGATACAGCTCCAAAGCCCATGCAACATACGCTGGTGAAGATGCCCTCGCAGCTTAAGAAAAGGAGACTCGCCCTCCATTGACTGAGTATCACTCATCAGATCAATCCATTGCAGCAATTCTTGTTGCTGGGCGGCCTTCTGCTTGTTTACTAGCATCGGGGCAACCACATCAATTAGATCGTTAAGGTCAAGCGGCTTGTCACTGCCAATAAGCGTTTGGCGCACTCGATAGGCCAGCGGATGATTGCACAACGCACTATAACGATCACGAGAAATCGACATACCTCTGTCAATGTCACCAATTTCAGTCAGTGCGCGCACCGGCTCTGGCTCGTGTGCCACTGTGGGAACCTGTCGTGAGCCACCAATGACAACAACTTGGTCATTCGGTACACCAGCTAGCGATGCCAGATAAGTCTGTAGCTTCTCTGTAGCACCTTCTCCCGAAATAGTGGCAGAAGTAGCCACAAAACGAATCTCATGCGCCTGCTTACCAAAGGCTTCCACTACACGGCGAAGCAACAGCGACAGCTCTGCGGCCTGGGAGCCGATGTAGGTATGCGCCTCATCAAGCACAATCCATCTTAGAGATTGACGCTCTCGGGAAATTCGCAGAATAGGGTCGTCCACCTGACGAACTAGCATGTACTCTAGCATAGTCGCATTCGTCATCAAGATTGGGGCAGGCTCCTTACGCAAGCGCTCACGTGACAGTATTTCGTTAGGTCGTTTTCCTTGTGTTTTTCGAACGGTACTTTCATTCTCTTCAGTATTACCGTTATACAGGCAAAAACGGATGTTATCGCTAAATGGTGCAGTCCAAGCATCTAGGCGCTCACGTTGAGAGTTGATCAACGCATTCAATGGATACAAAAAGAGCGCACGAACACCCACCAATGCACTATCACCTTGCTCATACTCGTTAACCAGGTCCTGTAAAATCGGTATCATAAAACACTCGGTCTTTCCCGAACCGGTACCTGTAGTTATAACCGCAGATTTAGGTTTATCTGCCAGCAATGTATTCCAACTTTTCACCTGGTGTGTATAGGGCTTAATATTGGCATCAAACCCGTAATTTCCAGCTGTTGTAAGTGCTTTAACAACAGACTCTGATAGTAGATGTCCTTTTAATTCAGCAAAACTAGACTTGCCTGACTCCCAGCCAAAAGTATGTTCAAAAACTGGCGGTGCCAGAAAGCACCCCTCTTCCCCCATACGGTTATGCATCTGTTCAGTAAGGTGCGCCCTGAGCCCAGTATTTTTGATACCCAAGATCGATAGTGTCGCTTCACGTGTACGCTCCAGTGACTGATTAATTAAATCCTTAAAATAACCACTCATGAGTGACCTCCTTTAGCGTGAAGCAAACCTGACAAAGTAGCCGAGTAAACCGGCTCATACCAACCATCTCGATCAAAATCAGACAGAACGCGAAAACCAAAACGCAATGAAGCCTCCTCAACAGCCAATTCAGATACATCCGCGAGCCCAGCCGTCAAACATGCGGCAAACACTGGCATGAAACAAACTGACCTCATGTAACTAGGCATTTCCAACCCAAGCATCCAAGCATAATCCTCTTGCTGCTGCATCCAGCTAGTCAGCGGCTCTTGAAGATTGATAGGCCACTGAGCATCCTCTTGACGAGCTCGAAGGTCCCTCAACCAGATAGGCAGTACGAGCGTTAACGGCACCCCCTTCGCAGTTTCTAGATTCGCCTCACAGAGCTCACCAGCAAGTTCCTTGAAAACTGGAACAGCTACGGACAACTGTTGCATTCGCTTAAGCGCGTTTGCTTTAACCACCTCTTCAGGAATACCAAACTGTTGTGATACACCTTGAATGTACAACTGAGCGGCTTTTTTCCACTGTTCGAAAGTGACGGCTTCCCAAATAACAGCCAACTCCTGCTGCAGACGGACGGCAAAGGAGGCGCTCATTTCTAGACGAAACAAGGCCAAAGCCATTGCTTCTGGATGCTGTGTGAGGTGCTTCCAACTTTCAAAGGCTGAAAGCGGTATATGCGGATATCGACCTTTTAGCTCAATCAAATACAACCAACTGCTATGTAGAAAGTGCCCTGCCATAACGTCAAACACACCAGTAAAAACATCAGGATTTTGTACTGGATGGTAGTAACGTGCTGCAGAATTAAGTGTTTTGATTTCGTGCTCATTATCTAAAGCACCGATAACCACATTAGATAAATATATAGCAGGACGAAAAAACACTATTGATTCCTCAGCAGGGTAAAGTAGCCAGGGACCATCTTTTTGGAGCCGCTGGGGTAACTCAAAAACGCCCGTAGTAAAATCTTGAATAGCCTGAGGATGTAATGCAACAGGTGCCGCTTCAGGTGTCTGTACCTGCATGGCCATCACTTTTGCCCCTTCAGTTCTATACGATAAAGGCTGTCCATTCTGATCAACTAGCTCAAAGTAGTCTTTGTCCCCCTTAGTGAAGCAGATTCTCGCTTCATATCGACGAATATCAAACTGCTGTAACATCCGAGTGGTTTCAACCCTACAACGAATAACCGCATCCTGCTCTGAACTAGTACTTAGCAACGAAAGAATATCGTCATACAACGAAAATAGACTCACTTCTATAGAGCTATTTTTGGCACTATAGGCGTAATGTTTTTCTAGGCCTACTGTTCGTCCCATAAGCCCTAATGAAAGATGAAAGGTTTGTGTTGTACCAGAAGGAGGTGTCATCACCAATGACATACCCAAAATGCGATCAACCGTAAGTTCCCGCTTATCAAACAGTTTTCCATCTGCAGCTAACAGCTGCACCCCTTCTTCCGGATAAGGTAAGCGAATAACAATAGCATCACTGTGGCTACGTGGATCCGATACCTCCAGTAGAACTTGATCAGGTTGCCGATCAACGACCATGAGTTCAACCGTTGCTCCCCCCCCATCACGGCTAATATTCGAACATAAATTATCGTTTAGTACCCGAACGTTCAGCCTCTGCATTGTATTGATCATAACGCGTGCCGGAACCTGTGAAGAAGCAGGCATAGACATGATCGAAAAATCATTTGGCAACACCCCTAGCTTTCGCCGAGCCAAAACTTCCTGATTAGGCCCTAAAACGTCCATTCTAAAACAGCCAAGCAAAGGAAGAGAATCTATGCTCTGCACTATCTGATTATTAATCCGATATGCATCAGGCTGTCCCATTTCTCCCGAATCGGTTAAAAGCATACAACGGGGACATCCAAGCCAGGTTGCGATTGGCAGAGTATCGTATGGAGATAGCACTCCTTGGAACTCAACACGTTCTGTAGCTGTTAAGCTACCGGGCTCAATGACATAATTAGAACCCGAATCATGAATAACTGTACGATCGCTAAGAGAGTACCAGACACCACCAGCCTCATCATAAATGAGCGGATCAACACTTTGAACCTTCATGAATGCCGGCACACGCAAAAATACCTTTTCTGCCTGAGCTTGAACGGATGCAATACCAACAAAGAGAAGTTCTTGATCCTTTTCAACAAAGACAGCCGGCAACTGATTCCAGTCAACCTCACTAAACTGGATGGTGTGCATGCTCAACTTTTCACCTGCACATGAGCACACCAAGAAAAGGGGTTTTTCAGTATCTTTGCGACGACACTTAACAACCTCTACAGGTAATTTTATAAACAGTACATCTCCTTTCTGTCGGCCGTAGGCTGCACCGAGTGTCAGTATCATCTGGCCGCCCTCATAAAGCGCCAGTTCTACACGAGTGGTGCTGAGTCTCCGACCATCAAGTTTTACTTCAAGGGATGGAGCTAATCTCACCTCAGCCTGTAAGCGTGCAGACTCCATAGAACCATCTAACCGATGCTCACAGGTAAAATAACGAACCATCTCTTCCGCTCGCATTCGCTCCTCAAGACGAACACTAGCATCCCGCAGCCACTCATTAACAAGCGCATAACCATTTTCTTCACCCAAGGGTAATGGAAACTCATCACGCCACTGGGGAAAGTGGCTATTCAAATAGGCTGCTGGATCTTCGTGATCATTAAGAGAGTGCTGTTCAGCTAATAGCATGAGCGTTTCAACAACTTTAGTCAGTAATTGATACTTCTCATTATTCTGGAATGACTGAGGGAAATATTGGCCGTATTCACAAATAACGGAAGCTAGATCATGCCCATCGCGGTTACACTCATGATAATGCTTAAGTCCTGCTTTGATCGCCCGTCCAAAGCCATGACCTTCACTCTGTAATAATTTCCAAGGCAACCCTCCTTCCGCGAAAAGGGAACCAAGATAGTCTGCTCCATTGACTCGATAGCGAATGGGGCGACCCCAAAACTTCAGTCCCTTATCAACTAGCCCCTTGTGCTCATTGGCTGAAAAATTAAGCTCTAATGCATTATCGAAAACTTTCCAAGACCAATTAGAGTCATAGTTCCGACGAAACTGTTCTGCTATGTAGAGGCAAGTTCCAGCACACCAATAAACCTCAAAAGCAGGGTTTGAACGTTCCCTTTTGTATCCTTTTAATATTTTAACAAGAGTCTCTAGCTCCAACTCAGTTGTACAATATTTAAACAGCGGAATTCCTTTTGGGGATACTAGCCCACGAACCACTAAAAACTCATTTATCCATGCTTTACAATGACTAACAATCAACGTCCTTCCCCTTCAATCTAGGTAAAGCCAATTTCCCTGTGCCGAGTTAAAAGTCTGCATTAAGCGGCTAATACTCATAGCGACTACGCCTTACACGCAGCGGTAAGCTCCATTGTTAAACCCTATAGCTATGAAAGTCGGTTTCAGCACATCAGCAGGAGCTATTCATAATTTTCTAAAAAGAGCTGTCACAAGGAAAAAGTCCTCTCCTGCTTAAATTCCTAATTTCTGAAATAAGCACTCTTTAGCCTTATTAATTACAATAGGATTAGTCCTGTCGGATAAATCCTTTTCATCTTTCTCTCCGAGGAAAAACTTTATTCGCTCAGCATTAGCGCCTGACGGATGTGGCACCCCTGCTAACACCTGCTGTTCATTAATGATTCCACGCCTCGCAAGCTCCAATAATACCTTGGCAACTTTTTCCCCTAAAGGAACGAACAACGCATTAGCGTTAATTGAAGCAACTTCAGGAACCAAATAAGTTTCGATTTGATCACGTAGTAACGGGGTTGTCAGCATAGACGGTGAACCACTGTAATTTTTTCCATTCACGAGTATGGGATAACGAAGAGCTGAAGTCGTATGCAAAAGCGCCTGCTTAGACTCAAAAAGTTCAGCACAGCTAGAAAGTTCTAACTTCTCATGAATTCCGCAATAATCAAGCATTCTAATTAGATTGATTCGCATGCTTCCTGCAAAACTCGCGGTAGCCTTTGCTGCTCGAAGCGCATCAAGTTGAGTTGAACCTGCGTGTAACCTTTTAGCTGCAATTTGTAGCGCGATTCTGGCTTGCTGCAAGCCCGGGGTAATACCACAGATAACTATACGAGCGTCGGTATTAATATAATCAAAAGGCGCATAAAAGCAGCTTAGGCGTCCAGTATCAGCAATCTTTAACGATGCGGGTAGCTCTTCAAATGAGCCGATAGGGTGCGACTGAATTGTAGCAGCATGTTGTGAGAAGCTATGTGACATGGCATTTATCCTTTTTTCTTTCTCCAAAGTTAGAACAACAACTGATGCCCTAACGACCATCTCTCATAAAGCACATTATATACCATTCACTAAAATATCAATATAAAACAGTATATTAGCAATAACTATCCAGTTTTATCGGCCTTACCCACCACATAAAAAAGTAAATTTATTTACCTAATATAAGATATTTAACAAACATATTAAGCAGTCACTATGCTTCAAGCTAATGAATACAAAAGACAAATGATCGTATCTCACAACCAACAATAAGATTAATTTCCGCTAAAACTCACTTAAGGTAATCAATACCTACCTCAGCTTAATTTAGCATTCGATAGCGATTTAACGGCTTTTGGATGACCTGCTTTAGCTGCTTTTTCAAGCCAAAGCTCACCCTCAAGCCTCTTTTCCTTCGACATCGGCTTACCGCTAAGAAGATATGAGGCTAACTGGTACATCGCTTCTGAACTACCCAGATTTGCCGCTTTTTCAAAACTATCAGCCATCTTCGAGAAGTACCCCAATTCACCGTACCTCTTACCATTTAGTAAGTATTTTCGAGCCGAGGCCCCATGGCTCTTTCCTAATTTCCCAAGTAACTTTTCCCTTTCAAAAAAAGAATCAAACCACGGACCCAACTCTTCAGCTCGCCGTGCAATTAAATCATCATCGGGTTTAGACAAGCCAGATTTAATCGAATAATGATTAGCCTGCGGTGGAAGTCCTTTAAAGGTTACAACCTTGTCATTTGGAATGATTTTAAAGGAATTTCTAAGCCATGCCTCACACGACCATTGCCACATAAAGACATGATCATGAACATCATCATAAAACGCCTCACGTATCGACTTAATCGATAGCTCTTTACTTTTCAATAAAAGGTTTACATTACGCATTGATTTTTTAAAAATCCTTATTTCACTAGTGCCTCCGCGTAAAAACTCAACCACAATATGTTGATCAAACTCCATAATAACAACTTCACTACCGTCTTTGTCTTCTAGGATTTCTAACCAAGAAGACTCTGCCATAGACTCTAGTAATGCCAGCTTGGTAGTCGACGACACGAGAACACGCAATGAAAGCATTCTTGAATCATAATGTTCCCAAAACAAAGCTCTTTGACGAATTTGGTTTTTAGCTTTATCGTCCAGCCCTATTCCAGTAGCAACGGCATCACGTCTTAGCAACCCCACTAACTGCTTAAATCTATAGAATTCAGAAACATGTATTAGTTTACGTAAAACACTTCTTGCACTGTTGGTAAGCTCAAACCAAATAGTCTCCTCAATACGAGGGTGACAATATTCATCTAACCAAGAAACTAGACCATTGCAGCGGCTCAAGCTATTTACTGGTAGCACAAGCAATGCTTCTACTAAAGGAATTGAATCTGCTCGCTGCAGCTCGCACAGAGCGGCTACTAACCAGTTATCATATTCAGTGACATGAATAGAGGAAACTAAGTGAGGAAGGGCTTCAACTGTTTTTTTCTTTAGATTTGTGCATTTTGGAAGATGGTATTTAGCATAGAAACTATCAACGGTGAGTCCTGAATCTGCTGCTTTTTTCGCTATCAATTCGAACTTACCCGACCTTGCCAACAAAGCAATATTCAATAGCTCTAAACTTGCGTCATCTAAGTAATCTTTAAGAAAATGTAAGTGCTCTAGTAAAACTTCAGGAAAAACTCTGCCAGAACCATCAATCGTTAATAAAGCTCTAAAAAGTGCTAGGTGAGTTAATGCCGCATTTTGAGGAATCGCTTTAAAAATCAGAGCAGAGGTAGCGGCCACATCTAAATCAGAATGAATGGAGTCCCACTGATCTTTGAAATCAAATAAGGTTATCCAATCAAGTATCGAAACGTGCTCAAAGCTACCGTTTTCAATAAACACTAAAATATCTTGGACTGATTTCGGAGGGAAAGCTTCAACACTATCAGAAGGTGACCACTCCTTTTTCTCAAGCCCGCTTGCAAGTGCCCACATTTTTTTAGGAGAGCCTTTGGGCTCATGAAAATACAACCCCATTTCCATGATCACAAGCCTCTTTCTTTGATAAACCAATGCAGAAAACGGTCGCTTTTGAATTGAAAACGAAAGATAACCTTGCGATCACCCGCCCTATCGTCAGATTGATCTGACTCTGCCTCCCCCCTACCTGCAACCAATATTTTAGACCTAAAGTCACTTTTACCCTGAAAGGTCAAATCAGAAATCGCCTCAGAAACACTCTTAGCTCTATCTAAACTAAGTGACATATTGTGATTCCAGCTACCCGACGAACTAGTGTGCCCCTCGATAACGACATGCTGAATCTGACTAGCTACCTGCTCACTCGAGAAAATTGCACCACTATATACTGGAACAAAAAGCTCAAGGAAGCTCCTTCCCTCTGACTTTAATGCTGATTGATCAACATCAAATAGAACAGAGTCCAAAATACTAATATCACCGGTCTGTGGATCGACCTGTGCATGAATACCTTTCTCATTTAAAGTCTTTTGAAGCGATTGAATTATAACAACTCGGCTATTCTTAGCCTTCTCCGCCGCTTCGGTTAACTGCAATAGAGCTAAAATAAGTAAAAGCGCAAAAATCATTAACAACCCTGACATCAGATCACCAATCGACAGCCAAGCACCCGTTTCATCAATATCACTATTACCCTGAACCTGACTATATCTATCCATTATGATGTCGGCTCTTTTTCTGAGCTTATAGATTGCATTTCAATCTGCTGCATAGCAGTCACCAATAAATTAGCAGCATCTGCTAACTTACCGTGCACTTGAGCTGCCGCTTCATCGAAGTTATTAAAAAAACGTTCGTTAGTGCTTTTTGAACGATTAAAATAATCATTCATAGCTTCGGGCATCTGCTCAGTCATATCATTAAACCGGTTTGAAGCTTCTTCGTAGGTACGTCTAAGCTTCCCAACCTGTGCGCTGACAGCTTGCGCTGTATCTTCTAACTGGTTAAAGGCTCCCGCTTTATTTATCCCCACGGCTTCTACCAGCTGGCTTACAACCTCTACACCCTCAAGCAATTTTTGATGTTGCTGATTGATCGCTTCAAACTGGCCTTGTCTAAGCTTATTCTCTTGAACAAACGCCTCTTTGTAATCAGAAACAACCCCTGCCAACCCCTCACGCTGCTCACCTAGTGTTGCCTCCAGCAAGTTACCTTGAAGATCAAAAAATTCAGTTAAATTTTTCTGATATTCAATACGGAAAACTTCCAACTCTCGTTGAACAACATTAGACATATCCTTAACTTTGTCGTCGATATTACCAAGACCTTCAAGAAGATTTTCCTTCGCGCTAAGCATAAGACTACTTGAATCCTCACCAACTCGTTTAAGGCTCTCATTTTGTTTAGAAAATGCCTCTGCTGCTTTCCCCGCGCTATCCTCAAAAGCTTGCCGCTGAAGGGTCATTCCTTGTATAGAGTTATCTAAAGCCCCTTGAATTTCATCTGCAACACGATTCAGAGCGCCCTCTGTATCATCCTTAAACTGTGAAAGGGTTGTTTTCAGTGATAGCGCAAAATCTTGGAGTTTAACCAAGGTTTCCCGCTGGAATGTATTCAACGAATCTGTAGTCTGATCCAAGCCTGACATCATGGTTTCTAATCTAGAGGTAAGCTGGTTTACCGACATGATAGATTGTTGCACAGCTTCAGCCGTTAGCTTGTTGCTGCTTGAAAGCTGATCAACTTGTAAAGAAAACGGCTCAAATACCTCTTGCTTCATTTTAATAATCATAAGATCTACGAGTTCTTGGCTGTTTTGCTCCTTAATTGCCTTAAGCTCTTTCATGCTTGCACTGATAGATTGGAGGCACGGTGCTATTTCACTCTCAACGGTAACCGTTATCGCCTTAGATATCTTATCCGTCATCGTCTCAGCATCAAATCCAGCTAAAGATTTAGCCAACTGGTTACTTACTACCATCATTGACTTATTAGAACGAATAGACTGCTCCGCTGCTTGTAGCTGCTTATCTATTAATTCATCTTCGTTAGCCCTCGCAAGGCGATGTAAAAGCGTTACAGGAGAAACAGCCACACAGAAAGCTTGATACATATTTATTACTTGCCGATGCCTGTATTCTCTAGACTTACTTAATACCGCATGCCACACCATGAATAAAACCGACCCCAACAATCCAGCTAAGGATGTATAGAAAGCAGTTTTCATTCCTTCAAGCAGCGTAGTGGCTGATTTCATCAACGCCTGTGACCCCTGACTGTTAACATCAAAATCAGACAAACCTAGGGAGATACCAAGAAAAGTGCCCAGCACACCAATAGTGGTCAACAAAGCAGGAACAAAACGATAAGGTGAAGCCGGCTGGGCTGGAATAAAGAAGTTAACCGGCGTTGTCACTAGGTGCTTACCATGCTGCTGGGATAGCTTAAAACCGCCTTCACCTGAATCCGAGTCAACAACAAAAAACTGATGTAATAAGCCTTGCTGATATGAAGATAAATTATCAGATGCTAGTGGTTCAACAGCTGTATTGATTGACTTTTCGAGTTTCTTCCAAGGCTGTAATAGTTTCCTATAACGTGAAGATAGCCGGAACTCTGCTAGCATGAAAAAAAACGTCACTGAAGCGATTACGCCGTAAAAAACCGTATTAATATCGAACGTTTTAAAAATTGATATATCCATGCTCAATCTCTCTGGACTAATTGATCCAACTCGGTCGCAGCAAAAAGCTCTTCGGCAAGCCGAACAGGAAGATGCTCCGCATCAATGCGGCGCACCCCGTTGGGTAAAATTATTTCTGATTTAAGACGAATACTGTACAGTTCTTCGCCATCTAAATTATCGGTATCAAGACGTAAGACAATATAATCGGGATATTCTCTAATCAAACGACTTTGCAATGAAGACTTCCGCTCTCTAAGCATTAATGCAATATTAGATACCGCCCCCCACTGTTCACGGGCAAGTTTCCAAGCCCGGTTGATAGAGGCTATTTGATAAATAAGCTGTTCCATACTCAGTCCCTTGTCCGCTAATCAATGAACTATAACTAAATAGCCTCATCAGTTGCTATTACTAGCTGTTTGAAGAACTTGATACACTTCTCCATATCATTACGACCGACCAAATGACTTCCCTGCTTATCAGTAATAGAACGGTGGACAGCATCCCCGCGCTTGGAGATCCACTCATTCAGTTTTGTTCTTGCCGCCTCAACATCAATACCCGGCCAACGCCAGAACTCAGTAACATCCTTACCGACAAAGTCTTCAAATAATTTTTTGGTTTTTCTTGAATTCGGGTTATGAAAAGTTTTCAGCTCCTGATCAAGCTGCCCCTTAACAAAGTTTGCAACCTGACTTCCATCTAACGCTCTCAGTCGGCAATCGACTTCCTCTTTCACCCTATCCTCTACATATGTTTCCCAAGCGGTCAGCGTCATGATTAAGGCGCCTCTTTTGAGTACCTCGGGATCATTTACAGAAGCATTTTCCTTATTTAACTGATCAAAAAAGGCCAACATCTGTTCAGCATCACGAATTGACACCTGGAAATTATTGTACGCTTCAGACATTTAATCATTCCTTGTTTACTGGGCTGAAATTAGAATTTAATTAATTGATTTTTAATGAATGAGAATCCATATCCTGATTAAAATGGATCAACTCATGGATCTTACTGGATGATGGATTAAACACCCACTCCTGATCAAAACAGGTTCTTAATCGCTCACTCATAAAGCAGTCTCCGATGACTAATGAGTTAAAACGATTTCCTGACATCCTCTGTTTCTCTATCGTCGCCTGTATCTCACTGGGTAGTTCACTCATAATGAAATCTGAAATTACTAACAGGTCTGCTTTTTTATAGCCTGATTGAGTCATTGTCCGTAAAGCATGCTTTAACGCAGGTGCCGCATCGGTACCACCGTGAAACGATTGACTGAGAAATTCAACCAAAGAGCTTAATCCATCCGAACCTGTTAGCTCGTAGGTCGTAATACCAGTCGAAAAGTTAATGAGATAGCACAATCTGTTTTGCGCTTTAGCCTGAGTTGCAAGGTACAAGGCCATCGCTTTGGCTATACATTCCGGCGTACCACTCATCGAACCACTGGTATCAACACAGAGAATCATTGGCCCCAGTTTTTCATCCTCAGCAGTGGATTGCTCAATTTCTACTTCTTGCTGCTCAGAAATCAGCATCTCACCCTGCATTTCAAAGCAAAGCAATCTTGACTCAAGATATTTGAGGTCAAATAACAACGAGGTTTCAGGATCAGATAACAACGCTAATTCTGATGGTAACGCGTGTTCAATATCCCTGCCAAGCCTGACTCCGACAATCTCTTCTTTTGAGGATACATCAATCACAGGCATCGCTACTTCAACAGAGAGACTAACTTTTTCGATCTGTTCTGAGGACTCAATCTGGCGCATTTTTCCCAGTAGATCAGCAATCTCTCTTGCGCTTTTATCTTCAGACAAATATTTAGCCCAACGTCTAAATTCATCAATAGCCTGAGGGTTGAGAGCCCCACTACTTAAGTCCAGCCATACACCTGGATCTAAACCCAATGACTCCAGTGCCTCGACTAGCGTTGATAGATATTTGAGCCACTCTTCAATCTCCTTAATCAGCACAGTACGTAATTCATCTAGCTTCTTTAGCTGCCAAGCAGAGTTAACGCGATCAAGTTTTTTCCGCCAATCATTTAATAGCAGTGTGCAGCTAACATTAAGATCTTCTTCATCCAGAACCTCAGCTGATAGCGGGGTATTATTTTTTAACTGGCCTGCCCAAAACTTCTGATCAAATGGCTCACCAGCTGACTGGCAAAATGACCGATAGTCAGCAACCATTTGGCTCATGTTATCAACTGAGAAGCCCTCTTGCTGCCGGTGCTCCCATTTCAGTAATTTTTCATCAGATTCCTGGTACGGGGTCTCTTCCTCGATAACTCTCTGACTTGTTTTTTTCCATTCATCAATAGACTGGTCTAACTTTTCTTCTAAAGAGTTTACTGACCGAATCAAATTAGCGCTCTTGTGACTCACTTCACGCAGCACAGACTCTGCAGCTACATCAACACTCTTCAGCTGCATAACGATTCCAACCGTTCACAATCTTTAATGCGCAGTTTTAGTTGATCAATCTGGGTTAGTATTCCCTTTACTGCTACGTCCGTTTCTTCTGATGTTACAAACGGGCTTTCAAGATGCTGTTTATAGCTAGCTAGTTTCTCTTCAACCTGCTTAAGGGATTTCTTAAGCTGCCCTCTCAGATTACCTACTGAACCAGCAAGAGACTTAATCAAGCGAGTGTTAATTTCTTCTTTTTTATCACCCTTATGAAAAAGAATCTTTGGCGTAAATATAAAGTCTGCATAGTTCCTATCACTATCAGAAATCTTACAAGAGCCTTGCTTGTCAAAGCTCACATCGAAATGTCGTAACTCATTTCCAGAGCTATCTACAGGTTTTATTTTATTCTTAGCCTTAAAATCGGAGCATGGGATATAGCAAGTAATCGACTTAGGTTCCGGACGATAACTCGGATATGTTTCGTTGAAAGTAGCTCTACACTCAAAGTACTGTTTATTCCCAGAAAGCTTCACTGAGTCGTATACGTCTTGACGATGAAACAACTCTTTATGAATTTCTTTGTCCAAGTCATCCTTTTGCCTATCCAGTTCAGCCAGACTTAAACCGCTAGAGAACCCCAACGCTTTAATCGATTCCATTACAATGTCAGTAACTGTTTCCAGATTCCCTGGAGTTGTCCAAAGGCAATGTTTTAGCAACACCACATCACTATGGTTAGTTTCTTGCCGACCGTTAAAAAATGCTGAAGCCTTCATGAACTGAACTGCCCGTTGCCAACGACGATCTGAGACATAGACCTTCAGCTCATCATACGTCTCTACTAACCTTGCACGGATAGATTTGATAACTAATATGCAATTATCACTTATCTGGACATCATGAATCTGCTGACGCCACTCACCTATCTCTTCGTAACCAATCATCAAATCATCAGATACTACAGGCTTATCCGAAGATGGCTTTGAATTTATCAGCGCATTAAAGTGCTCGTCTTTGGTGATAGGTGGCACTACAAGACGTACGACAAAACGATCATAAAGCGCATCCAACCCCTGGTTTTCTGTAGGAACCTCATTTGACGCGGCAATCAGTGATTTAAGAGGTGCTTGCTCAACTAACTCACCGTTCTTAAATACATGCTCGTTGATAAGTGTCAGCAGTGTATTCAAAATGGCAGGGCTGGATTTCCAAATTTCATCAAGAAACGCAAATTCCGCCTGCGGTAAGTAACCAGCTGTTTTCCGAATATAACGGTCTTCTTTTAACTCTTTAATTGAGACCGGCCCAAAGACTTCTTCAGGCGTGGTGAAACGACTCATTAAGTGTTCAAAATAGGCCGGCTGATCAAATGCGCATGCCAGTCGCCTTGAAATCAAACTTTTGGCAGTTCCCGGTGGGCCATACAGAAATGAGTTCTGACCACTGAGGGCCGCCAAAAACGCAATAGCTACAATCTGTTCCCGCTCATGCAATCCCGCACCAATCTGATCGATTAGTGTGCGAATCCTGTGACTAAGGTTTTGATGAGGAGCATTTTCTTTTGCAAGTAATTCGCCCAAATCACTTAATTGATGGGACTTTCCTGGTGACTGCTGTTTTACTGACATAAAATCTTCCCTGTTTTTATAGAGATAAAATATAAATTAAGTTGTCAATCTTGGAGAACATGCGCAATTCTAAGTTAGTAGCCATACGTCCTCCTTAATGCAGATGACGATGCTTTCGTTTGTTAGGGCGAATCGCCCGCAAGTCGTGATTGCGATACACCGTGATGATCGATTCACTATCCTCAGTGGTGAGTACCTGAACACCATCTAGCTCTTTCAGTTCAGGATGCTGATCACCCAGTTTGTTAATCTCTTTTTTGCCAATCACATGAAACAGTGCACGTCGTGAATGGATTTTTCGTCCAAACTGGAGAGCAAGTTCAACCGCTTGCTCACTCACACCACGCTGGTTCATCCGCTGTCGGGCGTGCTCGGTCAGTTCTAAATCTTCAAATACTCCGGTTTCTTTCTGGCTCATAGCTCTACCTCCTAATTAGTTTCATTAGGGGTGTAGCAGTACTGATGCCAATACGATCTATTTCTTTTAAATCAAAAGCTTAGCTATATATCTATTATAACAAGCTCAATATCAACGTAGATATATTTACCAATTCTCAATATTTATTACCGTCTACCTGTTTTGTAGCCATTTAAGTGCCTACAACAGACAACACATCACCGAGTCGGCCCTCTGGATTAGCAAAAAACTTCCATTGCTCATCTCTGCCTGACGCCGATAAACGATTAATACTTACTCTTGAATTTGGATCGGAAGTATCCTCATTCAAACCATGCCCAAACGAATAACCCACCATATTAGTAAGCAGAAAGCGGTCATGCATCGACCCAAGAGGCCGAATCCACACATCAACCTGGAATCCCGCCGGTAGGCAAGGTTGTACGTGCTGATTCAATCCTCTTTCTATCTCAGCTCTGTTCTTTGGCGCAACAGGATCTTGTGACTGCTCTATGGTATGAATCACAAGTTTTTTCAACCCTATACGCCCCTTACCAATTTCCTCAATAAACCTGAGAAGAGGAACACGATACCGGTCGGCTCTAGGGTCAAAATATGGGTCAACTAAATATAATGCCTTAGCTAGCCTTAGGCTGATGGAAACAGCCTCTGTCATTTTATCTGCACTTCTCTCAACACTTTCCGTCTGCCCCAACTCCCAGTCATCAGGAAACTCACCGAGCATATTGGAGTAACAGAACACCTTTGGATCATCTACAGACTCTTCATCCAAAATAGCATGAAGATCATCAGCTGCAGGAGACTCAAACACTTTAGAAAGCCAAGCATCACCTTCAGTCACAGAAAATGAAGATTTAGGGCTAATTCCGTACTTTTTAATTTTCTCTAAACCCAACAGACAACCTTTCTTTTCGACAGGCTTCATATTTAGTTTTTGGATTTTCCGATACAGAAACAACGTCCACTTTTCAGGCACGTCGATTATTAAACGTCCTTTCTCTGCGCCAAATTCTGAAAAAAATCGCTGGAGAATACTGATGTCACTGACAACAACATCGGGATTAAGCGCGTATTCTCTGATCACGAGAAAATCTCCTCTTCTCGTTCAACAAAGAAGCCATTTGGCCAGTCGTATTCGAAGTCTCCATCCTCAGTTATCGGGCATTTATGAATCTTAACTTCGCCTTCATCATTGCTCAGGTACATAACGGAAACATCCTCAATTCGGACAGGTTTAAGACCGTCCTCAAGTGCACCTGAATGCGTATTTCTGATTCTTCGAAGTAGGCGTAAAATCAAGTGTTCACTATGGGTTTCAATCAAAAACGTTGGCCGCCTGCTTTCATTCACATCTAGCTGGGTGAACAGGTCTCCGACTTCGACTTGAAATGCTGGGTGAATATGAAGCTCTGGCTGCTCTACAGCAACAATGCCCTTTGTAATATGATGTGCCGCTGTGACAACTGGAATAATCTGCGATATACCCGACCCTACCTGATTAGGTGCTAAGGTTATGCGATTCTTAAGGTCGTAAAGTACAACTCCTTCCTGATAGCGCACATCATCAAACTCTTCATCCTTTACCGACCGACCAATCAGCTCACTCAACTGCTGTTTCATCTGCCCAGTATCGTTGGACTTTCCGGTTTTTATTTCGATAAATGTTTTACTGACAACCGACGACAAACCATAGCCGCTGTTAAAACATTTTTTTGCCGACAACCAATGGTTTACCTGAGCGTTCAATTGGCTATCACACTTATGGAGCAGGTCCCATGCAGCTGTTCCGTCAATCCAGTCACCTTGCTGAGGGTTAGGGTTGGGACGAAACGCCGATCCGGGGATCGTACGTATAGGGCCAATGCACACACTATTTTTTAGGAGCACTTTCAGCTGGTCTAGTGGATAGACAAACAGCTGGGATAAGACTCGGTGAATTATCAAGTTATTTAGATAATCTTCGTTGTCAAACGATGGAAGAACCTCATCTATAGCTGTTTCGATTGTTTTGCCCAAAAGCGGTATAGCGCCAGCCTCAGTCTTCACTCCCAAGCGTCTATTGACAGTATACTGTGGATAATTGGTAGCTTTATTCTCATCCACCTTGCCGGGGGTCACAGCAGACAACATTTCCTGAAATTTAGTAAAAATTGGCCTGACATCGTTAACCCAAGCATCTTCAGAGTTCGGATCTACAGGCTCATCAGGCCAGTCGAATCCCATGTATTCATCGTTATCTGGGGAATGATTCATAGGAACAAGTAGTGGGTGCCGAAAGTTTATCGCTGTAATCTCTGCTTTCTTTAAGCCCGCATCTGACTCAATCTGACCTGCAAATTCATCGTCTAGCCAAACAGCATAACGCTTCACGTAAGCGGTATTCAGAAGATACGTCCAGGCTATCTCTAATTCGACCACAACTTTTTCAGCAGTAAAGCTTATGTCCGGCATTAATAACTGCTGATAAGGTATTTCAACGTCGTCGGCAAATGTTGCGTAATCATTCCCCAACGACGTGCCCAGCTCATACTCGACTTTCAATGTGATGGAATTATCGAGATTTTTTCCATTAACCAGTGCTGCAAAACCACCAATATCGCGTTCGCCTAGCGCATCTATGCGCACCGGATCGCAGTGCCCTTTATCCAAAATCTGCTGAATATAGAACAGCGCCATTAGGACTGAGCTTTTGCCAACGCTATTAGGGCCGAACAGCAGTGTGACCGGCGCAAAGTCGATCGTTTGTGTTGAGCGGAACGAGCGGAAGTTCGTTAACGATAGTGATGTAATGCGCATAAATTATTCCATTAATTCTTAAAAGCACGTTTGCTGGAAACGTGTTGGTCTGACGACAACTTCAGGTTACTGATAACCCAGCCAATCGGCGGCGCAGGGTCATTCGCCTTGGATGAACTGGGGCTCTTTGAAACGTAACGGAAACGCTAATGGGTTGGCTGGTTTTGTTGAACTGTCTAGCATGGCAACGTCCTTGTTGATGAGTAATTTTTAGTATGAGGTAGCGACAGGCAAGTACTTCATAACTTGCCGCTAAAGGCTTGCTGGCTAAGCGACTCAAAAATTGGCTGTTTGCCAAATGAGCTTAGCTTGAGCTTAAGGCATTTCATTTGCTCCACGACCCTACAAAATTTCAACTGTTCATCTATGGGAGGCAGAGGGATGCTTAGTCGTGACAGTATTTGTTGGTTAATATTTTGAATGTTTGCCCCCTGTCCCTCTTGCAACATTGCATGCTTCATAGAAGGCATACGGAATAGATAATTCAAGTATTCGGGTTCAATAAACTGATCTTCGACACGGTATCGAATACAAAAACCGCTGAACGTTAATTTTTCATCCGCAGGATAGACTGAGATACACCTGCCAACTAGAGCTTTATTTCCATTGGATCGCACAAAAACAAGATCACCATCTCTAATTAAGTAGTCTTGAGCTGGAACGTCATTCAATTCTATAAATCCAAGTGAAGCTACGTCGTCGATACTTGTTAACGACTTGAAATTGCCTACACCCAGATAGCGTAGAAGATTACCTGACTCTCCTTTCCCAAAATTCAGGCCATTCTTGAATGCTCCATGTTTTGGCAAAGAGGAGACGCCCCACCCCTTCGGATTACTCACCGGATCACCGAACATATCCAGAAACACGCTGCGGAGGAATTGGTCGGCGAGGTCGATGGCTTGCTGGCGTTTGCGGCGCAGGGCATCAGCTTTGTCGAGGATGGCGGCGATGCGCTTTTGCTCGGCTAGGGGTGGGAGGGGGATTTCAATCTCCCTTATCAAGGGCATATTTAAACCAGCCCGATCCTTATCCCCGGTTATATTCCGTATCTGCTGATATATAGACTTCAAATAATAAAAGAGATAATCAGAAAACAGTTCATCATTTCTATTTGGATTTATAGATACTATCGACTGGTTACACGTGGCATTCTCAATTCGCAATAACGCGACAGTTCCGCGAGTTTTACCTTGGCCATTTAACGCTATAAGTACGCTGTTCTTTGGTAAATAACGGGCATTCGAATTCTCGATAGCTAGTGAAGTAATTTTTTTCTCGCAATCAAATATTTCACCTTTATGAATATCGCCTGAAACAATCCAAGGAATGTCACCTCCTTCGTAATATTCGGGAACTTTCGTTTTTGGAGTGCCTCCTGTCATCAAGGAGCAGACATCGCCCACCTTTACTACAGGCCAACTCACAGCATCCCCTCCAACGCATCCAGATCCTGCTGAATCTCACTCTCCAATGTCTTCAGACGTGCCAGAATCACCTTCGGTGGATCATATTCCTCTGCCACATGCACCTGTTCTTTGTAGCGGTTCAGGGACAGGTCGTACTTGTTGGCAGCGATCTCATCGCGGCTAACCCAGAACGCTTTGGCAGTACGGTCGTTGGCCTCGGTGTCGGCTAATGCTTTGTCTCGGGCTTTAAACTGCGCCACTAGATCAGGTAGATCGTTAGCGTCGATCTTCTGGCGTTTATCATCTAATGAGAAGCCATCGGCCTGGACATCATAAAACCAGACGCTATCGGTCGCGCCACCTTTGGTGAAGATCAGGATGGCGGTGGAGACACCTGCATAGGGTTTGAATACACCGCTGGGCAGGCTGATCACCGCTTCTAGCTGATTATCGTCTACCAGATGCTGCCGCAGTTGCTGGTGTGCTTTACTGGAGCCAAACAACACACCGTCCGGCACAACCGTGGCACTGCGCCCGCCGAGCTTGAGCATGCGCATGATCAGGGCGACAAATAGCAGCTCTGTTTTTTTGGTTTTCACCACCCGCAGCAGTTTAGGGTCGATATCTTCTTCATCGAGACTGCCTTTAAACGGCGGGTTAGCGAGGATGATATCGAAGCCTTCGTTGGCTGCACCTGGGTGGCGCTCGCTGAAACGCTGGCTTAGGGTATCCTGATAATGAATATCGGGCTCGGCAACGCCGTGCATCACTAGGTTCATAGCGGCGATACGTAGCATCGTGGAGTCAAAGTCGAAGCCGTAGAACATATCGGTGTCTACATGGCGGCGGTGTTCATGCAGCAGGTCGCCGAGATAGGTCTTCTGTTCGACCTCTTCACCCTTTTCATTGGTAATGGTTTCGGTAATAACACCGTCAATAGAGCTGTATTTTTCCAGTAGATATTCATAGCTACTGGCAAGAAAACCGGCGGTGCCACAGGCGGGGTCAGCAATGCGATCGGTCGCCTCTGGGTCTAGGATCTCAACCATCGCACGGATGATATGACGTGGGGTACGAAACTGGCCATTGATACCTGCGGTGGAAAGTTTGGAAAGCAAATACTCATAAAGATCCCCCTTAGTATCACTGTTATCCAGCGGCAGCTCACTGATCATGGTGACCGCTTTGACCAGCAGACCGGGCTTTTGAATCATTAACTGTGCGTCTTTCATGAACTCAGCGAACAGGGTGCCCTCACCGGCTAAGTCTTTAAAATGAGGAAACACATCGTCCTTAACCACCTTATACATCTGTTCGGCAGGCAGATGACGGAAATTCTCCCAACGCACCGCTTGATCCATTTCTTTGAAGCGGTGATTAAAGGGTTTGCCGGTGCGCTCAGCCCGTTTTTCATCACGCCGCTCGTTCATGTCCAGCAAGCGGGCATACATCAGAAAGGTGATCTGCTCGATCACGGTCAGTGGATTGGCGATGCCGCCGGTCCAAAACTCTTCCCAGAGTTTATCAATCTTGTTTTTCAGTTCGCCAGTAATCATTCAGTTATCTCTTTTGAATCAATTAGTTGCCAGTGTTTAATAGCGGTTTCATTCAATGCATATAGCCCTGTACGCCCACCCTTAGATGCTGACTTTTGAGTTCTAGCCCTTACTTTGTACCCCTGCTGGGTAACTTTTAGAATCATTTCATGCTCATCTATCACTTCGATACTGTCAGCTTTAGTATTGCCTTTTTTTGACAAGCGAAAAGCCACGACGCCTGTATCTCTATTTTTCATACGGGCAGGATACAAAGCATCCCCTTCTACATGAATCAGCTGCAATTTACGGCACAACAATTCACTCATTACTTGTTAAATCCTTCATATATCAGGTTGGATCATTTAAATATGCACTAGGCTTTCGCTTAGGTGCGCCGAGCAGCATCACGTCGCTCACCCAGTTCAACCCCAAACTGTTTAATCAGCGCCACTAACGCGTCGGCCTGATTTGAATCGGTAAAGACCCCTTCTAAGCCATCACTGTGGACGCCGGTAAAGGGTTGTTCATAAAGCTGCGACACGTTGATGGTGCCGAACTTACATAGGTGGTTTTTCAACAACGCGATAAAACGCTGCTGTCGACTGTTAAGGTTTATGTGGTGCTGCTGTACAAACGCGGTGAAGGCGACTTCAACGCCTTTTTCATCCATGCCGATCAGAGTGCGCAGCAGCTGATCCAGACTGGCACCGGAATCGGGGAAAAACTCTTTGAGGGTATCCAGGTCTAGGTTGGGATTCTGAATATGCACCAGCGCGTTCAGCTGAGTCAGCTCTTCTTCACTAACCGCTTCACCGTTGCGGATTTTAGCCAGCACCGGATCGCGCTCAAACAACGGCGCAAGGGTCTTCTCCACTTCTTGGCGGAAAATCTGGTAATCGACGGTGACAATATGTGTGGGTCGGTCGCTGATCTGGTATTCCGCCGCATCCTCCTTTATATCCAACACCGGCAACGGCTCCGGCGTGGGTGCCGCACCCTTATCACGCAGATGAATAATACCACGCAAAGCAAGACGCTGTGATTCCAGAGACTCAAAAGAGACCGGCTGCCAGAACTCATCCTGCTGAATAGCTTTGATGGCTTCAGCTTTAGCCCGCACCGGATTAAGGTGCATAGAGAGCTGACCCACTTTGGTCAGCACCGGTAGTTTGGCCACATCCATTTCGCTCGGATTAGTAAGACAGATAAATTGCAGCTCTGTTAGCTGCAGGTCCCAGCGCAGAGCTTCCGACTGCCCCTTGATATCACGCCATTGCATCAGCGGTGCCAACTCGGTGTGCAGCAGTTGACGGGTATCCGGTGCGAAACTATTCAAACACTTCTCGTCGCTGAGCTGCGCCTTGAGCTGCCAGTTATCGCGCACCGCAATACAGCGGTCATCCAAAGCATCGATATCAGCCTTGATCAACTCAATCACTTGCTTAAACAGATCCATTTCAGCCTTTTTCAGCGCTGTTTCTGCCAAGTTGAGCCGAGCTTCAAACAGTTTTTCACACAATGATTTACTAGGGCGGCCTTCATCTTCGGGAGGGTCCATCTCAAAGTAATCAAAATTACCCCAGTGATCGAAGATTAAAAAGTGCGTCTTAGGCTTACCGGGGCCATAGAGATCTTCGCAAAGGCGCGTACCTCGCCCAACCATCTGCCAGAACTTGACCTTGGATTTAACTGGTTTGGCGAATACTAGGTTAACCGCCTCAGGTACATCGATGCCGGTATCCAGCATGTCCACCGATACGGCGATGGTGATCTGATCACTTGAGCCATCCGTCTTTTTAAAGTCATCAATCAGCTCTTCTGCTCGCTTATATTGAGAATGAATAACGCGACAGAAGTTACCACCGTGCTGAGGGTACATCTCTGCAAATAGTTCGGCGAGTAATTCTGCATGTCGTATTGAGCGAGCGAAGATAATGGTCTTGCCGGGCAACTGACCATCCAGATCACGTACACCCAGCTCCATCAGGTTACGCAAAATAGCACGGTTGGTATCTTTGTTGTACACCGCCTTATCAATATCGGTGGCACTGAAATCTAGCTCATTGGGATCGAAACCCTGATCTTCTAATTCGGCGATCTGATCATCTGTTAGAGAGTGGCCCTTAATACCCTCACGTAAAAACTGAGTGGTATGAGTGACTACGCGAAAGGGTACCAAATTGCCATCTTCCACCGCCTGCTCCAACGGATAGCTGGCAGTCGGCAGTTTGTAATCACAACCGAATAGACGACAAGTCGACCGACTGACCATCTCAACTGGCGTTGCGGTAAGACCAACCTGACGGGCATCAAAATACTTAAACAGATCGCCATAAACGTTATAGACCGAGCGATGAGATTCATCGGCAATGACGAGATCAAAATAACCCACATCGAACTGCTCATAGATCCCCATCATGCCTGGATAGGTCGCGATATAGATACGTGCGTTGTGTTGATCCTGCTTTTTACTGCGCCCCACCACATAGAGCGGTTCTTTAATGAACTCGCTATAAGCATTCTTCGCCTGTTTTCTCAGCTCTTTTCGGTCGCATAGAAACAGTACCCGCTTGGCCCAACCAGCATCTAACAACCGCTTAGTCAGAGCGATAGAAACTCGCGTTTTACCGGTACCGGTGGCCTGCACGACCAGCGCCTTACGGTGTCCCTGACTGAAGCGTTCACTGACACGGGTGATTGTTTCCATCTGATAGAGACGACCGGCGATCGTGGTATCGATGGGCGTCGTATTAAGATTCTTGCGATGCTTACGTTGGTTAATCAGATATTGCAGACTGTCTTTACCGTAACAGCCATAGAGTTTGCGTGGCACAGTATCCAGCACATCATCCCAGATCCAGATATCGTAACCATTGGTATAGAAAATGACTGGTCGTTGAGCGTGTTTTTTTTCCAAGGCATCAGCATAGAGCTTACCCTGCTGACGACCTTTTTCAGGGTTCTCACGGGCTCTCTTGGCTTCAACCACCGCCAACGGTTTACCGTTATCATCCCAGAGCACATAATCGCAGTAACCTATACCTGACGGCGTTGGTTGACCGTCAACTTCATGCTCAAGAGTGACTTGATCTGTATTCACTCCCTTCAGGCCCACATCCCACCCAACAATACGCAGCTCACTATCGATTAAGCGGCGGCGAGTCTCTGCTTCGTTGAGATCGAGAGTATTCGTGGCCTGATCGCTGCCTTTAACAAAGGCGTCAGACTTAACCTGATTGATCTGCTGCTTTAGCTTTGAAGCTACGCGCTGAGCTTCCTGCTCAGCTTGTTGAGCAGCTTCTAACTCTTTCAGCGCACTTTCTAATTGGGCAGATTGGGAAGCCAGTTTTTCCTGTAATGCTTTATTCTTCTTTTTAAACTCAGCTTTAGCACTGGACGTTTGAGGTAGTTTAGGTGGATGAAAATCAGGACATTGCTCGCGACTCCCGCCTCCCTGAGCGATGAATAACCAGCAGCCTAGATGATAAGCTTCTTCGACTAACCAAACCGACGTCTCCGCTGTGACATTCCCCTCATGAGCTGCTTTATTACCATGCATACGAATAGCATGCAGCTTATCAAGGATTACCTTAGGTACAACGGTGGTGAAACTGCCGTTATTCAAACGATCCATAAATGTCGCATTAGGTTCGGAAGGAAGCTTGAGTTCGCTATAAATAACCCCAACCAATTTCTCTACATAGCACCGCAGCTTAACCAGCGAGCTTTGCGGGTCGAGATAGGCATAGGTCTCAGCAAAAGCGCCGAGATCTGCCAACTGTGGCCAGGATTTTCTAAGATTTTCAAAGTTCATAGACTTCATGTCATTTTGTCCGTTATTACATCCTGTACTTCACATATCGTGCCAGCTTTAAAGAAGCTACACTTTTTTACTCGTTGATATCAAGCTTATCGATCCAGTTGGTTAGCGTTTGATGATTGCTTAATCCTAACAGCTTAGCTGCCTTACCCTTCTGACCAGACGTCAAACGCAGTGCCTCTTCTATGCAGTAACGCTTTGTATTATCAATGATTTCTGCAAGATTTACGCCGAGAGAAACATCTATATCAAGGTTACTTTGATCGGCTTTCCTGCTCCGCTGAATCATAGCACGCTGCAGGTGTTCTACCTCTAAAATCTCACCCTCTGACCAGATAGAAGCCCGCAATAACGTGTTCCAGAGTTCCCGAATATTTCCCGGCCACCCCTGTTGTTTAATAAATTCTATTGCAGATTCGGAAAGTTTTTTACTTTTATACCCCGGTTGCTGTTCCGCTTCGCGGTTAAGCTGATCCATCAATGCCATCAACAGCTCAGGAATATCATCCCCCCTCTCTCGTAATCGCGGCAGGTGAACGATACCGACGGCCAGTCGATAAAACAGATCTTCCCGAAAAGAGCCTTCCTCTATCATCGCCAAAAGGTCACGATGTGTAGCGGCTATCACCCGAACATCGATTTTATGCGGTTTACTACTACCAACAGCATTGATCTCTTTCTCTTGTAAGGCCCGAAGCAATTTTGCCTGCGCTTCCAGCGGTAATTCACCTATTTCATCCAGAAACAATGTACCGCCATCGGCTTCATCAAAAAAGCCTTTTCGATCTGCGTCAGCACCGGTAAACGCTCCTCGTTTGTGACCAAATAACTGAGAGTCGATAAGGGTTTCGGGAATCGCACCACAGTTCACTGGGATAAAGGATTTACCCGACCGTGGAGAGGCTTTATGAATAGCTTTAGCAACCACCTCTTTACCCGTGCCAGAATCCCCCTGAATGATCACCGGCAAGTTTCGCGGTGCCAACCTCTTAGCCATTTCTATTGCTTCATTCATCATCACGGAGTGACTCTGAATATGCTCGAAATAGCTATCCAATGCGGGTGAGGACGCTGCCAGTTTGCCTAACACACCATCCTGATGGTCCAGATAAGCTAATGCGATATCAAAGGGTAGCTCGACCATAGAAAGGCCACTTTGCACAGACGTTTGAACCAATTGAGTATTGAAGACGCCCTTACCTAGCAATAACCAGGTAGCTATCATCGCTGGGGTACCGGACGAAAGATTGAGAGTGATCAGAGAACCCGCCGCTGAGAGTTTTTGAAGCTCGTCATTGGCGACATTATAAATACTGGGATAATGGATTGGGCTTTCTAATTTAGCGAAATGTATCGATATACTCGCCTTACGATTCTGCTTACTTACTTGCGCTGTCAGCCATTGCTGATAACCTTCGATCTCATCCTTCCAGTTGTTCGCAAGAATTCTAACTTCATCGAAAGGTGCATCAGAATCCAGAAGAATCGAGGCAATTGGACCTCGCAGCTCGTTGCCTACTGCATCCAGATCATGTCGACCGAGCCAGCTAAGCAAAATCCTTTTCTTGATCACGTGAATACCCTTTTACAAGTTTGTAAAAGAATTTACCACGTTGTTTTTCTCATGTCTTTAGTCACAAACTCAGCACCCCCACCTCTAGACCATCGACGTGATGAGCTAGCAGTTACATATAGATTAAGCATCTAACCGAAACATAACGTGAAGATAAATCTTCGGGAACCAAAATAAAAAAACAACCAAAAACTAGTCACTAGAAAGATAAATAAAGCCTAATCGCCAATATTCTCAGCAAAGTTAGTATTGCGGAAAACCTCGTCAAAAAAACCTTTGCCTGCAGAAGTCAGAACAAGATTAGCCTTCGCATTACGGTAAGCAATCCTTCTCCCTATCAGAAGATTCTGTATTGAGTTGTCCAGTGACCCCTTTAATCCACAGGCAAGTAGAATCTCCCTCTTCTCTTCAGTATCAATTTGATTAAGCAAACTCTCATTCACACCGGCATCATGCGTAGTTAATATTTCAAAATCATATCCTAGCTCGTGAATACCCCGCGCAATTACCATGAGTAAAGCATGTATTTTCATGGCAACATCGCTTAACTGTTCATCTCTCTCGTAAGAACGAACAAATGCAAATCCTCCACTAAGTACCAGTTCATAGCCGATATTGTCATACATCTCTCGATAGTAGCTGTCGTAATTTTTAAATAACTCCTCGTATAAAGGATCAGACTGCATAGTACCATCTGTAGAATAGATCAAATCATTGATGACACGTCCATTGAACAGCTCACGGAATATTTTCTGGCTTAATGATTTATCAATCATGTTGTTGTCCTAGTGAAAGCGGATAGTAATCCAGACACATGCCTGAGTAGCTTATCTGTCGTAATTCAAAAACAGGTAGCAAAGGACATGGTAATCGACTGCGAAGCCATCCTAAGCTATCCAATAGATCAGACAGCACATATCCCTTAAGGTGTGCTTGTAAAAACTCATGTAGAAATACGTGGACATCTTCATGCGCGACCGGCAATTCACACTGTTCGATGAGTCTCTGGATTTTACGTTTACGTCGCGTTACTTCTTGCTCTTTACGGTATGCATCATTATCCAACCCAGTTAAACGAACTAACTGCTTAGATTCTGTATCTCGAAGCTTTGGAAGTGCAACGCGCAGGTGTTCTGCAAATAATAACGACTGATGTTCATTTCCCCATTCCAATTTCGCGTCAAACTTCTGCCCCTTAAGCCCATTAAATATATGAGCAAGAGCGAAAACATCTGAATTATTGGCAAGGTATTTCGTGTTCAGCTTACCGTCTTGTAGGTTCTGTGCTTCTGCCCTTAAATCGTTGAAGACAGCTTCAATGCAATCATATTGTTGCCGCTGCCTGGCACTCTGTCGTACATAACGCTCTAATGTTTTACGAATCAGCTCAACATCTTTCGCGTAAGAACGAATACTATTTTTAGCGAAGAGTACCCTCTGGCTAATCACAGGCAGTCCTGCTTTTTCTAGCAATACGGCTATCTCGCCTATAGCGGTTAACGCAGGCAGACCCGACTTCAGATTTTCTTGCTCATTCAGAAACTGTAATGTCGGCAAGACATGGCGTTGATAGATACGACTGATCTCTTCAAGCGCCTTATTAACCTGTTGTGTCTGCTCAAGATTACTGAAGTCATGTTCTTCAATAATCTTGGATAAGTGCTCGGCTTGCCCTTGAAGGCTACTAACATTCTGCTTAATACGTCCGAGGGTAGTACGGACATTCTCATAAAAAGCACCGAGAATTTCCTCAAAAACCACATCACCTTGAAACATCACACACGTTTGCATCCGCTCAAGGCTATGGTTCAAACTTTGCCTGAGCACTTCAAGCTGCTCACTAGAAAGTTCACGTAGCCGACTACGATCAAAATGGCGAAACATATCCAACACAAAGTTTTGCAGCACCAATATTCCACGATGCTTATCCAGCTCAATTAACAACCCTGCACGCAATAAATTTTCCGGCTCAAAAACTTCCTGAAGTCGGCGCTTTTCACGCTCATCACTTTGCCGATTTAAAAGAGCCCTTATCGACTCATAGTAAAGTGACAAGGGAATCTCTTCCCCCAACTCTTGAGCATCCAAGTAGTCTATAAGTTTGAAAAAAACGTCTTTCTGCTCAATCATCACGATCAGTGTTTTATCAGTTGCAACACTCATCCCCGCACAACCTCTCCCTGACTCACTTTTTCATCGACTGATATATGCTCAGACCTATCCCCCGGTTCACTCGCTTCATGCGAGTTCTCCTCTTGATATAAACGCTCGCAGCGGCTGTGATAAATAACTTTTCGTTGATCGCTATAACTAGCCGTGGTCGCACTAAATGACCCCAGACTCACATAGTTTTTAACCGCCGCCACAATTTCTGAAGATATATCAGGACTTGCACCGAATAATACAAAGCCGTGATTTTCAGCAATATGAGTTGCCGTTTGTAGGTTTGCTCGGTCCAAAGACCCCATCTCATCCATCACCAAGGGAATACAGATTGCAGCATCACTTCTGAGTAAACGTTTAATCAAAATCGACAACAACAAACAGTTCACCATACTGGTGGTACCATTTGACTGTTCCTTGTCATCAAACTGCTCTTGGCCCTCCAGCTTGTAACGATAGAATACTTTCTGAATAATCTGATCCATGCTCAACGTAGGTATACTGTTCGTGGTGCGCTTAAAAAACTCGTCACAAAAGTCGTTCAACCGAGTATATAATCGGGCATCATGCAGCTCATCAGTATGAAAATTAATCTTTTCTAATTCAGATAACAACTGCTTAAAGCGGGGATGCAGTGAAAAACTCACCTGAATTTCTATCAGATTAGAAAGCTTATACTGCCTAAACTGTTGATTGATCTCCTGGCCAAAGGTACTAATCTGCTTGGCTGCACCACTGAGCTCAGCCATCTTTATCGAAGTTTCTTTGTTGTGTGCTCTCACAGAATCACGATGATTGTGTAGCCCCGCATCTAAGGTATCAAAAGCCTGTTTTATCTGCTGCCGATATTGCTTAAGATCCTTAAGCGATAAGGTTGAAAAACCAGCTGTTGTATCACTCTCCAACAAACCAGCTTTAAGTAACATCGCCATTTGTTCACGCATTGTTTCCCCCAAAGCCTGCAATGCATGAAAACGTTGGCGAAGAGTCACCACCATCTCATCATTTACCTCTGTGGGTTCTGCCACCAACTGCCTTAACCAGACAGTAATAACTGGAGCATAGTTATCCTTCATCATCTTCAATTGAGACGCCTGATCATTCATAGAACGCTGTTCACCGAGTAAACCCTTAACTACCTGATCAGCAGCACTAAGCTCTTTAGACAAGAGATCAGCTTTCTCTCGGGCTTCTTCTTTTTGATGCTCCAGCTGCGTTTGTTCGCTTATCAACTCACCGATTTGCTTATCATATTCTTCAGCTTCAACTTTCAAAACACGATGAGACTTGATCAGATCTAAGTCATCTTTTGTTGCCTCTAGCTCTTTATGTTTGTGAGCTAGTGATAACTGTAATTCTGCTGATGACTCTTTATTTAATTTGCCTAAATCAGATAATTCGTTATTCACTTTTCTTAATGAAGAGATAGCATCATCCCGTTCCCGCTCCCATTGCCGACGCTGCTCCATCAAACTGTATCGTTTAAGAGGAGCATTGATTAATGGCTGATTTAAAAATGAAAGGCCTTGATCTGAAAGGTTAAACAACGAGATAAACTGCTGAATAATATCCCGCTGTTCATTACTAGGCGTCACCTTTAAGGTAGCAAAACGCTCATTCAGATTAAAAAATACAGCCGCTGTATCAACATCCAAGGATTCTAAAAAGCCTATCCCTTGCTGTTCTAACAGTTCCGACCGCCGTGAAATAGCATTCTGATACTGTTTAGATTCTTGAATTAAATTTTCCATTCGGCGCTGGCGGCTTTCAGCATTCTGTAAGCTATCATAAGCTAACTGGAGATTATCACGATGTGTTTTAAGAGCAGATTCAAGCTGTTCTTGATCAAAGCAATCTGGGTATGCTGCTGCAATTTTGGCTATACGTGAGAGTTTTTTATTAAGCTGGTCCACTTTACGCTGATCAGACTTCAACTGCCCTGCTAGCACCTTTGACTTGCCATCAGCATCCAAAAATCGCTTTCTATTTACCTCGTGAGCATCGTCGCAGGCTTTTTGCTCTTTATTCGCTTTCTCCAAAGACTCTGCGTTGAGCATCATGCGCTTTTCCAACGCAGCAGTTAAATTAAGAAACTGCTGTGCAACATGGCGCGAATCACGATCATACTGTCGGTAGTTATCATCAAATTTCTGCCAATCAGGCAAATAATTTTGGATTAGCTGTAAGCGGTCACCTGCTCGTTTGAGGTCATTATAGTTTTGCAGAATAGCTGCGAAATCGACTGAGACCTTTTCAGCATCTCGTTGCTTCTCTCCCTCAATGATTGTTGCGACCGCAGTAGGCAGTGTTTGATCATCCTTGGCACTAATATCAAATGCCAAATGAATTAATTGGCGCCAGGCTTTAATCTCTCCAGCCGTCCCCCCTTGCTTTAGCGGTAGCAAACAAAAACGCCCTAGCCGAGCATCTAACTGCTTTTCACTGAATAGACGATCTTTGAGTGTCTTAACGTCGCCCAACGACTCGGCTTTAAACAAAGCCAACTCAGATAACAATCCTTTTAGCGACAACTCGACAACAGGTGAACCCAATCCGGCATTCTCAGAACTGGAGAAATCCCAGAACAGGTGACGTATCTCAGCATAACCGCATGGTACAGCCATGCGACCGTAGCTTAACTCTCGACCACCTCGATGCAACACCAAGCAGAAAGTACCATGTACATTTTCTGCCTCGAGAATGATGAAAGATCGATCTTCAGGAAAGTAATATTGATAACTTTCCGGGCCTTGATATTCCTTGCCATTTGCTCCTTTGAAACCAAACTTTTTTTCACATGAGCGAAAGTTCTCTTCTGGCAAAAGAAATAATTTTAGTGCATTCAGCATGGACGTTTTGCCCAAATTATTCCGTCCGAATAATGCCGTATGTTGATCTACACGAATTTCGGTATAGGCATATGCTGCGCTATTCACAAAAATAAGCTGGCGGATGATAAAACGATCTAAAAAAGCGTTTCCCTGCTCCATAACTTCCCTTACTAACGATTCAAATATGTTTCTTGCTCTAACTTCCGTTGCGAAGCGCGAAGCAGATTAATTAATGTATCTATTTCTGGCGATTTATCTATGTACCTTAACAACTCTGTTCGCTCTTCTGCGCTCAGAAACCACTCAGACTTATGCAAACGGTCTTCTAAATCAGCAGGCAATATAAATGATAATGCCCCCTGCTCAACCTGACTTAATAACGAGCAGAACATCCTTATCCCACCGGGATCCAGATCAAATAGACAATAAATCCGACGATAACGACGTAGAAATGGCATATGTAATTGATTGGTGATCTGGTTTCCTGCTCCAAAAATAACATCTAATTGACTACACTGAATGTCAACTCCCCAACTCACCAATAGATCAAGAGTTGCATGTAGTGCGATAAAATTTTCAAGGTTTTCCACCAGCAGCACAGAGTCTGCAATCTCAGCAGGACATACAACTTTATCGGCATCAAACCACACAACCACAGGATGCGGCTCAGATATAGTCCGCATTAACAAATAGGAGCCACTAACCGAAGCACGATGACTATCGCCACTCAACGCGGCCGACACCCGGCTACCTGATTCGTGCATCTGAAAACGTAGACAAATCTCTTCAAATATTTTCTGATCAAGCACCGTTATGCGAAAGCGCTTAGGTTTAACCAATACAGCATCAAAAACCTCCCGAATGGTGAGTTCAGATATCTGTTTTTTAATCAGCTCCTTACAGAACAGAGAATAGTTAATTAACCTCCCTGATTGAATATCTGATAAGTAGCCTGCCAGCTTAGAAGAAGGCTTTTCTTGTAATTCCATCTCGCCACCCTATTGATAATACTTGAATTATTGATATCGTCACTTATAAAATCAAATGAAATGTACGAAGAAGTTGTCGAGCTAGAAAAGTTTGACGAAGATACGCTGGCCGTTTTACACAATCCAGAGAAAAGCAGCCAGACAGAAATCGGCTATCGCTTGGCTTGGGCACGCACTTATCTTAAAAAAGCAGGATACTTGGAAAACTCTGCTCGTGGTGTTTGGGCCCTAACAGATAAGGCGAAGCAGTCAGAAGAGATTGATAGCCGGGAAATAGTCAGCCACGTACGCTCTTTAGATAAAAAGACAAGCAAAGACTCCGAGGACCCAACTGACCCTGCTACAGCCATTGATGAGTCACCTGAAGAAACACTCGCATGGCGAGAGCGTCTTCATCATATTTTGATAGAAGAAATGAGCCCAGATGCGTTTGAACGTCTGACTCAGCGTATGTTACGTGAGTCAGGTTTTGTGCATGTTAAGGTTACCGGCCGAACCGGTGATGGCGGGATTGACGGCAAAGGCATTGCTCGCATCAACGGCTTAATGAGCTTTCACATTTGCTTTCAATGTAAAAAGTACAAAGGCTCTGTTGGATCACCAGAAATTCGTGACTTCAGAGGTGCCACCGTTGGCCGAGCAGACAGAGGCATGTTTATTACAACCGGTAGCTTTACTAAACCGGCGATTGAAGAAGCCAACCGAGATGGTGCGGCACCTATTGATTGAGTAGGTGGTGACCTGCTCGCAGACAAACAGAAAGAACTGGCACTAGGTGTAAAAACGGAACTTGTTGAAAAGGTAACCTTAGATCCTGAGTGGTTTTTAGGTTTGTAGCCTGCATTTAAAAGGAAGTTATTCATGAAGTTCATTGCAAATCGCATCAATGGGGTGCATTTACGAGATATTTTGCCGAGTACCAAGCATGACATTGAAGGTGTATATGCAGCAATAGCCTACGGCTCTAGAAGCGTCAATGAAAAAGAAGACTTGATTGGCAACTGCCTAGAGAACAAGCTTCGCTTAGATATATGGATGAGATATGACCACACTGTTCCTGTGGCAGTACCTGTTCTTAAGCGTTTGTTGAATAATCATCGGAATAATGTCTTCTGCAAATTGATACCAGACTACTTACACGCAAAAGTCATTTGGTGGAAAGGTTACGGTGCGTATATTGGATCGGCCAACTTGACTGACAGAGCTTGGATTACCAATATCGAAGCAGGCATATTCCTTAGTGAGGATGACCTTCAAACGAGCGGAATGATTATTGAGATTGAAGGCTTCTTCGAGCGACTTCAAGAATTAGATGTTGCATTTCCTTTATCAGAGGAAGTTATACTTGAAATGGAGAAGCTCGAACAACTCAGGGGCGACACTGACGACAAAGGGAAATCCCAAAGAAAGATACCTGAATGGAACGGCCCAAGCTTTGAAAACAAACAAAAAGCACATGATCGACGAAAAGAAAGCTTTCGCAAAGAGTGGCATGAGACACTAACAACGCTAAGAAATATTGGATCAGAGCTGCAGGATCGTCGACCATCATGGGTAAACTCTGAAACGCCAGTCGAATGGCAAGTGGATCAATTTCTACACGCTTACTATTACAATAAAGTCTCAGACGGGCTAAGAAAACCCTTTGAAGACTTTTATCAGTTAAATAAAAAAAATCCCCAAAGCGCCTTAGAAGATGCTATTTCATGGTGGCAAGCTACAACGACGCCGCCTTCTAAGGAAGATCTCACATTTAATTCCTCAGCCCCTTATATTAGAGAAAAACTCCGTAAAGAAAATATTTTAACAATATCAGTGGACGAGTTTTCTCGGATTTGTTACGACACTCACGCCACTAAAGATCATGTTATTAAAATTAATTTAGCTACTTTAGGGCGGCCAGATTTATCAACTCTGTCTAGGGATAAACGCATACCGCTCTTTGCAAACTGGCTACTATCTCAGCACAACAAAAAAGGTTGGGATGTCCGCAAGCTGTTGCACTTTGTATTATATGAAGGTAACGATGAATCTCTATGGGAGCGCCTTTACGCCGCAGCTAAAATAGATGACTATAGCTTGCCCCATTACGGATTAAACTCCTTAGCTGAACTCGTAGGTTGGGCGCGACCTGAGGTGGCGCCTCCTAGAAATGGACGAACAAGCAAAGCGTTACGCGCTTTGGGTTATGATGTCCGCATATATTAAAGACTCGCACTCTCTTCGTTTAAACAAGCCATTCAACCTTCGACCTCCATCCCATACCCAGCGCATTAGCTGGGCTGGGCGGACCCGAAATGAGCATATTAAGCTACGTCTTGCTGCGCTGCTTCGGAACCGGACGAGCGATCAGCTATGCTCGCAAATAATGGGATAGCCTGAAGCGCTACCTTGATGATGGCCGACAACAACGCCGCTGAGCGGGCTATCCGCCCGCTAGCGCTGGGGCGGAAGAGTCACCTGTTCACCGGTTCTGAGGATGGAGGGCATTATGGTGCTGCGCTTTATAGCATCATGGGCACAGCGAAGCTCAACGGTATCGACCCAAAGGCCTATCTGACAGCCGTGCTAAAACGAATCAACAATACCAAGACCACAGATGTTGAAAGTCTGCTGCCTTGGAGTATCAATCTCAATGACTCACAGGTAACCGAAGCAATCTAGGGCGTGAGCAGTCTACGCTTACGAATGAAATCATCAACCTTGCTGACTGATTTCACTCAAGCTGATAACAATAATAAAGGGATAGACGTTTGCGCGTTACAAATTAGTGCGAACAGATTGCTGACTACCAGGTCAGCAACCTGCGAGTATGAAAATAATAGCGCCATATTTTTGCCACCAACAGGCATACTTGCACTCAACCGCTTTACCCATACTTGCCATTGCAAGTATGGGGGTGTTCGGCGGGTACCGACGACGGAATCCCCCGTAACGACGAAGGAGTGGAGAGGGGTGAGAACCCCCGGCCCTGGATGTAAATAGCGCTGTAGAGGGTCAAGCTGGAACGCAAAAAATCACGCTGTTTGTGATTTTTGAGTAGAGCTTGACGCTCGGAATCGCTATTGAAAGGAAGGGCGCA
>NZ_JBLWZV010000030.1:0-36175 GCF_048266285.1 Amphritea sp.
GCACTGATGGCATCGGTTGCGCTACTGACTAACGGCCCTTCGTCAAAGCCCTGATCATCGGTGATGCTCAGGGCGACTCTTAGATATTGGCTGACATCGGCATCATCGAGTGTGTAAGTCGCGTTAGTGGCACCAGCTAGATCGCTCCAATTCACACCGTCGGCAGAACGCTGCCATTGGTAGGTGAAGCTGTTGTTATTTAGGCCATCCGGGTCACTGATACTGCTAGTATCAACACTCAGCGTCTGATCTTCTTCAGCAGTACCGTTTATTTCAGGTTGCCCACTGATGCCATCATCTGTTCCACTGACCGTACCGACAGCACTACTTAATAAAGGCCCTTCAGCAAAACCTTGATCATCGGTGATACTCACCACAACACGTATAAGCTGCCCGACATCACTATTACCCAGCGTATAGCTGACACCGGTTGCAGTGACAATATCGTTCCAATTTGTGCCATCAGCGGAACGCTGCCATTGATAGTCGAAGCCGGCACTTAAACCATCGTCATCGGAAATACCACTGGTATTCGCCGTTAACATCTGACCTTCCTGAGGATTACCATTAACCTGCGGCAAGCCACTGATCGAATCGTTCACGGCACCTACAACCGCGGTCGCCGTGCTAATCACAACCTCATGGGTATCACCGCCATCCATGTAACTAACAACCACATTAATAACCGCGCCAACATCGACATCGTCTAGTCGATACTGACTACCCGTGGCTCCTGCAATGGTGACGCCATCACGCTGCCACTGATAACTAAAAGCGCCTAAACCATCAGCATCTGATAAAGCACTGACATCTGCCATGAGAACTTGGTCTTCAACCGCTGTCCCACTAATGCTTACCCCGCCCTCTGGCTCCGCGTTGGTGCTACCTTGCGCGGCGTAAAAGCTAATGGCATCGAGGCTTTCTTTGTTTTCAACTAAACCGAGATCGGAACCATCGAAAAATAGTGAGACAGTTGCTGCAGTAGACCCACTCACTAAGGTTGTTTGCGACACATTCAGGGCAAAGATATCCTGACGCTCACCTAACTCAACATTATCGGCAGCAACACCATTATTGCCGCTAAGGGTTATTAAAATCGTACCCGCCGTTAAATCGACAGTACCTATCGTGTAATCATTTTCAACCAGCTCAATACCTACTAACTTATCCTTAAATAGCTCATCGCCTGCAGCATTTTTTTCAGTGCCGTCAATCAAGGTTGTAACCGTGCCATTTGTCGCACCGGATGTCAGATCGCCTGGGGTAAATAGATGTATTCCCTGATCATTACTGCCATCACCTTGCACGGTAAACAGAAAGCTACCGGCTGGCAGGCTGGTATCGCCCACAATAGTTGTTTCTTCAACCAACGAAATACCAGTGATATCTTTATCGGAAGGATGGCTAAACAATAACGAAAAAGTTCCCGCGCTATAGTCATCGAGGCTGTCTGGCCTGAAAATAACAATATCGCCTTTATCAACATCAAGACTATTTAAATTCGAGTCCGTTAAGGTTTGATCATTAGTGATGGACAGTAAGATATCGCCGGTCTGTAAATCAATCGGAGTTTCTGTGCCAATACTAATATCTCGGGATACATGATGAAGCGCATCAATATTTGTATTATTGGAGAAGTTTTCAATATCAAAACCCGTTGTCTCGAGGATTCCTCCGGAAGAACTACCAAAGCCACCGATAGTCGTTTGAGGGATAGGGACAGGCAGGAAATTAACAATTTCAGCATCATTCCAAGTCAAGGCTTGAAATCCATTATCCAAATCCACATCGCCGTCGGTAGAAAACCAAAAAGCATTGGTCGCCAATGTTCCAGACCACCCCGCCGGACCTACGCTAAGAGGTGTTGTCGCGTCGACCTGCCCTACTTGATACTCAAGCTGCCAATCACCGCTGAGCGAAGCATCGCCGGTTAAATCATCACTGGCCGCAATATCCGCCGACGTAAGGCTAGCCAGCGCTTGCACAAAGGCCTCCCCTGCGGCTGACTGGGCAACATTACAACCGTAGATAAGAATATCGGCGCTATCGGTTAGTGACTCTTGCCAAAGGCTAAGTTGATCGGAGTATTGGCTTAACGTATCGCTATTTAATGTGCTGCTACCTAACTGGAGAGCACCATCATCGCCATGACTGATCAGGTGAATAGTCTGAATACCGGAATAACCATTTAAGGCGGCGGTAATGTTCTCAACACCGTCATGGTCTGGATTGATAAAAATCGTTAAGGCGTTTTGGGTGGTAGGGCTAATACTTTCAAGTAATGTACCGGCATCGGCAACCCGACTATCAACAATAATCAGTTCAGAAACGGTGGTTATTTCGCTCAAACCGCCCAATGGGTCTGCTAAGCCTATATCCGGAGATAGGGATTGTGGGTAATCCACTTCAGTCAGTGGCGACTGATCGGCCGGACTATTTTCAGGAAAATCAGTGATCACTAGCTGGTCAAGATCAACCCCATTATCGCTATCCATGTCATCGGCATAATCCATTGCCACCGATAGTACAGACGTCACCGGATCGGCTGATAACAACAATCTTGGTTCAGCTCTTTCCAACAATAGCACAGCTACTGGGCGAGTACTTATATGTGATTCTGACATCAGGCCTCCAGTCCAGTAGATGCATCCTCATAACCATCAAACAACACAAGTCTTTAATTCCAGCAGGCTCTCAACACTAGTCTCTAAGTGGCAAGCCGATCACCGTTTAAGCATGGCGCTCACAATATCTTTCATAGGCATACACAATAACTAAGATATTCGACCTACTCCAACCTTTGATCTCTCATATTGATGACTGTTTTTTAAAGTCTTCCTCTGTTCTCTCCTTTAAATCGTCGAAATATTCACTCGCTAACAACCGTTTAACAGCCCGTGAGCTAACAATTCTTAGTTATTCATAGGCTCTGCGTTCAAGCTCGCATCGGTAAATTTAAGGTCACATTTAATCCCAGCCGGTACTTTTAGCTCTGGATTATCCATTTCAAGCTGAACGCCAAAAGCACTACTACCCACATCGCCAACAGGATCGATAGCAATAACCCGAGCAGTCCTCGCGTGCTGAGCATCAACCTCAGGATAAACATCGGCTAAATAACCAAGCGATAGCTTGCCAAAATACTGAATAGGCACCATCGCTTCGATATACAGAGGGTCTAGGGCAACGAGGCGGACCACCGGGTCTTCATCAATATACTCACCTTGATACTTAAGATTACGTTGCACCACACCATCAATAGGACTAGTGATAACACGTTGATCTAGCAACGCTTTCGCTCTTTTTAGCTCCAATGCTCTTATCTGCGACTGCTCTTTCGCCTGTTTAACTGAGGCCGTTGATAACTTAACTGCACGTTCAGCCTGTTCTTTATCCTGCGAGGAAGCGGCATGGGTTAGATAGACTTCATTCATTCGCTCATAAGACAAACGATCATAGTTAAGGTTTATCAAGCCACCATCTAAATCAGAGCTGATCGCCGCCCGTGCTTTAGCCAGCTTAACCGACGCTAACTCGACTCGATCATCAAGCCGGGCGATATTTTGCCCTTTCGCTACCCGCTCTCCCCGCTTCACCAACACTTCGGTTAGCACACCCGGTGACGAACTACTCAGGTCGATACTCTTGGAAGGACTAATAACGCAATCCAAAGCCGGTAACGGCTCACGTTGCTCCGATTCGGCCATCACCAAGGAGGGCAACACCCCTATACAGATAAAAAAACTGATCAGTGATCTCAAATTAAACATCCTCTTCATTATGTTGTTTAACGGTTAAGCCTAGTGATCTCTACAACGCCTTTTGAAACATCAACTCACGTCCTCGATAAATTAACTCACTCAGTAAACTATGCGGGCTATGAGTAAACTTCACCAGCGCCGTTTTAGCTGGCACACGCTGATTAAGAATATTTTCCCAAGCCGATGCCTCACCGGCTATCGCCAAATCCAGATTAAACTGAAACATTGGATGTAATGTTTTCAAACCAGTGTCGTCGGTCATATCAACTAAAACATCTCCCCCATGAGCCGAACCCAGCACGGCATCTGGCAAGTAAGTAATCGCCTGAGGCACCGCCCTAATCTGCTTAACCGCGAGACTATGATCAGGATAACTGGCAAAACGCACCTCGGCAGTCACGCCCTCTCTTTTTAAGCGTTTAGCCTGAGCGACAGACACAACCGCCTGTACCTCATAATGCCCCGACTGATAAACAAAGCCCAGTAATTCTCCCTTCTCAATATAGCGACCTTCTAGGTCCTGCCATCGATCAATAACCAACATGCCAGATTCCGACGCTATGATTGATAGCCCAGCAACCTTTTTATCCAGATGGCTAAGCTCCTTCTGCAACGAGCCTATCTGCTCTAGTAACAGAGAAGCCCGTTGAGGCTCCGCTAACAAAACTGAGTTACGCAGGTTCTGCTTAATTTTCAGTTCAGCACTGACTTTGTCCCGCCGAGCCAATAAATCAGGGTTTTCCAACGCGAGGATTAAATCACCGGGCTTAACCTCACGGCCGGGGTTATGCAACTGCTTCACCATCCCTTCCGTCACAACACGTACCTGTGATTGCTCCGGTAACACGATCACCGCTTCCGTCAGCAACGTCGTTTGTAAAGGTATACATAACACCAGCACAACCAACAATACCGCCGTTAGCATCACCGTACTAAAGCGTGTAACACGGCCCTGGGTGCGCGCACTCAGCCAAATATCATAAATGATGCGGCCTAGCGGTCTAAACAACTGAATCCAAAGTGCCCAAACCGCGATACAGACACCCAGCCACAAAAAATAATCACTCACTAGCGCCACGATCACCAGAATAATAACCAGCCGATAACAGAGCGCGGCGGGGCCATAAAGCAACAACCATTTCTTTTCTCGGGGCTGACACACTAAGGGCTTTGCAATTTGTAAACCAAACACCCGGCGCAAGAGACCCTGACGAAAGTAAAGCTGCGCCCGAGTCGCTAAGTTGGGCACCTCGATCCAATCAGCGAAAAAATAATAACCATCGAATCGCAGCAGAGGGTTCGCATTAAATAACAGCGTGGATACCGACCCGATCAGTGCGACCACAAAGCCGATCTCTTGTAACACCGGCTGCTCGCTAAAGCACCAAACCATCAATCCAATTGAAGCTAGAAATAGCTCGGCCATCACCCCAGCCGCGGCCACCAGCATACGGGTTTGCTTAGCGCTAAAATGAGAACTATCTGAAGCATCGACAAACGGTACCGGCATAAAAACCAGCAACATTAAACCAGCCTTTTTAACCCGCCCGCCGCCCTTCCAAACGGCCAGCCCATGGGCAATTTCATGCACCGCCTTTAAGCATGGATAGACCAGCCAAAACCAGACCAGATAAGCAGGATCGCTCGCTCGCATCGCTAAATAAGTATAGAGCTCAGTTTGATGATTGAGCCATAACAGTAATCCCACGCCGATCACTAAACACCAGACGATGGCAAACACTTTACTAAAAAACAAGCGACTCAACGGCGACAGGAACGCCAAGATGGCATTTGGATTAAAGGTAAAAAAAACAAAACTCACCGGATTGAAGGTTTTCCTCGCACGCCCCTCCGGGACTTCAAAGGGGGCTCCGCTATTGGCGACGGGCATCACCAGCCCCAACTCGATCAACTGAGCAATCTGCTTTGCCAACATATCTGGAGCAACCACGACGGGCTCACGCAACCAGATCTGCTCGAGACTCACGCGACCATTTAACTGCTGCAGCACTGTACGTGTCAGATCATCAATACGGTATTGATGCTCCGAACCCTCTTTTTGCATCAACCACCAAGAGGCTCCCCCATCAACACGATGACTGAACTTAACACCCGGTGCACAGACTAGCTGGGCGTTTTTTAACTTAGCCCACCAATCCTCAACATTTATCCCGATGATCCTCTCCGTCATGGTAGCCATTGCCAGCTTTTAAACCTGAACCATTGAATTAACGGATCAAACAGCAGCGAACCTAGCCGAGTTCGCCCGACCACAATATCCGCTACACCTTTCATCCCCGGCCTCAAGTCAGCACTTATCTCACCTTCAATATGTCCCTCGACTCGATAAAATCGCTGTCCAGCTTGAGCGGTAAAAACAGCCGACACGGCATCTAACATGACAGGATAAGCCTGATTACCCAAACCCGTTAACAAAATCTCGCCTTTATCGCCCTGACGAACATAACGAATATCACCTTCATCGACTTCAAACACTAGCCGATACTGTCCAACCGGTGCCATTTCAAACAGCACCTGCCCCTGTTTCACCACAGAACCAATGGCCCGTCCCATATCACCGCTGATAATCTGCCCGGTAATCGGGGCTCGCAGCGCTAATCGATCAAGTTTTTGTTGTAATAACCGAATATCAATCTTGGCGATATCGCCTTGCAGGGAGAACTGCTGTGCTTCGGAGTAGTTAAGTTGCGCCAGTGCCTGACGATGTTGCTTCTCAGCCACCGCCACATCATTTAATAACTGATCGAGTTGTAGACGAATATCCGCATCATCCAGCGCAGCGACTAGCTGCCCTTGTTTGACAATATCACCGGCCAACACATCAATACTTTTAATGAAGCCGTCCACCGGAATGGTAATCGAGCGTTGCACACTGCCTTCAACCACTACCGGCGACTTAATAGACTGATCCACCGGCAGATATAACGCGACAATGACAAACACCAATCCCGCCAACAGGTAGGCAGGATAAGACTTAAGCCATTCGTAGAACCGTTGAAGCAAAGGAGATCGCCTCGGCTCAGCGGGAACCGAAGCACTGTGGGCCGATAACTCACCATTGAGCGGCACTTTACGAGCCAGTAGCTGATACCAAACCAAGCTCCAATCGATCAGAGAGAGTTGATACCGCGGATTCACATCACCGCCGGTAAAACTGGCTAAAAAGACCAACCGCTGGCCGTCTGGGCCGATAAACTGCTTACTAATAACACAGACTGAATCGCCGTTAACATTAACATAACTAATCACCGGGTTATCGCTGTTTGCCGCCAGATCAACTTGGGGGAGGAGAGGCGCCAAAGCGTCCTCGTTATCCTCAGGCCAACGGCCGATTAGCTCGGGCATCCCTCTTGCAACCGAGAACACCCCCGCCAATTTGACCCCGCTCAGCATCAAGCAAACGGTTTTCAGCCAATCATTCAGCATTTAGCTCCCCAATACTATGGATAACAAGCGGCATCTACGCAGCCTTCAATAGCCGCATTTATATTAAGCAGTGTAAGCAATACAAATGGCTTAACCTTACATTCAACGGTAAAGATGCACTTTAACATCAACTTAGGTGCTTTAAGTATCACCTATTAGCTCAGAGTGGGATATATAAACCTAAGACGAACTATTCCTCGATAAGGCTTTGGTTAGTCCATATTCGGCTTAAATAGCGCTATCACCGTGAGCCACTGAGCTGTTAAAGTGCCGCTGATCAAACGAGGATAGGCTTATGGAGCTTGATGTAGCACTCATTTTATTATTTATTTTGACCGGACTCGCCGCCGGCGTCATTGACGCAATCGCGGGCGGCGGAGGCATGATTACCCTGCCGGTGTTGCTGATCTCGGGCATGAGCCCGGTAGAAGCGCTAGCGACTAACAAACTACAGGGTAGTTTTGGCACCTTTGCCGCTTCATTATATTTTGTCCGTAAAAAACTCGTCGACCTGACACAGATGAAACTGATGATTCTCTGTACCTTTGTTGGCGCCGTCACAGGCACGGTAATCGTACAGCAGCTCGATACCAGTCTGCTGGCATCGGTTATGCCGTTGTTACTGGTACTCATCGCCCTATACTTTATGCTGTCCAAGCAGATCGGTGATACCGAAAAAGCACGTAAGGTTAGCGATGCCCTGTTTGCCTTTGTTTTTACGGCGGCGATCGGCTTCTATGATGGTTTCTTCGGCCCAGGCACCGGCACTTTTTTTGCTTTGGGTTTTGTATCCCTGCTAGGTTTCAGTATGGCCCGCGCGACGGCCCATACGAAAATTCTAAATTTCACCTCAAATATCGCCGCGCTGATCTTCTTTGCTATCGGTGGCAATATTCTCTGGCTGGCAGGCTTTATCATGGCGGCTGGGCAGCTTGTTGGTGGTCAGATCGGCGCACAGCTAGTCGTCAGTCATGGGGTTAAACTAATTCGACCACTGGTTGTGGTAGTGACCCTAACGATGTCCGCTAAACTGCTGTTTGATCAGTATCAAAACAGCTCAGGTATGCTGTTTGGTCCTTGGCTTAATCTGTTTAATTAGTACAGACAAAAAAAGAGGGCTCATCGAGCCCTCTGCGCATATAACAACTGACCTATTCGGCGCTTAAATATCGATGATGAAAGCGCAACTGCGCTTCGATAAAGCTGGCAATAAAGTAATAGCTATGATCATAGCCTTCATGCAGTTCTAGCTGTAACGGATAGCCCGATTCAGCCGCAGCGGCCGCTAGTTTTTCTGGCTGTAATTGTTCAGTCAGAAAATCATCGGCCAGCCCTTGATCAACCCGTGTTGGCAGATGTTCAGGCTGGTTACGTAACAATACCGTGGTATCGTACTGTTCCCAATTGCTTTCATCGCCGCCTAAGTAGGCACTAAAGGCTTTACGCCCCCAAGGACAACTCATAGGGTTACTGATAGGGCTAAACGCTGACACCGACGTATAGCGTCCGGGATTACGCAGACTAATCATTAGCGCACCGTGGCCACCCATCGAATGCCCAGCGATCGCTCGCTGTTGAGAAACCGGAAAGGTCGCTTCAATCAATGCAGGCAGTTCATCCACGATATAATCGTACATCCGGTAATGGTCTTTCCAAGGCGCTTGGGTCGCATTAACATAGAAACCGGCCCCCTGTCCCAGATCATAGCCATCATCGTTAGCGACATCATCGCCACGGGGGCTGGTATCCGGCGCCACAATGGCGATACCGAGTTCGGCAGCAACCCGCTGCGCACCAGCCTTCTGCATAAAGTTTTCATCACTGCAGGTCAGGCCCGACAACCAATACAGTACCGGCACCTTCTCGCCACTCTGCGCCTGGGGCGGTAGAAAGATCGCAAAGCGCATACTGACACCCAGCGCTGCTGAGGGATGGTTATACTGTTTGTGCCAGCCACCGAAGCTCTTCGTCTGGCTTACAAGTTCTAAACTCATAGGTGAATTCCTTAGGATTCGATTAACAACAACCGCTTAGGCTATCGCGATGGCCGCGACAGCCCCGGCCACTGATCGTTACTTATCGTAATGAATCACACTGCGAATACTTTTGCCTTCATGCATCAGGTCGAACGCTTCATTGATGTCTTCCAGACCCATGGTATGAGTAATAAAGTCATTCAAAGCGAACTCCCCTTGCATATAACGCTCAACGATCTCTGGCAACTCAGAACGCCCTTTAACACCACCGAAGGCAGAACCACGCCAGACTCGCCCAGTCACCAATTGGAACGGACGGGTAGAGATCTCTTGGCCCGCACCGGCCACGCCGATGATAACCGACTCGCCCCAACCTTTATGGCAACATTCCAGCGCCGAACGCATCACGTTTACATTACCGATACACTCAAACGAATAATCCACACCACCATCGGTTAGCTCAACAATCACGTCTTGAATCGGCTTGTCATAGTCTTTTGGATTGATGCAATCCGTGGCACCCAGTTTGCGGGCCAGATCGAACTTAGATTCGTTGATATCGATCGCGATAATACGGCTAGCTTTCGCCATCGTCGCCCCGATAATCGCGGACAAACCGATCCCACCAATACCAAAGATAGCAACGGTTGCGCCCTCTTCTACCTTGGCAGTATTCATCACGGCGCCCATACCGGTGGTTACGCCGCAACCCAACAGGCAAACTTCTTCTAATGGCGCTTCTTTATTAACCTTCGCCAAAGAGATCTCTGGCAGCACGGTATATTCAGAGAATGTTGAACAGCCCATGTAGTGATAAATTGGCTGACCATCTTTGTAGAAACGAGTGGTACCGTCAGGCATCAACCCTTTGCCTTGGGTCTCACGGATTTTTTGGCACAGGTTAGTTTTACCTGATTTACAGAACTTACACTCACCACACTCCGGGGTGTACAGCGGAATAACATGATCGCCTACGGCAACGCTGGTCACACCTTCGCCGACCTGCTCAACAATACCGCCACCTTCATGACCCAGTATCGCCGGGAAAATACCTTCTGGATCTTCACCAGAAAGGGTAAACGCATCGGTATGACAAACACCGGTAGCCACAATGCGCACTAGCACTTCACCCGCCTGAGGCGGCATAACATCAACTTCTTCGATAGACAGGGGCTGGTTTGGTCCCCAAGCAATGGCAGCTTTAGACTTAATCATGGTCATTTTCTTCAACTCGTTGCGGGTTAAATTTCAGATTCGGTTTCAAACGAACATAAGACAGTAAGTATTCATTGTAGTTGTTTATGAAAACAAGATAATCTAGCTTTTCATTAATATACTTTTACGAGACTGTAACAATGAGCCGTTGGGAAGGGGTTTCTGAGCTAATCGCCGTGACAGAAACATCGAGTTTCACTGCCGCTGCCAAAAAACTGGGGATCTCCACCGCTCAGGTCAGTCGTCAGATCAGTGCACTGGAAAACCGCCTCGGCACCAAGCTATTTTATCGCACCACGCGTAAAGTCACCGCCACCGAAGCCGGTCAGACCTATTATCAATATTGCCGGCAACTTCTAAACGGCTTAGAAGAAGCCGAGCGAGCCGTCACCAATCTACAAAATACACCCCGTGGCAAACTCAAAATCACCGCCCCTGCGACCTACGGCGAACAAAAGATAACGCCATTGATCAATGACTTTATCTGCCTCTATCCAGAGTTAGAAGTACAGTGTCATCTCACCAACCAAACCGTTGATTTAGTCGCTTCAGGATTTGATCTAGCCATCCGGCTAGGTAAATTAGAAGACTCCACCATGATCGCCCGCCCGCTGATTTCACGTCAGCTATTTGTTTGCGCGTCACCCGATTACCTAACCACCCACGGTGAACCCCATGTACTCAGCGAACTCAGTCACCATAACTGCTTGCTCGGAACCTTAGAATATTGGCGCTTCAATGAGCAAAAACTGGAACGCAATATCAAAGTGAGCGGCAACCTGCACTGTAACAGCGGATTAGCCCTGCTCGATGCGGCGCTTAAAGGCATCGGTATCGTTCAGCTCCCCGACTATTATGTCGAACCCTACCTCGCCAGTGGAGAGTTATTCGCATTATTGCAAAACTATCAACACTCAGGAGAAGGGGTCTGGGCACTCTATCCTCATAATCGACACCTTTCCTCGAAAGTAAGAATGCTCGTCGATTACCTCGCCGAGCACCTAAGTTAAAACAACAGCACGGGATATAAGGGGTGGCTTGGACGAGTGAAGCCCCAATCACCCATTAGGTGCAAGGGAGATATAACCATTGCCGCTTTTAAGCAGTGCCGCTAAATCGTCTGGGGTCAGTGGACGACTAAAGAGATAACCCTGCACCTCTTCGCACGCATGCTCTTTAAGGAACGCCAGTTGATCTTTGTCCTCCACCCCTTCAGCCGTGACGCTCAAGCCCATATTATGGGCTACCGCGATAATCGCCTGGGTCACCGCAGCATCATCTGAATCTGTTGTCACATGGGTAATAAAGGAGCGATCGACCTTTAAACGATCGATGGGGAAACGTTTAAGATAGCTGAGACTGGAATACCCTGTACCAAAGTCATCAATGGCCAGTTGAATCCCCAACGCCTTCAAACGATGCAGAGTTTCAACCGAACCTTCAACATCATCCATCAACATATTTTCAGTGATCTCGAGTTCCAGACAGTTAACCGGCAGCCCGGTATCCTTTAACACCTGAGTCACTAATTTTTCGAGATGCTGCTTAGCAAACTGACGCACCGATAAGTTAACCGCTATGCGGACATGCGGTAATCCGTCTAGCTGCCATTGCCGAGTTTGCCGACAGGCTTCACGCATCACCCATTCACCAATGGCCGAAATAAACCCCGTTTCTTCAGCCACCGATATAAACTCCACTGGCGAGACGAAGCCTAACTGGTCGCTGTTCCAACGCAGTAGTGCCTCAACCCCAACAATTTTGCCGCTGCACATATCAACCTGAGGCTGATAGTTCAAGGTTAGTTCATTATCTTCAATGGCATGACGCAATGCGCTTTCCAGTGCCAAACGGCGTTTAGCGACCACGTTCATCGATTTTACAAACAGTTCATAGCCATTTTTACCCGCATGTTTGACATAGTACATAGCGGCATCAACGTTTTTCATCAGACTATCAACCGTTTCGCCATGATGGGGGAAAACAGCGATGCCAATACTGGGGGTAATCACGACTTCTTGACCCGCGAGGTCAATCGATCGACCAATAGTATCCAAAATACGTCGAGCAACCTGCTCAGCATCTTTAACTTGGCTAATTTCCGGCAGCAGCACGGTAAACTCATCACCACCAAAACGGGCGACTTGCGGTAATAACCGGTTCGGCTCTGCCTCACTCGTCTCCAAATCAATCGTTTCACTATCGCTCGAAAGATTACCCGAGGACTCCCCATCAACGGAATCAATCTCATCCACACGGATACTCTGTGACAAGCGAGTAGCCATCTCTTTCAATAGCAGATCACCCATCCCGTGACCAAAGGTATCATTGATCCGCTTAAAATTATCAAGGTCAAGAAACAGCACCGCGCCAAGGCTACCATTGCGTTCGGCTTGATCCATTGCCAATTGAACCCGCTCGCAGAAGACACTACGGTTAGAAAGCCCAGTCAAACTGTCAAAGCGTGCTAGTTTTAGTACCTGATCTTGAGCCTGCTTAAGCTCTGACACATCTAACATCGTGCCCGAAATCAGTGAGGCTCGCCCTTGGTTGTCACAAAATACTTCAGCTTGATGCTGCATATTTCGAATATCGCCGTCGGCTAAACAGATACTATGATTAATACCCGACATAAAGCCTGAATAGTGGCAGTTAAGCAGCTCTCGAAACCAATGTCTTAATTGAGGCCATTCATTCGCAGGAACCGAACGTAGAAATGAGCGAAGACTACGGGAAGTCACCCCTGGCTTAGCGTTCTGTAAATGATAAAACTGATCGGACCAATACACTTCGCCGGTGCTGATGTGCCATTCCCAGTTGCCCAAGCGGGCAATCCGCTGAGCATTCCCCAGACGCGCTTCGCTTTTCTGTAACTGACGTAGCTGTTCATTGGTATTGCTGGCCCGAATCATATAATTAAGCCGATGGCCTAAGACTTTCCAATTGAAGGGTTTTGACACAAAATCGGTGGCGCCAGCCGCATAGGCCTCACGCACCGAATCGATATCGTCCTGCCCCGTGGCCATCAAGATCGGTACTAATTTGCCATAAGGCATACTGCGTAGTTGTCGGCAGACGTCAAATCCATTCAACCCAGGCATCTCCACATCCATGAGCACGATGTCGGGTTGCGCTTGTTGAAACAGCTGAATAGCGGTCACACCATTATCCGCGAGCAGAACCTCAAACCCCTCCTGCTGCAGAGAGTGTGTTGCCAGTATACGGGCAGTAAGATCATCATCTACAACCAACACCCGAAAAGGTGTTGAGACTTTATCAATGGCCACCGGGTTATACCCCTTTTGTCTGTCTAATGGTTATCAATACCTGCTTTGCTCTCAGATATTCATTCTCAATTTCTTGCAGTAATACAGGCGCTTGCGCCAATGCTCCATCTCGACCTACGTGCTCTAAAGTTTTACATAATGCGGCTAATGTTAATGCACCCAAATTATAGCTACTTGATTTAAAGCTATGGGCTGCCACTCTCAGTCTATCCGCATCATGCTCGGCAAGGGCGTGGCTTAGGTGTTCCAAGTCATCCGGGGATTTTTCAAGATACGCATCAATCATTTTATGTAGAAAAGTCCCATCGATATCCATATCAATTAACTGCGAGATGACATGTTCATCAATCGCAGTATTATCAATAGATATAGCGGTATCATCACTAGCGCTCGTATCCGCCTTTATGTCCACCGATGCCGCCGTTGTAATTCCTGTTTGAGGCAGCCAACGCTTAAGTATCTGCTGGATCTGCAGTTGATTAAACGGCTTGGCTAAATAATCATCCATACCCGCCTGCAAGCAACGTTGCCTATCTTCAGCCATCGCATTAGCGGTCAAGGCGATCACCGGCAGACGAGTCAACCCTTCAGCCATCTCCCGACGACGAATTTCAGCGGTGGCCTGGTAACCATCCATCTCGGGCATCTGGCAATCCATTAATACTAGTTGATAATCGCCTTTCTTGAGTAGTTTCAGTGCTTCAACCCCATTGCCGGCAAGATCAACGGTCACCCCCAATCCTCTGAGCGACTGACGTGCATACTCCTGATTCACAGGGTGATCTTCGACTAACAGAATACGCCCAACCATTGTATCCGCGACCACCAGCGGCTTAATGTCTGGCAGTTCCGACACCGGTTGCGCATCACTTTTCGACAGTGTCAGCGTAAACCAGAAAGTCGATCCTTTGTCTGGCTCACTACTAAAATCAATCGTCCCGTGCATCATCTCAATCAACTGTCGAGAGATCGCCAAGCCCAACCCGGTACCGCCAAAGTGCCTCGTCGTTGAGCTATCGGCCTGAGAGAATGATTCAAAAATAACGGATTGGTGGGCGGCAGCAATGCCCACACCGGTATCACTGACCAACAGTTTAAATTCAATATCTTGGTCGTGCTCCGCCAGCAGTTCAGCCGAGACTTTAACCGTCCCTGCAGGCGTGAATTTGATGGCATTACCGATCAGATTCGTCAAAACCTGCCTTAAGCGAATACTATCCGCCAAGACCACGGTGTTGAGCTCAGCTGGCAGCTCACAACTGAGATCGAGCCCCTTTTGCTGTGCCTGCAAGCTCAAAATAGATGTCTGAGCCTGAATAAGCTCAGCGAGATTCAGCGGCTGATAATCCAGTTGCAACTTACCCGCTTCAATTTTAGAAAAGTCTAAAATATCATTGATGATATCCAGCAGCCCTTCACCGGAGTAACGTATCATCTCAATAAAGCGCCGTTGCTCAGGGCTTAAATCAGTATCTAACGCCAGATCAGCCATCCCCAGAACACCGTTCATGGGTGTCCGAATTTCGTGGCTCATGGTGGCCAAAAATTCACTTTTCGCCTGACTGGCATTGATCGCGATTTCTTTCTCTTTATGTACCTGCTGGATCGTATTTCTAATCGCTTTCTCCATAAAGAGAAATGATTCCGCGAGGCGCCCTATCTCATCCGATTTATTCTGCGCAAGATTGACAATTTTACGACTCTGCTCCACCGGTCGAATAAAGTCCTGCTCTGGCAATGATTTCGCGTAGGCCGCTAGAGTGTTCAACGGCGCGGCCATACGAAGGATCAAAATGAACGCAGCGCCAATACTGAGTAAGAAAATCAAACCGATAATCATACTCTGCTGAGCCGCAAGCGCCCGCCCCGGCGCGGCAATTTCAGATACCGGAACAACAACCGCCGAATACCAGTTGAAAGCTTTAAAGTAGCTAAAGAAAATCTGTACCTGACGTCCCCCAGTAAACTCACTCTGATGACTAATTGAGCTTTCACCCCGCTCATAAGCCGCCATAATTTGCTCGAGCACGGAGACTTTATTCCAATCTAAATGTTCACTATTAAAGGAATGCTCGGGCGGCCCGATCAGTATTTGTTGATCGCCATTGAACAGAATGGCATAGCCGCTCTGCGCGACCTGAAGTTTATTAAATGTCAGCCGCAAAGCATCGATAATAACATCTGTCTGTTTCTGACTTTCCTGCTCAACCTCAGCAAAATTAACAATCAATGCCACGGTCCAACCCCAGTCATTCAGGGGTAGGAAATGTCCCATATACCGATCGCCGGCGGAGAAGCCCGGCTTATGCCAGAAAAAAATACTACTATCTCCCTCAGAGCTTAAACGATCAAACCGCATAGCGTGATTCACGTCACGCCCTTTGATATCACGCAGCCCTTCGATCGATATACCCATCAACTGGTCATCCGTTGAGCTCACAATAATGCCATCCGGCGCGAATATAATCAGATCGCCATTCTGAACATCCACATTCGATATCCACTGCATGGCAATACGCTTAGCAACCTCTTCACTGATCACGCCCTGTGCTGCCGCGTTCGCATAACTCGCCAGTGTCGCTTGGGCCATACGGGCCAAACGCTGCATATCCGATTTTATTTCGTCAAGAATATCCACCTTTTTACTGACCAGCTGGTTATAGCCCGCTCGAATATTCAAATCAGCCAACTGCAGCACGTTTCGCGCGGATTTTTGCTCAACAACCAGCATGGCCTGACCCACCCCCTGTTGAGTAAAATACATCACCCCAGCCGCAGTACATAACAGCACCGCAACAATCAGGGCGATAATTTTAAATTTAAAACTGGACAACATACTCAGTACTCAAGGTTGCTCTATCTGCCAAAAAAAATGATCCACAGCCGCTAATAGGTCTGCGTTCAGGTAAAGACCTATCTGCTCTGCCGTTTTCAGGTTCAGACTAATTCCGTTTATTGTTTCTCTGTTTTTCACCAACGAAGCGGGACTTGATCCATGCAAAATATGACTCGCCACACCGGATAATATTTTTCCCTCGCGCTGATAACCTTCAATTTGCGACAAACTCATAAGATAGCCCATTTTCACCTCACGTTGTCCGTACTGTGAAAAGGTCGGAATGCTGTTTTGATTAGCGATGTGAACTAACTGCGGAATGGTGTCATTGTTAACGCCCCCTTGGGCGGTCACATAGATAGCGTCAACCTGCCCCGCTAATACCTGGAAGCAATCGATAACGGATGTGTTAGCCGCTAATTGATCATTCACATCGCTCTGAGTAAAACAACTGACCACCTTAAAATCACGCTCTTGTGCTAGCCGATGGATAAGCTCAATGGATGCATAACTACGCCCTTCGAGGGTATTTTCATAGGCCACTCCGAGTGTTTTAAAACCAATAAGGTCGTGAAATAACGCTACCTGTCGCTCATAATGTTGCGGGTCTTCGCTAACATAAAGATGGGAATAAAGAGAACCTTGCTCAGTCAGCAACCCAATACCACGAGGATCGCTGACCGACATGACGATGGTGGGCACTCGGTGATCATCCGTCGCCATATCCATACCGGCCCAAGTGCCCATCGCTAACAGCAGGTCCACCTCGTGATTATGACGTAAACGCTCGAGCACCTTTGGGCGCAATAGCTCGCGATCATGGCGATCCCACTCCGGGCTATAAAAGCCATCGGCTAAAAAGGCCAGATAATCGCTCTGGGCATGATCCACCAGCCAACGCCACAATTGCGCGGTAGTTGAATATTCTGAGGGAATCGTTGCAGGCGAGATCCACCCCTGCGCCATCAATCCTTCGGTCGTAGCTTTTAAATATTGGTAATAATCGTAATACTCGCCGCCCTGATAGTAGGCGACACGCCACTTCTCCCCCTGATTTAAAACAGGGCTCTGCTCATTACCAGCCTGAAGCGGCATTGAGATCACAAACAACAGCATGGCGGATAAACACCAACCCGCCAATGCCTGCGTTATCCGCAGGATCTGAAGCTTAAGGCCGATCTCGTTCCAAGCGGCCATCAGTCTGCCGGGATGTCCCGGTAAACCTCATCAGCGGCACCCAACAACAGCAACGGCGGGTTAAAACCAACAATTTCTGCGGTTTTCAGGTTTACCGCCATACGCGGTGGCTCTTCAAAAAACTGTGCTAACTGATTAGGCTTTGCGCCGTTAAATACCTTGGCAAAGGTTTGTGCATGAAACTCACCGACATAACGAAAACCCGCTTGCGACAAACTCAATAAAAAGCCTTTGCGCACTTCATCTGCGCCTGACTGCGAAAACGTAGGCACGCCATTGTCATTAGCAATTTTCACCAAGGAGGCAATACTCTGTTCATTCACCCCCCCTTGAACCGTTACATAGATGGCATCCACTTGCGGTGCTAATTCGCGAAAACATTTCTCGACACTCGCTTCAGCCACCGTCATATCGCTGATATCACTCTGGGTATAACAGCGAACAATATTAAAGCCACGTTCAGCGCTTAGTTTTTCAACTACATCTAACGCCGCATAACTGCGACCGTTGTCTGAATTTTCATAAGCCACACCCAAATTTTTAAAACCAACAATATCGTGGAACACCCTCACCTGACGATCATAGCGATTGGGGTCAACCGTGGCGTGGATATGGTCATAGCCGGAGTCTGCTACACTTTTGATAATACCCGTCGCTAAAGGATCACTAGTTGATAACACCATGGTCGGCGTATCATGACGATCATTCGATAGCGCTTTGCCGGCGAGCGTTCCCATAGCGATCATCAAATCCAGGTCATGCTGGTTAAGGCGTTTGATAACCTTATCAGTCACGCCATCAAGCTTGCTTTCATCCCAATGCGCGGAATAATGGGCATCGGGCACAAACTCAATATAATCACTAGGCACTTTATTCAACCACTGCCATAACTGAGCGGTCTGCTCGCCAGGCTGTGCCGGAATCTCGGTTTTATCGATCCAGCCAAGCGCCATTAGCCCTTTAACTGTTTCGGTCAGCACTTTCTGATAATCGATATACTCGCCACCTTCAAAGTAACCAATGCGCCAACGTTCGCCGTTGTTCATGACCGGAGCTGTTGCAAAAACGCCCTTATCAGCAGCACCTGCGACAGCAAAAGGTATCATTAACATACAGAGCCATACCGTACACAGGCTCTTAATAAAACGCATAACCCACTCCTATTCGATTAACTAAACCATACACTATTTTATACGCTTGTTTGAATTCTAATGACATTCAACTTCATTGTCTCAAAATAACTTTATCTAACAAATACTTGTGTTGATCTATCATCAGAGATACTCGGCTCTGTGAATCCATTTTTTGAGGCATAAGATCCGCAGTGGTTTCAGCCAGCGAAGCATAATGAGCATCGCGCAGCGAGATGGTACGGATAAAAGCAACTTCGGTCGCCGTTATGGCACCGCTAGCCAAAATTTCTAGCACCCCTGCTGGTAACAACGCACCAGCTTGCTCAACCATTACCGCTTGCATCCCTGACAAATAACCATCAGTACAACATTCTGCCAGTATTGCGGCAATATCCAAACGGTCATATTGACGTAACACGGCGATCACTCCAGCTTGCATTTGTGGCAGATACTCAGCCTGATAATAGCCACCTAAGCAGGTAACTCCCCGCGCCAGCGCAATCACCAGAAAACAGCCAAACACCGAAGGAAGTAGCCGCCCCTCTTCAATCGCTTGTATTAATGCTTTTGAATTTATATGAAACTGAGACTCATTACCATTATCATCACACCCTTGTAACATGAGTACTCCTGCTACAGAGGCCAGCATTAACGGAATCCGCCGTTGGCGTTGATCAACCCCCCAAAAGAAAAAGGTACCACAACCCGATGTTTTCAAAGGTTCAGCCCCCCGCCTATCAGCCCAGCGCTGTTGCAGCTGCTGATCATTCCAGCAACCGCCTACACCATCCAATTGTCGGTAGAGCTCACTGATCATGGGCATGGCAAATAACACCGATACTAAACTTTCACTATTCGATAGGTCTTTAAGAAACAACCCCTCAGCCAGTGTTTCAAGTTCAATAGTAATCAGTTCAGGCATCATAGCAGATGGACAAAACAGACGGCTCCAGATCCGCTGATTTAAGATCACAGACTGGGCAGAGTAGCCCGGTTTAGATAACACGTCCTCAGCCATATACTCCGTTTCCAACACATCCAACAAGCACTCAAGGGAGGCAGTATTTTGTCCAATCTCGATCAAGCGACGAACCTGCTTTGCCGCCTGCTGCAACATCGGTCGATCAAGCCCTTTAACTCGAGCAACCGGCTGTCGCCTCAGTTTATTGGAAAAAAAAGGGATCCGTTGTGGCCAATTCTGCTGAGGATCACTGGCATAAAGCAGTGCTCCTCGGGGGTAGGTCAAATTGTCCAAAGGAATGTTGGCACATGAAAATACAGGGATAGTGCATATACCCGGTACCTGTTGTTTCGCTATGCCAAACAGAAAGCTGCCCTGCACCGATTGAGCGAAGAAATCCACCCCATGATGGTTGGCAGTCAGTGCCACCGGGTGTTGCAACAGATCTAATGCCGCCTGCTTAGCCAGCGAATCGCCTAACAGCGGCATCAGATACTGCTCAACGACGCCAGCTAGGTCATCACGAGACTGAAAACTAACCGGACTGATGCAACAGATACTGGTTAAGTACTCTAATAAGGATTGCTGACCCGCACTCGATAACACCCGCTCAATTACCGAGGCACGAACCGCTACCGACTGAAGTAACGCCTCCAGTCGTGCCTCTGGCGTTGCGCCGCAGGCCGGGTTACGTTTCTCACTCAACATATGACTATTGCCGCCCGGTCGATTTAATCGATTCAGCCGTCTGGCGAGGCGTCCAGCTCAATAGCGCGAAGAGTGCCGCCGTCAGCAGATAGGCTAGGCCAAACAGCATCACCCCAAACTCAATATCGGTCATGGCAATAATTGCCGCAAAAATAACCGGCCCAAGCATTTGTCCAATACGACTGCTGGAACGGAAGATTCCCATCGACTTACCTTCACCATAGGCAGCGGTTACAGGTTGATTTAAAACAAAGGCACTCTGTGCAGAAAGCACTAAACAATTGGACAATCCGAGCAACAGAATCGCAAGCGTAACGGCGATCACACCATCCAACACACTAAAGGCTAAAAAAGCAGCGCCGCCCAACAAACACCCTAAAATAATAGGTAACCGTTTCGTGTCACTCTGATCGGCAAAACGACCAATAGCAGGGCCGCAGAGCGCAAGCACAACCCCAAACAGCATTAACACTTGACCGATAGCCGCATCATTCACGCCAGCACGATTCAAATAAACCGGACTAAAGTAATTAAGAAAGCCAACCACGGCTATCGAGGCAGGCATACTACTGAATAAAATCGCCGCCAAAACCTGCCGGTCACAGAGGAAACGCCAAAAAGCCGCCGACTGTTTCGGTTTTTCTGGGGCAAGAAATCTAGGTACAGCCTTTAGTTCAGCGGCCGATGGCTTTAATAACACCACCGCATATATAACTACGCTGAATACAATCAACGCACCTAGGAGAAAAACCGGCCCGTAACCAAACTGATCGGCTAAAACAGCACCGGTAGCCGCACCGCAAATACTGCCGGAATAAAGCCCAGCAAAGAGATGAGCCAAACCGCGAGACTTATTCGTTTTATCGGTATGACGAATCACAAACCCTTGGGAAGCGAGCAGTGTTAAGCCATAACCAAATCCCAGCACCCCACGGGAAAGAATGAACTGCAACGCATCAGGTGCCAGCCAAGAATACAAACACCCCACTCCTGTTAAGCCTAAGCCGCAATAGAAAGGAGCTTGCCAGCCCCGTCGATCCAACCAGACACCACAAAAAAGAATCGCGAGGCCAACACAGAAAAACTCCACTGAGATCGGCAGACCGATCAATATCTCCGCACTGATGCCACTAAAGCGCTGAGGCAATGTCTCCATATGTAACGGAATAAATGCCATCGACAGATCGATGCCAAATAAAAAAAGGAATATCGCCGGGCGCATCTGTTTATAGCGTTCAGAACCTGCGGGTATCAATCGACAGCGACTCTGCTGTAATACCGCCAACTCTAGCGCAATCAGCAAGCTAATTAAGAGAATGCTCGCCAGATCAAACAGATTCAACGCCTGATAACCAAAGCTGAAATGCTGTAAGCAAAGTATCCCGAGCGCGGCACCACTGAGCCCCATCATCAGCCGACTAATACCCTTACCACTCAACGGATCCCTTTTATGACGAAAAACCTGAATCCCGAGCAAGCAGGTCAGCGAAACCACTGCTGCATAGCTCCCCCAGCTGGCTATCTCACTCAGATCAACCTCAACATCAGCCCGCTGATACGCGGCAAATAGCAGAAAAACGGCCATCATCAGGATGCAGATCAACTGTAAGCTGCCCGCTAGAAATAATCGCTGAGCCGAGTTAAACACGGTGCCGCGATTCATGTTATCACTCCATCATCGCTCATCGAGATAGCCATCATTGGATCACCGACTGGTTGATCCGCTAACAGACGGTAGACACCGTCAAATAGCATCACAGGATGACTGGACAGAGACCAGCCAGCATCATTGAGATGTATACGAATCCGCGCTTGATCATCATGCCACCGGCAACGGTGAGGTAAAATATCAATATTTCCCGAATTTGATTGATTAAAGTGACGATAAACATAGGCTACCGCCAGCGCTCCGGTGCCACAGGCCAACGTTTCACGATTAATACCCCGCTCGAAACAACGATTTTCGATCACTCCATCGCTTTGTCGGCGCGCCAAATTAACATTAATCCCTGCGGGGAACTGCGCCTGATAATGATGGTTCAGATACTGCCCGATATGCTCCACCAGCCAAGTACCAAAACTTTCACGACGATCTTTAACTGGCCACGATTCTGAAGGGCTAAAAATATAATCCGCTAATTCCGGTATCGAAAAGTCGGTATCTGGGAAGATGACCAAATGGGGTTCTCCGGTAAATACCAGATGAGCTTTCATCTGCAACTCGGGAGAGCCACTCACGTTGCGAAGGTCGCCGGCCCGGAACTGGATGCTTATCTGTGAATAAAGATCAATTGTCTGGCTGTAGGGGATCTCTTGTCCACCCAGCGCTAACTCATTAGGTGTGCGGCGGGGATGACCTAGATTCACCCAACCACCGAATGGATCACTCTGCGCCCCAATTTGAATAACCTTGGGCTGCGCCAGTGGCACTTCGGTCAAGATAGATGCCGCTGAAATGCCGTGTCTGTTAAGTAGATGACCGGCCACACACAACAAACCATTGCCACAGCAAAGAGCTTCTTCGCCATCAGGCTCAAACATACGGAACAGATAATCAGCTTGATCGGCATTAGGCAGCACAGGCCAATAACCTCGATCCTCCGCTATAGATGTTAGTACTTCAGGTGTGCAGCGCTGAATAACCAGCAGATTATCGCACCCAACACCAAAACTGGTATTAGTTGCTTGAAAGGCGAAGCGTGACATATCCGCTTCTGAGAGTTGTGAATGTTCCGTTTCATCAACGATTACAAAGTTATTGCCGCATGACGTGTATTTCACAAACGGAACGAGTTTCATAGCAGGCTTCCGATCGTATTGGTTAGATATATCAGAATCTATGATCTATAAGAGTTAACGCACAGACATACCAGCAAGACGGCGAACAAAAGAAGCGATTCGACACTGGCTGTCATGGTGCTAATGACATCAACTCAAAACAACAGAAACCAGACTAACAAACACTTGTTTTAAATTATTATTCGAACTGCAATCTACCACCGACTCGGTTAATAAATCAAATAGTCCATTGCGGCTAACACGCTGAAAAATTAACTTAAACCGTTATTCGATCCTGAATTTCTAATAGGGTATGATTTTTGATTACCTCAGTGAGCACTGAAGTGAAAGACAGTGAAGGTGCCAGCTAGAAAAATAACAATTTAAAGCCGCTAATAACGGTAAGCTGCACGGGAGAAAGCTAGTTAGTTCGACACTTTTTGCTGAATCCGACGGGCGATCATATCCACCATGATATTCATCATCGCCGCGATCAGAATCAGCAACAGAGCCACATCAAAACGGATCTCCTGAATCGCGCTATCAACAAAAAAACCGATAGTCTGAATACCGAGAATACCCAGAATCGCCGTTTCACGCATAATCACTTCCCAGCGATATAGCATAAACGACAAGAAAGCCGGATAGGTACGGGGTAGCAGTTCATAACAATAGCGATCTAGCCGCCTATCGGGAGCATCATGCCTCAACTTAATCTCATTACTATTACGTCCAGTTAGGTAACCGATCAACGCGCCATTATGGATCGCCAACGCGATAACCGCCGGCAGCATCGAAGGCCCGAGTAACTGTAATAAAATATAAGCCAATAGATATTCAGGGGTAGACCGTGCGATTACCAGTAAAATATGGCCCGGTAACCGCCCGGTAGCACTAAAGCAGTGACGACTGATCAGCGGAAACAAACAGAGGGCAACGATACCGGTCACCGCGAGCGCCATCTGAGACAGCACTAACGTATTCCAGATGCCCGGTAACGCCTGTTGTAATAAAATATTGCTGCCCCAATCAGACAATGACGCCCAGCTTGGATCACTGGCGCGTAGCGGAGCCGGGACAATATCCTCAGAAAAGAAACGCCAAACATTGCCCCAGATAATTGGCATCCCCTCTCCCATAAAAAAGGGAGAACCAACAATAAAGACAGGCAGTGTCCAACGTCGCAGCCAAAGTTTTTTCGTTGCCACTAGCAGGTAAAACAGTATCAATAACGCCGCAACTTCGGGGTAATACCCCTGAGAAAACGATGACTCAAGATAATAACCCAGCGTAGGTAAGCCAACAAAACCCAAGATTGCGCTACTGCGAATACCGCATTCAAGACGATAAGAGGTATAACTCACCAGATGCGGCCAAGCTAGGGGTAACCGGGTATACAGTAGCGCACTTAAATAGCCAGTGCGTGCAGGAAGAGCCTGTTCCGGTTGCTTTGCTACCTGATCAAGAATTTCAGCAAACATGCGGGCAAAAATACCCGAATATGGCACGGCGATCGCCAGTAAACCCGTTAACGGATGAAGACCAAAAAACTGTAAGAAAATCAGTGCCCAGAATAGCTCATGCACCGAGCGCATCAATGCGCAGAGACCGCGCATTAATGGGTGATGGAAAGCCAAAGCCAGTATAAAGCCACAAACAACCGCCAACGACACGCCACCAAAGGCGAACGCCAAAGTCGCCAATAACGCCTCTATGACAATATCAAAAGCCATCATCTGCGGCGAAATAAAGCCCTGCAGCAAGCGTCCCAAATCAGTCCAAGGATCAAGACTAGAGATGTCCATATCGGCAAAAGGGATGCACAACAACGCCAGCAGGATAAACCACAGACCGATACGCACGCCCCGAGGCCAATGATAGTTTGAGTTCACCATGGATTTAGTAGAACGCATTCAATGCACTGATCGAGAGGCGTGCCGCAGGTTCGTCTAGCACCAAGGCACCATCCTGAATCGCAATAATTCGCTGACCATAGCGCAGCGCCCGCTCAACATCATGCAACGTAATCACCGCCGTATTGAAATGCTGATTCAATAAGGACATTACCCGATCCGCTTCCGGGCCATCAAGCGCTGACACAGGCTCATCCGCCAACAACACATCAGCCCCTTGATATAGGGCCCGTGCGACGGCGACCCGCTGCTGCTGACCACCGGATAGATCGGCCACAGCAGCAAAACATTTATCACTCAACCCTAACCGTTCGAGCAGTGGTGCTATTTCAGTCACCCGCGCCTTAGACGGCATCACTAGGTTACGCAGATTATGCAACGCACTATGACGCGATAAGCGGCCCATGTAGATATTATGGAATACGCTTAAACTGCCGACCAAGCCTAGCCCCTGAGGAATCAGGGCACATTCGGCACGGTTTTCACTATAGATATGATTAAGCAGTGTCGACTTACCACAGCCACTTTTACCCAACAGAATCAGATGCTCGCCAGTCCGAATTTCTAGACTGACAGGCCCCAGCACCGTTTGACCACCATACCCCAGAGAATCACTCTGGATCGTCAGTGCAGACATTGTGATTAATCCAGCAAGCCGACCTGCTTAGCGACAATGCGAACAGGCTCAAAATCATCATTCGAGGCAGGGATAAAGCCTGAACGTGGGAAACTGCTAAGTAGCTCGGGATCGGTCATTTTCAATAGAGCTTGTTGCACACGCTCTGAGAAGCCTTCGCCATAAATCGCATCCATATCGCCACGCAACGTCCACTGGTAATCAGGATAGGTTGGCGTTTCCCAGATGACGCTTACTTTAGAAGTATCAACTTTACCGTCAGCAACCGCCGCTTCCCAAACTTTGTAGTTCAACGCACCCAACTGATAAGCTCCCGATTCAACCAACGCAATCGTGCGCGAATGATTACCGCTATAACCGACTCGGCTAAACACTTCATCAGGGCTCTCTTTAAACTGCTCACGCAGATAATATTCAGGCATCAACCGACCAGAGGTCGACCCTTTAGAACCAAAGGTAAAGGTCAGGTCACGCACCGACTCCGGTAAGCTATCAGCAGGCTTGAGCCCAGTACTCGTGTTGGCAATAAAGAATGATTTAAACTCAGGATCTTCAATACCCTGCGCTAGGGCGATGGAACCGGGCACTAATTCCCGTGCTTTTACACCGGACAAACCACCGAACCAAGCTAGCTGCACCTGATTATTGCGGAATGCTGTAATCGTTGCCGCATAGGACTTAACCGGGACAAAACGCACCTCGGTTTGCAGCTCCGCTTGTAAATAGTCTGCCACTTTCTGAAAGCGTTGCTTCAGCTGGGTTTCATCCTGATCGGGGATAGCCGTAAAAACAAACACCGGAGCGGCATTCACCGCACCCGCCAGCAACATCAGTAACAATCCACGCACTAGATTCCTGAACATTTTCATTCCTGCAGCAATTGGTAAAATTTTGGGCGGCCATTTTCGCACAATAGCCCTAAAAAATGCAGTTTATTTGATAAACATCGCTTAAATAACCCGGTAGACCGATAGTCGGTTCGATTATCCTCAGCGTCACAGGACAGCTAACAAGCATGCCTTACCTGCCAATAAGCCCGTGTAAACGTTAACCATATAGCCTCCAACCAGCACAGCAGGTAAACTGCGGCTTCACTCCCTTTTCCTGTGAGACAATGATGTCTTTCGAAAGCGCCGCGACTTTTTTTATCGCTATTTTTATTTTTGGTATCACTCCAGGTCCCGGCGTTTTTGCCATTCTGGCGAAAGCCATGGTGGAAGGTAGTCGTCGATGTTTTATGTTGGCATTCGGTATGGTGGTCAGCGATATTATTTACCTGACCCTCGCTTGCTTAGGCCTCGCGACTATTGCTGAACATTGGGGAGAACTCTTCACGCTAATACGCTGGGTCGGTGCTGCTTACCTTATCTGGTTGGGCATTAAGCTGTTTACCAGCCAACCCACACTGGCCACATCAGCACCGACAACGCGCCGCTCGTCATTGGAATTTATACAAGGCTTTTTGATTTCAGCATCCAACCCTAAAGTCATTCTATTTTATATCGCCTTTCTCCCGACATTTATGGATCTTAGTCGTCTTAACGGCAACGATATTTTGCTAGCGGCGGGGCTCACGCTTATCGCGCTTATGCTGGGCTTGATGCTCATTGCCTACGGTGCTCACTGGGCTAGCAAGCGCTTACAATCCGCCAAAGCCACTAAACGACTTAATCAATCCGCTGGCGCGATTATGATCAGTGCCGGTGTTTTTCTGGCCACACGGCGTTAATTCTTTATAATCGGCCAGCAATAACTCGAACCCTCAACATACAGGATTACAATGGAAACCCTTGTCGTTCCCCAAGGCACCTTTTCACTGTCACGCTATCCAGTACGTCAGCAGGAAACTCTGCGCGCCTGGGATGCGGCCGATGAATACCTACTCAATTATCTGTTCGACCAGCAGTTGCTCACGATTGATAGCCGAGTTTTGTTATTGAACGATAGCTTTGGTGCTCTCGCCTGTGCCCTCGCCGATTATCAGACTCTCTCGGTTAGTGATTCATTTATTGCCCAACAAGGGATGCGCAATAACCTTAAGTTAAATCAACAGAATCCCGATGCGGTGCTATTTCATCATTCGTTGATGGATTATGGTACTTCCGATAAGCCCTATAATATTGTGCTATTAAAGATCACCAAAAGCCTCGCTCAGTTGGAAGATCAGTTACATCGGATTAGGCCCTATGTGGATGAAAATACGATAATCATCGCCGCGGGGATGGTTAAGGCGATTCATCGCTCAACACTACAACTGTTTGACACCATTATTGGCCAGACCACAACATCACTGGCGCGAAAAAAAGCCCGGCTTATTTTTAGTACGTTTAACCCAGCACTCACACCACCTGAAAACAACTACCCCAAATCATACCCATTAGAAAACACCCCCTATCAGATTCTCAATCACGCTAATGTTTTTTCTCGAGAAAGGCTCGATATTGGCACCCGCTTCCTGATCGAACACCTACCCGTCGATCAGCGCTATCAACGAATTGTCGATCTAGGCTGTGGCAATGGTATTGTCGGGCTGATGGCGGCAACCGCTAACCCAAACGCAACGATTAGTTTTGTTGATGAATCTTATATGGCGGTCGCCTCCGCCAAGGCTAACTTTAAAAATGCATTCCCGGATCGTACTGCTGAATACTCGGTCACCGACTGTTTAAACGGCATCTCCCCTGCCAGTTGTGATCTGATATTAAATAATCCGCCATTTCATCAGCAAAATGCGATCGGTGATTTTATTGCCTGGCAGATGTTTAACGAATCTAAAACTGCGTTGAAGCAGGGCGGCGAACTCTGGGTTATCGGTAACCGTCATCTGAATTATCATATTAAACTTAAAAAACTCTTTGGCTCTTGCGAAACCATCGCGAGTAATAAAAAATTTGTGGTTCTCAAAGCGATCAAAAAATAACATTTGCGTCTAAATGCGAATCGACCGAGATGTCGATATCCGGTATATTTAACGGCATTACTCTCCCTGATAAATGCCGGGTGTATGTTTACAGGGCAAGTAAACATAACGAAGTCCTGCATATGTTTTGGATAATCGAACTTATCGTTGCATTATCCAATACCGTACTGAAAGGGTTTTTTTGTTATCTAGGTTGATACACGGATTTTATCTAACCTACCCATAGGTAAAACCACGGCCATGCTATTTCTTGATTTTCGCAGAACCCTTCACGGTCTGTTTGTCACAACACTGTTATGCCCTATTCCCGCACTCAGTTCAGAACTCGATGTGTTATCAGAAGTGGATTACTTGGCCGACCTACCTGTCACTTTTTCCGCGACACGACTGCTTCAAGCCCTAAGTAAAGCGCCAGCATCCGTGACGATCATTGACCGCCGAATGATCAACGCCTCTAGTGCGACCAGCATTTCAGAGCTATTTAGACTCGTACCGGGTATGCAGTCCTATCATACTGGCACTAATACCTCTGCCGCGGCTTATCATGGCATGAGTAATAAGTTTCCTTCACGTATGGAAGTGATGATTGATGGGCGATCGATCTATATCCCATTATTTTCCACGGTCGTTTGGGACACACTCCCTATTACCATCGCTGATATTGAACGCATTGAAGTTATAAGAGGCACCAACACCGTAACCCAAGGCTCTAATGCCTTCCTTGGCGCAATCAATATTATCACTCACACGCCGCTCAGTGATCAGTCAGATTTTATCCAGTACACCCATGGCGAATTCAATACCCGTAACATTCAGGCGGAACATAATCAAAAAACCGCCAATGGACATTACCGTGTTTCAACCGGCATCTTAGGTAATGATGGCAATACCTTTGCCAATGATGCGCAGGACCCCTACCTGAAGCGTTATATTAGCTTTGAAGGCACTATCTCACCAACATTACTCGATACCATTACTCTTGATTTGGGCTATACAGAAGGCTACAGCTCGGTTGGGGACATCAGTGCAAAACCTAACTGGGACTTCCACCGCAGGGAATTTGAAACAAATTTTCAACAAATCAACTGGTCTCACATTCTCAATGGTTCCGCTGAACTCAAAGTGAGTTATGCCCATTCTGTCAATAATTTTGATGCCCGGCAGCTAACCGCTGCAGAGGTTTCAAAGTTAATACGACAACCCTTAATTGTTGCTCAAGCGCTGATAGATACCAACCCGCCGGCATTAGTCACAACGGAAACAGGTAACGTTGAGCAGCATGACCTAGAAATCACACTAAAACAGCAACCCACGTTCAACTCTCAGCTGATATCCGGTATCGCTTACCGAGCCGGCAGTGCCCAAAACCGTCAATTACTGAATACCGATGAATGGGTAAAAGAGGAAAGCGCACGCTTATTTACTAACTGGGAATATTCAGGGTTTAACGACTGGACCCTCAATACCGGTGCTTTGCTCGAGCATATCAGCAACAGTGCTACCCGCATATCTCCTCGTGTAGCGGCTAATTATCAGTTATCAGAACACAGCTCGATAAGAACATCTGTAAGCCGAGCTTACCGAATGCCTTCTCTGCTAGAAGCCAATTTTGAACGGGTTATCTATATTCCCGCGCCCTATTCCAGTGTGTTTGGCGAGGTCTATGACTATGAATTTTTAGCCAATGAAGACCTTTCACCGGAAAAACTTGATTCGATAGACCTCGGCTTAATGATTAGTTGGCCTGAACAGCACTCACAATTGGATACCCGTATCTTTTATGAAAACATAGAGGACGGTATAACACCGAGTTACCAACTTCTCGATTCGACGATGCAAGCATCAGCGCCTTTGGATGATGTGTATCGCGCCTATATGAATCGCGCACAGTGGAGCAACCGCGGCATAGAGTTACAATACAAATATCAGTCTGATGCCAAACTCAAACCGTTACTTGTTTTAAATTATGGCTATATCGACAGCAACGGCTATCGCAACGATGGCAATCAAAATGGCAGTCCTACCGACATTATCGATCGCTTGGAAACTCGTAACCCCATGCATACCGCTTCGGCACTCGCCAGCATCACCTTACCTAGCAGGCTGCAACTTAGCTTAAGTCACTATTATCTAAGCGCGGTTCGTTGGCAAGAAGCCGTTAGCGATACCAGCCCACCCAATCCAAGCTATCACCGCACAGACCTTAAAATAGCCAAGGCCTTTAAGCTTTCACCCGAAAGTGATCTAAGTATTGCCCTGATAGTGCAGAACTTACTGGATAAACACTATTCAGAGTTTTATGCTGCAAACATGTTTGAACAACGAGCCTACCTACAAGCTCAGCTAAGCTTTTAAACTTCTGCTTGAACGGAATATGCTAAAAGCTACATGGGAAGTAGTCACTAAGATTAAACACCACTGTCAGACACTCTGTTTACTGATAGCATTTTTTCTCGTCTGCACTCCTGTAAAAGCGTCTGACGCATTGCTACTATTAAGTTCTGATAGCCCCGCATATCAAAATGTGGCCGCATCAATTATCAGCCAAGGTCCGGCTATCCGTATGGATACGTCATACCCGGACAACCTGACGGATAACACTGAAGAACACCTACGCTCTTATCGTCTGCTGATCGCTATCGGCAGTAAAGCCACTGAATTTGCCATGCAGTTTGCTGCGCCAGATAGCATTATCCTTAGCACCTTTATCCCCAGCCAACGATATCAAGCACTTTCAGAAACATATGCGGCACAGCTTACGCAGAAAAGGGTGCGCAGCAGCGCTATATACCTTGATCAACCTCTAGAGCGGCAATTAAGACTGGCCACTCATATTATGCCCGGGATAAAAAAGCTGGGGTTCACACTTGGCCCAGACTCCCAATATCTACTTCCGCAATTAGAAACCGCTGCCGCCAAGATAAATATAACGCTCAAGTATCAGACTCTGACGCTTGAGAGCAACCCGATTCAACGTATTCAGCCCATTATGGAAAGCACCGATCTGTTTATGGTTATCCCAGACCAAAGTACGCTAAACAGAACCACCGCTAAGTGGCTATTATATATGTCGCTAAGAAACAAAGTGCCGCTCTTGGCATTCTCACAAAATTATGTCAAAGCGGGTGCGGTCGCCGCCTGTATAACCACGCCGGAAGATATCGGACGATACACCGCTGAGCAATTGCACCTAATCGTTGAAGGCACCGTCCCCCCTCCCGCTCATAGCCCCTATTTTACGATTATTACTAATCCGCGGGTTGCAAAACAGCTCGGACTGCCAATAAAAACCGCAGATGCTCTCCAGCAAGCGATTATCGAGGATGAGTTACTGTGACGGACACAAAGAACAACCGCTATGGTATTCGCCAGCAAGTATTATTCATTACCCTTATTCCATTGGTGATAATGACGTTAATATTAGCCGGTTACTTTGTTTCGACCCGGGTTGATGACAACAAATCAGCCCTGATTGAGCGAGGTGAAACCATGTCACGACTGCTTGCCCAAGCTTCAGAGTTCGGTCTAGTCTCAGGTTTAACCCATCAATTAGCAGCCCTCAGTCAAGGACCGATACAAGAAGCCGATGTCGCAGATGTGATTTTTACCGACCTATCTGGAAACATACTCTACCGATCTAACACTTTCGAACTCAACCTCGAGCGCAAACTACAGCCAAGCCAATATTTAGGTACCGATATTTGGCTGTTTACCATGCCTGTCACCACCCAAGGCATTATCATTGGCGACTCTCCCGAAACGAAATCCCGCCAGATCGAACGGGAGCTATTAGGCTGGGTCTCTGTGGCAATGTCGACCACACCGATGCATCGTCGAGAAAATCAGATCGTCACTAATAGCCTGCTGATTTTACTGGGAGGCCTTATTGGCACTTTTATTATTGCCGCCCGCTTTGCAGAAACCCTAACAAAACCCATCATCAACCTAACATCTCTTGTTAAAAAACTTGAAACTGGAGAACTCGACGCTCGAGTAGAAACACAATCCTACGCTGAACTAGGGTCGCTAGAAAAAGGTATTAATCTACTCGCGGAACAGGTTCAAAGTTCGAAGCAAAAGCTCGAAAGTGAAATTGAGCAAGCGACAGCTCAACTACGTCATACGATGCAAGAGTTGACGGAGCAAAACGCTGAACTACAACAAGCGAGACAGCATGCCGATCAAGCAAATAAAGCCAAGGATAACTTCCTCGCCCAGATGAGCCATGAGTTGCGCACCCCGCTAACATCCATCCTTGGTTTTACCAATATGTTGAGACAAACCGATCTCAATTTTGAACAACAGGAACATTGTCGAATCATCAATCAAACTTCGACCATGTTGCTATCCATTATCGATGACATACTGGATTTCGCAAAGCTACAGTCTGACGCCATTAAACTGGAACAGATAACCTTCAATCCGGAACAGGTCGTTTTTGAAGCATTAGAAATGCAGTCACAGAGTGCTGCTGCTAAAGGTTTGGAGTTAGCCTATCAAGTCGATGAGGCGGCCTATTCAGACGTATTAGGCGACCCGACAAGGCTACGCCAAATAGCCACCAACCTGATTAGCAATGCGATTAAATTCACCGATTCAGGTCAGGTGCTTGTCTTGCTGCAAGTGGAAAATGAAAACTCGATAGAGAAAAAGATTCGCTTCTGCGTTAAAGATACCGGTATAGGCATCACCGATGAGCAACAAAAAGGACTCTTTAATGCATTTGCTCAGGCAGACTCCTCCATCACCCGCCGATTCGGTGGAAGTGGCCTAGGGTTAGTCATTGTGCAGAAGCTCGTTGAGTTGATGCACGGAAATGTCACGCTCAGCAGTAAGCCTGCACGAGGCACTGAAATCTGTTGTAACTTTATCGTTAAAAAAGCGTCTGCTGAGCAGCCACAACAGATCGCCTACCCAAATCAAAGTGACGTGATTATTTTTGATCGCCATCCAGAAAGTCTTGAATCACTAAGCTATATCACTCAACCCCTGGTATCAAAAGTACATGCTTGTGCAACACTTCAAGAGTTAGAAAAGGCCATTTCAAACACACAAAGGGATTCATCAGCACTCATTTTTGGTCTAAGTGCCAACCCCGATATTGCGAAGCAACAGAAGCTTAAAATAACGACCATATTTGCCTCATTCAAAGGCAATATACTGCTGTTAATGCCCGCATTAACAGGCAATCTGGATGAATTCGCTCACCTTGGAAAACAGCCTCATTTAACGATTAACAGCAAACCTTTACACCGCGAAATGCTGAGAAAATGGCTGGGATATACCCCAATGGATAACCATGAATTACTGCCTTTACACAATACGTCGTCCCCCTTAGCCGACAAAACCGCTTTAATTGCCGAAGATAATGATTTTAACCGGTTGTTGTTAAGAAAAATTATTGAATCCGCCGGCGCCACCGTGTTTGAAGCTAGCAATGGCGCGCACGCCATCAAACGTATTCATGAGGTAGAGCCAGATATCGTTATCATGGATGTACATATGCCGATTATGGATGGCATTGAAGCAACCCAAGAGGTACGAAAAGACTTCCCAGAGATCCCGATTATCGCTTTAACCGCCGATGTTATCGCCAGCGAAGAACAGGCATTACGACAAGCAGGCATTAGCCAAATTGAATATAAGCCCATTAATGACACGAGACTGATCAAGTTACTGACAACCCTTTGTCACAAAAAAGCCTCCACAGCCACACTAGCGCTGGAGCCCCCCGCCTCACCCTCAAGCGATATCAACTTAGCACGATACCAGTTAAGTAAATCAGACCTTCATGAGGAGCTTACTACGCAAGTGAGTCGTTTAAGGCAGGCATTTAGCCAAAAGAATATTAAGGGGATACGAGATCACAGCCATCAGCTAACAGGGTTGGCAGGGCTGTGCGAACTGCCAGAACTTGAAAACTGCAGCATTGAACTAAATGAAGCCGCGAAGGCGGGTAAGATACGTGATGTGTGGCAGGTATTATGGCGCCTAGAACGCCTTATAACACACCAACAATACCTTGACTAAAAATCAACAGACAAGGGTGCATTACGAATAAAAAGATCAAACTCCTCCGCTACCTGCTTAATATAAGAACGCCCTTTAGCATCATACAGATAACCATTTAGACCCTGCCTTGCCTTAACACCCACCACCTCGCCCTGATCAAACTGATAACAACGTAGGCGGAATACTTCTAAATCAAGATCATGAGTCACGGGAGTATGCACAAACAGACTCCAAGCTTGTTCGTTCGTTGATCGGTCTTCAACCCCCTGCAGTAACCCTAACACATATTCTCGCTCAGGCCGGTAAGTTGGAGCACGGCCAAAAAGCAGCCCAACGACCAACAACATCAGAACAAAAAGGCAAACTAAAAAAACGACGACAAATTCCATCGGCACCTCAATGATAACGATTGAAGTCCTCAGCTAATAAAGACCTAGCGGCAGTGACAACCTGATCATTATAGTCTGATTCCAGTGTTTCCATATGGGCGATAAACTCGAGCTTCTCAGGGCCTTTCAGTTGCTTCCACGCAGCTAGGCGGGGGATATGCTTGCTCTGTTCAAAAACCTCGTTAAAAACGATGTACGCCTCTGACTGAGCCAACTGCGGATCTAAGTTATCAAGCAACACTTTACAGCGAATACTCGCCTCAGTTAACGGAATTTCTTCGTTAAGAATGGCGCGACTAATCACCTGCAAACTCTCAATTAAATGCAAACGATGCTTACTCACATCAGCCGCTATGCTCTGTAGTTTACGTTCAGTCTCGAGACGCTTTTGTTTCTGTTGTTGTAACAGACGCACAATATAGCTAACCAGACCAATAACAATCAGTAAGTTTAGTGCGATCAAAATATAAAGTGTTGTTTCAGACATTGATAATCCCAACAAAGTAAACAGCTAGACGCCTATCAAGCGACAAGAACATAGTGTCCGGCCAGTATAACAGCATGAAAGGAAAAATCGTGGTGATGATTGAAGCACCGGCTGACAGTTAACTCTTGTGCTGGCAAACAAAACACCAAAACGAAAAAGCCCCGACCAAACTAATGATCGGGGCTGTCTCTTATTTGAAGCTTGGCGATGACCTACTTTATTCAGGCTTCGCCTTCACCCTCTCAGCACTGCGTGCTTCGGGGCCGCCGTCACACGCTCCGGCGTTCAACGCGCTGCGCGCTGTTGTCGCACATGCTCGATTCGGTCATAACATACCGATATAAAAAAACCCCTTGCACTCTGTGCAAGGGGTTATCTTATTAGGTGCTTGGCGATGACCTACTCTCGCATGGGGAATCCCCACACTACCATTGGCGCTAAGACGTTTCACTTCCGAGTTCGGTAAGGGATCGGGTGGTTCCATCTCGCTATGGTCGCCAAGCAAAACTGGTTGCTCT
>NZ_JBLWZV010000031.1:0-34556 GCF_048266285.1 Amphritea sp.
ATGCGAGAGTAGGTCATCGCCAAGCTTCAAATAAGAGACAGCCCCGATCATTAGTTTGGTCGGGGCTTTTTCGTTTTTGAGTGTTTTGGAAATGTTGTTTACCAGCGGCGTTACTGTATCCCCCTGTTCTATTTATACAGCGAGCATCGATTGATCGCTTGCTACCTAAGCAATATCTAACTTTGACTTAAGCCCGAGATGTCTTTCTTTGGTCACAAGAAAGTCATGTTGCTGTCATTTCTCCCCTATACCATCCTCGGGTTGTTAAATTAATCCCGGAGATCTGTTATGCCTGTCGGCCGTTTTAAAAAAACGCTTTTACTGCTGTCAGTTGCGGCTTCTGCAACTGCTGTTCAAGCTGATTCCTTCAACCGTATTGCCAGCTTTGGTGCTATTCATAATTTACCCGAAGGAATCGAGCTGAGTCAGGAAACATCTCCTGAGATTATTGCCGCCAGTGAAGATGGTAATACCTTGGTTTATTCTGATAGCCCGTTGGAAGCACTGGGCTTTGTTGATATCACCAATGCAGAAAAACCATTGGCAGGGGGTATTGTTAAGCTAGATGGTGAGCCAACTTCGGTCGCTATTGGTGCTGCTACCGTGTTTGCTGGGGTTAACACCTCCGAGAGCTATACTAAACCGTCAGGCTATTTGCTGGCGCTGGGGTTACAAACTCGTGCGGAATTAGCGCGTTGTGATTTGGCTGGTCAGCCTGATTCAGTCGCTGTATCGAAAGATGGTCGTTATGTCGCCGTGGCGATTGAGAATGAGCGTGATGAAGATCTCAATGACGGAGAGTTACCTCAGTTCCCTGCTGGCTGGGTCACTATCGTACCTGTTAAAAATGGACAACCTCAATGTGATCAGTCGATGAAAGTTGATATGACCGGGCTTGCTGAGATCGGTGCGATCGATCCAGAACCTGAGTTTGTCGATTTTAATAGTCGCAACGAGATTGTAGTGACACTACAGGAAAATAATCATCTAGCAATTATCGATGCGGCTAGTGGTAAGATTTTGAATCACTTCTCTGCCGGTAGTGTTGAGCTTGAAGGTATCGATGTAAAGAAAGATAAAAAGCTGGATTTCAGTGGCAAGCAAACCCGTCTACGTGAACCTGATTCGGTTAAATGGATTGATGATAATCGTTTTGTTATCGCCAATGAGGGTGATATGAATGGTGGTGCCCGTGGGTTTACCATTTTCCATAAAGATGGACGGATGTTATTTGAGTCAGGCACATCGTTTGAACAGGAAGTTATCTTAGCGGGCCATTATCCTGAAAAACGTTCGGGTAAAAAGGGTAGTGAGCCTGAAGGTGTTGTGGTTGGAGAGTTTGATGGACAGACCTATATTTTTATCCTGTCTGAACGCGGTTCGGTGATTGGCGTTTATCGTGATACGGGTGGGGCTCCTGAGTTTATACAGCTGTTACCTTCAGGTATGGCACCAGAATCGGGGTTGGTGATTCCACAGCGTAATCTTTTGGTCAGTGCAAATGAGAAAGATCTGATTGAAGATAAGGGGCCTCGTGCGCATGTCATGCTGTATCAGTTCTCAGGTGCACCAGCGGCGTATCCACAGATTATGTCAACACGTACCTCGAATGGCACGCCGATCGGTTGGGGGGCGCTATCGGGTTTGACTGCTGATCCTACTAAACCAGGTATGTTGTATGCGGTGAATGATAGCTTCTATGCTAATCAACCGACTATCTTCAGCATCGATGCGAATCAGACACCGGCGAAAATTACCTCAGCAATGCCGGTTTTGCGTGAAGGTAAAGCGGCGAAGAAACTTGATCTAGAAGGTATTGCTATCGATGGTAACGGTGGTTTCTGGCTTGCTTCTGAAGGTAAAACATCAAAAGATATTCCCCATGCTATTTATCATGTTGATCGTCAGGGGGAGATCGATCGTACGATTGATTTCCCTAAAGCGTTGTTAGCACATGAGCGTAAATTTGGTGCAGAAGGAATCACCCTTATCGATGATACCCTGTGGGTCGCGATTCAAAGACCTTGGAAGGACGATCCTGCGGATCAGGTAAAGCTGTTAGCCTATAATTTGAAAACCAATAGTTGGGGGGCGGTACGTTATCCACTCGAACAGCCTAAGTCAGGTTGGGTTGGGCTTTCAGAGATCGTTAGTCACGGTGATCAAGTGTATATCATCGAGCGTGATAACCAGCTAGGCGAGTCGGCGGTGGTTAAGCGACTTTACCGTGTATCTAAAGATCAGTTGCAGCCTGCGGCGATCGGTTCGTCATTACCTCTGGTTAATAAAACACTGGTACATGACTTTTTACCTGATCTAAAATCCTTGCACGGTTACGTACAGGATAAAATTGAAGGCTTTACCATTGATGCTGCGGGCTCAGGGTTTGCGGTAACTGATAATGATGGTGTCGATGATAGCTCAGGTGAAACGCTGTTCTTTAAAGTGGATCTGTAAAAGCTATAGCTGTACTCATTGGAAGGGCGATCATTGATCGCCCTTTTTTATTGGGTTTAATTACTTTGATTTATTTGTATTTAATTAATTAAAAGATAATGATTTTGTAATTGTATTTTAATAATTAATATTAGTAATAAGATTTTTGTTTTATTATGCGATACGTAACCTTGCTGTAATAAAACTCAATTATTATCGCTGCCAGTTAATTTTTAATGTAATTAAATAAGGCAGCAGTAATGCAATTTAGTTCAACTGTATTTTCTATCATTGCTTTTACTTTTTCTTCATCACTGATGGCAGATGTTAAATTATCGGTGGGTACTGATATTTCTCTTCTGGCTGTCAATGGTTATGAAGTAGAAAGTAAATCATTTTTCGATAATAAAAAATCGGTACTGCTGCCTAATGGAAGAAATCAGATTCTGATTCAATATTCGGCTGAAGTTAAACAGGCCGGTGGTTTCGAGATTGAAAGTACCGATGCACATGTACTTGTTTTTACGGCTGTTGATCAGGATGTTGTGCTTAAGGCTCCGGTGATCAAAAAGCTATCTGAGCTACACGAACTTAACCGTAATGGTACATGGTTGCTAAATGATAGTGCTGGAAATTCAATTGAGTACGTATCAAAGACCCTTGTAAAAGATGGTTTTCAGATCAATCGAAACTATGAACAAGAGCTGCGTAAGTTAAATGAGTCAGGCGGGGCAATTTCAATTGGTCATCGCCAGAAGCTTACGGGCTTCTCTTCTGAGTCAGGTGTAACCAATAAGCCTGTTGCAAATGATCATAATAATAAGAGTGATTCTATTAACCTACCTGAAACCCTGCTTCGATATTGGTATTTAAATGCTGATTTAGAAACGAGAGAAAGATTTAAAACCTGGGTTGATGGTCAATAATTTTATTTCTTGGTCTTGTTTGTCTGATGAATTATTCATTGAATAACTTTTTAGTACTTAATATTTTACTTTTTATTAATTGGAGATATAAATGAAAAAGCTGATCTTGGTTGCTGCAATTGCTGCGACATCTGCCACTGCTGTAAATGCTGCGACAATCTACGAAGGCAAAGGCCTGACTTATAAACTTAAAGGCGACCTTCAGGTTCAGCTGCGTGATAACGCATCAAAAACGAAAGATGCTGAAATTGAGTTTGATGATCTGGAATTGAAAAACTCAGTATCCTATGATCTTGGCGACGGTATGAAAGCCTTTGGTCAATTGGATTTTGGTTTTAAAAATGCAGCCGAAGATAAGTCTGACTACAAAGGTAGCCAGCTTGAAGAGGCGTATATCGGTATCGATTTTGGTGGTGTTGCCGTTGCTGCAGGTAAGCAAAACTATGCGACTGATGAGTTTGGTGTAGAAGGTGCTTATGAACATTATGAAGCGGAAGATGCTTTCGATGCCGTTTCAACTGATGGTGATGATGTTATCCGTTTTGATGCATCATTTAACAATGTAACGCTGATTGCTTCGACTGAACTTAAGGCTGAAGGCGAAGGCTCTGAAAATGGCTCTTCCTATGATCTGTTTGTTGCAACCGAGGTCGGTGATGTTGAGCTAGCTGCGGCGTATCAGACATATAAAAAGACGCCGTCTTCTGATGCCGTTGATTCTTGGGGTGTGAGTGCTGCGGTTGATCTGGGCACTGTGGCACTAGCGGCCGATTACAGTACCAGTGATACAGGTACCAACGATTTGGATATCTACAATCTGGTTGCTAAATTCAACGTTGCAGAAACCACTCGTGTTTTTGTCGGTATCACCAAGCAAGAGCTGGATGCTACCACTGATGTGACTCAGGTTTACGCTAACGTTACTTATAAATTCCCTACTCAGAAAAATGTAAGCTTGTTTGCTGAAGTCTCTGATATTGAGGAAGATGGCAAAGACCTAGATCTGGATATGTTGATGGGTATGCGTATCAAGTTCTAAAGGCAACACAGCATTTGTCCTTAGTTCACCCCTTCGAGCTTTGGATCGATGGTTTTGGGGCCGGTTTTCGAACCGGCCTTTTTTCGTTTTAAATGTTGTTGTTTGAAGTCCGAAGTCCGTGGACTAGTTGCTGGAGCAATGCTCGGATAAATGAAATGATCGGCTAAGCGAAGCGTTCGGACATCGTCACTTAATTTGCCGATCTTTCTTGCAAGTAATCATGACATTCCTGCCAATTCCCACGATATACAATACGCTCAGCCTTGAGGCTCAATTGATATTCATACATCGGATCGTAATACCACGCTAACAACGGTGTTAGCCAGTTCAGGTGCGCATCAAAGCCTGCGCCAGCCTGATGTAGCTTAATCGCTTTTTGCATTGTTTGTCGCAGGGTCTGCCAACGCTCATTACCCAAGCGTTTGCGAATTTTATCCAATCCCGATAGTAGATATTCTTCGCAGAGAATATGTCCCTGTTCCTCGCCATGCACGCGGGTATAGTCGGCGACCATATTGATTACATATTCTTGCAGGAGTCGCTGCAGTCGAATCTCAAAGGGGTCTTCAATCACCGCGACAGGGGATATCAGCATCTTTTGATAGAGTGCTTTGGGAAGATCAACGCTACCGATATTGCGGCTTTCATCTTCAAACACCAAGTGTGAATAACCCGCATGTTGGTTTTTTAGCATCTGAATCGCGGTGATATTCTCAAAATTGATCTGGGTGTTTTGGGCGTTGACGAAACTGCCGAAGCTGGAACCGCGATGGTGCGCCGCCCCTTCGAGATCTACCGCGTTAGGGAGTGTATTAACCATCAATGTTTTGGCCGAACCGGTTTTTCCTCCGACGATATAGAACGGAAGTTGTGTGGTGACTTCACTTAATACTTCTAACAGGGTGTTGCGCAGGGCTTTGTAGCCGCCGAGCACCAAGGGGTAATCGACTCCGGCATCTTTAAGCCATTGCTGGGTGGTACGTGAACGCAGCCCGCCGCGAAAGCAGTAGATATAGCCTTCTGGGTTGTTGCGACAAAAGGCTAGCCAGCGCTCCATTCGAGCATCTTTTATCTCACCGTTAACCAGTTCATGGCCGAGTTTGATAGCGGCTTGCTGGCCTTTCTGTTTGTAACAGGTGCCTACTAAGGCGCGTTCATCATCGGTCATCAAGGGTAGACTGATTGAGTTTGGAAACGCCCCTTGGGTAAATTCAATTGGCGCCCGCAGATCAATCATCGGCGTATCATTAAGAAACAACTGGCGGTAATTATCGGTGTCTAGGCGCATGGTGGTCATCTGATTGTTATAAGGTTTGGATATTCATCTGTTGCAGTTGTCGGTCATGCCAGCGGCTTAAGCATAGCAGTGCTGCACTGGCGCCTATCAGGGCGAGAAACATATCGGATTGTGTATCCCATAGATAGCCCTGAGTGCCGAGAAAGGCTTCCGCCGACTCACCTGTCAGTACGGCCACCCACCACTCAATTAATTCATAGAGTGCACTGAATGCAAGACAGAAACAGACAATCAGCAGGTTAAGCCAGCCACGGCCATTGATCACATGGGCGCGCAGCAGTATCTCACGGGCAATGATGGCGGGTATAAAACCCTGGGCGAAATGACCGAGTTTATCGTAGTTATTACGTTGCCAGTCAAAAAGTGTCGAGAGTTGGTCAAACAGCGGTACTTCGGCGTAGGTATAATGACCTCCGACCATCAAAATGATGCAGTGGATAAGAATCAAACCATAGAGTAACGGTGTGAGGCGATATTTTTGCCAAGTGAGCGCCAAAATAACAACCCCAAGCAGCGCCGGAATCACTTCTAGAAACCAGGTGAACGGGTCGTATGGGTTGATAGCCGACCACAGCAGGGTTGCTGTAAAAGTGATTATCCAGAGTATTCGCATGCGCGCAGTATAAGCGATTTAGGCAGCCTTAAATAGCGGTTGGCAGCAACGCCTTTGAGTTGCGTGTTAAACCGCAAGCCGTTGTGAAGGTGTAGCGAAGGTGAAGGCCTTAGATGAGTGCTTAAGCGAAAGGCATAATCAGTGGGGCGAGTGATAGCGGGTGGCCGGTGAGTGCTCTTTCCGGGGCGGGTAAAACATCTAAGCTAGGCCATAGTCCAGTGGATAGCGCTGTCATATAGCCATTATCTAAACCGGCAGCAGCCATCTGCTGTGCGGCTTGCTGATGATCATAGTCTAGCCGGTGCCAAGTGCAGACTAACTGCTCATTAACCCTGTTAATCAGCATATACCAAGTCTGTGCCGTAGCATCATTGGCGGGCATACCGATGACCCCGGCATTGAGCCAGTAGCCAGCGTCGGTTTGCTGACCGAAGGGGAGGCCGCTGTGCCCAGAGATAATCACTTGGCTGGATGATTGGTGTAATTGCTGCTCTTTCTGTACAGCGGAGTCGGAAGCAAAGAGAAACTGATTATTGGAATCAAGACCGCCATGTATCACGGTAAAACGCTGCCCTCCATAAGCGAAGCCCAGCTGCTCTGGCAGTTGGCGCATCCAGGCTTTATTGTGCTCACTTACTCGTGCAAGAGTAAAGTTGTACCACTGCGCCGAAAGTAGATCACAGGCGCTACCCTCGGTAAAACCGCAGCCACAATCGAGTGCTCCTTGACCAATCGATTCTTCACAGTTACCGGCGATCACGTTAATTCCCCACTCCCTGATCAGGTCAACGGTTGCATCGGGTTGGGCGCAGTAGGCGACGAGATCGCCGGTGCAGATAATGTTCTGATGCGGTATTTGCTGTTCGGCGGCGAGTTGTTGAATGGCTTGCGTCGCCTGAAGATTACTATAGGGGCCACCAAACACTAATAAGGGGGCCGATTGATCTGGAGTAAAGACGGTCATACGGCGGTATTTCCTAAGGATGGTTGTTTTTGGCTTGCTATACCCGCCCAGAAGAGCGCACAGCCACTGATAAGAATGGTCAGGGAGATTGACAATAATTTGGTGTATTTGTGGCTATCACCTAACCAGTGAGTGTGTCCGGCGGATTCGCTAAAATACAATGCCGCGCCAGCCAATGCCAAAGCAAAGCTGCCGAGGTAGCTCCATAGGGGAATATCGGTGCGGCCTCCCCAGAGTGAAAAGAAGATAACCGGTGCGAGATACATTGATGCGGTACCACTGACGGCCACAGCACTGAACAGATCTTTATTACCTGAGAACACCAAGAGTAAACCGAGCAATACAAACACGGCCATGGTGATCCGTCCATTCACCACCGAGGGTTCGACCCACCGCATATCAACCGCTACCAGTTTCGAGGCGCTCGAGAGCGTACTGTCCAGCGTCGACATGGCTGAGATAACCAAGGTGATATTAAACAGTAACATCGGGGTTTCCCCCAGAATGCGCATCAGGGCATCATTCATCGCTTCACCACTGATCGCCTGAGCACCGGCCATAATACCGAAGCTGCCGAACAGGGTTATACAGATAAAGCTGATCCACGCCGCATGATAGAAACTCTTCCGAGTCGTCTCCCGATCGGCCAGAAAGCCTCGGTCCATCATCACGGGATCGTGCATTGGATAGCTCCAGATCTGTAGCAGTGCGACGAGGATCAGAATGGGGCCGGGATCATTGATGGCAAAGCTTTTAAACAGCAGGGTAGCGCTGGTTAGTTGACCGGTTGCTAGGACTAAAATGGTCAGCACCGCCAGTAATACCAGAAACAGAACCATCTGAAACAGGTCGGTGCGCAAAGAGGCATGTAAGCCACCCAACATTGCATAAACGAGTGTGACAATGGCAAATAATGCCACGGCGGTGGTGTAGGCCGTACCACCCGCAACACCGAATAAGATGCCGATGACCAGAATATTGGCAAACACTTCACTGACTAAGCGTACGCCGATAACGATGTTATAGCAGCGGGTGCCCCAGTGGCCGAAACGGTCGGTTAGAAAGGCTTGGATGCTATCAAAGCCGTGTTGAAAGCGAACCGAGTCAATAATCTTTGCCCCGGTCAGAAACGAGAGGTAGTAGGCGGCATAGGCTAAGGTGCCCCAGATACCGTAATAAAAACCTAAGATAGCGGCGTTTAGGAGCGAGCGAGCAAAGATCCAGGTGGTCACTTGAGAGAAGGTTAGCATCAATAGGCTAGGGGCTTTGCCCTCGGGCGACAGGCCCTTAAAGAAGGCGCCATTACTGTTCGCTTTTGGGGTGATAAACACTGAGAATATAGCGACGGTCGCGACCGCAATAATGAGTGTTATTTCCATGAGCTATCCTGATTGAATGCAAAAACGATATCGCTATTATTACTGCCTAAACTGAAATAACGATGAAAATAGTGTTTGAACGGGGCGTGACATAAAAAAAAGCCCGTCGGGCGACGGGCTTAGATTAGTGGAGTCTTTACACGTATTTTTTACCGGTCGGCACCGCAACCACGGGTACCTTCGCACCTTTGATCACTTGGCGGGTGGTCTGGCTGTGATGACCAAAGGTATTTTCTGAACCCATGATGATCATATCGGCTTTATTTTCAGCAGCCGCTTTGAGAATAGAATCGGTGTAGTTACCTTCTACGATCATATGCTCAATATCGAGATCCACAACTTTATCCAGTGAGCCTAACTCCTCTTCACAGAACTTTTCGATGCGGGATTTCATCTGCTGCATTACCTGGTCGATACCTTCATCGTGCATTTTTTTGACGACATCTTCCGGTAGGTAGTTTTGAATCAGAGCATGTCCGAGTTCGCCGATAGGCTCGATGACGTGCAACATAATAATCCGTGCATTCAGATTCTGAGCAAGGTTGACCGCCTGTCTGAAGACCGGGCGGGTGTGTTTGCCCAATGATGTTGTGTACAGAATGGTTTTGATTTCAGGAAGTGCCATGCCAATATCCTCGTTAGTTACTGATTCGCAGCGTTGTGCTGAATCAGTCGGTTTTCTGGGGTTGTGTTTTGTTCGCTCAGTTTTGGCTGGCTAACACGGTCCAGAAGATAAATGATCGATTTGTAATCTATACCGCTATGATGCGACAGTCCAATTTCACAGGTCCGGCTGGTTGAATACCCCGTGCTACACCCCTCTACGTCTGTTTTTAGTGAGCGCAACGCCGATGCGTTTAACTCTGGGGTTGAAAACCCTTTATCGCCAGCGAAACCACAGCAGGTGATCTGTTCTGGAATCACCAGACGGGTGACACATTTCTCGACGATGGTTTTCAATTTATCCGTAACCCCCATGCGCGTGCTACTGCAGGTGATATGCAGCGCCACCGTTTCATCAACGGGGGTAATGATCAGCCGGTCGAGTAGAAACTTATGGATAAACTCTACACTGTCATAGAGTTTAATTCGTTGATCTATATTATCCTTAAGTCTAAGACTGCACGGACTGGTGTCGGAATAGACCGGAATCGCGCCATTGTCAGTTGCTTTAAGCAGTTGCTGGCTGGTTTCGCTGGCTTTATAGTCCGCCGCATCAAACATCCCTTTGGATTGGAACGGCATCCCACAGCACAGCTGATCCAGATTATCGGGATAAATCACTTCAAACCCAGCCTTGCGCAGCAGTTGTTCGGTTTTATCAGCCAGTGATGTTTGTTCCTCATCGCCCCGGGCAGGTCCCATTGCCCGACTAGCACAGCTCGGTAGGTAAACCACTTTAGGCGCGTTGGGATTGCTGATCGCGCGGGTGGTATTGATCTTCGGTGCCGCGCTTGGCATCGATGGCGTCCACTGCTGTACACGTCCACCGGACAGTTTACGGGTAGTGTTACAGACCGCGCTCATCGCTTTACTGCCTAACAGGGCGTGGGCGAGATCGGCGCCTTTAAAGGCCACCTTACTCGCGGTCATCACACCGCCATAATGTTCCGCTAACCATTGTGCCAACTTGGTCTGATTTTCGTTATTACGACTGCGCAGTAAGCGCGTCAGATCACCGGTGTTAATCTCCACTGGACAGGTAGTGGAGCATAACCCGCAGGCAGCACAGGTATCTATCCCCTGATAAAGGTACTCTTTACGTAACGCGCTAAGTCGTTCGGGATCATCTTGGCTAGCTTCGAGTCGGGCGATCTCTCGCCAGATAACAATACGTTGGCGCGGGGTTAGGGTGAGATCCCGCGACGGACAGGTGGATTCACAAAACCCGCATTCGATACATTTGTCGATCAGAGGCTCGGCGGCTGGCAGGGGCTTTAAGTTCTCAAGGTGGACCTGCGCATTGCGGTTGAGCAGTACACCGGGGTTGAGGATATTATTCGGATCGAATAGCTCTTTGATCTCCCACATTAAGGTGTAGGCATCTGAGCCCCACTCTTTTTCTACGTAGGGTGCCATATTGCGGCCGGTGCCGTGTTCTGCTTTGAGCGAGCCATCGTACTTATCCACTACCAACGAAGCGACATCATCCATCAGACCTTCATAACGGGTGAGCTCGGTTTTATCATCGAAGGACTGGGTGAACACAAAGTGTAGATTACCCTCCAAGGCGTGGCCGAAGATAAGGGCTTCATCATAGTGCCATTTATCAAAGATCTCATGTAAATCATGCACCGCATCTGCCAACTGAGGGACAGGAAAAGCAACATCCTCAATAATCACCGTGGTGCCAGTTTTGCGAATGGCGCCAACGGCGGGGAACAAGCCTTTACGGATGGCCCAGTATTGTGAATATTCCGCTGGATCAGTGGTGAATTTGACCGGTTGTATGGTTTCTAAATCAGCAATGGCCGTTTTGAGAGTCTCAACCTGTTGCTGTAGGTGATCCTTGCAGCCTGAGCGGGTTTCCACCAATAGGGCGGCGGCATCAGCAGGTAAGGTTTTAATAAACTCAGGCATCCCTGGCTTATTTTCAATCGAGCGTAGGCCAGCCCGGTCGATCATTTCAACGGCTGAGACGGGTGTTTTTTTCAGCAGGGCAACCGCTTTGCAGGTGGTGCGAACCGTGGGGAAAAAAATCAGTGAGGAGGCTTTGTTAGGATGTTCATCAACGGTGTTGTAGGTGATCTCGCTGATAAAACCTAGAGTGCCTTCCGAGCCGATCATCAGGTGCTGCATGATGTCGATAGGGTCTTGGTAATCGACTAGGGCGTTGAGTGCATAACCGGTGGTGTTTTTTAGCCGATATTTATGCTCGATGCGTTGGCGTAGTGTCTCGTTACTTTGGGTCTGACAGGCCAAGGCTTCCAGTGCTGTCAGTAAGCTACTATGACTGCTGCGAAAACGCTCAACGGAGGCGGGGTTGCCGGTATCCACGGTGGTGCCATCGGCTAACACGAGTTTCATACTGCTAAGGGTGCGATAACTGTTTTGCGCGGTGCCACAGCACATACCACTGGCATTGTTCGCGGCAATTCCGCCAATCATGGCACTATTGATTGAGGCTGGGTCAGGGCCAATTTTTTTATTAAACGGAGCGAGATGCTGATTCGCATGGCCGCCAATCACTCCCGGTTGAAGGGATATTTGGCTAGCATCCTCATTGATGGCAAGGCCTTTCCAGCCATCGCGGAGTTGAATTAATACTGAGTCGGTAATCGCCTGTCCCGATAGGCTGGTGCCTGCTGCGCGGAAGGTGACGGGGATCTGCTGTTGGTTGGCCAATTGAACGATACGAGCAACATCGGCTTCTGATTCGGGCCGTAGCACCAGCTGAGGAATCAGGCGATAAAAGCTGGCATCGGTGCCGTAAGCGAGCGTGCGTAGCGGGTCGGATATGATTTGACGCTCCGGTAGAAACGCCAGCAGTTGTTGCTTAAATTGTTGATATGCCTGTTTCATCGAAATGCCTCGCCTCAGGCAGTCGCTGGTTCAGGATCTGCCCGGTTATCATTGGGCCAAGGGATTGGCCGGGGTCTCTAAAAAAGCAGAAGGAGCGAGGCTCCTTCTGTGGGTGCGTTTAGCCGTAGGCCATCGCTGGCAACCAGAGCACCAATTGTGGCCAGAACACCAGAATCAGCAGACCGATTAACTGAAGGATAATAAAGGGAATAACACCTTTATAAATATCACTCAGTTTAACGCTTGGCGGACACACACCCTTGAGATAGAACAGTGCGAAGCCGACCGGGGGGGTGAGGAAGGAGGTCTGTAAGGCCATCGCCACCAACATGACAAACCAAACCAGTTCTGGGTTATCCACCACGCCGTAGCCATCAATATCCAGCCCTAGCGCCGATATAACCGGAGCCAGTAGCGGTAGAATAATCAGGGTAATCTCGATCCAATCAAGGAAGAAACCGAGTAGGAAGATCACCCCAAGAATAAAGAAGATGATGCCGTAAGGACCAAAAGGTAACCCAGTCAAGAACGACTCAATCAACTCATCGCCGCCGAGTTCACGCAATACCAAGGCAAAACAGGTGGCGCCAATAAAGATCGCGAAAATATAGGCGGTGGTGTTGTAGGTGCCCTGCATGACCTCTTTCAGTACTTTAAAGTTGAATTTGCGGTTGTAGATCGCCAACAGGGTTGCACCAAAGGCGCCGACACCGGAGGCTTCCGTCGGGGTTGCGAAACCACCGAAGATCGAGCCCAACACCACAAAAATCAATAACAGGGTTGGTAGCACCGCTTTTAATACGGAGATCCAGGTGGCAATGGTCACCGGCTTGGTATCTTTTGGAATCGGCGCCGCGTCTGGCTTGAGTTTACCGACGATCAGAATGTAGAGAATATACATGCCGCCGAGCATCAAACCGGGGAATACCGCCCCCATAAATAGGTCGCCAACCGAAAGTCCCAGTTGATCCGCCATAATCACCAACATGATACTGGGGGGAATGAGAATGCCGAGGGTGCCTGCACTGGCTATGGTGCCTAGCGCCAATGGCATGGAGTAGCCCTGCTTGGTCATGGAGGGTAATGACATTACCGCCAGTAACACCACGGACGCGCCAATAATACCGGTCGAGGCCGCCAGAATGATGCCGATGGCGGTAACGGTAATTGCCAAACCGCCTCGCACCTGACCAAACAGCTCCTGCATCGACTTCATCAGCCGCTCTGCGACACCGGATTTATCCAGCATGATGCCCATAAAGATAAACATCGGTAGGGCAACCAATATCCAGTTGTCCATGATCTTCCATAGCCGGTTGACCACCAAACCGAGGGTAAGAAAATCTAAACCAGTAATCGTATCGAAATAGGTATCCGCAAGATAGCCGATCAGGGCAAAAATAACACCCACGCCGCCCAGCACCCATGCGACCGGAATACCGGTAAACAGCAGGACGATGAAAGACAGAAACATGGCGATAACCAGAATTTCATTAATTTCCATTATGCTTTATCCCCTCTAAACAGTAATACAGTGTCGCGATACAGGCGCGAAAGCACCGCTAAGCCTAATAACGCCATACTGGCGGGGATAACACTCTTAACCAGCCAGCGATAGGGCAGGCCGGATGGGGATTCTGAGTGTTCATTAATACGGAAGGAGTCAGCGACAAAGTCGAGGCTGTGGATAAAAATAACCAAGATAAATGGCATTACGAGCAGCAGGATGCCTAAAATTTCGATCACGTATTTGGTGTTTGCCCTAAAGGATGAATAAAACAGATCGACACGGATATGGGAGTTAGTGGTCTGAGCAAATGACAGACCAAACATCACGCCCACGGCATAGAGGTGCCATTCCAACTCTTCAAAGATAATGAGTCCACTGGAAAAGCCTTTACGTAAAATTACTTGGGTAATGATCACAAAGACAAGGAGGACATAGGCCCAGGCGATCAGGTGACCGATCTTCTGGATTGCCCGGTCAATGCTGTCCGCCAGCGGAACAGAGGGCAGGCTATTAGGCTGGTTCACGATAATGCACCTTTAGCAGCGGTTATTATAGTTAGGGTCAACATTTGAAGACGTATTGAAAAAAAACTCTGCAAAACAGCCGCGTTATCGCCTCTTTTTGACAGAGTTTTCTTAGGTTTCGCTGCGTTTTCAGATAAGTTGTTCGATAGGTTTAATATGTTCTTGTCGGGCTGCCTTAGCAGCACCTTAGATAACATAAACGGAAGGGCCTGTGGCCCCTCCGTAACAACATTAAGCTTAGTTATTTTTCGCACGTGGCAAGAATGCGTTAGATTCCCAAAGGTCGTAACCCTTACGGAAGGTGCTCAGATCATCCCAAACTTTCTTAAAGAACGGATCTTGAGCGGTTTTCTCAACCACAACTTCGTTCCACTTATCTTCAAAGGCCGTCAGCATGGTGTCATTCCAGTAACGGATATGAACGCCATTGTCTTTCGCGTTCGCCATTACATCAAACTGCATCGCTTCACCTTCTGCAATCGCGTTGGTGACAGACGCTTTACAGGTGTTATCTACAATCGCCTGTTGTGACTTGCTCATGCCGTTCCAAGTATCTTTGTTGATTAGCAATTCAAAGATAGTGGCTTGCTGATGCCAGCCTGGGAAGTAGTTGTACTTAGCAATTTTGTATAGACCGAGACGTTGATCGATGGCTGGCTGAGAGAACTCAGTCGCATCAATCGCACCTTTCTCTAGTGCGCCGAAGATTTCACCGCCCGGCAACTGAGAGGTAGAAACGCCCATTTTCTCCATTACGGAGGCGCCCAGACCGAAGAAACGCATGTTTAGGCCTTTCAGGTCTTCAGGGGTGTTGATCTCTTTCTTAAACCAACCGGAGGTTTCAGGAGAGATAATGGCACAAGGGAAGACTTTAACGTTATAGCCGTTAGTGTCGTACATCTCTTGATATAGTTTCAGGCCGTTACCGTAATACAGCCAGGCCATATATTCGCCCGCTTCTGGGCCGAAAGGTACGGCAGAGAACAGTGCGGCGGCCGGGATTTTACCCTGCCAGTAACCGGCTGTTGCGTAACCTGAGTTCACCTTACCGGAAGAGACCGCGCCGAGAATCTCTTTCGCACCGACTAGTTTGCCAGGCTCATAGATTTTCATCTTGATGGAGCCTTCACTCATAATCGGTAGCTGTTCAGATACCCACTTAATCGGTGTACCTAGCGCTGGCAGGTGAGAGCCAAAGGCAATCGGTGTTTTTAGCAGTACTTTGTCAGCGGCGTTTACGGTTGCCGTTGTTGCTGTCATAGCTGTAGTGAGTACAGCTGCAGAGACCAGGGTCTTTGCGAATGTATTCATGCTCTTCCCTCATGATGTTTGTTGTTTTTATCAGTTCTTGCAGGGTTGGGAACAGGCCATTCGGAGCCGTTTAAAAATGTTCTTGAATAATTGGTAATACCAATTTACCATGCAGTGAGTCGCTACCTTAGAATTTTGACCACACTCTTGTCAATGCTTTTATAAATAATAAAGTTAGCCTGTTTTTCTTATAAAGCTCGTTTTTTTAAGTAAATCAATAACAAACGACAAGGTTCGAGCCAAGTCGATATTCAATGTAGCACGACTACTGAGGTTTTGAGCTAAGCCTTTAAGCTAAGTTGTCAGGTTAAAGTTGCCAGGGTTAAGGGCTAGGTAAGCGATTGAGTCCGGGGCGAGAAAAGCCGTTAGGTTAAAAGACAGAAATACTTATGTGGTAAACAGGTTCAGTCTATTTGGTGACCGTGCCTTACCTTAGGGCCTACGCATTGGTCCGGGTTGAAACATTAATAGCCTGTATTGGGTACCAGTCGGTTATGGGTGGAGAGAGTTAGATGGTGTATCAGCGAGTGAAGCAACCCAAAATTTCAGATGTGATTATGGGGCAGCTTGAAGAGATGGTGTTGGAGGGCAGTTTGAAGCCGGGTCAAAAGCTTCCGGCGGAGCGTGAACTGGCGAAGCAGTTTGAAGTTTCACGGCCATCACTGCGGGAGGCGATCCAAAAGCTGGCGGCGAAGGGGGTTTTAGTCAGTCGTCAGGGTGGCGGTACCTATGTTTCTGAAGAACTCGGGCGAGCCTTTTCTGATCCGCTATTGGAATTATTCAAAACTCACCCGGAAGCTCAATATGATCTACTAGAGTTTCGTCATGCCCTCGAAGGAGTCTCTGCCTACTATGCGGCACTGCGCAGTACCCCCGCCGATAAAGAGCATATTCGTGCCCGCTATGATGCCTTGCAGATGTTTCATGATCGCAAAGAGTTTGATAAAGAGGTGTTCGCGGATGTGGATTTTCATCTAGCCATCGCTGAATCGACTCATAATATGGTGCTGCTGCATATGATGCGCGCGCTGTTTAGCCTGCTACGTCAACATATCTGGGAAAATTTACAAGATGTCTATCCAAAAAAGGATATGCGGAGCAAAATACATCAACAGCATTCGGTGCTGATGAATGCGATTATTGCCGGTGAGCCAGAAAAGGCCCGCAAGGCTGCGCATGACCATCTCGCTTATGTTGAAGATGCACTGCTTGAGCAGGGTAAAGAAAATACGCGAATCAAGCGGGCATTACGCCGTGCAGATGTCACACCGTTGTAATTGAACGTCTGTATAAAAACTACAATCGCTGCATGTTATGTAGCATAACTAGACTTTAATCCTGTAATTTTGTAGTATTACTACAAAATTACAAAGACAATAAAAAAGTAGCGGGCTTGCTGCAGCGCAGCATGACACCTGTTTTTAGCTCTTTAAGGCATTCACAGAAGTGTTAGTGAAACGTATTAGTGAGCAAGGCAAAGCGTAAAAATCCATAAAACCATGGGGTTCAGCATATTTCGGCTGTTTTTTGTCTGCTTTTTTACTGATAACTTCTATTCTTAACAGAGTTTACCGACTACCGGGATGATTGGAACGCCTGGTTTTGAGTGCAAGACAAGAATAGTGGAGAAAGGCAAAGTGCAAGAATATATCGACGATATTGATCCAATTGAAACCAGTGAATGGGTAGATGCGCTGGAGTCTGTTGCCAATAATGAAGGCAGCGATCGTGCTCACTACATTTTACAAAAGCTGGGCCAAAAAGCGTCCGAGCTTGGCGTTGATTCAGGCGCCTCCCTGACGACCCCATACCGCAATACAATCGCCTCGAAAGATGAAGTCCGTATGCCGGGCGATCTATTTATGGAACGACGTATTCGTTCTTTTATCCGCTGGAATGCGATGGCGATGGTCATGCGCGCCAATGACAATGCTGATGGACTCGGCGGTCATATCTCAAGTTTCTCCTCTTCTGCTACGCTGTACGATATCGGTTTTAACTACTTCTTCCATGGTTCTGAAGGCGACCGTGAAGGCGATCTGGTGTTCTTCCAAGGCCATATTTCTCCGGGTATCTATTCCCGTGCATATCTTGAAGGTCGTCTGACTGAAGAGCAGATGGATAACTTCCGTCGTGAAGTTGACGGCGTTGGTTTGCCTTCTTATCCACACCCTTGGTTGATGCCTGACTTCTGGCAGTTCCCAACTGTTTCGATGGGTCTTGGCCCAATCCAAGCGATCTATCAAGCGCACGTGATGCGTTATCTGTCAGCGCGTTCGATGATTAACCGTGGTGAACGTAAAGTTTGGGCGTTCCTCGGTGATGGTGAGTGTGATGAGCCAGAATCTCTGGGTGCAATCTCACTGGCTGGACGTGAAAATCTAGAAAACCTGGTGTTCGTGGTTAACTGTAACTTGCAGCGTCTCGATGGACCGGTACGTGGTAACGGTAAGATCGTTCAGGAACTCGAAGGTGTATTCCGTGGCGCAGGCTGGAACGTGATCAAGTGTCTGTGGGGCCGTCACTGGGATCCACTGTTTGAAAACGATACTAAAGGTTTGCTGCAAAAACGCATGGACGAAGTCTGTGACGGTGAGCTGCAAAACTATAAAGCCAACGGTGGTGCCTACACCCGTGAGCATTTCTTCGGTAAATACCCAGAACTGCTAGAGATGGTTAAGGATCTGTCCGACGACGACATCATGAACCTCAACCGTGGTGGTCACGACCCTTATAAAGTCTATGCGGCTTATTATGAGGCGATGAACCATAAAGGTCAGCCAACCGTTATTCTGGCGCAAACCGTTAAAGGTTACGGCACCGGTAAATCAGGTCAGGCGAAGAACGACACCCATTCCATGAAAAAAGTGGCTATGGATGATCTAAAAGACTTCCGTAACCATCACAACATTCCGCTGACCGATGAGCAGCTGAAAGAAGTGCCTTACTATCGTCCATCACCTGATTCTGCAGAGATGAAGTACATGATGGATCGGCGTAACAAACTTGGCGGTGTATACCCAACCCGTCGTAGTGATTTTGATGCGCTAGATATCCCACCACTGGAAACCTTCGCGGCTCAGTTGAAAGACAGCGGTAAGCGCGAAATGTCGACCCAGATGGTGCTTAACCGTGTCATGAGCACACTGGTTAAAGATAAAAACATTGGCGATCGTGTTGTGCCAATCGTGCCGGACGAAGCCCGTACCTTTGGTATGGAAGGTATGTTCCGTCAGTTAGGTATCTACACCTCGGCTGGACAGAACTATGTGCCACACGACTCTGACCAGATCATGTTCTACAAAGAGTCTAAAACCGGTCAGATTCTTGAAGAAGGTATTAACGAAGCGGGTGCAATGTCTGCATGGATGGCCTGTGCCACCTCATACAGTAACAACAACTGCACACTGGTACCGTTCTATATCTATTACTCTATGTTTGGTTTCCAGCGGATTATGGACCTTGCTTGGGCTGCTGGTGATATGCAGGCCCGTGGTTTCCTGATTGGTGCGACATCTGGTCGTACCACGCTGAACGGTGAAGGTTTACAACACCAGGATGGTCATTCTCATCTGATGGCGCAGATGATTCCTAACTGTGTTTCATATGATCCAACGTTCGGTTACGAGCTGACGGTGATTGTGCAGGACGGTTTGAAACGGATGTTCCAGGACAAAGAGAACAAGTTCTACTACATCACCACCATGAACGAAAACTATGCTCATAAAGCGATGCCTGTCGGTGCTGAAGAAGGCATCGTAAAAGGGATGTATGTCTTGCAGGAAGGTAAAGATTCCGACAAGAAAGTTCAGCTGATGGGTTGTGGTACGATTTTACGTGAAGTGATTGCGGCGGCCGATATCCTCCATGAGGACTACGGTGTTGAAGCCGATGTCTGGAGCACCACCTCTATCAATGAACTGCGTCGCGATGCGCAGGGTGTTGCCCGTTGGAATATGCTGCATCCAGAAGATGAGCCGCGTACTTCATACTTACAAGATTGCTTGAAAGATCGCCAAGGACCGGTTATCGCTTCGACCGACTATATGCGTAACTATGCTGATCAGCTGCGTGAATATATCCCGGGCACTTATAAAGTGCTGGGTACCGATGGTTTCGGTCGCTCCGATACACGCGCTAAACTGCGTGATTTCTTCGAAGTTAGCCGTTACTACGTCGTCGTTGCCGCTCTGACTGCCTTGGCAGAAGAGGGTAAGGTTGAGCGTTCTGTTGTAGCTAAAGCGATGCAGAAGTTTGGCATTAATCCGGAAAAACCAGCTCCTTGGACTGTGTAACCCGACGCTAAACTTTTAAGAGAGGATGATAACGTGAGTACTGTAAACATTACGGTTCCTGATATTGGTGGCGCAACAGACGTCGATATTGTTGAAGTTTGTGTTGCGGTGGGTGACACAGTGGTGGAAGGCGATTCTTTGATCGTACTGGAAACCGATAAGGCCTCTATGGAGGTTCCTTCTACCCATGCGGGCACAGTGAAAGAAGTGTTAGTCGAAGTCGACAGCACCTGTAACGAAGGCCAAGCGATTGTTGTATTAGAGACTGGGCTGGTGGTTGAAGAGGTGGCACCGGTTGCCACGGCAGCGCCGGCTGCAGCTGCTCCCGTCGCTGAAGCGGCCCCAGCACCTGCGGCTCCAGCAGCCGCTAGTGCGGTCGAAAAAATTCTGGTGCCTGATCTGAGTGGCGCAACGGATGTCGATGTGGTCGAGGTTTTAGTTAAAGCCGGCGATACCGTGGCTGAAGGCGATTCCTTGATTGCGTTAGAAACCGATAAAGCGTCCATGGAAGTGCCTGCCGAGAAGGCAGGTGTTATCGTTTCGATCAATATTAAAGAGGGTGATACCGTCAACGAAGGCGATCATCTCGGTGATATTCAAATAGCTGGTGCAGCAGCACCAGCAGCCGCCCCGGTTGCTGATGCCCCGGTTGCTGATGCCCCAGTGGCTGAAGCAGCGCCAGTTGCTGCGGCCCCAGCCCCTGTTGCAGGTGGTATCGAAGATATTCTGATTCCAGATCTCAGTGGCGCGAGCGACGTGGATGTGGTTGAAGTACTGGTTAAAGATGGCGATACGGTTGCTGAAGGTGATTCGTTGATCGTCCTCGAGACCGATAAGGCTTCAATGGAAGTACCTGCACCGAAAGCCGGTGTGGTTAAATCCATGAAGATCAAAGAGGGTGATCAGGTCAACGAAGGTCAGTTGTTGATGCAACTGGAAGTCGTTGGTTCGGCAGCAACGGCAGCACCTGCTACTGCGGCACCCGCTTCTGCTCCAGCACAGGCTGCGCCGGCTAAAGCTGCCGCACCTGCACCCGCAGCGGGTAAGGTTGATCGTGAAGCATTAGAGCAAAAAAACAAACAAGTACATGCTGGGCCTGCGGTACGGGCAACAGCTCGTGAGTATGGTGTTGATCTTTCTCTCGTAACGGGGACGGGTCCACGGGGTCGTATTCTCAAAGAGGATGTGCAAGCCTATGTTAAAGGTGCGCTGAAGCAACTGGCTGAAAAGCCTGCGGCGGCCGTAACCGGTGGCTCGGGTATTCCAGCGATTCCAGAAGTCGATTTCAGCCAGTTCGGTGAGATCGAAATGGTGAAAATGTCTAAGATCCATAAGCTGACCGCTGCCAACATGTCACGCTGCTGGTTGAATATTCCCCATGTGACTCAGTTTGATAAAGCGGATATCACCGATCTGGAAGCGTTCCGTGCCGAGATGAAAGATGAAGCGGCACGCAACGGTGTTAAGTTAACGCCGCTGCCATTTATGCTGAAAGCTATTGCGATCGCACTTAAAGCCCATCCGAAATTCAATGCTTCCTTGCATGCCGATGGTGAACATATCGTCTACAAGAAGTATGTCAATATCGGTATGGCGGTAGATACGCCAAACGGCTTGATGGTACCAGTGATCAAAGATGCCGATAAGCTGAGTATCTATGAGCTGTCTCAGGCTGCAGTAGAGCTGGCGGGTAAAGCGAAAGATCGCAAGCTGAAACCAGCAGAGATGCAGGGCGCTTGCTTTACGATCTCAAGCTTGGGTGGTATTGGCGGAACCGGCTTTACGCCAGTGGTGAATGCCCCTGAAGTCGCTATTCTGGGAGTTTCCAAAGCGGATATCGAACCGCGTTGGAATGGTAAAGAGTTCGAACCTCGTAAGATGTTACCACTGTGTCTGTCTTACGATCACCGCGCCATTAACGGCAGTGATGCGGGTCGTTTCCTAACCTACCTGAACCAACTGCTAAGCGATGTACGTCGCATGGTGATGTAATTAAAAACGGTTAACGCTGGTGGCCTTTGCTTTAGCAGCATTGGCTACCGCCAGTCCCATGTTTAGACGTGGGCTTGATGGGGTAATGAGTAGATTATCGCATCAATATTGGCGAACTTTTCCATGGTTATTCTTGTACCCATGACTCAAGCCCCTTTTCATCATTGAAAAGGGGCTTTTTTTTGTTTTATTTTTATCGGTTATGGAAGGGGCATCCTACAGGGAGATGGTTTGTCATTGCTGATGTTGGAGCTGCCTCCGGCGGCGATGGTTTTTAATTAGAATTGATCGCCCCTAGAAGGGGCTCCTACAGGGAGATAGTTCGTTATTTTGGTGTAGGAACTGCCTCTGGCAGCGATGGTTTTTAATTAGAATTTATCGCCCCGAGAAGAGGCTCTTACAGGGAGATAGTTTGTTATTCTGGTGTAGGAGCTGCCTCTGGAGGCGATGGTTTTTAATTAGAATTGATCGCCCCTAGAAGGGGCTCCTACAGGGAGATAGTTTGTTATTCTGGTGTAGGAGCTGCCTCTGGCGGCGATAGTTTTTAATTAGAATTTATCCCCCTAGAAGAGGCTCCTACAGGGAGATGGTTTGTCATTCTGGTGTAGGAGCTGCCTCTGGCAGCGATGGTTTTTAATTAGAATTTATCGCCCCTAGAAGGGGCTCCTACAGGGAGATGGTTTGTCATTCTGGTGTAGGAGCTGCCTCTGGCAGCGATGGTTTTTAATTAGAATTTATCGTTCCTAGAAGAGGCTCTTACAGGGAGATAGTTTGTTATTCTGGTGTAGGAGCTGCCTCTGGCGGCGATGGTTTTTAATTAGAATTTATCGCCCCTAGAAAGGGTCTTCTAGAGGGAGATGGTTTGTTATTCTGGTGTAGGAGCTGCCTCTGGCAGCGATAGGTCTAAGTCACAGGCGCTATGGCGACAAACAGATACGAATCGATATTCCTGTCATGTATAAGGCTTGCTGTAGAATGTATTATTTTCGCACGCGCGGCATACAGACTGATATAATTGCCAGTAAATTTACAGGCTGAAGAAGGATAAACAGCAAATGAAAGTTACTGTCTTTGGTATAGGTTATGTTGGGTTGGTGCAAGCAGCCGTATTGGCGGAAGTCGGACACGATGTTTGCTGTGTTGATGTTGATGCGCAAAAGGTTGAAAACCTGAAAAATGGCATTATTCCAATCTACGAGCCTGGCCTGACGCCGCTGGTGCAGTCGAATTATGAAGCGGGCCGCCTGCTGTTTACAACGGATGCTAAAGCGGCTGTTGAGTTTGGTGAAATTCAGTTTATTGCGGTGGGTACACCTCCTGATGAAGATGGTTCTGCCGATCTACAGTATGTGCAGGCTGTTGCTAAGACCATCGCGACTTACATGCAGAGCGCAAAAATTGTCATCGATAAGTCTACAGTACCCGTCGGTACCGGTGATAAAGTTAAAGCCACCATTGCCGAAACCTTAGCAGCCCGCGGTGCAGCCCATGAATTCCATGTGGTGTCGAACCCTGAGTTTCTTAAAGAAGGGGCGGCTGTCAGTGACTGTATGCGTCCAGATCGCATTGTTATTGGCACCGAAAGTGATCATGTTAAAGATGTGATGACCGAACTCTACGCGCCGTTTAACCGTAATCATGACCGTATTATCTTTATGGATGTACGCAGTGCTGAACTGACAAAATATGCCGCTAATTGCATGTTAGCCACCAAAATCAGCTTTATGAATGAGATGGCCAATATTGCGGAGATGGTTGGCGCGGATATTGAGAATGTGCGTAATGGTATCGGTTCAGATGAACGTATCGGTTATCACTTTATCTATCCTGGCTGTGGTTACGGCGGTTCATGTTTCCCGAAAGATGTGCAGGCATTGGTCAAAACCTCAGAGCAGATCGGTTATGACTCGCAGATATTAAAAGCGGTTGAAGCGGTCAATGCGAAACAGAAAACTAAACTGTTTGAATTGATTAACCGTCATTTCAATGGTGATGTTGCTGGTAAAACGGTTGCGTTGTGGGGCTTGTCCTTCAAGCCTAAAACCGATGATATGCGGGAGTCTTCTAGCCGGGTGTTGATGGAACTGTTATGGGCGGCGGGTGCTAAAGTACAGGCGTTCGATCCAGAAGCGATGGAAGAGACTCAACGTATTTATGGTTCCCGTGATGACTTGCGTTTGATGGGCACCAAAGAAGCGGCACTCAATGGTGCCGATATGCTTGTTATCTGTACTGAATGGCAAAGCTTCCGTGCGCCGGATTTTGATACCATTAAGCAGCAGCTAGCCGAGCCAGTTATCTTTGATGGTCGTAACCTTTACGACCCTCAGCGTATGGCGGATCGTGGTTTTAGTTATTATGCCATTGGTCGTGGTTTGTCGATTAAGCAGGGCTGATTGTTTGGCTGTAGAAGCGGCCTCTGGCGGCGATGATTTTTAATTAGAATTGATCGCCCCTAGAAGGGGCTCCTACAGGGAGATAGTTTGTTATTCTGGTGTAGGAGCTGTCTCTGGCAGCGATGGTTTTGATGAGAATTTATCGCCCCTAGAAGAAGCTCCTACAGAGGGATGGTTTGTCATTATGTTTGTAGGAGCTGCCTTTGGCAGCGATGATGTTGGATCTGAATCAAACGCTCTTAAAAGCACGTATCTAGAAAAACCTAATGCAATAATTGATCAATATTTCCATAACACCTATAAATTCACTGGGCATAATATTATGCAGTTAACCTACCTTGTTACCGGTGCCGCCGGCTTTATTGGCAACTTTGTCTCAGAACGTCTGTGTCAGGCGGGTCATACGGTTATTGGCTTGGATAACCTGAACGATTATTACGACCCCGCACTAAAATTGTCGCGCCTAGAACGCTTGGTGAATTATCCACAATTCACTTTCAAAAAGCTGGATCTCGCTGACCGAGAAGGGATGGCGCAGCTGTTCGCTGAAAGCGGTTTTGATCGGGTAATACATCTTGCCGCACAGGCTGGGGTGCGTTATTCGTTGGAAAACCCCTTTGCTTATGTCGATTCCAATCTCACGGGAATGATGACGATTTTGGAAGGGTGTCGGCAAAACAATATAAAACACCTCGTCTATGCCTCTTCTTCATCGGTGTATGGTATGAATACCAAAATGCCATTTTCTGTTGAAGATGGCGTTAACCATCCGGTGTCGCTCTATGCTGCTACCAAAAAATCCAATGAGCTGATGGCGCATAGCTATTCCCATCTATACGGCATTCCAACGACGGGGCTGCGCTTCTTTACTGTTTATGGCCCTTGGGGGCGTCCCGATATGGCGCCGTTCCTCTTTACCAGCGCGATATTAGAAGACCGACCGATTAAGGTGTTTAACCACGGTAAAATGCTGCGTGATTTCACCTATATCGATGATATTGTTGAGGGTGTTCTCCGTATTCAGGATGTTATTCCTCATGCGGATGAAAGCAATCTAAGGACGAGCCCTGATAGCAGTAGCGCCCCTTATCGAATCTTCAACATTGGTAATAACGAACCGATCGAGCTGAGTCGTTTTATCGAAGCGATCGAGTTGGCCGCAGGCAAAAAAGCGATCAAAGAATACCTGCCAATGCAGCCTGGGGATGTTCCAGCAACCTATGCGGATATTGATAGTTTGCAGCAAACAACAGGCTTTAAACCCAGCACCACCATCGAAGACGGTATGCAAAAGTTTGTTGAATGGTATAAAGCGTATTACCGGGTTTAATGTCCCTTGTAGAGGGTTCATCGCCGCCGGAGGCAGCTCCTACAATCGTAATACCCCTGTGGGAGCCCCGTCCCGGGGCGATGAATTATAGCCAAAACTATCGCCGCCGGAGGCAGCTCCTACAATCGTAATACTCCTGTGGGAGCCTTGTCTCGGAGCTATGAATTCTAACCAAAACTATCGCCGCCGGAGGCAGCTCCTACAATGGCAATGCTCCTGTGGGAGCCTTGTCTCGGGGCTATGAATTCTAACCAAAACTATCGCCGCCGGAGGCAGCTCCTACAATGGCAATGCTCCTGTGGGAGCCCCGTCCCGGGGCGATGAATTCTAACCAAAATTATCTCCGTCTGAGGCCGTTCATACGCATGAACCACTTTGTTCAAATTACCCCAATCATTATTTTAAACTATTATACCTGTTAAGCTTTTTTTGATTTTTTAGACCACTGCCTGTTAAACATGGAGGTTTAGATGGAAATCAAACATCACGGCGCGGTAACGGGGGTGACAGGTTCCTGTCATGAGCTGATTTTGGATAACAAAGCCAGTGTGCTGATTGATTGCGGTATGTTTCAAGGAGCCGAAAATAGTGGTTCAGAATCCGCTAACCTGCAACTCGATTTTCCAATCACTACTGTCAAGGCGCTATTTGTCACTCACTGCCATATCGATCATGTGGGCCGTATTCCTTCTCTGATTGCCGCTGGATTTGATGGGCCGGTATTCGCATCAAAAGCGACCGCTAGGTTACTGCCTTTAGTCTTGGAAGACGCACTAAAAATTGGTGTCACCCGTAATGAGGCGTTAATCGTCCAATTTTTGCAGCTATTAGAACAGTGGTTACAACCGGTGGAATATAAACAGTGGTATTCGGTCGATGCTATTGAAGGGCTGCGGTTTAGGTATCAGCCGGCGGGGCATATTCTTGGGTCCGCTTATATCGAGTTTAAATATAACAACGAGATAGTTGTTTTTTCAGGTGATCTTGGCGCACCCTATGCTCCGCTCCTGCCTGCACCAAAATCGCCGTGGCGAGCGGATCGGCTGGTGATTGAAAGCACCTATGGTGATAAGGAGCATGAAAACCGTCGTAACCGCCGCAAGCAATTAGAAACGATTATTCGACATTGCCTTAAAGATGCAGGCACCGTGCTAATTCCCGCGTTTAGCATTGGCAGAACGCAGGAGCTGCTATACGAGCTAGAGGATATTATCCATCGGCACAAAGGCTCCACCTGGGATAATATCGATGTGATTGTCGACTCGCCGCTGGCGGCTAAGTTTACCCAACATTACCGAGCTTTAAATGAGTTATGGGACGCTGAGGCAAAAGCGCGTAAGGGGCGTGGTCGCCACCCGCTTGGCTTTGATCAATTAATTACAGTAGATTCCCATAGCCAGCATCAAAAACTGGTTAACTATCTTAAGAACAGTGGCAGGCCTGCGATTGTTATTGCCGCTAGTGGCATGTGCGCGGGTGGCCGTATTGTGAACTATCTTAAAGCATTGCTGGGCGATACCCGCACGGATGTGTTGTTCGTGGGTTATCAGGCGCAAGGAACGCCAGGGAGCGATATTCAACGTTATGGTCCTGCTGGTGGTTATGTCTATCTTGATGATGAAAAAATCGATATCAAAGCAGGGATATATACCCTGAGTGGTTATTCTGCCCACGCCGATCAAAAAAATCTCATCAATTTTGTTAAACGGATGCGGCATAAACCGAAAGAGATACGAATCGTTCATGGTGATTGGCAAGCAAAACGGCTATTGAAAGCAAAGCTAACAGAGATCTGCCCGACAGCCAATATTCTGATTCCTAAGGGGTAAATCTGGGTAGCGATGGTTTCTAATTAGCTTTATCGCCCCTAGAAGGGGCTCCTACAGGGGCTGGTTTGTCATTGTAGGAGCCGCCTCTGGCAGCGATGGTTTTTAATTGGATTTATCGCCTCTAGAAGGGGCTCCTACAGGGGTATGGTTTGTCATTGTAGGAGCCGCCTCTGGCGGCGATGATGCTAGATTTTTTTTAGAAAAGTCATTCATTTATTAAACGAGGGTTATGTGATGAAAGGGAATTCATCGGCGCTTCGTAAAGGGCGTTATTCGGAATCTGGGAGGATATATCTGGTGACGTTTGTTACGTTTAACCGACAACGTTTATTTTCAGATTTAAAATCCGGACGGGTTGTAGTTTCGTCGTTAAATTTCTTTGGAAATCGCGCAGATACGCTGGCTTATGTGGTTATGCCTGATCATGTTCATTGGCTAATTCAATTAAAAGAGGGCACGTTGGATATGTTGATTCATTCTGTTAAAACCTATTCGGCGTTGCAAGTGAATAAGCGTTTGTCGAGGCAAGGGCGAGTTTGGCAAAAAGGTTTTCATGATCATGCGGTGAGGCGAGAAGAAGATTTAGTTGAAATTGCACGTTATATTGTGATGAACCCTGTTAGGGCTGGATTGGTGAAAAGCGTTAGAGAGTACGCATTATGGGATGCTGTTTGGGTGTAGTAGTTGCCTCCGGCAGCGATGGTATTCAATTGATATTTATCGCCCCTGGAAGGGGCTCCTACAGGGGCATGGTTTGTCATTGTAGGAGCTGCCTCTGGCGGCGATGTTTGGGTTAAAATTCATCGCCCCGAGACGGGGCTCCCACAGTCTAAGGGATTCCGGTGTAGGAGCTGCCTCTGGCAGCGATGGTTTGTGCTGAGAACTTATCGCCCCTAGAAAGGATTTCTATAGCCGTACAGAGGTGGCGTTGCAAAACGCTTCGTCGTATCACCGGCTTCGTTTTTTATGATGTAACGATATTTGGCCTAAGGCGAGTATCACCATAAAGGTGGCAGCGTTGGCGGGGATTTGTAGATTAAAATCGACGGTTGAATGGATGGCTAAGGCGATAATGGCCATGGTGCTGCTAAAGGCGATACCACGCATCAAAGCGTTTTTTCGCCGTCGTAGTGCTTTTATAGCAGAGCTAAACACTAGTAATACCGCTAATAACAAACTGCTGGTGACGATAACACCGTACTCACTGGCGAACTCAAAATAATCATTATGGGCGTGATCATAAAAACCTCTACCGGCATCATATTGGCGATATTTTGGAAAGTTGGTGTAGTAGGTACCAGCACCGCTACCCGTCAGCAAGTTATCTTGAATCGCGCCGAGGGTGTAGCCGTTAACTTCATCACGGGTTTCCCTTTCCTCTGATGTGTTTTGCAGTCGGTCGGCAACTTTCTCGACACCAAAGAAGGTGCCCATAACAAAGATATCAATTACGATCAGGCTGCTAATCAAGATAACGGTCGACCGGGTTGAGTGTTTACTCAATATCAAAGCGATAACACCCGTGACGGCGAGGCTAACAAAAAAAGAGGTATTACCCATGCGGGAATGGGTCATCACGAGCCCTGCTACCATGATGATTAGCATCACCCTAAGCCGAGATTTAGGCCCTAGCAGTGTTGTGATAAGTCTACGTGAGCGCTCACGCCAGCTTTTGCTCGATTGGGTGGTGAGGGTTGATACCATAATGCCAATACCAACACTAAGTGTTAGCACCAGATAGCCCGCTAGATGATTACGGTTGACGAAAGTGCCCGTAGCAAGGTGTGTGTAATGCTCTTTAGGTATGAAAAAACTATATTCAATGCCAGTGAGGGTCATCATGCTGCCGTAAACGGATTGAAATAGCCCGCTGAGAATCAGAGTGTAAGCGAGTACTTTGATGCGTTTAGACGTATTGATTAACAACAGTGTAAGGCAAAAAATTAAGATAAAACAAAAGGCCGTGAGAGATTTCTGCAATGAAGCATTGGCATCAATCGAGCTAATGGCGAGAGTTGAGGGGGCGAGCCCCTGAATCAAGGCCATTAACGGTGCGGCACCCAATAAAACCATAATCGCGCGACTTTTTGTGAAGCTCGGGCTGATAGTGGTTTTATCAACACTAAAAAGATAGAGCCAAGCCGCGCTTAACAGAAGCGACCAACAACAGAGAAGAGAGATTGCCCAGAGCTTATTGCTACCGAGGGGAAGGGGTAGCCAAGCTAACAACGTGAGAAACCCAATGAGCAACCACCGGTCGTGTTTAGGTGTCTTTTCTGAAGCGTCAATAGGGTAAGAGAAGTTCATATTCGCAAAAGTCAGCTATGGAATATTAAGGGCAGAAAAAAAGCGCTTTACAGCGCTTTTAGTATCGAATCATAAGAGATTAGGCGCTAGGGCTAGCGTTGCCGCCACCGCCGCCACCAGTGTTAGTACCAAAGGTTGCAGGTGTATTAGTCGTTGCGCCGGGTGTTGCGGTTAATCCTTGTTGAGGATTAGCGGGGTTGCCTGCGGCAGTCGCTGGTAACAGTGCGGTCGGGTCAATATTATTATTTAATGCAATTTGAGTGAGTTGAGCTTCAGTAAGCCCGGTATCTAAAGCGGTTTGTCCAATGCTTTGAAGAGCTTCTGGATCTTCAGCATAAGCACTGGCTGCTGCACTGATAATGGCTTCAGCACTACCCTCTTTACAGGTGATGAAATCATCCTGTGGCTGACACTCAACCAAAAGTTCAGCCAAAATATCATCAACAGAGTTAGCATCTGTCATGGCATTTTGAATAACCTCGGTTAAAGATAAACCACTAGTCAGGTCTGTTTGTATATTTGCCTGTGCAGGGGACAACGGTAACAATAACCCTGCTACAACACCCATCATTAGTTGGCGCATCGTAGCGACTCCTTGTGCGATATGCACTTGTGATAATTCAGATAAGTCGATTTTAGCAATGACTGTCGCCATATGTAAACAAAATTTGCGGCTGTCCATAAAAAAAGAGTAGAATTATTATCTCGCTATATTGCACTGCAGCAATCAATTGGGCTCATGTAATGAAACCGTCATGGTTGTTTCATTAAGGTAGTTCGCAATGAGGCGGTGGTGAGGCGGGATTTTACAGCGCGATCAGGGAACAATGGAGAAGTCGATCGCGTTCCATGGGTTTTAGCCAGGGTTATGCACGGGCATGAATATAAGTGTTACGCCGTACGGCACAGTTGCGCGTAAGCGACGACTATTAAACAACCATGAATCACTCGCGTTCTGGGTGCAGCATTTTGCCGATCTGGTCATCGTGTTCGGCACACTATTTGTTTTTACCTTTCTTAAAATAGGTGATTTTCCAACCAACTACCGGCTCTTGGCCGTGGTTGCGATTCTATGTGTATGGATCATCTACCGTCGCCGGGGTGTGTATCGGCAGTCTCTAGGCTTTTATAAAAGCGCTTTTCGCTTACTCACTGCTTGGTTCCAAGTGCTATTAATGCTGGCACTCATAGGTTTTGTGACAAAAAGCGGAGAAAGCTTTTCCCGTGAAGTGCTGATCGAATGGGCCGTGGCGGGCTATATCAGTCAATTGATTAGTATGAACATACTCGGACGGTTGTATAAACGTTATAAAGTGATGTTCTCCCGTGAAATCCCCTCCTTAGTGTTAGGTACCGGCGATTTGGCACATACCTTAGTCAACAACTTAAATGGTAATGGCTGGTTACCTGACCGGGTGCTGGGCTTCGTGCAGGCAGATGATGACCCCTTAGCCGATGATGAAAAGAGGCACTTGCCGCTGCCTTTACTGGGCAGAGCAGAAAATCTTCGTCAGCTCATTATCGATAACAACATTCGGCGTGTCTACGTGGCCTTGCCAGTGGCTGAATCGTCCATCATTGAAGCACTGCATATTAATCTCTTGGATATGAACGTCGATGTTATCTGGGTGCCCGATATTTTTGGTTTAAGTCTATTAAACCATTCTGTTCGTGAAGTGGCCGGTATGCCGCTGATCTCATTAAATGAAAGCCCTATGACCTCCCGTCGTAGTCAGATTTTGATTAAAAACACGATGGATAAAGTGCTAGCGGCATTGGCATTAATCGCGTTTAGCCCATTAATGTGCGTTATCGCACTCTTGATAAAACGTGAATCGGAAGGCCCGGTATTTTTCAAGCAAGACCGACATGGCTTTGATGGCAAAATTATAAAGGTGTGGAAGTTTCGTAGCATGCGTTTGCATGATGATGCTGAGGTAAAGCAGGCCACCAAAGGTGACTCTCGAGTAACCAAAATCGGCGCCTTTATTCGGCGTACTTCTATCGATGAATTACCTCAGTTTATTAATGTATTACAAGGCTCGATGTCATTGGTAGGGCCGCGCCCGCATGCGGTCGCGCACAATAACTATTATTCCGATAAGGTGAATGCCTACTTAGCGCGACACCGTGTTAAACCTGGAATTACGGGGTTAGCCCAAATTAGTGGCTTTCGGGGTGAAACCGATACATTGGATAAAATGGAGAAGCGGGTAGAATTTGACTTGGCCTATATTAATAACTGGTCGTTGGGGTTGGACTTGAAAATATTGATTAAGACGCCGATTAGCTTAGTATCCAAAGATATCTATTGAGTTTTTCTTGTTAAATTATAGTTATAAACAATGGAATAGTTATGCTTTTTAAGCTTTATGAAAAATTTTTATCTAAAATTAAGTGGTTTTTTGTTGCCAATGTCAGTGTTAGTTTATCGTCTGAAGTAAGTACAAGTAGTAAATTAGGCCGTTATGTTAAAGTCATGGCTAAAGCTAGTGTTTATGATTCTAAGATTGACGATTTTAGTTATATCGCTGGTGGGAAAGTGAATAGGTCGACTATAGGTAAGTTTTCTGCTGTAGGGTCAGGGGCTTTGGTCGGAGGATTGGGTATGCATCCCACAAATTTTTTGTCTATTCATCCTGCGTTTTATTCTACTAAAAATCAGTGTGGTATTAACTTTGCGGGAGAGGAATTTTTTTCTGAATATAAGGAAACAACTATTGGCAATGATGTGTGGATTGGAGCTAATGCAATTATACTTGATGGCGTTAATGTTGGCGATGGCGCTATTGTTGGTGCTGGAGCTGTCGTTACTAAAGATGTCCCTCCTTATGCTGTCGTTACTGGTGTCCCCGCTAGAATTCTGCGGTATCGTTTTACAGAGGAAAAAGCTAGGTTGTTAATAGGGTCTTTATGGTGGGATCTGAGTGATGAGTTGTTGAAGGAAGTTGCAGCGGAAATGCGTAGTGATAATGTAGATAAATTGATTTCAAAAATATCATATTTAGAAAAATGATTTTAGGCTAAGGTTGTGAGTGAGATGACATTTAATAAGCATATGCCTGCTATAGTAATTGTTGGATATAATCGAATAGATTCTATTAAACGTTTAATAGGGTCTGTTTTAAGTGCGGATGTGCCAAATGGAGTCCCACTGATTATAAGTATAGATTATAGCGGTGACAATGAAGTCGAAAATTATGTTAGAAAAATTATGTGGCCTTATGGCGATATTCGAATTATCGCCCATAGTGAAAATTTAGGTTTAAAAAAGCATATTTTATATTGCGGCGATCTAACTAATGAGTATGGTTCAATAATCTTATTGGAAGATGATTTGTATGTTTCAAAATATTTTTATAATTACGCAACAGCAGCTTTAAATTTTTATGAACGTGATGAGCATGTTTCTGGAGTTTCATTATATTCATTTGCCTTCAATATTAATTCTGATACTCCATTTAAACCCTTATCGTGTGATGATGTGTATTTTTTGCAGCAGGCTTCATCATGGGGGCAAGCATGGAGTAAAAGTAAGTGGAATAAATTTCGCTGCTGGTTAGAAATGACTGACTTTTCAATGATAGAAAGTAAATTACCTAATCGTATTCGGGAATGGCCGGAAAGTTCTTGGTTGAAGCTCTTTAATGGATATAATATTGTTGAGAATTGTTATTTTGTATACCCAATAGTGTCGTATAGTACTAACTTTGGTGATGCAGGTACTCATTTTATTAACGACTCTGATCGATACCAGGTCAATCTTTCAATGAATAAAAAAGATATTGCTTTTGTTAAGTTTGAAAATAGTATTGCAGTATATGATATCTATATGGAGTTATTGCCCGAAAAAATAAAAAAGGTTTGCCCTGTATTGCAAGATTATGACTTTTGTGTAAATCTTAATAATAAAAAAGTAATAGAATTTGAAACATCAGATTATGTGTTAACAACAATTTTTCATGATTCGTTTGTTCTTTCTTTTGATGGGGGGATGAAACCAAAAGAGCAAGCTTTAGTGTTTTCTCTTTTAGGGAAAGGTATATATCTTTTGCCTAGAAAGAATACGCCACCAATAAGATTTTTAGACTCATTTATTTCTTATAGAAGTTATTATAAGATGCCAAGTTTACAGGTTATCTGTGGTGCTTTTCTCTTTTATGTAACTAGGGTTATACGGGGATTATGCAAAAGTTGACTTTTTTTAGATTTCTTAATACAAAAAAAGGTTGGGTTTTTTTACTGATACTTTTTACTTCTGGCTTTTTGCTTCTCACTGATGATAAACGCGCGGGGATTCCTTATTTACGTGAAGTTATTTTGATTTTTTTAGTGATTTACGTTGTATATAAAGGTCTTCTTCAACGATTTTTTTATGGACAATCTTTTGAATGGTTGGTTTTTTTTTATGTAGGATTCTTTGTTTTTCTTAGTGCTTTTTTTGCAATGACTTTTCATGGGCAGCCTTTTTTTTACGGAGTTTTTGAAGAAAGACGAGTTTTACTTTTTCTTGCTTTTTTTCCGATCTATTGGGTGTTAAGGTCCGGGATTTGTACAGTTGATGATATTGTTAATTATATTATCTATTCACTATTTATGTGCTTTTTAGTAGGAGGTCTTTATAGGCTTAATGTTATACCTGATAATATTGCACCATCATTTGCTGTGAATTTTTCTGATGGTTCAGATTCGTTTGATCTTAGGGCGCAGACTAGATATATGATTGGTACTGTATGGTTATCCGTAGTTTATATTTATTCTCTACTTAAAGTAAGAGAGAGTTTTATTTTCTTTTGTTCACTTAATTGAAAATCGAGATCTGTAACTTTAGTTTGTGTTATAGATTTAACGTCTGGAGCTCAAACTAGAAATATAAAGGTTTGGTA
>NZ_JBLWZV010000032.1:0-30673 GCF_048266285.1 Amphritea sp.
CTGCTTTATCCGTAGAACTTCCGACGAACTTGCTTCTATCCTCAATTTCTATTGGATAGTGATCAAGCTCTGCCGCAGCGGCAAGTAGTGCACGATAAGAAAATGCAGGTAGTTTAATACTAAATTTTTCATTCGCACGATCAATAACAAGCATGGCATCCCGATGTTTCGAGAACTCATCCAAGCCACGTACATCAGACATGGACGTAGGGTATGAACGTGCCGGATGCTGTGCAAAATCCCAAACAGCTGTTATTTTTGTAACAGCCTTCTTTTCAGTTATGACCTGATAAACATGCAATAACGAACGAGCCAAACGAACTTTAGCAACTTCTGGAATGTCAATGCTTTTATAACTTTGATATTTATTATATGGTACTGGATACGATTTGACTCGATAGTTATTTCCTAAGGCTATGTTTTTCCCTTTAAGAAAGGAAATTACATCACTATCATTTTCAAACTGAGAAGGCCAAGAATATAAGTTTTTAGACTTATATTCAGGAGGAAATGAGTAGCTTTCCACACAACGAACTTTACTCAATAAAGTAAGTGTTTGAGAAGCGCTTTGTATAGATTTATGGATTTCTCCGATCATAAGTTCCCTCTTAAATCTAACGCAGCGTTAAGTAGTGAGCAACGCTGCCATTGAACCTAACCTATTGTGCCGTAAATATTAAAGCTGACTCAAACCAAAAATTCCAAGCGTTGCGAATCACTCTTAAATGCTTTGTTATAAGCCTCATTTTGGGAAGTTACGATGTGTCTGAGGTAAAAATAGTCGTGCTATTTTTACCTCAGACACTTGTTTCAAGTAATTATCATGACAAAAACACCGATTACATTCTCTTTGCACCATTAATTCTCTTAGCTCTAATTTATTTTCAGTAAGCTGATACAAAGTGCTTTGTGCTTCAATGAATGGATCAATTTCCCCGTAAATTTTTACTTTAGGGTTATCTAACATTATCTCTTCTAATGACTCAAATAAAAGAGCTCTTCTAGGCTTTCTTATTGTGAACATTTTTCTTTGTCTATCAAAGTTATCCCAACACTGAATAAGGTCTTCTATTCCTTGAAAATATTTTTCTTCATTAGTTGTATTTTCATCCCAATAAATCGGATTGTTTTTTGTTATCCAAATATCTATTTCATTATTTAGCAGGATATCAATACTAAATTTAAACAATACTGGCCCATAAAGGTTTTGCCTAGAAAAATGACCATGCAAATCAACAGTATCTAAAAATATATCGTACCAAACATCATACTTCCTATCAATTTCGTCTGAAGATTGTGCTGTTTGAAACAACCCTCTATCTTCTATGCAACCTCTAGATAACAAACCATTAGAACCAATGTAAGAAGAGGCTGTTGCTAAGGAGTTAGCATGATGAAAATGCGTGATATCTTTTTCAATTAAGAACTGGTGCAGCCCCAGATTATCGATCTTCAATGTATTTTCCTTATTTTATAAACATGACATTTCATCCAAATATCTTGTCTGAAGAGCCTACTCCAAAATACTTTTCATATTCTTGAATCGCATAATTATCCATCATTCCAGAGATATAATCAGTTACTAACCTTTCCTTAGGTTCATTTAATCTCCTTAGCTCAGGAGGTAATAGCATACTCTCTTTATTAAAAGATTCATCTAAGTACACTTCAAATAAACCTTTAATAACTTTCTCGCCTTTCTTTTCATATAACTGGACATCTTTTTTTCTTAGAATAGCTTTAAAAAGAAGTTTCTTTAGACCTTCAGCTAATAAACTATGTGTTTTATAGCCTAAAACACCATTAACTAAACCAATATCCCGACATAAAGTATTAACAATTATTGATGTTATTTCCTTTTTTAGGATCATAGAATACTCTTCAGATGTACTCAGAATATGAGATTTCATTGCATCAGCTTGAACAGTTTTAACTATATCTGAAAAAGAATCGAGTGCGACTGAGTATTTCTTGCTAATTTTGAATTCATATAGAATTTCACCAAGAGTAATCATCCCAAAGCTCAAAGCATCTTCTAAGTCATGCGCGGCGTATGCAATTTCATCAGCTAAATCCATAATTTCAGCATCAATACTTTTAGTAACAGTAATTCCATGCTCAGCTAATTGTTCGGATAAAAAAGCATAATCATTATCGTATAGAAATTTATTAGGATTAGTGCCTTTTCGATAAAAGTACTTTGTTACGCCCATCAGTGTTCTTAAAGTAAGATTTAAACCAGAATATGAATAATGCTTCTTTTCTAATGTACGTAGAATTCTAAATGCCTGAGCATTTCCTTCATAGCCGCCAGAGCTATCGCATAATTTATTTAAAACAACTTCACCAGAGTGCCCAAAAGGAGGGTTACCAATATCATGTGCGAGAGAAGCTGTTTCTGAAACAACAGCATGTTTTAATTCAAGATCATAAGCAATTGATCTTGCAATTTGAGCAACTTCCAAACTGTGAGTTAATCGGTTACGATTAAATTTATTGGCATCTATGCCAAGTAGTTGCATTTTCCCTTGTAGCCGACGAAAAGAAGATGAATATAGAACGCGAGCATAATCTCTCATAACATCATCACGATTTTCAGATCTATTGTCTTCTGGATGGTGTATACGAAACTCGAGTTTAGATATTATCTCCTCTTGAGTTTGCGCATATTCTTTTGTTTCTAAATCGTACATGAATCATCCATAATTAATTGTGTGGCATCCACTATTGAGGCTTATAATGCTTTGCAACAGAGGTAAATTGAGTTGGCTATAATTGAACAAAGCGAAAAGCCAGTATAAATTTATCCGTTGATTGCACTTGTTAGAATTTTATTCAATTAGACGCCCCCATAAAGCTCTAAGATTGTTGAAGGTTTGATTTTCCGAGTCTTGCTTGTAAGCATCAACCATCCCAAAAACATCCTCATCATCCAGAGCCAGCATATATCCACGTCTATCTTTTGCTGTATCTACGCAGCGCTGATACAATCTTGCTTTATCTTCAATTGAACGACAAATCAAAATTCCGACCTGTCCTCTGCTAGGTGAAAAACGCCCAGCAAGCTGATCAATCTCAGGGTTTCCAACTTCTTTCCCGTAATTTTTACATTCAATAAAAATCATTGGGCATGGATAGTGTAAGGATAGCCAGTAGAAAAAACCGGTTTTTGCCTCATTGGTGTACGTAATATCTATACGCTTCCTTCCATCATGAATATTATGCTGTTTCATTGGGTTGCAAAGGGAAGGATAAAGAATAACAGATAGTATCTTTTCAATTAAATCCTCGTATCGCCCAGCGGTATCCCTTCCGGTATTAAGTGCCTTTAACTCCTGAACTATAGAGTCTAGGTCCGGAAGATCTATTGCCTCAACTTCTGAGAACTGTTCTTGAGTGAGCGGCACAGAAGGCTTACTAGATTTTTGGTCTTTGTACTCTTGTAAAATTTGCGGCCGTACTTTTGTCTGCTCCACGACAGCTAGCTTATCGTTTCCGTACTTGTCAATAAGAGCTTTTTTTGTAACCCTTTCACTACCATCCTTTAACACTTCAACCAGAGATGAATGACCCGCTAGGTGCTCATGTTGCATCTCAGGAAGAATGTAGTGCCGATAATACTCGTTGTATTGATACGACAACCGATGGCGTACCAATATTTTTGGTACCAATATGACCTTTCCGTAGCTAGTCATTGGTAATGGAATTAGGGATTCTTCCCAGATTTCTCTTTGTGGATTCCAGATTGGGCCTGATGCGACATCTGGAGTAAGTGACATACCGTAGTAAACACACATGTCCTGAGTGTACTTAATTAACGGTCCACGGATAATATTGCTGACGGCATCGGATATCATATCTGTTCCAATACCTGGAATTAGTAATGCAGTATCTTCTAGATCTTTAAGTAGCCCTGTAACAGCAGCGTCACTTGTACTTAACGCTCCCCAAACTGTTTCTGCTGATTCTAAGCCAAAACCATCATGCCCTTTAGATTCACCAGTAGAGTACCCAAGATGAAATTCATTACGCTCGTTTAGCGAAGATAGTAACTGTTGAGCTTTAGTGTTTTCACCTGATTGAATAAGCCGCAAAACCGTATCAAAAAAAGTCTGAAGCATTGAAGATAGCTCAACTCCCCAAGGTGACCTGAGAGCTTTAATGGCGCTAGGTTCCAAAAATACAGGGAGATCTGTATCAAGTGGAATATCCACAAAATCCAAATATGGCTGAGTCCTATTTAAGTCAAAATATTCAGAAAATCTCATTGTTCCCTCAATGTATCGTGGAGCCTAACGCCTCAAACACCGGCGCAGCTGCTTTGCTGCGTCCGAATGCTATGATTTGTTAGCTTTACGCTGCTGGTAGTAACAAAGTTTCTACAAACTGCAAAGCTATTTTATCTCGTTGACTGAAATACTTTGAGGCCTGCTTAGGAAGCCAGATCTCATTAAAATGATGTCTAAAATCTTCGTATAATTCTATTGGATACAGTTTTGCCTGTACAACTCGGCCATCAGGGTATGAATGTTGATAAGTCGGAAAAGTGTTCGGCTCGATATCTTTATTATCTCGGAGCCACTTACAAAACATCCTACCTTCGGATATATCTGGAACCATCTCTTGAGGCAAGGTATAGCCAGCCTGCTCCATTGGAGCAATAAGATTCAAAGTAAGCTCATTTAACATAGAGAAATGGGTATAAGGAACCTTACCTCTATTCTGCATATATCGATCAATATGCACAGGCATTACTGCCTTAGCACCACCTTGCTGCCATTCAGTAACCCATTGAGATACTTTTACAGCAAATTTTGGTGATAGCCACTGACCAAGGTTGATTGCTAAGAACGGATGAACCCATGTACCTTGATATTGCGCATTTCCACCACGAATAACATGAATAAGTTGCTGTTCAGACAATCCTGTTTGTGCTGTTAATTCAGTGAGAAAAGCCTGAGTACCTTTTAAGGCACGATAATCTGAGAATTGTTTACCTACCGACTGGCAAAGTGCTGTCGCACTAATATAACCATCACCAATACGTTGAGGAATGATTTCTCCCTCTTCAACCCGAGGTATGAGAGCCATTTGATCCATTTTAGATTCCTCGATTTATTTTGAAGCTAACATTTCAATACTATTGCCAGCCCATATGCATGCCGAGCTAAATGCACAAAAGGAATGATAATTATCAGATAAATAAGAGGAATTTTTGAACATCGTAAACTCCCTTAAGACAAAAACGAGAATGCGCATATGCATTCCTTACCCAGTTTAATATCCACCGGCGTTTTCAACCTATCCTTTTGTTTTTATTATGTTTTGCTAAATACTTAAGCAGCAACACAAGCCTTTATCTAACTATATACTGAGCATAACCGCTGTACAGAATAAAATAAACTGTATATACATACAAAAACTCCTATGATTCCCCGGCACTTCATCAACGCTCAGGTTTAAATCGTGCTACACAGCTCATATTTAGATTCGCGTCGATCCGAAGTAAAGAAAGGGCTCTGCCTCTGAGGTATCCCCGCGAATTTAAAATACTATACTCGATGACCTGAGTAGCTGCTCTGCAAATGCCCGAACACCTTCTCGCCATTGTCTATAGGATATTTTTAGATTAATGGCGAGTGCTCTTGTTTACACAGAACCTTTCAAACCAAACAAACCTTCTCTGGGATAGAGCTCTACGCTATGCAAACAAGCCTTAACTTGCTTATAACATTAAGCAAGTTAAGGTCGGCTAGTACGCCTAACAAAACATTTAGAGTTACTCACTGAACTGCTATTAAGACCATGCTCTCGTGAGCACCTGCAAAAAAATGGAGAATTTTCAGCTTAAATGACCAGCACTAGCTCTTTGATAGCCAGACAGTCAAAAGGCAGCAAATGCCGCCTTAAATACTCGTTTTAACTATACCTCAGGAAGCATTCGTTTGTTTCTAGCTATTGCTAAGTGTCGATTTTTAATCGGCTAACCTTGCTCTGAAAGATTGGTTACATGCATAGGAATATTACGTTTTCCTTCAAGGATATCAAGAATACCTTCTCGTATTTTTGTTTGTTGTGCATCTATATTGCCATGAGCAACCGGAGAGTAAGAGGAATTTTTTATATGTGTTTTATCGAAGTCGTAATCTAATACTAAAGCCATTTTATAAAGCAATTCGACAAGCAATTCTATTCGTTTAGCTCCCCATTGCTCACCTGTAATGGTTTTATCACCAAGTAAGTCTAGATATTGCTTCCAAGAATCAATAACCGCCTTTTCCTTTGCATTTGAACGCTCAAACTCTAAATCAATACGATTTAACGTCATAACATGATCCCATGACGTTGAATAAGATCTAGTTGCCATCAGTGTTTTAAATATATCTAATTTACGTTGCCGCTTTTCTTTTTTTGCATCTAAATATTTAGTTAACTGAACCGCTACAATAGGTCCTAGAAATACAGCTGAAATCATTATCCAATCTGAAATAGTCAAAAATATTCTCCGTGTGAGATTGCTAAACTAACGCCTCAAGCAGCGGCGCGCCTTAGCGCGTCCCGCCACAAAATGACGATGCTGACTTGACTTGTTATGTTGTTGCTCAATGCACAACAACACGTTAATAATTGGTGCGAGGGAGAGGACTTGAACCTCTTTACGTTCTTACTGGCTGCAAACACTTTAATTAATACACCATCTCTCGTAAGGGTTGGAATGTCCCACCATGGCCTCGCAAGAACGCCATTCCGCACCACACACATGATTTAACGTCTGATATTTTCATAACAAGCTCCTTTGCTTTCTTTACGCCATCGTTGATAGTTTCAATTAGCTCGGTCACTTGGGGTTCCAACCCAAACGAGATGTCAGCATTAACCTCCATGTTTACATTTACTGCCAATTCTTCAAAGTCACACTGCGCCTACTAAGGCAACATAACGCTCGCAGCAGCGGAAACAAAAGTTGAGTGAATTTTTGCGATAATTTGCGAAGCAAATGCACAAAGGCGAACAGCTTTTGGTTTCCGACTGCCTGCGTTTGTTATGTGATTTTATGACGAACATATACAGCAACAACATCTTTTGAATTAAGCCCTTTTAAACTTGGCTTAGGCTTGCTATGGCTAACACAACGAGTTCTTCGTCCTTTTGATATTACATCACTTATCATTTCTGACTCTGATACTTCTACTTCATTTTCTGCCCAAATGCTTCCGAGTTTATTTACTGACTGCGGTGCTGAACGAAAACAAGAGTTCTTTGTATCTTTGTTTTCCACTTTTACAGGCATGGCAAATTCACCGCTATCAAGGAGAAAAACAAACTCTTCTGATTTTTCATAATCCATGACCATTCCCTATTTCAAACTACCAATACAATCTTAACGAACAATCATGTATCACAATAATGAGAAAGTTGCTTCAACGATTTAGCTGAACCTCTTAACGTTAATCTGGCCCCATCGGACTCACCTTCACCTATAGGTTCCACGCGATATAAAACGTCCTGCCCTTTGGACAAAATATTTGAAAGCTCTGAAAATTCTTGTGATGTTAAGGAGGTATAGCCCCCTTTCATTGAGTCTCTATACATTCTTCCACTAAACACTCTCTTCGTTTCGCCAACCTTAATTAGAATTCTAACTGGTGAATTATAATAAGAAAGAGCGCTACCAACCTCGAAAGTTAAAAGACGATCAACTTTGCCTGAATCAGAAATATCGCATCTTAAGCCAAATTTAAAGATCTCAAAATCATATTCTGAAACATACTCGCTAAAGTTCACTCTTATCGGCTCGCTGATGTATGCTATATATGTTTTTTCATTCGAAAACTCATCCTGACTCGATGAATATATCCAACTCCAATCGTATGCATAAGCATTAGAGATCATTAAAAATGAAAATATTCCTACTACCAACTTCTTCACTTAACTTTTCCTTTAATATCAAATTAATATTTTTTATATCCTAATTAAATTACTCTCGGTAAAAGACTTACTTGCACATAACGCCTCGTTAAAGCGACGCGCAGTTCGCGTTCGCATTTGAACGCATTATTAGCTTTTATATTCGACTTCATCGCCAGAAACCTTGATAAGCTTTTCATTAACTAGTTGATTAAAATAGTTTTGTATTGCTACTTCATTCCCTTTAACCGCCATATGCGCAGCTATATGGTTCCGAAGGCTTGCAACTTTTTTCGGGCGTTTGTCTTTCGGCTTAGAGGTTAATGAGCTTATCAGCTTACTCTTTATGCTCGGAGCTGTGGCTACCTTGACCTGCTTGCACGTTCTGCCGTTTGTTTTGATGTGGGCAATAAGTGGAGAGAAACCCTTATCATTGCTGATGATTTCAAAGGTGACGTTTGAAGCAGCTTCACTATCGTACTTACCAAGATAATACGACAGATGGAAATCTAGGTTATTGGACTGCGTTGCTTTCAGCTGGACCAGAACCAGCTCAATAGGCGCGTCATATTTTTTGTCGCCAAGATCGATCTTGGGCTGCTTTGCCCCAAGAAAAAGGACTACCTTGCTATAAGCCGAAAGGTCGACTTTGCTAAGACATCCAATGTTTTCATAGTCGATAAATGCCCACTTCAATGTGTGGCCTCCTTTGTAAAGCTAACAGCTTATTCGTGTGCGTGCCTGATATACTGGCGAGAACTACCGGGCTTCTGCTTGTAACCAACTGATTTCATTCTGAAACCTTCCATAGTTTGACTATTCCCTTCCAGAAAAGCGTGCGTGCACACTATTTCGGTGACGAGTGGCATATAAACTTGTAAACCAAATCAATAACCTATTGATTATATTGATGATTAAACTATCACCAACCGAATAAACAGACAGGTACGAAAACTAAGTGTGTCCCCTTTCCTAGAAAAGTTCAAATCATACTGTATATCACATAAAGAAATGCCTATAAAACGCATCCATGCTAATACCAAGCAGGTGCACCAAAACACCTAGAGTTACTCACTGAACTACTACCAAGACCTTACTCTCGTGAGAACCTGCAAAAAAATGGAGAATTTTCGGCTTAAATGACCAGCCAAGCTCTTTGGTAGCGAGACAGACAAAAGGCAGCAAATGCCGCCTTAAATACGGATTTTAACTATATCTCAGGTAGTGTTCGTTTGGTTCTAGCTATGGCTAAGTGTCGATTTTTAATCGGCTGACCTTTACATTGCTGGTAAGGCAGGTATTTGGCAAAGTGAATATGAGATAAGTTAACCCCATAATCGATGTGCTCAATGATCTCTTTCAAAGTTTCAAGCTCAAAGCCATCGCCATATTTACCCGTCATCGAGTTAGGCTCGTGCCCTACCGTCGCCGCTATCGCTTCGTTATCAAAGTGCTGACTTCTTAAGGCTTTAACACAGGTATGGCGAAAGCTATGAAAACACTTCCTATCTCGATTTTTGATCGAGAAGTTGTCTAAATACCCTTTGAACCCTGTTTCACCATTGAACCACCGCCCCACCGCACGTGTAGCATTCACATCTTTAGACTTATTAGGACTCAGAAAGAGTGGCTTGGTTAAATTGCCCTTCTCTTCCTGTTTTCGTAGTGCAACAAATTCAAGAAATCCGGCCTTTAAAATAGCGCTATGTATCGGGACTTCTCGCCGTGACGATTCTGTTTTTAGAGCCTGAGCGAGCTCTTCATCGTTTAACCAGAAGTACCAAATCCGGTCTTTAACATGACCGTTACTGTCGACTACATCTCTCACATTGATATCGCCAATGGTTAACTGACAAAGCTCACCGACACGCGCACCTGAAAACATGGCGATGAAAGGCTGCCAGAAGAACGCATCAATCAAATCCCGCTGCCGTGGAAGCTCCTGAAGGTTATAGACATAGCCATTGAGCATCGCGGCCACTTCTTCTTTCATGTAAGGCAGATAGGACAACTTGCTCGTTGATGAACCGGATAGCTTCAAAAAAACATCTGCGGCTATATTGGTTTCAATGATGTCTTCATCTGATGCATATGCGAACAACGCTTTACAGATTTGCATATGGCTCTTAGCCGTGTGCAAGGACATTTTTCCATCTTTCGGTGAACGACGTTTTCGGTCAGGTTCATATAAACTGCGGATCTTTTTTCTAACCTCAAGGATATCTTTTCGCTTAAGACTCGTTATATCTTTATTACGCCCTAGCCAGTCAACAACCCTTTCTAATCGACACACACGAATAGAATATGTCTTAGGATTACTCCAATCATCACGCTTTTTTTCTTCTTTAAACTGGGCAGCAACGACCTCTACTGAAGGCCCACCCAATGAAGTCCCGCCGCCAATTCCCCCGCCAGTACCGCCAAGCTTAGCGCTCATCTGTTCAAATTGAACAAGCTCAGCATTAGCAGCAACAGGGTCAGTTAAATCTGAATACTTTCTCCGACGCCCATCAGGAAAATCTTCGATGATGATTTTATTATCAGGCGAGTCTGTCGGTAATGAATTGCGCTGCTTTGAGATAACGGTGGTCACTTCAACAGCGTCTGTCGGTACTGGATTACGCCGCTTTGATGTAACGGTGGTCACTTCAACACCGTCTACCGATAATAGATTGCCCTGCTTTGAGGTAACAGTGGTCACTTCAACAGCATCCGCCGCTGAACTTTCTTGAGGAGTCGATGAGGAGTTGAGCGCTATATTGGGATATTCGAACTCCTTCATAACCATGTTTAGATACTCCTGCTTCTGACTTCTTAGATAAAGAATGACATAAGTCAGAAACCTTGATGGGTTAGATAACGACGCGCCATTATATAACAAATCAGAAAGCTCACCAATCAGCATATAATAATTCGATCTAACAATAGCTGAGCGATATCTTGCTTCAGACTCATTAGCCGTGGTGGTTGAGAAGCGAATTAAAGGATTAGCGAGGTTAAAGTGCTTGCAAAGCTCGGCAGGCCATCTGAAACAGACGTAGTAGATGCCATTTTTACGACGATATGTATTAGGAATTTTCGCGCTCATAAACAACCTCAGTATCACAGGTTGGTAGCACAAAAGGGGATTGACCAAATTTCAGTACGCTGGAGGCCGCGTGAACCGCGGATCTACGTTGGAATTGGTGGAGCCTAGCGGGGGCTCCCACAGAAATTAAACCACTTATTTATCAACAAGTTAAAAACACGCTAAGTCAATAGTGTAGCACTTTTGTGCTACAAATCAAGATTACTTGTGCCACAGATGAGCAATTTACACCCCTATAAATAGACATCTTTTGCTCAACTAATCGGTGTCATTTTTTGACCAATAAAGCGTCTTATTTGTCAGTAAAACGGGCCCTTTTTCGATGAGCAGCACACACTCAAAACTGCCATAATCACCACCCCTTTATCGCAGCTAACGGCATTTGTAGATCGTGATCAACTGAAAGGATACGCACCGGAGTCTGAATCGATTCTTATATTTGCTTAACCGTCCCCCTATTTCCGTCTTGCTAGGGTGCCTATCACTGTGACTGTGTATTAAATTGATATACGGGATAGTGTTATGGCCACAAAAACACACCCAATCAACATCAGTGTACTGTCATCGGTGAGAGACATTATCGATGCCGCAACAAGCCTGATAAAGGTCACTAGGATCGTTTTCATTCTCAATGAAGCACATAACGTGCCTGGCCGAACAGCGGGATTTTGTTCTTGAAGCAATAACCTTTGAAGCTTTCGATAACGAACTTCGTACAGAGCCTCAGGCTCTTGAAGGCATGAAATATCCGTTTAAATGATAAGCAATTTACTGTGAAATAGAATGCATAGCCTCATTTCAAACAACAAGCTTGCTTGGCTGGCTGGCACTTAGACTTTGAATTGAATTCACGCCCCTCTCCCTTTAATTAAAAAGTGGCGCGCTTATTATATAAATCCCCGAGCGACTAAGAAAATCGCTGCTGCAATAACGCTCTTAATTTCATCGGTTTAAGTGGTTTATGCACCACCGGATAGCCTTGAGCTTTAATCTGTTGCAGTTGCTCTGGCTCGGTATCGCCGGTGATCACTAAGCCCGCTATTTTTTTAGCGAATTTGGCGCTTAATAGATCAATGGCGTCGGTACCCTTTTCATTATCACTTAGGTGGTGATCGACTAACATAAGGTCTGGGCAGTCTTTGATCTGCTCAATCTCGGTGAGGTTCGCCGCTGTCTCCACTCGGCAACCCCAGTCGCGTAATAACAGAGCGGTTGCTTTAAGGTTATCCTGATCATCATCTAATACAACGATATAGCGCTGGCTCATATCGGAGTAACACCTAGGCTGAGCGGTGGCCGCAACCGTTTGGCTGGGTTGATGTAGCGGAATAACCACCCTAAACATCGAACCACGCCCCTCTATCGAGCGAATCTCTAGCGGGTGTTGCAACATATTACAGAGCCTACTAGCGATCGATAATCCCAGCCCTAAACCTTGCCTTCTGACCTTGCCCACCTCAAGCTGTTTAAACTCACCTAACATGGTATCGATCTGGGCTGTTGGAAAACCAATACCGGTATCCCACACTTCCAGCGCTAATGCGTCCGCATGGGGTCTGACGGCAACCAGCACCCGTCCAGCATCCGTATACTTAATCGCATTGGCCATTAAGTTGCGTAATATACGCCCCAGCATCGAACTATCACTGTAACTATAGTGCGCGGTGCCACGCACGGTTAAGGTTAACCCTTTGCTCTGCGCTTGCGGTGAAAACTCCTGTTCGACATGTTTTAACAGTTGGCTCAAATCAAGAGGCTGTTGTTCTGGCTCGATAACACCCGCATCCAATCGAGAGATATCTAATAATGAATCAAACAGGCTTTGCATGGTATTTAGGCACGTATCGATACCGGCGAGCAGATCACGCTCTTCCGGGGCTTTTAATCGCCCAGACAGCGCGCTGACAAGTATCCCCATCGCATGCAACGGCTGGCGTAGATCATGGCTAGCTGCGGCCAGAAAGCGTGATTTTCCCTGATTAGCTTGGGCTTCAGCGATGGCTGCCTGATGTTCTCGCTGCTCTGCCTGTTTAATCCCGGTGATATCGGTGTAGATGCCCACCGTGCCGCCATCCCGGGTTTTACGCTCTCTGGCTTGCAGCCATTTACCAGAATAATTCTCGACTTCGAAGGTGCCGTGACCACTGTGATGCATCGCCATCCGTTTTTCACGATAGGCCTCGGGGGATGCTGGCACATCATTAATATCATTAAAGCGTACCACTCGACCGGTTCGAATATTCTGTTCTACCAACTCAGAAAAATGCACCCCAGGCCTGACTTTATCCGGCTCCATAAATTGTGAAGGATATTGGCTGTTACACATCACCAGTCGATCATCCGGCCCCCAATAAACAAAGGCTTCGGCAATATTCTCAATAGCATCCAACAACCAACTAGCCTCGCTGCTGAGCAGTGTCCTAACCTCGGGGTCGACTAAATCAGGATGAGCGGTTTTAATGGCCGGGCTAAGGGGGCTGGTATGCATCGTAGAGTTCCATCATGTTTTTTCACTATGGTATGTCAGTCTTATGACAAATAGGCTAATCCCCCTGCCCGCTAATGGCTCAAGGTTTTGTCGAGTAAGGCGTTCAAATTGATGGCGTCCGCCTCGGGATGTTGACCCACTAAAAACGCCCGAATACCCAGCGCTTCGGCACCATCACGATCAGTGCGAGGGTTATCGCCAATCATAACGCAGTTATGCGGATCTGCGTTGGCTTTGGCCAGTGCCATCTGAAACAACCCCGCTTCGGGTTTGCCCATCACTCGATATTGCAGTTGCGGAATAATGCTGATTAATAAAGCCAGTAAGCTGCCGGTTTCAGGCACCGGATCACCGTCGGGGTCGGGGTGTGAAAAATCCGGGTTGGCCACTAATAAGGGCACACCACGACTGAGGTGCTTAATGGCTAAGCTTAAACGCTGATAACAAAGATCAGTATCACGGGTTAATACAATCACCGCTGGCTGCTCATCATCTTCAATAATGCCTAAACTAGCAGCATAGGTTCTTAGTGCTTGACGGGCGAGCAACATCGCCCCCTGCGCCGGATAGCACTGATAAGCCTCGGCTAGCACCGCCTCTCCGGCTAACAACATCTGCTGTGGTGCAATCGGCAACCCTAACTCTACTAAGCGACGACTGAGTTCAACGGCACTATGACTGGAATTATTCGACACTAACCAGAACTTATCCGCCGCCTGTTCAATCAAGTCGGCTGCGCCGGGTAACACCTGCTGACCGGCAATCAGGCAACCATCCATATCAACCAATACCGCATCAGATTCGGCGATTAACGCACTAAATGGCTTCATCGAGATAACCCTTGTGGTTGATCCGTTTGTTGCGCATGACGAATTAATAACAGTTCTAAAGCGCTGGCATCACCGTTCCAGTTTTGTCCCCGAGGGTTATAACACGCCTCATTCACCAAACCGGGCCAACGTACAGGATCAACACCATAGTGCTCTGGATCAGTAGCAACTCCTAGCCGCTTCAGCCACGCACTTAAGGTCGCTTCGGCGGTATTGAGATTGCCAAAAATAGTCATCAGCACCTGATCGACATCAGGATGAATACCGCTTGAAGCGGTTAAAATCTGCGGCAGAGTAAATGAACATGCAATCCCGTGGGGCACGTCATATTTCAATGTCAGCGGATAGGATAATGCATGAGCAATGGCTGTTTGAGTATTAGAAAACGCTAACCCCGCCAAGAGTGCCGCTTCGGCCATCTGCCGCCGTAAGTCACGGTTAGTCAGATCATCTAATAGTTTAGGTAATACATTAAGAATTGTATTAGCGGCTTTAATGGCAAAAGTATTGCTGACCGGATTTCGATTAACATTCCAGATACTTTCTAACGCATGGCTGAGGGCATCCAAACCGGTTTGCCGAGTCAGTTCGAAGGGTAGATTTAAGCTAAGCTCGGGGTCGATCACTGCCCATTCTGGATAGAGTGACGGCCCTTTCACCGAATATTTTTTACCGCTACGTCTATGCCAAATGGTCCCCCAACAGGTCACTTCAGAGCCGGTACCCGCCGTGGTGGGGAGCGCAATAATCGGCCAGCTTGCGGTGACATCTTCCGCTTCGAGCAGGCCTTGATGAAAATGGGCGAAGTCTCCCCGCGAAGCGGCTAAGGCCTTCGCTGTATCAAGCACCGATCCACCGCCTAAAGCGATAACCAGCTGCGGCGCTTGGGTTAAGCTAGCCAGCGCCTCGCACTGCAGCTTAATATCATCTAAATCGGGGTTAGCACGGATAGAATCGATCACCATTAATGGCTGTGCCTGCCGCGCAATACGCTCAGCCCACTGTTGAAACACCGGCTCAGCATAGGTAACCAGAATATAGGGCCGCCCATTAATGAGGTTTGATAATTGATCGATAGCGCCATTAGCGCACTGAATACGCACCGGGTTAGCAAACTGCCAAGACTTTGATGCCACTGTTTTCATGCATTCCACTCCGGCTCGGTTAAGGCATTAAACGGTGTTGATGGATCTAGAAAATCATGATTATGAACAACCACATTGTCGTCATCGATAAAGACGATCGCATAGGCCGGCGGTTCATGGTTGAACAGGTATTGATCTTCCTCCTGAAAATCCAATACCACTTGATGGTTTAAGCCTCTCAGTGTCGAAAAGCCGATACCCGCCCAAGAGCCATGCATAGGCCGATGGTAATGGCCAAAGAAGAGGTGTTTTACCCGGCCATGGTGATGTAACAAGCTTTGTAAGTTGGCAGCATCTTGCTGATCGAGACCGATTTTATCCATCGGTTTAATGCCTGTTTTAAAGGGGGCATGGTGCATAAACAGGTAAACATCGCCACTTGCTTGTGCCAATTGCTGCGCCAGCCAATGCTGCCGTTTCTCGCAATAGGCACCGGCATGGGTGCCCTCTTTAACCGAATCCATAAAGATAAAACTGCCACTATTGTTATGGATAACCGATTGCACAAACCCATGTTCATCCTGTTGCAGCGTTGGGAACTGTGCCGCGAGGCGGCCACGATGGTCATGATTACCCACCACTAATTGCACAGGCACTTTCAGCTCGGCAATAATCTCTGCGAACTCAGCATAAGCTTCTGGCTCACCGGCGTGGGCTAAATCACCGGTAATCACACAGAGATCAGCATCGGCATGGTCAGCATTAATAGAGGCGATACAGGCTCGTAACCGTTCGGCAGGAAAGGAGCCATACAATGCCAGTCCCGGCAATGTTAAATGTGTATCGGTTAGGTGGATCAGTTTCATGGTATATTCTCGTTATCTGTATACCTGAGCCGGAAGCTCGGTGAGGCGATGCCGCACACCCTAAAAGGATGGCGGCTCGATGAATAATGTTATTAACGCGGCAAATATTTTTGAACGTCGGTAACCATATCGTTAAGCACCGCGCCAGACTCATTCACCCGGTCGCCGCTGGCGATCGATTGCATATGATCATGAATAATCTGGGTAATCTTCAGACCGTTTTTGCCGGGAAAAGCATACCAATCGGTCATTAATGGCAGTTGTTTCACTGCAGTGTAATGGTTGGGGTGGTTACGATAAAAATCGGTAAGATACTCCTCATTGGCTTTCTTGTTTGGCGGCATATAACCGGTGGTTTGCGCTACGATGGCTGCCCCCTTACCCGATGTTGAATACTTGATAAATTTCCAGGCAGCATCCTGTTTGGCTGCATCTTTGGTTAACATGACGATGGCGTTGCCCCCAGCTGGCAGGCTGCCTTCCGATTTCACGCTGGGAAAGGAATTCGTTTTCATCTCAAATTTGTCACCAATAAGCTGTTCAGCTTTGGTCACGTTCGAGGTTGACCAGAACCAAATACCGGCTTTACCCGAAATAAAAGACTGTCGGCCATCTGCGCTAGAGTAATTTTTCATGCCGCCCTCTTTAAAGAAGCGGGCGAAGGTCTCTAATGCCCACTGTCCCTCTTCTCCACCAAAGCTCACGGTTTTTTCATCGGCGCTCAGCATCGAACCACCTTGCGAGAATACCGGTGCTTGCCATAACCAGTTGCCAGTGATCTGCCAGCCATAAACCATCCCAGTGACATCATCACCCAGGGCATCGATTTCCTGCGCTAACTGAATCACCTCATCCCAGGTTTTCGGCAGGTTATGTTCATCCCAACCCGCTTGCCGTACTAAATCCATATTGTAATAAGCGATCGGCAGAGACACGGCAAATGGCAGACCATAGACTTCATTATTGTAAGTGCCTATATCCAGCATCGCCTTGTGATAGCCCTCTTTATCAAAGCCCTGCTCTTTGGCAATAAAAGGCTCTAATGAAACCGCAATATCTCGATCGACGAGAGGTCTGACTCGGTTGAGGCCCTGAAATGAGATATCGGGCAAACGCTTGGTGATCGCCTCACGCATTACCTTTTGGGTGGCGTCTTCGTAGTTTTCATAAGGAGCCCGAAAATTCAGTTTAATATCGGGATATTGGGTTTCAAATCCGGTTTTTATCTCGGCAAAGGTTTCTTTAAAGGTACCGCCATAGGGATATTGCACTACCAGTTCGGTGGCGGCAAAGGTGCTGCCGGTAAGGGTTAGCGTACAGGCCGCGATTAAGCGCTGAAGAGATTTACGTGTCATTGTTATATTCCTAAATAGATATAAAGAGACTGTTTAATGGATGCTTTTTTAGTCGATATTTATTTCATGCCCGAGAGCGTGATGCCCTCGATAAAACGTTTTTGAGCCAATAAAAATGCGGCGACCAGCGGGGTGATAACGATGGTGGCCGCGGCCATCAATGGGCCATAATCGTTGCCGGTATCGTCATTCCTAAAATTCACCAAACCAAGCGGTGGAGTGTAATAATCCGGTGAGTTCAGCACGATGAGTGGCCAGAAATAATCGTTCCAGTGAGCCACGACCGAGAAGATGCCGAATGACACCAACGCTGGCATCGCTGTAGGCAGCATGACTTTCCAAACAATGGCTAGCTCACTAAAACCATCCATACGAGCGGCATAAATCAGGTCATTAGGAATGGTCATAAAAAACTGCCGCATCAAGAATATGCCGAATACCGAGATACTAAACGGCGCGATTAACGCCATATAGCTATCGAGCCAACCAAACTGATACATCAGCAGATACCACGGAATAGAGACCGCCTGTGGTGGAATAAGCAAACAAAACAGCACCGCCGCAAACAGGGTTTTCTTTCCTTTAAAACGCAACTTTGCTAAGGCATATGCCACTGGCACGGCGATGCTGACTTGGCATAAAAAGATAGCCACGGTGACCACAATACCGTTTAGCAAAAACTTCATTAATGGTATACGCGTCAGAGCTTCGCTATAGTTTTCAATGAAATACCAGTGTTGTGGCCACAATGTCAGCTCTGAACTAAAAATCTCATCTGGTGGCTTAACCGAAGTCAGCAACATCCAGATAAACGGCATCAGCATGACCACCGCTCCACTCATAAGCACTAAATGCCGGAACAAACGAAACAACAAGGAAGGTTGACGATTCATGAGTAGTGCACCTTACGTTCAAGGAAACGGGTTTTAAGCAGGGTTAGCAGCAGCACAAAGAATAGGAAAACGACGGTGATGGCCGCAGCATAACTAGTGCGAAAATACTCAAATGCTTCGGTATACATGGTGTATAGCAACACTTCCGAGGCTTTATTAGGGCCCCCTTTCGTTAACACCTGCACCGTATCAAACACCTGAAATGCCTTGCTAGAAGTGATCACCACAACAAATAGAGTGATCGGGCCGAGCAGTGGCCAGGTGACCAGCCGAAAACGATCCCATGCAGAGCTTGCTCCATCCATCTCAGCAGCCTCATAAAGATGTGATGGGATGGTCATTAAGCCGGAGAGGAACAGCACTAAATTGAATCCCACTTGCTGCCAAATACCAATTCCGCAGAGCACATACAGCACCAAGTCACCGTCTTGTAACCAGTTAGGTCCAGTGATGCCAAGCTCTTTTAGTATCAGGTTCAATAACCCAAAATCAGGATGAAGTATCACCTGCCAGACAATCGACATAGCGATAAGCGTAGCCATTACCGGTAAAAAATAGACCGCCCTATAAAACGATTTACCCTGCTTACCTGCTTCGATCAGCATGGCAGCCCCCAATCCTAGAAAAACAGAACCGGGCACCACGATGGCAACATAGATCATGGTATTTTTTAACGATTGCCAGAAGGTCGAATCGCTAAACAGCTCAGCATAGTTATCCAAGCCAATCCATTCAAAAGCACTCATGCCCAGTTGCCAATCCGTAAAGGAGAGCAGCAATACCGCAGCAATCGGTCCGATCAGAAACAGCAACATAAGCCCAGCGGCGGGCAGCGAGAGAAACCAACCTAGCAAGCGTTCATATTGTTCGGCTCCTCGATAGAGACGCCAGCGGCGAGGACGGCGAGGCAAACTCGGCGATGTTTCAGGCTGTGACAGATTCATGATGCACCTCCGCAGCGACTTTTTCTGAGACAACCCGACGGCCCTGTTGATCAAACACTAGGGTATGTTTCGGTTTAATACGGATACCAACGGTGGCCCCCAAGAGCAATTGCTGCCCTTGTTCAACATCGCAACGCACCAGCATCGGCTCGGCGAGAGTATCGATCGTGATATGGGCAAAAAACTCAGCGCCCATGTTCTCTAAATAGATCAGCCGTCCCTGAATATCACCCTGCTCGGCGCGACAAACAGTAGCGTTCTCGGGGCGCACCCCTACCCTGATGTTTGCCAGTCCAGGCAAAGTGGCAACACGCAGAGGGCATCCACAAACCACCACACGACCAGCATTGTTGACCTCCCCTGGCAGTAGATTGATTTTGGGGCTGCCAATAAATTCCGCCACCCGCACATCCACTGGGTTACGGTAGATCTCCTCTGGGGTCGCCACCTGCAACAGCTCGCCATCCATCATCAGAGCGATTCGGTCTGACATCGTCATCGCTTCGGCCTGATCATGGGTGACATAGATAAATGTCGTACCGAGCTGCTTATGTAGCTGAGCGATTTCAGTACGCATATGAACACGTAACTTGGCATCCAGATTGGAGAGAGGTTCATCCATCAGAAAGGCCGCGGGATCTCTTACCATTGCGCGGCCCAATGCCACACGCTGCCGCTGGCCACCGGAAAGCTCACCCGGACGGCGATCTAATAAGTGTTCTATCTGTAATAACTCAGCCACCGCGGCCACCTTGCTATCAATACCGGCTTGCCGTTCAGCCGCACCGGGTAACAGCTGCGCTAATAGCGGCAGACGTTGATACCAGCGATAGCTGCGCATACGAATAGGGGTGGCAATATTCTCTTTAACCGTAAGATGTGGGTATAACGCATAGGACTGAAACACCATAGACAGGTTACGATCTTTCGGTCGCAGCTGATCCACCGGCTGTCCGCTGATATTGATCTGGCCATTCGTCTGGGACTCTAAACCGGCAATAATGCGCAGCAATGTCGATTTACCACATCCGGATGGGCCAACTAGGGTCATAAACTCACCGTCCCTGACCGTTAGATCGATCTGATCCAGAATCTGTGTTTCACCGAACGACTTGTTCAGTTTGCGTATCGCAATTTCAGCCAAAACCTGTGCCTCGTTTTCAAATGTTGCTAATGGCTGAGGATAATAGAAGGCAATTGTGACTGTTTTGTTATAATAAAATCTTTATTTTTCAAGTACCTACATAAAAATCAAGTACTCGAGTACCGAGTAACAGAGCCTTTTAAGTACTCGCTAAATAACAATTCGATTGCAGGTGTATGACTTAAAAGACTTATTGCAACGTCACTGTCACAGCAGCGAGGTACTTTAGTACTTTGGCGGTGTACCTAGATTTGAAATTAATTGAGTAACCTATTTATGAAAATTCTTCTGGCAGATGATCACGAACTGATTCGAAAGGGGCTAAAAGAGATTATTTCGGCACTCAATGCCACTTGGCAGATCGCTGAGGTGGCCTCTTTACCCGCGGCCATGACCGCGCTGGCCGGTGATCATGAAGTAGAACTAGTGTTATTAGATCTTTACCTACCCGGAGCTACCGGTGTGGAGGGGTTAATTCAACTTAAACAGCAGTTTCCCGGCACCGCCGTGGTGATTATCTCATCGGCAGAAACCCCTGAGATTGTTGCCGCGGCAATGCAAAACGGTGCCTCTGGTTATATCCCTAAATCGACCAGCAATGAGGTGATGGCTAAGGCTTTAGATTTGGTCATCTCTGGCGGGGTGTATATTCCACAGCAGTTATTATTAGGCAGTGTGGCCCCTACTTTATCCGCGAGCCCCGCCAAGGTTTTTCCATTGTTCGACAAACTCAATCACACCCAGCAACGCATCGCTACACTCTTGAGTGCAGGCCTGAGCAATCAAGAGATTGCGAATGAAACTGGCTTTGCTCTACAAACCATTAAGAATCAAGTAAGTAGTATTTTGCGTACCACACAATTAGAGAATCGAGCGGCATTAGCGGCGAAGCTAGCGCTTTTGCAAGTTCAATGACAGCGCGACTACGATTAAATAGCACCCGACAGGAAGACCTTCTGAAGAGTATCAACCCACGACCTTTAGCCAAACATGTCGCACTTATTATATGAATCCCCGTTTATCCTAAGATTTCGGATGTACTTAGCCACAACAAAATGCCGCCCGAGATTGAACAGGTTGTAAACAGCAGCGTGGACACTGACAAAATGCTGAGCCAGCCTAGGTGACTTGATCCGCCGCATTACCCGCTCTCTCATCTGGGGCAGTTGATGTGACAGCTCTGCTCTATTGTGGGCAAACTATCCCGTGTAGTGGTAATCGTCTCAAAGATCAATTCTCGATGAGCAACACCATAACTTCGCAATTTATCCGTTACTATTTTCCTCAAATCACTAACGTGGCTTTGCAGTAACCGTCTAAAGAACCGCTTAGCCGTCTTGCCGTCCCGATATCTAAGGCGGTAGACAGCGAACAAACTCGTTTGGACAAACTGATGGAGTCCAACGGCATCGATGAAGTACCTGACTACACCGACCCGATTACCTTCAATGCCAGAATCAGCTCGCCTCAGGTTGGCCAGTTTGTCGGCTTAGTTCGCAAACTCGATGCGTTGATGATCTCAATGGACACACTCTGTGTTATCCAGCGTGCTTAGCAACAAACAACGTGTAGATGGCAACTACGCATGGCAACAGCGCATTATCAAACTTGCTCGACGCATTATTGATATCGAAATTCGAGCACGAAAACCTGCTCAAGCTAAGGGTAAAGAAGCAGAAGTTGAACAAGCGGTGCCTTCAACCGATGACGATATCACTGAAGAAGAAACAGATACTCCCTCCAACTAGCCAGCTAGGCTCCCATCAACCAGCCCCTCTCGAAGGGGTCTCTTGAAAACCACATAAAGTCCAAAAATGGTTACTCTAACAGCTTAAAATCCACTTAATGTAACCAAAGAAGGACACTGAAAGCACCACTTGACAATATCACCCTAAAGTCCTAAATTAAGAACATTAAGTAAGAATAACTCACGTAGTGTAACCAAAATAGGGCTTTATAGTGAAAGACGTGACAGCTACAGCATTAGCAGAAGAGATCGGCGACAGATTGAAGCAAGCTCGACTAAATCGAGACCTAACACAATCTGAAGTTGCCGAGCTTGCTGGCATTGCCCGCAAAACGGTTTTGAATGCAGAAAAGGGAAAAGTTCAGCTCGACATCATGATTGCTATATTAATGGCATTAGACCTCACGCAGCAGATTGATCTATTTCTCCCTAAACAAGAAATTTCGCCCTTACAGCTGGCCAAACTACAAGGAAAGAAAAGGCAGAGAGCCTCAGGCCAGCGCAGTAACAAAGATGAGGAAACACTAGAATGGTAATGGAAGTCATTACAATAACATACCAAGACGATGCTGTTGGCGCAGTGAGTTTTGACACTAAAAAGGGACTTGGGTCATTTGAATATGATCCAGGCTTCACAAAAAAAGGTGTCGAGCTGTCCCCGATCAAAATGCCATTATCGAACCGCATTTATAGCTTTCCCGAACTGGATTTCAATACCTTTAAAGGACTACCAGGTTTAATAGCTGACTCCTTACCTGATGATTTTGGTAACGCAGTTCTCAACGCATGGGTTGCAGGTCAAGGTCGTTCACCGAGTGACATTACACCACTGCAACGCCTCCAATATACGGGAAAGCGAGGCATGGGAGCTCTTGAGTATGCGCCAGCTACAAAGTTACGAAGTTTAAATGCTTCACAACAAGTAGAAATCCAGTCGCTCGTTTCAATTGCACAAGAAATCTTAGATTCACGAGGTAATTTTGAAGTAGAACTCAAACAAAATGACCAAGACGATAGAGAGGCAATGATGTCTTTATTATCTGTTGGCATGAGTGCGGGAGGAGCACGACCGAAAGCCGTATTAGCATTTAATGAAGATTTTACTCAAGTTCGCTCCGGCCAAGCTAAAGCGCCAAGTGGTTTTACTCATTATTTGATGAAATTTGACGGCGTTAGTGAACATAACAAAAATCAAGAAACCTTCGGTGACCCGTTAGGCTATGGAGCAATGGAGTTTGTTTATCATTTAATGGCTAACAAATGCGGTGTCGATATGATGCCATGCCGCTTACTCCATGAAGGCAATCGACGCCACTTTATTACACAACGGTTTGATCGAATTAAAAACAGCAAGGTACACGTACAAACGCTAAACGGGCTTGCCCACGTTGATTATAAAAAGCCGGGGTCATTTTCTTACGCAGAGTTATTTGGCATTGCCAGACAGTTGAAGCTTTCTGCTGTTGAAGCTGAGCAGCTATTCAAGCGCATGACGTTCAATATCATTGCTCGAAATCATGACGACCACTCAAAGAACTTTGCCTTTATTCTGAAAAAAGACAAATGGTCTCTCGCACCAGCTTATGATTTAGCTTATAGCTATAAACCAGGCAGCAAATGGGTGAACAGCCATTGGATGAGCTTGAATGGTAAAAGAGATAACTTTACACGAAGTGATTTCTATAGTTTAGAGAAACTTAGCCCTGTTTTTAACAAGAAAAAGATCGACAATATTATTGATGCAACGATTGAGCACGTATCAACTTGGCGTCAGCTTGCTGAGGAATGGGATGTACCAAAAACACTGATAGATGAAATACAAGAAAACTTGCGGCTCGATATTTAGTTAGTAGTAAAGTGACTATTCCTGTGAGCAAAAAGGATGGTCTCTGATTTCAGGACATCCCGAACCAAACAACAATTTAACACACACGGATACGGTGAATTATCAAATCAATTATTCCCCAAAGTTTCTTCCGTCGCATCCTGACGCAGTTCCTGGGCATCCATTCCGTTTAGCCGTTCAATGGCTCTGTCTGCGGCACTCTGACGATTTCCATCAACGTTTAGCGTACTGAGTCTTTCCAGATCCAGGGACGGTATTTCGGGTAGGTTTCCTGTTATCGACAAGATACCTATTCATTCATCCAGATTGACTTTGCTCCAATCCATCTGGTTTATTAACTGACTCGCGGTCAAACCTTCACAGTTTGGAGGCTTCGCACTGCCCCAGCCAAGACCAAGTTGCGGACGCACTTGTTCCTGAATGATCCGTGAAAGCGGCAAAGTAAAGCAGCAATATGACTGCCGTTTCTCAACACAGGCAGAGTAAACGTGCTGATCTTTTCGCACATCTGGTAATCAGGTACATGCTTGGTTTCAGTAAATGGCGTAATCGTCTGAGTAGGCTCACAGGCATCAAAACTACTCGGCATAAGATTGGATACCACACACTTTGGATCGTTGGTTTGCAATCCACAGTCATAGGTACCGGTAAAACGAATGCATTCACCTTTATCGTTGGTTTCGGCACATTCTGACAACACGAAGCCACAGGAAGGATTCGCTTCAAGCACTTGGCACGCCTCATTTTCATCACCCGTATAGCTTTTATCATCCACACTCACTTGAACACGCCGACACAAAGGCGATATGCCAGCCACTGGGCTTGGGGCAAAGTAGGATTCACAAACTGAAACACCATTGACCACAGTGATCTGTGGACTTTATAAAATCGCGACCATGCGTTTGTTCACTGGGTGATCGAGGGGCACAAAACACGACGAACTAAAAAACATCGCAGCAGATTGGCTTATTGCGGAATTCCAAGTAAGGTACGGCTTCTAAGGAAGATGCGAATAAGCCCTTCCCATGAGACAATTCACTTTTAATCTTCGAGCCTGAGCATGTCACCCACCTATTAGTAAAGACTTTATCATCTATGTTCATCGTTACCCGCTGATCGCCTAGGGAGCATCCTGTTTCAACATTAAGCATTTGAAATGATAAGAAAAGTATAGATTTTTAGACTATCTCATTCACAGCGGTTGTCTTAGTGAATGAACGTACACAAATAAATTAAAATGAATCTGTGAATAAAGATACAGTATTGAGAGTGAATAATGGCTATTGGCTTTGATTTTGGAACATCTAATTGTTCAGTTGCGCATGTTGTGAATGGTCATGTTCAAACGATTCCTTTATCAGAGAACGAAACGTTTATTCTATCAGCATTGTGCGCTCCAACTCGTGCAGCGGTATCAGAGTATCTTTTTCGTTGCTTAAATATTGCACCGTCGAGTGGTGCCGGTGAAGCCGTTCTCAGCCGTGCGATGTCAGACAACCGTGCCGAAGGTTTGGACGTTAGATTAGATGATGTACTTTTTGGCAAACAGGCTTTAAATCTATACCTAGAAGACCCGGATTACGTCTACTACGTAAAGTCACCGAAGTCCTTTTTAGGAACGCTACAATTACGAGAACCCCAACTAGCATTATTTGAAGATATCGTTTGTGCCATGATGGCTAACATCAAAAGCAGAGCAGAAGCGTATTTAGGTCGAGAAATCACCGAAACGGTAATAGGTAGACCTGTGGTTTTTAATACTCTGGGTGGTGAAAAATCTAATATTCAGGCTGAAGGAATATTGTATAGCGCCGCTTCTAGGGCTGGATTTAAGCATATTGAGTTTCAATTTGAACCTGTAGCAGCGGGTTTGGATTTTGAGTCAACCCTAACTACAGAGAAGAATGTACTCGTCGTTGATATTGGCGGGGGTACCTCTGACTGTTCCATGATACGTATGGGGCCGAAGTGGCTAACAAAAAAAGACCGCCCCGAGACGCTTTTAGCACATGCAGGAAAATCTGTGGGTGGTAACAATTTAGATATGTCTATAGCGTTTCAGCGATTCATGCCTGAGTTTGGTAAGGAAACAAATTATAAGTCAGGTAAAGCAATGCCTACGATGTTTTTTTGGGAGGCTGTTGCAACGAATGATGTCAACGCACAACGCAAATTTTATTCGTATGAGAATTTAGAAATATTGAAGCGGCTCCGTGCAGAAGCTATGTATCCAGAAAAGATACAAAGGCTTATTCAGTTGCATCAAAAAACGTTAGGTCACATGGTTGTCGGGGAGGCTGAAAAGGCAAAAATTGCACTTTCAGACCAATCTGAGTATACAGCAAACATCGATTTACTCTCTGAGAAGATTGATATTCCAATATTCTCTGAGCAGATGGAAAAATCAATTGCTGAGCCAATGCGTCAGATTAAAAGTTTAATTAAAGAGATATTGCTGCAAGGAGAAGTCACTCCGGATGTGGTGTATATAACAGGCGGTTCATCGCGTTCTCCTATTGTGCGAGAGACTGTTAAGTCGGTGCTTCCCAATACACCTATTGCTAGTGGAAACTATCTAAGCTCTGTTACTGAAGGGTTGGCTCGATGGGCGGATTTATGTTTCAAATGAACGCTATTTTCAAATTTGATTGTTTTTTAACTAGGGAAATGGGACTGACGCCCCCAACCCTAGTACTGACAAATTAACGTCTCAACGAAAGCCAAACTCCCTGCTCTGCTGTTAGGCCCTGCATCCTTTCGACATACAAACGCACTTCTCCTGAGGTTTCGGAAGTGCCTAGCCGCAACAAGATCCCCCGAGATTGAACACCTTGTGAACAGCAGCGTGGACACTGACAAAATACTGAGCCGGCCGGGGTGACTTGATCCGCCCCATTACCCGCTCTCTCATCCGAGGCAGTTGATGTGGCAGCTCTGCTCTGTTGTGGGCATGTAGTGAATCGTCTCAAGGATCAATTCTCGATGAGCAACACCATAACTTCGCAACTTATCCGTTACTATTGTCCCCGGCTCACCAGTGTGGCTCTACAGTAGTCGTCTAAAGAACCGCTTGGCCGCCTTACCGTGCCGACGTTCCTGTAAGAATACGCCACCACTTCACCATCCTGATTTACTGCTCGCCGCAGACAGTGCTGTTTTCCACCCATCTTCACGAAAACTTCGTCAATGTAGAATGTATCAGGTACTTACGCATCAATCGCCTGGAGTATATGGGGCCGAATTTAATGCACCACAAACGAATGAACTCATAGCTGACATCAATACCTCAGTCAGCAAGCAAATCTTCAATGTCTCGATGGCTAAGATTGAGTCAGTAGTACAACCATATCGCGCATTAGATGATTTCAGCTGGGAGTCGGTGGCGTTTGTAGTAGCAAGTTAGTTTTTCTATAAGAAGATTGTTACCCGATGCGCGTTAACTTGTCAGTACCAGAATCACTCCTGCAGCGTATGCCCTCCCTCTGAGCACTTTAAATAGCTCCATCCTCATCGCCGAGGGTACTCAACGAAAACTGAGCGATGACTTCTAGACTGACCGACGTTACGTCATCGAAGAACAGCACCGCGCCCGTCACGATTGCAACCAATTATCGAGAGTCTTTACCCGCCAATAATCAGTTAACATCTCAAAATAATATAAAAATGAAAACAATACCATTGCATGCGATATCTAGTTTCTGTATAAATACATTCTAGTTCGCCTAGCGAAACTATATTCTAAAAATAAAACAAATTGAAATCGGTTTTCTAATCGATGATAGGAATATGTATGAAAATAAGAAAATCCCTACTAGTTGTAGCTATGAGTGCTGCGTCGCTTACTTCGTCACTCTATGCTGCTGAATTCAAAGCAGGTGATACCGATTTCAACATTGGTGGGTATGTCAAATTTGATGCGAGTTACAATAACTTTGAATATACCGGTAACGGCACTATCGTTAAGATATCTGATCTAAGAAACGGTAATAGTGATGATGACGACAACCTAGATATGAGCGCACGTGAGTCGCGTTTCTGGTTGAAAACATCTACATTGATCAATGGCTCAACGCTAAAAACACATATCGAAGGGGACTTTTACGGTAGTGGGGGTAATGAAATCGTTTCTAACTCACACGGCCTGCGTCTGCGTCATGCCTATGGTGAAATGGATGGCCTTCTCATGGGTCAAACTTGGACAACGTTCATGGATCTAGCTCACTTAGGTGAGATTATTGACTTTGGCCAACATAAAAGCACCATTTTTGTTCGACAAGCGCAAGTACGCTATACGATGCCATTCGGTAACAGTAAAGTAATGCTGGCGGCAGAAAACCCACAAACAGGCACCACAGACACTGGTTCTATGCCTGACCTGATCGCGCGCTATGACTATAACAGCGATGGCTTTCACGGCTCTGCGGCGATGATGCTACGTCAGTTAAAAAGCTCAACTGGAGACACCGAAACAGCAGCAGCTGTCAGCTTAACCAGTAAAGTTAAGATTGGTAAAACCGATGATATTCGGATGCAGTTAAATGGTGGTGCTTTGGGTCGCTATATGGGTCTTATACACCCAGCAACAGAAGGTTCAGGCAGCACTTTTGACACCGTTAATTCTTTTGGCGCTTCGCTAGCTTACCGCCACCTTTGGAACAAAGATGTACGTTCGACGTTGATGTATTCTGCCACTCAAGCGGACGCTAATATTATCACTGCAACGACCTTAGACGGCACTCAATCTCTGCATGCCAATGTACTTTGGGACCTTAATAAGCGAGTACGTTTTGGCGCTGAAGTACAGCGCACAAATCTTGACTTCGCTGATGGCTCTTCTGATAACGGCTTGAACCGCATTCAATTCTCTGCCCGTTACCTGTTCTAAGCCCACGATGGCGTCTGAATAACGAGTCCACGTCAGACACCATGCCGCTATTGATTAACGGCTGCTAAGGACTTAGTAGATAGAGCCATTATCCGCCCCCTTCCGGATAGTGGCTCTTCTTTCGTTAGATAGGCTGCATGACTCAGATTCACTAAAGCACGAACTCAATACCCTTCTCTACCTTATTGCCAAGGCTCAGTATAATAGTCTGGTTGTAATCCTAGTATTTGTAGCGTTATCCTCTGCTTCACCAGCGGTAATGTTTGTTTAGTCGGTTGTCGCCGCAGTTTTCTCTTAGGCAAAAGACTGTAGGACATATCTGACAGCTATGATGCTCAAAGCTGCCGCGTAGTATGCGTCGGATGGTTTTACTTGTTAAATAAATTATATTTTCGATCGTCTTTTTTCCGGCGCCATTACCCGTTCACGGAAAAACGTATGCTCTTATCAAACTCATCCGCGAACTCAACTCCGAAGTGCGACATAACTATGCAGCCTGAAGTAACTCTCTAAAGACCGCTTCGGTCACGCTTACTCCGTATAATACTGTTACCACCGGCCGTAGCATTGTTTTTTTGCCGGCGTAGCTCAATAGCATAAAACAAACAACGCCGTGGAGATGCGGTAAATTGCTTTGCTAAGGCTTATTGACTAGACTTGTACCGAATTACCGTACACTTGGTGAGCATTATGGATACAGTAAGCGTAAACCAGTTTAGAGATAAATTAAAAACCTATGTAGAACAGGTAGTTAATGATCACGCCCCTATAAAGGTTACACGTAGAGCCGGGGAAGCATTTGTCGTTATGAGCGCCGAAGACTGGGAAAGAGAACAGGAAACCCTCTACGTACTACAAAATAACAGCTTAATGAAGCAGATCGCCCAAGGTATGGCAACACACGAAAAAGGCAACGGCTACACACCAACCAGTGAGGAATTAAATGAGATCACTGGTATTTGAAGGGAATACGTGGGAAACCTACGAAGCGCTAAGAGAAAAAGATAAGAAGCTACACAAAACCCTATGTAAATTACTAAAAGAAATGCTTCGAGGGGACCTAAGCCAAGGAATAGGTAAACCTGAACAGCTACGGCATAATTTAACAAGATTCTGGTCGAAGAGAATGTCGCAAAAGGATAGATTAATTTATAAATTTGACGATCATTCAATATATATTTTTGCCATCGGAGGCCACTACGAAGATCTCTGAATTCGCTTGAGCAATTTAACGCCACGCTCACTGCTAAATTAGGAGTACAGCAAGTAATTTAGCCGACTGCAGTCACTTGTGAGCTCTACCTGTAGTGGCATCTCATCACGATGTGAATGCCCCTCGGTGTTATATCTTTCCACGAAAGTGATGTTTGTTGTAGGAGGCGTGCCCTCGCGCCGAAATAGGTTGGTTATCCTAACCAAGGTTAATCACAATGGGGCGCTGCTCGCGTAAGCGTAGACTGCTCACACCTTAAATCGCTTCGGTTACCTGAGAGTCATTGAGATTGATATTCCAAGGTAGCAGACTTTCAATATCTGTGGTCTTGGTATTGTTGATCCGTTTTAGCACGGCTGTCAGGTAAGCCTTTGGGTCGAT
>NZ_JBLWZV010000033.1:0-28267 GCF_048266285.1 Amphritea sp.
AGCTCTCCGCCCGCATCGCGGCGGTGTCTCGGCGTTACAGTGGCAACCCAAACCCTATCATTAAGGTCGGCACATTAGATGTTGATCTTAACAAGCACAGTATTTCTCGTGAGGGTGTGGCCATCAATTTAACGGCCCGTGAGTGGGCGCTGTTTGAAGCCTTTGTTCAACATCCAGGCAACGTCCTCTCGAAGTCACAGTTGGAAGATCACCTTTATGCTTTTGGCGGCGAGATCGAAAGTAATACCATTGAAGTTTATGTCAGTCGGCTACGGAAAAAACTGGATAAAGGTCAGTTAGAAACGGTGCGCGGACTAGGCTATCGCATGAGGGCCTCATGAGATCAACGCAGTTGAAGGCACCAAAAAGCCTCCAAAAAACCTTAGGTATTGGCTTAACCGTAGGTGTGACTTTTCTCTGGTTATTGGCGCTATTGAGCACCGTTTATGTATCACAGAATAAGCTGAATACCCTCTTCGATAGCGCATTGGCCGAAACTGCTCAACGTATCATGCCCCTCGCAGTGGTTGAGATAACCAACCGAGAGGAGCCAGGGCAATTACAACAAATCATGTCATTCGAAACCCACGATGAGCCGCTGGTATACCTTGTACGTGATGCGTCAGGCACGATTTTATTGCAATCCCATAATGCGGATCCGCTGATGTTCAATAAAACCCTACTGGAAGGTTTTAGCTCATCGGCAAATTACCGATTCTATGGGGCGTGGGCAGTGCAAAATACATTACACATCGAGGTTGCCGAACCGCTAGTGCAAAGGCGAGAAGCCATCTTTGCAATGGGCATTAGTTTATTCTGGCCACTCATCTTGTTGATCCCACTTTGTTTTATCGGGACCTGGGCCTTTGTGCGTTACAGTTTGCGCCACGTGCTGGTGTATAGAAAAGCCATTGAATTCCGTGGTAGTGGCGACCTCTCACCGATCGAAACCAAAGACCTGCCAACCGAGCTTCACACAATCGCTACCTCAATAAATGACTTATTGGAACGCTTACGCCGAGCCTTAGAATCGGAACGATCCTTTACCGCCAATAGTGCCCATGAGTTGCGCACGCCTATTGCAACGGCATTGGCCCAGATTCAATATCTACAACAGGACGTCACGGCAGGCCCCCTCAAAGATAAAGTGCAGAAAGTGGAAGCAACCATAAAAGGTTTATCCAGCTTGTCAGAAAAACTGATGCAGTTAGCCAAGGCGGAAGGTGGCGGTCTGTTATCGACGCAGCAGAATGACCTCACAACCCTTTTGCAGCTGATTGTTGATGACAGCCAGCGATCAGCTCCGATGGCAATCATTAGGTTAACGCTACCGCCCAGCGAATTTAAATCGGCGATAGATCCCGATGCGTTTGCTATTTTAGTGCGCAATTTAATCGACAATGCCATCAAACATGGGGACTCAGACCAGCCGATTGAGGTTAGCTTTTCTGCCAACGGGATATTAAATATTGTTAATGCTGCCCGGGTGATTCCTGCTGAAACTTTGGCACGACTGCAGCACCGTTTTGTTAGATCAGAGACCAAGGCGCAAGGCTTAGGGCTCGGCTTAGCGATTGCCGATGCCATCGTCACAGGCGTGGGCGCAACGATGACATTTAACTCTCCCGCGAGGGGGCGAACCGATGGCTTTGAAGTCAGCGTGGATTTTGCTCGTTTAACGAATTAAACCGTCGTTTTCGTGTTTTAAGAAGATTCGTAAAGCGGGTTATTGTTCACCGATGTTAGATAGCAGCCATTCCCTGAAGCAGACGACGCCTTTTTTAGGACGAATGGATTGTGGCTTCTGCAACATATAAAACTGTGAGGTGGTTGCCATCGCTTTATCAACAGGCCTCACCAATAAGCCACTGGCTAAATAATCATCGACTAGGTTGGCCCATGCCAGCGCCAGACCTTGGCCATTCAACGCAGACTGAATGACCAAGGGATAATTATTGATATTTAACCGTCGGCAAGTATCGGGTATATGCTTGATTCCACACTCGTTGAACCAGTCCTGCCAGGTCACCCATTCCTCGTTAATTTCTAATGACAGTAAAGTGCCGTTAAGCAGATTTTCAGGTTGCTTAAAATCAGGATGCTTATCCAGATATGTAGGACTGCAGACTGGAAACACGGTTTCACTAAACAGAGGTGAGGCTTCTAAATACGGGGGCGGCGTGCGGCAGTAGAACAGTGCGATATCAAATTCACTGTTTTTCACATCTCCGATTGAGTCGACCGCGAGTATGCGCAGATCGACTTCTGGGTGTAGCTCTTGAAACTTAGTAAAGCGGGGTAATAACCAGAACGACGCCATCGCATTTGTCGTGATAACGGTCACTTGCTGGTCACCCTGCCATTGAAGAATGTCGCCGGTTGCATTGGCTATCAGTAATAGGGATTGCTGAATATTGACATAATACTCGTTCCCGGTTTGGGTAAGAGAGAGCGAACGTTTGTCACGAATAAAAAGTTCTCGGCCAAGATAGTCTTCCAAATGGCGGACTTGCCGACTGATCGCACCTTGTGTGACACAGAGATCATCTGCAGCGCGGGTAAAGCTAAGGTGACGGGCAGCAGCCTCGAATGCCACTAGGCTATTTAAAGGCGGTAATGGTTTAATCGACATTATGTATCCTCACCTAGAATGGCAGGTGCTGGGCAGTATGATCTGCGCCATCATTATTTTTATTAGTAATGCTTATACGCAGAAAAGCCCGTGGCCTCAAGCGACGGGCTGTATTTCTAGATGAAATTACAGGGTTGGTGCGTTGGCCTCCTCTTTTATGGCTTGATTGAGCTGGGCGATCGGCTCATCGCGTAACGCTCGCTGTATCGACATAGCCATCATGATGACCAATACTGCAGCAGGTAAGGCCGCGCAGATAGTCGCTGTTTGTACCGTTTTGAGACCACCGGCCCAGAGCAAGCCTGCCGCGATAGCGCCGACCATAATGCCCCATGCGATGCGACTGGCTTGGGGTGGTTCTAAGCTACCTCGTGAGCATAGGGTACAGAGTACCAAGGTGCCTGAATCGGCTGATGTGACGAAGTATGTAATCAGCAGTAAGGTGGCCAGTGCGCTGAAAATAGTACTGACACTTGCACCAGACGCCTCTTCAATTTTGTCGAACATGGTGAAGATGGCTTGAGTCGAGTCGGCCTTGGTTGCCAGTAGAATATCACCGCCGGTGAATTCAGCGGCTTCTCCAGTCAGTTGCTGTGCCACAACCTGAGTTTCATGGGCCTTACGATCCGCGTGCTCATAGTTTAAGGCGGCACCGCCAAAGGTTGCGATCCAGAAGAAGCCGAAGAGTGTTGGGGCAATCAGCGCACCGCCAATCAGTTCACGAATCGTACGTCCACGGGAAATGCGAGCAATGAACATACCGACGAAAGGAGCCCAGGTTAACCACCATGCCCAATAGAACGCGGTCCACCAGTTTTGCCATTGAGAATCGGCCTGTGCATCACTCCAGAGGCTCAAACCGACAATGTTCTGCACATAGTCAGCGGTACCCTCAAGATAGGTATGCAGAATATAGCGAGTGGGTCCGAACAGTAAAACCCCGACCAGAATGACTAATGACAGGATCATGTTCCAGACGGAAAGTATTTTAATGCCACGGCCGACGCCTGACATGACAGATAAAATAGCGATCATTGAGATCACGGTAATCATAATAATCTGATTAACGATGCTAACCTCGATGCCGAGTAAACGCTCCATACCGGTGCTCATCTGGACAACACCGAGACCAAAAGAGGTGGCGATACCGAATGCAGTGATTGCAACGATCATGATATCGATGGCGTTACCGAACCAGCCGTTCAAACGCTCTTCGCCAAAAAGTGGAATCAGGGCTGAACGAATGGTGAGCGGTTTACCTTTACGGTAGGAAAAATAAGCGAGGCCTAGGGCGGTCATAATATAGAGCGCCCAAGGATGTAGACCCCAATGGAAGAAGCTTACCCGCATAGCGGTGTGAGCTGACTCTTCACTTAGACTGGTGACTGAAAACGGATTTCCAGCATAGTGCCACATCGGTTCAGCAACTGACCAAAACAGTAGCCCGATACCCATCCCGGCGCTGAACAGCATTGAAAGCCATGAACCCATACTGAATTCAGGCTTTTCGCCATCTTTACCCAGTGTTACATTGCCGAAGCGACTCATCATAAGATAAAGCAGAAACAGCAGAATACCTGATGCCATGACCAGGTAGAACCATTTGAAGTGGTGCAGAATATTACCGGACATCTGAGTAAAGAGGGCGCCGGCTTTATCGGCCAAAACACCACAAACGACTACAAAACCGATGATGATTATTTTTGAAATGAGGGTTACCGTAGGATCGATTCCTCGGAACATCCCGTTATCAGTACGCATTGTGAAGTCTCCGTTATTATTTGACTTGTTGTAAGACAGTCGATTCTTGTGCGTTATTGATTGTTGATACTGATCCACTAAAGTGAGGTCTATATCAGCTTCTGCTGAAGATAGCTCCGGCGCATAGAAGCCGGAGCCATTTCAGAAGTGCAACGTATATTCTTGAAAAGCTTGATATGTATCAAACTACTTTTTGGGCTTGTATAGATGAGGTTTTGTAATGAATTAAATAAACGTGCCGATTTGTTAGGGCGTTAGAGGAGCCAATTTTCCTGCCATGGATAGCTAGAAAGCTCAGTGACACCTTGTGACGTGATCAGCACTTGTTGCTCAAGTTTTATGCCCTCTTTGCCACCTTCAGCACCAATATAACTCTCGACACAGACCACCATATTCTCTTCGAATACGCCATCGTATCCGGCACTGTCCCAGTCGTGACCTTGATGGGCAATGGCTGGATATTCATCGCACATACCGATGCCGTGGCTGACGCAACAGTAACGGTTGTGATAGAACTCAGCTGGGATTTGCCACGCTTTTTCAGAGAACTCTCGGTAACTGAGGCCCGCTTTTAATAGTGCAATATTGGTTTGAACTTGTTCATAGGCGAGTGAGTAGAGGCGACGTTGTTCATCGGTCGGTGGCACATGGCCGACGGTCCAAGCGCGTGAAATATCGGCACAATAGCCATAGGGACCAATCAGGTCAGTATCGAAACAGAGTATTTCACCCTCCTGCATTACCCTGTCGCTGGATTCTTGCATCCATGGATTTGTGCGTGGGCCGCTGGCTAACAAGCGGGTCTCTATCCATTCACCGCCATGGCGTATATTTTCAAAATGCAGCCAAGCCCAGAGCTCATTCTCGGCCATGCCTGGCCGTAGTTCGTCATGCATCCGCTGGATACCTTGTTCGCACACCTCGATGGTCCAGCGCATTAATTGAATCTCTTCATCGGATTTTATCTTGCGGGCTTCCTCCATCAGGCTATGGCCTTCGATTAGGGTAAGGCCTTGTTGTTGAAGAAGTTCTAATCCCTCAAGGTCCGCCTTGTCGACCGCTAAGTTTAGATTGCCACCCCCATGTTTTTGTACAAGTTTCGTGATCTCGCTAGCCCATTGTTGAGCCTTTTCGTTGATACGAGAGCCTGCACCAAAATAGCTCCAGTTAATCGCCGTGCGAATTTCATCGATGAGTTCATTTCCTTCGAGGAGGTGCTCGCAGTTGTGAAATTCCCACTGAATGACGGGCCCTTCTGCAAAAACTAAGCTGTAGCGGGCAAAGTTGTGCATTGTCCAGACCTGCATATTCGAGCTGTCGGTGGCATAACGAATATTGACCGGATCATAGAGCAAGATGGCACTACAGTTTTTTTCTATGAGCTGTTTCTTGACTCTTTCTAGTCGGTATTTTCGTGCTGCCTTATGGCAGGCATCAGTGACAGGATTAATCAGGTTTGATTCGTTTTGGTAATGATCGTTACGCGTTAAGGTCATTGTTTTATCTCGCATAGAAATAGGATTTATTTTTATGCGCGTATTTAGGTGTATTGGCTGGGTGGTTGTAAAACGACAACTACTCATCGCCTCATTACCAATGCTCATTAACTTATTGCTTCAGAACAACGAAACATCCGCTAAAGTTGAAAAAATATGAGTGAGGGGAGATAAAGATAGGTTGATTTTTTATGTTGTACTTTCTGCGTTGAGTGACTTCAAGCTACCCATTTTAAAGGTTTTATTCCCTCGTTTAAGTTGTCTGGGTTGAGAGGTAATGAGTTTTAGTCATGTATCCCTGTCAGAAAAGTCGTTTGTCTCAGGCTTTTTGTCGTCAGTATTATCCACTCTGAAAACGCTGCTTTGACCGGTTTCCATAAGCTAGTTTAAGAAATCGTAATGAGCCGTTAACCATAAAAATAAATTCTATCTGTCCAGTGCGGATGGTACTTAAGGTGAGACTCTTAAGATGACGACTACAGTAAAACATCGTATCCCTATGACTGCCCTAGATGCAGTGCGCCAGCCAATAGCCCAAGCTAATGGTATGCCTAATGCTGTGTATGACGACCCATCTCTGTTTGAGTATGAACGTGATAACGTGCTGGGCAAAAACTGGGCGGGACTGGTATTTGCCAGTGAACTACCCAAGAACGGATTTGCAAAGCCGGTCGATTTTATGGGGTTGCCGCTGGCGGTAATGCGTAACCGTGATGGTGAGCTGAAAGTGTTTCATAACATCTGCAGCCATCGCGGCATGATTATGTTGCGTGAAGAGACTGAAGTAGAAGGCATGGTTCGTTGTCCTTACCATTCATGGACTTATGACCTCAACGGTAACTTGAAAGGCACACCGCATATCGGTGGTGTCGGTGTACATACCGCCGAGGGTTTTGTCTGTGAGAAGCATGGTCTGAAAGAGATCCGGGCGGGTGTTTGGAATGGCATTGTATTCATTAACTTGTCTGGTGATGCGCAGGACTTCGATAGCTTTATCCAACCGTTGATTCAGCGCTGGGAAGAATTTACCGGTAAAGGTGGTTTTGATCTGGTCAATGTTGCCCATACGGGTAGCAATATGGAGTTGACGGTTGAGGCCAACTGGAAACTCGCGGTGGAAAACTACTGCGAAGCTTATCATCTGCCATGGGTTCATCCGAGCCTGAATACTTACTCACCACTCGATCAGCACTATAACCTGATTGTTAACGATGATATGTCGGGACAGGGTAGTTATACCTATAACTTGTCTGATGTTGCGGGCACTAGTTTGCCACAATTCAGCGATTGGCCTGCCGATAAAATCCGTCAGGCTGAGTATATCTCTCTGTATCCCAATGTTCTATTAGGTGTGCAAGCAGACCATGTTTTCTCGATCATTCTGCAGCCGCAAACGAATAGCCGTACTTTGGAAAAACTTGAACTGGCCTATGTCGGTGAAGAGGCAACTGGTGACCGCTATGAAGCTTGTCGCTCTGCTGTTCTTGAAAGCTGGAAAGTGGTGTTTGGCGAAGACGTATTCGCGGTTGAAGGGATGCAAAATGGGCGTAAATCTCCAGCCTTCCAAGGCGGTGTTTTCTCGCCGGTATTGGATGGCCCGACGCATCACTTTCATCAGTGGGTCGCGAAGCAGTATGGGCGTGATGCCGAGCAATAATTAGTTTTATACAGACTGTGCTGAGGGAGGTGCGCCACTGCGTACCTTCCTGATAATAACAACAAAGTGATTGATGCCATGACTAAGATGACTGAAAACTGGCTTAATTTTATTGGCGGTGACTGGGTGGATGCGGCCGATAAAATTGAGGTTTATGACCCTGCTACTGATGAAGTGTTTGCCACCATTGCACGCGCTAACACAAATGATGTTGAGCGTGCTGTCGCTGCGGCTCGCCGCTGTGTGAATTCCGGCGTATTGACCGACTGTCGTCCGGTAAAACGTGCTGAGATGATGTCTCGCATTGCCGATGAGATTCGTCATATCGCCGATGAAGCGGCGCCGTTACTGGCGCGTGAAAATGGTAAGTCACTGAATGATGCCCGGGAAGAGTTTCTGATCGCCGCCCGTTATTTTGATTATTACGGCGGCATGGCCGATAAAATTGAAGGTAAATCTATCCCTTTGGGTAAAGATTATATTGATTTCACTTATTACGAACCGGTTGGCATCTCGGCTCAAATAGTACCTTGGAATTTCCCTGTGGATATCTGTGCTCGTTCATTGGCACCGGCTCTGGCTGCAGGGAATGCCGTCATTGTTAAATCCCCAGAAATCACACCGCTGGCGATGACCTGGCTGGCCACTGCCTGCAAACGGGCGGGGCTGCCTGATGGAGCGCTGAGTATTCTTTGCGGACCCGGTCGTGAAGTAGGCAATGCGCTGGTATCTCACCCTGATATTAACCAAATTGTATTTACTGGCTCGGTTCCGACTGGTCAGTCCATCCTTAAAGCGGCGGCAGAAAACGCAATACCCAGTGTTATGGAGTTGGGTGGTAAATCTGCAGCAGTTGTTTTCCCGGATGCGGATATTGATCAGCTATTGGACAGTGTCCGCTGGGGGATCTTCTTTAACGCAGGGCAGGTCTGCTCAGCCATGTCTCGCCTGCTGGTTCATCGTGATATCTATGAAGAGGTTGTGACTAAAGTAGCCGAGCTGGGCAACGGGCTGAGTATTGGTCCCGGAATGGATAATGCTGAGGTAACGCCCGTGGTATCAAGGCAACAGCAACAGCAGATATTACGTATTTGTGACCGGGCTGCCAGTGAAGGCGCTCGCCTAGTGACAGGAGGTCAGGCGCCTGCTGACTTGAAAGGGTATTTTATCGAGCCAACCGTATTTGCCGATGTAACACCTGAGATGAGTCTGTTTACCGAAGAGGTGTTTGGTCCGGTATTGGCCATCACGCCATTTGATACTGAAGAGGAAGCGTGGGCTCTTGCCAATGGGACAGACTTCGGTTTGGTGGCGGGTGTCTTCACCCATGATCTGACGCGTGCGATTCGTGCCAGTCGGGCGCTGAGAGCGGGGCAAGTGTTCGTTAATGAGTGGTATGCCGGAGGTGTCGAAACGCCCTTTGGCGGGCTAGGTTTGTCCGGCTTTGGTCGAGAGAAAGGCCAGGAAGCACTCTATAGCTACGTTAACACTAAAAATGTCGCGATCCGCGTTACTAATCCTTCTCAATAAATCCACGTCGTCGAAAGCAGGAGAATACCGATGAAAAAATGGCTCTGTGTGATCTGTGGTCTTATCTACGATGAAGCGAAAGGTTGGCCGGCGGATGGTATCGCTGCGGGAACCGCTTGGGAAGATGTTCCAGAAGACTGGCTGTGCCCTGATTGTGGTGTCGGTAAAGCCGATTTTGAAATGATAGAAATAACCGCTGATGCAGCAGCGGTTGCGGTGGCTGAAGCAGCGCCACAGAAACAAGCACCTGTCGTTATCATTGGCAGTGGGTATGCGGGATATAACTTAGCAGAGGCGCTACGTCAGCGTTCTCCCGATAAGGACATTCTGCTGCTCACTGCTGATGATGGCGCCAATTATTCTAAGCCTGGGCTATCGAATGCACTGGCGCGGGATAAGCGAGCGATCGACCTCATCTCTGAAACGGTATTGGAGATCGAACAGCGACTGAATATACGCATACATGCTCGCTGTAAAGTAACGCATATCGATGCGGATCAACATCTGTTGCATACCGACTTAGGCGTACAACAGTACAGTAAGTTAATTCTAGCGCAAGGCGCTGCACCGATTAGGTTACCGCTGCAAGGTAGTGGGGCTGAAGACGTTTTGAGTATCAATGATTTGAATGACTACCGCCATTTTCGTGATCAGTTGGATGGGTGTCAGCATGTCACCATTATTGGTAATGGCCTTATTGGATGTGAGTTTGCGAATGACCTTTCTAGTAGAGGCTATTCGGTGGCGGTGATCGGTTTGACCGGTTGGCCGATGGATCGTTTGCTACCGAAAGAGATTGGGCAAAAACTTCAAACCAATCTGTCAGCACAGAACGTTGACTGGTATTTGGACAATACGGTTGAGAACGTTGCTAAGCAGGGCGAAGGATATCGTCTGACCCTGAGAGATGGACAGGTCATTGAGACCGGACTGGTTATCTCTGCCGTAGGGCTTAAACCTCGTACTGACTTAGCTGAAACGGCGGGCGTTACCTGCAATCGGGGGATTGTTGTTAATGGCGGGTTACGTACTAACGTTGCGGATATCTATGCCTTGGGCGATTGCGCGGAGATTCAGGGGCAGTTGTTGCCGTATATCGCACCGATCAATTTTGGGGTGCGGGCACTGGCCGACTGTCTTTTAGGGCGTCCAACCATGGCGCAGTATCCGTTGATGCCGGTCATGGTGAAAACGCCCGCTCTACCGCTGACGTTGTTAACACCGGCACCGAATCAAACGGGCGAATGGCAGGTTGAATCGACCGAAACGGGGATGCGTGGCTTGTATGTTTCGAGTGATGGTCGGGTTCTGGGTTATGCATTGGCGGGTGACCTTATTGGAGAGCGCCAGCAGTGGACAGATAAAGTAGCCGCCGCCGATGCACTATCGGTCGCCTAATCTTTTAGCCCTGAGTTTAGAGGATTTGATACCTGTCGATTCGATAGTGGGCGTTAGCGCCTACTGTCCAGTTCTATGCTGAAGGTCGTAACAGGTTATGAACAATAATTAGAAAATTAGATAGCTGGATCGTCATATGAAAAAGATAAAACTACCTGCTGATGATAGTAGCTGTGGCTGGTTTGAAATTCTGCCGCCGGAATACAGACAACATTTATCGGCTACAACGCCTGTTACCCATATTGAGCAAACGGACTGGTTAGTGATCGGTGGTGGCTTTGTGGGAACGGCTGCCACCCGTCGGTTGGCTGAGCTGAATCCTGAACAACGGGTGGTGCTGGTGGATGCGCAGAAGATTGGCCACGGAACCTCCGGCCGTAACTCGGGTTTCGTGATCGACCTGCCGCACAAAGGCGACTTGGAAGGGCCAGATCTTCAGCGGAAGAAGAAGTTTATCCAACTCAACCGAGCTGCGATTAGCTATATGGAAGAGAAGGTAAACCAATACGGTATTGATTGTCAGTGGTCCCATGCCGGTAAGCTACAGGGAGCGGTTAGTGAGCGCGGAGTAAAATTTCTCGAGCACTTTCAGCATCTGTTAAAAGAACTAGATGAACCCTATCAGATGCTCAATGGGCAGAGTCTGAAAGATAAAGTGGGTACTAGCTATTATGAACAGGCCCTCTTTACGCCTGGTTGTATTCTGATGCAACCCGCGGCATTAATGCGTGGTTTGTTGATGCACATGCCGGAAAATGTCACTTGTTGGGAGAATACGCCCGTACTTAAGCTGGAACGAGCTGCTGGTGGAAAGTGGGTTGCAAAGACCGCTGAGGGCGAAATTCATGCGAAGAATGTGATTCTTGGTACCAATATATTCACTGAGCAGCTGGGCTTTTTGAAATCGCGGATGCTGCCGATCATGACGTTTGCCAGCATGACGAGACCGCTAACGGATGCCGAGTTTGAGGCATATGGCGGTACGACAGACTGGGGGCTGACGCCCGCAGACCATGCGGGTACGACGTTGAGAATGACTCAAGACCGACGGTTGATTGTACGCAACCAATATCGTTTTGTGCCTAATTACGGTAGTCATGCAGAGGAGCGTAGCAAAATTCATGACCTACACCGGCATGCCATGGTCGCTCGCTACCCGATGTTGCAAAATGTGCCTTTCGAAAATACCTGGGGTGGTGTTTGTGCTCTGTCGCGTAATTACACATCGTTCTTTGGTGAGCTGGAGTCTGGGTTATTCGCGTCATGCTGTCATAACGGTGTAGGGGCCGCGCGGGGCACGATTTCCGGAAAGCTATTAGCCGAGTTGGCATCAGGCGGAGACTCTGAGTTGCAGCGGCATATGCAAGAGGTTTCAGGAATGCCTGCCTTGGTGCCACCGCAACCTTTTCTGGGTATCGGTGTGCGTGCCCGCCTGAAGTTGGCTGAGTGGCAAAGTCGCAGTGAAGTCTAATCGTTATTTAGAGAGTAATTTATGACAAAGGCGCGTTTAGTTAAAGGGAGCGAGATCAGTTTTACTCATCGTGGTGGTCCGCCGGGACATGCTGAAGTCGGGCGGGCAATCTCAACCGATATAAGTTCTAGTATGGGGGCTGGAATCGCCCGTTTTGATAACTGCTCGATTGCATGGACAGTACTCTATGATGAGGTGGTTTATGTGGTTGAGGGGCTGTTTCGTTTGGTTACGCCTGATGCGGTACTCGAAGGGGAAGCTGGCGATGTTATTTGGATACCGGAAGGAACGGAGCTGCGGTATGAAGGTGAAAACGCGACTGTTTTTTATGCCGTCTATCCGGGAAATTGGAAAGAGTTACTAAGAGACTAAAGCGGATTGCTTTGTTTCTAGTGGCTAAGTGTTACTACCTTGAGTGCCGGTTTAAAAATCACTTAGCAGGATGGTGGCGTGTTATGTCACAGGCCGCAATAGTTTTGTCTGCCCCCCTACGTTATGTAGGCTTTTACCGCTTAAGTCAGAAGTTAGCCACTTTTGGCTTAAGCGTCTTTTTAAGTCCAGGTTGTTTCATTTTGCAGCGGATCTAATATTACCGATACCTTTGAGTGAAGCTGAACAACCAAACTCTTATTTCGTTTTGAAAGCGAGTCATCACCGCTTCACCATATCCTCGAAAAATAATAGTGCTCATTAACTGACTTTTCATGTGAATCGCAGCGGATGTCTTTGAAGCACGAACCTTATGATCTTTTGATAATCCGGAAAAACGATATAAACTGGCAAGAATGACCAAAAAAACTGGATATTAGCTATGGATACCGTTTTGCTGGAGACTTTCCTGGAAGTAACCCGCACCCGCAACTTCAATAAGGCGTCAGGCAATCTATGTGTTTCTTCATCGACCATCAGCGCGCGAATTAAGCAATTAGAAGAGCTTCTTGGTCTGACCCTGTTTGTTCGCCGACACCACGAGATTGGTTTGACGCCGGCGGGAGAGCGTATGGAGCGTCACGCACGCTTCATTCTTAGCGCTTGGGAACGAGCCTACGAAGATACAGCCCTGAGTGAGCGACACCAGCGACGGTTGGTGATTGCCGGAGTTTCGAGTCTTTGGGATATTTTTCTGCAGGATTGGCTCAACGATATTTATCAAAATGTGCCAGCGTTAGGCTTACGGGCAGAAGAGAGCACACCGCTTAGGGTGGTCGAGAAGTTGGAACAAAGGATGATAGATGTCGGCTTTATGTATGAGCCACCTCAACTGCAAGGGATGGCAGTACAAGAGGTCGTTAGTGTGCCGCTGGTGTTAGTCTCGAGCCAACAGGAGATAACCGTTGAACAGGCGGTGTCTGAAGGTTATGTGCGGGTAGAGTGGGGAACAACTTTCGCTGCGCTTCACGAAGCACATTTTCCTCAGCGGCCCTTAGCACCGGTAAGAGTGAATAGTGGTAGGGTGGCACTGAACTTGATTCTAAGTTGTGGAGGAGCAGCCTACTTACCATTACCGACGATTGAACCAGAGCTAGACGATGGGCGGCTTTATCGTGTTAATAGCGCGCCGATAATCGAGATGAAAGCCTATGCTGCCTATAATTTGCACGGCGAACATCGAGATTTAATCGTTAATTTATTGGGGCGGTTTACTCAAAATAAGGTGGCTCGTTAGTTGTCATTGACAGTCCAGACGCTCTTTCTTATGAGGCTATATTTACTCAGCAATAGATCTATCACGACAAAATAGATGCTCTTATGGGGGGCGGGATAATTTATTGTGCTGCTACACAATGCTAAATTGGCGGAAAAGCATTCAGTGCTGTCATACAAGCAGCTATTCAATAAACCAATTCACAACAACGCACAGTGAACGCGCTATTTTTAGGCAAGGTTTTTAAAGATGGTGGTTTTGGGAAAAGTGAAAAAGGTACTTAATAAGTATCTTTCCTTTGTGTTGGTGGAAGCGGCGGGTGGCGACCCCGTGTAGCTAACTACTTGTTTTCATTGAGTTGAATTGAAGCTGTAATTCAATAATGGCACACCAAAGTGGCACAAATCAACACAAAGTGCCACTTTTTAGTCTAAGTTTGGTGTCTCTTCGATAACGGCGGAAAGCTTATAGAAATAATTCATAGAAAACTGATTTGTAAGCACAATGTCGCTGCGTAAAAAGCTTCGAATTAATTCAAGTACTGGAGTAATCCTCCCCCTTTTTTAGAACTTGTTAAAAAAAGAGGAGGCGAAATTCATCAATATTTGGCTATCACTTAACAGCTTTAACTGAACGAAAGGTTAAAATGTTGTGGTTTATTGAGGCATTTCCCAGAGAGGAAATGGGTCTGGGAGCTGTTCCCAGAAATCTCGGCCAGCAAGCAGTTGTTCATCGGTCAATAAGCAATCATCTAGCGCCTTAATGGTCGTGCCTTGATCAAGATTTTGTCCGATAAAAACGAGTTCTTGGCGCATATCGCCAAAGGGTTCTTCCCAATCTGAGAGAATGGATTCTTTATCCTCTTCAGGCCATTTGCTTTCGGGAATAGCTTTCCAAAACATGCCCGCAAAACCATAGCGGGCCATACCGCCTGCTTGACTCCACTGACCTGCGAACTGTGGTCGACTTGCTAGCCAAAAGTACCCTTTGGAACGAATCAGTTTACCCTGTAATGTTGGGCTGTGGATAAAGTCATAAAAGCGTTGCGGATGAAAAGGTCTACGTGCGGTATAGGTGAAACTTGCAATACCGTACTCTTCCGTTTCAGGAATGTGCTCACCACGCAGCTCTTTCAGCCAGCCGGGGGCTTGTTGAGCATTTTCAAAACTAAACAGGCCTGTATTGAGGATTTTATCAATCGGTACATTGCCAGCTTCAATGGGGATAAGTTCTGCTGTGGTGTTCAATGTTTTTAAGATACTCATTAAGCGGCCTAAAGCATCATCGTCGATCAAGTCGCACTTGCTGATAAGAATGATATCGGCAAATTCCACTTGTTCTATGAGTAAGTCCGCAACGCTGCGTTCGTCTTCGTCGCCCAATGATTCGCCTACCGACTGGAGTGATTGTGCGGCGTCATAGTCGATAAGAAAGTTGAGCCCATCAACTACAGTCACCATGGTGTCTAAGGTGGCGATATCAGAGAGGCAGATGCCGTCATCATCGGTGAAGGTAAATGTTTCTGCGACGGGTAATGGCTCTGAAATACCGGTAGATTCAATCACCAGATAATCGAAGCGACCTTCGTTAGCCAGCTTGTTAACTTCTAAAAGTAGATCTTCGCGCAGTGTACAGCAGATACAGCCGTTGCTCATTTCAACTAGCTTTTCTTCGCTTCGATTCAGCGACACTTCATTTTTTAAGGTAGCGGCATCGATATTAATTTCGCTCATGTCATTAACAATGACGGCGACTTTTCGCCCGTCTCGGTTGTTTAAAATATGGCTTAGTACGGTTGTTTTCCCCGCACCTAGAAAGCCGGATAATACTGTTACGGGAAGTTTTTTCTGCGTATCGGCCATTCGTATTTCCTTTAATATTTACGCTATAGCGGCTTATCGTTGTCTGCAGGCAGTTTAAATGCCTGTGTCTGAGCTTCTTGCTGTGGTGTTCTTCAGTTCATGAGTTTGTTGGTTCAGTCTTTCTGATATTGGTTATTTAAAAATTGTTACTTTAAGGGAGTTTCTTGCTGTTATAAAAAACATGTTATAACATAACATTTTGATTATGCAAGATGCTTCCTGTCCCTGTGTTCACAACGGCTGGCATTGCGCCTATCACTTATATAACTACCTACCGTATAGCAAATCCGTATTCGGCTGTTTTGCTGCGTGTAGTTTAGTGCCTTCAAACGTATAGAGGTTTAGTAAAAACATGTTGAGATCTGAAAAGTATTACTCGTTGTATTTGAGTACATGCTTAGCTTTGTTGGCAACTCAGGCTGTTGCAGAGGAGTCTGTTGTATTAGAGGCCATGGTTGTGACGGCTAGTCGTCATGAAACCGTTATACAGGAAGCTCCCGCCAGTATTTCAGTGATGGATAAAGAGGATCTACGCCTTAAGAATGCCGATGACCTAGCAGAAGCTTTGACGAGCGAAGCGGGGATTACGATTACTTCCGTAGGGCAGACTCGCCGGGGTATTAGTATTCGAGGGATGCCGGTGGAACATACACTGTACCTGATTGACGGTCGCCGCATTAGTTCGAGTAACAGTGTGATAGCGCATTCTGATTTTGAACTAAACTGGCTACCTGCCGCCGCGATTGAACGTGTTGAAGTGGTGAGAGGGCCGATGTCTTCGCTTTACGGCGCTGATGCTTTAGGGGGCGTGGTTAATATTATTACCCGTATTCCTAAGGATGAGTTGCAGGGGGAAATAACGTCAACTTTTTCGTCTTTAGATGAGTCAGGAGGCGATACACGTAAGGCTTCAATTTATCTGAGCGGCCCACTGATTGAAGATAAGTTATTGTTTTCGTTGGTTGGAGAAGTGTTTGATCGGGATAACCTAGCCTCTAGTGATAATGAAAATATTTCGGATGTTGAGGGCAAAGAGTCGAAGCAGGGACAGGCTAAAGTGGAGTGGTTGCTTGATGATTATCAGCAATTAACCTTGAGTTATGCCACGGAACACGATGAAACCAGTCTTGAGAGTGAGTCGAGTTCGGTAGCTTACACATCGGAAAATGAGATTGATAAAGAGCAATATGGTCTGTCTTATAGTGGTGAGTGGTTTTGGGGTGATGTTAAATTAAATGCTTATCAATCAAACTTAAAGCGTACGAATACCCGTAGTGATACGACTGACCCGGTGCCGCCGCAAGAGATTAATGATGCTGTTATTGATGGCCAGATAAGTAAGTTTATTGGCGATGATCATTTTGTGACATTGGGAGGGCAGCTTCGTGAAGAAACACTGTACGAGGAACGTATCAGTACCGGTAAGGCGTCCGCGGAGCATCGTAATGTTTTTCTTCAGGATGAGTGGCAGTTATTCGAGCCTTTAATGTTGGTTGCCGGCGCGAGTCTGGATAGCCATGAGGTTTATGGTAGTGAAATCAGTCCGCGTATTTACGCGGTATACAAGTTAAATGATCGTGTTAGTTTTAAAGGGGGGTACGGGCAGGGCTTTCGTGCGCCATCACTGACTGAATTGTCGAGTGACTATCAAGTCTTGGCAGCAGGGGGACGCTTCTGGGTGGAAGGTAATCCAGACTTAGAGCCTGAGCGTTCAAAAACCTATGAAGGCGGTGTCGAATATCATGATGCGGACTGGGTCATGTCGGCTAAAGTGTTTGAGAATCAGTTAGAGAACCTTGTTCAAACTGTGTGTTATATCAACTGTAATATTAGGGGTAGTGAGAGGCGTCGTTATGAAAATACCGATGAATCTCGTATTCGAGGTGTTGAACTATCATTCGATCATGATCTAACGCAGCATCTTAGTCTTACCTTAAATTACACCTATTTAGAAACAGAAGATCTAAGTACCGGGTTGCCCTTAGAAGATAGACCTAAGCATCTAGGTAATCTTTCTTTAGGTTGGGCTCCTGTTGCATCGACTCGGTTACGTTGGCGCTCTGAGTATGTTGGAAAACAATATTCTGGTGTAGAAGGCTATGCGCCTGCCTATCATTTACATCACTTGGATTTTTCGTATCAGCTCGACAAACATCTAACGTTTTTTTCCGGTGTTGATAATATCTTTGATCAACGGCTTGAAGATAAATCTGAACTGTATAGTGCCACCGAACCCGGTCGTGAAATTCGCATCGGCATCTCAGCTGCTTTTTAAGGTTTACCATGATGAACGTTAGATTTCAGTTTTTGTGGCTGCTCGTTTTTATGCTGTTACCCCTACAGAGTGTTTTTGCGGTTGTTAAGAGCGATGTCGCTATTATCACCACGCCATTTGTGTTGCCAGCGAAAATAACGATGTTGCAAGCTATCGCAAAAGAACAAGGGGTCAACCTAGAGGGGCATGTACTTACATCAAAGGACGAAGCTCCGGAGGCATGGTTTGATCGATCTGATCTAGTGGTGCTTGATACACCCCGTGGTGGTGATCGTGCTCGGGTGATGGAATTGATCAAAGAAACCTTAGACAACACTGATACGCCTTGGATAGTGGTGGGTGGCGGGCCACCTGATGGCGGCAATCTAGATCCGACAATGATTCGCAGGTTAGTGAGTTATTACTCCGCGGGAGGCCGCGAAAACTTCACTCACTTGATGGCGTTTATTAGTGCATGGCAGAAGGGAGAGCAAACCGATACGATCCCAAGTCCAGTGATGTTGGCGAGTAGCGGTTATTATCATCCCGCTGCACAGAAGACATTTCGTGATCTACAGGATTATATGGACTGGGGAGATAGTCGTTGGCAGAAGGCCGCACCGGTCTTAGCGGTTGCGATTTCATCATCTAATATATCGGATGGTCAAACGGCAGTGCTTGATCATGTGATTGCACGGGTGGAGGAAGCCGGCGCGATCCCGTTAGTTTTTTGGTTTGACCGTCATCAGCCAACGGCTTTAGCCGATCAGATTGCAGCGGCCAACCCCGTCATGTTGGTGAATACCACTCATATGGTGAGTGAAACACGACAGCATGAGTTGCCGGTGATGAATATACCCGTGGTAATGGGGTTAACGTATCGCAACGGTTCTATTCAGCAGTGGAGAGAGACAGTGCAGGGCATGCCTGGGGCTGCTTATGCTGCCTTGATGGTTATTCCCGAAAGCTGGGGAATGACGGACCCATTGGTGATTGCGGCCATTGAAGAAGGTGCTCCTGCGGCCATTCCCGAGCAAGTCGATCTGTTAGTTGGACGTTTTTTAGCGATGGCGAGATTACAAACAGCCGCGCGTGATGAACTGAATCTTGGGCTATTATTTTGGAATAGCCCTTCAGGTGAGAAAAATCTGTCAGCTTCCAATCTTAATGTTCCCCGTAGTATTGAGAATATTCTCAGAACACTTGCGGCGCAAGGCTATGATGTTTCACCACACAACGAAGCTGACATTATTACCACGGCTCAGTCGATGTTAGCTGCCTATTATCGTCCCGAAACATTAGATGAATTGTTAGCCGCGGGTTATGCGGAATCCTTCCCCGTAGCTAAATATAACGCTTGGTTGAAACGCTTACCGCCGATTGTTAGTCAACGCTTGGGCGATGTGTGGGGACCACCACAAGATCATTGGAGCGTTCGTTCCGTTAACGGTGAGGCAAATTTTATTATTCCGCGGGCGAAATTTGGCAAATTATTACTTTTACCGCAACCTCCCCGCGCGGATAAACTCGGCGTGAGCACGCATGATTTAGTCCAGCCACCGGGGCACTTCTATTTGGCGGTATATCTTTATTTGCGTGAACAGGCGAAGACGGATGCGTTTATTCATTTAGGTACTCATGGCACACAAGAATGGACTCCGAGTAAAGATAGAGGCCTTTGGGCCTATGATTATCCCAACCTCGCTATCGCAAATGTGCCGGTTTTATACCCCTATATTCAGGATAACATCGGCGAAGCGATGCAGGCTAAGCGACGCGGCCGGGCAACCATTATTAGTCATCAAACACCACCATTTGCACCATCCGGTTTTTATGATGAATTGAGCGATATTCATGCACTTATCCATCAGTATCAACAGTTAGAAAAAGGCGCGGTCAGAGATGCGACGTTAAATGACTTGTTAACAAAGGTAATCGCAGCTGACCTACAAAAGGATATCGGTTGGACTGAAGAAGGTATTCGTAAGCAAGCCGATGCATTTATGCCTGTTTTACATGACCATATGCACCTGTTAGCTAAGGCTGCAACCCCTATTGGACTGCATACTTTTGGATCATCAGGGGCTGAAGAATATCGCATTGCGACGGTCATGCAGCAATTAGGTACTGATTACTATCAAGCGTTGAATGTTGATAGCGAAGAGGTATTTGCTTCGAGTTTTGAGGCGTTGTTCGATACAAAACCTTACACCTATTTACAGTCGTTTATTCGTGGTGAAAAACAACCAGAAGATGCAGACAACGAGCAACTGCAAGACTTGATGGCAACCGCTATTACCTATAATCGACAACTGCGTAACAATAATGAGCTGGAGGCGTTACTCGCAGGTCTGCGTGGAGAGTTTATCTTACCTGGGCCCGGTGGTGATCCTGTGCGTAATCCCGATACGACCAGCGGCACTAATCTATATGCTTTAGATCCGAATAAAATTCCGAGTCCGGCGGCTTATCAGGCCGCTAAAAAAACCTTTAATGCACTCATAGAGGATTATCAACAACACCATGATGGTGAATGGCCTGAGAAGTTGGCGTTTTCACTTTGGTCATCAGAAGCGATCAGCACGCTTGGGCTTAGCGAAGCGCAGGTGATGGTGGCCCTTGGTGTGCGTCCGGTATGGAATGCGGGCGGTAAGATAGAATCGTTAGAGGTTATTCCTCAAACGGAATTGGGCCGACCAAGAGTCGATGTTCTATTACAGGTTACGAGTGTCTATCGTGATCAATTTGATGGCATTATGAAAAAATTAGCACAGGCTATTGAGACTCTCGCTGAACTCGATGAAGCGCATAATACAATAGCTAATAATAGCCATCGTGTGGCTGCTTCATTGCAGCAAAGCGGATTAAGTGCAGCTGAATCGGCGCGTTACTCGCAGGTACGGATCTTTAGTAATCCACCGGGGGATTATGGCAGTGGGGTAACGTCTGTTGCAATGGATTCAACCGGTTGGGAAGACGATAAGATACTTGCTGATACCTTTATTAACAGTCAGTCACATATTTATGGGGTTCAGGATTGGGGTACCTCTGTGCTGCATCTAAAATTACTAGAGTCGCAGTTACAAGGCGTCGATGCAGTATTGTTATCACGCTCATCTAGTTTGCACGGTTTGCTATCGACAGACCATCCGTTTGAGTATTTGGGCGGACTCTCGGCGGCAGTTAAGCAAGTTGGTGGTGAAAACCCGGCACTATATATTTCTGATGCCCGTGGTACGTCTTCTACAATCGCAAGTGCGCAGTCTTTTTTAAGTAATGAATTACGAACCCGTTATCAAAACCCTCAATGGATTAAAGGGATGCAGCGCGAAGGCTATGCGGGCTCTGTGCATATGTTGAAAATCGTGAATAACCTGTTTGGCTGGCAAGTCATGGACCGGCATATGGTGCGCCCAGATCAGTGGCAAGCGATGCATGAAACCTATGTATTGGATCAGCGCGATCTTAAACTCAATGAATGGTTTGCGGAACATAATCCGACGGCACAAGCTCAATTAATCGAACGCATGGTCGAGGCTATTCGAAAAGGCTATTGGGATGCTTCAGATCAGACTCGACAAGAGTTGATCAGTCGTTGGCAAGCGCTTGTTAATGATCTCGGTGCTCAGTCCGGGGCTGAAAAAACCGTTGAGTATATTGAGTCACAGGCGGCTGGTTTTGGTATGAGCGGGCCGGCACCAGAGATTGATCAGTCGGCCAATAGTGATAGTTCCGCCATGCGAAATGTGCGTGGCCAACTACTTGAAGAGGTCACTGCAGAAGATCAGAACCAACCGCTACCGTGGTTAACATGGGTTGCTTGGCTACTCTTGTTGAGCTGTGTAATCGCTGGTGGATTGTTTCCTTTATATCGCCGCAGTTATAGGCACGGATTATAAATGTAGCGACACCTTCATATGTCACGACCAAAACTAAATATGGGATTTAATGTTTATGTTAACCGGTAGTTTAGAAACGCTTTTATACCAATTATCGAGCCTATTTTTATGGCCGGCATTGCTTCTTATCATCGCGGCATTGTGTTTTACATTGTTCTCAATGGGGCAATTAATAAAGGATGCGTACTTGCGCTCTAGAGGTTATGACAGGAGTCAGCTTAGTCTCTATGCAAAAAACGAAGAATGCACCAGCGATGATATCGAATTGTGGATTATGGGGCGGCTGGAATTGTTACGGTTAACCTCTCGTATCACTCCGTTGTTAGGTCTCGTGGCGACGCTGATACCGATGGGGCCCGCCTTGCTTGCTTTATCTGACAACAACACCGCTGCGGTGGGACAAAATATGGTGATTGCTTTTTCTGGGGTGACGTTAGCGCTAATCTCAGCCAGCCTGAGTTTTACGGTTTTAAATATTCGGCGTCGTTGGATGTTTGAAGAGTTGAGGCTTGTTGAGCGGGAAAGAGTATCTCAAGTGAGTGGAGCATATTGAGATGGCAGGACGATTTATCGATCATGAAGATGATGATCCTATTTTATCAGTGGTAAATTTGATTGACCTGTTTTTGGTCATTATTGTGATTTTATTAATTGTGATTGTTAAAAATCCGCTTAACCCTTTTTCTAGTGATCGTGTTGTCGTGGTTGAAAATCCTGGAGAGGAAAATATGACTATTACGATTAAAGATGGAGAGGAGTTAACGCGGTACGATAGCAGCGGTGATATAGGTGAAGGCAAAGGTATTAAAGCTGGCGTCACCTATCAACTACCTGATGGGAAAATGATTTATGTACCGAATTGAAATAGACACTAAACGTAACATTAAGACCCTGTACATACATTTCCGTATTCACGATTTTTAAATCTTTGATCATTAAGAAATAAGAAAGTCGTGAATTCAGCTCCGAAGTGCGACACAATTATTTACAGGGTCCAGGTTTACTCTCCAGACGGTCAGTCGTTTTCATTCTCATGCTTTTTTATTGTAAGCCTGTCGTGCCTGATAAGGCTCATTCTTACTGAAAAGAGCATACGCTATTCAGAATAGGGTGTTTGCTAATGTAGCGTAACCGTATTAAATAGCTTGCAAGCTTATAGCTTTCTCAGTGAGTCATACATCGGCTCTTGATAGCTATTTAATCGTGCTAGAATTGCTCTAGCTCCATACGCCAATAAGCACCTGAGGCGTTTATTACCTCGTTTACTAAATCAGAAATAGTCATTAGTAACGGGTAACTCCTCTGACCAAGAGGGTACCGTTGCTTTGCCCGTGTCATGAGGAGTTTCAATGAATAATCGACAACCCGAGCAAACTTTGCCATCCATTACGACTCTTGACGATCTGGCGCCGTTGGCAAATTACTCGCTGATGGATCGCCTCACTGCTGATCCGGATGCAACACCGCACGGGGATGATCACCAGCAGCGCCAAGTATTTTCGGGTCACTATGTGCCGGTAAAACCCACGCCAATTGCCGATCCAGAGTACGTCGCTCATAGCTTTGGACTGTTTAACGAATTGGGTTTCGCTGACAGCATGGCTCAGTCTGACGATTTTGTGCGGATGTTCTCGGGTGATATCTCTCAGGTGCCGGAGCCGATGCGAAAAGTTGGATGGGCCTGTGGTTACGCGCTGTCTATCTACGGCACCGAATACGATCAGCAGTGCCCGTTCAAAACCGGAAATGGTTACGGTGACGGCCGCGCAGTCTCCGTGCTTGAGGCGGTTATTAACGGTCAACGCTGGGAGATGCAACTCAAAGGCGGCGGCCGGACACCGTACTGCCGCGGCGGTGATGGTCGTGCTGTGCTGCGTTCCAGTGTCCGAGAGTTTCTGGCGCAGGAGCATATGCACGCCCTTGGTGTGCCAACCTCACGCTCACTGAGTCTGTATGTGTCAAAGACTGAGCAAGTTAGACGTCCCTGGTATTCCGAAGGTTCGCATTCGATGGATCCTGACACGATGGTATCTGAGGCTGTCGCCATCTCGACCCGTGTCGCACCATCTTTCCTACGGGTCGGTCAGCTGGAGCTCTTCAGTCGCCGAGCCCGCAAGCAGGAGCACCCGCAAGCGTTGCAGGAACTGGAGATGATTGTGCGACACCTCATCGAACGTGAGTACGCCGATGTTATTAATAACACTCTGCCCCTTGCTGAAAAAGTGGTGTTGCTCGCAGATGCGTTCCGCGACCGTTTGACCTCGCTGGTGGCGAACTGGGTCCGTGTGGGTTTCTGTCAGGGCAATTTCAATAGTGATAACTGTGCCGCTGGTGGTTTCACTCTCGATTACGGTCCCTTTGGATTCTGTGAACGTTTCGACCCCCAATATCAGCCTTGGACCGGTGGCGGGCAGCATTTCTCCTTTCTTAATCAACCGGTAGCCGCAGAACGAAACTTTCATATGTTCTGGACCGCACTAAGACCTTTGCTTGCTGCGGAGGATGCGGCCTTGCAGCAACTCGACGAGATTCGCAGCGGCTTTGAAACCGTGATGCAAACGAAAATGAGAGAGATGTGGGCTGAAAAGCTGGGTCTCGACACATTTGATATGCCATTGTTTAGAGAGCTAGCGGCGCTGATGATGGAAACATCGGTGGATTACACCATCCTCTTTCGCGAACTGTCGCATCTGCCTGACGATATTAGCCCACTTCAGAAAAGCTTTTATAAAGGGCCTAGCTATCAGGCAGACTCCGCAGCGCTGGATCAGCGCTGGGCTGAGTGGCTGACAGCATGGAATGCTCTGATAGACAGTCAGTCTCTCTCCCGTGATGAGATCTCAGGGAAGATGAAGCGCGTCAATCCAAAATACAGCTTGCGTGAGTGGTTAGTGGTGCCCGCCTATCAACAGGCCGCTGTGGGTAACTATGCGCTGATACGAGAGCTGCAAGAGGTGATGACTCAGCCTTATGCTGAACAATCGCAAGCGGTGGAAGATAAATACTATAGGTTGAAACCGGCTGAGTTTTTTGAACTTGGGGGCATGTCTCATTATAGCTGTTCGTCGTGAATTCTTGGTAAAGGAGGGAGGCATCTGTTGGCTATCTGCACAAGAGATGACGCCCACACTCATCTCCTCGTTCAGGAGGAGCTTTATGGCAGAGGAGTGTTACCCATTGCGCGTTAATGGGTCAGCCCCTCATTCGTACAGCACTCTTCCTGTAGAAACTCAATTAAGCCGAATAATTCTTTATACTGAGGTACACAATAAAGAGTCCTGCCCTCCCGCCGCTGCACAACCAGGCCAACAGAAACCAGACGGGTAATATGGTGAGAGAGTGTAGAGCTTGGCACATTAAGCGCTGCTTGGACTTCACCGACGGGAACTCCTTGTCGGCCACCTTTTACCAAATAACGATAAATATCCAATCGGGTGATATGTCCTAGTTCAGCAAAGCGCTTGGCGGCAATCTCAGATTGCATAATTTTCTCCGATTAATAAATATATTTCGATATTACTGGAATCATATTGACAACACCAACTTAGTTCTCCAAAATGTTTCTATACATCTAGAAATATAGGTTGAATTATGTCCCCTGAAATCCTCTCAATGCTCGAAGAAGCCCTCGGCATGTTTGCCTTTTTAGGCATCGAACTCACCGCACTATTCCTAGTAGTCAGCTTCATCGTCGGTGTGATTCAAGAGTTTCTACCTGCCAACAAAATCCAAGCGATTCTCAGTTCAAAAAGCGGTAAAGGCTATTTCTCTGCTGCGATTCTCGGTGGGATGACGCCCTTCTGTAGCTGCTCAACGATTCCTATGTTGACCGGGCTACTCAAGGCTCGCGCTGGATTTGGGCCAACCATTACCTTTCTGTTCACCTCACCGTTACTCAACCCCATCATCATTGGTTTGTTTCTGGCTACCTTTGGTTTGAACGTGACGCTGATGTATGCATCGGTTGCTTTGGTGGTCTCCGTTGCAGCTGGCTACCTACTGGAGAAAATGAATTTCGCCCGCTACATCCGCCCCGAGGTATTTGGCGATAAGCCCGTTAGTAGCTGTGGCGCCAGCGTTAAAATTAAGTCTGAGCCCGTCTCTTCATCCTGCGTTGGCTCCCAAATTCCAGCCGCGGCCTCTTGTCGCGGTAGTATTGGAAAGGCCGAGGGTGAAGTCGCGGTCAGCTCATGCTGCGATGGTACAGCCACCGTATCGGCTGTCCAAGATAACCGCTGGGCACGTATCTGGAAGGAGACCTGGAGCCAGTTTAAGAGCATCTTTCCTTACCTACTGTTCGGGATCGCCATCGGCGCCTTTACTTACGGCTTTATGCCTGCTGACCTGATCGTCAAATACGCAGGAGTTGATAACCCGCTGGCGATTCCGATCGCGGCTGTCATCGGTGTACCTCTCTACATCCGCGCAGAGGCCGTGATCCCGTTGTCTGCTGCACTATCGGCGAAGGGTATGAGTATGGGTGCTGTCATGGCATTAATCATCGGCAGTGCAGGAGCTAGCCTGACCGAAGTCATCCTGCTCAAATCAATGTTCCGCAAACAAATGATTGCGGCCTTCCTGTTGGTGATCTTCAGCATGGCAATCCTCGCTGGACTGCTGTTCAACTTTTTCTTTTAACCTGCTAGGCCGCTGAATCTACGATACCGGTTCAGTCTCATTGAGACCGTTAAGCACCTACAAGTCTAAACTTAAGATCGGTCTAAAAGCAGTCGTGTTATTAAGGGAGCTCTATATGAATATCGAAGTCATTTGGACAACGTACCGAACCGATATTAAATCCTTTTTACATTCAAAAATATCCAATCCTGTAGATGTTGAAGAATTACTTCAAGAAACGTTTATTCGTGCTTATCAAAATATTGATAACCTAAACTCTAAAGAGAAGGTTAAATCATGGTTGTTTATGATCGCTAGAAACATAACTATCGACTTTTATAGAAAAAACAACAAAACCGATAATATCCATCCGGAAGATTTGTGGCATGCAAACCAAGATACTGACACAGAGCACGTCTTTTCCCGTTGCGTCCAGCCGCTTATCAATGACTTGTCAGATGATATGGCAAAACTGTTAACTGCGATTGATCTACAAGGTCAGTCACAAAAAAAGTATGCTGAAAATCTCGGCATCAGCTACTCAACTTTAAAATCACGCGTCCAAAAAGGACGCAAGCAGCTCCATGAGCTATTCCATGAGTATTGTGATATATCCGTAGATCGATACGGTAATATTATCGAATACCAAATCAAACCCGACAAAATAAGCACGCGCTGTCAGTCTTGTGCTTAAGATGATTTAATTCAGTTGTTCTGTACGATTACTTCACAGGTTTCAGGCCACTGAGTACATATCAGCACAGTCTTCGATATCGCAATGAATCGAGTGACTCATATCCAACGCGGGGTTCTTAACTAAAGGCTTTCCGATTTTCTTAGCAGGGACATCTACCACTGTGGTATCGGCAGGCACATCCTCCAGCACAATCGAACCAGCACCAATCTTGGCGCCGTTCCCAACACGGATATTGCCCAACACCTTGGCGCCACTGCTGATTAACACGCCATGACCAATCTTTGGATGTCTATCACCACTTTCCTTCCCGGTACCACCCAGTGTCACAGACTGCATAATAGAAACGTTATTTCCAACCACCGCAGTCTCACCTATTACTACTCCTGTCGCATGATCTATCATAACGCCGCAGCCCAACTTGGCAGCGGGGTGGATATCAACCCCGTAGTTCATGGAAATACGGTGCTGAAAATATTGCGCCAGGGATTCACGCCCTTTATTCCAAAGCCAATTGGAAATCCGGTAGTTCTGCAAGGCATGAAAGCCTTTGAAATACAAAAAGGGGGTGACAAAGTCTTTACACGCTGAATCTCTTTCTCTAATGGCATACAAATCGGCATTGGCTGCGGCAACAATGCGGGGGTCATCGTCAAGCGCCGCTGCAATTACATCTCTACTACAAGCAACCGATCCGGCCTGCTCACTCAGTGCCTTGCTCAGGAGAAAAGCCAGCGCTTTTGTAAAGCTACCATGCTGAAGCAGGTTACCATTAAAAAATCAGCGAGTACGGCAAGCCGATGGCATCTGAGGTGCAAATTTTAAATATCAATAATCATCAGTATTGCAACATAGATTTGTGATCGTGAGGCGGTTTTGCGCTAATGTATTCGGAGTCTTAAGTTGGGAAGCTTTTATTCCCGCTCCACGATGAGCACCCGCGCCAGATAGCCCTTAAAAAAGCCGACAGCCTATAACATCTGTTTTTTATGACAGGTTTACTACCCAGACGGTCAACCGTTATCATCATCACGCTCTATTATTGCAAACCCGATTAAACTTGTTGCACCTGCTAAGGCACCAACCCTAACCAGGCAGCCATTTTCGACCGTTTTTAAACTGATGCGCATTGCCTACTTCTGCCGCTAACTGGCTTGCCGTCATGCCACCAATGCCTGGAACCGTTTTTAATAGCTGACAACGACTACTTTCCTTAACCTGTTTAACGATTTTTGCGTCCTGAGCGGCGATTTTTTCATTTAAATAACAGTAGTGCTCATGCATCACCTGAAGCTCACCAATGATGGCTGGGCATAGTGTTACTTTTTGCATACTTAACCATGAAAACAGT
>NZ_JBLWZV010000034.1:0-19988 GCF_048266285.1 Amphritea sp.
AATAAGAGACAGCCCCGATCATTAGTTTGATCGGGGCTTTTTCGTTTTGGGTGTTTTGGAGATGTTGTTTGCCAGCACAAGAGTTAACTGTTGGCGCCCTTTTAAGCAACTGATGCCTTCTTGCACTATTAGCGAGTACGCTATCCTTTGATGGCTTCTGCCAAGCGCTGCTGCGTGAAAGGATTGTATTTAGATGGGTTGTTTGCTTCAGGCATAAAAAAACGCACCGAAGTGCGTTTGGTTGTGCGTTGTTCTGTTTATACGCGAGTGACTTTGTAAACTGCTTTGAGAGCTTTGAGCTTACGCATGACCTTGGCAAGGTGTATCCGGTCCTTAACGGTTAGGTCGATGTGTACGGTGTTCAGAGCGTCATCCGTTTCGGTAATATCTATCTTCAATACGTTGGCGCTAGCCCCGGAGGCCGTTGTTGCTAGGGTGGCGATGAGTCCGCGTTCAGGCTCAACCTTGAGGTCGAGGTTAACGATAAACTCATCATCGATGCTATTTGACCATTCGAGATAGACACATTTCTCTGCATCATCCTTCATAAAAGCAATATTGCGGCAGTCGGTACGATGTATGACTAAACCGCGGCCCGTACTGATATGCCCCGTGATGCTGTCGCCTGGGATAGGGCCGCAGCAGCGTGCATAGTGTAAGACCATGCCTTCGGTGCCGCGTATGGCAAGCGTTGCTTTGCCGGCTTCTGGTGCCTCCTGAGGATCACTTTCCTGGAGTTCGACAGGTCGTAGGCGGCGGGCAACCACATAAGCCATCCGGTTGCCCATACCAATATCTTCAAGTAGTTCATCCAGAGAGCTTAGCTCGGCTTCATTTAAGAGGCTGGCAAGCGCTAGCGGATCAATATCATCTAGTGTGGACCCGTAATTGGATAGGAACTGAGTTAATAGACGTCGGCCAAGCTCGATTGATTCGCCACGGTGCTGCACTTTAATAAAGTGTCTAATGGCAGAGCGGGCTTTGCCGGTAATAACAAAGTTTAACCACGCCATATTGGGCTGGGCACTTGGAGTGGTAATAATCTCAACGGTCTGGCCGCTATGTAACGGTTGGGAGAGCGGCGCTAAATGTCGGTTGATGCGACAAGAGACACAGGAGTTGCCGATATCGGTATGTACGGCATAGGCGAAATCAACGGCGGTCGCGCCCTGTGGTAACTCAAAGATGCGCCCTTTAGGTGAGAATACATAGACTTCATCAGGGAATAGATCCGTTTTGACGGTTTCGATAAACTCCATGGAGTTACCGGCCCGTTTTTGCATCTCTAGTAGTCCTTGCACCCATTTTCGTGCCCGGTTATAGCCATCTATTGCTGAACTTGAGTCGCCATAAATTTTGTAATGACTATGCTCGGCAATACCCTGGCTAGCAACGGCATCCATCTCTTTGGTGCGGATCTGGACTTCAATGGTGATGTCTCGAGTACCAAATAGGTCGCTGTGCAGTGATTGATAGCCATTGGCTTTAGGAATGGCGACATAATCTTTAAAACGTCCGGGGACGGGTTTGTATAGGTTATGCACGATACCCAGAGCGCGATAACAGTCATCTACGGATTCGGTCACAATACGAAAGGCAAATACGTCCATGATTTCGGAAAAGGATTTACCTTTGGTTTTCATCTTGGTGTAGATGCTATAAAGGTGCTTTTCTCGGCCGGATACCGCGCCTGGTAGACCTTCTTGTTTCAGTCGGTTGCGTATGGCTTCTTCGATAGAGCTAATGACATATTTGCGCTGTCCACGTGCTTGTACCACGGCGCGGCGAATATATTTAGCTCGCATCGGGTAGTAGGACTGAAAGGCAAGGTCTTCGAGTTCGAGTTGTAGGTCGCGCATGCCTAAGCGGGCGGCAACTGGGGCATAGATATCGAGGGTTTCTTTGGCGATGCGCCGCTGTTTTTCTGGTGGCATAGCACCTAAGGTGCGCATGTTATGTAGTCGGTCGGCGAGTTTTACCAGAATCACTCTGATATCAACTGCCATTGCTAAGACCATTTTCTGGAAGTTTTCAGCCTGTGCTTCTGCGCGGGTTTCAAACTCTAGATGGGTTAGTTTACTAACGCCGTCAACAATATCGGTTACGACTTGGCCAAATTGACCTTCGAGACCATCGCGGGATACGGCTGTGTCTTCAATTACATCATGGAGCATGGCAGCCATCAGACTTTGATGGTCCATATGCATGCCGGCTAGAATGGAAGCGACAGCTAGGGGGTGGGTAACGTAGGGTTCGCCACTTTTACGACGCTGCCCGTCATGGGCTTGTTCGGCATAATAGTATGCACGCCTAACCAGCTTGATCTGTTGCAGATCAAGATATCCGGTCAGGCGGTCAGAAAGCGCATCAACAGTTGGCATCAATTACTCCTATGCCTCTAACGTAATCTGGATTTCCAGACTACAAAACAACAGAAACTATAGTGATGATGCCTTATTTGGAAGGATTGAAAAAGGGTTAATCTTCTTCGCGTTCATCCAAGATGCTAACGTCGATATGTTGTTCGGCGATTTCGCGCAGGGCAACAACGGTTGGTTTGTCGTTTTCCCACTCTACTTTAGGGTCTTTGCCGCCCGTTGCAATCTGGCGAGCACGCTTAGACGCGATCATTACCAGTTCAAAACGGTTGTCTACATGTTCCAGGCAATCTTCAACAGTTACGCGTGCCATTTACGACCTCGGTTATATGATTCAGTCACTCAGGTCAATTATAAGACCTGATTTGGATAGCCGGTCAGTCTACCTTAGCTAGGCTATTCTGACAATAGCTCAGCCAGTATTTCAGTATGCTTTTGTTGCTGAGGGGCTCGTTTTAGGCGCTGAGCGGCAAAAATGCTTTGCAGCTGTTCGAGGGTGGCATCAAAGTCATCGTTGATCAGTAGGTACTCATACTCAGCGTAATGACTCATTTCACTCAGCGCTTCGGACATTCGGTGGTTGATAACCTCTTCAGAATCAGTGCCCCGCCCTGTTAAGCGTTTGCGAAGTTCGGTAGTCGAAGGTGGCAGAATAAAGACAGAGGTACAGCTTGGCATCTGTTTACGTATCTGTTGAGCGCCTTGCCAGTCAATTTCGAGGATTACGTCGACACCTTGCTGCAGCTGTTCTTCAACCCAGAGGCGTGAGGTGCCATATTTGTTGGTAAAGACATCGGCGTATTCGAGAAACTGACCTTTTCCAATCATGCTGTCGAAAGTCGTCATCGAGACGAAATTATAGTCTTGGCCGTCAATTTCTCCGGCACGCATGGCACGAGTGGTATGGGATACCGATACACGAACCTGTTTGTCCTGTGCCAGCAGGGCTTTTACCAGACTGGTTTTACCAGCACCAGAGGGTGCTGAGATAACATACAGGGTTCCTAGCTGTGTCATAAGTTGCTTCGCTTCTTCGGGCTGTCAGATTACCGTTACTCACGGCATAAATTTGAGGGGGGATTATAGCGCTTTCAATGGCATTAGAGTATTACCCGAAATGAGTGCCTTAATTACGTGAAGCTAGCGATAGTCGGGGTGGGTTTTAGCCGGGTAGCTTTAACGGGGTCTGTTTGTGAGGTTTAGCCGGTCTAGACGTTGGTTGTCTGTACCGGCTGTTGAGCAGGTTGGAGGCTAATGGATTATTCTAGCGCAAACCAGCACTGACCAAATTCCTGATGGAGATTAGCAAAGCTGAGCTGTAGCTCATTTAGATAGTCGCTTAATGATTCATCCAGATCGTGATTATCTTCGGCTAAGAGGGCGGTTAGTTTTTCTAGTTCGGCGATATCACAGACCGGCAGCAGACTGACCGCAGCCTGAATCTGTTCGGCACAGAAGCTAATGGAGCGCGGAAAGTGTTTATCATGGAGCAAGAAATCACAGACTTTGGTGCCTTCAACGGTGACTCGCATCGTCCGCCGATAATTCATCGCGCCATCGCAGGAGCGCAGTACGTTACCCCAAATAATCTGAGAGGGGTCGATATCTTGCTCGATATCGGTGGTGCTCAGTTGTGCGGTAATGCCGGCATCCAGTATTCGGCTGGCCATATCTGCACGCTCGAGGTTGCGTCCAAGGCGGATAAACTGCCAAGCGGCATCCTTACTCATATTGTCCGCTAACAGCCCGTTGATCTGCTGACAGCCTTTAATAACGGTATCGAGAAATCCATGCCGGTTGGTACGGTTGATGCCATCACGAATATGCTCGGCAACATACATGCACAGTTCGTTAATCAGCTCCCATAGAGGCAGCGGCAATACATCCCGACTGGTGCGAACGTTTTCCCGTGCCATCTGTAAGCTAGAAGCCATGGAATTGGGATTTGTGCTGTCAGCAAGCAGTAACTTGACGACATTCTTCTCATCTTGGACGGTGTAGCGTGCGTTAAATACATCTTCAGATGAGTTGATGACTACTAAGTTGAACCAGCTGATATTGATGGTGCGGGGTAGATCAAAAAGTAGATTATCGTAAACACCAACCATTCGGGCTGTATTTTCAGCCCGTTCGATATAGCGGGAGAACCAGTACATCCGTTCAGCAACTTTTGAGAGCATTAGTCTTTCTCCTCAACTATCCAGGTGTCCTTGCTGCCGCCGCCCTGGGACGAGTTAACGACGAGTGAACCTTTCTTCATGGCTACCCGGGTCAGGCCGCCGGTGGTGACATAGAGTTTTTTGCCCTGCAGAATAAAGGGGCGTAGATCGAGGTGGCGAGGTTCGGGGGTGGAACCCACCAAGGTTGGTGCGGTTGATAGGCTAAGCGTCGGTTGACCGATATAGTTACGCGGTGATTTGGTGATGAGCTCAGCAAAGTGTTCCTGTTCTTTCTTGGTCGAGTGAGGCCCTACCAGCATGCCGTAGCCGCCGGATTCGTTGGCGGGTTTAACGACTAACTTATCGAGGTTATCCAGTACATACTGGCGTTGTTCAGGGTCAGAGCAGAGGTAGGTTTCGACATTTGGCAGTAATGGTTCTTCCTTCAGGTAGTAACGAATGATATCCGGTACATAAGCATATACGACCTTATCATCCGCTACGCCGGCGCCTGGTGCATTGGCGAGGGCGACATTACCCGCTTTCCACGCGCGCATTAAGCCGGGCACCCCGAGCATTGAATCTTCTCTAAAGGCTTCGGGGTCAAGAAACTCATCATCAATGCGGCGATAAATAACATCGACCCGCTCGAGTCCACTGATGGTTTTCATATAGACACAATCATCATCTTCGACGATCAAATCGCTGCCTTCAACCAGTTCGGCACCCATCTGTTGTGCTAGAAAGGCGTGCTCAAAATAGGCGGAGTTAAAGATCCCTGGGGTGAGGACGACAATCTCCGGTTGGGCTATATCTCGCGGGGAGAGTGATGCCAGCATATCGAATAGATGAGCGGGATAATTATTGACCGGCAGAATGGAGTCTTCGGAGAATAGCTCGGGCAATACTCGCTTCGTGATCTCCCGGTTTTCAATCATATAAGAGACACCAGAGGGCACGCGAAGGTTATCTTCTAGTACGTAGAACTGGCCATCTAGGTCGCGGACGAGATCGGTACCGCAGATATTTGCCCAAACACCATGAGGAGGCGTTGCTCCGACACATTCTGGACGAAAGTTTTTCGATTTCAGAACAATCTCGGCGGGGATGATGCCGTCTTTGATAATATGTTGATCGTGATATAGATCGTTAATAAACATATTCAGCGCTTTTAGACGCTGCTTCAGGCCTTTGGCTGTTTGTGCCCAGTGGGAGGCCGAAATGGTGCGTGGAATGATGTCAAAAGGCCAAGCGCGGTCGATATTGCCCTCTTCTGTATAGACGGTAAAACTCACCCCCATCTCTTGGATGGTGGATTCCGCCATCTTCTTGCGTTTATTGATCTCAGCTGTACTCATAGAGCCAAGGTAGTTTACCAGCCGGGTCGCAGGTTCTCTTGGAACTCGGTCATCTGCGATTAGTTCATCATAAAAGTTGCCGGTGGAATACTCAGTCCAGTCGATACTCATGTAGATACCCTCGGTTCCATGAACCCTGTTGCACTGTTCTTGTGCGGCCTTGTAAGGCTAAGTTAACCATGCCATATAACTGTGCAATATAGCATTAAAAATTATACGAAATGATTGAAAACACATTGTTTAATAGATTTAGCAATATATAGGCCATATGGCTTGCAGGCTTTAGTTAAGATACTTAAAACCGATCGATTCGACGGGCCTGCATGTCTAATCATAAGGTTCCGCCCGGCGCTTTTGGTTGCTATCGATGTCAATTGTCATCCAGCCAGTCTAGGTCACAACAGAAAACTTTCCATTGATCATCGACTTTAAATGCTTGTGATAGGGTGATGCACATCTGTGAATCGGCAACTGAAAGGTAGGGATCGCTGATAATGGTGATGCCGGGTTGCTCGATGGCGAGGTGATAATAGGGGCGGTGGGACCAGTTACCTTTGTCGCCACATAAAAGCGGGGCAAAGCGGAGTTCAATGCGTTGCCTAGGATGGAATATATTGAGCACCCCTTGAGTCTGATAGCCTGATTCATCTAATAAGTAGCAGCGAACCGCTTGAGGAGTACAGAATATCTGGTTACTGCTTTGTTGTAGGTCTTGGTGGGCACGAAAGTTATCGAGGGCCGATTGAAACAGGGGATGTACCGGGTGGAGGTTGTTCGCTTTCGTGAGTGATTGCTGAGTACGTAGGCTTTGCTGTCGCTGCAATAATTGGTCAAAAATAGCTGACGCCTGATTGTTGGCCGGTAATTGAGGCGCTGGATGGGCAAAGTAAAAGCCCTGCAGCATATCCGCATTGGCGGCAATTGCGATGCATGCCTCTTGCTCTGTTTCGACCCCTTCAACGATGACTAAGCTGCCGGCTTGATGGAGTAGTGTGATGATACCGGACAGAATACGTTCCGCTCGTTTACTCTGAGCGGCTGCATGTATGAGGTTGCGATCCAGCTTGACGATATCAGGTTCTAGTTGCCAGATACGATCAAAGTTTGAATGTCCTGCGCCAAAGTCATCGATCGCAACGAGGCAGTTAAGTTGATGTAAGTGATCAATATAGTGTTTTAGAGCCCCGTGGTCTTGAACTTCTGTTTCAAGAATTTCAACGACTAGGCGATGAGGGGGCAAGCCGCACTGGGTTAAAAGTTGATGGGTAAAGCCGGTTTTTGGATTTTCGTTTAGCAGTGACTGAGCATCAAGGTTGACGAATAACCACTCATTGTTGTGGCTCTGAGTGGTGAAGTTTTCAATGTGTAAGGTACGGCATAGGCGATCCAGCCCAAGCATTTCTAAGTTGCTTTGCGGTAGTGATAGAAGCTCAAGTGGAGGGGTTGCTAAACCTTGCTGTGATGTGGCGCGAATAAGTCCCTCGTAGCCTATTGCACGGCGATGGGCGATGCTATAGATCGGTTGAAAGTGGCTCGAAAGTGCGTGGCCTCGATATTGATTAAGGAGCATGGGCCGGGCTGACTGTTGGGCGCTATTGTGCATTCTGTTTAGGGCGATATTAGGCACGTCAGATCCTCTTGGTTACAGTCTGCAAATCCTTGAGTGCAGTATCAATCATCCCTAACAGTTCATTAATAGCCTGGGTCGCTTGTTCGAAGTAGTGCTTGGCTTCAATATGTGGATAGTCGCAGTTCAGCAGCTCTTGCTCAAGACATAACAAAAAAGAGTTTACGGTTTGTTGTGATTGCCGCACGTTAAGGTGGTTAGCATTGCGTGTTTCTAGTGCCGAAAATGCCGTTGATGAGAGCTGCTTGATTTTTGAATGTAAGAACCTTAACCGGACTCTTTGAGCCGCGCTGCTCGATTGACTCGCTGCCATACTGGTGCCGAGTGCGCGGGCTTGTCCGGTCCATTCCGCCGTTTGTACAACCTCGTGCCAGATATAGTTTAGATAATCGAGTTTGTGGCTGCTGTTAGCGGCATTCAGCTCGTGGGCAATATCCTCTATCAGGTAGATAGTATGGCGGATTAGGCGGTGGTGGCTGAGGAGATTACTAGAGGCTTTTGCGGTGTTATTTTGATGAATATGTTGCCATTGATGAATGAGATTAAACCACTGTTTGTGGTGTGCGGTGTCGAGCGCGCTAGCCTGCTGAATACACTTTTCTAATCGTTGGCGGGTGTTATGTAAATCGCTCGTTAGACTGGTATCACCGGATAATAATGCCGTGCTTAATCCCCGGTGGAGTTGAAAGTCGGCCAGTAACAAGCGTAGTAACTTAAGCTGTTCTATTCCCGTGTGCAACTGAGTTTGCTGTTGCCGGCGTAGTCTATGGTAGAGGATAAAAAAGAACAGTAAGACACTGATAAAAAAACAGATCATCTCTATTTGCGGAGCTACAGCAGTGGTTATTGGTATCATATCGATGCTCCTGTCAGATGCGCTAAATGATGAGCCACCGCTCGGGCTTGCGCAGCGGCTCGGAGGTTTGCTTCGTTGCCTTGGGAGACCTGCTCTGCCAGTGCTGCGATCTCGGCAGCCGCTTGGCTTTGCTGTTCTGTACTGACCGCGACCTGTATTACCTGTCCTGTTAATGCTTGGGTGCTGCCATACACAAGGTCGAGTTGTGAACATACCTCTTCTGAGCGCTGTAGGCTGTCATTCGCACTGCTGGTTAAATGCGACATTTTTTCGCTGGTGGAGGTGATATGTTGTTGCACTGATTCAATTTTTTGGGTGATCTGTACGGCTGATACTTGGCTATGATGGGCGAGGTTACGTACTTCACTGGCGACAACAGCAAAGCCTTTGCCGCTTTCACCAGCGCGGGCGGCTTCAATCGCCGCATTTAGGGAGAGTAGATTGGTCTGGTCAGCGATCCCCTGAATAACACTCGACATTTTACTTATTTCGGTCGAGTTGGCGCTGAGTTCTCGCATTAGGGTATTGGTCGCATCGGCTTGGGTGGCGATCTCCGCTACGGTGGAGACCAGCCCGCGTAATTGCTGAATGCTTCCTTCAAGCTGACTGCTAGCATCAAGGCTGGTGTGCCGGGAGGCATCCGCTAGCTGGCTGACCTCATCGATACTGGCATTGAGCTGTTCCACCGCAGAGGCTGCCGTGCTTGCGGCATCGGTTTGCTGTTCAGCGCTACGGGTGACACTGACTGCACTTTGTTCCAGTTCTTGTGAGGCGTGAGAGATCTCATCTAAGCGTTGTTGCAGGCATTGTTGCTGCCGCGCTGAAGCTTTAAGCAATGTCTGTAGATGCTGAACAAGTGGACGCATGACTAACCAGTGCGAACTATTGGGCAGTTCGCTGGTTTGTGGCTGACAGCTATCGCTGAGGCGATTTATTTCTCGCTGTATTAACCAAAGTGTAGCGAGGCCGATATAACCACTGATTAGTAGTGGCCAGACAATCGGCTCTGCCAGTAACAGGTTGCAACCTAGGCTGATTAGGGTGGCAGCTAAGAGTAACGTGATAACGCCCTTAAGACCGAATTGATGCAGTAGTAGAAATACCGGGTAAGTTGCTAACAGCATCGATTATTGCTCCCAAACAGGCAAAAGCCTCCATAGCCCGAGTAACGGGGCTAGTGGAGGCTTCATTGCCTAGCAAAAAAATAAGTGTGGGAATGCGAAAGCAAGAATTAAGCCGTAGCTATCTAACCCTATGAATAAAAACGTTTTTATTTATTGCATACCTAAGAGCTTAGCATTTTAACCATCATCCAAGGATAGCTGATCGGTATTGCGCGCTATTTTGGGGCGTTGAGGTGTTTGCTTTCTATCTGCTGTTAGGGGGCTCGCTGGTCGGTATCAGCGGGTCGTTGAGTGGTTTTTTTAATATGTTTCGCCACCAATCGTTCTGCAAATTGATTAATAGAGTCGATGTTCGGCAGTGGGAAAGGAATGAACGGGTTTAATCGTAAAGAAAAATAGATTGAGCTTCGACTAGAGTTGCTGGCGGCTTCACTGCGGCGATGAAATCCTGAGGTGTCGGCAATGATGAGGGTGTTTGCTGGCACTTCAAATTTCTTTATTTTATTGAGCGCCAATGACGCCAGTTCACCCTCTTCAATGCGAAGCGATCCTCGTGCGGCGTAACGCTCGCTTAGATCTCGTCCGGTAATGCTCTGTTGGTACTCCCAGCGCAGACGTTTCAGCGTCATCCGGTGAGATCCTTCAATATATTGAAATGGCCCTTTATCGGCCGTGACATCTTCAAGAAAAAGCCAAGCCTTCATCGTTGGGTGAAAGGTATCGGCGTGAAAATGTTTTTGCGGATCGTTATCGATTTTGCCGCCCATATTGCAGACCCGGAGGAAGTGAGGCCAGGGGCGAATTGCCGTTGAAGCGACATAATTCATGAGATGTTTTAGCTGGGATGATTCACACAGCGCTTTAGCGGCAGGAAGTGTATTCAGGGTGGCTTGATCAAGAAAGAGTAGTTGGGTGGTGGTGTCGCCCTGTATAAACTCGCGAACGTCTGGCCAACTGTTGGTCGCTTCGTCTTGTAAGCGTTTAAATTGATCAGGCGGTAGAACATTGGAGATACGTAGATAGCCTGTTTTACGAAAGGCGCGTCGATGTTCTGAACTGATATTCCAGCTTAAAATCCAGCGGCGAAAGCCAGTGATGGTGCGCGCGACAATAACTCGTATCACATGTAAACCAAGGCGGTTAAGTGTTCGGTTGCCTAAGATAGGATTTGCTTCAAAGGACTTAGCTTCGGTAAATATTTCCAGGAACCAAGTTATGTATTGAACAAGTCGGTTTTTTTTCAACGGTCACTCCAAAGCAGAGGCATTATCAACAGGGCTAAAAATAGCAGCTTGGCAGCGGTTAATCGAGTTGGATTTATGACCTAGATCGCTTTATCGGCGAGTAAGTTGAGATTTCAAGGGGCATTGTGTGAGGCTGCCCCGCGCGTTATGGCGTATCAAGAGTGAAAGCCTCTACATCGCGGTTATTGATCGGTGAATAGCGCTAATGGATTGATTATTCCTTTAAAGCGCGCAAAGGTGACCATGCTTTCATCCGCTATTAGGTCTGGGTAGTCGGGATTGTTGGCTCGGAGTGTATAGCTACCATCGGTATTTTTAAGTACCCGCCGAAGTAAATACTGATTATCACCTGAACGATCTTGACGTTCGATGGCTAGGGTTTGGTTGGTAATACTGCCAGCACTTTGGGAGGTTATCTGCTCCAGCAGTAGGTAGTCACCATCGTGGATGGGATTCTTACCGCCGTTCATTGAGTTCCCTGAAGCCTGTGCGATGAAATGACGGTCGGGGGATAAATGGCCAAAGCCACTCGGCGCAGGAAGGTGTTCTTCGATATCGGCATGGCCTGTTTTGAAGTGACCACAGGCAATTTTAATATTGGGAAAGAAGGCTAACTGAGTTATGGAGTCGGCGGGTGATGGGGCGGATATTGTAGGAATATCAGCTTGCCTCAATATCTGTTTACTTTGTGCATACAGGCTTAAGCGCCAAGCAAGAATTTCTTCGGTCATGGCGTTAAATATCGTTAGTTCTGCTGCTTCCACGGGTTGCTGGTAATGAAACAGCATCCCCTGTTGCGAAAACCATTCGATCTTGGAGCTTTGTTCAGGGGTACACCAATGATGAATGGGCATTTTACGCCAGTGGCTTAGCCATGCGCTGTCACTGGTACTCTGTAAGGGTTGCAGGCTTGATGGCAAGTCTGCTTGCCACACTGGGTGTTGCAAATACCACTGTTTGCTCCAGTGAGCGAGCTGTTGCAGAGGTATCGACTGAGTCAATGCTTGCTGCTCTAGCAGGGTTTGCAGCAAAACCAGTTTGTACGACTTAGAGGTTTTGGTCGTGGTCAAATCACGATACCACTGGGCATGTTTTTCGAGCACCAGAAGTTCATCGTCAGCGGCGTCGCCCTGTTCATCAATGAATTCCCACCAACAACCATAGTTGCGACGTAACAGGCTTAAGTTCGCGCCACTGCGCCAAAACTCTTTCAAGGTTGGTCGACGCTTGAGGTTCTGCTTTAGGCCGGCATACTGCTGATCGAGCTTACCCATCACCAAGCTATCTAGATACTCGATAAAGGCGAGGTCGTAATTAACGTAACAACCGTCGGGTAGCAGATCGCTGGGGTGTTTGGCTGCTTCGGCCAGTTGCTTACGGGTGGGTTTGTGAGGAAAGGCGGAACCGAACAACATTTCGGGGCGATTGAGGAAGCTATGATGATTCCCGACAAAGTCCAGCACCACCAGTTTTTCTTTGCCCATGCTTAGGCGCAAACCGCGACCTAATTGTTGCAGAAAAAGTATTTTCGACTCGGTGGGACGTAACATCATCACCGTATCGATTTGCGGTAAGTCAACGCCCTCATTGAAGAGATCGACGGAGAATAATACCTGTAGTTGTCCGCTCTCGAGTGACGCCAGTGCTGCCGAGCGTGTTAGGTCTGATTCCGTATGCACACTGGCCGCACGTATACCCTGCTGGTTAAAATAATCAGCCATATAATCCGCATGGCGACGGGAAGCGCAAAAAGCGAGGGTGCGAGCCTGTGATTGATTACGCCATTCTTTTAAAACATGACGACTGCGGCCTCGTGTGGCGAGCTGGGTGGATAGTTTGGTTGGGTCGAAGCGGCCGTTACGCCATGGAATGTGTTCATAATCCACTTCGCTATCAAAGATGCCGTAGTAATAAAATGGGCAGAGTTGTTGGTCGTTGATACCATCAAATAGATCGCGACGATAGACCAGATTATGATCACACAGGCGCAGTATATCGGAGCCATCGGTGCGGTCGGGTGTCGCGGTAAGACCCAACATAAAACGAGGCTGGAAGTAGGTTAGCAACGATTGATAACTGCCTGCCGCCGCATGGTGGAATTCATCCACGACCATGTAATCAAAGTAATCCCGACTGAAGCGTTCAAGGTTGGCCATGCGCCCTAAAGTTTGCACCGAGGCAAACAGTAAGTCATATTCACTGTCTTTCTGTTTACCCGTATAACGACCCACCCGCTTATGGGGTAGAACGGCTAAAAAAGCGGCTTCCGCTTGCAGCAGAATCTCTTCTCGATGAGCGATAAACAGCACTCGCTTAGCCTCTATCTGAACCGCATCAAAGGCGGCAAGGTAGGTTTTCCCCATCCCCGTGGCGAGAACTACGAGTCCCTTTTGCCAGCCTCGTTGTCGTGTGGTTGTTAATGCCTGTAATGCTGTCGCTTGGTGGGGCTTCGGCAATGGAGAGTCAGGAACGGGCTCTTGTTCATCCACCTTGGCGGTATGCATGGGCACCACCTTTCGAGCCTGTTCATAGCGGCGCTGGTAATCTTCTATCCAGTCAAAATTCAATGCGTGAATTTGAGGCCGAAGTAAGAGTTGCTGAAATTGTTGTCGTACTTCAATGAGCCGTTGTGCTGCGAGTGAATCCGCTTCATTGGGATAGTCGAGATGATAGTTCCATTCCAGCCCATCGGTTAACGCTTTGGCACTGATATTACTCGAACCGACAAATGCATCCGCACTCATCAGACTGCCCTGTTTTGAACGGGCAAAAATGTAAGCTTTGAGGTGAAAACTGTCTGCCGAGCCGGTTTCAAAAATACGAACATCCGCACCACGCTCGGCCAGTAGCATGAGTTTCCTTAACGCACTAGGGTCTGTAATACAGCGGTAATCGCTGGTTAATAGGGTGAGGCGCACATCACGGGTAGTGGACTGTAAAGCGGCTTCGAGATCCCCAAAAATCAAATTCAAACCCGTGGAACGAATAAAAGAAACGGCTATCTCTATTTCGGTGGCCTGGGTTAAGGCGCGTCGTAGCGCTGGCAGCAGCTGGTGGCCATCACCGCCAGTGAGTAAGTATGATGGTGAACTCATATATGAGGCTCGTTTATCGGCCTGAGGCAGAGGGTTTTCCAACTGATGTCATGACGCTGTAGGCAGTCATTAGTAGAGATTTCACTGAGTGTTTGTGTTTCTAAACGCATTTGCTGAGCTAATGTTTCTAATTCAGCAACGCTCACAGGATACATGGGGCGGGTGGGATCTGATGGGCCAAAGCGCAGGGTAATAATAATGACGCCTTGAGGGGATAAATACTGATATAAACGTTGCATCGCCATAGACCGTTGTTCCGGCTTGAGGTGCATCCAAACGGCGGATAATAAAATCAGATCATAGCCTTGTGGCGGACATTGCAGATCATTTAAGTCGGGCAGTTGGGCACTAACCCATGTAACGCGATGGCCGGTTTTATGCTGGCCTAACTGACGTAGATTAGTGGCGGGTTCAACTGCAGTTACCTGCCAGCCTTGCTGTTCGAGCCAGAGCGCATCACGGCCACTACCGGCGCCAATATCTAAAGCCAAGCGGGGCGTTAATGTTTTTAATAGGGGAGCCCAAGCGGCATGTACGTCTTGGGCGGCCACCGAATCGTACTGTGTTTGATAACGGCTGGCATGCAGGTGGTAGTGTAAAATTATTGGATCTGTCATGCCTATTCCCTGTTAAAAATCATCCTTTGAAGCATCCTCAGAGTATACACAAAAAGATGTTTTTTCTATGGGGGAGATCAGCCTATCTATCACTAGTCTTTGGCTTTTTTGCATATGTTAGCGATCAACACAGCCATAGTTTGGTCGTGTTTGTTGCGTAGGTATAATGATACAACAGCAAAAAATAAAATAGCGTAGAGTGATTCAACATGAAGCTTGGTCGAAACGATCTTTGTTCTTGTGGTAGCGGTAAAAAATACAAACGTTGTTGTATGGATAACGTATCAAAACAGCATGCAGAGATGTCTGAGGATTTTGAGCAAGTTGCCGCGATGAATCCTCACTTGACGTTAGATGAACTCAATGTGGTTGCACAGCATAGAGTGCATGAGCGCAATAATCAGCCCAATGTGGATTTTTGTGGTCTTTCACCAAGCCAAATATCAAACTGGTTATATGCGCCGTTCAATGAATTGGAGTGGGTTAATATCAGTACGCCAGAAGACCTCTCTAGTAGCCCTGTGATGCGATATTTAGCGCTTATTCTGGATGAAGCCATGCAGAATGAAGGGGCATTTAAGGCAACGAGCAAAGGTAACTTACCCACAAAGTTAGTGACGCAGGCCAGTGAGCTTATGCCTGAGTTTGTCATTTCTCAATATCAAATTCATGCCAGCGTCAGTGAATACTCTGGCAGCAATGAAGATAAGTTTAACGCGCTACATTACACCCGTGTTTTGGCTGAAATTAGCGGCGTTATTTATCGTAGAAGTGGCCGTTATCATATGAAAAAAGCGGTTCAAAAACAGTATCAAACTCAAGGTCTTAAAGCCTTTTTTCTGCCCATGCTCGAAGCTGCAACCACTCAGTACAATTGGGGCTATTTTGATCATTGGGAAAATGATGTCGATTTACGCACCTTCTGGTTGTTCATGCTATGGAGACTGCAAAGTCATGGTATTGTTGATCAATTGATAGAAGAGGTTGTCTCGGCATTCCCTGATTTACTTCTTCAGTATTCATCCGAAGAGTATTTCCCGCCAGGCCAATTATTCAGCATACAGGTTGAATCTCGTTTTATTGAACGATTCTTACAGTTTTGGGGATTTGTAACGCTTGATCCGAAGCTGCGCTTCTCTGAAGATCCATCGTTTAGAAAGGTTGATATTCAACCGCTGCTGACGCAAACCTTTCAGTTCACAATTTAACATGTGAATGAATTGGATTTAGCTGTCCCGCAGTGAGTCATTGCTTAAACTCTGTTACCGCTATTCGATATGGGGATACTTATTTGCTGCTGTAAAATGCCCATTTAAATCGATGGTGTAATAATCTTTTGCTCAGAATTTCCGGAATTTTCCGCATTGGTTGGACTTTTGCAATTTTACGCGCATAAAAGTCTAGCTTACTACCCAAATCTAAGTGTTATGGGTTTTGTAGACTCTCCCTCAGATTCTTAAATATAGGATAATAATTCCATTTTTTTGATTTATGTGGAGCCATAACCCTAAGGTATAGTAGAGGGCCATCAAAAGCGAGTTTTCAGCGCGAGGCAGGTGAATGTAGTACTTTTTACGATAAGTAAATGAAGTATCGCGAGTGTCGAAAATTCAGATTACTTAAAAGAGCCGGCTTTTCGATGAATGGCTAAGTAGTCTTTATGTGGAGGCATAGTTTTGGGTACATCAATAGGCTTCCCTTCTATCGATAAGAAGTGCTGCTTGAAGCTGTCTTGGGTATTAAATTCTTTCAAATCAGTGGATAGAATTATTCGGTAATCATCATCGAGTGATATTAAATGCTTATCGAATGCTGCATCGTAAGTAGCGGATAAGTATAACCCATTTCGTGGATCTAACCGTTTGGTTGGGTCTTTAGCCCAACCGATAATGTGGCTAGCTCGATTAATGGCTGAAATGTTGAGCCCTGTTATGCAGCAACGGTTCCTGTAGTTTTTCCTTAAGATGTTTCTAAAGACAGATTGATTGGTGCGTTGCTTTACTAATTGAAGTGCATCGGTACCTATTGGTACTTGATCAGCATCAATGAGATAACGCGGCACGGTATAGTCGTTTTCCAGTAGTTCCAATTCAGATGAATCAAGCTCTCTTTTCTCTGTATAGACACTAACAAGTTTATCCTCAAAACGTTGCTCAATTAAAAATAGATGGTATTGCTTAATGGCGGCGGAACAGAATCCATCCCTTAGGTAGCTTGTCGGTAGGTCTTCAAATGCCCAGATAGAGTTCTCATTATGAGACTCTTGAATCAAAAATTTATAAAGGGGCTCTAATTGTTCTGTTGACGTTATCGACCAAAGATTTTGAATTTGGTTAAACCTATCAGGCCGACGTTTTATCATTTCGCAAATTAGATCAAGTGCTCTTATGTAAGAGTTAACCTTGTTACTTCGAGGTTTGTCATCATCAAGAAGAAAAAACTTAAAATCAGCCTTTCGACTCAATTCAATATTTTTCTGAATCAAATGCTCTGGCATGTAAAACCTCCGATATAAAGGCGATTCGTCGTCAATGAAAGAATCGTAGTCTGCTGGTACATCGTGCCGAATATTTAAAAATGTAAGGCACTATTCGATATTCTGAATCTTAATATCGAGTAATAATTTTTAATTAATTTAATTCAATGGGTTGTATAAATTAAAGGTGGTATTTCTTATAAATACTACCCTATATGCTACCCGTTTAGCTCTGTGGCTATCAGGATAAGCCATTATTCTATTGTATTGGAAATCTCACCAAGAAGCTGTCAGCTAATCCATATCAGTAAAGCATGTTAATGATGATTAACGTTCTAACTAGATCTGGTACAGAGTAGGCTCTCATCGAATATTCAAGCTTAAAGTTAAGCATTCCTTTGTTGCTTCAAGAATAAATTATTCTACAGTAACGCTATTACTGTATTATTTTATTGACAGGGTGGGCTGGCTCTTTTATTATTGATATAACAAAAACGGCGTTACTGTACTATTTTTAGGAGCGAAAAGAGCAAATGAAAGCAAAGCTAAAAAATCTAGCTTCTGTACAGATGGGACATTCTTTTAGGTCAAAGCTTGAGCCAGACCCTAATGGAAACGTTTCGGTTATTCAGATGAAGGATCTAACTGAAGATAACCGACTGGATGCCCAAGAGCTAGTACAGATTGATATGCAGGACTTAAAGGAGCATCACAGAGTCAAATTTAACGACTTAGCATTTCGTTCCAGAGGTCAAACCAATACAGCAGCATTGATTGATCACGAGCTTAGTGATGTTGTAATTGCAGCGCCACTGCTACGAATTCGGGTTGAAAGTGACTCAGTTATGCCAGCGTATTTATGTTGGGTTATTAATCAACCGTCTTCACAAGCAGCATTACAAAGTAAGGCAACGGGGACAGCGGTAAGAATGATAGGCAAGCCTGCAATTGAGGATCTTGAGGTAGTAGTACCTAGTCTCGATGTGCAGCAGAAGATAATTGAAATTTACCAATTATCCATCAACGAACAAAAGCTAATGAACGCATTAGCAAAGAAAAAGGAGGTGTTAATAGATGCAATTTTAATGAATTTAGCAATGAATACCCAGTAATGACAGTTACTGAGTTTAGACGAACCAAAAGTGTGACAGCACTTTTAGCAAAACTTTAATCCACGTTTCTTTTCAAAAAACAGGAGCCGAAATTATGGCAAAGAATACATCATCAAGCAAGGGCAATACCCGACATGTCGTACCACACACAGATGGGTGGGCTAACAAAAAAGGCGGAGCAGAGCGCGCTTCAAGTGTGCACAGCACTAAACGAGAGGCTGAAGCTGCAGCGCGCGAACAAAGTAAGCGTGAAGGCTCTGAGCTTGTTGTACATGGCAAAGACGGTCAGATACAACGCAAAGATAGTCACGGTAACGACCCTAGAGACATTAAAGGATAGGAGCCCTTATGAGTGATGAATACAAAAAGAAAATAGGTTTACCTGAATCGCATACCCTCAACATCGTAAGTAGTCAGTGGTCGCAAAGAAAAGGCCAAGACACTGATACCTATGAATGTGAAGAGCTAAGCGAGCAAGGTGAAGTCATTGCACGGTACACCATAAAGGACAGTACATCGATTTACCCTCCATTTGGGCGGTCGATTACATGGACTCAATCAGCCGTACTCGATTCTTAACCTTTTAACTTACAGCTAGCGGGGCGCTATCGATATAGCCTGCCCCGCTTTATAGATACTGACCAAATTTGAGGGCCATTTATGAGCGATAAAATTCAGCAAAAAGACATTAACAATGCGGCATGGGCTGCATGCGATACTTTCCGTGGCGCGGTAGACCCTGCGCAATACAAAGACTACATCCTAGTAGTGCTGTTCGTAAAATACATCTCCGATGTATGGAATGACCACTACGCAGAATATAAAAAACAGTACGGTGACGACGATGTCCGTATCAGACGAAAGCTTGAGCGCGAGCGTTTTTTACTGCCAATGGTTGAGCTAACTGAAGAAGTCGAAGATCCGGACACCAAAGAAAAGAATACCATCGTTACCGACTCTTTTTTAGCTAACTACTATTCACTGTTAGAGCGTAAAAATGAGCCAAATATCGGTGAGCTGATCAATATTGTTTTAGAGCACATTGAAACCGCGAACAAAGCAAAATTAGAAGGCGTGTTCCGTAACATCGATTTCAACAGCGAAGCCAACTTAGGTAAAACCAAAGATCGAAACAGTCGCCTTAAAAACCTACTGGACGACTTTAACAAACCTGCACTCGATATGAGCCCAGCTCGCGTGCCTGAGGACGTAATAGGTAATACCTACATCTATCTGATTGAGCGTTTTGGCTCCGATGCAGGTAAAAAAGCAGGTGAATTCTATACCCCCCATAAAGTTTCTGAGCTGGTGGCGCGTCTGTCTGCGCCAAAATCGGGGGCGCGTATTTGCGACCCAGCCTGTGGCTCAGCCGGCCTATTAATTGAAGCGGCACGCCAAGTGGGCGACCGCAACTACTCACTCTATGGCATGGAAGTCAACGGCAGCACTTGGGCGCTTGCGCGTATGAATATGTTCTTGCACGGCTCAGACTCTGCTCGCATTGAATGGTGTAACACCCTCACCTCACCAGCGCTGGTCGAAAATGACAGACTGATGAAGTTTGATAACGTGGTGGCCAACCCACCGTTTTCACTCGACAAATGGGGCGCGGACGACGTAGCCGAAGACAGATACAACCGCTACTGGCGCGGGCTACCCCCTAAATCAAAAGCCGACTTCGCCTTTATTAGCCACATGGTTGAAGCCGCCGTTGAAAAAGAAGGCCGTATTGCCGTAGTAGTCCCCCATGGTGTGCTATTTAGAGGCGCAGCCGAAGGCCGTATTCGTCAAAAACTGATTGAAGAAAACTTATTAGATGCCGTGATCGGCTTGCCCGGCAACCTGTTCCCAAGTACCGGCATTCCAGTGGCAATCCTGATATTCGACCGCTCGCGTGAAAAAGGCGGAGCCAATGAAAACCGCAAAGACGTGTTGTTTGTCG
>NZ_JBLWZV010000035.1:0-19024 GCF_048266285.1 Amphritea sp.
ACCAACCAATGCAACGGGTAGCTTTAATTGAGCACATCGATGAAGCGCGGTAATCAAAGCAGCAAACTGTTCTGAGCAAACATATTGAAGCTCGTCAATGAACATTACGATAGCCGTTTCACCCGCTTTAGCTGCATGACCAACTTCTACCATTAATGCCGTCAGATCGGCTTCTAAATCACCATTATCGGCAAGCCCAGCCTCAGGTTCTTGGTCAAACCCAACTTCGATATCACCAAAACTAACTTTAAGCGACTTGGCAAACCCCGCAAGCGCTTTCAAGGCGCGCGTTGCCGCTTCTTTTGATTTATCAAGGTGACTAAGCTTGAGTAGCTCTAGCTGTAATTGAGGACTAAGAAGAGAGGGAAGAGAGCGATTCTCTGGCGCTCCAATATAAATAGTATGAACGCCCATTGCCTCAACATCCTGACGCATCTGTTCAAGCAAGACAGTTTTTCCAACGCCTCTCAAACCAACCACAAGCATGCTTTTCACAGGCTTAGCTCGCATCATTCTGGCAACGGTAATCTTCAAGTTGCTTCTAAGCTCATCCCTGCCTGCTAATTCATGAAGCTGAGTGCCCGCGCCCGGAGTATGAGGATTATCGGTTGGATCCATTTTCTCACCAACATAAGAGAGTTATTGACGTTATCAATAGATAGTAACTTCAATAACTCTCTTATGAAAAGAAATAGATCATATTTTGAACACCAAAAATAGGATAAACATCACGACCTGAGAAATCACCTTAAGCGTCCGGTAAACCCATCTTGAGCTTGGTGCGACAGGCGTCACAGGCAAGAGCATATGAAAGCCGACTAAGGAAAGTGATAGACGTTTTCTTACGGAATAATCGCTTCAGGCTAACGCTGAAACCAGGTCTTACTCGCGCTTTCTCTAGATCTAATCTATGATAATTCAACATGCATGACGTTATCTAACCAGAAGGGAGAGTTAAGCAGTTGGTATGTATCGCCGTGCTCTTTATTCTCGGATTGCCAATTTTGCTGAATTCATATGGGCATAGATACCGCCTAGGGTAGGTTTTCTGAGGATATATTAGTTGATCAATTCGCATCATATTGAAATTCCAGAAAAAATTTTTTCTGAATGGCAAGCCACTGTAGATATCATCGCAGAGATAGCAAACATTCCCTCTGCGCTGATTATGCGTTTACATACAAAGCACATAGAAGTTTTTACCTCTAGTAATAGTCTTGGTAATCCCTATGTTAAGAATGAACTGACTGATCTTCGCTCAGGTTTGTACTGCGAAAAAGTTATCCAAAGTAAGCAGCAGCTACTCATCCCCAATGCTCTGTTAGATCCTAACTGGGACAGTAATCCTGATATTAAGCGAGGGATGATTTCATACTTTGGTCTCCCCCTTTGTTGGCCTACCGGAGAACCTTTCGGCACTATATGTATGTTGGATAGCAATGAAAACAATTTTTCGCTTAGCCATCAAAAGTTGCTGTCGCAATTCCAAAAGAGTGTTGAAAATGACCTACAAAACTTATATCAGCAGCACGAACTAATCACGGACAACCAGTCTCTAGAAGAACGAGTGAAAGACAGGACCACTTCCTTAGAAAAAATTAATAAAAAACTCGCTGATGAAATTAAATACCGAAGAGGCATAGAAGAGGCTTTAAAAGAGAGGACGTTTTTCTTCAAAGAATCTCAGAAAGCAGCCTATATAGGCTCATACAAAAGTGATTTTGTTACTGATCGTTGGGAAACATCTGATGTTTGCGATCAGATTTTTGGCATAGACGGCAACTATAACAAATCAATTCAAGGATGGGGTGAGTTAGTTCATCCTGAAGACCGTGAGCATATGATTCAGTATGTTATCAACGAGGTTATAGGCCAGAATAAGCCGTTTAATAAAGAATATAGAATTATTCGGAAAGTGGATGGTGAGACCAGGTGGGTGTTGGGTATAGGAGAGACCATATCTAATGACGAGGGTACCTGTATTGGCCTAACAGGAACCATTCAGGACATAACTGAACGCAAACTAACTGAGTTAGCACTTGCGGCAGAGCGGTCCCTTTTGAATAATCTAATTGATACGTTGCCCGACTTGATTTGGCTCAAAAATGAAGAAGGTGTCTACCTTCGTTGTAATAGTCGGTTTGAACAATTTTTTGGTGTCAATAAAGCAGATATTATTGGCTGTACTGATTATGACCTTGTCAGTCAGGAGCTTGCGGACTTATTTAGACTACACGATCGTAATGCTATAAAAAATAACGAACTTAACGTCAATGAAGAAGAGCTATTTTGTGCCTCGGACGGGCATGGTGAGTTGTTTGAAACAAGCAAAACTCCTATGTACCACGAAAACGGAGATCTCATCGGTATATTAGGTATCAGTCACAATATATCTAAACGTAAAGAGGCCGAGGAGCAACAAAAACTTGCCTCCAGTGTATTTACAAATGCTAGTGAAGGCATCGCAATTACTGATACGACAGGGTCCATTATTGAAGTGAACAAAATGTTCACTTCAATCACCGGTTATAGCAGGGATGAAGCTATAGGTAAAAATCCTAGGTTCCTTCAGTCAGGTCAACAAAGCTCACAGTTCTATGAGTCCATGTGGTCATCACTATTGGAGCATAAGCATTGGAGTGGCGAACTCTGGAATCGACGTAAAAATGGTGGAATATATGCTGCAATGGTCACTATTAGTGCTATTTTTGATAGTAATAATGTGGTGCAGAGCTATGTTTCCCTCTTTACGGATATTACCTCTATAAAAGAGCATCAACAGCAACTCGAACGCATAGCGCATTATGACCCACTCACCAGTTTACCCAATAGGATTTTTCTAGCGGATCGTCTACGACAAGCAATGATCAAGTGTGAGAAAGATCATAAATTATTAGCCGTAGCCTATCTGGATCTAGATGGTTTTAAATTCATTAATGACATTCACGGGCATGAAACGGGGGATGAGTTATTAATTACTATTTCAAAACGGATGAGTGATGTTATACGTGGTGATGACATTTTAGCGCGTATTGGCGGCGATGAATTTATGGTGGTGCTAACTGGTTTAGAAAACTTAGATGATTGTGTGCATGTATTAGAGCGATTATTAAAGGCATCAAGCACTCCCTTTAGAATCGCGAATACCATTATTAAAACGTCAGCGAGCATTGGTGTCACCCTCTATCCGACAGATAGGTCGGATGCTGACCTTCTGATGCGTCATGCTGATCAAGCCATGTATCTAGCCAAACAACATGGTAAAAATCAATATCATCTGTTTGATATCGATAACGACTCAGCAATAAAAATTCGACATGAAAGCTTAGAGAACATTAAACAAGCGCTAGAACAAGATGAGTTTGTACTTTATTACCAACCTAAAGTGAACATGAATACAGGTAAAACGATCGGTGTAGAAGCCTTGATACGCTGGGAAAATCCCGAAAGAGGATTGCTTTTGCCGGGAGATTTTCTTCCCATTGTTGAGAATCAACAGGTTGGCATAGACATTGGTGAATGGGTCATTGAGACAGCCTTATCCCAAATGACTCATTGGCAATCTTTGGGACTAGAAATCCCTGTTAGCGTCAATGTAAGTGCCGCTCAACTCCAAGAAGAAACTTTTGTAAACAAGCTTTCAAACTCACTCGCTAAACACCCCTCGATCCCTCCTCATTATTTAGAATTAGAAATATTAGAGACCAGCGCCCTAACAGACATAGCTGAAATTTCTTCTAAAATGTACTCCTGCCTAGAAATAGGAGTGAGTTTCTCTTTAGACGATTTCGGGACAGGTTATTCCTCTTTGACTTACCTCAAACACTTACCAGCGCACCTACTGAAAATTGATCAGAGCTTTGTGAAGGGTATGCTAGATGATCCAGATGATCAGGCCATCGTTAAGGGCGTAATTGGTCTAGCTTCAGCTTTCCACCGACAAGTCATAGCGGAAGGAGTGGAAACCATTTCACATGGCTCCCATTTGCTCTCAATAGGCTGTGATTTAGCTCAAGGGTATGCTATTGCCCGGCCAATGCCTGCGGCAGAAGTGAAAACGTGGGTCGCACAATGGAAGCCTGATCCCGTCTGGGGAGTGAGAAGTAGTTCGAATCTTTGACTAACTTGCCGTGAAATTCTCATCTTTTAACTAGTATCGGCAGAGTAAATCGGTCTAGTTATAACAAAGAGTGAATTTCGAAAACTTACGGCGTGACGAATTGCTGCACATCTATGGCTTGACCCAAGAGTTAAGCAGCCCATATGCTGTATTTATATACAGCATATGGGTCGGTTATGCTTAAATTTATTCCGCTTAAGGCTCAGGCCGGAATCACTGGTTTTGAGTCGCCAGCCTGCTATCCACATCGAGTATTGGCGGTACGCGAGGTCTCAGTTTGAGACGCCGCGATCAGCTATCAACAAGAAATTATGCCGGCCATAGCGGCTTGATGCAGATACATAGACCCTCATTCCTTTGCTGAATGATGCCAGCTCAATCTTCTGCGTGATGCCCAATAGGTCACTCCACACGGGTTTTGTGCCGTTTGATATGAATGTATTTCCGATGATTAGGCCAAGAGATAGGGCCGATGTGTTCCTAGTCGCTATGATATTGAGATATTTTTTGAAATTATTTCTCAGGAGAACGATTTATTTATTCAAAAAAACTGTCAGAAATTGTTGTTTATAGTTGAGAAATATAAGGTTTTATTCACTGTTTTAACTACTTATTGATATATTTTAAAGAATATTAAATGGTGTGGTGACTATTATTATTTCTGTGTAATCAATTGTTTAGTCTTTTCGTTAATGCTTATTGGCAGTTTATGTTATAAATGTGACAGGTGTAATTAATAAAGCTTAAATTAATTATGTTCTAATTATACCAAAATAATGGATTTTTCATCAGTCTTTAAAGGTGTTTTTTTTGATGGTATAAGTTTCTTTTCGATAAGGAATGCCAATACGATGAGACAACCAGTTATATGTGATGAAATAATTCTTTCTCTGAATAAATGGAAAAAGAGTATTGCTGAAACACAAGTTTATGTTCCTTATTTGACTGTAAGAGATGTGAACAAAGTTGGTCGTCGTCATTGGATTTATTGTCCTCGGCAAAATCGAGAAGTACATTTGCTGTCTGATGGAGAATTGGGAGCTTATAAAATTTTATTATGGCAACCATCGACTATTAGTGTTGAAGAGCAGTTTGCGTTAGATGTTGATGAAACTTATGAAATTGCAGTGAGCGAGAACATACTTCATCCACGAGACTGGAAAAAATACCAAGCACATATCATGAGTACTGACTTCGTTGTAAAAATCCGTTTAGCTAATGGTAGCTATGAGCGCATAGCTTACACTTTCAAGTATTGGGATCAACTATATCGACTTGATGAAAATGGTAGGGTTATAAAAATTAACCCGAGAACTTGGCAGAAATTTAATATCGAAAGGATTTACTGGTTGAATAGAGGCGTTGTTTATCGTGTTATCACTGAACGTGATACGACTAAACCTAAGGTATGGAATATCAATTATTTTGAATTAGCTTATGATTTAATTGTAAGCAATGCTGAGTTGATTGATTTTGGTGGCGCATTCATAGAGTCGTGGAAAGAAGATCCATTTGCAGAACTTCAGGTTCATTTGAACTCTTCTGCAAAGCGTATAGGCGATACTTTTCAAAGAACTCAATCGTTGTTTCAATATACATGCTTACACCAAATGCTCCGCATTAATACCACACGCCATATCCGTTTATTTCGGCCAGTGGAGGTATTGTTTTGATTTATTCTGGATTGCAAGTTACCTCAGATAATGAGGAGCTAAATTATTTGGTTTGTCATGTCCAGCTTCACCGAAAACGTGTTGCTGTTATTGACCTGAATGTCGTGATGAATAATATCAATGCCTCTAAGCCTAAGGTCATGAGCTTTGAGCAAGTTATTAAAGACCAAGCTAAAGCTGGGGTGTGTAGTAAACAGTATGATTATCCCGCAGAACTTTCCTTTAGTGATACCGAGCTGAAACGTCAAAAACGTACTGCGTGGCTTAAAAAGCGTGATGTGAAGTACAGTAGAATAGAGCCTTTAACCTCTGAGCATTTTATTGAGCAATATCTGTATGGAGACGGCCTTGCCTCTGAAATACAGACATTAAAAATTGAAAATATTTTGAGTGACCCTGATAAGGCTTGGAAAACCCCTGGAGCATATTACAACGCGCTCAATCGATATATAGTATTCGGTTGTACTTCCAATGCGCTCTTACCTTTTAAGCTGAAGGCGTGTGGATCAAACTATCGTCATATCGAAAAACCAGGTGATGATAATGTGAAACGTGGGCGTGGTGGAGCAAATAATGATAAAAGTCGCTCTAAGAGTTGCGGCATAACGAATAGGCATAAAAAATTTTTGAGTGAAGTGGTTGCTTTTTGTAAGAATTATTATGATAAGTTTTCCTATTCAAAAGCAAAGGATATTTTTCGACTGAACTTTGAATGTCATCGGATTGAACGGGAAGTAGAAGGCAACGTAACGTATTCATATATACCTTATCCTGATCATGAATGTTTATCAGATGCACAGATTAACTATCATTTAAAAAAAATACTGAATAAAACTGAATACCTCAAATTAAAGTACGGAAATCTTGCTTATGAAAAAGACCATGCAGATCGTCAAGGTGATGCACATGATGGTGTTATTGGTGCTACTCATCGCTATGAGGTAGATGCCACTATTCTGGATGTTTATGTTCGCTACCCCTACGATACTTCTGGTCAATATACGATGGGTAGGCCCGTTTTGTATTTGGTGATTGATGTTTTTTCTACCATGATTGTTGGTATGTACTTAGGGTTTGATGGACCTAACTGGCAAGGGGCCTCTCAAGCATTGGTAAATGCTTGTATGGATAAGTCTGAGTATTGTGCTCGATATGGTTTATCTCCAGAAGAAATCAACTGGCCTGCGGCACATATACCGGTCCAAATAACTGTGGATAACGGTACTGAGCATACGAATGGTGTGATTCGTTCTGTTTTAAGGCAAGAGATTGGAATCAGAGCTTATAACTTTACGGCTGCATTTCGGGGAGACGCTAAAGGTATTGTTGAAAGAGCGTTTGGTGTCTTAAATGACGAAGTCATTCATTTTCTTCCTGGTTCGATTATGAAAGCCCCTGACAGAGGGGAACAGCATCAGTCAAACCAAGCAGAGTATGACAGTGATGCTTTGATAAAGCGTATTATTTTAGAGATTCAGTTCCATAACAACTCTGCTGACCGTATCAGCCGGATGAATATAAATGCCTTTCGCGCGAATATTTCTATTACCCCTCAAGCCTTATTTTTACATTCGATAGATCAAGAAATGAATGGTGGCCGTCCTTCAAAATATGTTGATCCCGGCCGGATTAGATGGGCTTTTTTGCCGGAAGAAACAGCAAGCGTTCGTGCAAATGGAATTTATTTTAAAGGGCTAATTTATCACAGCGATTATGCTAAAAAAGCCGGCTGGTATACCAAAGCTAAACATCATGGGGCATTCAAAATAGCTATTAAACGATCACGAGATTGGAGTTCTGAACTTTGGCATAAAACACCTGAAGGCGAATATATCTGTCTTCATCTAAAAAATACCAATAACGAAAGCCTTTTTCTTGATCAGCATTGGGAGCCGTTACTTCACGTTTTAGAGCAATTTAAAGACAAACAGCACAGTAATACTCTGAATAGGAAAAAATTACTGGCTCACAAGCAGAGGCTAATTGACCAAATCGAAGAACATAATAAAGCCGCAATAGCGGGTGCGCCGGAAAACACTCGAAAATCTATACAGCCCGGTATTAAAGGCCGCCAAAACACGATAAGAGCAATACAAAAATTAGTTCATGCTATAGAGATGCATGATCAAATGATGCAAGAGTCCACTCCTGAGCCGCCTCATCGACGTCAGTTGGATGATCTTGATAATGAGATGAACCTGTAGGAGTCAGTATGTTTATGATCGAAGCCGAATATAGACAGCATTTAGATGAAAACCTTAACAATAATCCGCTAACTGAAGCCCTTCGGGTGGAGTTACAGAAGAATGACTTCATTCGAAAAATAACAATAAATTCGAATATTCAGTCGAATTTTTGGTCTCTACCAATGATTTACCAAACAACCCAACTGCGTCAGTTGACGGATGTTCATATTCCTTTGCCTCAAACATGGAATATGTATAACAAGTTCATAGGTCTGATTCTTTATTCTTATTCGCAGCGAAATCCCTTTTCCCGAGATACGATGCTGCTAAGAACAGAGATCGCGGATCGTTTACGTAACGGCACTTTTGAGCGTGGTATACCTGTGGGGTTAACAACGGCACCTTCGGTACTTGTTTCTGGCGACTCTGGCACAGGTAAAACCACAACAATAAGAACAGTGTTGAGGCAAATCCCTCAGGTCATTCAACATACATCATACAAGGGTAAGCATTTTGTCACTAAGCAGCTAACCTGGATAAGCTTTGATCTTCCACCGAATGGAGCACCAAAGGCAATGGCAGCTAATTTTTTTAGAGCGGTAGATATGGCCTTAGGTACTTCCTACGCAACAGAATGGGATGCACGACAGAAAGAAAGTGTAGACAAGCATCTATCAGGAATGCAACAGGTTGCAGTCGAACATAATCTTGGCATGGCGCATGTCGATGAGCTCCAATTTATGCTGGCTTATATTAAAAGCCCTAACTCACCTTCTCTACAAATACTTGAAAGCCTGTTCAATAAAATTGGTGTACCTATTGTACAGAGTTGTACCGCTGAAGGCGTGGCCTTGTTTGATACGTTAGTCATTGGTGATCACCGAATTGGCGCGGATATGACAACGGTTCGGCGAATGTTGAATGATCGCGCCTTTAAATTTTTGAATCATGATATTGAATCTGATTATTTCATACAATTATTCGATACTCTTTTCCCAGAAGGGCTAATCAATGCGGGTAGAGGCAGTGATAGAGTTACATTTCGGAATAAATTTCATGAATTGAGCTGTGGGTTGCCTGCAATAATGATTCGTTTGGCACTGTTGCATCATGAGACATTGGTCAACTTACTTAGCAAGCCTGAAATACAAAGTAAAAATTACCATACCTATGATGTCGCCTTGTTAGTTCGAGTGTATAAAAATCAGTTTAGTCTGATTGATCCTGCCTTAGTACAATACCGCCGTGGGAATAAGCAGGCCTATGAAAGCACGATTAGAGCCGAAACTAACAATACAAAATATAGCAACGGCGAAGCTAAAGATCAGAGGAGAGAGGTCGCCGATATAGCCCCGAAAGTGATTAAATCAATCGACTCACCAAATCCAATGCTTAGCGTAAGTGACAGACCAATGGTCGGTGATTTTTTACAAGGGTTTGGAGATGATGTGGATGGTTAGTTGCTACTTATCTGCGCCTTTACCCAATGAACATTTATTGAGCATGTTGGCTCGTGGCTTTGATTTATCCGGTAGAAATGATTTTTTACACACGGTACGCGTCATATCTCCGAATGTCGGAAATATGAATCCAGCACTGTTATGGCGGCCTGTTTATTGGACTATAGCAAGTCACTACATTGATACTGTTGGCTGGGACGCATTACTACAGAATCATACCTTGGTACCTTATTATTTACCGTTTTTGAACAGCTCACTAAGGGCAGTGTTAATTGCGGGTAGCTCAGAGCTAGCAGACATTAAAATTCATCCAATGCAGCAAAACCATATTCGTCATGCACAACACTGGCGTTGGTGTATTGATTGTTCTCAGTCTGACTTTGAGCAGTTTGGTACAACCTATTGGCATGTTAATCATCAAATACCTTCAATGTTGATCTGTGACCGTCACAGAACACCATTAGTCAGTCAATGTGACTATTGTGGTTTCGTTTATAAAAATTTGAAACGGCACTGGCTACCGCCTAAGGATGGTCATTGCCTAGAATGTAAACGTTTAACTGTCCCCCAAACCCAAAGAACCGTAGCTATTTATGATTACTTGGGTGAGATTAGCCTTGGGTTACAGGCTGGTGAATTACAAATCGTAGATGATTCGTTACGGCATTCGATGAGGCAAAGAATTGGTTTTGATTCATTACCAAAAAAATCAACGCTCGCCATGAGAAAAGCAAACTCTAAATTACAACAAAAGTTTAATGAATGGCTTCCTGATGACCTTTTAGAAACCTACTTTTTAAAAAATCGTGAGCATGCGTTAAAGCCATCTAATCCGCTGCTAAAGCTAACGTCAGCGGCATACCGTCAGAGGAGTTACCCACCGCTTTGTGCACTGCTTATGCTGATCTTTTTAGAGTTAGACCAGGAGTTATTAGGTGATTTTTTTTGTGAGGGTATGAAAGGCTCGATAGCATAATGCTGGCGTTTTGCCCTAGGATTTATGAAGGCGAAACGCTATATAGTTGGTTAGCACGGTGGGGACTACGTTCAGGTATGCCATCGAACCGTGTAGCTCTGAAATATCTAATCGGTTTTGAAAATGTGCAGTTAACATCGTCATTACCTAGTTATGCTATGCCATTAGCGGAGGTGGCTAAACTTCAGGTTCATAAGCTGGTACACAATCACACAGTCATCGATTATTTCCAGCCTTTTTCTGATGCGGATGTCTTTAGGGCGGTAGTAGAGGACATGGTGAAAGGGGATACTCAGAGTGTACATACTCGGTTATCAATTGTTGCCAGCAGAGTGACTGACCCGCCAGAATTAAGATATTGTGTTATTTGTGCCGCTAATGATTATATGAAACATGGGGTGACTTTATGGCACCTAGAGCATCAGCTACCGGGAGTAACCGCTTGCGCGTGTCATGGTGTGTTGCTGATAGGTGTAGCTAAGGCTCGATATCAATTATTTCTTCCGCCCGAATTTGAATTAACTCCGAGTCCTTTTATCGCTTCGCCTGCGGCTGTTAGATTAGCGCGCTTGAGTTCAGAATTATTTCGCCTTAAAGAGCATATTCCTAGCAATGCCCGATTGGTTTTCGCTTATCAAGTACGGTTGGTTGAGAAGGGCTATGCTTCGATAAATCTTACTGTACGGCAAGAGTCTTGGCGAAAAGAGTTAGAGCAATTTTGGTCTTCGATACTTGATGATCCTTCAATAAAATCGATATTTAGTTTAAGTAAACGAGTTCAATTCCCTGCATGCATGGTTCGAAGACAGGTGACACAGCATCACCCTTTGAAACATTTACTAATGATCGGTGCGCTATTTGAAACGGTATCGGACTTTATAGATTATTGTCAGTGCGCAGACAGTGTCCTCGATAATCTCGCCATCCGTCACGCAGATGGCTTACCGAAACCTCGTGAGTTTAAGCATTGGAAAGAATCGTTAGAGTTACTACGAAACGGTAGTAGTCTTCGCCAAGTAGCTGTAAAAATGGGGTGTAGCGTACAGTTATTGAAATCACTGGCTCTTAGGAATGGTATAGATGTTAACAGACGAACACAGAAGCTGTTCGCTACTGAGAGACGGGCTATTTGGCGAAAACTGGTTGTTGGCATGTCGGCTGAGGCGATTGCTGAAGACGTTGGTTGTTCAGCAGGAGCGGTTCATCATGAGCTTCGCAGTTATAAAGAGTTAAAGGACTTACGCCGTAAGATACGTTTTTACAGTAAACGAAGTGAGCATCGAGGAAAGCTTAAAAAGGTCATGAGGCGTTTAGCTTTACCATCTAGAGGACAGGTACAATCGAAAGCCAGAGTAAGCTACACATGGTTGTTTAAGCATGATAAGCAATGGCTTTACCAACAACTACCTAAAGCGTTAAAAGGTGGTCGTTGAAGGCCAGCTATGCAGATGGGGTTGAGGATAAGTTGCTGGGTAGTAAAGTCACATTCTTGAACGCTGAAGGTATAAAACAGGGGGATGTTGAAATACTTATTTATTGATCCAGTGAGAGTTTACATCTGACATGGTTTTTCATGATTTCAGATGTTCGTAAGCTCAGCATAGAGCAGCAAGAGCATACTCCGGCAGCAAGCCATTGCATTTGTAAGAAGGGTAAAATCTTTCAAAAGATTTGGAATTTTGCCCAACGTCCCTTTCGTCGCTGGTACAAACGAACAGTTAAGGGCTCTCTGGAAGTATATTTATTGTCAGCCTATTGCCAGAACTCAATTCTGGCGAGTATCTAAATTAAACATGCTGCACAGTGATGGAGCGATTCTGAGTGCGAGTTGGTGAAGCGGAAGCTTAATCATGTATGTTGACGCTTCAAAGAAGACCTGCGTGGGCTAAAAGTGACCTAACTTGCAGCATTTAAAATATGCAGTTTAGTCGACCTGTGTCCCCCGTTCATCACTTTAACTGGATTCCATAGGAATGATGTCAGTGCAAACCCAGAAGATCACAGCATCTTCTTCAGAGCCTTTTAAACACACATGACCCATATTGCTGTCGATATAAGCACAGTCTCCCTGTCTGAGGGTAACAGGGCTATAGAACTCCGTATGAAGAATCACTTCTCCTGAAACGACAAAAAGTACCTCTTCACCATCGTGTGAAGACATTCCATTTTGACGGTCGCTAGAAAGGGGGATGTCTTTTATTTCACGAGCGTGTACAACCGCCAGCATAGGGGTCATTTTTTTATTATTGAGTTCAGTGCAGAGTAGCTGGTAATCGTGGGACCCGATTGAATGAAAAACTCCTTCACCTGCACGTGTTATTGCGCGCCGAGTTTTTGGTGCGCTATCTGAGGTTTGTTGAATTAACTCAATCAAGTCGACATTGAGGCCTTTTGAAAGCCGCAGTAAGGTCGCATAACTAGGGGATATTGTGCCACGCTCAATCTTGGATACGGTTGATGCTCCTAGTCCGCAGCGTTTCTCTACTTCATTGAGCGTCAACCCAAGTGATTGCCGGACAGATTTAATGCGATGAGCTAGATGCATCATGTCAAGATCTTGTTTCATATATAAACCATTGATAAATAGTGTTTACTTTGGCTCAAGTTAGGTGAGCCAGAGGATATTATGTCAAAAAAACTACTCAGGTGCACATAAGATATTATTTAAACGCTTGAAATAAATATTCTCCTATTATATAAATATGTCAAATAAGACATTTTAGAGCTATAAAGCATGAAAATAAGTTCATTTGACATCTTCTTGCTACAAGTGCCGCTCGGTGGGCAGATTTACAACCCTCGTGTACGCTGGCATAGAAAACAATCTGTTTTATTGCGATTGACTGATAAAGAAGGTCAAGTTGGATGGGGCGAATGCTGGTGCTTCGATGAATCAGCCGACACATTGATTCGTTTCCTGCAAACAGAGATTAAACCATCTGTTCTTGGACGGACCATCGACAGTGTTTCTTCACTTTGGTCTGAAGTTTGGGCAAACACATCCCTTAATGGCCGACACGGATTAACAGCAGCAAGCCTTTCTGGTGTTGATATTGCACTATATGATCTTCTATCCAAGGCCAGAGGCGTTTCTTTGGGTAGTGCGATCGAAGAGGGCCCCATCAGAAACGATGTCCCTGTCTATGGCAGCGGTGGACTTTATCGGATTAATGATTCACTTGATCGTTTAGCCGCAGAAATGTCTGGAATGGTTGAGCAGGGGCATAATCGAGTAAAAATGAAATTTGGTGCTTTGCCATTTATACAGGATGTTGAACGGTTACGTACTGTGAGGCAAGCCATTGGACCTAAGACAAAACTTATCGCAGACGCGGTGTATAGCTTGGATTCTACCAAAGCGCGCGACTGGCTACCCATTTGGGAGGAGGTGGGGGTCGAAGCTATACAAGCTCCCTTTCCTGTACAAGATTGGGCTTCGATGACTTGGCTCAATCGTGACTGTGGTATTCCGGTAATGGTATTTGAAACCGAATCCCGTATAGAAATATTTCGTGCTTTACTTCAACAGGAAGCAATTGGTGTTCTACAGTTCTCGCCTATCGCCGCTGGGGGTATTACTGCGGCTAAAAAGTTAATCAAACTTGGACAAGAGTTTGGTGTGCCAGTGTCGTTACAGTGTTCATCTACTTGGTTAGCCGAGGCTGTCGCGCTAGAACTAGCAAGAGGACACGAATACGTCGCTCATGTAGAACTACATACATTGCACCAAGGGTTGTTTGAATGTGTTTCTGAGAAAGAACGTAGTCCAGTGAAAGGTTCTCTGAAGTTACATGACCGAACCGGATTGGGCTTTGTACCATCAATATCTGCCTTAACTGAGGTAAATAACCACCTACCTGATCTAACAGCAGGTTTTTTCGTGCAAAACCAGTAAGTCGCGTCAGTCATTACGAATTATGCATACAATAACTACAATTGGGTAAATTTCTTATGAAAATTATAACAACTATTTTTGGTTTAACATTTGCTGCAATCAGCGCCGGACCTGTCTTAGCAGAAGACTGGCCCAACCGGCCTATCAGTGTCATTGTGCCTTTCAAGGCAGGTGGTTCCACTGATTTGGTTGCGCGAAGCTATGCTTCGGCAATTGATGAAAATAAATTACTTGATCAACCTATGTCAGTCATCAATGTTAGCGGTCACTCTTCTGTAGGGGCCCGTCGTGTCATGGATGCAGAGCCTGATGGCTATGAGTTTTTGCTACACGAGACAGGGATTATTGGTGCGCAAGCCGCTGGGATTATTGATTTTGGTTATAAAGATTATAAACCTATCGCGTTAACCGGTTTGAACTGCATGGCGATTTTAGTGCGCAAGGACTCAGGTTATAACAACCTTAATGATCTGCTCGCCGACGCAGCTGAGAACACTAACACCATCAAATTTGGCGTTAACATCGGTGGTCTTAATCACATGTCTGGCATTCTATTGGAGAATAATTCAAATGCTAAGTTCCGCTTTGCACAAGTAGGAGGGTCTGCCGACAATTTCGCTGCACTTACTGGTGATCAGACTGAAGTTGCTTCTGTTGGGGCATCAGGTGCGCGCAACTTTACTATGACTAAGGATGGAAAATTATCAGATGCGAGTCAGGTTAAAGCGATCGCACTTCTAGCTGATAAGGCTGACTCACGTCTCCCCAACGTACCAACCGCTAAAGAACAGGGAGTGGATGTATCCTTTTGCTTTGGTAATTACTGGTTTGCACCTAAAGATACCCCTGATGCAGTCGTATCTTCCTTTGCTAGTGCGTTAGAAACAGCAAGTAAGTCTGAGCGTATTCAAACTTTCTATAACGACACACTAATATCACCGGTATTTCTAAGTGGTGCAGCGTTTTCGACTTATCTCGATGAACAGGCTGAACTGATAGGCCCGATTGCGAAACAAGCAACCGCAAAGTAGATAAGAATCCCGGGGAATCTTTCTTCGATTCCCCGTGCTTCTCCAGATTCCATAATGGAGAGTGAGTCATGGTTAAAATTGAGAACGCTGTCACTTTGCTGATGATTTCATTAGGGATTGTTGGCTATATAGAAACTCAAAAAATCACGGGGTTTGCGTTCGATTCATTAGGGTCAAAGGCAATTCCTGAAGGTGTATCGATTCTATTAATTTTGATAGGTCTACTTGTATTATCGTCCAACATTTATCAGCTTTGGAAGGGAAAAACAGACGAAACGTTACCGGCTTCGAGTGAGAAAGCACTAGAGGCTAATGAACCGGTTGAGCTTTCAGGTTTTGCCCGTCCACTAGCCATAGTGATTCTAGTCATACTTTACATTAGTGCCGTTTTTGTACTTCGTTGGCCGGTTTCGGTGATGACAATGGCCTTTGTCGTCATGTCTGCGACTTTACTTCCTATGCCAAATCGCAAACAAGGAACAATCTACGCGTTAATTGCTGGGTTAGTTGTGGGTGTCGGTATTGAGTTGATCTTCACTCAATTCTTCTTCGTTGATCTTCCAACGCTATGGTGATTTTATGATTGATGGTCTTTTTTCTGCATTCTTGTTTGCTCTACATCCGATGCCATTAGCTTTAATGGTAATCGGGGTGTCCGCGGGTGTTTTTGTAGGCGCTATTCCCGGTTTGACCGGCACAATGCTCATCGCGCTGTGTTTACCACTTACTTTTTTCATGTCGCCTGAAATGGCAATTGTTCTACTTATTGCTATCTACATTGGTGCGATAAGCGGTGGTCTGATCACCGCAACTTTATTGAAAATGCCAGGAACTGAAGCGGCAATCATGACGACGCTTGATGGTTATCCAATGGCTAAAGCCGGGCAGCCGGGGCGTGCGCTTGGTTTAGGGATAGGTTCATCCTTTGTTGGCGGCCTGATTTCTTGGATGGCGCTGGTAGCACTTACCAAGCCACTTTCAATTTGGGCGACAAAGTTCACTGCATTTAACTATTTTGCATTGATAATAATGGCCCTTGTGTTGATCGCGGTCATTACCGAAGGTTCGTTCATAAAAGGAATCGCTGGAGCATTAGTAGGTGCGCTCCTTTCAATCCCTGGAATTGATCCATCATCAGGTACACCAAGGCTAACCTTCGGCTTAGTAGAGTTAAACGGAGGAATTGATCCTATACCAATGTTTATAGGCCTGTTCGCTTTGGGCACGGTATTAAGTGACCTTATTGCTAGAGGGAAGAAAGAAAGCTCAGGTATTGAAGCTACTCATAAGGGAATAATAATGGGTGTGCGTGACTATTCACGCCATGGATTGAATTTACTTCGCTCATCAGTGATCGGTACTTGGATCGGTCTTCTACCGGGTGTCGGCGCAGTAATAGGTTCTATGGTTGCCTATTCCTCTGCAAAAGCTGTGTCCAAAACACCAGAACGCTTTGGAACAGGATGCGAAGAAGGGATAGTCGCATCCGAGTCGGCTAACAACGCGACGATTGGCGGCGCTATGATCCCTCTTATTGCATTAGGATTGCCTGGAAGTCTTAACAATGTCCTTCTATTGGCGGCACTACTTATTCACTCAGTTCAACCAGGCCCATTACTATTCGTCAATAATCCCCAGATTGTTTATACACTTATGGCGGCATTTCTGCTGTCCAATATCCTGATGTATCTGATAATGATTATGAGTGTTCGCTGGGTATCTAAGATCAGTCAAATACCGCAGTTTTTACTGTTCCCCTTAATTATTGTTTTTTGCTTAATTGGCGGATTTGCTTACGGCAACTCTGTGACTGATGTTTGGGTGCTACTTGGATTTGCACTACTCGGTTTTCTCATGGATTTGGGAGGGTTCCCAAAAGGACCTATGGCAATCAGCTTTATTCTGGCCCCCATGGCTGAACAAAAGCTACGTTCGGGGCTGCAATTATCAGGGGGAGAGTGGTCAAACCTTTGGACTGAACCTCTAACATTAATTATGTTGCTTATCGCTTTAGCTATGTTGGTGTTTCCACTTATTGGTCCTCATTTACCGCGAATGGCTCATCGATTAGGACTTCGTACTAGTGATTCGACCGAGGAATAAAGGCGTTTTATAAAATGTCCATCTAGTAGAAATAGACTATAAATAAAAATAATTTTTAACCGGTGCCGTCGGTTTAATACACTTATATGACTGGCGGTATCATCGGGATATCAATTGTTTTTATTTTTTATGAGACATAGCGGTTTGGCTAATATATTTGAAAATACGCTAAAAGGCATTGTGCACTGCGATTAGCTCGTTAGCCTTTTTGTTACGACAAGTCCTTCCGGTATGAATATATTTGATTAATAAAGACAGGTATAAGAATAAAATGGATCTTAAAAACAAAGAATTGCAGGTATTAGATCAAAAACGAACCAGAGAGGTTCTTAACATTTTTGATCTTATGAACGAAATAAAAAAGGCGGCTATTGAGTACAGTGAAGGTGCCATATTAAGTCCCGAGCGAATGGTCGTTCCTCGCAACGGTGAAGGTGTAATGCTGAGCATGCCTGCTGTAGCAGATGATATTTCAGTGCATAAATTAGTTAACGTCGAGCCTTCTAATCATGAAAAGAAGCTACCGACCATTTTCGGATTAGTGACCGTTTTTGATTCTGTAACCGGCCAGCCTTTATGTGTACTCGATGGTCCAGAGGTCACAGGGTGTCGTACGGCTGCGGTTTCGATGCTTGGCATTGATACTTTTTTAGATTCGAGCCCTTCACGCATATTAATCATTGGTTGTGGCACTCAGGCGATCTACCATGTTCGAGCGATAAGACAGGTTTACCCTAATGCAGAAATTTTCATCAGAGGAATTGACTTAGAAGGTGCTACTTCTTTCTGTAATGAATTTTATGAAGAAGGCTCTAGCCTTAAACCTTGTGAACCAACAGATATTCCTGAGGGAACGGATGTGGTTATTTTGCTCACGACCAGTCGCACACCCATTTACTACGAAACTGGCCAATTGGGGCGGCTGATCATCGGTGTTGGGGCCTTTAAGCCGGATATGGCAGAAATAAGTGCTCATACACTATCAACTAGTGCTGTTTATGTTGATGATTTCGAGGGGGCTAAGCATGAGGCTGGTGATTTAATACAGGCTAATACTGATTGGGGGCAAGTACATAATTTAGCAGAAGCCATCAACAAAAAACCTATCTCAGATAGACCTATTGTCTTTAAAACAGTCGGTACTGGTGCATGGGATTTAGCCGCAGGACGAGTTGCGGTAAAAAATATTTAGGCTTTTAAGGCACTAAGAGCAGAGCTTTCCTTTATTGGAGTACTAGACGAATTCAGGCGACTATTGGGCCGGCTGATACAGGTAACTATGCAGTAAAACTCGTATATGAAAAGATTAAACGTACGTAAGCTAACACCTGTAATCTAACGGTATTACAACTTGGCTATCTGCTCGCATCACGAATGTATTAACAACTCACCGTTGATCATGAGCTAAGTGCTTAAGAGTAAAGTTGTTAGTCACAAAGTTCATTAAGAAAGAAAGGTTGCTAAATGAGCTAGTCTATAGGCCTGCTCACAATCTTAATTAAAAGTAAGCGTAGACTGCTCACACCCTAGATCGCTTCGGTTACCTGAGAGTCATTGAGATTGATATTCCAAGGCAGCAG
>NZ_JBLWZV010000036.1:0-17638 GCF_048266285.1 Amphritea sp.
ATTTTCTTCTAGCAATGTTTTAAAACGAAACATTACTTGGGCACGTTTCGCCGGTGGCGTATTACGCCATGCGGGGAACGCTTGCTCCGCAGCGGCAATCGCCTCTTCAACGGTGGCTACAGATGCCAGTGCAACCTGCTTGCTCTCTTCACCCGTCGACGGGTTAAATATTGCTTGTGTGCGAGCCGCATCTGTGCGCATCTCGCCATTAATCAAATGGCCTACAACAGTCATAATTTTATCTCTTTATTCTTTTTAAACGCTGCACCTAAGGTGCAGCTAAATTTAGTTATAAATGACGTTAACTTAATTCTTGAATCGACTCGCCCAATGCGTTGATCAACCCGTCGATCTCTTCGGCTTCGACGGTAAATGGCAGACCCAATTGGATGGTATCGCCACCGTGACGGACATAGTAGCCTTTTTCCCAACACTTCATGGCGATCTGATGCGGACGCAGAGCAGGTTCACCCGGTGCCGCTTCGATGGTCAATCCTGCGGCTAGGCCACAGTTGCGAATATCAGCGATATACTGTGTGCCTTTGAGACTATGCACCATCTCTTCAAACTGTGGCGCAATCGATTTAGAACGCTCAATCAGTTTGTCATTGGCCAGAATATCCAACGAGGCTAAACCCGCCGCACACGCGACCGGATGGGCCGAATAGGTATAGCCGTGTGGCAGTTCCAACATATACTCAGGGCCTGCATCGGCCATAAAGGTATCGTAAATACCCTGCTTCGCAATCACCGCCCCCATCGGAATAACGCCATTAGTCAGCTGTTTAGCAACGGTCATCAGATCTGGGGTTACACCAAAGGCTTCCGCACCGGTGTTGGCGCCCATACGGCCAAACGCGGTAATGACTTCATCAAAAATCAGTAAGATGTTGTGTTTATCGCAGATCTCACGCAGTCGTTTCAGGTAGCCAACCGGTGGTGGAATAACACCGGTAGAACCTGCCATCGGCTCAACAATCACCGCGGCAATATTGGACGCATCATGGATCGCGATCTGCTGTTCTAACTCATCCGCCAGGTGGGCGCCGGTTTCAGGCATGCCACGGGTAAATACATTTTCTTTCAGCAGGGTATGCGGGATATGTACTGCATCGATACCCTGACCATAGATAGCGCGGTTTGGTCCGATACCGCCGACGCTGATACCACCGAAGTTAACACCGTGGTATCCCCGTGCCCGACCGACCAAGCGCGTTTTGCTCGCTAGGCCTTTCTTGCGCCAGTATGCCCGAGCGATTTTCAGTGCCGTTTCAACTGACTCAGAACCCGACCCGGTAAAGAACACCCGGTTAAGCCCATCAGGCATCAACTCAGTAATACGATGGGCCAGTTCAAAGGATTTAGGATGACCAAACTGAAAGGCCGGAGAGTAATCCAACTCTTTAACTTGCTTGCTCACTGCTTCACTAATCTCTGGACGGCTATGGCCAGCACCACAGTTCCACAAACCGGACAGTCCATCGAAAACCTTACGACCGTCTGCAGCGGTGTAGTAATTCCCCTCGGCAGCGACAATCAGTCGAGGGTCTTGTTTGAAGCTTCGGTTAGCCGTAAAAGGCATCCAATGGGCATCAAGCTGCTCTTGGGAAAGCCCACAACGATACTGATTATCAGTCATAATATTCATCTCAGGTTATTCACTTGTTGACTCTATTATCGCCAAGGATTAAGTTTATTAAATCTACAAATATTTATTCAAAGTTAACTATAAGATTACCTAAAAATGAGCCGTTCAGAAAATCTGTTACCCCGCCAACTCGGTGATGCCCATATTCGTCTGCTGCGTATCTACAAGGCCGTGGTTGAAAGCGGTGGTTTTTCTGCCGCCGAAGTCGAATTAAATATCAGCCGCCCCGCCATCAGTCTGGCGATATCAGAACTCGAGAGTCTCTTGAATATGCGCCTGTGTAATCGAGGCCGAGCCGGATTTGCCCTTACCGAACAGGGCGAAGAAGCCTATGACGCCACGCTCCAGTTGTTTGGTGACTTGGAAAATTTTCGCGCTCGGATCAACGCGATCAATACCGAACTCAAGGGCGAACTCAATATCGGTATCACCGACAATATGGTCACCGTGCCACAAATGCGCATCACCCGCGCACTGGCGGCGCTCAAAGCACGAGGCCCAGACGTGATTATCAATATTCGGATGATCCCGCCTAAAGATATTGAATCAGGCGTACTCGATGGTCAGTTATTGGTCGGTGTGGTATCCGAACAGCGCTCCCTGCCGGGCCTGAATTACCTGCCACTCTATGATGAACAGTCTCTGCTGTACTGCAGCAATAAACATTCACTGTTTACCCAAGACAACGACTCGCTGACAGATGAACAGCTTGCCCAATATGATGCGGTACTGCCCGCCTATCCACAATCGGCGGACATCAAACAGCAGCAAGCGATACTCAAAGCCAGCGCTAGCTCAACCGACCGTGAAGGTATTGCCTTTCTGATCCTCAGTGGTAGCTATATTGGTTTTTTACCGACTCACTATGCCCAACAGTGGATCAGAGAGAACCGCCTTAAAGCGATTCAGCCCCTGCAACGCAGCTTTACCACCCACTACTCGGTCATCACCCGCAAAGGCGCCCGCAACAACCTGATCCGTGATGCCTTTATTGAAGAGTTAGAAAAGCAATCATTGAGCACCATTTAAACATCGACCACCAAAAGGACAGGCTGTGAACCGAATCGCGATTTTTGCTGATGTGCAAAACATTTACTACACCACGCGGCAGGCCTATGGGCGACAGTTTAACTACCGCAAACTATGGCAAAAGATCAGCCAACAGGGTGAGATTGTTGCAGCTACCGCCTATGCGATTCATCGTGGTGATGACAACCAACTCAAATTTCAAAACGCCCTGAAACATATTGGCTTCGATATCAAACTCAAACCCTATATCCAACGCAGTGATGGCTCGGCCAAAGGTGACTGGGATGTAGGAATCGCCATCGACGTGATGGATACCGCACCCGAGGTAGATACTGTAGTTTTACTATCGGGGGATGGGGATTTTGATCTATTGCTAGAAAGGGTAAAACTCAAATATGGCGTCAACGCCGTGGTTTATGGCGTGCCAGCATTAACCGCGAACTCGCTGGTCAATTCGGCCAGTGAGTTTTTTCCTATCGATCAAGATCTATTGCTTTAACAGCAAGAAACTCATGGCCCTTCAGCTCAAAAAAACTGACGAGCCATTTTGTCAGCTAGGCTAGCGGAGTCACTTCAAAATAACCCACCTCGCAACCCTCTTCGGCGGCGCACTGTGTTTGTTCAGATTGCGTGCGAACCGGATAGCCTAAACTCTCGGCAACCTGGTCCAGCGCACCGGCAAACCAACCGGTAAACATATAATCCACTTTGCGATTCACCTTGCCGTACTGGTAAACGAAGCAGGAGTTTTCTAAACGAACGGTGGCCGTACCCGCTTCAACATCCAGCGCTTCGGTGATAAAGAATCCCCAACCCCGCTGAGACAGACGTTTCAGATAGTGATGCCAGATATCCGCACCTTCGAGACCATGCTCTTCGGCTTCTTTTTCACACCAGTAATAAGCGGATTTATAACCCGCTTTATAAAGAATATCGGCATAACGTTCAGCACCGATCTCTTCTTCGATCCCCATATGGTTGTTAACAAAAAAGTGGCGTGGCACATACAGCATCGGCAGTGCATCGGTCGTCCATACTCCGGTTTCATCATCAACAACAATTGGCATTTCAGGTGCGTGTCCACTCATGATTCTCTACCTCAAAACTCTCTATCGATTCTGTTTATCTCAGCCGCTCGTGTCGGCTGAGCTATCTTTAATACTGTGATTCTGTTGTTAAGCTCAGTCTACTTACTCGCCCCAAACATCTTTCAACAGTGTCACCCAGTTCTCGCCCATAATCTTGCGTACTTGGGTTTCAGAGAAACCGTGGCGTAACAGCGCTTCAGTGAGATTAGGAAACTCACCCACGGTGCGGATACCCTTCGGATTAACGATCTCGCCAAAGCGAGTCAAACGACGGGCATAACCTTTATCGTGGGTTAGGTATTCAAAGAAATCGTGGCCGTGGCCTTGGGTGAAGTCTGTGCCGATACCGATCGCATCTTCACCCACGAGGTTATAAATGTATTGAATCGCTTCAACGTAATCATCGATGGTGGCGTTAACACCGGCCTTCAGGAAGGGGGTAAACATGGTGACGCCGACAAAGCCGCCTTTACCCGCAATATACTTCAGCTCTTCATCGCTACGGTTACGGGGATGCACTTTCAAACCCGACGGCAGGCAGTGGGAATAACAAACCCGCTGTTTGGATTCGTCGATCACCTCTTTCGCTGTGTTTGGGCCCACATGGGATAAATCACACAGTAAGCCATGTTTATTCATCTCAGCGACGATCTCACGGCCGAAACCGGACAAACCACCATCACGCTCATAGCAGCCAGTGCCAACGAGGTTCTGGGTGTTGTAGCACATCTGCACAATGCCCACGCCCAGATCTTTAAACGCCTTAACGTAGCCGATCTGATCTTGGAACGGATTAGCATTTTGAAAGCCCATCATCACACCGGTTTTACCTTCCCGCTTCGCGCGTTTGATATCTTCGGTGGTGCGTACCTTGATCAGCAGATCACTGCTCTCTTCGATCAGGTTATTCATCTCAACGATATTGCGCACCGTGCCTTCAAAATTTTCCCAAAAGGCTACGGTACAGTTCGCCGCTGTCAGGCCGCCTTTCGCCATATCTTCAAACAGCGCGCGTTCCCATTTGGCGCAGATCAAACCATCAATAACAATGGCGTCCTTGTGTAGATCAGCTGCGTTCATTCGTTTTATCCTTTTACTCAATACTCCGGTCACGACCGGAGAACTTACTTAAAACTCATCTGTGCTGCTCTATGGAAACCGCCAACAACACAAAACCGCTCAAAGAGTACAGCCTGTATTTTATGCTGACGGCCCATTAATGATTTAGCAACATCACCATAAGCCCTCTACTTTTCATACACCATGACCATCTATCCCTTATGGAACAGTATCAAACAGCGTTGCCGGCAACCAAAGTGCCAATTCAGGCACTGCTGTCAGTATGACCGCTGCGATGCTCATCAGAATAAAGAATGGAGCGGCGGCGCGCGCGACTCTACCGATCGGATGTCCTGTCAGGTTTTGCATCACGAATAGATTAAAACCGACCGGCGGCGTCACTTGGCCCAGTTCGACCATCACCACCAAAAACACACCGAACCAGAGCGGGTCGAAACCGGCCTGCAAAATCAACGGCAAGGTAATCGGTAAGCTCATTACTGTGATCGATATACCATCCAGAAACAGGCCTAGCATGATGTAAAACAGGGCAAGAATTAGAATCAGTACATAGGGTGACAAACCAAGACTACCGATGGCATGAGCCAGATCTTGAGGCACGTGTAAATAGCCCATTGCTGTCGACAAAAACGCGGCCGCCACCAAGATAGAACACACCATGCAAGAAACCTTTACGGCTCCCATCAAGGACTCTGTAAAAATAGTCCAACTGAATTGCCTCGTAACAATAATCAACAGCATCGTTGCACCAACGCCAACCCCTGCCGCTTCAGACGGTGTTGCCAAACCACTGTATATTGAACCCAGAACAACGCCGACTAATAACAGAATAGGCATTAACAACCAGATGCCCTGCAGCGTTTGAACGAAAGAATATCCCTCTGAAGAACGTGGAGCCAATTCCGGCTGACGCACACAACGATAAATGATGTAACCTGAATATAAGCCAGCAATGAGCAGCCCAGGTAAAACACCAGCAGCAAATAGTTTATTAATGGACACTTCCGCTAAGACACCATAAATAATCATCACAATCGAAGGTGGTATCAACAAACCAAGACTGCCTGCACCCGCCAACGAGCCAATCGATAGATTCACGTCATAGTTACGCGCGGCAAGTTCGCTGGTTGTAATCTTACCCACGGTGGCCGTTGTTGCGGCACTCGAGCCACTGACAGCGGCAAACAGTGTGCAACCGAGCACATTGGTGTGTAACAGACCGCCTGGAATACGGTTAACCAACGGCGTTAACCCCCTAAACAGACGATCAGAAATATCGGTTCTAAATATTAGTTCTCCCATCCAAACAAACATCGGGATGGCAGCTAACTCCCATGAACTAGCACTGCGGATCATTATTTTAGAAAGGATCACGCCAATACGTTGAGGAGAAAAATCCAGTAACAGAGCCAGCCCAGTGACACCGACCATTAAAAGACCGGCAAACACCCAAGTCCCTGAACCTAAAAAAAAGAAAATCAACATCAGCACGATGAGACCTGTCACTAAAGCATCCATAAAAGGTACTTCCTTATGATTAATGGCAAAGGTTGGTTCATTCGCTAGCTACATGATTGACAGGAGTAAGTCGTTTAACTAACAGTGCGAATAGTTGTATTGAAAATAGAAAAATGCCCAGCAATACTAGCCCTTCGGGAATCCATAACGGCACCTCAGCAATACTTTCACTAACAGCCCCACGATCCCAGTTACGCTTAACCCCAATCCACATATACCAAGTGATATAGCAGCTCATTGCCAGTGTCATTGAGAGGCATAAAACTTCAAACCCGCACTTCACACGACCTTTCAGTTTGGAGGCCACGACATCTACCCGAATAAGCGCATCATCATGCGCGGCATAACCTAGCGTGAGAAATGTCATCGCAGCAACGCCATAACCCACCATTTCATCCAGTACAAAGGTCGATGTTGCAAAAAAACTACGCAGCACAATCTCTAATAAAATATGCAGCACCATATAAACCAGCAGTACCGCTGACAATTGTGCGGCTAAGCAAGACAGCCGGTAAACGAGACTTTGAAAGGTATTCATAAAACCTCCTCTCACAAATATAAAAATCGCCCCATCATAAATACGAAGGGGCGATATACAACAGTTTACATACCGAGACGTTGACGATAATCAGCAATAATTTTCGCACCGTTCGGACCGGCCTTTTCTAGCCACTGATCAATCGCAGTTTGACCGGCTGTCGACAGCGCTTCCAAATACGCGACCGGCGCATCTGTTACGATATTGACACCGTTCGCCTCGAGCTTCTTATAGTTATTCGCACGACGCTCCACTAAGGCGCTCCAGTTATGCTCACTAGTTGCTTTGGCCGCATCGAGTAACTGCTGACGTTCCTCGGAAGATAGGGCGTTATATGCATCGAGATTGACATGCACCATGTTCAAAGGCACTGCGTAGTTCACTTCAGTGAAGTAGCTTAGGTGCTCCCAAAACTTGCCACTCGCCCCCGCATCAGCGGATGTCAGTACAGCGGCAATACCTCCGGTTGACAGCTGCGGCACAACGTCACCCCAGCTTAACTGGATCGGTGCGGCACCTGCCGCTCGTAGTGCAACTGTACCGTTGGCGTCATAAGTCCGAATTTTTAGATTGGCTAATTCCGCCATGCTAGACACGGGTTTATTCGCCCATATACCACTGGGAGTCCAAGGCGAAGCATAGAGAAGTTTCTGATTGTTTTTCTCAAATACTGCGTCGTAATAAGGCTTAGCCACCTCATAAAGAATTTTGGCTTCTTCCGGTGTCTTAGCCAAGAAAGGCAAAGCCGTTAACTGGAAAATAGGATCAATACCACCTAAAGGTGCAGCAAGTGTATCGGCTATTTGAACAGCACCATCGCCTACAGCATCAAGGTGATCTTTGGATTTAAAACCGAGTGCGCCGCCAAAGTGAACCGTAATGGCGAATTTACCATCGGTTTTTTCACTCAAGCGCTTAACAAAATAGCTATCACCTTCACCATGTATTGAGGTGTTGCTATATTCGTTAGACATGTCCCATTTAACGTCTGCGTTTGCGCTACTGATTCCCATTGTGAGTAAAGCGCCGGCAAGTGTAAGGCCAATTTTCTTTTTCATTTTAGTCTCCAACTTATTTAGGATTATTACTATTTGGTCATACAAAAAACGTTTTGAAATTGTGGAACATTCCCCTGAAAAAAATTGACAGATAACATCAGTATTAATAGGTGAAAAATACTTATCAAAATTGTTGCAGCCTTGAGATTTAAGACCGCGAAGAGAGAAGTTAAAGGTTGAGATTGAGCGCTATCATGAGGACAGCGCGGAGGTTGTCGATGAAACAGCGTGCTGTCACATCGAGTAAAACAGATTCGAAGAGCGGCTGGCGATACCGAGACCTTAAACATATTACCCTGTTTATATCGCCCCGGCTCCGTCATGACTTCACCCCTTCTCGCTGCCGGTCTGTTGATCTTCCTGACCGTCAACCTTCAGCGTTTCTTCACGCTTTATCAGGAATGATGAGAGTATCGTCTTCCAAGCCTCGAGAATTTCTACATAGTAGTCTGGGTCGTCACGCAATACGGTTTGCACAGCCATACCGCGTAAAAGGCAAAGCGTCATATTCAAAAGGATCTCTACACGGGCGGGAGATTCTTCCGTTATTTGGAAAAAGCGTAGCCAGAGCTCATCGAGTTGGTCGTGGAACTCTTTAATGAGTGGTATCAACCTCTCTTTTAGGTTTGGATCTGTACGCGCTGCGGTGATGAGTTCTAGCGAAGCGAAAAAGAAACGTCCATGGAAAAACTTTTCCAACGAACCGTGTAAGAAGGATTCCAGATCCCCTCCGGAATTACGTACTTCAACAGCCAACTCCTGCACTTCATCAATAAAACTCGAAAACAGGTATTGAGTCGCGGCGGTGATCAAACCAACTTTACTATGAAAGTGATGTACTTGAGCACCCCGTGTGACGCCAGCACGCATGACAATTTCAGCCGAGCTGGCACCGGCATAGCCGACATCGATAAGCGCATCGATTGTTGCCTCTAGCAATAAAGTACGTGTTTCCGCACTTCGCTGGGCCTGTGTTCGTGGTGTCGGTGTAGCGACTTTCATGTCCACTCCTAGATAACAATTATCAATTTATTTTTATTTTACATACATTCCAGTATGTATGTGTTCACATAATTGTCAATATTTTTTAATCTTAGGTTAACCATCTTGATGGTTTACCTTTCTCTAAGGGGACGCTTAAACATGGAGTGATCAAGGGATTGAAAGAGTGTCATTCTGTTCTGCTGAGTAAGTTCAAATCACAACTGAATAGTCGCTAAGCAGATTAACAACAAGCCTTCGTTAAAGGATCATGAAAAGAGAGCCTTACTGATTGACAGCAACCATAATCTAGAATTGAAATCCGACAACTAATAACCGCTGACGGCGTTCAAAAAAAGCGAACAAAACACATGTCGCGGTGGATACCGCTAACGAGATGGGGCCAAAATTCACGTTCGAAGTGTAGATATTAAGCTTTTGATCTATTGATAAAACACAAGAAATGGACGCTAAAATACGACATCAAAACCTAATTATCGGCTATATGAGCTTTTTGGTGAGGTATTAACACTCAATAACGGATGCGTTAACGCATTCGGACACTTAATATTCAGCGCACTGCTAATATTGCACGCGATCACGGCCTATCTTTAACGGCTTAAAATAGGCGTGACCTGTCTGCCAAGACATTAGCGACCGAATAATAGCTGTATAGATGAATGCTAGTTAATCAGCTCAGACACTTCCAATGTGCCGTTGATCTCTAGAAAGGGACAGTCTTTTACTGCCGCCAGTGCGAGTGCCATAGAATCCATCTCAATGACCGTATAGCCCGACATTAATGACGCACTGCCGACGCTAACGCGGCCATCGGGATGTACTGTTTGGGTCATTTTAAACGGTGTTGCGGGGTTTACCACGCAGTTGCCAAGCGAGAGCAGCCACTCTTTATAACGCGCGTAATGCTGTTGTCCTTCTTCTACAGTAGCAGGCTTATCACCGCCGATATAGGTAATCATATACTGTGACATGTGAGACTCCCGAAAATCCAAGTCGTTGTCGTCATAACAACGATGTCGGTTATTTCAGTTTAGCCCCACTGCACACTTTTCGCTGCTGAAAGATTCACCGATAACAAGATCTGCATCACCATATTAGGCCTAAGTGGTCTTAAGCAACGCCGATGACGTCGTGATGCCGACCTTTAATCACCGACTTCTGAGTATTGCTTTAATAGGTTACAAATGATCATATTTAGGTCGGCCAGCGTACGCTTAGCCCGTTCGCCCTTTTGGTTGACGACCACCAACATGACACTGTGAGTGACCTCAAGATAGAGACGCCCCAACCGTTGCCGCTCTTTCAGATGGCGATTGATACCCATGCGTTTAAACACCGCCGCCATCCGTGTGATTTCCAACTCATCGTGTTGCTCATCCAACTCCCGCAGTTCGGGAACAGAAAACATCGCCTGCACCAGCGTTAAAATCGCCTTTTGCTGCTGATAGGTTTTTAACTTTAGCGCCAACATCCGCTCCACCAACGTTTCCATTGGTAACGTTTCAACCGGCCAGCGATCGATCTCATCCAGTGCCGCCTCAACTGTTTCGAGCCAGCGTGAACCCATCGCATAGAGAATTGCGTGTTTGTTGGGGAAGTAATGATAGAGAGAGCCGACAGAAATACCGACCTCTTTGGCAATTAAAATGGTATTCAGATCATCGAGTCCGACCCGCTCCAGCAGCTCACCGGTAACATCGATAATCTGTTTTGAGCGCATTTTAGAGCGCCCCTGCACCGGCGCATTACGTGGCGCTAACTCTTGTGCTGTTTTTACCCGACGTTTATCTGTCAATTTTGCTTCCAACGCTTCTGATTCAACGACCCTTGCAGGACGGCATTATAGACTGAATCATCAAGGTTCTGAAAACACCCGGTACTCTCCTGCTATTTCATTCACAGATGAGGACTAGAAAAAGCGGTCGCGCATTGAATAATACAGCATCCCCGCTACCAGTCCCGGCCAACGTAACAACGTGCCACCGGGAAAGGATGGCGTCGGCACTCGCGTAAACAGATCAAACTTTTCTGCTGAACCACTGATCGCCTCGGCCATCAGCTTGCCGCCCAATGTCGCCAAGGCCACGCCATGACCGGAATACCCTTGCGCCACAAACAGATTTTCTTCTAATCGATCAAAATGAGGCATCCGATTGAGGGTAATCGCCAACGTACCTCCCCAACCATAATCGATCTTTACATCTGCCAATTCAGGATAGAACTGCAGCATATAGGGACGCACAAAGTTCGGTATATCTTTAGGAAAATGACGACTGTAGTTTTCACCACCGCCCCACAGCAGCCGGTTATCGCCCGATAATTTGAAATAGTTGATCACAAAACGAGAATCGGCTACCGCGACATCATCACGGTTAATACGCTGACACAGCTCATCACTGAGCGGTTCTGTCGCAATGATAAAGTTATTGATTGGCATAATTTTAGCGGCAACACGCGGCTCTAACTTATCCAAATAACCATTACATGCCAACAGAATATATTTCACTTTAACAACACCTTGATCGGTGCGAACTTCCGCTTGTTTACCGGCGGTATAGCCTGTTACTCGACTATGTTCATGGATCACCACGCCAGCTTTGGTTGCCGCTGCAGCAAGCCCTAAGGCATAGTTCAGCGGATGCAGATGAAGCGCATCTTGCCAATATTCACCGCCATAGTAGCGTTCGGTGCCGAGCATCGCTTGCACCTCATCATCTTCGACAAAACGGATCTTATCGTAACCCAGCACTTTATGTTTATAGGCCACGCTCTCGCGTATCTCGGCTACATGTCCAGGCTTTGCCGCCACATGCATCACCCCCTGTTTCAAATCACAGTTGATCTGATGCTCGCCGATTAACGTTTTAACCAGCTCAACCGATGCCAGCGAGCTTTGCCACAGCGCATCGGCCGCCGCCCGCCCCATCTTCTTTGTCAGTTCGGCGTGCCCCATATTATGCCCCTGACACACCTGACCACCGTTGCGCCCCGAAGCCCCCCAACCGACCGTTTCACCTTCTAGCAAGCGAACTGAATAGCCTTTTTCAGCCAGATGCAGCGCCGCCGACAACCCGGTATAACCCGCGCCAATAATACAAACATCCGCCTGCTGCTCGTCCATTAACGGAGAATAATCAGAATGGCGATTGGCTGAGTCAACATAATATGATGGTCGGCAGTTGTTAGCATTCATAAACATGGGTTCCATAAAACATACATTCATCAAACAAAAAAGGGTAACAAAAAAGCGATAAACCGAATAATAATTCTAATTTAATTCAACAACAAGCCCATAAAACGGTATTTAAAATTAAATTAATGTTGATTTTGTAAAAATCATAGAATAACCTAAAACCCGAATAATGATTCGAGTAAAAGAAAAACCATGTGCCTCAACTAATACGAATTGAGCCACTAACGAGTGACCGCCTGCCACCACACGCAGTAGCGATATCACGACACGTTTTGCTGAGTTTTCAACTAAGCTCAGCACAAAGAAGTATTACCGCTATAGTAAATAGCAACCATCAGACTAACACGACAAAGTAGGTGATTTATGGAAGCCGTGGAAAGGTTTCTCAAAGAGAACGGGATAACTGAGGTCGAATCGACCCTGCCAGACATGACTGGCAATGCCCGGGGTAAATTTTACCCCACTAAAAAGTATCTGGCTGAGAAAGGAGGCAAGATCCCTGAGACCTTGCTGGTACAAACCGTCACCGGCGAATGGGCCGATAATCACTACGATATTGTCGATCCTGCGGATCGGGATATGGTCTTGGTTCCCGATTCAAACACCCTGCGACTGGTTCCTTGGACCGATGAGCCCACGGCTCAGGTAATCAACGATTGCTACACCAGTGATGGTCAATTGCACCCGCTTTCTAGTCGTTCCGTTCTGCGTCGCATACTCAAGCTGTATGAAGATGAAGGTCTACGTCCGGTGATTGCTCCCGAGGTCGAGTTTTATCTTATTCAGAAAAACACCGATCCCGATTATGAACTCAAACCCGCCACTGGACGCTCTGGACGCCGAGAAACCGCGCGCCAATCCTACGGCATTGATGCGGTCAATGAATTCAATCCGGTGATCGACACACTGTACAACTATTGCGAAGTTCAGGGCCTCGATGTGGACACCCTGATCCATGAGTCTGGCGCGGCTCAGATGGAGATCAACTTTCTCCACGGGGATGCTCTTGATCTGGCCGATCAGGTGTTTGTCTTCAAGCGAACCCTACGTGAAACCGCCATGAAGCATGATATGTATGCCACCTTTATGGCCAAGCCGATGCAACATGAGCCCGGCAGCGCCATGCATATCCATCAGAGCATGATCGATATTGAAACCGGTGAGAATATTTTTGCTGGCGATGCCGAGCATCAGTTCTCTGAACGCTTCTATCACTATCTGGGGGGGCTGCAAAAATACACGCCACAAGCGATCTCTTTCTATGCACCAAATGTGAACTCATATCGTCGTTTCGCACCCGATATCGCTGCGCCGATAAACTTTAAATGGGGCATCGATAACCGCACGACCGGCTTGCGAGTGCCTATTGCCCCGTTAGCGGCAACCCGAATTGAGAACCGCTTCCCCGGTTCTGATTGCAATCCATACCTAGCCATCGCGGCCAGTCTGGCCTGCGGTTATCTGGGGATGAAGCAAAAACTCAACGCCACCAAACCGGTCACTACACTCGGGGCGGACGAAGATGATGTCGTTGAAGTTGCCCGTTCACTCGGTGAAGGCTTATCACTATTAGAAGAAAGCCCTGAATTATGTGAAATTATGGGGTCGGAGTTTGTCCAGGCTTATCTAGGTGTTAAACGAGCAGAGTTTGAAACCTTCCATGAGGTTATCAGCTCTTGGGAACGTGAATACCTGCTATTAACTGTTTAATCAGTCACATTAACCCTCGCCGGCACGACCGGCTGAGGTTTTTTAAATACTGTAACTTAATAACTAACCACGTCAATACGAGGCACAACATAATGATAAAGACTGTACCTTACCTGATCAGAAAAGCGTTACAGCTTTCCACACTTGGCTTAGCAGCCTCTGTGCCATTGGCGCAAGCAGAGGAAGTGCTGAACTTCTACAACTGGTCGGATTATATCGCTGAAGACACCTTGGCTAAATTTGAAGCGGAAACCGGCATAAAGGTGATTTATGACGTATATGACAGCAATGAAACCCTCGAAGCCAAGTTGCTAGCAGGTCATTCCGGTTATGATTTAGTCGTGCCTAGCTCCCACTTTATGGAGCAACAGATCAAAGCGGGTATCTTTCAGCCACTACAGAAAGATAAGCTCTCGAACCTGAGCAATTTAGACTCTAGCTTAATGAAGCTACTGGATCGCAAAGATGCGGGCAATCAATATGGCGTTCCCTATCTTTGGGGAACCACCGGTATCGGTTATAACGTGCAACAAGTTAAAGCGATATTAGGTGATGATGCCCCAGTCGATAGCTGGGATCTCATTTTTAACCCCGATAACATGAAGAAGTTGGCAGAATGCGGCGTCACCTTCCTTGATTCACCCGATGAGATGTATCCACTGGCGTTGCTCTACACCGGCTATTCATCTATCGATACCAGCAAAGCGGCGCATAAAAACGATAGCCCCGCAGCTAACGCCCTCAAAGCCGTGCGCCCTTACTTGCGCCAATTTAACTCATCCCAATATGTCAACGACCTAGCCAATGGCGATATCTGCGTTGCGGTCGGTTATTCCGGTGATATTTTTCAGTCGCAAGCCCGGGCTGAAGAGGCAAACAATGGCAACGAAATTGCCTACAGCATCCCCAAAGAAGGTACCGAAATCTGGTTTGATATGCTGCTGATCCCTTCAGATGCGAAGCATGCCGATAATGCACATAAATTTATTAACTTCCTGCTTCGCCCCGATATCATCGCCGATATCACCAACTATGTCTGGTACGCCAACCCTAATACGGCATCAACCGCGCTGGTTGATCCGGAGATTACCGCTGACCCCGCCATCTATCCAGATGCCGAAACCCGTGACCGACTGTATATGCCGGCCACCCTACCGGCCAATGTAGCCCGGGTTCGCAGTCGAACTTGGTCGAACATCAAGACCGGAAAATAAAGCACAACAGTGCAATCCACCGCCCTCTCTGGGCGGTTTTTTTTGCCTAGCGAAACCCAACACCCTCAATAAATAACAATTAGCGTTTTAATGGCTTCACACCTTTTAAAGGTGAGCATATTCACTATTTCTGATAAAATGCCGCCTCGACAAACCAAGGCACTTCGGTTGTCGACACCCTAAAATCGACAGATGATATGCTATGAACCTGCCCCTGCGTAAACCTTCGTTCATTCTGATTAGTGGCCTATTGCTCACTATCGCCTTCACCGCCATCAGTTTGATCAGTTACTACGTCGCCAATCAATCCCTTAATCAGCATATCCAAACCAACACCCTGCCCCTCACTAGCGATACAATCTATTCAGAAGTGCAACGAGATCTTCTCCAGCCGGTTTTAGTATCCTCCCTGATGGCTCAGGATACCTTTGTCCACGACTGGATTGAAAAGGGTGAGCACAACCCGGCATCCATGCAACGCTATCTGACATCGATCCAGCAGCGCTACAATGCCTTTACCGCTTTTTTTGTCTCTGAATACACACAAAACTATTACCACATCAGCGGCATTATTAAGCAAGTATCGAATACCGAACCCGCCGACCGCTGGTATTACACCAGCCGCCAAACACCTAATGAGTTTGATATTAATCTCGACGTCGATACCGCAGATGCCTCAACCACGACCCTATTTGTAAATCATAAAGTGAGAGATCAGCAGGGACAGCTACTGGGGATTATCGGTGTTGGCTTAGCATCCCAAAAAATTAAAGAACTGATCGAAATATATCAAAACCGCTATGGCCGACGGGTCTATTTCATCAACCCAGAGGGTCAAGTAACCCTACAGGGCAGCCAATACCACGATGCCAGCAATATCCACCAAGTTGCCGGACTCAAAGAGCTCGCGCCCCTTATTTTAACCAAGTCGGAGGGGTCCTATAACTACCATAATGGCAACAAAGAATACCTTATCAAAACCCGTTATATCCCCGAACTCAGTTGGTACCTGATTGTAGAGCATACCGAGCAGAGCGAATCTCAGGTGACCGCTACGCTGTGGATCAATCTGGCAATTAGTTTTGTGGTTATCGCGGTGGTGCTGCTGTTACAACACTTTGTTCTCGGTGGCTATCAACGCCGTTTAGAATATATGGCGAATACCGACCCACTAACGGGAGCTACCAGCCGCCATGCATTTGAAATGCTATTTAAGCAGATACTCAGTTTTGCCGATCGTCACAAACATCCCGTTTCGACAATTTTGGTCGATATTGATCACTTCAAAACATTCAACGATAGTTACGGCCACTTACTCGGCGACACCATCCTCGAGAGAGTCGCCAAGATCCTCACACAAAACCTGCGCCAAGCCGACACTCTATGTCGCTGGGGCGGCGACGAATTCTTTATCGTTATGCCAAACTGCCCGCAAGACAACGCGTTACAGGTGGCAGAAAAGATGCGCCGAGAAATTGAAGAGACATTAAAAACCATCGATGCAATGACGCTTAACGTCACCGCCAGCTTTGGCGTCGCTGAATATATCGGGAACGAAACAGCGGCTAATCTATTCAATCGGACAGATTTAGCCCTCTATCGCGCTAAATCTAAGGCCCGCAACCAGGTTGAACGGGCTCCTCAAGCTCCGACAACAAATACCTAAAGAGCGTGGCCCTCGATAATTAATCAAATAAAGGGTTGATATAAAAAACCAAAGTGTATATATTAAACCCAGCTTGAAGATTCACCATATTTTTATGCATCATTTCGAAGATCCTGTTTCAGCTTCTCGTCCTGTTTCCATAATGTATAGTAAAAATTCCTGCGTCACCGCTATCTCTGATAGCAAAACATTATTTATAAAATAGGACAACTAACATGGCTACTGTAACCGGTACTGTTAAATGGTTTAACGCTGACAAAGGCTTCGGTTTTATTGAGCAAGAAAATGGCCCTGACGTATTCGCACACTTCAGTGCAATCCAGAGCAATGGCTTCAAAACTCTTGAAGAAGGCCAGCAGGTACAGTTCTCTGTAACTCAAGGTCAACGTGGTCCACAGGCAGAAAACATCGTTGCCATCTAAGACCGCGTAAGCTAACAGATCTCTGATCTGTTGCTACCAGAGAAAGGCCTGATTTATATCAGGTCTTTTTTGTATCTGTTATTCCTTCACATCTAAGCACCCTCACGCTCCTCCCCAGCGAACATTAAATAAACATCTACTAGCTTGACCTAAACCTACCAACAAAATCTCTCCCGATAAAAACCCTACCAACAACTGCACCGCTAACAAAAATGCCAGCCACAATAAGCCCAACAAAGCAGCCTTAACAAAGACCCGACCCGCATCAAGCCTTTGCCACCTTAAAACCTGAACTTAGAACTCAAAGCGCTTAACTCAAGCACTCAGCACTGACACGATGCTACCCACCCCCGCCTTAGCGTTCGCCTGCTGCTCAGATAGCGACGCGCCCGCCCGCTCAGCTTCTGCCTGAGTGATATATTGCGGGGTAATCGCCCCTAGCAAAGCATGCATATAGTCCACACTAAACTCT
>NZ_JBLWZV010000037.1:0-12834 GCF_048266285.1 Amphritea sp.
TCAGTGGTGCCGCGCTAGCCAGCGATGATTGCACCGACCCAACCGTCGATTGGCAACCTAAAGAACGTCTCCGTCAGATGATGGTAGACAATGGCTGGGAGGTAAAGCGCATCAAAGTGGACGATGGCTGTTATGAGCTCAAAGGACGCGATCGCAAAGGTCATCGAGTTGAAGCGAAATTCTCACCCGCTTCGCTGAAGATTATGGAACTTGAAATCAAATTTGATGGTTCAGATGACGCATCTGACTACCTGAACTTAGGTAACCAGGCCCAACCATCATCAACTAGCGACTTAAACTCCGGTAGTAACACGCCAACAAACAAACCAAAAGTCACGATCGAATAAATGTAAGGGAGATAAATCATGAAACGTTTAGCAATAACCCTGTGTTTGATGGCTGCAGCTTTACTATCTTCACAATCCTATGCACGTGATGTCACCTTGACCACTCAGCTAAAAAACTATGGCGGTGACGGTGCTTATCTAGCCATTTATTTAACCAATGCCGACGGTCAGTATCAAAGAACGTTATGGGTGGCTGGCAAGAAATCAAAATATTACAAGCACTTGAGCGGCTGGGCGCGGGGGAGTGGGCAGCGCAAAAGTGAGTACGATGGACTATCCGGTGCCAGCGTTACCGAGGGTAAGACATTAACGGTCACCCTTGATCTGCCCGACACCTATATTGATGCAGGGTTTCAGCTCCACGTTGATACCGCTGTCGAAGATATGCGAGACAACCGTAATGATGTTGTCGTGCCATTCACCAGCGAAGGGGTCGATAAACCCAATAATGGCCGCGGTTATATCAAAACGTTCACCTATTCGTTTTAAATAACTGCCTAGGAACCCCGTTATGTTACGTCAGTTTCACTCCCTGTCTGGCTTGATAGCAACACTGTTCGTTGTGCTGCTCACCATCTCCGGTGCTGTGCTCTCGCTTGATCCGATTCTCGAACGCTCACAGGCTAAAATCGCAGGCACATCGTCAATCAGCGTGGCGGAGTTAGCGGGAAAACTTATCACTCGCTACCCTGGCACCGAGCAAATACAACGACATCCGTCAGGCAGTATCATTGTTTACTTTACTGACGGCGACCAAACAGGAGCGGACCTAATCAACCCACTAACGGGGGCAACGATTGGCGCCTATTCCAGCTCACCCATTATGGTGTGGATAAAAAACCTGCATCGGTCTTATCTGTTGGGGACACCTGGACGAGTTGTTGCTGGGGTCGCCGCTTTTTTTATGCTGCTGTTAACCTTTTCCGGTGCCGTCATGTTGATCAATCGACTCGGCGGTTGGCGTCATATTTTTCGACCGATCCAAGGGCCCTTTAAGCAACGTCTGCATACAGAGGTAGGCCGAGTGGCGGTACTGGGCCTGATATTATCGGCTTCTACCGGCTTATACATGTCAGCCATGACTTTTGAGTTGATACCCGACTACTCATCGGCTGAGCCCGGTTTCCCAACCCATGTAAATGGCGGCGTACCTGCATCTATTGATACCCTGTCGGCATTAAAATCGATCCCTATCACCGAATTCAGAGAGCTGGTTTATCCCTATCCAAACGACCCAATGGGTGTTTATTCCATTACCACCAATCAAGGAAGCGGCTTTGTTGATCAAGCAACCGGTCAATTACTCTCTTATCAAGCTTACGGTAACCCACAAAAACTCTATGAGTTTATCTACATGTTACACACCGGCGAAGGGTTATGGTGGCTTGGTCTATTGCTTGGTTTGAGTGCGCTCGCTGTGCCATTGATGGCATGGACCGGTATCCATATCTGGTGGAGCCGTAAACAATCCGCCACAACCATAAACCATAATAGCGCTGCTCGCCTTGCCGATACCATCATTCTGGTTGGCAGTGAAAGTAACAGTACGTGGGGCTTTGCCAAAACCTTGCATGACGCCCTTCATCGCTTAGGATTTCAGATTCACACCGCCCCCATGAATCAGATTGGCCATCATTATCCACAGGCAAAACGGATGTTTATGCTGACCGCCACCTATGGTGATGGTGACGCACCGGCGTCGGCTAACCATTTTCTGACACGACTGGCGAAAATGTCTAAGACACCCGATGTTCCTGTTGCCGTCTTAGGTTTTGGTGATCGACAGTTCCCTGAGTTCTGCCAGTTTGCCAAAGAGGTTGAGGCCGCGCTCATCACCAAGGGCTGGCCACAGCTACTACCACTCGAAACCATCCATCGACAATCCCCACAGGAATTCGCCCGCTGGGGGCAGGCGGTGAGTAGCGTTCTAGATAAGGAATTAACACTCGTGCATGTCCCGGTTCATCCCGCTAGCACGACGTTGACCCTTGTCGAACGCGTCGATTACGGTGCCGCGGTGCAGGCGCCAACGGCGGTATTACGCTTCAAGTCACCGGAAGGGAGTCATAAAGGTCTGTTGAATCGTTTACTGAGACGCGCCGGCTTACCGCATTTTGATGCAGGCGACCTTGTGGGTATCTTGCCGCCAGGCAGCAGTGTGCCGCGATTCTACTCGCTGGCATCCGCATCGAAAAATGGCATTCTCGAGATCTGCGTTCGTCACCATCCTGACGGGGTATGCTCCGGTTTTCTTCATGGGCTATCCGTCGGCGACACCATTGAGGCCTTCATAAAGCTTAATCCGAGCTTTCGCCCAGCATCGGGCAAGGCACCGATAATACTGATCGGCGCGGGCACCGGCATTGGACCGTTAGTGGGCTTTATCCGCAATAATAAAGCACATCACCCGATACACCTTTATTGGGGCGGTCGCTCTCCACAGTCTGATTTTCTCTATGAAACAGAGCTTAAGCGCTACCTAAAAGATCAGCGGTTAACTAAATTAAATCCGGTTTTCTCCCGCATCAACCAAGGCGCATATGTGCAGAATAAGATTACTGAAGATGATGTGGAGCTACGTCAATTGATCGGAGAAGGCGCACAGTTCTTAATATGTGGCGGTCGTAACATGGCGAGTAGCGTAGCGGCGGCACTGGACAAGGTAATTGCCCCGCTGGGGATCGATGTGGCGACACTGAAAGCGCAGGGACGCTACCGTGAAGATGTGTACTAGCCTATTCAGACTGAATCAGTCCCGCACTAAGCGGCTTCTTAAACAGGTGCATTCGTTGAGGTGAGGCTTCCTTTCCGCGCCATCGGTACGGTTCACCAACCCCTTGACTGCTTGCTATCTGCAGAGGTTAAGCATAGAAGCGCAGCCACCCCCAATGATGACCTGAAAGCGCTAGATCGGTGGGTTATCAAAAAATCACACCGATTACCAACTCAGCTGAACGCCGCAATAAACTAAGATAAGAAAACTAACAAATGGGGATAAGTGAACCTAAACGATATAATATCAACGAAAATATTGATTCAAGCGCTAGCCAAAACGCTCTGCGATGATCAAAATGCTATACATAAGCGCTTAAGCCGCGTTTGATTCAACGATATACGCCAACTATTGGAGTCGACTGTCGTGCTATTTGGACTATTTGGTAGAAAGAAAAAGAAAAACGCTGACAAGAGGCCGAAGACCACCAGGCAGTCTAGTGAGTCAACATCGAAACCCTCGAAGCCTCTGGGAAAACTTTTTGATGAGTCGGGTCATTGGGGCACGGCTGAATTACCTCAAGTACCACAAGAGGAACAAGCGTCTCTCATCGATTTCGATCTGTTAGTTGCGTCACAGATCGATGAAACACAAGCCGCTAAAGCACAACAGTTGTGCAAAAAGTTGCCAGACCCTCACCCCGTGCAATCAAAGTTAGCCAGCGGCTTAGATACATCTAAAGAATTGGTTGAAACACTCGCGGCGGATCCCGGTCTAACAGCGACGGTATTACGAACGGTCAACTCTGCAGCCTTTGCCTTAACCTCGCCGATTTCAAGCGTCCAGCATGCGGTTAATTACCTTGGAGTCAGCTTTGTTAGAAGCTTAGTCTCCCAAGCCGCTACAGCTAACCAAACTAAAGACTGTTCTGAAGCACAAAAAACAGCATTACAGCGGGTGTGGATATCTACCGCCGTTGCAAGTGCTTTTGCCAGTTTATTAGGACAAAACGCTGGCCACTCCCGCCCGTCGGTCCTCGCAACCAAAGCGTTATTTTTTAATCTCGGTGACCTAGGTTTGATCCTAGGAGAGGACGGTACAGACGCTTGGTATACAGAAGGTATGACGGTCATGGACAGAGTTAAAGCGCAGCAACAGGGTTGCGGTTTAAACTCCTCTATCGTTGGCTCGACGTTAGCTCGAAATTGGGGTTTGCCCGAAGAGATTGAACGCGCCATTGCCAACTCACTGCTCCCACTAGCCAAAGCCCCAGGGCAGTTGGCTTTAAAAGATGATGAGTTAAAAGATACCGTGTTACTTTACTTAGCTGGACGTATCGGTGACCGTGTCGCGTATAGAGGCCTTCGTGACCTGTCTGAATTCAATCTCGAAGCAGCAGAAGAACCTGGCACTCATTTTCTAAAAGGCCATTTAGAAGCGTCTGACCAAAAGCTCGTTCTTCAGCTACTGTCAGATACCGCATTCCGTAAGAAATTTAATCGCCTACTGGCATCATTAGCTATTTGATTAAAGGTTGAACAGAGCCTGCTCTGAAGCGGTATAAGCTGGAAGCGCGTTGCAAATGTTAAAGACATAGGTTGCGTGGCATCCAGCGCTCTGTTTGCATCACTGCAACAGAGGCATCAGTATAATCCCAGCAATATGAACGTTATTAAGTTATGTTTACTATATCACCAGGCATAGTGATCACTAACAAACCATCGCCATTACCACCTTTTATGCACGAGTCTGCCGGCGAATTTCACTGTTTAAGGCAGCCCCCAAACGATTAAAATAACGCTGAAAGGCTAGATTAATACGTTCACGTTGCTCGCCTCGCGGATACAACCCCTGCTCCGCCTCAGCCGTCATTTTAGTCCCCGAAACCAAAAAGTTATTGGTGATAGCCGCATCTTGAACAAAGGCTTCAAACGCTCTCGCGCATAACTCCTCAGCCTGACTGTAATACACTTGATTCATCGCTCTATCGACCCGCGCTGATACCTCAAATAACGGGCTAGGGGAATCGCCGTCTTCAGCTAACATAATATGCCTGAAACAGGCGTACAGATCATCATTCAAAGGATGAACCACAGGCGTTGCATCTGCTAGCCAAGCTTTTGAGGCAAACATGCCTGCCGGCGCATCGTCAAAAGCAGTACCACCGAGATAATGATCGAGTGCATGAAACCACTCATGTGCAATGCTGCCTGGGCCTGCATTTTTGGCCAAAGAAAAGCACCGCATCGACGGTTGATAATGGGCGGCAACACCGGGGCGTCCACCGATACCGTATTGTAACGACAAGGTTCCGCGCAATGAGATCAGCGGTTCGGGGCATTTCAGGATGGTCATCAGGTCAACCAAGGCATCGTAAAACAATCCCGCCGCTCGGTTTTGTTCCGCCTGCGTCACCCAGCGACCAATACCGATAAACCTGAAATCAAACCGCTTCCTCACTTCAACAAAGCTAACGGGATTACCTTGCCGTACATCCGGCCCGTGGCGATAAAATTCACGCGATAACGTCATACGACTACAATACCCGCTCTACCCTATTTCTAAATCAGAGGGGTCATTGTACTCCCGTAACGAGATCGTGAGCAGTGTTTCATGCCAGAACCTAGGCTTAATCTAAAGTGTCAACAACTTGCACATCTGTCCTTAAACACAAAAAAGACAGCCTAGATAATATTACCTAATCCGCTCAATAATCAGTGCGATGCCTTGGCCACCACCAATGCACATCGTCACCAATCCATAACGCCCTTCGGTACGTTCCAGCTCCGCCATTGTTTTGATAATAATAATCGAGCCTGTCGCCCCCACAGGATGACCTAATGCGACAGCTCCGCCATTCGGATTAACCTTAACCTCAGGCATCCCCAATAGTTCAGTTACCGCCATCGCCTGAGCGGCAAAAGCTTCGTTGGATTCGATCACATCGATATCCTGCATTTGTAGCCCAGCATTTTTTAGCGCTTGTTTAACGGCGGGTATCGGCCCCAAGCCCATCAACTCCGGAGCAACACCGGCAAAGGCATAACTAAGAATACGACAACGGGGAGATAATCCACGGCGTTGTGCTTCAGCCATCGTCGTCATAACCATCGCCGCCGCACCATCATTTAGGCCCGATGAGTTACCGGGGGTCACAATGCCATCTCGCTTAAATATTGGCTTCAGTTTTGCCAAGCTTTCGACAGTAGTGCCTGCCCGAGGATGCTCATCGGTATCAAAGATAAATTCTTGACGGCCTTGTTTAACAGTAACAGGAACGATCTGATCGCGAAAATGCCCCTGCTCTATCGCCATTAATGCGCGTCGATGACTCTCTGCAGCGAACCGATCTAGGTCGTCTCGTCCATAGCCCTGCTGCGCAGCAATATTTTCAGCTGTCACGCCCATATGACCACTGCCAAACGGATCACTAAGAATCCCTTGAGTCATATCGACCACACGACTGTCGCCCATCCGCGCGCCATAACGAGCATCCGGCATCAGGTAAGCACCACGGCTCATACTCTCGGCGCCCCCAGCCAACGCGATCTGGCTATCCCCCATCAGCAACAGCTGGGCGGCAGAAATAACCGATTGCACCGATGAACCACACAGGCGATTCACATTAACGGCGGCGGACGACGCGGGTAACCCTGAATTAAGTGCAATATGGCGAGACAGATAAACATCCTGCGGAGCCGTGGTGATGATATGGCCAAAGACCGCATGATCGATCGCCTCAGCGGGAATTCCTGAGCGACGAATCGCTTCGGTGGCCGCTACGGTTCCTAATTCCGCCGGCGATAAACTCGACAGGCTGCCACCAAATGTACCAATCGCGGTACGTACCCCATCAACAATTACGATATCACTTAATTTCATAGTGTTTATTCCTTCGTGGTCCGGTTAACGACCGAGCATCGGGCGCGCAATTACCTCTTTCATAATCTCTGAGGTGCCGGCGTAGATAGTCTGAACCCGGGCATCAACATAGAACCGGGAGATAGGATATTCGGTGGTATAGCCATAGCCACCGAACAACTGCAAACATTGATCGGCAGCCTGACACTGCATCTCGGTGGCACTGAGTTTAAGCAGGGCTGCCTCTTCAATGGTCATCGTGCCGTGATTATAGTGATGCAGACATTGTTGATAGTAGGCGCGGCATAGTTCTAGCTGGGTTTTAACTTCGGCTAATTTAAAGCGAGTGTTCTGAAAGCTGCCCACCGTTTGACCGAATGCCTTCCGCTCCAGAACGTAGTTGAGGGTGAGCGCCAAGGCACCATCGGTCGCGGCAATGGCTTGCGTGGCACAGCCTAGCCGTTCTCTTGGTAACTCATCCATGAGGTAGAAGAAGCCGTGATTTTCCTCGCCTAATAATGCATCGGCAGGGAGCCTAAGGTTATCGAAAAATAGCTCTGCAGTATCGCTGCAATGCTGACCAATTTTACTGATGCCTTTGCCCCGTGAAAAACCGGGTAACGAGGCATCCACGAGAAACAGAGAGATTCCCTTCGCCCCAGCAGCAGGATCGGTAGAGGCACAGACAATCACCAAGTCAGCCAATAAACCGTTGGTGATAAAGATTTTCGAGCCATTAAGCACCCACTCATCGCCGTCGCGAACCGCGCGGGTACGCAGGGCTGCCAGATCACTGCCAGAACCCGGCTCGGTCATGGCAATAGCCCCCACCACCTCGCCACTGACCATCTTCGGTAACCAGTGTTGCTTTTGCGCATCGGTTCCCCGATGCAAAATATAGGGCGCGACGATATTTGAATGAATATTAAAACTACTGGCAAGACCGCCATACCCTAGCTGCGCCATCTCACCCAAGACTAGCTGCGCCACCTCAAAGGGAGCGCCCGCCGCACCATACTGCTCTGGCAAATCAACACAGAGCATACCCGCCTGTCCCAATGTAGGCCAAATAGTCCTAGGCATAATGCCGGCACGTTCCCAATCATCGTAATAGGGGGTTACTTCTTGTGCCAAAGCTCGCTGGGTCATATCTCGAAACAGGGCTAATTCAGCGCTATCCGCTGCAGTATATGAAGCATTCATGGTTAGGCTCCTTACTTCGATTCCATCCGAATACCCGCATCGAGACGGATCACTTCAGCGTTAAGATAGGGGTTAGTAATAATGTGGCAACAAAGATCGGCGAACTCTTCCGGCAGACCAAAACGTTTCGGACACTGCACCATCTCAATCAACGGCTCGCGAACTTTTTCCGGTAACGATTGCATCATAGGAGTATCAAATAGCCCGGGAGCAATCGTCATTACACGAATATGGTGTGGGGCTAAATCCCGAGCCAGTGGTAGCGTCATACCAGCAATAGCCGCTTTACTGGCACTATATGCAGCCTGACCCGTTTGACCATCGAACGCAGCCACCGAGGCAGTATTGATAATCACACCCTGCTCTTCGTCTGCCCCTTTTGCCGCCATCTTTTCGGCGGCGACCCGCAGCACATTAAAGGTGCCGTTAAGATTGATATTGATCGCATGGCTAAACTGCGCCAGTGGCAGCGCGCCTTCACGCCCCAAGACCTTACCGGCAGCGACAATGCCGGCGCAATTAACACAGATATCCAAACGGCCCCACTGGCTTACACCATCGCTAAGTGCTTGCTCAACCGCATCGGCATCGGTGACATCCACTGGGTAAAAACGCACTTGCTGCGGATACTGCGCTTGTAACGCCTGGCCCGCCTCATTATTCATATCCAGTACTAAAACCTGCGCCCCTTCTGCTAATAGACGTAGGCTCGTTGCCAACCCTAATCCGGATGCGCCGCCACTGACGACCGCCACTTTATTTCTGATATTCATCGCCACTCAACTCTCATATTACTTATCTTTATTGTCCGAGGAGTATCCGCTGAACGTCGACAACTGTGCTATGACCAATACAGACAATCGGTTTGATAAAAACGACCAACCACGACCTCTGAGTGGGCGGCGCCACTTTTTGTACCATAGGCAGCGATAAGGTATGCTCACTTAACTAAGGGAAAACCATGATTAACCATGAAAAAAAAACTGGTCTCCAATCACTACATACAAGCGAGCCTACGAGGAGCCATCAACCAGGGAATTGATCCGCTGCCGCTGCTTGAGCGAGCCGCCGTCCCCAGCGAACTGCTGCATAAACCCCGGGCCCGCATCACCGAAGTACAATTAGCCAACCTGATCAGAGCCGTTTGGCGCGCCACCGGCGATGAGTTTATGGGCCTAACCGAGCACCCCAGCAAAAACGGTGTGTTCGCCCTGATGATGGAATCGTTATTCCAGTTGAAAACGCTCGGGGCGATGTTGCAACAAAGTGTGCGTTTCTATAATGCCGTGCAGTCTGAGGCTAATTTTGCCCTCCATATCGAAGCCGATAGCGTCAACATCGATATCACATTGATGCAGCCAGAATTAGATCCAGACCACCTATTACAGGAGTTTTTGTTACTAATGTGGCAACGCTTCAGTAGCTGGTTGGTCAATAGTCAGTTGGCGATTCAGACCACCCGCTTTAATTACTCAGCCCCCGCCCATCAAGATGAATATCCACCAATGTTCGGCGAGCATTTACTGTTTGACCAACCCACCGCCGGCTTCAGCTTCAGCAGTAAATTACTGATGCTGCCTCGGGTGCGAGACCCACTTGAGCTAGATTCTTTTCTGCGCCGTTCGCCCCTTGAGGTGCTTCGTCGCGTTGGGGATAACAATAGCCTTAGCATTCAAGTTCAACGCCTTATGCTAAATAAGGGATTAGAACAGGCAGCGACACTGGAAGATATTGCCCACGATCTACATATGACCTCCCGCACATTGCGCCGCAAACTCAAGGAAGAAGGCCATAGTTATCAACAGATCAAGGATCGAGTTCGTTGCGATACCGCGATCCGCTTACTCACCGAAGAATCCCTCAGCGTTGCCGAAACCAGTGAATTGGTCGGTTTCACCGAACAGGCCGCATTCTGCCGAGCATTCAAAGGCTGGACCGGTGTCGCACCCAGTGCCTATCAAGCGACACACCATTAGAGCAACGCCCCACTGACCGCTTTTATCAAATGCTTTGGACAGTTTAATCATTGCTTCCAACGCGGCGAAAAAAGACACTCTAAATGACAAAACAAAAATAAGAAGGTCTGCATCAATGCTATCCGACATCCAAACCGCCACAGTGAACACCATCGGTGATGGACTGCGCCGCGCCGCAAAACGCTTTGCCGCTAAAGAAGCCATCATCTTCCAACAGCGCCACTGGACATATCAGCAGCTCGACCGCGCCGTTAACCGCGTGGCCAATGCCCTGTTGCAAAGTGGTTTACAACCCGGCGACCGTATTGCGGCATTTGGTAAAAACTCTGATGCTTACCTGATTCTCTTTCTGGCCTGTACCCGTGCGGGCATGATCCATGTACCGATCAACTATGCTCTCGTCAAAGACGAACTGCTTTATCTATTAAAGCAATCCGGTGCAGCAGCAATTTTTATGGATGACGATCTGGCCGATAATGTCGCTGCCGTTGTACAGGATACCGCGATCACCACTACCGGCTCACTGCACACACCGACACCCCATTCACTGCTCGATATTCTGCAGATAAGTCAGTCAAATGCGGATCATCAACCACCCGACGTCAAGGTGCAGGATACCGATATCGCCCAAATTCTTTACACCTCAGGCACCACCTCGCATCCCAAAGGTGCGATGCACACCCACCGTGGCTTTATGGCCGAATACAGTAGTTGCATCCAACATCTTGACCTGACCACTGATGATCGTTGCCTAGCGGCGTTGCCGCTGTATCACTCCGCGCAGATGCATGTTTTTACCATCCCCGCACTCATGATCGGTGCCATGAGCTATATCCTGCAAGCGCCACTACCGGAGCTAGTCTTTACGGCGATCAGCAGTGAACGGCTCAATTCAGTGTTTGCACCACCAACTGTTTGGATCGGGCTGTTACGTCACCCAGGTTTTGATCAACACGACCTCAGCTCACTGGTGAATATTTACTACGGTGCCTCCATTATGCCGGAGCCCATCGTCGCCGAACTGCAGCAACGCCTTCCCGGCTGTCGTCTGTTTAACTGCTATGGCCAGAGCGAAATGGCACCACTGGCCACCGTGCTGGCACCGGAAGAACAAACAGGCCGACTCGCCTCGATAGGTAAACCGATCATGTCGGTGGAAACTCGGATTGTTAATCCACTGACAATGGAAGATTGCTCGCCAGGGGAACAGGGTGAGATTATTCATCGCTCTCCCCATGTGATGGTGGGCTACTGGGATAAGCCGGAGCAAACAGCCGAGGCCTTTGCCGGCGGATGGTTCCATTCAGGTGACTTGGCATATGCCGATGAAGAGGGTTACATCTTTATCGTCGATCGAATCAAAGATGTCGTTAATACCGGCGGCGTGTTGGTGGCCAGCCGCGATGTCGAAGAAGCGCTATACCTGCATCCCGCTATCGCAGAAGTTGCGGTCATTGGCACACCCCACGAAAAATGGATCGAAGCGATCACCGCTATCGTGGTCTTCAAACAGGGAGAAGATGCGGACAACGATGAACTCACCCGCCACTGCCAACAGTATTTGGCTCCGTTCAAAGTGCCTAAAGCCTTTATTGTGGCCGATGCGCTACCGAAGAATACAGCGGGGAAATTGCTTAAGCGAAAATTACGTCAACAGTACAACGAAGCACAACTAGATGCCGCGTTATCGGTTTGAATAGGGATAGCTATAACGAAGATAAAACACAAAAAACCAAAAGTGTGCGTTAACCAGAGGGGTCATCAAGCGGAATAGGGTTATCTCTTCAAGCGGATGTAAAACAGATTAGAAGACGTAAAAAGCAGGGATGCAAAAATGAGCTCTTGGCTCGGGTTTGCTTTAAAAAAACGTTCATACTAAAAAGATGAATACTTGCGGTAATCACTTTAGAGCAGGCGCAGGTTGCTAGGATATTTTATCCCAAGCAACATGCTTAGTTACCGCAGATCAACAATTTATGGCCGTAGCTTTTACCCGGAATATTAGGTCCATCAACGATTTTCACTTCTTCGTTGTTGTACAGCCCGGTCATTTGAGCGTCGATATAAACAACTTGGTCTGAATCAAAATTAGCTGAAGCACTGGCTGCGCCGGCAACCAGTGCTAATGCGATGCTAACCGTAGTAATAGATGTTCTCATAGGCCATTCCTCTATAAATGGTTTCAGTAAAACCCTCTTTCTTCATGATTTTACGATGACTAACGAATTACTACTTAGCGGCTACTTATTTATTACCGACAAACAGATCTGAGCTATAGCTGCTGCCTGGCAAATTAGTGGTCTTAACGACTTCACCCATTGCGTGATGACGAGATGCGCCTTGAGTATTAACGCTGTCACCCAGTTGGCCCACATTGAAGTTAGTTGCAGACGCTGCGCCAGCGGCCAGAGTCGTTGCCAGTGCGATCGATGTGATAAGTGCTTTCATGATGTATTCCTCAAACAATTAAATGAACAATGGTTACCAATAGATGGCGAGTGCTGACTTATTTATTACCAACAAACAGATCTGAGCTATAGCTGCTGCCTGGCAAGTTAGCGGTTTTAACAACGTCACCGGTTGCTTGATGGCGAGATGTACTTTGAGCATTAACGCTGTCACCTAACTGACCTACATTAAAGTTAGTAGCGGCAGATGCTGCGCCAGCGGCCAGAGTCGTTGCCAGTGCGATCGATGTGATAAGTGCTTTCATGATGTATTCCTCAAACAATTA
>NZ_JBLWZV010000038.1:0-12383 GCF_048266285.1 Amphritea sp.
GAGATGGTTCTCCTTGTTGGTTTCGTCACCTTTCCAGCATAGCTGGTTAAAAGCGAGGGGAACCATCTCATTAAGCCGCTGATAACAGCGGCTTTAGCCAATCATTCATTATTAACGTTGCAAAAAGCCCGCCATCCATCGTGCCACTTTCTGCGAATCAGTTGCCGCACCTTCAGCCTGAAGCTCCGCCAAACCGACCTCCGCCACAGGGTCAGGAATTACCTCACCTCTACGCAGCTTCACCAGCTCGGTTTCATAGCTGAGATTAAATTCTGGATGCGCCTGCACGGTGAAAATATTATCGCCATACACTAAACCCGCATACAGGCAGAATTCAGACTTAGCAAAAACACGGGCATTATCAGGCTTTTCGATCACCTGATAACGATGCATCGCACTGATGGCAAAAGAATCAGCACCATCGGTCACAAAAGCAGGTTCACCCACTAATTGATAGCGATGCAGGCCAACACCCCAACCACCTTCATAAGCCTCAACCTTACCGCCAAAAGCTTCAGCAATAATTTGATGACCAAAGCAGATACCGAGCAATGGAAGATGACAGGCATCAATTTCCAAAATCAGCTTTTTAAGCGCTGTCATCCAATCACGCTGTTCATCGACATTATATTTTGAGCCAGTAATCACCCAGCCATCGCACTGCTGAGCATTTTCTGGAAAAACACCGTCACGGACATCAAACACCTGATACTCAAAATCGGCATCAATCAACGCAAACAACTGCTTAAACATATCGGCATAAGAGCCATACTGACCCAGCAACTCATCAGGTGTAATACCGGTTGCCAAAATACCTATCTTTTTCACTTGTTTCTCACCTTTACTACCGACCATTCGAGCCTCAAATGTGTCGCTTAGCGCCCCCAACCGGAGAGCGCCAACCAGAACCCATTTATTCCTGTTTTTCCAGCAACTTGGCCTGACGTCGCATCTGCCACATCGCCGCAATCACACCAATCGCAACCACCAGAATCATAAGTGTTGCCAGTGCATTGACCTCAGGCGAAACCCCCAAGCGCACTTTAGAGAAGATCACCATCGGCAGAGTACTGTTACCCGGTCCCGAAACGAAACTCGCAATAACCAGATCATCTAACGACAAGGTAAAAGAGAGCAACCAACCGGAGATCACCGCCGGCATGATTAACGGCAGAGTCACCAAGAAAAACAGTGATGAGGGTTTAGCCCCCAGATCCATTGCCGCCTCTTCCAAGGTTTCATCCATCTGCGACAAACGGGACTGCACGATTACCGCCACATAAGCCATACAGAAGGTCACATGAGCAATGATAATGGTCATCGTCCCGCGACCCGCCGGCCAACCGAAGGCGCTTTCCATGGCCACAAACAATAGCAACAATGATAGCCCGGTAATTACCTCCGGCATCACCAGCGGTGCGCTGATCCAGCCGGATAGCAACATCTTACCCCGCGACCGACCAAAACGACTCAGCACAAAGCCGGCCATGGTGCCCAACACCACCGCCACACTGGCGCTGATAAAGGCTATTTTAAAGCTCAGCAAAGCCGCATCAATAATCTGATCATTTCGAAACAGCTCGCCATACCACTTTAACGACCAACCACCCCAGACCGTCACCAGCTTTGATTTATTAAAACTGTACACCACCAACGCAATCATCGGCGCATACAGAAAAATAAATCCCATGGTAGCAGTGGTATTTAAAAACAATGATCTACGTTTCATTACACCGTCTCCTCTTTACCCTGACTGTTGCGTATCAGCATGATCGGCAACACCAGTACGATCAGCATCACAATGGCAACCGCAGAGGCCATCGGCCAGTCACGATTGAGGAAGAACTCATCCCATAATACCCGTCCAATCATGAGGGTATCGGAACCACCCAACAATGACGGAATAACGAACTCACCCACCGCCGGTATAAATACCAGCACACAGCCGGCAATAATACCGGGCACCGCCAACGGCACAGTGATTAAGAAGAAGCTTGTCGCCGGCCGAGCACCGAGATCTTCCGCCGCTTCCAATAGCGTCATATCCATTTTTTCTAGGGCGCTATAGAGCGGTAGCACCATAAATGGCAAGTAGGTATAGACGATACCGATATAGACCGCGAAGTCGGTTTGTAACATGATTAGCGGCTGATCAATGATGCCGGTACTCATCAAAAACTCATTCACCAGACCGTTCTTTTTCAGAAACCCCATCCAGGCATAAACCCGTAACAGAAAGGAGGTCCAAAAAGGCAGAATTACCAGCGAGAGCAATAATGCACGGGTTGAGGGCTTACTACGCGCCATCAGATAGGCGATAGGGAAAGCGATCAACAGTGTAAAAAATGTCGATACCGCAGCGATCTTAATAGAACTCAGGTAAGCATCGATATAAAACGAGTCTTCAAACAGAAAGAGGTAATTACCTAGGTTCAGCTTGAGATTGATATAGGCGTCTTCCGCATTCCAATCGAGTAACGCTGTATAAGGCGGTACGGCAATGGCGGTCTCTGAGAGAGAGATCTTAAACACCACCAAAAAGGGGATAAAGAAGAAGATAGCTAACCAGAGGGTCGGTACGGAAAACACCGAAGCCCGTCCCCAGTTTACTCGTTTAAAGACGTTGTATTTTGCCAGGCGTGAACCAGAGCCATCCACCCAGGCAGAGCCGGTTGGTGTACTCATGCTGTTAATACCACGCTGCTGTCTAGATCCCAATACAGATAGACCTCATCTTTCCAGGTCAATCGCTCACTGCTGGCCCGAGAGATATTAGGCTGGGTGACTCGCACCTCTTTACCGCTGGCTAAACGCACACGATAGACCGTCAACCCGCCCATATAGGCATATTCTTCGACCACACCACAGACACAGTTTTCTTGCTGATCCGGGGCCTCTCGGCTAATGCGCATTTTCTCAGGTCGTACCGCTACATGAACTTTTTGGTTGGGAGCGCAGCTAATACCATGGCTAACATAAAGTACAGCATCGGCTTCTTTCGACTGAATCCGCACCGAATCCGGCTGATCCTCGATCACCAAGCCTTCAAATAGGTTCACAGAACCGACAAATTCAGCCACAAAGCGACTGTTGGGATATTCATAAACATCATGGGGTTCGGCGGTTTGGACAATCACACCATGATTCATTACCCCAATCCGAGTCGCGAGAGTCATCGCTTCTTCCTGATCATGGGTTACCACGACAAAGGTCACACCTAACTCTTCCTGAATATTGATCAGCTCGAACTGGGTTTCTTCCCGCAGTTTCTTGTCGAGCGCACCTAGCGGCTCATCTAATAACAATAGCTTAGGACGCTTTACCAGTGAACGCGCCAGCGCGACCCGTTGCCGCTGCCCACCGGACAGCTGATGAGGTTTACGTTTGCCCAAATGATCCAACTGAACCATATCGAGCATCTTAGCCACCCGCTGCTTAACTTCCGACCGGCCCAACCCTTCCCGCTTCAAACCGAAGGCAACATTTTCTTCAACCGACAGATGTGGAAACAGCGCATAGGACTGAAACATCATATTGACCGGACGCTTCCAAGGCTGAATGCCCGACATATCAACGCCATCGATAATGATTCGACCGCTAGTAGGCGATTCAAATCCCGCTAACATGCGCAGCAAGGTACTCTTACCGGATCCCGATCCGCCCAGCAGACAGAACAGTTCGTTTTTATAGATGTCCAGTGAGATATTATCGACCGCGGCAAAGTCGCCAAACTTTTTAGTGATGTTCTCAATTCGTAAAAATGGCGTTGCGCCTTGTTGCTTCCACAGTGGCAACTCAGCGATCTCCGGCGATGTCACCAACCCGTTATCACTCGGCGTCTCAATCATTGTTGTTAAACTCATACTACACCCTACATGCTGATTCTAAGACTGAGCCCTGAAGTGAACTCAGCGAATTATTGATGCAGCCTTCAGCTGATTTCAATCAACTTATAACTCGATCATCCTAAAGTTGAAGGCTTACTGAATAACTCACCCTAGCGGAAGGTAGACTTCCGCCAGTGGCTAACTTAGCGACCGGTTTTAATACCCGTCCAAGCACGAGTCAGTAACCGATCAAACTTAGCCGCATGGGCATTTTGAGTGAACAGATTAGCCTTCACCTCGTCTGATGGATAGATACCCGGGTTATTCAACACCTCTTCTAGCAGCATCGGTTCAGCCGCTTTATTAGCCACCGCGTAGTAAGCATAGTTAGAGATTGAAGCGGCATTTTCGCCACGCAGAATGTAATCGATCAGTTGATAAGCAGCCTCTTTATGGGGCGCATCAACAGGAATCGCTAACAGATCAAACCAAACAATCGTACCCTCTTTAGGAATGGCATAATCAATTTTTATACCCTGCCCGGCTTCTTCTGCACGCCCCTGAGCCTGCAATACATCACCGTTATAACCGAGAGAAACACAAACATCACCGTTGGCAAGATCAGAGATATAAGAGGAAGAGGAGAACTTACGATAGCTATCGCGCACAGAACTGAGCAATGTCTTGGCTTTGGCTAGATCCGCTTTACTTTCGGAGTTTGGATCTAAACCTAAATAGTTGAGTGCAATGGAGACTACTTCTGCCGGCGAATCCAGTACCGTGATACCACAATCTTGCAACTTAGCAGCCAGCTCAGGCTTAAAGATCAAGTCCAGCGAATCAACCGGCATATCGCCAAGTCGCGCCTTAATCATATCAACGTTATAACCTAAACCAATAGTACCCCACGCATAAGGAACGTTGTGCTTATTGTCTGGGTCATGACGGGCAATTTTCTCGATCATTACCGCATCAAGGTTGCCATAATTGCTCAGTTTGGCGTGATCAATCTCAGCGTAAATACCCGCCTGTACCTGCCGCTCTAGAAATGAACCGGTGGGTACAACAACATCGTAGCCCGCACCACCAGACATCAACTTAGCTTCAAGTGCCTCATTGGAATCATAAACATCATAATTAACTTTGATGCCGGTCTCTTTAGAAAAGTTTTCCAAAATCTCTGGGCTAATGTAATCGGACCAGTTATAAAAATTCACTACCTGCTCTTCAGCAAGTGCCGTAGTCGATACCGTTATTGCCAACGCAGCCGCAAGACCAAGTTTTTTAGGGTTCATTTTGTCACTCCATTTCTGGTGCTTTAGATTTCACAGTGTTAACTGTTACATAATCTAAGCATTAACTCTTTAGATGCCGCATTGCGACGCTCATCAGAGCCACACTTTATTGTTGTTATTGTCATGGCTGCCCCTCTGATCAAGGAAGCAGCACTCAAGCTTCTCAAACTGTCGCAGTATCTTCCGCAACTAGTCAAAATGTACGTCAACCTCCGTGTTAGCTATATACCCCTCATTGGGTATCAAAAACTACCTTTTAAATATCAATTAGTTACAACAAGCCAAGATATGATTCATATTCAATATCGGAGATCTGTTCATTAATTTTTCGCTGTTCCTGCCGCTTCGCTGCGGAGAACACCCGAATAAACTCTTCACCTAGATAGGATTCAAGCACGTTACTGTGAGCAAACAACTCCGTTGCAACATCCCACTTATTCGGTAGCACTAGCTCTTGATCGCCCTCGACATAAGCATCCCCTTCTATCGGTGCCGGTGGCATCAACTTATTCTCGATACCGTACAGAGCACCCGCCAACACGGCGGCTAACACAAGATAAGGGTTCGCATCAGCGCCGGATACACGGTGTTCAATACGACGCGCCTGGCAAGGGCTTTCAGGTACACGAATGGCAACCGTACGGTTTTCGTATCCCCAACTCGCAAAGGTGGGCGCATGTGCACCCGCCATGAAACGACGATAAGAGTTCAGATGAGGTGCAAAGATCAGCATGCTGTCGGACATCGTATGCATCAGGCCCGCAACCGCATTTTTCAGAATATCGGTACCCTCTTCACCGCCGTTATCAAAGATGTTGTTACCCGCTTCATCCAGCAAGCTGAAATGCACATGGAAGCCATTACCACTCTTATCGGTATAAGGCTTAGCCATAAAGGTAGACGAATAACCATGTTTACGAGAGATACCCTTAATCAAACGCTTAAACATAATCGCCTGATCGCCGGCTAACAGCGGATCATTAACATGCAGCAGGTTGATCTCGAACTGACCAGGGCCGAGTTCAGAAATAATCGTATCCGCCGGTACACCCTGAATCTCACAGACTTCACGTACTTCGGCAAAAAAGGCTGACAGACCATCCATCTCATCAATGGAGTAACAGTCGGTTTCACTCAAACGACGACCATGCCCTTCAGACAAAATCGGTGGCTGCGGACGTTGAGTCTCTTCAGACTGACCATCCATCAGATAAAATTCCAGTTCGGTGGCCATCACCGGCGTCAAGCCCATCGCTTTAAAGCGTTTAACGACACCCGCCAACACCTGACGAGGATCACAGCCAAACGGAGTGCCATCGGGGTTAAACATCGTGGCGAGAATCTGATCACGCGGTTCCTCAGCCCAAGGCACTGGAATAGCGGCGTCGCCTACTGGCATACAGATACCATCCATATCACCGGTTTCAAATACCAGACCGTTATCGAGAACGTCATCACCCCAGAAATCAAAGCCTAAAACAGAACGGGGCAACTTCACGCCTTCCTCGAACACCTTAGTCGCAGCATTCGCTGGCAACCGCTTACCGCGCAAGTTACCGTTAAGGTCGGCTATAAATAGATCAAACTCTTTATCTTTTTCTTTATTTAACATTTTAAGATTCTCACTCGAAATCTTTTATCTCTGCCCCAGCGAAAGCATCAATAGCCCCACTAAAACGCCATGGGCCGATGCTCTGAACAGAGTCACAACACACCGTTGCAATCTTGTTAGTGTTACGTACTTACTTTTGTGATCACAAACAATAACTCAATGTGATCACATTTTTTTGTATCGGTCAATATCGACATCGACTAAATAAGTCATGTAACCTATTTAGTGATCGCATTACAACAAGAGAACCTGTTTCGAGGTTCCCAACAGAAATAAGGCCAGAACCCACTTTGATTATGGACAAGAAATCTCCGATTAAGATCACCTTAACCGAGCGCAACGACGCTGTAACTATCACTCAGTGGGTATACCAGACATTGCGCAATGCCGTCATGTACGGTGAGATCCTCCCTGGCCGAGCGCTGACCATCCGCGAACTAGCCGGCATTATGGAGGTCAGTCCAATGCCTGTCCGTGAGGCCCTGCGACAACTAGCCGCCGAAAACGCCTTAGAAATTCAGGGCAACCGACGGGTCATGGTGCCAAAAATGACCGCCATGAAATTCAATGAACTGTGTGAAGCGCGGATCGCCATTGAGTCGCATGCGGCAGCCCGCGCGCTACCTTATATCGACAGCGAGCGGCTCGAACAGCTCCGTTCACTCGACAACCTGATTGACCAAGCCCAAGAAGAGGACAACCTAGAACAGATTAGCCTGCTCAATCAGAATTTTCACCGCGCACTCTACACCGCTAACCCTCATCAAGTCACCCTGCCATTGATAGAAAGTCTCTGGCTGCAACTGGGCCCATTTATGCGCTTGGCTAACAACGAACTGGATGAACACTATCTAGTTGATCGACACAATGAAGCGATGGCAGCCATAGAAAAAAAGGACGCTTACGCTCTGCAGATCGCTATTTCTGCAGATATTCGCGAAGGGATCGCCTTTGCGGGCACGCCTGAAATGTTACACGCACTCATTGAAAACTCAGGGCATTGAGCGCACCTTAACGCTCCATTAGCGGCACGAATAAGCGACCTCTCTGTACTAAATTTGAGCTTATCAATGTTTTTTAGTTGACTTTATATTTTTGTGATCACAAAATAGTGATCACAAAATTGGCTTGGCGTATTATATTCCAAACCATATAAACGTTTTTATTCACCGGCAGCCTTCACATAAACCGGTGATTGGTAGGGAGAGAATCGATGCTCGACAATAATAGTAATTCATCCATCACTGCAGATGTACAGGCCCTCGATGCTAGCCATCACATGCACCCATTTACCAACACCGGCGCTCTGAATAAAAAAGGCGCACGAGTAATCACCCATGCAGACGGGGTTTACCTGTGGGATAGCGAAGGCAATAAGATTCTCGACGGCATGGCAGGGCTATGGTGCGTGAATATGGGCTATGGTCGCACCGAACTGATTGAAGCGGCCAACGAGCAGATGAAACAACTGCCCTACTACAACACCTTCTTCCAGACCACCCACGCCCCGGTCGCCCAACTAGCAAAAGAGATCGCCAGCGTGACCCCCGGTGACCTGAATCACATCTTCTTTGCCAATTCAGGCTCTGAAGCGATCGATACCATAATGCGGATGGTACGCCAATACTGGTCCATCCAAGGAAAACCTTACCGCAACATCATCATTGCCCGTGAGAATGCCTACCACGGCAGCACCATCGGCGGCACCAGCCTCGGTGGTATGGGCGGCATGCACAATCAAGGCGGCCCATTAGTGCCAAATATATCCCGGATTCGTCAGCCCTATTGGTACGGTGAAGCCGGTGATATGACCGAAGAAGAGTTCGGCATCGTTTGTGCCCAAGCACTCGAAGAGAAGATTCTCGAAGTCGGCCCTGATAATGTTGCGGCCTTTGTGGGTGAACCAATCCAAGGCGCTGGCGGTGTCATCGTACCACCAGCGAATTACTGGACAGAAATTCAGAAGATCTGTACTAAGTACGATATTCTGTTGGTCGCGGATGAAGTGATCTGTGGTTTTGGCCGCACCGGTAGTTGGTTTGGCTGTGAAACCCTCGGTTTCATGCCCGATATTATGTCGATGGCTAAAGGCCTGTCATCCGGATACCTACCGATTGCCGCTGTTGCTGTTGGTGATCGAATTGCTAACGCCTTTATCGAACACGATGATGACTTTAACCACGGTTTCACCTACTCCGGTCACCCTGTTGCTGCAGCGGTGGCGATTGCGAATATCCAACTGATGAAAAAAGACAACATCATCAATTATGTTGCCAAGGATATCGGTCCTTACTTCCAGCAGAAGCTACGTGAAGCCATTGGTGAGCATCCGCTGGTTGGGCATATCGAAGGGATCGGCTTAGTGGTAGGTATCGCGTTGGTGAAAGACAAAGCCACCAAAGAGCTTTATAACGGTGATCTCGATATCGGCATGATCTGCCGTGATCACTGCTTCAACAACGGCTTGATTATGCGCGCCGTGGGCAGCCGGATGGTACTCTCACCACCACTGGTTATCAGCCATGCTGAAGTCGACGAACTGTGCGAAAAAGTCCGTCTGTGCTTCGATCTCACACTAAAATCCGTTAGTTAAGTAGATAAAACGCCCGGTAAGCGGCCTCAGTGTCGTGTACCGGGACCCCATCCAACAGCATGGGCAACTCAACTTCCTTTATCTGATGGCAACGCGACTCATATAACCGGTATAGGTCGCTATATTAATGAAACAATATATGCTTTGTCGTCAGATCTTTTTACCCGATGCAATCAGACCATGAGGCATGCCATGCAAAGCAACCGTGCGCAGCATAGCGCTGCAGACAACTGGCAAAAGGATCTTGCTGCGCTTATCGATACAACACGCCTGCCCAGTTTTAGCGGTATGCTGGAGAACTTTCTCGCCAGCCAGTGTCATTTCGACACCATGTTAGTCGTCACTTTTAAGAAGTCTCTCAAACCGATCATTATCCACCCCACCAATCCCGCAGAACAAAGCCTAACCCTGCACAATTACCTCAACCGCGCCTATATTCTCGACCCGCTATTTAATGCTATCCAGAGCGGTAATCTCGGTGAAGGCGTCAGTCGACTGATCGACATCGCACCGGACAGCTTTGAAACCACTAAATATTATCAGAGCTGTTATAAAGAATTTGATCTAATTGATGAGATCAATATGGTGATCGAACTCGCGCCCAAAGTTAGCTGTGCTATCTCACTCGGACGCAGAACCAGCCGCGGTACTATCACACGGGCAGAGTTAACTCGCCTGAACGATATCTATCCAGTGATAAAATCGATCATACGGCAGTTTTGGTTATCACAATCACAGGAATTTGTTCAATATGAGAAATCAGAGGGGGCTATGAATCAAGCGATCAGCACCTTTGGTAGCGGAGTTTTAACGCCTCGTGAGCAACAGATTGCCGGCCTAATACTGCAAGGCCACTCATCCAAAGCAATCGCCAATCTACTCTGCATCAGCCTAGGCACCGTGAAAGTACACCGTAAAAATATACATACCCGGCTGAACACCTCAACCCAATCTGACATTTTCACCTTGTTTCTTGCCCACCTCAAAGAGCTAGACCCAACGGCGAGTATTTAAGGTTAGTGTTGACCATTAGATAAGACTTAAGGGTGCAGCTTAGTCGCTCACCCGAAGGCCCCTACATAGATAACAGCGCCCTAAGAATCGTATTGAATAATTTCAAAGCACTAGCTCGTTAAAGTCCGCTTTAACGCCTTTCGCCACTTCAGCTGACTGACTTTGAATAACTCTGTCGATCAATATCGACTATCTCAATAGTTACCGAGCAATTGGCCAGTTTTAGTGAATCGATAGCCGCTAAAACAGCTGCCGATAGCTTCTGTTTTTCCACCTCCGTACGGCCGGCAAGAATTCTCACGGTGACATGCACAAAATCGGCGCCAGTGTTGCCAGTTTGATAAACACTGTAGGGCAGCGCTCTCACCTTGATATCACTGCCATCGGCGGTAAACAGCGCTGAACCCAAGACCCCCTGAAAAACCGGTGACAACAACTCCTCCCCTTTCAATGATGATGAGTGCTCGATAATACAATGTGGCATAAATATTCCTGTTGTCCGGTTCCGACAGTGGCGGATAGCCCGTTATAAATACATCGAAGCAGATAGAAATTAGGGCGAGATAAGTTTCAACTTCAATTGCACCTGAGATTAAACACTCATCTCATTTTGCAGTTCTTTAAGCTCATCGAGAATACGGATAAATTTTTTACCAAAAGGTGTAGCAACATACTCCACTTTCGGCGGAACCTCGTTGTACTCAATGCGCTTAATAATGCCAAACTCTACATTTTTACGCAGACACTCATTCAGCACTTTAGTGGTTAACCCCTCCACACTGCGTACCATTTCCCCCGGCCGATTAATGTCGTCAGCCAACAACTGATATACCGTCAACGACCATTTACAGCGAAAAACAGCCTCGACCATCCGCGCACTTCGCTCAGGGGCTGAATTTCTCAAATATATTTTTTCTTTATTAATCATAAAGATGTACCCATTAGTGCCTACCTTACCGAATTGTACCTACTATTTGAAAACAGCCATTACTCGTAATCTTCATACCACATTACAGCTACCAATGAGGATTATCAGATGAACACAACACACCAACCTATTGCGCTTATTATCGGTGGATCGAGCGGCATGGGGCTAGCAACCGCTAAGCTATTATTGCAGCGTAATATAAAGACAGTTATTGTTGGTCGCAACCAAGCAAAGCTAAATAAAGCCTATGACGAGCTTTCTGCGTTAGGTGATATTAGTACAATACAAGCAGACCTATACCAACCGGATGATATCCAGGGCATCATTGAGTTTGCCAACGATCATCATCTGCATATCAAATATTTACTCAATGCGGCGGGCTACTTTAAACCCACCCCCTTTATGGATCATAACAACAGCGACTACGATATCTATCATGAGCTCAACCGTGCCCTATTCTTCATTTCACAAGCGGTAGCCAAAAACATGGTCGCGCATAGCGGCGGCTCGATCGTCAATATTGGCTCGATGTGGGCAAAACAGGCCATCAAAGCAACCCCCTCTTCCGCTTATTCGATGGCTAAAGCCGGCTTACACGCCCTCACACAGCATATGTCCATGGAGCTAGCCGACCACCATATTCGCGTTAATGCGATCGCTCCCGCATTGGTCAAATCAACTATTTTTGAATCATTTATAGACCCCACGGTCATGGACGAGACACTTGCCACCTTTAATGGTTTTCACCCCATAGGCCGCATCGGTCAACCGGAAGATGTCGCGAAAGTAGCTAGCCTGCTGTTAAGTGATGACACCAGCTGGGTAACCGGCGCGATATGGGACGTCGATGGCGGCGTACTCGCCGGCCGCAACTAAAACCCACAAGGTAACCAATAACCCTATTGGTTACCTCTCAAACAAGGACAGGCACTGCTTAAAATACCCAAAGACTCCCTAACAGGGACAGGCGCTGTAAAATTCTATAAAATTGACAACTCGATATTCCAATCCTAAGCTCAAAATCAGCATTGATTTATACATCGTTAAAAGGACTTTACCGATGACTCGACCTCGACAGGAACTCGTATCTCTTCAAGACACACCCTATTATCAT
>NZ_JBLWZV010000039.1:0-11475 GCF_048266285.1 Amphritea sp.
ATTAAGATATTAATTATATATAAATCAATATAATTCAATTAGTTATATTGTTTATTTATGGGTTTTAATTACCTCTCAATAAAAGCTTGACCATATGGTAAAAGTTAGTCTAGTATTATTTTACCGTTTGGTAAAAAGTTTGTGGATGCAAACCTCTACCGAGAATAAGAATAAATAAGAAGTGGTGATACTGATGTCTATTCAGACCCTCTCAATTCAACAGCGGCTGATTTTTAAAACAGCCTTTTTAGTCATTAGCGTGGTTTTCGCTTCTGTCGTTTACATTGCTGTTTGTCACCTTCGTTCCGCTATTCATTCTTTTCTCTGCAAGGTTGGTTCAATGCTGAGTCGTGTTAATAATGTTAATCAGCGTCAGCACCCCACGTCTTTTCTTAGGTGTCATTGAATTTAAAATTAAGGAAAGAAATATGAATGCTCCGAGTATTTTAAGTTTGGATAACAGCGTGTCAGTGCAACATAAACTGCTGATGCAGTTGGATGGTATTAATGTCCACATCCGCGACATACTGGTCTCTGTTATAGAGGGGACTGAGCTCTCAGAACCCGATGCCGTCACCCTATTTAGTGCTACTGGTGCCGATCTTGATGGGTTGATCGCAACAGCAGATTATCTGCGCCAACAGACAGTGGGCAACCAAGCGAGTTTTGTTATTACCCGCAACATTAACTTTACCAATGTTTGCTATATGGGCTGTAAATTTTGTGGCTTTGCCAAGCGTAAAGAGGAAGCCACTGCCGAGTTGCTGAGTTTTGAAGATGTGGCCGATAGAGCCGAAGAGGCTTGGGCACGGGGAGCCACTGAAGTTTGTATTCAGGGCGGTTTACATCCCGATATTGAGGGTAGCCACTACCGTGAAATCCTCAAGGCTATCAAGACGCGTGTACCGGCGATGCATATCCATGCCTTCTCGCCTTTTGAAATCTGGTTTGGCGCATTAAAGAGCAAGATGTCTATTGCTGAGTTTATTCAAGATTTAATCGATCATGGTTTAGGCTCGATGCCGGGTACCGCCGCTGAGATTCTGGATGTTGAAATTCGTCAACAACTGACGCGGGATAAATTGACCACTGAGCAGTGGATTGAAATCATCACAACGGCTCATCAGTTAGGTTTACCGACGACCGCTACCATTATGTATGGCCATATCGATAGCCCAGAACATTGGGCTTCGCACATCGGCAAAATACGCACTATCCAAAAGCAAACAGGTGGTTTTACTGAATTCGTTCCACTGGGATTTATTCACTACGAATCCCCGCTATATATGAATATTCCCAATGTTAGACCGGGCCCAACAGTAGACGAAAACATTCGTATGCATGCAGTATCTCGGCTGATGTTGCACGGTTGGGTCGATAATATTCAGGCCTCTTGGGTGAAGCTGGGGCCAGAATATGCACAGCAGATGCTACAGGCCGGCGCGAATGATCTGGGCGGCACGCTGATGAATGAAAGTATCTCGCGGGCCGCAGGTGGTAAGAATGAGCAGGAGATTGTGCCGGAAGATATGATTCGCATGATCAGTGGTGCGGGGCGCGATCCAGTACGGCGTAACACGCTCTATGGCGTAGTTGAAACCTTTGCACGTCAACCCACTGAAATAGCTAGCCGAGAAGGCTTTCAGCTTATCGCGACCACAAACGCTAGCGTGCGGGTGGCCTCATGAGCTTGCCGTTGAAGGTTGTGCTGCTGAGCGGCGGTGTGGGCGGTGCCAAGATGGCCGAAGGTTTTGCTTTTAGCCGGTTTGCGGCGCAGTTCAGCGTGATTGGTAACGTGGCTGATGATCAGGCGTTTCACGGATTATGGGTGTCTCCCGATATTGATACCCTGACCTATACCCTAGCCGACGAGATCGATACCACCAAAGGTTGGGGGCTGAAGGATGAAAGCAACCAAGTGTTGGATCAGCTAAAACGCTTGGGATCAGATGCCTGGATGTATTTGGGGGATAAAGATTTCGCCACCCATATCTACCGTACTGAGCAGCGTCAGCAGGGGGTTAGGCCCAGTGAGATTGCTGCTAATATCGCCCGTTCTTATGGTGTTAGCACACCGATTCTATTGCCTACCGATGACTGTATTCAAAATAAAGTGAAGATTGAAAGTGGCTGGATCGACTTTCAGGATTACTTTGTCAAACACGCCTGCCAACCGGCAATACTGGATTTTCATATTGTCGGTATTGAGACCGCCACGGCGACTCCAGAAGCCCTGAGTGCTATTGCTGAAGCCGATTTGATTGTGATTGCGCCGAGTAATCCGATTGTCAGTATTAAACCTATTTTGTCGGTGCCGGGCATCGTTGCTGCGCTGCAGCAGTCCTCTGCATTTAAGGTAGCGGTCTCTCCACTAGTGAATGGCCAAACGGTGAAAGGTCCGGCGGATAAGATGATGACGGCTGCAGGCTATCGCTGTGATGTGATCGGGGTGGCGGATGTCTATAACGGCTTGATCGACGGCATGATTATCGATCAGCAGGATCGGGACATGATGTCTGAGCTATCCGCCAAGATCGAATACGTATTGGCGACCGATACGCTGATGTTTAACCGACAACAGAAAGTCAGCCTAGCGGAAACCATTGTTCACTTTTATCAGGCGGGTAATGGGAAGGTCGCTGCTGCCTCTGCGCCGCTCCATGAATCTGCCCGTGAATCTGAGCCTCGCCTCGCGGTGTAACTAGGAGCTGGCTATGACGTTATCAATTGTTATTCCGATGAAAAGCCCTGAGCGTTCTAAAAGCCGTTTGGCTAAGGTGTTGAGCCGTAGTCAGCGGAAAAAGCTAACGCTGACTTTATTTGAAAAGAACCTCGGTTTTTTGCGTCAACGATATCCACAGCACAATGTGTTGGTGGTGACGGAATCGAAGCGTATTGAAGATATTTCCCGCAGTTTTGGCGCCGATGTGTTGTTGGAAGAGCAGAAACTGGCTGGTTTGAATGCTGCTGTCACCTTAGCCGCTGAGTATAACGCCCAGCGTGGAATTGAGACTCAATTGGTGATTCCCGGCGATATCGAAACGCTGGATTATCAGGAGATTGAATGTCTGCTAAACCATCGGGAAGCACGCCCGTCGGTGGTGGTTTGCCCCTCATATGATGGTGGAACCAATGCCATTATGACCACCCCGCCGAATGTGATGCCATTCAACTTTGGGCCAAACTCCTGCCAGATCCACCTGTTGTCGGCCTTTGAAGCGGGGCTGCATACGCAGCGGCTGTTTCTTGAAAATCTATCCTTTGATGTCGATTGCCCAGATGACCTAAACCGAGCCGAAATTTGGTTTGAAAAAATATCCGCATAGGACGTTCTTATGAATAGTAATGCACATAACCAAGTCAGTATTCATGCGCTCGATGGCATTCCGGATATTCATCCCGGTGATGATCTGTCTGGCTTGATCCTTGCGGCGCTCGATAGCAACCAATGCTCGCTTGATGACGGCGACATTATCGTGATTGCCCATAAAGTAGTGTCCAAACAGGAAGGTCAAATTATTGATCTGAATGACATTAGCCCAACCGCCGAAGCGCAGACGTTGGGCCGTGAGCTGAATAAAGATCCACGCAAGGTGCAGGTGGTGTTATCGGAATCTAAACGTTTAGTCCGGACATCAAAACGCCCTGAACAGGATGAAGGCACCATTATTGCCGAACATCGATTGGGCTTTATCTGCGCCAATGCCGCGGTGGATGAGTCCAATGTGGATGCGGTCGGTAAGGTGATTCTCCTTCCCCATGACCCCGATCAGAGTGCCCGAGGCATTTGCCAAGACTTGGAGTGGGCCAGTGGTAAATCATTAGGCGTTGTTATTACCGATACCTTTGGTCGCCCTTGGCGGATGGGCTTAGTAAATGTGGCCGTTGGTCTCGCCAATGTGCCGGCTAAAGTGGATCTCGCAGGAGATATGGATGCCTATGGCCGTGTGCTGTCGGTCACCGTTCCCGCGTTAGCAGATGAAATTGCAGCGGCTTCCGGCTTGCTGATGAGTAAAAACGGTAAAAAGCCGGTTTTGATATTTAAAGGCGTTGACTGGCAGCGATGTGACAGCTCTGCCCGTGACCTAGTGCGCCCACAACAAGAGGATCTATTTCGATGAAAATTGCTATTTTGGGTGGAACAGGCCCGCAAGGGAAAGGATTGGCGCTGCGTTTTGCTGCGGCGGGTATTGATGTTGCACTAGGCTCTCGCGATGGTGAGCGGGCGGCTGAGATTGCGCAACAGTTGAACGAAAAGCAGCCTGAGGCAACGGGTGTTATCAGTGGTGCCGATAACCGAGAAGCGACCGCGGCGGCTGATGAAATTGTGATTTTGGCGGTGCCTTTTGCTGCCCATAACGCCACGCTAAACGCGATTAAGCCTGATCTGAGCAATAAGATCCTAGTGGATATTGTTGTGCCACTGGCCGATGGCGATCCGAAAGCGGTGGATATGCCTGCTGAAGGCTCGGCCACAGAAGCCGCGCAAGCCTTATTAGGCGATGACATTCCTGTGGTCGGTGCGTTGCATAACGTCTCTGCCGCTACGTTGAACAACCTTGGTCAGCCGATTAACTGCGATATTTTAGTCTGTGGTAACAATCTGCAGGCAAAAGAAGCGGTGATGGAATTGATTTCCAGCCTTGGTGTGAATGCCTATAACGCCGGCCCTGCCGTGAATGCTCGCTGTATTGAAGCGATTACCCCGATTCTAATTCGTCTGAATATTTCGAAAAAGGTGCCGTTCTCCCATGCGGGAGTGAAGATCTGGGCCCCTGATCATTAAGCATCATCACTGATACGCAACAAATCCTTACTAGGAGAATAATTATGGATTTCGGTATTACTTTTAAAGGTTTTATTAGCCCTGAACGCGCCCGTAATTTGGCTAAACAAGCGGAAGAAGCCGGTTTTACACATTGCTGGTTTTACGATTCTCACGTTCTGTGGCGTGAATCATATCCGGCCATGGCAATGTGTATGGAGCATACCTCTAAGATCAGTTTTGGTCCCTGTGTAACTCATCCTAATGCCCGTGATTGGTCCCAGGCGGCGAGTCTTTTCGGTAGCTTGGCGTTACAAAGTAATGGCCGTTTTCATATTGGCCTTGGTCGTGGTGACAGCGGTGTGCGGGTGTTGGGTAAAAAACCGGCCAACCTTGCCCGGGTAGCCGAGTTTACAACCAAGGTTAAGGCTTTGGTTCGAGGTGAAGAGGTGATGTATGACGATTGCCCGGCACCGGTAAAATTCCCTTGGGCGCAGGGCTATGAACTGCCTGTTTATATTGGTGCGTACGGTCCGAAAGCGTTGCAAACAGCGGGTGAAGTTGGTGATGGCGTAGTTTTGCAGATTGGCTCTCCGACACTGGTGGAATGGTTTAAGGATCAGGCGATCAATGCCGGTAAAGCGGCGGGACGTGATATGAGTAACTATCAGGTTATTGCGTCTGCCCCCGCTTATTTTGGTACCAAAGAGCGCTGCCTTGAAGCAACCAAGTGGTTCCCGGCGATGGTGGGTAACCATGTGGCCGATATCGTTGAAAAGTATGGTGATAGCAGCGGTCAGGTGCCAGAAAGTTTGACCTCTTATATCAAAAACCGTCAGGGTTATGATTATTCTAAACATGGTCAGAGTGATAACCCATTCTTGGATTTCATTACTCCAGATATTGTTGATGAGTTCTGTGTTTTGGGATCGGTTGATGAACATATCACTAAACTCAAAGCCCTTGAAGCCGCCGGTACGACTCAGTTCAATATCTATCTGGATAACGGTGATGAGGAGAATATCGTCGAGAAATACGGTAAGCATATTATTCCTCAGTTTAGCTAAGCAGACCTCAGTGCTCAGGCCTTTCGAGGCCTGAGCCGGTTATGTTGAAGTACTTCGATGCATTCTTGTTCGAGGTGCTAGAGGCAACGGTTTAGCAAGGTTTTACACGGAGATAGCTATGTCGACAGAGGCTTATTTAGCAGCGCTGAACGACGCGGTGAGTGTGCGTATGCCGACCGCCTATGGCGAATTTTTGATGACGGCGTTTACCGATCCTGATGATGGTAAAGAGCACATTGTCTTGGTCATGGGGCAGCCTCATTTGGCATCGGCAGCGATCGTGAGAATTCACTCCGAGTGTGCCACTGGTGATCTGTTTGCCTCCTGCCGTTGTGATTGCGGTGAACAACTGGATCGTTCATTGAGTATTATTGGCGAGGCTGGTTGTGGCGTATTGATCTATCTGCGTCAGGAAGGACGAGGCATTGGCTTAAAGAATAAACTGCGCGCATACCAATTGCAGGATCAAGGGTTGGATACGGTTGAGGCGAATCTACAGCTTGGCTTACCCGTCGATGGCCGTTGCTATGGGATCGCCGCCGCAGTACTCCATGCGCTGAATATTTCGACGCTGCGTTTGCTAACCAATAACCCGCATAAAATCAGCAGTTTAGAGACATTAGGTTTTGGCGTGAGCCGGTTACCGATACAGGTCGACTATCAACCATATAATTTGCCTTATATGCAGGCAAAACAGCGCAAAATGGGTCATCTGGTTAGCTTATAACTGCACGCTAGACGAGCGAGGATGACGAGTTAAGACAGCACGGGATCGATTCTTGATCCATTTTTACCCAATCGAATGAACGAAAAAATAAAAAGAATATATATCTAAAAGGGCGTCTCGAAAATTAATTTGACCACATGGTAAAATTAAACTAGTTTTACTCTATGGGAAATCATTTGTAGTCCTTTATTGTCGCCCTTTAACGGGCATTGCCAATAGCGTTAATTAGGAGCCTTTATCGATGAAAAACATAAAAACCAATGAACAGCGACTTTGGGACAGCCTGATGGAGATGGGCGAAATCGGAGGTACTGAAAAGGGTGGCTGTTGCCGTCTGGCGCTGACCGATCTAGATAAGCAGGCCCGAGATCTATTCACTCAGTGGTGTGAAGCTGCAGGCTGTACTGTCCGGGTTGATAAAATCGGCAATGTTTTTGCTCGCCGTCCGGGTAAGAATAATGATCTGCCACCAGTGGTGATGGGGAGTCATATCGATACTCAGCCAACCGGTGGTAAGTTTGATGGTGTGTATGGCGTGCTGTCTGGGTTGGAAGTGATTCGCACCCTGAATGATAACAACATCGAAACCGACCATCCGATTGAAGCGTCCATCTGGACCAACGAAGAGGGTTCTCGCTTTGCTCCCGCCATGGTGGCATCGGGCGTTTTTGCCGGGGTCTTTGATCTAGAGTACGGTTTAAGTCGGGCTGATCTTGATGGTAAGACGATGGGTGAAGAGTTACAGCGCATTGGCTATGCTGGTGAACATGAAGTCGGCAGCCAGGTTAAGGCGTTTTTCGAAGCGCATATCGAGCAGGGGCCCATTCTTGAAGAGGAGGAGACCTCTATTGGGGTGGTCACCGATGCTCAAGGACAGCGTTGGTATGAAGTGACCTTAACCGGTCAGGAAGCTCATGCGGGCCCAACACCGATGTTACGCCGTAAAGATGCCTTGCTGGGGGCTTCTAAAATCGTCCAAGAGGTGAATAATATTGGCTTGGCGAATCAGCCGAATGCCTGTTCGACGGTTGGCTTGCTACAGGTCTTCCCGAACTCACGTAATGTTATTCCTGGTGAAGTCTTTTTCACCATCGATTTCCGTCATCCGAATGATGATGTGCTGTCGAAAATGGATCAACAGCTGCGTGATGTGTGCGCCAAGATTGCCGATGAAATGGGCTTGGAGATGAAGTTCGAGCAGATCTGGTATTCTCCACCGGTGCCATTCAATACCAGCTGTGTTGATTCAGTACGTCAGGCCGCTGAAGACGCAGGCTATAGTCATCGTGATATTGTTAGTGGTGCTGGCCATGATGCCTGTTATATCGCGCGTGTTGCGCCTACAGGGATGGTTTTTGTGCCCTGCGAAAACGGTATCAGCCATAACGAAGAAGAAAATGCTAAACCCGAAGACCTCCATGCCGGGTGCAATGTGTTGTTACAAGCGGTGCTTAATCAAGCTTGTCTCTAATCACTGCAGCACACTCTAAGAATAAATCTAACAAAAACTAAGTCCGCTTCCGGACACTTTCTCTCATACTCGATGCCTGCGCGTGTTTTACACGCGTATAGGCGTCCTGTTGTCTGAAATAAGAGGCGGCTTGGGGAGTATAGGTATGAAAATTGGTCTAGCAAAAGAGCCCTTGGCGAACGAATTAAGGGTTGCCTTAACACCAGAGAATATCACCCATTTATCAGCCACCGGTGCCACCTTCGTGGTTGAAGCCGGAGCGGGGCTGGCGGCAGGTTTTAGTGATCAGGATTATCGGGATGTGGGGGCGCAGATAAATTCCTCGGCGCAGGCTGTGTATCAGCAAGCGGATATTCTGTTGCGGGTGAATCTGTCTGGGGCGATGTTGAATCAAGCGGCAGCTTGGCTGGAAACTAGCCCGTTACTGATCGGCATGATGGACCCATTCACCAAACTTGAACGTTTTACGGCCTTAGCGGAACAGGGTATCAGCAGTATCGCGATGGAACTGATTCCGCGTATTAGCCGTGCTCAGAGTATGGATGTGTTGACCTCGATGGCAACCTTAGCCGGTTATAAGGCGGTACTATTGGCCGCCAATGTAGCCCCGAGAATCTACCCGATGATGATGACTGCGGCGGGTAACCTTAGTCCGGCGAGGGTCTTTATTATGGGGGCCGGCGTCGCCGGTTTACAGGCGGCGGCCACCGCTAAACGTATGGGCGCCGTGGTTGAGGCTTATGATGTGCGGCCTGCCGCGCGGGAGCAGATTATTTCGGTCGGGGCCAAACCGGTCGAGTTGGCGTTAGAGGCGGACTCCACCGAAGGGCAGGGAGGCTATGCCAAACAGCAGGGGGAGGACTTTCTGCAGCGCCAGCGTGAATTGATGACCGCCGTGCTGAGCGAACAAGATATTGTTATTACGACCGCTGCTATTCCCGGTGTTCGTTCACCGGTATTGATTACCGCTGAGATGGTTGGTCAGATGAAACCTGGTGCGGTGATTGTCGATTTAGCCTCAGAGCGGGGCGGCAACTGTGAATTGACCCAACATGGTGAGGTAGTGGTTGAACAGGGCGTGACGATCATTGGTCCGGATAATATCGTGGCTACGGTGGCGCACCATGCGAGTCAGATGTACGGCAATAATATTGAGAACCTGTTACACCATCTACTCAATGAGCAGGGTGATTGTGAGTTGGATTTTGATGATGAAATTATCCAGCAGGCGGTGGTTACCCACGGTGGCGAGATCATCAATAACGGTCTACGCGAGAGATTAGATCTGCCGCCGTTAGCTTCAACGCCACTGTTAGAGGAGGTTGCATAATGGAAGCCTTCATTGTCTTGTTATCGCTGTTTGCGTTGGCTGTGTTCCTTGGGGTTGAGCTAATTACCAAGGTGCCGCCGACCCTGCATACCCCATTAATGTCCGGTAGTAATGCGATCTCGGGTATCACCATTGTCGGCGCGATTTTGGCGGCGGGTTCCGGTGATGAGTCCAGCACTGTGGTGCCATTGTTAGGTTTCGTGGCGATTGTTTTTGCCACGATCAATGTGGTGGCCGGTTTTATGGTCACTAATCGGATGCTTAAAATGTTCAAGCGGAGGGGCTAATGATGAATAGCATAATGATTAACCTCTTCTATCTGCTCGCGGCATTACTGTTTGTTATGGGTATTAAGGGCTTAACGCGGCCAAAAACCGCCGTGCGAGGCAACCGTTTAGCGGCGCTGGGTATGTTGCTGGCCATTGTGATTACCCTGCTGGATCGGCAGGTCATGCACTATGAAATTGTGTTTGCCGGATTGGCGGTGGGCACATTGATTGGTGTTTTGATGGCGGTTAAGGTGCAGATGACCTCAATGCCACAGATGGTGGCGATTCTGAATGGTCTTGGTGGCGGAGCATCGCTGGGGGTGGCCGCGGCCAGTTATTTCTCGATGTTAGCGAGCGGCACCGAACTGAGCGGGGCAACACTGGTTATCGCCAATAGTGCGATCATGCTGGCGGTGCTGATTGGCACGGTCACCTTTTCTGGCAGTGCGGTGGCATTTGGCAAACTTCAGGAGGTTCTACCGGGCCAAGCGATCGGCTTTAGCGGCATGAAGTTTATTAACCTGGGGTTGTTGTTGGCCTCTGTCGCGGTTATTTTCCTGCTGGTGAATAACCAGCTGGGTAGCGGCGGTTTCTTGCTGCTGGTGGGTTTAGCACTATTGCTGGGGGTCACTCTCGTTATGCCGATAGGGGGGGCGGATATGCCGGTGGTGATTGCCTTGCTCAATGCTTATTCGGGCATTGCGGCGGCGGCTGCGGGCTTTATTATGGGCAATAACGTGCTAATTATCTCTGGCGCGCTGGTGGGTGCTTCCGGTCTTATTTTGACGCAGATTATGTGTGTCGCGATGAACCGCTCATTACTGAATGTCTTGTTCGGTAAAATGGTGGCGAGTGATGGCCCAACTATCGACGCCGATGAGGTCTATCAGGGCAAGGTAACATCCGCCTCACCGGATGAGGTGAGCATGATGCTGGAAGATGCACAGCGGGTGGTTATTGTACCCGGCTTTGGTCTCGCGATGGCGCAGGCTCAGCATGCGGTGCGTGAGTTGGCGGATACCTTAGTGGGCCGTGGGGCTATTGTGGAATTTGCCATTCATCCGGTTGCCGGGCGTATGCCGGGGCATATGAATGTACTCTTGGCCGAGGCCGAGGTCGACTATGAGGCGATGAAAACCATGGAACAATCTAATCCTAACTTCAGTAAAACTGACGTGGTGCTGGTGATTGGTGCCAATGATGTGACCAATCCGATGGCCCGTGAAGATAAAGGTAGCCCTATCTATGGTATGCCTATTCTGAATGTTGATGAGGCGAAGAGTGTTGTCATTATTAAACGCAGCTTGAGTCCGGGCTTTGCCGGCTTACCTAATCCGTTATTCGCAATGGATAATGCGGTGATGCTGTTTGGTGATGGCAAGCAGGCGATCATGGATCTGACCGCGGCCCTGCATGAAGCGGCTTAAGCGGTTGGTAGACGGTTTCTTAACGTCAACTTCTAAGCCTTAAGCTCCGTAAGCTAAAGCTCTAGTAAACTAAAGCAAGGATAAAAGAATGCCCGGCTGTTAAATAACAGACCGGGCTTTATTATTTTTATACTGTCTGCTGCGTTACTCCCCTTGAGTCGCCAGTTTACCGAGGTCTACTGTTTGTTTACGGGCGCAGAACCAATAAGTGATACCGCCGAGAATCGAACCGGTGAACCAGCCATACTGATAGAACCAGCTCAGTTGATCGGTCATCAGTGAATACAGCGTTAGGGCAACAGGAATGGCAAAGGCGATAAAGCCATTGATGTTAAAGCCGCTGTAGATGCCGTGGGTTTTATACAGGTCCGGCAGGTTAAGCTGCTGGCGTTTAATCACGAAGTAATCCACGATCATAA
>NZ_JBLWZV010000040.1:0-11343 GCF_048266285.1 Amphritea sp.
GCCATAGGCTCACTCAGCAAATTGGAGAAGGGCTGACCCTACAAAAGATAAGCGAAGAAATTAAAATTAAACAAAAAAAATACTCAGCAAGGCACAAATCGGAATCAGGCAGTAGACCGGATCAACTTCTTTAATTCCGCCGATCGCAGTAACCCGTTGACGCCTATCTGACGAGCAATGCTCGCTTGTGAAAAACCCTGAATGATTCGTAACGGGTGCTCTACTTTCGCTCGGATACTGGCTCGGGGATATTCCGTTCGGATGGATTGCTTATTCTCGGGTGTTTCTTGATAAAACGCACCTTGCTAGGCCCTTTCTTTTTATAAATAGCGCAATTAGCCAATCCGCTTCGATATCTTTTAGTTCCTCTCGTTTTTGTGCGCCTCGATAACCTGAATCCGCCGAGATAAAGGTCTCCTCGCCATGAAGCAGATTTCCTGTTTCTGTGATGTCGTGTACGTTGGCGGCTGTCATGCTTAGGGTATGCGTCAGGCCCGTTCTTGCGTTTACTCCAATATGGTTTTTAGCCTGCCGTCAGACAATTGATCATGCATGAAGTCGATTGACCATACTTGGTTTGAACGCAACGGTTACTTTAATAGTTCAGGCTTGTGACTTTTAAGGCGTCTGCGGGGCCGCATTCTCAGATTCAAAGCCAGCTCACAGTAGATGCGATAAATCCGCTTATGGTTCCAACGAAAGCCTTTAACGTTGCAAAGATAGTCAAAGCGGCTCTAGCGCTCTTTGCACAAGAAAGCCGCTTTTACAATGCCGCCGATAAAATCAAAGCAACGAACAACCCAATTACAAATCAGCACTCACCCGCCGACGGCGGAACTTTGCTGGAGGCTCACCGTAAACTTTTTTATACCATTGAGAAAAGTGCGACGCGTCTGAAAAACCTGTCTCGTAGGCTATGCTAGTAATTGGCTTCGAGGTATTGAGCAGTAAATTACGACTATGTTCTAAACGAAGTTTTCGCCAATAAGCTGCCGGAGATGAGTGCATAAACACCTTAAATAGACGGTTCAATTGACGTTCAGTAGTATCAATCTGCTCCGCCAAATTACGAATAGGATATGGCGTACTCAGATTTTGCTGCATCAGTAAAATTGATTTCTCAATAAGCTGATTTTCATAGTAGACATCACCTAAGGGCACCGATTCCTGCTCTACAGCATCACCTTCATTAGGAGAAACTAACAGGTAATCTAACCCCTTCTTCGCCCGAGACTGTCCACAATGACGGCTGATAATATCTGCCGCCAAATCGATAGCAGTGCCGCCTGGACAAGTGGTTATATTCTGGTCAGAAATATGGCCTGAATCCACTACAGCCATAACACTCGGATAGCGCTTCTTAAAGTATTCCCAAATTGTAAAATGTACAGCGCAGTGGTGCTGATCCAATACACCCGCCTCTGCCAAAACGACAGTACCAGAGCAAAGCCCAATAAGAGGCACCCCCTTTTCTACAGCAAGGCGCAGGTAAGCTTTAATCGCTTCTGACGGATGGGTTGCTGTTTCCAACAATCCTGCCGCTACCGCAATATAGTCAAACTGAGTAGGATCCACCAAACCGAGCTGTGGTGTAATTTCCATTCCACAGCTCGCCAAGACCGGCTGCTTATTTTCAGACATCCATGACCAACGACAAAACAGCTGGTTACTACGAAAAGAGTGATCTGCTGCAAAACGAAGTGATTCAACAAAGCCTGCAACCGGCATCATCGTGAAGTCGGGAATAAGCAGAAAACCTACTGTCAAATCAGGCTCTAACGTTGGATCTATAACTCCAGTATCAAATACTCCTGGATGATGAAACGCCACTAAAAATTACTCCGAAGATATAAAAACATGCCTTGCCCGTTCAAAGCTACCGCTCCGAACCGGCACACCATTGCTTAAATTTCAGTGTGGCATTAACACCAACAGAGAGCAAAGGCTCTGGTGGATTTACCGCAGGGTCTGCCAGAGAACTGATGTAACTCAACAAACCAGAGGGTTGATCACAGATCAGATCTGCCAGCAGCTTACCGGTGATCGTTCCCTTAGTCACTCCCAGACCATTATGGCAAAATGAGCCAAAAACATTATCCCGTAGTTTGCCAAAAAATGGCGCATGATTTCTGCTAAGACACATCACCCCACCCCAGGTATGCTCAAGTTCCGCCCCTTGCAGAAACGGAAAACGCTTATCAAAACTCATCTGATGATGAACTTTGACTTTATCCCGTGTGCTCTGGCTACTCTTTCCCGTTGGATTAAAAGTAAACGAGTTACGAATCAAGACTCGCTGATCCGCTGTACGACGTACTGTTGATCCAAAGGGATCTGCAGGTATCACTCCCCAATAGGGGTCTCCTCCAAACAGAGACTGCTCTTTTTCATTAAGCTTTCGACTCATACTGGAATAGGTAAAGACCGGCAACAATCGCCCTTTCATAAACCCAAACTCTTTAGCAAATGCGTTATTTGCAAGAATCAGGTTTGATGCTGTGATTGTCGCTGCCTTGCTCTGCAACTTGATCTTATCCCCGTACTCAATGGTATTAACCGGAGACTGCTCATACAAAGTCACATTCTCAGGTAAAGAATCAGCCAACCCCCGTGCCAGAGCAGCCGGCTGAACCAACACAGAGCCAGGTGTATACATTCCTTTAAGATAGTATTCAGTCCCCAGTTTGCGTTTCATCGCACTCGCATCCATCAGAGAATACTCTGCACCTAGTCTATCTAAACCCTGCCGGTAGGCTTCTAATACTTTTACGCCACGTGCATTAGCCGCACCTTGAATCTTGCCACACTCACGCCAATGGCATTCAATACTGTGCTCGTTAACTAAGCGTTTAAGGTAGCTAATACCAGCCTCATTCAAAGCCATCTCATTACGAGCAGTTTTCAAATCACCTATATAATCAGAAGCCCCAAGATTATGAGGAAGATCTATCAGAAAACCCGAGTTACGACCTGAAGCGCCCTCTGCCACTTGCTGTGCATCGATAAGAATAATTCGATCCTGAGGACGATGTTCAGCCAACTGTCTGGCAATTCCTAGCCCAGTAAAACCTGCACCTACAATAACCCAATCTGCCTGTTCATCCCGATCTAAGCTCTGAATGCTACGCACTGGCAAGGATCTTAACCAGCCGCAGCTTTTATCGTCTGAAGGTAAATTTATAATTTGCTGCTTCATACTTATCTCAACTACTTCAGCAAACTTTATGCTTGGACTTTATGAATGACATAGTGTTTTTTCATTGGTGCAGTCACTTGCCAACAACCAACAAAACCCGCCGGTATAACAAAGGCATCTCCTGCTGTCAGCTCAGTGCGAAAACCATCTTCACGAATAAGCGCCATTGTTCCTTCCAGCAGGTAGCAGAACTCATTGCGATCGTTGTAATCTACTTTCCATGTACCTACGTCCGAAGACCATGTCCCGGATAACAAGCTTTCGCTGCTATCAATAAACTTATTCCATAACACCTGCTCAGGCGCGCCTTCAACTCGACGTTCACTCGCGACTGCAGAGACCTGTGGCTGTTCAGTGGTGGTTTTAAAATTAATTACTTGTACTTGATTCATCATCGACACTCCGTGTGTTGGATTGGATGACCCAACACCCTTAAAAAATACTTACATTGGCAGCTGGTAAGCGGTTTTCACTTTGGTATAGAAATCGACAGCATAACTACCTTGTTCACGAGGGCCGAAGCTGGATGCTTTAGTACCACCGAAGGGCACGTGATAATCGACACCCGCAGTTGGCATATTCACCATTACCATGCCCGCAGAGGCATGTCGTTTATAGTGTTCAGCATGCTTCAGCGAACTCGTCACTATGCCCGCCGACAGACCAAACTGCGTATCTTCGGCTTGGGCCAGTGCGGCCTCATAATCGGTAACCCTAGACAGGGTAACAACAGGACCAAACACCTCTTCCTGACAGATTCGCATACTGTTATCTACATCACTGAACAGAGCAGGTTGCAGGAAGTACCCCGGCGTTTTCGCATTAACTAAGCCTCCACCAGCTATCAAGCTTGCGCCTTCCTCTTGCCCTAAGCGGATATAGCTCAGATCTTGCTCCAACTGTTTACTATCAACGACTGGGCCGATTTGTGTCTGTGGGTCTAGCGCATGCCCTACACGTAAAGCTCGGGTACGCTCGGCAAAGAGTTGTGCAAAGTCCTGATAGATACCATCAGTCACAATAACTCTAGAACTGGCAGTACAACGTTGACCTGTAGAATAGAAGCTTCCCTGAACAGCGATATCAACAGCCAATTCAAGGTTGGCATCATCCAGAACGATGAGAGGATTCTTTCCTCCCATTTCAAGCTGAACCTTTGCCATACGAGTGGCACACTGTTGCGCAATGCTGGCCCCAGTTCCTGCTGACCCGGTAAAACTTACCGCATCCACGGATCTGTTTTTAATGATCGCATCGCCTACAGCGGAACCTGGACCGATCAGCATATTAAATACACCATCGGGCAGCCCTGAACGGGAAATAATCTCCGCTAACGCCCAAGCAGATGACGGTACTAATTCAGCCGGTTTAAATACTACTGAGTTGCCGTAACACAGGGCTGGCGCGATCTTCCATGCGGGGATTGCGACAGGGAAGTTCCAAGGCGTAATAATGCCAATAACGCCTACTGCTTCACGAGTAATATCGACCGTTGCCCCTGCTCTAACAGAATCGAGGCGCTGTCCAGGAATGCGTAACGCTTCTCCGGCAAAAAATTTAAATAGATATCCAGCCCGAGTAACTTCACCGATGCCTTCAACCAGCGTTTTACCCTCTTCACGAGAGAGCAACTCACCTAACTCTTGTTTTCGAGATAAGATTTCTGAGCCAATAAAATCCAACACATCAAAACGCTTTTGTGGATTTGACTGTCCCCAATCAACCGCCGCTGCCTTTGCTGCACTTATTGCTAGATCAGTTTCTTCACGGCCTACTCGAGCAAATTCATCAATCAGATCATTGGTGTCGGATGGATTGATATTACGTAGGACATTGTCGTTTTGGCCCTGAAAAGCACCATTTATGAAGCTTGTTTTCATCATTAATCCTGAACTAAAACCTAAACCAGGTTGGTTGGAGTCTTATCAAAAAAGTTATTGATATTATCGATCGCTCGATCCATCAAACCCTGCATCGCCTGCTGACTACTCCAAGCGACATGAGGTGTCATAAGGAAGCTAGGATGCCCGAGTAGCTCTAATAGAGGCTCATCTGCAGTCAAGGGCTCATTTTCAGTCACATCCAGCGCAATGCCCGCAATCAAGCCTGACTTTACGACTTCGACAATATCCTTCTCATTGATCAACCCACCCCGAGCAGCATTAATAATAACGGCCCCTGGCTTCATCCTTATCAGTTCATCTTTACGGAACATATCGCGGGTAGAGTCAATTAACGGACAGTGCAATGAGATTGCATCGGACGTCTCTAGCAATTCATCAAAGGAAACAAGATTAATATCGGTATTCGTTAATCCTGGATTGTAATAAACAACCTCCATACCCAGGCCTGAAACAATTTGGCCCATGGCTCGACCAATTTCACCAGCACCCACAATACCCAAACGGCTGCCTTGCAGATCTCTAATGGGATAATTCAAAAACACATTGGTTTGCCAATCATCGCCATACCACTGATCCGTTTTTAATAAATCATTGTATGAACCGATCTGACGGCGTAGCGCTAGCAATAAACCCAGCGCATGCTCAGCCACCGTTTGTGGCGAGTACGCAGGGACATTACAGACAGCTATTCCATTCGCTTTGCAGTACTCAAGATCGACATGATCAGTGCCTGTCATCGCTACAGAGATCAACTTAAGGTCCGGTAACTGAGCTAATTCAGTTGCTCTAAGCGGTGCTCCACAAGTGATAGCAACAGTCGACCCCTGCATCCGCTCAACCAATTTTTCGGGTTCTGTATACGAGTACTCATCCCAATAATGCTCAAAGGATGGACTCTTGAGGCTAACCGTATCTGCTACCGCCTCTTTATCTAGAAATGTAATTTTTTGCATCGTTTTTCTTCTATTTATTATAAGGACGAGTTACTTCTTCTTCGTCGGTACATAACCTGCTGGCGCTAGCGCTGCAAGCTGACGCGTAATAAATCCAGCATCCCCGCCGGTGTCTTCAATAGCCTCTTTACGCACCAACGCATCGCGCACCATCCGGCCACCGACATAACGGAATGGCTCAATAGGGAAACGTTTGATACGCGTATTAACCAGACCACAACGGGCCCATTCATCATCTTTTTCTAGTACAAGAGAAGCGACAATTCGACTAGCAAACACCGTTGTACCCACACCGTTACCGGAAAAGCCAATGCCATAGACAATATTTTCATGGCCATTAAGGTGACCAAATGTCGGCAAACCTTTCATGGTTCGATCGATCGGGCCTGTCCAACTACTAACAATTGGGATATCAGATAAATGAGGGTAAAGCTCATTAAATGAATCAGTAACTGGGCCCACAGCGGGTGATGGTTTTTCATACATATTGCCCACTCGGCCACCAAAACCAAATTCCCCCAAAGGCTTTCCGAACACCACTCGGCCATCTGGCGTATTTCGATAGTAGTTCAGTACAATACGAGAATCTGTCATACACTCCCCACCAACAAAACCGGCCTCTTTCAAACGCTCAGGTGCTTTTGCAGTGGCGATCATGTCGCTGGAAACTAGGGCAATGTTACGACGCAGTTCAGGGAAGATTGCACCCCAAGCGTTCATGGCAATGACAACTTTCTGGGCTGTCACTCTCCCCTTTTCAACTTTAACAACGGGAGTTTTGGAACGTTCTAGTGTTTTCATTGGCGTATTTTCATAAACCTCAACACCCATTTCTAAAGCATGACGGCGTAGGCCCCGCGCCAACATCGCAGGCTGGACCGTTGCAGCATTCGGGTCAAAGATACCGGCCAAATTCCGTGGAGTACCTGTACGTCGCGCTACATCCTGTGGGTCTAATGTTTCAAAAGGATTAACTTGATACTCGGTCAGTTCTTTAACCAACACATCCCAAGAGCCTTTCTGTTTCTCAGAACTGGCAGACCAGATCCACCCTTCTTTACGGTATTGAGCATCGATATTGTTCGCTTCACAGAACTCACCAATTTCATCAATAGCCGACTCTGCAGCAGAACAGATTCGAAAAGCTTCATCACGTCCGCACAGATCAACCAGTGATAAAAACTTAGCCCACCAGTTAGTCGCAATACCACCATTCCGACCACTAGCCCCGGAACCACAAAGGTCGCGTTCAACAATAACGACTTTAAGATCAGGATTTTCACGTTTCAGACGGATACTGGTCCAAAGGCCCAAATAACCTCCGCCAATAATGCAAACATCCGCTTTGATATCCGATCGCAGCTCAGGCGCAACTGCATTATCATAATCCAACGCCTGCGCGTACCAGTAACCTCTGTACATACCCTTCCTCATTCAGTCTTTAACTTGCTTCACGTTTGACCTGCAACGACAACTAGACATCTTTACAAATGATTCAATCCGCGAATATCTAATTGGAAAACAGATATACGCTTTCATCTCAGATATCGAATATAGAGAAGAACAGACACTCAAAGATAGAAACAATCAGACAATAAAGTGTAGATTTAGGCAGAATTGACACATTTAGACATTGAAGATCCTTTTGACTACACATACTTAAGACTAGGTTAACCCCAAAATACCACTTGTCTTAAACATACAAGAATCAGACATAAACCTCATATCGCCTCATCCAAACTAAACATAGAATTTAAGCAGAATTTAGTTATCACAATCATTGCTAGTGATCACTTAATACTAAAAATATTTAACTCAGATGAATATACCGTCTGATTATAAAAATATTTGATCCATATAAAACAAAAACAGGATGAAGTTTTTATGTTTAATAATAAATTATCCATTTTAAAATACCTCACTCTATCAACTGTTTTCGCCTTTTCCTGTAGCCAGCTGGCACAAGCGGAGACTCTTAAACTCGCGATCGGCACCTCACCTAAAGATGCTCCAGCAGGACAGGCCCTTTATGAGTGGAGTGAGTTAATTGAAAAATATTCCGATGGCGAAATTGAAACAATTGAATATTACCAAAATGAATTAGGCGGTCAGCAAGAAGTATTTGACCTACTCGTCAGCGGTGAAATCGATGGCATGTTAACCTGGCCTATGACCTCTTATGATAAACGTATTGGAGTCATCTACACGCCATATATGGTTACCAGCTGGGACGAAGCTTTAAAAGCTTACTCAGATACAGGTTGGTTGAGTGCTACCCTGAATAGCGTTTATAAAGATATCGGTCTGAAATTCATGGGCCCATGGCCAGAGGGCTTCAATGGCGTAGCAACCAGCAAGCATTACGCCACCGACAGCGCAGCCGCTAAAGATATTAAAGTACGTACTATTCCTGCGTTCCCATTCCCTCAAACTATGCAGGCTCTGGGATACCAGACTGCTTCTATCGACTGGGGTGAAGTCTATACAGCACTTCAGACAGGCGTTGTTGATGGTGATGCTGGCAACGTAATCTACTGGGACTACGAATACTTCCGCGACACCCTAGATTACTACGTTCGCACCAAGCACATGTTTATGACTGCTATGTTCCTCATGAACGATGAGACCTTCGCTGACCTTACTGAAACTCAGCAAGCGGCAATCCGTCGCGCATCTAATGAGATGGTTGCTAAGCAGTTTAAAGAAGCTAAGAAAGTAGATAATTTCTATGTCGCTGAAGCGGTTAAATCCGGCATGAAGTACATAGAGCTGAATGATGAAGAACTTAAAGCCCACGCGACACTAGCCCGTGAAAAGGTATGGCCTGTAATGCGTGAAGAGTTAGGTGCTGAAATCATGGATATCGTTACGGAAAACGCTGAAAAACTGTGACAGGTTTAATACTCCTCCCTTGGCAGCTCTGTTTTTCAGAGCTTCCTTATCTTTGAGAGAATAACTATGCAGAGCAACAATTCCACAAAACATAGTTTCATAGATAAACTCCTTAGCAGCATCGTAATCATTTCCAGCTTAAGTATCGTCGTACTCATGATTTTTCTTATTCTGAGTCGTTATGTTTTTGGCTGGTCTGTCGTCGGTGTTCTAGAAGTTATTATGATATTTGGTATCTGGTTATATATGACCGGCTCCCTTATTGCCAGTAAGCGAGATGAACACTTAGTTGTTGATCTACTATCTTTAAGTCTCAAATCAGGTAAAGCAAGAGTTATTCATCAAGTTATTGTTTATTCAATAACAACGATCATCTGTGCTTTCTTTATTTTTTGGTCATACAAGATGCTGGCCTGGGGATTAAAAAGACCACAAGTAACACCTGGCTTATCCATTTCTTTACTGGTTCCCCAAGCATCAATCATGGTTTGTGCTGTTGGTACTTTTATTTATTCCATCAGAAACATCTTGATAAATATAAAAACTATTAGATCGTTAGGTTAATATTATGGAAGCACTACTGGGACTCGTTTTATTACTCGTATTCATGGGCATTGGAATACCAATAGCTTGGTCATTTGCCGGCGTTCTGGCTTTTCTGACTTTCAGCTACGATACCGGGCTGAACACCTTAATGATGCAAGGTTTTCGTTCTATTAATTCCGTCGTTTTGATCGCATTGCCGCTGTTTGTCCTAACCGGTTACCTGATGCAAAGTGGTGGTATTGCCCGGCGACTCGTTGAATTTATCGAAACGCTAATGGGCCATAAGCGGGGTGGAATGGGTACTTCAATGATCCTTGCCTCAGGTATCTTTGGCGCGATTGCTGGCACTTCAACGGCAGCCGTTGCCTCCATTGGCAAGATCATGATCCCTCCCTTAGAGCAAAAGGGTTATCCTCGAGGATACTCTTCTGCACTGCTGGGTATCTCATCTCTATTGGGTATATTGATCCCACCTTCGATAATTATGATTCTGTTTGCCGTAGTTACCCGACAATCGGTGGCCGCTTTGTTCGCAGCATCAATCGGGCCTGCATTACTACTTATTGGTTTTCTAATCCTGCTGAACAGATTTTTCTCTAACACTTGGTTTAAAGAGATTAACGATGAAACTAGAAAAGCCATTGCAGCTAACAACTCTAAATCCAAAGCCTCGTTAAAAGCGGCCCCTGCCCTTTCATTACCCGTGATTATATTAGGGGGTATCTACGGTGGTATCTTTACACCAACTGAAGCTGCTGCAGTTGCTGCTTGCGCAGCAATATTTATTGGCTTTTTCATCTACAAAGATCTTACGATGCGATCCTTTGGCCGAAGCATTGTTGATGCTTCAGAAACCACTGGCTCAATCATGATGATTTTGCTGTTCTCGTTTATGATCGGTCGAATACTCTCTGCTGAGAAAATCCCTCAGGAGCTAACGGAATCCATCAGTAATCTAATCACAGACCCCATACAGATACTGATTGTGATCAATATATTCCTGATCATTGCTGGCGCTATCCTTGATGATGTCTCAGTAACGGTAGTTATTGCTCCTCTGTTTCTACCACTAATGGTTAGCAGCGGCATTGACCCAATCCATTACGGTTCTATTGTTGCCTGTTCAGTCGTAATCGGAGCCAACAGCCCACCGGTTGCACCGATACTCTATATGGCCTGTCGGATAGGTGATGTCTCGATTCACAAGGCTGTTGTTCCAGCGCTGGCGTTTATTGCATTTGCCGGTATCCCGGTGATGCTAATCACTACCTTTGTACCAGAACTATCCTTGTTTATCCCCCGACTACTAGGCCTGATCTAACCCAATATATAATTTATATTTGCCAACCCATAGCGGCCTCACCGCTATTCTTTACCGCCCTAATCCCAGGGCGGTTTTTTTGTAATTACGATGATGTGCGAAGCTATAAAACACAATGAAAAAAAGACAGTACATCAACACTGTGTACACATGTACGATGTAGATACAAAGTTTTGCTGAGAGGCAAAGTCACTACCTACGCCAGTGAGTATGTGCCCTTGAACATGTATTAATCCAAGTAATATTTGACTTTAAATCACAGAGCTTATGCTTGACTGGTCGAATTTTGAACTTTAGTATCCAAAAAAGATGTAAATAAAAAGGCCACTCTAATACAGCAACCTGAGTATTCAGGGAGCCAAAACACTTATGGGTTTAAGGTTTAGATTATGAAACCAGCACTGAATTTTCGTAAGACCGCCTCAGTAAGTCTGCTTCTCGTGCTATTCATATTACAAACAGGCTGCTCAATAAACGCAAGAGATTATGCTTGGTCTTCGTATGAAGGACGTGATCCCTCGATAGACAAAT
>NZ_JBLWZV010000041.1:0-10603 GCF_048266285.1 Amphritea sp.
ATTGAACCTTTCCACTTTGAACCCAAAATCCTCATGCCTTTTTCGATCGCACAAGGCTCGGTACAAGCATCAATAACGCTCTTACGCCCTTTTTGGTCAACTTTAACTTTAGCTTTCATACAGCCCCTCGTCATTTAAAGAAGCTAAGTAACGTAGTTTATCGTCATTGATAATAAAAACGTCACTCATAGTTATTGAATATGCGTAGTTACCTAATGGCGAGCGTCTTACGGTATATTTTAGTTCCCTAGAGACTGAATGCAATAAGTATACTTTTAGTAACCTAGTTCATACCTAGCTGAAACAACTAACATGAAAGTCTCGATTAATAGACCGTACTATTAATTTTTCTTCGGCCCATTCGACTAACTTTTCTCGTCACCGGTATTTAATTTCACTTAACATGTCGTTAGGCATAGTTAAGATGATACTTCATAAAAAAACTCTAAATTTAATTCTGGGCCTGAAGCCATTTCTTCAATCTGCTTCCATAACAAAGGCAAATGAGCCTTAACGACTCCAGCCTTATATTTTTGGTACTCATCTGCATAATCTCCATCAGCCGCTTTAAGCCAATCTGAGGGTGTTAAGATCACTAGCCCTTTATGGAATAATAGTCATAGGATGTCTACTGAACGAGGTCCACTCCAATTAATGTCAGAATTACATTAAGATTGAATCCACTGATATTTCTTTGATTTTTCAGACAAGACTTTGATCGCCGATGTAATCCCTTAATTAGCAGTCTTATCAGGCAAGCTCTATACCTAAGATGAAGGCCTATTTGATCTACCATTACATTAAGTCATAGCAGATTGTTTTTTAGTGCGTTGTTCAATCCTAGCATCCCCCGAATAATAAACCTCATTCGATTGTAGTCCACCGGATACGTAGTTCTTCAGCGTTCAACAGGTGCTGGCTTATCACAATAAACACAACAAAAATATGAGGTTAGCTTAATGAACTGGTCCCCTTTTTCAATTGCAAGTTCAAACCGAAAAATCGACCCAACGCGTCGACGCGGCGCTTTTAAACCCGATGGTTCTCCCAATGAAAATGACCGAGTGGAAATAGGTCCAACGGATCTGGCCTTTAACGAGTGGGAAGCCTTGGGGCTGATAGCCCCAGACCTCACACGTATGCGTGAGTACCGTTTACAACGCATTGTAAATGAACTGCGAAAGCGTGACCTAGGTGGTATTCTACTGTTTGATCCGCTGAATATTCGTTACGCCACGGACTCTACCAATATGCAGCTGTGGATAACCCACAACTCTGCTCGCGCCTGCTTTGTTTCTGCCTCTGGCCATATCATTTTGTGGGATTTCCATAACTGTGATCACCTCACCGCTCACCTACCGCTAGTTAAGGAGCTGCGTGGTGGAGCTTCTTTCTTCTACTTTGAAACCGGTGATCGCACTACAGAACATGCCCGTCACTTTGCTCAAGAGATCGAGTCCATTTTAAAAGAGCATAGCGGCAATAACCGCCGCTTGGCGTTAGACAAGATCGAAATCGTAGGTCTGCGTGAGCTGGATCGTCTGAATATCGAAACCTTCGATGGTCAGGAAGTGATGGAACTGGCCCGCGCTATCAAAAACGAGGATGAGATTAACGCCATGCGTTGCTCGCTGGCTTCCACTGAAATTGCCATGGCTAAGATGCAGCAGGCTTCTGTACCAGGAGCTACCGAAAATGATATCTGGGCAGTATTGCATGCTGAAAATATTAAGCGTGGCGGCGAATGGATTGAATGCCGCTTATTGTCTTCCGGCCCACGCACAAACCCCTGGTTCCAGGAGTCGGGCCCGCGTGTTGTGCAAAACGGTGAACTGCTGGCTTTCGATACCGATCTGGTCGGCCCTTATGGTATCTGTGCCGATATCTCCCGTACCTGGATGATTGGTGATGCCGAGCCCACGGCAGAACAAAGACGCCTGTATCGAGTGGCCTATGACCATATCCAACACAATATGGAAATTCTGCGCCCAGGCATGACCTTTGAAGAGGTCACTCGTGCCGGTGTGCGCTTACCGGAAGAGTTCCGCGCGCAGCGCTATGGCGTGATGATGCACGGTGTGGGCCTATGTGATGAATATCCATCCATCCGTTACCCTGAAGATCTGGAAGGTCACGGTTACAGCGGCGTACTGGAACCCGGCATGGCGTTATGTGTAGAAGCCTACGTTGGCGCTGTTGGCGGCAAAGAGGGCGTTAAGCTGGAAGATCAGGTCATCATCACTGAAAACGGTTTTGAAAACCTGACCACCTACCCGTTTGAAGAGGCCCTGCTGAAATAAGCACTGTTTTCAGGCTTGTAACACTGTTTCAGATTTGTCTAAGCAGTTTACAGGCTTGAAACCTTGAGCGCTGGATGACATCCAGCGCCTTTCAACCACGGGATAGCAAGAAGCTACATGATCCTATCTCAGTGGTACTTCCCACAATCATAAAAGAAGTAACCTAATATGATCACTACAGAGAACAACTATAAGAAACGGGTCGCTGCAGTCTCCTGCGCTGTCCTGAGTATTCTGATCCTATTTGTCCTGGTCACCCCGGACATTGCTACAGCCCTGGTTAAACAGGCGCAGCATCTAATCGCAGTAAAGTTTGGCTGGTTTTACATGCTCAGTGTTGCAGGTTTTATGCTGGTACTGGCCTATTGCGGTATGAGTACTAAAATCGGTAACCTGCGTCTGGGGCAGGATCATGAACGTCCCGAGTTCAGTACCTTTGCCTGGGGGGCTATGCTGTTCTCCACCGGCATGGGCATTGGCCTGGTCTTTTTTGGTGTTGCCGAGCCTGTTATGCATTATCTGTCACCACCGGTGGCCGAAGCTAAAACGGCCCAGGCGATGGAGCAGGCCATGACCATTACTTTTTTTCACTGGGGTTTTAATGCCTGGGCAATCTACGCTATTGTGGCTTTAGTGATCTCTTATGCGGCTTATCGTAAAAACCTACCTATTGAGATGCGCTCTGCTCTCTACCCACTGATTGGCAAAAAAATCTACGGCCCTATCGGCGATTTTGTCGATTCCTTTGCCGTATTAGCAACTGTGATTGGTATTGTGACGCCGCTGGGTTTCGGTGTTATGCAGATCAACTCCGGCCTGAATTACCTGTTTGACGTGCCTAAAGGTGTCGGTGTACAGGTCGCTTTGATTATCGGTATTGGTATTGTGACCTGCTTGTCTCTGCTATTGGGTCTTAAAAAGGGCATCAAGCAGCTGTCGGTACTGAATATCAATGTGGCTATCGGCCTGATGATTTTTGTCCTGTTTGCAGGTAATACCTCAGATGTGCTTAACGCGACAGTCAATAGCATTGGAGATTACCTGAGCAATCTGGTACCTCTGACCTTTGAAACCTACTCGCAAACCAACCCTTCCTGGTTTGAAGGCTGGACTCTACTGTACTGGGCCTGGTGGATCGCCTTCGCTGCACCAACCGGTGTCTTTATTGCCCGTATCTCCCGTGGCAGAACCATTCGTGAGTTTGTCTTTGGCGTGCTGATTATCCCTGTCGCTTTCTCACTGGTTTGGTTATCCATCTTCGGTATTACCGCTCTGGATATGATTCATAATCAAGGGATCACTGAGCTGGCAACAGCCGTATCTGCAGACTCATCTACCGCTCTGTTTAAATTCTTTGAGCTGTTTGCAGGCGTTGAATTTATTAGCTACCTGGTACTGTTCTCAATCTTTGTCTTTTTTATCACCACAGCAGATTCGGGTACTCTGGTGATTAATATTCTGACGTCTCAGGATGGTGATCTGGCCCCCGTTTGGCAACGCATTTTCTGGGTGGTATCCGTATCTATCGTGACCATCCTGTTGCTGATGGTAGGTGGTATGGGTGCGATTCAGGCGGTCCTGATCATCCTGGGCTTCCCATTTGCGATTATCGTATCTGTGATGTGTGCTGGCTTTATCAAGGCGCTGATAGCGGAGAAACAGGATATGGATACCGATTCTGATAGTGACTCTGAGCCGATGCAACAGGAAGTATAGCCAGCACCTTAGCCCTCCCTCTAAAGTTCAGGCCTTAAACCGTTCTCAAAAAACTCAACCGTGTTCTGCTGGAAAGCAGAACACGGTCTGCCATCAAGCCAACTGCTCGTGCAGCCACTCTCTAAAAAAGATCACCTTGGATAATCCCTGCCGCTCCGGTGGAATATCCAGCCAGTAGCCGTAAGGGCCGCTCACCTCGATATCACTGAACTGAGCCAGTCGACCCTCTTCCAGTTCCCTGCTGATCATATGCTTCTCAATCACCGCAAAACCCGTGCCCGCTTTTAATGAACTGATGGCCTGATCCAGTGTACTAAACGACAGGCCTCGATCTGCGTCTACTTGTTGACGGAGCCCTGCTGCCTCCAGCCAGTCTCGCCATACCGGCAACCTTTCTCCTTCGTGCAATATGTGTAGCAAATTGCCTGCTTCCAGCGTCAGGTTTTGTGCCCTGTCGATCATATCCGGTAAACAAACAGGTACATGCTGCTCCAGAAAAAGCATCTCACTAAAGTGCTTGGGTTTCGCCATACGACCAAAGCGAATTTCACAGTCAAATAATACATGCTCACTAGGATGATCATAAACAGACACTTCCAGCTCAGGGAAGCGCTGATGGAACTCTGTTAAGCGCCTTGCTAACCAGCGTGTGGCCAGGGTGGGGGGGACCAGAATATTCAGCTTTTGCCGTAACTTGGGATCACGAATTTCAGTAACGGCAGTTTCGATTAAATCAAAGGACTGCTCAATCTTCTGCAGCAGCTGTCGACCTGAATCGGTCAGTTCCAGTTTGTGATGCATACGCACAAACAGGGGAACCCCCAGATAATCCTCCAAATGCTTGATCTGTCGGCTAACGGCACCCTGCGTCACATGCAGCTGCTTGGCTGCCATTGTAAAGCTGAGCTGTTTGCCAGCCACCTCAAAGACTCTTAACGCGGTTAAAGAAGGTAATTGTCGCATATTTTTTAAACCTAGAATGCCCTGAACATCACAAAATATTTTTATTCTACTTTCGCCCAAAAGCTTTATCTTACATAATCTTAAATCCACCAATTTTGAGCAATTGTGTGTTTTGAGTATAAGACGAACAGGTACAAAAAAAAGCGCCCTAGAGCGCTTTTTTCTGCTTGATTCAAAGGATACAGGTAACGTATTAGTCCCCGTAGTACACCCAAACGCCTTTGGTTTTGGTGTAGGAGGCTAGGGAGTGAATCGCCATCTCTTTGCCCCAGCCACTCTGTTTAAAGCCACCAAAAGGTGCGGCCAGGCCGTAACAGCCATAACGATTGATAAACAGCATACCGGCATCCAGTTGCTCAGCCACTTTGTGAGCACGGGAAACATCAGCTGTATACAGACCTGCAGCCAGACCGTACTCCGTTGAGTTCGCGATCTGTACCGCTTCTTCGGTGCTGTGGAAACGGATACAACTCAATACCGGGCCAAAGATCTCTTCCTGGGCGATACGGGCATCCGCCGGCACATCAGAGAAGATCGTTGGGCGGATATAGTACCCCTTAGCATTGTCGCCTTCGATATCGGCATAACCACCAGCAACCAGTTTGGCTTCGGTTTTACCAATCTCGATATACTCCATGATCTTATCGAACTGAACCTTATTACACTGCGGGCCCTGATCCACACCTTCAGTCAGTGGATCACCACACTTGATCGCTTCCGCTTTCTCAACCAGCTTTTCCACTACCGTATCGTAGATACTGTCGTGAATTAGGAAACGGGTTGGCTCAGAGCATTTCTCACCTTTGTGGGAGAACATCACGGTAAAGGCACGATCAACCGCACCGTCCAGATCCGGCGTATCTTCAAAGAAGATACAAGGTGACTTACCACCCAGCTCCAGGGTGGCCGCTTTCAGGTTAGAGGCGCCAGAATTCTGTACAATCTTACGACCCACACCTGTACTACCGGTGAACGAGATCTTGTGTACATTGTTGCTGATGGTCAGTTGATTGGCGTTAACACCGTCGGTAAGCAGCATATTCAGCACACCAGCAGGCAGATCCAGTTCGCTGTCGATAAGCTCCATCAGGTAGATCATGGTCAGCGGGGTATATTCAGACGGTTTGATAATCACCGTATTGCCCATGGCCAGAGCCGGAGCGATCTTCAGGCTCGCTTGATACAACGGGAAGTTCCACGGTGCGATCAGACCACAGACACCCACGGGCTCTTTCAGGGTGTAGTTCAGGAAACCGTCATCAACCGGAGAGGTTTCACCGTAAAACTTATCGGTCCAACCAGCATAATAATCAAAGATATCGGCACAGGTTGGGATATCATCAGCCATGGATTCTGCAAACAGCTTACCGTTTGGTAGGGTTTCCAACAGCGCCAGCTTTTCGACATTATTGCGGATCAGGTCAGCGATTTGACGCAGAGCATTAGCACGCTCGGTGCGGCTCATTTTCGACCAGGTACCCGCTTCGTGGTTCTGATTGGCAATCACAGCAGTTTGTTCAACCTGATCTGTATCCGCCATGGCAAAACGGCACAGTTCTTCACCATTGGTCGGATTACTGACCACCCAATCATCACTGTTACCGTCAACCCATTGACCATTGATGTACTGTTGTTTTGGTTGTTGCAGCCAGTCACGAGCCCAAGCCAGAGGAATATTATTTGTTGTCATGATGATTTCCTGTAGTCATAGATAAAAGGCAGAATGACTACTTAATTCAGGGTAGTGAATCGACTGCCACTCTGCCAAAAATGAACACAAGCATGTTATAAAGAGGTGCCCTCAGGCACAATTGACATTACTGAATGCCAACCCTGCAAAAAACTCATCCTATAAATTCAAGCGCCTATTTTAAGAGTAATGTGGCCTGTTCCGTATATGACTGAATTGCTATGGACTAGTCCAGATAAGCTAGAATCAGCTCCAAATCCCCTCCCGTTTCTTTATAAATACGTGAAGCAAACGAGTAACCCTTTTTCTGTTTCAAACGAATCAAGACGGGTATCAGAGTATTAATATTCTCTTGGTTGCGTTCCAGATTTGGACGTAAACCACTGACGCAATATTCGGTAAAAGCGCGAATACCGTTTTCCAAACAACTCATCGCATCCAGCAGATTGTGGATCACTACCGCCTGCCAAACATTCAGATCCAGCTCACCATGATCCTGGGTCATTTGCACGGAGTAACAGCGGCCACACACCTGCATACAACATTGCACCAGATACTCAGGAATGGTTGGATTGACCTTACCTGGCATGGCAGAGGAACCTGGTTGCACCGCAGGCAAATGCAGCTCGCCAAAACCGGTCGCAGGGCCTGATGACATCAAACGGAAATCCTTAGCGATCTTCAATAGACCACGGGCAAACAGATCCAGGCGATTGGCAACAGCAATCAGATCATCGTGGTTTTGTGACGCATCAAACAGGTTAGGATTATGCTCGTATTTTTCAGTACCCATCACCTGTTGTACCATCGGCATTACCTGAGCAAAAAACGCCTCTGAGCAGTCACCTTTACGGCCAATAATATTGCCACCCAGATTAATGCGATAAAGCGCTTCAACATCTTGATCCAACCGCTTTTGGTTACGCTCAATCAGACTGATATAACCACTAAAAAGATCGGCAAAACTGATCTCAACCGCATCCTGTAGACAGGTACGGGAAATTTTTTGTACGTGCTGCCACTGCTCAGCCTGTAGTAAAAATTCAGCTGACAAATCTTTAATTGCTACCTGTAAACCCTGCCACTGCTCAATTATTGCAAAGTGGCATGCTGTGGTGAGTGCATCGCTGGTGGAGTTATTCAGATTGATATCATCATTGGGATGGACCGGGCGGTAACTGCCCAACGGTTGCTGGAAGAAATCACGGTTAACCAGATTTGCCAGCACCTCATTAACATTCATATTGGTAGAGATACCACCGCCACCGTGACAAGCATGTACCGGGAATTGATCCAACGGAAGATTAGCCTCCAGATACTCAATACTGGCAATAATGGCATTCGCAACTTCAGAGGGGAGTTCATCGGTCTGTCGATTAGTGAGTGCCGCAATTTTTTTAACTGCCAGTATACCTCGAATCAGCTGAGGGTAATCCGATAACGGCTTTTCACCATTTAAGGGATAGAGATTAAGTGCCCGCTGAGTCTGACCTCCATAAAGTGCATTAGAGGGTACAAGAACAGGGCCAATAAGATCAATTTCTGTTCGCTCCCTGATGGTTTCAGTGGGTATCGATGTCACTACTTCAGTCATTCCGGTGTCCTTGATTAGAGGGGCAAAAACTCTATAAAAAAGATTTCATTAGTTTTGGACAAGAGATAAAAAGACAAAGGGGTATGCAAAAAAGTCATAAGAGTTTTTGAGAGGTCATCCACTGTTCATTTACCACCTAAAATGGTGTCCGGGTTTATTAGACCACTATATATATAAGAAAATAGATATAAAAAAGCCCCGCTCTGGCAGGGCTAAAGTACTGTCTTACAGCTTAGCAATCTGTAAGAGCAGTGAACACAAAAGGCTTAACAAGTCAGGTAAACTCCCAAACCCTTGCACGAGAGGGCTGAAAACAGAGATTTAACTGCCTTCACCTGGAGTTTACCGAGCTAATCACCATCAAGGGTTATAGCAAAAAATAACGCAGGGGTTGATCAGGCAAAATCTCCTTTAGCCGGACGGGCAGTGCGCGGAATACGCTTACCTGCGGTGTAGTCGTTAATCAGATCACATGGCGTGTAGTTGCGCTCCAGCTCATAAATTTCCTCTTCGGTCAGCTTGGTTTCCACCGCAGCCAGGGCACTATCAAACTGCTCTTTTGTATCAGCACCAACCAGCATAGAACTGATTTCCGGCTTGTTTAGCACCCAGGCCTGAGCGATCTGAGCAGGCAGTACACCACGGGCATCAGCCACCTTAGCAACAGAGTAAGAGATATCTTTTGACGCCTGATCGTTGTACATCTCTGCTGTGAAGAAATCGGTCTGATTACGGTTTGACTGCAGATCATTAGTCAGAATACCGCGCGCCAGCGGGCTGAAGACAGATACACCGATGCCCTGATCCATACAGAACGGAATCATCTCACGCTCTTCTTCACGGTAAGCACAGTTCAGCTGCAGCTGCATATTGATCGGACGCTGCCAGCCGTTTTTGTCGCACACCATCAGAATCTTCGCCAGCTGACCAGTGGTCATGGTCGAGATACCGATATAACGGGCTTTACCTGCCAGTACAATATCGTTCAGAGCACCCATGGTCTCTTCTACCGGCGTCTCGGTATCAAAATAATGCAGCATATAGATATCAACATAATCCATGCCCATACGGGTCAGAGAAGCATCGATCGCATCAAAAATATGCTTGCGGGAATGTCCCTGAGCGTTGATATCATCGCTCATGGCATAACCCACTTTTGTCGTGATAACCATCTCATCACGACGACCAATACGGCGCAGTACGTTACACACCACTTCTTCACCGGCACCTGCGGAATAAAAATCGGCCAGATCGATAAAGTTAACGCCGTTATCCAGAGCGTGACGGATAATCGGTTCGCTCTCCTTTTCGTCAAAGATCCAGGGCTTCCACTCTTTAGAGCCCATATTCATGGTTCCCAGACACAGACGGGATATTTTCAGGCCGGATTGGCCGAGACGTACGTATTGCATAGCGTTAATCCTGATTCTTGATTCTTGTTGTTACCGGTATAGCTACCTATTTAGTTACCGGCTCAAGCTAGCTTGGTTTAAAAAGCTTGTGTTTAAGCTCTGAAAGCAAGATTGACGCAGAGGGAAAAAAAAGAGAAACCAATAAAAATCACTGGGTCATTACATCAGGTAATGCCTGATATTGTTATGGAGAAACCTGGCCTCTACCCCCCATGTTAAGGCCCATAAATAAATCAGGGATGAGTTTTTGTCTGACCTGGCATTCCTATAAATCAATTGTCCGTTAATCAGGCTGTGTCAGCATTAAAGTGAGGTTTGGCCAGCTATCGCTACGGCCTTTCCCTGTCGCTAAAAGCCACGCTAAGTACAGTAAAAGAAATAATAAATAATCTGAGATAGAGGCTAGTCATGTCGATCAAAGCCCGACTTATCACATCACTATTCTGTGCGGTAATCATTCCTCTGTTAATGATCACCGTTCTGATAACACTGCAAATACGAGAAAACGCGCTTGGACAGTATCAGCAACAAGCACAAGCTTAGATCAAGCATATTGATAACGCTTTCAGCTTGTACCTGAATGGTTTAGCAGAAGACGCCCGCTACCTGACAGAGAGTCCCGCGATTAAACGCCTTACTGCTGATACCAACCACTATGTTGCAGAAGAAAAGCCCACATTTTCTCAGCTGGAAGGCAATATTGAAGCGGAAGCTTTTGCTCTGATGAACGCCTTTGGTGAGGCCCGACCAGATCTTGCCTATGTTTTCCTGGGGCTTGAAACCGGTACAGAAATTAGCAGGAAGCTATCAAACACTGTTTACCGCATTAGAACAGTGCTTTCTATAAGGAACCGAGATGACATATTCACAAAAACTCAAAGCGGGTGACGCTTTTCCTATATTAGAAGTAACAAAGCTTGATGGCACC
>NZ_JBLWZV010000042.1:0-8887 GCF_048266285.1 Amphritea sp.
TTAAATAAAATCACAAAAACAAATTCTCAACCGACAAGAATAAAAAATAAATCAATAAAAAAAACATAAAGATAAAGCAATAACCCATTGCACAATATTGGATCAAACCCACAATGACGGGTTCATTAAATAATATAAAAAAAACGCTAAAACAGGCTTTACACGCTTTTTGTTTTGCAATAGTATTTTTAAAAGGTTTGATAACAGCCGACCTTACGGTGTCGACAATGCCACTGTAAAGGTGATATCACCGCAACTTATCAAAGACGACAACGACGTCGCTTACCAGCTTATCCTTCCGCTGTCATACCAGCTAATCAATGTAATTCTCGTGTCTATCCTGATACCAGTTATGATTTATTATTAATTGCAGTGAAAGAATAAAAATTTCATTCGTTGCGTTCATATCTCCTGTTATTAATCCACCAAAAGAAAGTAATGGACGAACCAATAATCATTCCTTTCGAATAGGTTTCAATAATGATTTGTAGCGAGATGGACAATGACAATACATAAAGCAAAATTAGACGATATTCAAAATGCCAGTTCATCACTAGGGTTTACGCTTAGCCCCACAGAAGCAAAAGCTCATTTAGCCATTTTGGATGCTGTACATGCAGAGTACTGCATTGTTGATGCGCTACGTCCAAAACAACCGGCAGTGTCCTTTCCTCGTACACCCGGATATTTTCCTACTGACGAAGAAAACCCCTACAACGCCTGGTATGTGAAATCTGAAATCCGCGGCAATACTAACGGCCAATTGGCAGGTATTTCTTTTGCTATTAAAGACAACTTTTGCGTAGCCGGATTACCTATGATGAATGGCTCATCAACCCTACAAGGCTATGTACCAGATATCGATGCCACTGCAGTCACCCGACTACTTGAAGAAGGTGCCGTGATCAAAGGGAAAGCTCAGTGTGAATACTTTTGTGTTTCTGGCAGCAGTCATACCAGTGCGCAAGGACCCGTCATCAATCCTCGCAAAGCGGGCCACTCTGCCGGAGGTTCATCCTCAGGGTGTTCTGCATTGGTCGCTAGTGGTGAAGTGGACGTTGCTCTGGGCACTGACCAAGGTGGCTCCGTCCGTATTCCGGCTGCCTATGCGGGGTTTTACGGCATGAAACCGACTCATGGATTGATCCCCTATACCGGTGTAATGCCAGTCGAAATGACATTGGATCACGTAGGCATTATGTCAGCCGATGTGACCTTGAATGCAAAAACGCTCAATGTACTTCAGGGTCACGATGGCTTGGATCCTCGCCAACATACCCTCTCGTCCCAATCCGATGTTCTGGCAACATTACATCATGGCTGCCAAGGCCTAAAAATTGCCGTAGTCGAAGAAGGTTTTGCCTGGCCGAACTCGCAACCGGTCGTGGATGACGCCGTCCGTCAAGCCGCAGAATATTTCCAATCTCTAGGGGCACAAGTCACCACAATCAGTATCCCGTTACATCGTCACGGTCATGCGATATGGACACCTATTGCTACGGAAGGCACTCTGCAACAATTGAAAGGTTACAACTACGGCAGTAACTGGAAAGGTCTGTATATCACTAGCCTGATGCGAGCTCAACAGGATTGGCAACAACACAGCCAACAATTCCCACATGATGTAAAATCGTGTCTATTGGCCGGAGAATATTTCCATCGTGAATACAATGGCCAGTTCTATGCCAAAGCCCAAAATCTAGTACGTCGCCTAAAAGAGGCCTATCAAAGTACCCTTGAGCAGTACGACCTATTATTGATGCCGACCGTTCCTTTGCAAGCCCCAATGCTGGATGCTGAGCAAGACGACGTCGTGCTTTATGTCCAACGCGCACTAGAAATGAACGCCAATACGGCACCATTCAATGCTACCGGGCTTCCAGCCATGAGCTTGCCCTGTGCCATGAAAAATGACCTGCCTGTGGGGATGATGCTGATTGCTAACGACGGTCATGAGGGTACGATATATCAAGCGGCTTATGCTTTCGAGCAGGCTTATGACTGGACATCGTTGTAACAATAAATGGATTGTGTGATGAAGAAAATCGTTCCCACCGAACAAGGCTACCCGGTTGGTCTCCTATTCTCGACTGAGAGTCTCACCTCACCTGTCGAAAATACCCAGCGCCAAGGATCGTTACTAGCAATAGAGGAAGTCAATGCGGCTGGCGGTATTCACGGACAACCGTTAGTCCCAGTAACCTTATCGATTGGATCCCAACCCGAAGATTATCACGCTGCTGCTCAACAATGTATTGACCAACATGGCGTTCAGGTTCTGTTTGGGACCCATACCTCTAATGCCCGAAAAGCCGTTTTACCACTAATCGAGAATCGTCATGCATTGCTGTTCTATTCCACATTGTATGAAGGATTCGAATATTCGCCTAACTGCATCTACACTGGTGCGGCACCCAATCAGAACATTGTTCAGCTTGCCGAATACGTCATCACTCATTACGGCAAACGGGTCATGTTCATAGGCAATAACTATGTTTACGCCCATGAGTCCAACCGCATCATGAAAGAACTGTTCGAATCCGTCGAGGGTGAGCTGGTGGAATGCTTCTATTATCCATTTGGCAGCAAGCGAGAGCAGTTTCTGCAAGCCATGCGTGTCGCTGAAAAACTCCAACCGGATGCCATCTATTCTACCGTCGTCGGCACGGATACGATTGAATTGTATGAAGCATTTGCCCAGTCTTCCTTAAACAGCGCCACAACACCTATAATCAGTGTCGCGACCAATGAAACCGATGTACAAGGTATGTCGTCATCTGCCGCTGCTGGACACCTGGTCTGTGCACCCTATTTTTCTTCCTTAGAAACCAAGCAGAGCCAACAATTTGTAACCCGATTTCAGGCGAGATTTGGCAAAGATGCTATTGTCACTGCCGGTGCGGAGGCCTCTTATTTTCAAGTTCACCTGTTTGCCAAAGCTGCAAACATGGTACAAAACTTAACCATTAATCATATTATCGATACCATGCCCAATGTTTCCTACCTTGCTCCACAAGGGGAAGTTCGCATTGACGCTAGCACCAATCACACATATCTAGCCTCACGGATCGCCAAAATTAGCGCCGTCGGACAGTTTGATATTATTCATCAACAAGACCATGTTATTCAACCAATACCTTATATGCTGCAATATTCCACTCAAAATATATTAGCTCAATAACAGGTAATAATGATGAAAAATGACGAAAGAAGAAGAAATAAAGTACAATTGAAGGATTTAGCCGGCCTCTCTGTCGGACTTATTCTTCCTCCGACGTCTGAAACACAGCTTATTATTAAACAACTAGTTCGTATCAGCTGTCAGCCCGTTGTTATTTGGCCTATCCCAAAAGTATTACCAGAAAATATTGAGGTTGCCATTATTTCTGTTGAACCAGAATATCGTTCTCAGGTAAAAACCTTGGCCGATTCCTTAACTGAGTTGAGTCCGCCTGTCATCGTAATAGTGGAATTTGAAGACCCTTCTACGCTGCAAAGTGTGTTAGAAATGAATGCAGGAGCCGTACTGGAGCGACCGGTAAAACCTTTTGGTTTACTCACTAACCTAATGTTGACCAGAGCAAATTGGCAACAGCGCGTGCATGCTCACGAGGTAAAAAAAGCGATTGAGGAGAAAAAGTCACTAGATGCCACAGTGTGCGCTGCGCAGTTTATTCTGACCAAACGCTATCAGGTTCCCGAAAGCGAGACTTACCGGTCATTACAAAAAATGGCGATGAATCACAGGGTATCTATGAAAAAAATAGCGGAGTGTATTTTATTAAATGACATTTCCGAGATACCTTAATTTGCGATGTAAATATCAATTATCCCGTTAAGTAAATTTAAATAGGAGAAGAATATAAATCAGGGAATAGATTAATTTGCCTAATTTTAACTTAGGCAACTCACACATTATTTTAATTTACAGGTGAACCTATGAAAAATAAGTTGTTCAGGGCTTGTTGCGCCTTAAGCATGTCTTTTTTGGCGACAAACGTATTCGCAGACGTCAAAGTGGGTGCTATTTATGACATCACAGGAGATTTGAATATTTTTGGCATACAACAAATTAACGGTGTAAACCTGGCCATCGATGATATTAATAAAAATGGCGGGGTGTTAGGCGAACAAATCAAACTGGTCACATACGACACTCAATCATCACTCAATAAGTACACCCAATTTGCCCGCACGGCGGTGTTGCGCGACGGATTATCTGCCGTCTTTGGTGGCATGACCAGCTCATCACGAGAAGCGATCAGACCGATTTTCCGCAAAGCCAATATGCCTTATTTTTACAGTACCATTTATGAGGGGGGAGCCTGTGACAAACAGACCTTTGTGACCGGCCCGTCCGCTTCCCAGCAGCTTAATCCCCTTATCAAATGGGCAATTAGCCAATATGGTCCGAAAATCTATGTCATGGCCCCCGACTATAATTTCGGCACTATCTCCGCCAGTTGGATTGAAGCTTATGCCAAACAGTTTGGCGGCGAAGTGGTGGGTAAAGATTTCTTATCTCTGACCACCACGGATTACGCGCCGACCATTCAAAAAATTCAGCGCTCTAAGCCCGATTTTGTTGTCGCCCTACCGGTCGGCCCCAGCCAAGTGGGTTTTATTGAGCAGTTTGCTGCAGCCGGTTTGAAAGACTCCATGCCAGTTGTCTCAACCAACTACAGCACTGGCAATGAACAAGTTTTACTCTCTCCCAAAGCCGGTGACGGTATTATCGCCAGCCAAGTCTATTTCATGAGTCTGGATACTCCGGAGAACAAAACCTTCCTTGATGCTTGGAACGAAAAATACAGTGACAGCAAGTCAGTTTCACCTGAAGCCGTAACCACCTGGAATGCGGTACATCTGTGGGCCAAAGCAGCAGAAAAAGCACAAAGCTTTGATCACGATAAAGTCATAGCGGCGCTGGAGTCCGGTGAAGTGACCTTTACTGGTCCGAACGGCCTAGTCACCATGGAAGGTCCATCTCACCATTTAAAACAAAACGTGTACATCGCCCGAGGGAATGACAACTACGGTTTTTCGATCATAGACACCTATCCCGATGCCGCGCCTGTCTACGAAAACCAAATGTGTGATTTGATCAGTCACCCTAAAATGGCGGAGCACTTCACGCCATAGTTGACCGCTCACTAACCACATGGCGCTGTTTGTTCAGCGCCTATTTCCCCTAAGGATTTTTTATGGATATGGACTATCTACTCACCGTGATGTTGTCATCACTCTCCAGTGCTTCGGTATTACTGATCGCCGCTCTGGGGCTCGCCGTAGTGTTTGGCTTAATGGGAGTCATTAATCTCGCACACAGTGAATTTATAATGATGGGTGCGTACACCGCTCTGACACTAACCAGGCTCGGTATCCCATATGTACTCACCATTCCCTTGGCCGTGATTTTTACTATGCTAATTGGTGCAATCATTGAACGGCTAATCGTCAGCCGTCTGTATGGTCGTATGTTTGATACTATGCTCGCCACTTGGGGGCTCAGCATGGTAATTCTGCAACTGGCAGTGGTGATTTTTGGCACCGCAACTCCAAGTGTCAATCTCCCTAACTTTAACTTTACTATTGGCCAATACAATCTCGCAGGGTACCCAGTGTTACTTATCGGGGTCGCGGCTTGCCTGCTCGCCTTTACCTATTTCTTACTCACAAAAACGACGTACGGAATGAAAGCCCGCGCCTCCATCCAGTCACCGGAAATGGCTCAGTCAATTGGCATTGATTCTCGCAAAGTGAATACACTCACGTTTTCCATTGGGTGTGGACTCGCTGGTTTCGCTGGCGCAGTATTACTTCCCATCGTACCAGCCACTCCCAGTATGGGAATGGCGTTTGCGGTCAAGTCATTCTTGGCGGTCGTCGTTGCAGGACCTGTAGCTTTATCCGGTACCGCATTAACCGCCTTAGGACTCGGTGGCGGCGCTTCCGTGACGGCGAGTTTTCTCACTTCTGTCGCTGGCGAAATTTTCTTCTTTATCATCACCGCGTTGCTACTGTGGCGATACCCGCTAGGCATCTCAGCCAAATGGCGCCGCAAACTGTAAACCGGAGGCATTATGAAATTATTCCCCTATTTGTTTAAAAATGCAGGCATTGTATTTCCTGTCCTCATTGCCGCAATCGGTATGTCAGCCAGTGGCTGGGTAGACCCCTATTTTGCATTTGTCGCAAGCTCTTGGGTCATTTTCGGATTATTGGGATTAAGTCTAGACATCGTGTGGGGTCGTGGCGGATTCCTAAGCCTCGGCCAAACCGCCTTCTATGGTCTCGGCGGTTATTTTGGCAGCGTGGTCGCCATAAACTACGCTCAGCAAGGCAATAGCCTTCTGTGGGCGTTGCCTGCCGGTGGGCTGTTTGGTGTACTGTGTGCCACCTTTCTGGGGTACATCATTTTCTACGCGCGTATGGGCGCCTTACAAAGCACTATCCTGTCTTATACTTTTACGCTTTTGCTATGGTCCGTCAGCCAATCATTTAAATGGCAGGTTGGTGAAGCGCTGATCGCAGGAGATAGTGGTTTATCTAACATTCCGGGCATCACACTGGGCATATACGGCAACAATGAATTACTAGATCCCAACGATAGTTTGTTTATTGCGATTTTGGTGTCATTAACTCTTTACTTACTGACTAAAGTATTAATGAGCTCATACTTTGGCCGTATCATCGACTGTATCCGAATCGATGAAGAGAAAACGGAACTGCTCGGTTATAACGTCCGTCAATTTAAACTACTCAACTTTATCTATGCCGGCGGTATTGCTGGTATCGCTGGTGCGCTATTCGCCCTATGGTCTAATTTCCTAAACCCTTCGATTTTTTCTATTCAAGAAGCTCTTCTGGTACCGATTTATGTGTTAGTCGGAGGTTTGGGAACTCTATTTGGTCCGTTTGTCGGTGCTATCACCATCGGTGCGCTTTCTTTCTATCTCGGAGGCGGTGCTATCGGTACGCAAACTACGCTGATTCTGGGCGCGACATTGATTTTTCTTGTACTGTTTCTCAAACATGGTTTACTCGGCACGTTGCGTGATTTTTGTTCTAAATATCTACCTGATCCCAATCAGGCTAGCCGGGAAAGTAAACCCGTTAAGATCGATACTGATGTGCTCAATACCCTGATGAACAGTGCGCGCAAACAGGTCGGTCCAGCAAAGAAACTGATCACTGATGGTTTGTATAAACGTTTTGGGGGAGTGGTTCCGGTCAACAGCGTGTCACGCACTTTCATTCCCGGTCGGCCTTACTCTCTAATTGGCCCTAACGGGGCAGGAAAAAGCTCATTTCTGAAAACCTGCGTCGGAATGTACCGTCCAGACAGTGGGCATATCTACATAGATGACCAAGATGTGAGTAGGGCCAAAATCTATCAGCGAGTCAATCAGGGACTGGGCGTAAAAAATCAAAGACCTCAGGTATTTGGCGAATTGACTGTCTATCAAAACCTGTGGATTGCCGCGTATTCCCGCACTCGACGCGCGCAAAGTGCCCATGAAATGAGCCTCTCCGTTGTGGCTATGCTCGGCCTATCAAACCAAAAATCCGTGCAAGCCGGTGCCCTATCTCATGGCCAGCAACAGTGGCTCGATATCGGCATGGTATTATGCCTGACCCCACGTATTTTGTTGCTCGATGAACCGGCGGCGGGAATGACTAACGAGGAAACTCGCGAGTTATCCCAACTGATTCGAACTCTGGCCGAGCACATGACAGTTGTGGTGGTTGAACACGATATGGAATTTATCCGCACACTGGAAGGCCACGTGACTGTGCTGCATCAAGGCGAAGTGTTCGCAGAAGGAAACATTCAGGCGCTGCGCAATGACGACAGTGTTCTGGACATTTACTTAGGGAGAAGAGCACATGTTTAATATTACCAATGCGACCGGCGGATACGGCAAAACCACAATTATTCAGGATATCGACATACAGGTTCAACCCGGTGAAGTGGTCGCTCTGCTGGGGCGTAATGGGGTGGGTAAATCTACCCTAATGAAATACGCCGCCGGGCACATCCCTCCCATGGGCGGCTCGGTATGCATGGATGGCCAAGCGGTAGCAGCCAATCCGACTCAACGGGCGAAATCGGGGATCGGCTATGTGCCCCAAGGTCGCTTTGTCTTTCCGCGTATGAGTGTGGTGGAAAATATTGCGGTGGCTGCTTCGGCCAACGGTTATCCACTGCAAGAATCCGTCGATGAACTGCTAAGTTTTTTTCCGATGCTAAAACCCAAAGCCCATGATTTGGCCGGCGGACTATCCGGCGGACAGCAACAAGTTCTGGCGCTAGCCCGCGCTTTAGCTATCCGACCCAAAATCTTACTACTTGATGAGCCGACCGAAGGGGTTCAACCCTCGATCATTGACGAAATGGCTGGCATCCTGAAACAGATAAATCAAGACTGGCAGATCAGCATGTTGGTTGCAGAGCAAGATCTGGACTTCTGTCTCTCCATATCCAGCCGTGCTTACATAATGGAAAAAGGACAAATCCGTAGGGCATTGGAAAACGAAGCACTGAAAGAGGACAAGGTCCTGCAGCAGGAATTATTGGGCGTTTAACGTTCTCATACTTGTATCGCGGCAGATCAATCTCATGCCGCGTATACTTTTCTGTCCAAAGCGCTGACACTTTCTCACTAAATAAATCACCTTAAAACTACAATTTTAGTCTAGTTCACACATACTAAAACCATCTCATCTAGTGAGATCGAAGACGAACTCCGAAGATTACGAAACCTGAATCGTCTATTCCCGTGCGGGTAAAGTCCACCCATAGCTCTGAATTATACTTCAAACAGCAAATACCCTTATTAATAAAATCTTATAAATGATACCGTGCAATTCCACTACAAGCCTA
>NZ_JBLWZV010000043.1:0-8663 GCF_048266285.1 Amphritea sp.
GGAAGAAGCTGGATTAAAGAAGGCGATTGCACTGCGAGATACACTTGGTCGTGAATTGTGGGGAAAGCACTGGAGACGGGTTTTAAATGAGCCTGAACTCTTTACGAGATTGCCACATAGCTTGGAGCCAGCTCTAGTACATAAGCCGACACCGACTGGTGCGGATCCGTACAAAAGAACCTCGTATTATTTGGCCAAGTGGATGGAGTACGATGTTAACGGTGAGCGCGTACTTAAATCGAAGCTTGCCTCGATAGAGAAGTTGGGTAAGTTAGCTGCTTATAATCAGGCAAAGCGAATCCTAATGCAGGCCTACAAAGACGATATAGAAATTCTTTCCTATATGGGTCGATTTAACATCGTGAGAGTGATGTAGATGTCGGAGGACAAAAATTTGATCGGAAACGTGCCTTTTCAAATGATTCGTAGGCTATAAAAAGCTAAAGTTTGATCATTTTTAAGGTGCATTGCAAACCGAAACGCTATGGAAATGACTATGAAGTCTGATCAATCTCTAGCAAGGTTTTGGACAAAACCTGTTTAGAGTCTTAACTTAATTTAGCAAAATACGGATTACTTTTAGTATGGTGGATTGCCTCCACATCCTTGGCTCGGCGACCTATGCAGTATAGTGAGGACAAACCAGTGGCATATTTGCCAGTCTAAATACCGAGTCAATAAAGCTCTGTAATGCTTTTAAAGATGCAGAGAAGAAGCGATTAACCATGAGGACCGTCGTGATAGCGAGGTCAGTAGACAGTCGTGTCCTGCCACATTTGCCCTGTATAGGTTGCTTCTACTCAGCAAGCGCCTCTTCGTCAATCCGAAAAGTAAGTGAATATCGGTTTATCAGAGAGTGATTGTACTCGCACCAGTTGGTGGTTTTGTAGCTAGGCTTTGGCATGAAATCATAGCCAGTGAGTGAATGTCTCTGAGCTGATCGTAATATTATGATTTAGTTCAATCGATTTTCGCAACAAAGTCTTAGCTATGAACAATTTGCAAAAAATGATAAGCGCGTAGTGATATACCTCCGTGAGAGAACCCATATTCAGAGAAATTGCAAAGCTTCTTGTTTCAGAGGGCGTCGTGCCGAAATGGTTTGAGGAAATGGAATATGTGCAATGGAGTGGTCGCAAGAAAAACCTGAACGTTACCCCAAACGCCGAAATAGAATATACAGTGCTGGTGGATGATGTGGAGCTATTTATCGCCGTTGACCAGAAGGATAACTGGATATCAATACAACCGTTCTCTACACCCTACCCAGACATAGACTGCGGACTATTGCTAGCACTGAATCAACTTCAATGTTTTGGGAAATAATTACACTCAGTTGATTGCTCGCTATGTTAAAGGCACGGACCAAAATATTGCACCTTTAATTATGACCGCTTCCATGCAGCCTAGCATCCCAAACAACAAATTATCCTTAGAAAGTGATTCAACTTTAATTTTTTTGCAAATTCCTATCAGTCTGTAACACACTGAAACACTCCAGGTCACATAGCCCGCATCTCAACTTTCATTCAAAAAAAAAACCATCCTCACATATCAATTACAGTTTGTGAGATAACTCACTCCCCTCCAGTTAATTAAACATAATTGCATATGTTGTTCATGCTTATTTTCAGCATGATAAGATGCATTTTGACGATAGTTGTAGGGGAAATCCCACATTAATATCTCTTTCGAATAAACCAATATGAGAGATACAACTATGTCACATGATCCAGTAATCAACGCTCTAAAAACGATTCGTGAACGTAAACCAGACTTTGCCCCGAAAGCGGCATTTATTCTTGGTTCTGGGCTGGGCGTGATTGCCGACGAACTGACAGACAAGGTCAGCATTTCATACGAAGAGCTAGACGGTTTTCCTGTGAGCACAGTACAGGGCCATTCCGGTGAGCTTGTTCTGGGTTCAATGAATGGTGTCGATGTTGTCTGCATGAAAGGTCGTGGACACTACTACGAACACCAAACCATGAAGGTGATGACAACGCCAGTTCGCACTTTTAAGAAACTTGGTTGTGAGTTTCTTCTGGTCACCAATGCGGCGGGCTCACTGCGTCCAGATCGCATCGATGTCGGTTCACTAGTGATGTTTAACGACCACATAAACACCATGCCTGACTCACCTATGACCGGCGCAAACGACGAGGAATACGGACCACGATTCTTCAGTCTGGCGAATGCTTACGACAGAGACTTGCGTTGTGAAATGAAGGCGATCGCTGAAAAACATTCTATTCACCTGAATGAAGGCGTCTTCGTATCTTACACCGGACCTAATTTTGAGACAGCCGCTGAAATTCGCATGATGCAAATCATCGGTGCAGATGTTGTTGGCATGTCTGTCGTCCCTGAAGTTATCTCAGCTGCACATTGTGGCCTACCAGTCGTAGCGCTATGCGCAATCACTAACATGGCGGAAGGTCTAGGCGATGTAGAGCTATCACATGATCAGACTCTGAAATGCGCCAAGCTCGCCGAAGCGGACTTTATCTCATTGATCAAAGCATTTATGACAGAACACTTTTAGAAACAAGGAGCAATTATGTTTGCGGTCGGTTTTTTAGGGATAGCAGCTTTATTAGGCATTGGTTACGCGGCATCGACCAATCGTAAAGCAATCAATTTACGAACGGTCGGTACAGCGTTCATCCTGCAGATGGCCATTGGTGCACTAGTACTTTATGTACCTTGGGGACGCGCGCTATTAGAAAGCATGTCACATGGCGTACATGCGGTTTTAGACAGCGGTAAATCGGGTATCAATTTCCTATTTGGTAACTTAGTTAACTTTTCCGTTGATGGTATTGGCTTTGTTTTTGCTCTAAATGTATTGCCGCTGGTGGTCTTTTTCTCAGCGCTTATCGCTGTACTTTACCACTTAGGCGTCATGCAATATGTCATTCGCATTATTGGCGGTGCGATGGCAAAAGTACTTGGAACATCGAAAGCGGAATCCATGTCAGCCGTATCGAATGTCTTTGTAGGTCAAAGTGAAGCCCCATTGGTAGTTAAGCCATACATGCCGAAAATGAGCGATTCTGAGTTCTTCGCGGTAATGTGTGGAGGCATGGCCTCTGTATCGGGAACCGTTCTGGCTGGTTACGCAATGATGGGCGTTGAGATGGAATACCTCCTGGCTGCATCTTTCATGGCAGCTCCAGGTGGCGTCCTATTTGCCAAGATGATCATTCCAGAAACCGAGAAACCGCAATACGAAGTAAGTAAAGATACCAGCTTTGCTGAAAATCGCGCTGAAAACGTGCTTGCAGCAGCAGGTGAAGGTGCTTCTAGCGGATTGAAACTAGCCGTTGCAATCGGCGGCATGCTCATCGCTATGATTGGCCTAGTTACTTTGGTGAACACTGTTCTTGGCGGCGTAGGCTCATTCGTCGGAATGGAATTGTCACTAGAATTGATTCTAGGCTGGATCTTCGCTCCTCTAGCTTTCTTGTTAGGTGTACCAGCTGCGGATATCGCTATCGCAGGATCAATGATTGGTAAGAAAATCATTGTGAATGAATTTGTAGCTTACTCTGACTTAGCTCCATACCTAAAAGATGCAAGTGTAGTACTAGAGCAGGGTCTTCATGTTCTAGACGAGAAATCTAAAATAATCATCAGCTTTGCTCTGTGTGGTTTTGCCAATATTGCATCAATGGGCATCCTAATCGGTGGACTAGGCACGCTCTGCCCTCAGCGCACAAACTTTATTGCTAAATATGGCGTGAGAACTCTGATTGCAGCAAGCTGCTCAAACCTAATGAGCGCAGCAATCGCTGGTATTTTCATCTCATTTGTTATCTAACCCTCCCCCTGGAGGAGCGCTACTCCTGAATCGCTCCTCCACTTTTAATTAGTTACTAGGATTTGTAATGAACACACTCTCAAGCGCTGCAAAGCATGCGATTGGCCTATTAGATCTCACGACATTAACCAATACAGAGACGGATGAGTGCATCATCAAGTTATGTCAAAATGCTGCAACTCCCTTTGGTATGACTGCAGCTATTTGTATCTACCCGAGATTCATTCCGCTTGCTAAAAAACAGCTTAAAGCACAAGGTACTGAAGAGATTAAGGTTGCCACAGTGGTGAATTTCCCACACGGCAATGGTGACCTTGACATCGCCCTAGCGGAAACCCGGGCTGCGTTAGCTTATGGGGCCGATGAAATCGATATTGTGTTCCCGTACCGCGCCCTAATGGCAGGCAATGAATCAATTGGTTTCGAGATGATCCAATCAGTAAAAAATCTTTGTGGAGACGTACTTCTTAAAGTCATCATTGAATCAGGCGAACTTCAATCAGAAGAATTGATCCGTAAAGCAACAGAGGTTTCTATTCGCGCAGGCGCTGATTTTGTTAAAACTTCAACGGGCAAAGTACCAGTCAACGCCACACCTGAAGCGGCACGCGTTATGGTTCAAGCCATTTTCGACCTTGGCGCACAAGACAGGGTTGGCTTTAAAGCGGCCGGTGGCGTTAAAACCACCCAGGATGCAAAAAACTATATCGAGGCAGCCACCGATATTATGGGGAGTGATTGGCTGAACGCTCAACACTATCGCTTCGGCACCTCTAGCTTACTGGTTGATTTACTGAAAACACTAGGCGCTGAATCTCAAATGGAACAAGGAGATTATTAATGCCTCGTAAAGCTATCGTACTCGTTCTTGACTCACTTGGTGTTGGCTGCACACCGGACTCTTCGGCATTTAATGACCATGGTGCAAACACTTTAGGTCATATTGCCGATTGGCGAGAAGCGAGCACATCTCACTCTGGACTCAACCTTCCTAACTTAACAAAGATGGGGCTAGGTAAGGTATTAAACTCAGCTTCCCGCAACTCTGTTCTTAACGCTAATGTTGATATTAATGCAAAGGCTTGCTTTGGATATGCAACACCAATATCCACTGGAAAAGATACCACCAGCGGTCATTGGGAAATGATGGGCGCACCCGTTGAGTTTAATTGGGGTCAGTTTACAGATAAGCACAACAGCTTCCCTGAAGAACTACTTAGCCGAATCTACGATAAAACTGGTCTACTGACCTCCCTAGGGAACTGCCACTCATCAGGCACCACGATTATTAATAAGTTTGGTGAAGAGCACATTCGTACAGGCGCTCCAATTTTTTACACGTCGGCGGACTCGGTATTTCAAATTGCAGCTCATGAGTTGCATTTCGGCTTAGACCGACTGCTCTCGTTGTGCGAGAAGGTACGAGTCATATTGGATGACTACAATATTGGCCGTGTTATCGCGAGACCTTTTCTTGGAGCCCCTGGAGAGTTTATCCGTACCGGAAACCGAAGAGATTTTTCCGTAGCACCTCATAAGCCAACAGTTCTCAATCAACTTCAAGAGTCAGCAACTGCGCAAGTTGTTGGTGTTGGGAAAATTTCAGATATTTTTGCAGGTTCAGGGATAGACAAATCAATTAAAGCGGTAGGTATTCCTGAACTATTTGATCAAACATTGTCGGCTTTCAAGAACAGTGAGTCAGATACGCTGATCTTCACTAACTTTGTTGACTTTGATTCAGAGTACGGCCACCGCAGAGATGCCCAAGGTTACGCTGATGCTCTCGAGTATTTTGACAGTCGCATGCCGGAATTATTAGCAGAAATGTCGGATGAAGACGTGCTGTTCATCACTGCCGATCACGGTTGCGACCCGACCTGGAATGGCTCCGACCACACTCGGGAATACGTACCAATTATTGGTTATGGAGCCAGGTTGAAATCCGGTGATCTGGGCTGTCGCTCTACATTTGCGGATATTGGTGCCACGGTCGCTCAGCATTTTGGGCTCCCAACTCCCAAATACGGGAATCCTCTCCCCCTCTTACAGTAACTATTAAAAAACTTTCAAACCATACGTTAGGTGCTGGTTACTCAGCACCTATGGGTTGTCACGTTTGATAAAAACTTTATTGGAGTTTCTATGAACAAATACCATTTACTTCTTTTGTCTACACTGCTATCCACCACAGCAAGCGCGGAATATTTATATAGCTTCGGTAGTGTGAACATTAACTATTTAGACTGGTCCTCAGACACTGAGGAGCGTAGTAACGGAAACAAACAGGACTTTGCTTACCTAGAACTAGAAGGCGGTGCAGGTTTTACTTGGGGCGAGGTTTATGGCTTTGTCGATTTTGAATTCCAAGATAGCACGGCGAGCAATGATGATGCTGTAGCAGTATCGAGCAAGGGTAAACTTGCAGTCAAAACCGGGCTTGATGAATTACGCTGGTACGCGCAGACCTACTCAACAGAAAACCAAGGCTTCCATGGTCGAAATACGGTATTGGGCCTTTCATATAACCTAGTGGGCGATTCAGGCTGGTTCTTCAGTCCATTTGTTGGATTTCACTACACCAACAAAAATGGTTTTGCCGGTATGAACGGCGGTATGGCTGGTTGGGTTGCCAACTACAAGTTTAAGTTGGGAGAACAAAACTTCACGCTATCTAACTGGCATGAAACCGAATTTGCACGTACTAACGACTATGTGAATTCGACCAGAGAGGACGATGACTTGTCTTACAACGGTTCTCTATCTGTATGGTGGAATGCGCCAGAAAATCTCAGCTTAGGCCTTCAGTACCGTTACGCGCACAATAAACTCGGCCAATCTGATACCGACAGCGCAATTATCTATACCGTTAAATACAACTTCTAAATATGAATATACTGTTAGCTATGATCCCCGCATTCTTGTGGGGAACTACTTACGCGGCGACTCAATACACACTACCTGATTGGCCACCCATATTACTCGGAGCCTTGCGGGCACTACCAGCAGGCTTGCTATTGTTGCTGATCCGTCCTTCCATACCTACATGGAAAGACCTAAAAGCGCTAAGCGTGTTAGGACTGGTCAATATTGCGGTATTTTTTACTTGTATCTTCATTATGGCATTAACCTTACCATCTGCGGTTTCTGGGGTTGGGATGATTTCTGTTCCCGTTTTTGCCATGGTTTATCACTGGATTGTTGCCAAGAAAAAACCATCAAGGGTACAAGTGATTAGTGGTGGGTTGTTGATTGCACTCGCTTGGGTTCTGTTTAATCCAGCATCGATATCGCTGAATCCAATTGGATTGATAGCCATGCTAGGAGCGATCCTGTGTTTAGTCATAGGCAGCAGTTTAACTAAGCAACTGGCATCTCAAACTCACTGGTGGACGGTACTGACATGGCAGCTCATTATCGGAGGAAGCTTATTACTGGCCTTGTCGGGAATTCATGCAGCCTTTAATTATGAGACATATCGTAATGCGATTATCGATGCCAACGTGGTTAACCTGATGGGATTATCGTGGCTTATCATCTTTACTACTGCCATTGCCTATGGACTGTATGTTTGGTTGCTGCAACGAATGACAGTCGTTGAGTTTACCTTTGGTGGAATCGCTAATCCGATCGCAGGGATTCTATCTGGCATGTTGCTTGTGGGGGAAGCTTTCTCCGCATCGCAATACACGATTATGGGGTTAATGATCATGACCAGCCTGTTACCGCAGGTATATTCGATAATGAAAAAACCGCGAATTGATGCCGTGAAAATATAAAGTCCATCACCGAAAAGGTGACCATAAGACAAACCAACGAATAACCTCGTTATCGGGCTATTCGTTGGCTTTCAAAACTTCTCAGTAATAGCCTTCAAGGCAGAAGACATATCTCGCGGGTCGTAAATCATACACAACCCAGCTGGCAAATACTCTTTCAACTGAACAAAGTGGATATGATCCCAAGAGTGTTGAGCAAAACTAGAAGGCACCGCAGTAATCGTGTCTCCGCTCGACACATAAGCCATAAGTGTCGTTGGTTCGACAAACTCATTTTTTATTGAAGGCGAAAAGCCCTCATTCATGCAAGCATCCATCACCATGTTTGCTGATGCGGAATTACGAAGCACCAAAAATGAAAACTCTTGATCTTTAAGATCCAAAAGCGACAATTGCTTCTTTATTCTGAGCGGATGCTCATCGGACATCGCTATCACAAAGCGCTCATCCGTTATGCGTTTAGACATGAGCGGATAAATATTCAATGCATCAGCAAACCGAGATAAACCGACGTCAATCTGCTTATCCAGCAATTGTTGCTTTTGCTGTTCGGGGCTCAGCTCAAATAGCTCTACATTATAGTCAGGATACGCGCGGTTAAACTCTTTCAACATTCGACCAAAACCTGCCCAAAACGCCGAACTAACCATACCTATTTTAATCGTGTGAGTCTCATTACGACTCGCTTTTTGTACCTGATAAAGCGAACGGTCGAGACTGCGAAAAAGCAACTCACACTCACGTTGTAGGATCTCTCCGGGTAACGTTAACACCACACTACGTGATGTACGCTCTAATAAAACCACCCCCAAAACGGATTCAAGCTCTTTAATTTGCGCACTTAGAGGCGATGGCGTAATTTTGAGATTCTTAGCGGCCTGGTTAAAGTGACCAGACTGCGCCACTTCATAAAAATAGCGGAGCATTTTAAGAGTTATACGATCAGAAAAGTAAGTAGACATCTTGACCTAGAGACAACAAAACCGAGCAGTAATAGTAGTCAGAAGACCCGAAAAATGACACATGTCACGTCACAAATCATAATTTCAACATTAAGAATG
>NZ_JBLWZV010000044.1:0-7031 GCF_048266285.1 Amphritea sp.
AAAAATTACTAATGGTGACCGCGGCAATAATATCGACATCCGGCGCAGCTACCCCAGCAATAAATATAGGCGCCATGCACAGTTTCATTGAGCCAGAGCGAAGCACTCTGCTCAAGCAAATACGAAACAATGGAAGCAGCACGGCTTATGTGCGGATTACTGCCACTGAAATTGAATTTAGCGAAGATGGAAAAACTCAGGAAGTTGATATTGACCGAGAAAGTCTTCTTCGCGGTGAGGGCTATGGTTTGGTTGTGAGTCCGGCCCGCATGATTATTCCTGTCGACGGTATGCAAGCGAACCGCATGCTAGTCGTTGGTGAACGAGATGTAGAACGTTATTACCGAGTTCGGTTTGTTCCGGTAGTCCCAGAGAAAATAAGCGACTTTGGTTTAACGCCAGAACAAGCCGAAAACTATGAAAAAGAGGTCAACGCAGGTATCAGCATTATGGCTGGATACGGCGCCATTGTTGTCGTGCGACCTGAACATACGACATACGACACCGTCATCGATGAGAGTTCAAATCGAATGACGTTAACAAATCGCGGCAACAGTACGGTTGTGCTGGATGCCTTTGCTCAGTGTGAAGCAAAGCAGGTGAACTGTCATTCATACCGAGTTCGATATTTACGTCCCGGAACCTCTGTAACCGTAGATAAAACAATCGGTCAGAGTTTCCAATTCACGTTAGTGGAAGGACAAAACCAAACCAAGATGGCCTTTGGCGATCTCTAACTTTTAACACAATAGGAATATTACCATGTTTAAAAAAACCATACTGACTATCGCAATGTTCACTGGACTGGCTGGTGTTGCTAACGCTGCTGATCCTGTTTCAGTTGAATTTGATGTGCGCGCTGATGTGCCGACGGTTCAGTTTTATGTCAGCAAAGATGGTGGTTGGGAAGATGTTGTACTGAACTACAACGCGGAATCTGAAGCTTTCACACCAAACAACAGCCGTTATTTACGTGCACGTAACACCACGGGTGCTATTAACGCTTATCTGGACCACGCACCTGTACTGATGCACTCAGATACAACGACAAAGGTCGATTTATCTGTAGCCGTAAATGAAAAACCGCTGAAAGTGGGACCTGCAAACGCAGTCGAGATTTTGTCTGCGACTGATGCCGGTGTAACGGGTGGTGCAAAGATTCCAATGTTGATCTCTTCAAATAATACAAGCGTTAAAGCGGGTTCATACAGCGGTAAAGTATTGATGATGTTTGATGCAGTAACACCAACACCATAGTTTGAAAACGTAATCACGAAAAGAGTTTGTTGATGGGGCATGTTAAGCCCCATTTTTATAGGATAAGAATCTCATGTCATTAAAGCGTTTCGGTCTGATGATGGTGTTGTCAGCTGTCGGTATAAGTGGGCCTGTGCTAGGAATCGAATCTCAGTCACTGATTAAGCAGGTTGAGGCATTACCAGAAGAGTTTAGAGAGCACTTTTTTGGTACGCCAGTATCAGCACGTGTGTTGCTGGATAAAAAGGTCCTCGGCGATGCCATGATTATTCTATCCAATGAAAATGCTGTGCAAATTTTAAATTTCACGGACAGTTATGATAGCGATTATAGCGAGTCCGAACGTCAGGAGTGGCAGAGTCTTCTGGCCGAGTTTGTTCCTCTTGGTCAATGTCGTTCACAATGCCCGAAGCAACTGTTAGCGATTAGTTATAACCTGGAAACCGCTCAGCTAGCTTTGGTCAGCAGTCAGGGCAGCAAAACACAAGAGCAATGGCTGACCCTCGACGGTGAAGGTAGTTATGGTTTGATGCTTGGAAACCAGTTTCACCTTAGCGCACAAAGTGAGCAAAGCCCTAGTATGGGTTGGTTGATGGATATGCAAAGTAGCATTGGAGAATGGAGTGTTTTAGGACAAGGTCAACTTGACCGTACTCATGATTCAGAGCTCCACAGCTCTGTGACGGCGCTTTATGCCAAACGCCAGTTACAAGGACATTATGTTCGCGCGGGCTTATTTACTCCCGACAGTATGGGCGTGTTGCGCCAGCCCGTGACCAATGGTGGTCGCCTGCAGACCATGATTGGAGCGATGTTTGGGAGCTCTGACACCCGCTATATCAAAGACAACAGTGCCAGCTTGTATCCCGTCTACGTCACTGCGAACCGGGAAAGCGTGGCTGAGGTATACCGCAATGGATTGTTGATTAACAGTCAGACAGTACCGCCAGGGCTTCAGACTCTGGACACCTCATTATTTCCGGCCGGTGTCTACGATGTTGAAATTCGCCTCTTAGAAGATGGGCGGGAAGTCAATCGTCTACAAGATACGGTACATAAGCCACTTGAGTGGAGCAACACCCAGCAGCGCTATAAGTATAATCTGTTTGCTGGTAAGACGACTGACTGGCTGAGTGATTATCAGTCGACGACGGCTCATGAAATGATGCTAGGCGGCAATCTCAATTACCTGATCGATTCCAGTTTAGTCGCTGGTCTGGCGCTGCATAGTATTGGCTCAGAGCTGAAAAAAGGGCTGTCGTTGGACTGGCAGGCGCATCAGAATTTTAAGTGGTACGGCAGTGTGCACCACAGTAACCAATCGGGTTATGGTTTTGAGACCCAAACCCTGTGGCAATACCAGAGTGGCAGCCTGATCTTCAACCACAGTCAGCGTTGGACGCCGGTTTATGAGGAAGCAGATCGCTCTGAGAGGCTGGAACTTAATAAACGCAGCAGCCTCGCACTGAATCACAGATTAAGCGGTTATTCATCACTTAACGCCCGAGTGTCACTCAACCAGCATGAGCAGCCTGGTTATGAACTCCGCTTTGGAACCCGTCATACCCTTTGGGGGACGGATGTTGACTGGCGTTTATCACTTTTTGATCGCCCTTATTCAAGCAGTGACTCTGGCAGAAACTGGGGCGGAACACTCAATGCCAGTTTTGCCTTGGGTAATGAACGCCGCCGTGGCAGTGTCAGCGTGGGTTCGCGCAGTGATGCGAAAGGAGAACGTGATCTTTACTTATCTGCAAACATAGATCAGCAGTGGGAGCGTGGGCCTTTCTCTTCCAGTAGTGCAACCCTGACGGCCGATCAATATGGCTTGGGTGTGAGTGGCTCGGGTCAGTTTGACTCTTCCATTGCGGCGGGCAGCTTGTGGGCACAATACGGTTCCCAGCAGACTCTGGCCGGGGGAATAAACCTCAGTAACTCAGTGGTGTTTGGCCAGGGTGAAGCGGCGCTAAGTCATCATATGTTACGCGACGGGGCCGGGCTGATAATTGATGTCGACTCCGATGACCCTGATGTCAACCTGATGGCTTATTACGACCATGGGGCAACGCCACTGCATGCCGGGCGCAATGTGGTGCCGGTGAAGGCCTGGCAACCGGGTAAAGTAGAGTTAGGTTTTGCTGGTAATGATGGTCCGGCGTTACATGTATGGCCGAATCAGATGGGCTATCAGCTTAATCGTGGTGGGGTCAATTATCATCAGGTTCGTGTGATGGAAACCGTCACTGTCATGGGACGAATTACTGATGGAAGCGGTATGCCGCAGCCTGGGGTACGGGTCATTAACCACGCCGGGCGCAGTGTCACCGAGCACGACGGCTTTTTCACTTTAGAGATGCACGCCCATAACCCGGTGGTGTCAATTGAACACCCTAACGGAAAGCAATGTGATGTGGTTCTTGATAAGGCTCGTGATGCCTTAAAGGATATTTATTTTGCTGGTGATCTCGCTTGTATGTTTAATTCTTAATAAGGTGTAGTGATGAATCTTATATCGTTATTCCCCATGGTAATAAAAATCAGTTTAGTGGTAGCTTCTTTATGTTCTTTCACGATTGCCAACGCAGCTAACGTATACCTTACAGCGGATTATAGGCCTAATATATCAGAACCTGGAAACACTCAATTTAGAAATACAACCACTAACTCTGGTCCTTGTGCTAGATGGCCTTCTCTTTGTGAAGCGGGCCAATTCAGTATTGAAGTACCTGGTTTGTGGTTTGAAAAAAGAATGACTTCTGGGACAAGCACCTATCGGAACTCCCTGTTAGCGAAGTTGGATGCGAGGTCTCGGAATATAATACTCTCTCACGATTCAGGGAAAACGGTCAAAGCTCTGTTTAAATTGACATCTCTAGCAATGACTCGAAGACCTCTTGAAGGAACTGGTGCGAATCCATGGCTTCGTGGAGCTAACGGCGGTTGTAGTTCATCGATGGCTATGGGCGGGGCTAAGTGGAGTGCTCAAATTTGGCATTATCCTAATGATTCAACCACAATTTGTTTTTTGAGTTTTACGAATATTACTCTTGATGCTGAGTATAGGATGGATGAGATTGGTTTCGGTTATGAATTATCCGTAGACTCTCCTATTGGATTGGAATCTGGAACATACCGAGGAGAAGTTATCTACGCTGTAGGTGCAGGGGGAGATATTGATTTCTGGGGACATACCTATAGTGACACTGAAATTCGCTTTGTTGTTACTGCCACCGTCCAGCATGATTTTAACCTGCAATTTCCGGCGGGCTCGAATCAAGTCAATCTTGAGCCAACGGGTGGTTGGGGGCAGTGGTTAAATTATGGTCGTACACCAGCCCGATTAGAGCGTAATGTGCAATTTAGATTGACCTCCTCCAACCCGGTGAATATTTCGCTCCAGTGTCAGCACTCGGTTGGTAACCAGTGTGGGCTGCGTAAACGTGACACCGGGGACCTTGTTGGATTGGAAACGCAGGTTTCTTTGCCTGGCCTGAAAGCGGCGGACGGTTCCTATGCTCAAGAAGTGTTGCTAACTACAGATGCTGCAGGGCAGACATTTTCTCCGGCCCAATATGTGTACCAACGTAATTCTCAGGTGCATTTTCGGGTGAATAAACCGGAAGTCGAAGCCATGCTTAAAAAGCCTGGCAGTCGTTGGGCAGGGCAGGTGACCTTAATGTTTGATGCCGGATTGTAGTGACATCATGGTCTCATATTTAAAACAAGCGCTGCTGTATAGCAGCGTTTTTTTGTCCCTTCCCGTCCATGGGCAAACCTTTGCTGCACAGTTACATGTACAATATCAGTTAAAAGAACAATATCCTGGATTAGTAAGCCTGACTCAAATTACGCCGGTGAGTGGATATTGTGCTGCTTATCATTGCGAACAGGGCGAACTCAGTATTAGTGTGCCTAACTGGATGGCATACAAAAGGTTTACCAGTTGGTCACCGGATTACAATCAATTGTACGCCTACTTGGATACAGCACCTCGCAGCGTCACTCTGACTCATGGTAAAAGAGGACACACAATCAATGTTGCTCTGCGTTTACAGCTTTTTGGCGTTGAAATTAAGAGCCTGGGGGAAACACAGGGGCAAAACATTGTAAGCCACTGGTTTGCAGAGACGATTGAGGGTGAGTGTCAGCAAATGGTTGATATCAATGCTGAACCGTATTGGCGTAGAATTGTTTGGCTTTATGCGCTGGGAGAAAAGCAGTGCCAGCAACCTATGGCGGAAAAATCAGGCTATGATTCGTTTTTTGCCTATACCAACCTTACGCTTGGTTACAGTTTGTCACCGCTTTATATTGAGGACGTTATTCCGGAAGGGGATTACTACGGGGAGGCTGTCTACACCTTGGGAAGCCAGAGAAATATTGATTTTGCAGCCGATTGGTACTCACATCGGGAAATTCGAATGGCGATTGTGGCCCGAGTCTCTTCTGGTGAGTTTAATGTGATCGCTCACCAGTAACCGATTAGAACGATATAGTGAAGTGTCGATGGTGTATTTTACGTTGATTAATTTAGACTAGTATGTGCTGTGGCGTTAGCAAGGTGGCTGCTATCTGGCAGCCACCTTTTATATTATGAAAGTGAATAGTCATTGTGAAATTGAATATGACCAGTAATAATGAACTTTATTGTTAAACGTGAATTAGTCGGCCAAATTCCATGCCATGGTCCAGTGCGATCCGGTTCCCGGCTCGAAATGGGTCGCTGAACTGCTCCACTGCTGACAGTAGCCTGATGCCGGCCAGCCTTTACATTGATAAATCTGTCCGTCAGACGCTTTGACTTTTGTTCCCCCAATATAATTTTGCAAACCATCAGGGAACTCAAAGTCGTAATCATCATTGCCGGAATCCTCTTCTTTGAGTATCGCATTAAAATGGTAAAATGCGGTTTCTACCGTTCCAGCCAGGTTCTTGACATTAACAGCGACACTGTAAGTACCAAATTTGTTGAGGTGAATTTCATTTTCAGCGCCATTATTACTGAGTTCGCGTTCCAGAATGACGACCGGCTCTTGATCCGGATTGCCAACTTCGGAAACTATCGCGTTGTAAGAATAAAGACCGATGTTACGTTTGTACTCTTCCACGGAAACGCGGAATGGGATTTTGATCACTTCATTTGTGGTAAACTCGTATTCAGCACGATGATTTGGCCAGTGGATTCTGAATGGCACGTCCGGCATTTCATTGTGATGGCTTTCAATCAGATGTGACCAATTTTCCTGTTTGAAGTGAATGTAGTTCTGGTCAGGATCCGGACTCACCATGATCTCGTCGTTATCATCGCGTATTCCAACTTGCATAAACTTCGAAGCAGAAAGGTCGCTGTTTATTTTTTCTGCCAGTTCGATTTTCCACTGCTCGTCGACAAGGTTCGCCGCAGTGATACCCAAGGGTATTTTGAATCTCTCGTTGCCATTTTCCATGATTCTTGCGATCACCGTATAACCGACATCAATTGCGGTTTCTTCTGCGGCAAAACGCTCACTGACAGGCCACGGATTGCCAGGTTCCGGAGTAGTATCGTCATCTGGTGAGACGTATACATTGGCGCAGCTGTAAAAGGCTTCGGGGCTGTCCCAGACATTAGATGGCGCTGCACCAAGAACCTCATGTGCTGTATGAGACGGATTAGGGCGTTGCCAGATTTGGAACAGGACACGTTTTCCGGTTTTTTCTTGCGGCCATTTTATTTTCAAATGGTGCATTTGATTATTATTACTAGGAACTGCACCGGCAGCATCAATCACTTC
>NZ_JBLWZV010000045.1:0-6453 GCF_048266285.1 Amphritea sp.
CTGGGCGATCCTTCAGCCGGTGCTGTAGGTGGGATAGGTCAGCAGCATACGAGGATAAAGCCTTCCTGGATGGCCTGGCGCCTGGAGTACAGGTGGAAGGCTTCCAGCTTGTTGTCGGCACCCGGAGGTAGCGACGGATTGGCGGACAGGCCGAACAGCTCCAGGAACTTAGCCTCAGGTAGGGTGCAGAAGTCGTCAACGAACTGCCCAGACTATCCTCCCTGTAACTCCTTGAGAATCTTGCGAAGTCGAGCATTGTCCTCTCTCAACTCCTTCAACTCTAAGTTTTCTTTTCTTAAAGTTGATGAAAGTTTAATTTGCGCCCTTGAGACGTAAGGCAACAGTGATTCAGGGTTTGACTGCCCCAAAGACGCAGAAACAGAGTACGCAATTGACGAATCCGACGTGTCTAAACCTGCTTCCTTACGCTCACAAATCTCGTCGTGAATTTTATCATTCGCGCTTTTGTGTCTAAATGCGTGAGCGGATGCTCGTTCTGTTACGCCAATACTTTCGAACGCGCTCGAAAAAATACCGGTGACAGACGAGTTAGAAAGAGGTAGCCCCGTTGTCTGAGACAAGAAAATCCTGTCTTGAGTGTCCTGTACTGACACCCTCTTTTGCTCAACTAAAGTGGCTCTATGGGTCTCAATGAAATCTTGAATCTTGTATGTCAGCATGGGAGGGAATTTGTATGGCTTCTGATACCCGAACTTCTGAGAGTCCGGGACAACCGTTAAGAAATCACGCTTATTAAAGTAATCATCCGCCACCATAAATTGCGAAACGCGCAAAGAGTTAACTGACCCCCTCCTCAAACTTATCTGAGACATAACATCCATCATCAATATATTTCGCGCAGCAATATATGATGACTGCCCACCGAGAAAATGCGTTTTTATGTCGTCGCAGTCTTGATCTGTTGCTTCGTATGCCGGTCTATGGCGAGACGATGAGCCAGAATCGGAAAACAATAATGGGTAGTATCCTTTGGCCTGACGCTTAGACTTAATTATCTTTCCAGCATTATCGATGACCAAGTTGCTGGTTACTTGCCCATCTGGACCAATCAACTTTATGTAATCTGGCCGCTTCCACTGAAGCCACGCCAGATACTGATAAACACATACGAGACGACTATTGACTGTTCTTTTATGAGCTTTGGCGGAGTCACCGATACGATTTACCAAGCGCTTCTGTTCATCATCTCTAAATTTGATAATCGAGTGATTTCCGACATGGGAAATTAATATCTTATTCTCCGAAATCCATGCCAGAAATGGAGTCACATGGTAGACCATGTTACGAACAGTAAGAGAGCTTAAAGCCAGTCGTTTCGCCAGATGAATAGAGTAATCAAGCAGATCATAATGGATCATCTTCGTAACCGAATCATAAGCGACAGCATATTTATAATCTTCAACCGCCACCCAAGAAACAGATATTCGATTTTGGCTACTCATCGGAAATATCCCGAAGTGGAGCAACCTTTTTGAGAGTCGCAGTCAAATCAGATACTCTCCGCTTAAGGTTGCCATTCTCCTTCTTAAGCAGAGAGAAAACTGACTTCTCCTCCGCCAATATATTCTGCAAACGGGAAATTTCGGAGCGAAAACCGGCCTCTTGCTCTGAGTTCTGCAACCGAAGTATAACTAGTTGTCGCTCCAAGACGGACGAATACTCCTGGTATATTGCCAACCTCTCTTTTAACGCCTTGATCTTCTCTAGTTTAGTAGCTCCGCCCTCCGCCCTCTGCCGAATAGCCACAATGAGCGTTTCAATCTGAGCCCGCAAGTGCGGATACTGATTGAGCGTATCATTTGCACTGCGTGCGCAATTTGGATTTTGCTCTCTTACGCATATTGAATTCTCAGAAAGATCCCAAAAATTAAACTGCCGCACACTCTTTGGATAGAATTCCTTCCCGCCGCCATCAGGCCTATCTGGCACTCCTGTTGCAGCCCAAGACTCAAGCAGGGCTATTTTCGATTCGATCCGATTAAGCGCTTTTAGTTTGTTTGCAGATACTTTACTCATCATTAACTTCCAAACTGCAAATCATAATGCTGGATGAGTTTCTCTAAATTATCAGCATCTGTCTTTAGCGTGCGAAGCTCTAACGAACCGCCTTGCATCTCCGCAACTCGATCTTTCATAACAATAAAATCAGCTTTCAAATTCTCCAAAAACTTAACGTTTGTACAATGCAGAGGGCACTTAGAGCACAACTCTGGGGACGCACGCATCTTTTTTGGCCCAGTCCCGTCAGAACTGCGACATGCCGCAGTCAGCTGAGCACGAGCCGAACCCGCCATACAATTTCCGTGCTTAAAGGGTTCAGGCAAATACCCCTTGCCTTGAAGCCGACTGGCAACCTTATTAGCTCGCGCCTCAATATCAAGCTCGCTAAAATCGACGCTTTTCATGAAACGCTTGTAAATTGTACGAACGAACCTTGAGAACCCACCCGCATGACTATCACCAGTAATAATCGAAAATACTATATCTCCTAACTTTTCATTTGCGACTTCACGCATTTCAGACTGAATATCAATTATATGCTGCTTGCTAGATAACGAAGCGTGCTTGGAGCCATAATAGGCATCAATACTTTCGAGCTCAGAGACATTATCCGGATCTGTAACGTAAGTTTGTGTTTGAACCAGATCGCTATGTCGAAGGTGATGAGATAGATATCGAATATCTGAAAATTCATACCTATACATGAAAATTAGGCAATACATCCTTCTGAACATATGGGGTGTCACTGGAAAACTTTCAACATCTTCATTCAAAGCCAAAGAGAGAAACTTACTGGCTGCCCCCTCTGGGCCGCCTTCGAAATGGTACCAACATTTCTTCTTACCAACTCCATCGATTCTACTCATCCGTCGGTAGCTAAATAAAACTCTCTCACGGACAGGAGTAGCCTCCCAAACATCTCGACCAAGTAGCTTGTCGAGAGAAACATAGCAATCCTGCAGCCTTTCAAGAACTGATACAGCTTTAACAGTAGATTCTCCGACATAGAATACGTCGTAATCCTTAAGGCTTTTCTCCACATATATCGTCAACTCAAACAGGCCGTCGCTTTCTTTGACTTCCTGACAGCATCCATAATGAACACCGAACTTGCGATGCTCAATTTCATCTCGCCGACGCGCATTTAGTGCTGCAACGACAATAAAGCAAGCGGTTTGCAAGCATTGAATCAATTCACGTACGGACAAACCATCACGTCCATAACGACTATCAACCCATTTTATGTTTAGGCCAGTTAACTCTTCAATTGCTTTTCTCGCTGAGGAATTATTGAGGACCTGTGCGTAATTGCAACCTAGAGTTGTCTGTCCTTCCCTAGAGACCATAACCGCAGAATCGCAGAGCTCGGACAGAATTTTTATTACATACTCAGAATAGTCATAAACCCATTTAAATGCACTGGACAAGAGCATACCAGCAATAGCTGGTGACATATTTATAGTTTTACCTGGCGGAGATGTAGCCCTTTTTGCACGTGTTACGTGCTCAACATATGGAAATATCTGAGGGCCATCAGTGATGCCGTACAACATATTAATTGATTCAAGTGTCTGACGCAGAATGCTATATCCATAACCATCAGACGAAACGGATTCCTCTTCAGCCGCCTTAGGTAACTTTGAGATCCAACCTCTATCTAACTGGAAGAGCTTAATCATTCTAAAGTAAACAGCCACCTCTCTCGACTCGATATTCGTAGCCACGAGCTTCTTTACTTCTTCTGATTTAACCGATTTGTTTTGATTATGACCTATGAAAAGAGCATGCCCCCTATCTTCCTCAGAGAGAGCAGAAAGCGCCTTCTCCAATCTCACTTTGATGGACAATGCGCTATGCCATCCACCCTCAACGAGTAAGTCAAACAATCGATCGAACAGAGCCTCCGTCAACTGACTTAATTTATAAACGTCGTTGAACCACATGTATTCAAAAAATTTGGCAAGCGTGCCAACAATAAATGCCACTCTGGTATGTCTTGACTTTGAAGGCTCCACTCGATACAAAAACGCATCAATCACTTCAACTATTGCAGCCGTTAAGTCAGTCCTGCTCAGCAATGGCAAGCCATCTGGATATACAGTATTTGGCGCCAACCAATATTTATTCAAATCTATCGGATAGAACTGCTCTTCGTCAGCTCGTGCGTCCAGCTTTCTAACTAGCAATACGAAACCTTCCGTAACCACCAGATCAGGATGTAGTCTTCGTGCCGCTGTGGGTGTCGCGCTTTGTTCTATTGAAGCTTTATCCCCATCCTCAAAGTCCTGCGAACCGCCGAGTTTCCCTTCAATTTCTATCTCCATCATCCAATCTCCCTCTCTACCTCGCGAAGAAACCCCGAGTAGTTTGAATCCTTTATGTAATCGTAAAGCGCGATATTAAATAGAAATGCATTAGCATGTATCGCCTCAAACTTGTGCCTATTCTCAAGGTACAGCCTTTGCCAATTACCTATGTAATACTTTCGCTTTCTGACAAGAGCGCGCAGCGCTTCCTTATCGATCACAATCATCTGATTTGGACAACCGCCATTTAAATGGCAGTGCTCTGCACGGCAAATACCACCAACCAGTTCTAAGCCAGGAGGAACATCAGTCGGGGATCTGCAAGAAGTACCATCACCAATTGGAGTCAAATCTAATAGATTCTTTGGCCCGCTTGTTGATTTAGAGGCACCTGCAAAACCCTTTTCTTTCAGGCGCCATAAAATTGTGGACTCAAATTTACGCTGAAAATCCAAGTTAACAGCTGAAGCCAGCCTATGAAAAACTAGCTGCTGAAGATAACCGTGAGTTGTTATAGATAACTTATGGCCGGCACTCCGGCGCACAGGATCTATACTGCCTTTATTTGCCAAAATATCCTTAGCCATGACCTGCGTGCGAATTTGCTCATATGAGTAATCGGGCAAGCCGTGACGCCTCGTAAACGATCTCAGATCTACAAAAATACCAATGCTTTGATTCTCATACGCTGCAAACTTCAGCCCCCATGAAAACCATAAGCGCTGCTCATTCTTATCGAGCAACCCAAATTTAATGAGTTGTTCGCTATTCCAAATAAGCAAGTCAACTGCCTTCTTTCCATAAGAATAGTATTTATCCAAATGAACTGGAGGGGTATAGTTATCCGTTTTTTCCTTGTACCCCACTAGACAATAGCCCCCCTCCTCTGGCGTTATTGAACTCCGTTCCATTTCTATCAATGAACCTGCGTTCCAGCCTGTATGACAAAGCAAAATATTAAATATCGCTTTCAATTCCAGAGATTCAAGTCGATTCTCTAAGAAAAATAGGCGCCTCCCCATTATAGGCACACCAAACCTTTTACCTAGTTGATCCGCATATCGACTGAACCACTCAAAGGAGGGATTGTACTCCCGATCCAAATAACATAAGCGGTCATCTTCTATTACCTGTAGAACTGCAGAAACAATAATTTCACACGATTTCTTGAAGATGCCGCATGACTCCCAAGCCGGCCTTGTAATTTTCTTATTCAACAAACGGCGCACTAAATTTAGCAGCGTACGACCGGGATCAATCTCTCTACAAGCCTTCAAGTACTTTCTAAATTCTTCATGCAACTCTAATTCGCGCCCACCTGCCTCAACAATTTTACTCAGATCAAACTCGACTTTCTCCAGTGCCTTGTTATGGAGCTCGTTAATACTCTCAAACTCAATTGCCCCGATTGGCACGTCGAGACCTTCTGGCGCAGTTAAATCTGCGAAATCGCTAATCATTTCTCGCGGATTTCGCTTATATTTCATGCTTGATTTGAATCCAACTGATTGCCTGTGGATCGTATTCTTTAGACACAATCTATCAATCCACTCAAATATTAAGCATCTGAAACTTTGAGACATCTTGTGCTTGGTTGATGGCGAAAACTCTGACTGACGCAACTCCTCCTCTAATTGAAAGAACATATCTCTCAGACTAGAGTCGGACAAATCATCCGGCAATAGATTCTTAACTGAATTAAAAATCTCATTATTGCAACCCAATTTAATGGCATCAAAAAAAAGCGTCACGCCGGAAGTATGAAGCTTTTTAATTACAGACCCCTCAGAGATAAGTAACAGCAACCGATACATCCAAGATTCTGGATTTATGTTCAATTCTTCGGTTCTGATTTCGACAGTAGTCGCATACATCCGCGAATACATTTTGCCTTCACAGAAAATAGAGATAGTATTCTCCACGCCTTGCTCAAGCAGAGTCTAAGAATCCTAGTCAAGCGGCATGGTACGCACGATGTGAATACCTTGCTCATCCGTAATATGGCATTTACGAGCACCCTCAACCTCGCCCCCGCCGACCTGCCAAAGGACGGCGGCCGCTTCGACCTGTCCATTGCCCTGGGCATCCTCGCCGCCAGCGGTCAGCTGCCGGCCGAGCGGCTCGA
>NZ_JBLWZV010000046.1:0-6265 GCF_048266285.1 Amphritea sp.
TGATACTGCCACGGTACTTTTAATGGGTAAAACACCCCTCTGTCATCCTTCCATTATGGGGCGTAAAGCAGTAATGCGCCGGCTTGGTTATCGAAGCAAATATCGTCATATGGAAGATATGGATCTGTTTGCGCGAGCGTTGGCGATGGGGGTTAAATTCTATGCTCTGCCTGAAATATTGCTGCAATATCGAATACATTCTGCAAGCATCTCTGCTCAGCACGAGGCGGCTCAAATGTCTCAGCGAGCTCGGATCGTAAAAGAGATGATGAATTCTATTACCGAAACAACTGCTTATGATGAACAGATTGATCAATTTGTTCGTAGCGTTTCTTATGGCCAACGGATTGACGACGAAGCCCGAGATTTCTTTAAGCAACACATGTTGGCTATCAATGCAGTCTTGAGCAAGTTAGGGATAACAGCGTCAGAAGAGTGGCAGAAAAAGCAGCAGTGGCTTGCGGGAGTTGGGATTGATGAATAGGCACTCCGATAAAATTCAAGTCTGCTTACCAGTCTATAATGGCTCACAGTTTATACGTGACACGTTGGAAACACTTCTTAATCAGAGCTATTCCGACCTAGAAATCCTCGTTCTGGATGATGCATCAACAGATGATACTTACGAGATTTTGCAGGAATTTGCGGCACATGATGCTCGTCTAACATTGCATCGGAACGATCAAAATAGGGGAATCCTATTTTCCCGTAACCGCTTGTTTGAGTTAGCGGATGCTCGATATGTCGCTTTAGCTGATGCTGACGACTTATTTGAAAGTCATCGACTAGAAGAGCAATTGGCCTATTTGAAAAAACACGATTTAGGGATGGTGAGCTGTGCGTACAGTGCGTTTGGTGAACGTGAGTTCGACTTTTATCCACCAGAAAAACACGATGATATTCACGCCTATATGCTGCTCTACAATGTCATTCTAAATCCTGGGGTTATGTTGGACAGAGCAAAAGTCGCCTTAACCAATGTATTGGTCGATAGTCGCTATCGCGGTGCTGCGGATTACGACTCTTGGTTGCGTTTGCTGAATAAAACACGAGTGGGTTGCGTACCAAAAAAATTGGTACGCTATCGCATACATAAAGAACAAGAGAGCAGCGATAACTTTCTAAGGCAGCAGAATGCTCATTTACGAATTCTTTCCCGAGAGTACCAAGCGCTTGGTTTAGCGTACAGCCAAGACGCACTAAAAGTGCTGATTTGGCCGCATCTGTATGCTGATAGTTTAAGTATTGATCAGCTCAAAGAGGTTGGTATATACGTTAAAACTTTGTTCTCTGATATGGATAGAATCCAACTGCCGATGAAAAGCGCATTAAGTTTTGCTATCGATATCCGATACAAAGGTATATCGAGGAGATATGCAGCCAAAGGGTTGTTCTTTTATGTTCGTTATGCCGGCCTCAAAAGGCTGTTTTCAGGTCGCAATATGGGATTTAGCTTTGTATACGATTGTTTATTCAGGAAATAGTGAGTGACAATCAAGCATAAGATATGGGATTGAGGGTGAGTATGAAGATAATAGTATTAGGCGGAGATGGGTTTTGTGGGTGGCCAACGGCGCTTCATCTCTCTAATTGTGGTCATGATGTTCTTATAATAGACAACTTCTCTCGTAGAACCATTGATGATGAGTTAGGTACTTCCTCTTTAACACCGATTGCGAGTCTGTGTGAGCGTATTGCAGCGTGGGAAAGTCTATCCGGTAAGCTGCTCGACTTCGTGGAGCTTGATGTTGCAAATGACTACGACCAACTGATTAATGTGATTCAAGACTACCAGCCCGATGCTATCGTACACTTTGCTGAGCAGCGTGCAGCCCCTTACTCAATGAAGTCTTCAAAGCATAAACGCTACACTGTGAGTAACAACCTTAATGCAACGCACAATGTTTGCTGTGCCATAGTTGAGAGCGGTTTGGATATCCACCTAGTGCATCTTGGTACAATGGGTGTTTATGGGTACGGCACTGCTGGTATGAAAATTCCAGAGGGCTATCTTGACGTCAACGTTGACACAGATACTGGGGCGCAGCAGAAAATGAAAATTTTGTATCCTGCGAACCCTGGTAGTGTGTATCACATGACGAAGACTCAGGATCAGTTATTCTTTTATTACTACAATAAAAATGATGCCATTCGCATTACCGACCTGCATCAAGGTATTGTCTGGGGAACACAAACGAAGGAAACAAAACGGGCGCCAGCGCTTATTAATCGGTTTGATTATGATGGTGATTACGGAACGGTGCTAAATCGTTTTCTTATGCAAGCAGCCATTAAATACCCTTTGACTGTTCATGGAACAGGGGGGCAAACACGAGCGTTTATTCATATCCAAGACACCGTTCGCTGTATTGAAATTGCGATTAATAATGCTCCTGAAAAAGGCGAACCGGTTAAGATTTATAATCAAATGACTGAAACCCATCGTGTAAGAGACTTAGCGAATATGATTGCTGAGATGACTGACTCGCGTGTGGACTTTGTCAAGAATCCTCGTTTTGAAGCTGACGAAAATGATTTGCACGTTATGAATGATTGCTTTTTAAGTGATGGATTAAGTCCGACAACTTTAAAAGCGGGTTTAATGGATGAGGTGATGGATATCGCGGGCAAATTCGCCGATCGCTGTGACGTTAATAAAATTCCATGCGTTTCAAAATGGCAACCATCAAAATGAAGCCTTCCTCTAGTCTCCCTGATGTAATGATTCTTTGCGGTGGGTTAGGAACACGGTTAAGGCCGGTCGTCAGTGATCGACCAAAGCCTATGGCCGATGTTCAAGGAAAACCATTCCTTGAACTGTTGATTACGCATCTGGTTGATCAAGGTGTTAAACGTATCATCCTGTGCGCGGGCTATATGGGAAACATGATAGAGGATTACTTTAGTCGCCATGCTTTTGGGGTAGACATTAAAGTTGTTATAGAGCCTTCCCCGTTAGATACAGCCGGTGCTGTGAAACATGCCTTACCATTCGTAAGAGACGACTCCTTTATCGTGATAAACGGCGATTCCTTTTGCGACTACAAGCTTTCTGCCTTAGTGCAAACGCACATTCAAAAAAAAGCTACGGCAAGTATCTATGCCACATATGTCAACGATGCAACGAAGTTTGGAACCTTGGAGCTGAGTGAACAGGGGGCTTTTATTAGCGCTTTCAAAGAAAAAGGTTATACCGGTGCTGGTTGGGTAAATGCAGGGGCGTATATGTTTGGAAAAGAGCTTTTTAAGGATTTACCTGTCTTGACGCGTGTCTCGTTAGAACAAGATGTCTTTCCAAAAATACCGCGCGAACAATTGATTGCGTACTTAGGTGAAGAGTCATTTGTTGATATAGGCTCACCGGATGATTATCATCGATTTCAACAAATTTAAAATTATAAGTGGTTGATTTGTGAAGAATAAAAGAGTGCTTATTACAGGTATCACGGGCATGGTTGGTTCTCATTTAGCGGACTATATCTTGCAACAGACTGACTGGGACATATTTGGTATGTGTCGTTGGCGTAGTCCTTTAGACAATGTGTCTCATTTGCTCGAGCGCGTAAACAGCAAGGATCGACTGTTTTTTGTTGATGGCGATTTAACCGATTACATCTCGTTGGTTCATGCTATTAACCAAGCTAAGCCAGATTACGTGTTTCATTTGGCCGCTCAGAGCTATCCAAGCACAAGTTTTACCTCTCCGATTCAAACCATGGATGTTAATATTTTAGGCACAGAGCGCTTGCTTGAAGCACTTCGCTTAAGTGACTACGACCCTATTATCCATATTTGCTCTTCTTCGGAAGTGTTTGGTCGCGTGCCAAAAGAAAAGCTGCCCATAGATGAAGAGTGCTCCTACCATCCTGCATCACCTTATTCGATCTCTAAAATCGGCACGGATCTGATTGCCCGATTTCATGCCGAAGCGTATGGCCAGAAATGTATGTCGACCCGCATGTTTACACACACAGGACCCCGTCGCGGTGATGTGTTTGCTGAGTCCAGTTTTCCTAAACAGATTGCTATGATCGAAGCTGGGATGATGTCGCCTATCGTAAAAACAGGTAATTTACAGTCTCTTAGAACGTGGTCAGACGTGCGAGATGCCGTACGTGCTTATTTCTTGCTGGTCACCGAAAACCCTATTCCCGGAGAGTATTACAACATTGGCGGTAGCTTCGCGTGTTCGGTGGAAGACATGCTTCATCACCTAATTTCACTGTCAACCTGCAAAAATATCCAAGTGGAGCAAGAAGCCTCTAGACTGCGTCCCTTGGATGCAGATTTACAGCTTCCCAATACGTCTAAGTTTGAAGCGCATACGGGATGGCAGCCAGAGATATCATTTGAGAAGACAATGGAAGACCTGCTGAATTACTGGCGCGCTAGAATTGCCTCGGGTGCTGGCGTTCTACAACGTTAATTAAGAGATTATTATGACCAAACCAAATAACTATGAAGCGCTGTACCGCCAAGCATTGTTGATTCGCAGAGTCGAAGAAGAAATTATTCGTTTGTATCCAAGTGATAAAGTACAAAGCCCTGTACACTTGTCTATTGGACAAGAGGCCGTTGCTGTTGGGGTGTGTTCTTTGTTAAAACCAGAAGACCGCATGTTCTCAACGTATCGATCTCATGCCTTTTATTTAGCCAAAGGCGGCGATTTAAACGCGATGATGGCGGAACTGTTTGGTAAAGTTGATGGTTGTTGCGGCGGTAAAGGGGGGTCAATGCACCTCGCGTATCCAAAGGTAGGTTTCATGGGAACGTCTGCCGTTGTCGCCAGTGGTATTCCCAATGCGGTGGGGAATGCCTATGCCAATCAAATATTAGGCAAATCTGATCTGACTGTTAGTGTCTTTGGGGACGGCGCAACGGAGGAAGGGGTTTATCATGAATCCTTGAACTTTGCGTCTTTGCATAAACTCCCTATTATTTTTATTTGTGAAAACAACCAGTTTGCAGTGCATACCCGTCTTGAATCACGCCAAAGTTATGCGATTCGAGAACATGTGAGCAGCTACGGTATTGATACTTTTCATATTGAAGACGGTTATGACTTCTGTACCGTACAAACACAGTTTGTCAATATTCTTGCGGATTATCATGATGACCCTCGACCGGTTTTTATAGAGATTGATACCTGTCGCTATATGGAGCATGTAGGTCCCGGAGAAGACTTCTATGGGGGATATCGTGATCAAAGAGAACACATTGAGTGGCGAAATAGCGATCCGTTGTTAACCGATCAACAGACTTATAATGCACTCTTAGCAGAGGTGAATAAGCAAATAGATGAGAGTGTCGCCTTTGCTGAAGCCAGCCCATTTCCAACCATCACTGACCTATACCAAGACGTATACTAAAGGAGTGCGAACATGACTGAAGTAGTAACCTATCGTGAAGCGCTTGCTGAAAGTATGCACAACGCACTGGAACGTAACGATAACAGTGTTATTTTTGGACAAGGTGTTGATGACTTCAAAGGCACCTTTGGTACAACTTTAGGCTTAGCAGAAAAATTTGGCGCTCAGCGTGTTCAAGATGTGCCGATTATTGAAGAGGGAATTACCGGTATTTGTATGGGCGCAGCGATGAATGGCCTACGTCCAATTCACGTCCATATTCGTGCGGATTTCTTATTTCTTGCGTTGAACCAAGTGCTCAACATGGCCGCTAAATATAAATACATGTTTGGAGGGCATCATCAAGTCCCAATTTTTATTCGCGCAGTTGTGGGTCGAAGTTGGGGACAAGGGGCGCAGCATTCACAAAGCCCGCAGTCATTATTGAGTCATTTTCCAGGTCTCAAAGTGATCATGCCATCGAGTTCACAGTCGATTTTAGAGAGCTATGAGTACCTGTTGAATGAATATAACTCGCCAGTGGTGTCTCTAGAGCACCGTTTGATGTACGACCTGAATTTTGATGTTGATCGAGCCGCATTGCGTAAAGGTGAGCAAAGCTTAGCGAGCTATGTTGCTCGAGAAGGAACGGACATTACCATTGCCGCGACATCCATCATGGTGCTGGAAGCATTGCGAGCCGCGAAACATTTAGAACAATTTGGCGTCGAGTGTGAGGTCATCGACCTGCATTGCACCTCTGATATTATGGAAGAAGTGGTATTAGCCAGTGTGGAGAAAACAGGTCGATTATTGGTGGCGGATACCAGCTGGTTAAAATTTGGTACCTGTGCTGAGGTGACGCGGCTGGTTTGTGGAAACATCCCACATCCTTTGTAAGCGCCAATCAATTATGC
>NZ_JBLWZV010000047.1:0-5584 GCF_048266285.1 Amphritea sp.
TCTCGACTTATGGTATGAACGTGTTTGGCGACTTGATAACCCAGAAGCGGAAGTCTTACTAATTACTAGTAGTTGATTCGATTATCAGGTTCACTACCCATTTGGTAATGGGCTTGCATTTTCGGCTTCAGCTGCAACCTCGGACAAAATAAACGCCAGTGGGTTTTTGTTATCTCCTGATATTTCAACTTTCTGATTCTTACCCCATAGGTTTCTGTTTCGACATCCTAGCCAGTACTCGATTGCACGGGTTTCAGGCGGAAGTTCTTCTGTGTATTCCACAATGTCACCGCTGGACAGCACCTTCTGTTTTTTAACGTGACATCCAATAGCACGTTTATATAACTTGCTAGCGACCTCGGCATCTGCCTTAAGTTTTCCGTTTCGACGTGCTTCCGCAAAATCTGGGTGTTTCTTTGCCCAATTCTTTATGGTGTCGCGGTCAACCTCAAAGAAGTCTGCCAGTTCCTGATCGGTCGCGCCAAGTAGGCAAAGTTTATATACCTGCTTCACGTAGTCTGGCTGATACTTATTATTGAATGTATTCCCTTTCGGAGCTGACATTGATATCCACCTTTTGTATTAGCGACATCTAAATTATAGCGTGTGAGGTCTTGAATTAGAAGACTCTAATTTAATGGTGGCGAAGTCTTATTATGGTAATTACAAGCGTTTAAGTGTAACGGTTCATACTCGCTCTGATAGCATTTCTGATGTCGCTTGTTCAAATCGTACAATCTGCTCCCTAACGTAAGCCGCTTATGGACAGCAACGCTATGATCTAGCCCCTACGGATACCTTTTATTTCGCCACAATTTCAGTGGTGGCTGACTGACACGATTCTGAATGATGACAGCTATAGGTCTTCAGAAATATTTTAGATGAGGAAACGAATCTGTAGAAACATTTCAAAACTCCTGTCACAGGACAATACGTTCAATCAACCAGTAACTCGACAATGTACCGATAGCATAAGCCCCAATCTTATGCGTTAAAAAGCTTTCTCGGAATGAGCTATATACCAGCCGTCTCCATAATGTCATAAAGCCCAACGTGCCAAACAAAAACGTTAGCTGGCCAAGCTCTACACCTACGTTAAAGGCAAACAGAGTCATAGGGATCTCACCCTGAGGGATTCCTATCTCACGCAATGCACCTGCAAATCCAAAGCCGTGTAATAAGCCAAAAGTGAAGGTTACAAGCCATGGATATTGTTGCGCAAGTGAGTTTGTGTTCGACCTGTTTTTGACAATTTCACATGCAAGAAACACGATTGAGAAGGCGATTAAGGCTTCAACCAACTTAGGATTCAATCTTACGATATCTGTTACTGATGCAAACAGAGTAATACTGTGTGCAATCGTGAAGGCTGTTATTGCGATGACAAGCTTCCATTGATGCTGAATCAGAAGGATCAAAGCAAAGAGAAACAATAAATGGTCCCAACCTTCTAGGATATGCTCAAATCCCAAAACGAGATAAGTAGAAAAAACTGACAAAGGGGATGAATCCACCTCTAATTGAATTGAGGGATCATCAGGTTGAATCAGAAATGTATGGAAATCATCTGCTTCAGCAGGCAAATAACGCACAATAACACTTATATCATATAGCTCAAGGCCCGAAATCTCTAGTGGCTGATTGAAAGCGCCAGGCTTACATGATACGACCCATTTGGATATCCAAGCTGCGGCTTCTAGGTTTGTCGTCTTATCTCCTGTTGATACGCAGGAAGCTGGCAGGGCGATATCAATTGGCATTGGGGTACCATTCAGGTCCGGTTTTCTCCAGAATAGTGCCCATTCTTGATTATTTGCATGTTTTATAATCAGCAGGCCCGGATCGAATGCATGTGAAAAAGCAGGCGTAGAAATTAACTGTGATAATAAAATAACGCAGATGAATATAGCATGTTTATACTTGCTCATTAGTCGCTATCCTTATGTACTTCATAGTTGCTGCGGTAGTCTTGATAAAGCTTGTCTAGCAAACTACGTCTTTGCAATATGAGCCAGTCAGAAGCCAGTAGCTCTTTTATCTGCTCAATCGGTGGTATAGTAGGGCTTTCTCGGTTAACCACCTTCACCAGATGTACCCCAGCAGGAGACTTGATTGGTCCCGCCCATTTCCCTAACTCGGCCTCCATTAATGCCTGAAGAAAGTTACCACCAAACATTCCTACAACGGCTTCTTTTGATGCGTTGTTTAGTCGAAAAGCAAACTTTGAGTTAACGCTAAGAGAAGCTGGAGTCGTACCATTCTCTATTGCTATTTTTGTATTTGAAATTAGTTCATCACTTGGCTCAGTGCCTAGGAAAATCTGTTCTAAAGAGAAGCTTCCTCCGGTTGAGTATCTCATTGGGCTGTGTTGAGCGAGCTGCCTGAGTTGAGCTTCACTTGGGTCGCCAACTTGGTTATTGGCCAGTCCGATGGAATCGATTAATTCAACCAATCTGGCTCGGATAACATGGTCGTTTTTGTCCAAGCCGAGCTTTATCGCCTCTCTGACCAACACTTCCTCTCTTATGTACTGGTCTATGAGTTGCTGTAACTCTAAGTCATTCGGTGACCGGCTCTGGCTGGCTTTGAATTTAAGTACGAGCAAGTTCTCTATCTTTTCATCAATAATAATCTTTGCTTTTGGTGACACAGTGGCTGATGAAAAAACAAACTCTTTGTCTGCAATTATAAAGACCAATAAACCCAACAATATAAAGTGAGTAAAGGGGTCTCTTAACACTTTTGCAATCATTTTATCCATCCCTAGATTTGGTGCGATCGTATCAAGTATAGAGTGCACTAAGTGACAATATGCATAGTGCCTTTGTAGCTATAGCTTGATTTAAGCTTAGTCATGACACTTGTCTCATATTTGGGAATTAAGAGTTTTTTATATTTCAGTTTGGAATATAAAAATGTTTGGGTATTCTTATTAATGCTTAACTATCGACATGTTGCGTACAACCTTTTGACAGATAAGTAACATTTCCTCTCTCCGTCTTTTAATGTTTTCTGAGTTGTATTGTTGCCAAAAACTGGCGCTTAGCAGAGTACCTATACTCTTTTCCAGCCGTTGGACATTGCTGTGTCAAACGGTTTTTTCTTGAGGACGAGTCTTAATCGTCACTTCGATATTAAAGAACCTAAATGTCCATACGACGATGCCTCAAGTGAATTAATAACTAATAAATTAAGGATATTCATATGACACTTTCAACGAAGAAGAGACTGAAAGCGGCATCTTTTGGGGTGTTTCTCGGCTTAATAGCTGTACCCACAGTCGCGGATGAAGCATGTGAAAATGAAATACTGACGATCAATGGCGCAATGGCTGAACCAGCTCCAGGAGTTTCTGCTGGCGATATCGAGCAAGCGCAGATACTACTGGATATGGTGGATGAGCGATGTGCCAGCGGAGACACACTGGAAAGCGTTGAAAATGACGTAGGCGTGATTAAACACATGCTGAGAATGGAGTGATCGGGATGAACATTATCAAACGAAATTTACACCGTACATTACCGTTTGGCTTAGCCGCCATTGCAGCAGGTACATTGATGGTCCCTGTCTCAGTATACGCAGCAGGCGATCCTCTAAACATCCTTACAGTTGGTGCCAATCGGGGTACCCGGGCTACTCAAAACTTTGTTCCGACTAATCCATCACCATATGGCGGTCAGGATCATCTGGGCTCTACCGTGACGCATGTCTCTGGGCCTGCATTTAATGCCATGTCTCCAGCACAGATGGCTACCTATGATGTTATCTTAACCCAATGGGCAACTGCAGATGCAGACTTGGATCTTTCCTCTGCAAAAGTCATAGATTATGTTTTTAATGGCGGTAATCTATTTCTGGATGGCGATGATCGCAACTTCAACGATCTGAGCTGGCTTGGTGTTTTCGGCGCCACCAGTTTCTGTTCAGGCCCTTGGTCGTTTACCCCTGAAGTTGACCCTGTGTTCACTGCAGATGTAAACACATCACCATCTCTGGTCAACTGTCACGGTTATTTTCCTATCTATGACACATCAGCGTTTAAAGTCATAATGCGAGATCGCGACGGTAATGCTGCAGCCATTGCAGCTAAGTCCGGCGGTGGTCGCGTCCTAGCAACGGGTCCCGACCATGACTATCACGCCCGTCCCGGTACAGAACAGTATCAGGTACTGCTTAATGAGTTATCCTGGGTAGGAAGCCAGGCTATTCCTCGTGCCGCAGCCGGTTTAGATATAACCGTTGATGAAGGCTCAACAGTTATGCTGGATGGTAGCGGTTCATCTTATGAAGGCGATCAAACCTTGACTTACGCCTGGACCCAAATTGCTGGTACACCAGTATCTCTTGACGATCCCTCTGCAATCTCGCCTAGTTTTACTGCTCCTATGGTAGACGTTGGCGGCGAAACCCTCACTTTTAAACTCACTCTTACCGCAGGTGATCTGACAGATAGCGATACCGTTTCAGTAACCGTTGCCGATGTATATAACAATCATCAACCAGTTGCTGACGCAGGAGATAACCAGTCTGTAGCAGAAGGGGCTCCTGTGGCTCTGGATGGTTCGAACAGCTTTGATATCGATGGTGATCCAATCACCTTCTCTTGGTCGCAGGTTTCCGGTAATCCAGTCGTACTAAGCGGTGCAAACTCCGCCACGCCAAGTTTTACAGCTTTAACTTATGACGTTGGAGGGGTGTCTGGCGTTGTTGATACCCTGATATTTGAACTAACAGTAGATGATGGGTTACCTGCTGACTTACCAGCAGATGGCTATAGCCTGGGTGATAATGTATCGACAGTTACGATTGAAATTACCAATGTAAACAACCCTCCAGTTGCTGACGCTGGTCTGAATCAAACTGTTAACGAAAATACACTAGTTTACCTAACTGGTGTTGCCAGCAGTGATCCTGACGGCGATCTGCTTAGTTATTCGTGGACCCAAATAGCCGGCACCATAGCTTCCCTAGATGATCCTAGCTCAGCTACACCGAGCTTCACCGCACCATTTGTGAATGCCGGTGGTGAAACTCTCACCTTCGAGTTGGTTGTTGATGATGGCTTTGGCGGAAGTGACTCTAAAACAGTAGATATCAACGTGCAAAACGAGAACGATCCACCAAACGCTTCGCTGGCTTTCCCGTCAGAAGAATGTTTGTGGCCACCTAAGCATAACTTCGTAGAGATTAAGATCCTTGGTGTAACGGATCCAAACGATAATGCAACCATCGTAATTGATTCCGTAACTCAGGATGAACCAACTGAAGGTCTAGGTGATGGTGATACCGCTATAGATGCGATTATCAACGACGATGGCTCTGTACTTCTGCGCGCAGAGCGTTCAGGTACGGGAGATGGTCGTATCTACAAGATTGAATTTACTGCTTCAGATATTGAAGGTAGTGATTCTGGTGTAGTGGAAGTTTGTGTTCCGCACAACAGAAAACGTGAGGCTGTAGACAGCGGAGCTATCTACGATTCAACCTTGACACCTTAATGTAAAGTAGGACTTAAAATCCGATATCAGCCAATTGATATCGGATTTTTTTTGCACTAATTGTCCTGTTTCGAAGTCTGTATTCG
>NZ_JBLWZV010000048.1:0-5545 GCF_048266285.1 Amphritea sp.
GTGAATAACTTGCATGAACATTCTCCACTACGCAAAATATACTGTAGTCGGCAGCTAACCGCAGGATACGCTCTTCGCCACGACAGTGCTGCGCAAGCTGAGACCAGAACCTGAGGGACACGGCATAATCACGGCAATGCGTTACTCGGAAGCGGCGGAACAGGGAATGCGTCATCAGTGACTCGTTAGTACTTCTTCCACACTACCCGATTCACATAATCGGTGTAGCTGTGAATAATACGAACTACCTTATCTGACACATTCGGCATACTGTAATCTGCCACCAACATCAAACCCCGCTCTTCACCTCGGGGTTGGGATTCCAGGATGGCAAGCCCTTGCAGCACTCTCTCCACATCCAAACCCACCATCATAACGGCAGCCTCTTCCATGCCTTCTGGGCGCTCATGGGCCTCCCGCAGATTCAAAGCTGGAAAATTCAGAATTGAAGACTCCTCATTAATAGTGCCGCTATCAGACAATACTCCTTTGGCAGAAAGCTGAAGCCGTACGTAGTCATGAAAGCCTAAAGGCTTTATTAGCCTAACCTTTGGATGGAATTCCGAGCCAGCGGCATTGATTCGCTTTTGGGTGCGAGGATGCGTGGACACAATCACCGGAATATTATAGTTTTCTGCGACACTGTTCAGAGTCTCGACCAACTTATTAAACGATCGCTCTGACTCAATATTTTCCTCACGATGTGCACTCACAACAAAATACCGCCCTTCTTTCAACTCTAATCGTTGCAAAGCGTCTGAGGCATCTATCTGGGGGCGGTAATGATTCAATACCTCAAACATAGGACTACCGGTTTTAATCACCTGATCCGGAGAGAGACCTTCGCGCAATAAGTAGTCTCGCGCTATGGTGCTGTATGTCAGGTTAATATCCGCAGTGTGGTCAACAATACGGCGATTAGTTTCCTCGGGCACTCGTTGATCAAAACAACGATTGCCCGCCTCCATGTGAAAAATCGGGACTTTTCGACGTTTTGCAGGGATCACCGACAGGCAACTGTTGGTATCACCCAGAACAAGCAAAGCCTCTGGCTTGACGGTTTCTAACACCTCATCAACCGCCGAGATCAAATTGCCGATTGTGTTCGCCGCACTCTTACTCCCCTCTGCACTGTTCAGAAAGTAGTCCGGCTTACGAATATTCAAGTCATCGAAAAAGACCTGGTTCAATTCGTAATCATAGTTCTGACCTGTATGAACCAGTATGTGCTCACAGAACTCATCCAGCCGAGCCAGTACACGGGAAAGGCGGATAATTTCCGGACGAGTGCCCACTACCGTCATAACCTTCATCTTTTTCATAAAGAATTTCACTCAACTACACATTGATCAAAAGGCTGCAGAGACATTGAAGAATCAGAGTGGACAAGCAAAAGTATCGGGGTTTTCACGGTCAAAAATTTCGTTAGCCCAAAGCATGCATACCAGCTCGCTGTCGCCTTCGTTGGTGATGTCGTGGGTCCAGCCCGGTACGGTTTCCACAATTTCAGGCTTGTCACCAGAGGTGCGCAGCTCATAAAACTCCTCGGTCTGCATGTGGCGGAATCGGAAACAGGCCTCGCCTTTAATCACCAGGAACTTTTCAGTTTTCGAATGGTGGTAATGCCCGCCACGAGTAACTCCGGGGTGAGCGGTGAAAAACGAAAACTGACCAGAATCAGGGGTCTTCAGCATTTCCACAAACACTCCGCGCTCATCCCCATGCTGGGGCACGGTATAGGTAAAGTTCTCCGGTGGCATGTAACTCACATAGGTGGAATACAAGGCGCGAGTCAAGCCTGTGCCTACAGGCTCGGTAATCAGGTTGTCCCGGGTAGCTTTGAAGCGCTGCAACTGTTCCGACAATTCGCCCACAGTAATCTGATAAACCGGGTCTACGTTAACAAAGGGTGTAACCTGTGCACCACCATCCAGTAAGCTAATAAAGCTGGCTACCACGTCATCAATGTAAACCAGCTGAATTACTGCACCCGGATTATTAATCTGCACTGGCAAATCCCGGGCGATGTTATGACAGAACGTAGCCACCGCCGAGTTGTAATTGGGTCGCGCCCATTTACCGAATACATTGGGCAGCCTGAAAATGTATATCGGGCAGTCGGTCGATCGGTTAAGGTCCAGAAGGGCATCTTCCGCCGCACGCTTGCTGATCCCGTAATCGTTATCCCGTTCAACCTGAATAGAGGAAGTATAAACCACGGGAATCTTCCGGCCGGATTCCTTCAGCGCCTTACACAAAGCTTGAGTTAGCCCGGCATTGCCGGTACAGAATTCAGACGGGTCTTCAGGGCGGTTAATACCCGCTAGATGAAACACCCAATCCACGCCAACCAGAAGGCCAGGCAAATCAGCCTCAGTGTGCTCGCGAGTAAACGGAACTACCTCGACGCCGCCTCGCTCACATAAATGCATTTGCAGGTTCTTGCCAATAAATCCGTTAGCGCCGGTTACCAGTGCACGCATGGTTCAATCCTCCGTGTTGAGGTATTCACCCCGTTCCAGGGCGCGAATGAAATCCAGCTTACGTAACAACGTTTGCATACCCGCTACATCGAGGCGTTCGGTGTTGTGGGAGTTATAATCCTCGGTATGAGAGATCTTCTCCTCACCCTGTTCCACAAACTTGCTGTAGTTCAAATCCCGAAGATCGGGTGGAACCTGGTAATAGCCGCCGAGATCATGCGCACAAGCCATTTCTTCTCGACTAAGCAGCGCCTCAAACAGCTTCTCACCATGGCGGGTACCGATTACGTTAATCGGGTGATCCGGCTTACCCATCATATCGGTAAGCGCACGCGCCAAAGTGTCAATCGTAGCGGCAGGAGCCTTCTGCACAAAAAGATCGCCGTTAGAGCCGTGCTCAAAAGCGTATAACACCAACTCCACCGCATCGGCCAGAGTCATCATAAAGCGCGTCATACTCGGATCAGTGATGGTCAAGGCCTGCCCGGCACGAATCTGGTCCACGAACAGCGGAATGACCGAACCGCGAGACGCCATAACGTTGCCATAGCGAGTACCACAGACAACAGTTTTCTTCGGGTCGACATTGCGGGACTTTGCAACCATCACCTTTTCCATCATCGCCTTGGATATACCCATGGCATTGATGGGGTACACCGCTTTATCTGTACTCAGGCAAACTACACGCTTCACCTCGTTCTGAATGGCTGCCTCAAGGACATTTTCGGTACCAATAATATTTGTTTTCACAGCCTCCATAGGGTGAAACTCACATGACGGCACCTGTTTGAGGGCTGCTGCGTGAAATATGTAATCGACGCCCCGAGTAGCATTCAGCAAGCTAGTGTAATCGCGAACATCACCAATATAAAATTTAAGCTTGGGATTGGCGAATCGCTTTCGCATGTCATCCTGCTTTTTTTCATCCCGGCTAAAAATACGAATTTCTTCAATGCCGCTATCCAAAAAACGATTAAGGACAGCATTACCGAAAGAGCCAGTACCCCCAGTGATTAGTAGCTTTCTTTGATCAAACATAACTCACCTATTTGTAATCGTTCAATTCTGACCGAATCATATCTAAATATCGAGATGCGCGGACGTCGGGGCCAGGCAATTCTTGCACGAAATCATGCGCCCTTTTCGTACTTTCACCCCTGACATCAGCAGGTAAGGAAAAAAACTTACGGATTGAAATCGCAATAGAATAGGGACTTAGCGGATCAAAATAGTTCGCATGTACACCACATATATCACGTATAAAACTCCTGTCCGACACAAACAACGGTTTCTTAAGCATAAATGTTTCAATTGGAACGGCAGAAAAGCACTCCAAAACCGTCGGAAATATGACTCCATCTAGATTAGCGTAGAAGCTAGGGCACTGAGACAATCTTAGAGGGCCAACATTAATCACGCTCTGCTGAAAATTTTCATCGCAAGCATGCCACTCATCATCAGTAAATGTGACATATAGTGAAACCGTCATGTTAAATTCGGCTTTAAGGAGGCGCTTAACCTCTGGAAGGACTTTGAGATTTTTATGAGGGTAGTTTCTGGAGACGAGGCCAAGCTTAATATTCTCGGATTCCATTCCATGGCCGGATAAAGGCTCCCATTCAGCCTTGTTGGAAAAAACAGAATGCACTGCACTTTCTACAACATATATTTTTTTATTGCGAAAGAAAAAGCTCTGCAACAACCCTTTCTTAACGTGTGGTAACTCAACAACCATCGATGAAGCAAGGGAAAAAAACAGCTTTTGAACAAAGTGTTTAAGCCTTGTTTTTACTTTCTTAATAAGTGAAAGATCTTTAAAAACAGGATTATCAGGATAAATTATATTCGGCTGAGCAAATCCTATGAAATGGTTTTCGATCTTTCTGAACGTATAGGCTGGACCAAACACAGTAAATACAGCGTGGTAGCCGCCCAGCTTACTTCCTAGACCTTTCCAAATTGCTGAGACACCATAAAAATCCGCCACCTCATATTTTGCAAACCTGCTAACATCAATATCTAGCGACTTAAGGTTATCGTCCACCCTGGTTGATACGAGCAGATGGATTTTAAAATCATCAAAAGTACTAGAATCCATTTTACTAATGCAATCGATTATCGAAGAGGCAACCGCCACTCCCCCCCCCACATGAAGGTTAGAACAATTAATAAGAATCCGTTTATTCACCTGAAATCCTACTTTTCAAAAGAGGAACATACTTTCGTAGCACTGCTTTCCAATAGTCATCATCCAAAATCGGGTCGGCATCATCCAAATATTTTCTAAGGAAATCGATAGATACCGTTTGGTCATCACCTTTAGGATGCGTATTAATTTCACAAGGAACGTTCAATAAACCTGAGATCTCAGTTACAAGATATGGCACGGGAACATTCGATGCCGATGCTAGCGTTTGGATGCTACAAGCACCCAACCGTTCGTTAACAACGAGCTGAACGATTCTTACAACATCATCAATGTCGATTAGATTTCTAACGGCATTCCCATGGACGTCCAAACATCTTCTCTCCATACAAGAACGAACAAGATAACTAACAAGCGTATTATTAAGAACCACGCCTACGACTTGAGGAAGACGAAAGATATAAAAGTCTTTTGCTTTATTCACTAGCAGTGCTTCCATGTTTTTTTTGTGTTCAGAGTACGCATTAGATTTATTCATAAGTATGCTAGTAGAAGAAAAGTATATAATTTCTGAATCTGGGTTCTCCTCGACAACCTTTTCAAGCAGCTCCCTTTCTCTCTGAAATTCGCGAACCCGCGCTTCGCTTGAATTTGAAACGCCAGATGCAAATACCAAAGTTTGACGAGAAAACCTAGACTCAGAAAAGGCTTGGGCAATCATTCCGCTCCCAATAATCTGAGGAGTAATACCATGCATTTATCAATCCTTCACTAAAAGTAAAAACCATCAACTTAAGAAAAATATTTAAAATTACGATAATTTCAAATATAACTTTTTTTTGTGAAAATCCTAACTAAAATAAATGAAATTATATATCCTGATAATATTGACCAGAAATATGCATAAGATGACAGA
>NZ_JBLWZV010000049.1:0-5249 GCF_048266285.1 Amphritea sp.
CTGGCAATCAAGCTTGCTGCAGACCCCCGTTTTAACGCAAAAGTGTGTGTGACGGGCCAGCATCGCGAAATGTTAGACCAGGTTCTGGGCCTTTTTGAAGTGGAGCCAGACTATGATTTGAACATCATGAAGCCTGGCCAAGATCTGACTGATGTAACAACTGCTATCTTGAAGGGCATGAGAGGGGTCCTTTCCGAATTCAAGCCTGACGCAGTGTTGGTGCACGGAGATACTGCCACCACCTTCGCCACAACCCTCGCAGCGTACTACCAACAGATCCCTGTTGGACATGTTGAGGCAGGCCTGAGAACCGGAAACCTGTATTCGCCATGGCCAGAAGAAGCTAACAGAAAGCTCACTGGTGCACTGGCGCAATATCACTTCGCGCCGACTGAAACTTCTGCAGCCAATCTGCGGCGAGAAGGTATCAGTGAAGAGAGCATTCATATTACCGGTAACACGATTATTGATGCCTTGCTTGAGGTGGTGGGGAAACTTGATGTCGATCAGCCCCTGTATAAAGGCCTAAAAGCTGGCTTTCCCTTTCTGAGTGAGGACAAAAGGCTGATATTGGTCACCGGGCATCGTCGAGAAAGCTTCGGTGGCGGCTTTGAGAGAATCTGTGAAGCCTTGGTTAGAACAGCAACTAAACATCCTGACGTACAGATCGTGTATCCGGTCCATCTGAACCCAAACGTTCAGCAACCCGTCAACCGCTTATTGAAGGGCATCAGTAACATCAGCTTGATTGAGCCACTGGACTACTTGCCTTTTGTTTATCTGATGAACCGGGCTTCAGTAATACTCACCGATTCCGGCGGCATACAGGAAGAAGCTCCTTCTCTAGGGAAACCGGTTCTTGTAATGCGGGACACCACCGAACGCCCCGAAGCGGTAGATGCGGGTACGGTTAAACTAGTTGGCACGAACATTGATAATATTACTCGAGAGTTAACTACCTTGCTGCAAGACCCCGATGCTTACGAAGCCATGACCAAAGCCCACAATCCCTATGGCGATGGCAAAGCAACCAACAGGATTATAGAAATATTGGCGGGTATATAGCTCCACTAGTCGTGGCTGCCCTTAGGCAACCCGTCGACCTATCTATTTGAAGAGGAATCTATGAGTTTTCGCACCATTTCCGTTATCGGACTCGGTTACATTGGCCTTCCCACTGCAGCCGTATTTGCGTCACGTAAGGTGAAAGTTATAGGTGTGGATGTAAATCAGCACGCCATAGACACGATCAACAAAGGGGAAGTTCACATTGTAGAGCCAGATCTGGATATGGTGGTACATGCTGCCGTAAACGAAGGCTATCTCCGTGCTACCCGGCAGCCTGAACGAGCCGATGCTTTCCTGATCGCCGTGCCGACACCGTTTAAAGGTGACAATCACGAGCCGGATCTCAGTTACATCAAGTCTGCTGCCAGATCTATTGCACCTTTGCTAGAGAAAGGCAATCTGGTCATCTTGGAATCTACTTCTCCGGTTGGCGCAACGGAAGATATGGCCGCTTGGCTTGCGGAAGCTCCCCCAGACTTAACCTTCCCACAGCAAAAAGGCGAGGAATCGGACATCCGAATTGCACATTGCCCCGAGCGAGTTTTGCCCGGGCACGTACTTCGGGAACTTGTTGAGAATGACAGAGTGGTAGGAGGCATGACTCCGAAATGCTCCGAGGCTGCATGTAAGCTCTACCGCGTTTTTTTGCACGGAGAGTGCGTGGTGACCAGTGCTCGTGCCGCGGAAATGTGCAAACTTACCGAAAACAGTTTCCGTGATGTGAACATTGCATTTGCAAACGAACTATCAACGATTTGCGATCGGCTTAAGATCGATGTGTGGGAATTGATTCGATTAGCAAACCTTCACCCTAGGGTAAACATCCTGCAGCCTGGGCCGGGCGTTGGCGGCCACTGTATAGCCGTTGATCCCTGGTTCATTGTGAGCAGCGCTCCAGAGGAATCGCGGCTGATCGCCACTGCCAGACAGGTAAACGATGGCAAACCGCAATGGGTTCAGCAAAAAGTTAAACTGGCAATTGCTGATTTTTTGCAGACGAACCCTGAAAAAACCGCTCGGGAAGTGACTGTGGCTTGTTATGGGCTCGCCTTCAAACCTGATATCGATGATCTGAGAGAGAGCCCGGCAATGAAAATAGCCACCTCTATTCAGCATGACCATGTGGGCCGAGTCCTTATGGTAGAGCCTAATATCCGGGAACTGCCCCAGAAGTTAAGTAACGCAACGTTGGTCAGTGAGGCGGAAGCCAAAAACGAAGCAGATATTCATGTTCTGCTGGTTGATCATAAGTCCTTCAAAGCGAAAGCCCCTCAGTCTGGCATTATTATCGATACTAGAGGTATCTGGTAATCCCATTCGCGAAAGGCAAATTCTCTGGAAAATATAGAAATATGAAATTACTAATTACAGGCGGTGCTGGATTCATTGGTTCGGCCGTCATACGCCACATTTTGCAGAACACCGATGATGAGGTGGTCAATCTCGACAAGCTTACTTATGCGGGTAACCTCGGTAGTTTGGCTGCCGTGAGTGACAGCAGCAGCTATGCCTTTGAGCGAGTAGATATATGCAACCGGGCCGAAGTGGATCGTGTGCTATTACAGCATCAGCCAGACGTAATTATGCATTTGGCCGCAGAAAGCCACGTAGATCGCTCCATCGACGGCCCTGGGGCATTTATTGAAACGAATGTCGTGGGCACATACATCTTGCTGGAGGCTGCCCGTCAATACTGGCAGTCCATGGGCGCAGACCGCAGCAAGAACTTCCGATTCCACCATATAAGCACCGACGAAGTGTACGGCGACCTAGGCTCAACCCCCTCTTTACTAGCAGGAGAGGGGCAAGGGGAGCTAGCTACACCACAATTATTCACAGAAAAAACCCCTTACGACCCAAGCTCACCATACTCAGCCAGCAAAGCAAGCTCAGACCATCTTGTGAGATCATGGCATCGGACCTATGGCCTCCCAATACTCGTTACGAATTGCAGCAACAACTACGGCCCCTACCATTTTCCTGAAAAACTGATTCCCTTGGTGATTCTCAACGCGCTCGAAGCAAAGCCTCTGCCGATATACGGTAAAGGCGACCAGATTCGTGACTGGCTATATGTAGAGGATCATGCATGTGCGCTGTATCGAGTAATAACAGAAGGTAGGCCTGGAGAGACATACAATATTGGTGGACATAACGAGAAAGAGAACATCGTTGTTGTCGAAACAATCTGTGACGTCCTTGAAGACTTGGCTCCAAACAAACCGGAAGGTTTGAAAGCCTACCGAGATCTTATCACTTACGTTAGCGATAGGCCGGGCCACGATCTGAGATATGCAATCGATGCCAGCAAAATCCAGAGAGACCTAGGGTGGCAGCCGGAGGAGACCTTTCAAACTGGAATCCGAAAAACCGTCGAGTGGTACCTGGCAAATCTAGAATGGTGTAAGAACGTTCAGGACGGTACCTACCAGAGACAGCGTTTGGGACAGATGAGGGAGTGTTCATGAAAGGAATAATCTTAGCCGGCGGCTCCGGCACACGCTTGTATCCGATAACTCTCGGCACATCAAAGCAGCTTTTGCCGATATATGACAAGCCGATGATCTACTATCCATTGTCGGTGCTCATGCTCGCAGGGATAAGAGAAATACTGATTATTACTACTCCTGAAGATCAAGCTGGATTCAAACGAGCCCTTGGTAGTGGCAGCCAGTTCGGCATCAGTTTGAGCTACGCAGTCCAGCCAAACCCGGACGGCTTGGCGCAGGCATTCATTATTGGAGAACAGTTTATCGGTGACAGCGCTGTCTGTCTGGCCTTGGGGGATAACATATTTTATGGCCAAGGTTTTACCCCTAAACTCAGGGATGCGGTTAAGCGAACCGAAAAGGGAGAAAACGCAACAGTCTTTGGATATCAAGTAAAAGACCCTGAAAGATTTGGAGTTGTTGCGTTTGACGAGCATAAAAAGGCGGTATCTATCGAAGAAAAACCCAAGAAACCGCAGTCTCACTTTGCCGTAACAGGCCTATATTTCTACGATAATCACGTGGTCGATATTGCGAAATCTGTAAAGCCGTCGCATCGAGGGGAGCTCGAAATTACAGACGTAAATCGGGCATATCTAGAAAAAGGCCAGCTAAATGTAGAGCTGCTTGGTCGCGGGTTTGCGTGGCTCGACACGGGCACACATGAGAGTCTGCTCGAGGCGGCACAGTTCGTTGAGACAATTGAAAAAAGGCAGGGGTACAAAATCGCATGTTTGGAAGAGATTGCCTTCAGCCAAGGCTGGTTGAGTAAAGACGCGCTTGCAAAGCAGGCGAAAGAGCTGCGGAAGAATGGTTATGGCGAGTACTTGCGGGCTCTGGTCAACGGCGAGATCTAAGGAATCATAATTAATGATCTTGCATGTTTGTAACGTTGATAGATTTATACCCCCATTCATAATATTGGTAAACGAAGAGTTTGATACAGAAGATCATCAGTTCTGGCTTGCGGGAACTCAAAAGTTAAAACAGCACCCTATAGAAAAAACTGACAATGTTTTCATCGCCGGTCCCACGATAGCTGGGCAGTTGATTGCTTACTTTAAGTTGTTTTTAATGCTGCACCGCGCGAGAAAATTGATTCTCCATGGCCTTTTTAATCCGAGGGTCAGCGTTCTCTTAGCACTTTGCCCATGGCTACTGAAAAAATGCTACTGGGTTATTTGGGGCGGAGATCTTTATCAATATCAGAAGCCTAAGCCTCGCGTCAAAGATAAAGTGATAGAGAGGTTAAGGAAATTCGTAATAAAACGCATAGGTCATTTGATTACCTACATACCAGGTGATGTAGAGTTAGCGCGAAAATGGTATGGCGCTCGAGGGGAGTATCATGAGTGTCTCATGTACCTCAGCAATGTGGTAAACCTACAGGTTCTGCAAGATGCTGAGCGAGCACATGAGGAACATTCGGGACTGAACATACTGGTTGGTAACTCCGCCGACCCGAGTAACAATCACCTAGAATCACTTGAAAATCTATTGCCATGCAGAGATCATGACATCAGAGTATACGTGCCATTGTCCTATGGTGATCAAGCTCATGCTAATAAAGTGATTAAACAGGGAAAAGCTTGGTTCGGAGATAAGTTTTTCCCGCTGGCTTCTCTAATGCCGTTTGATCAATATCTAAATTTTTTAAATAGTATAGATATTGCAATTTTTAACCACAAGCGG
>NZ_JBLWZV010000050.1:0-5065 GCF_048266285.1 Amphritea sp.
CATCACCTCCAGAGGCTTTCAAAAGAGGTATTCCTCCGCCAAAATCCTTTTCAAAATCAATCTGCAGATCAGCTCGAGCCTGCCCCTGATCCATAAACTGCTTAAGACGTTTGAGATCCCAAACACTCAACGTGATTGGTTTGCTATCAACTGGGTCAAGAGCCTCGGCATCTGACCTCGCGCTAAAGTTACCATTCGTCGCGATTACTAGTTTGACCTTCTCAATAGCGCTCCAACGCGTTGAAATAAGATCAGCCAGCCCAAAACCTGGGCTTGTCTCTTCCAGCTGATTTTTGAAATCTGGCTTCGTACTAGAAACAAGAAACCGGTAAAGCCGATTCTGCAACCGCTCTACGTGCGGTCTGTTCAAGACCCGAATCTCATCACTCAGACCAAAATCACAGATAATTAAGGTCAAGACGCCAGAATTATCACTGGGATCTCCACCGTACCCATCTACCTGCATCTGATGAACTGAATACTTACCCTCATAATATGCTCGGTCAGCCTCATCGACTTCACCAGCCTCAGATAGCAAATCAGCCACTTTCTCAAAAAAGGCTTCTGCCGTTACTAGTCCCATAGCATCTGCATCACCTTGAATATCAGCGATTAGTTGATGATGGAATTCAAGTAGTTCAGTCATTAAGCGGACCATCCTTAATTACTTTGATTAAGTCGACCTTGGTTTCGAAACTCGAGCAAGCTTCAAGAGACAGTGAATACCTCACCATCCCGACACCAACAGGAAGTGGTACAGCAACCCGCGGGAACCCCTCAACAACCTCAAAGGTTTGGGATTCTCCAAGATGCCAACGTCTCGCGGAATAATCATTTTCCGGATCATATCCAGTTGCGAAGATCGCTTCTTCCCACTGGTCGAACACACTTATCGAATCTTCAAAATGTGTAGCAGTAAGTTTTACATGATCATGCAAACTGAGCCCGTCCGGCAAAATTGCAGACGAAATGTTAAATACTTTTAGAAACAGCCTGCAGCCTTCTACATCGGCTAGTTGCTCTTCGGATGAGATCGAAACATATGGTTTTGCCGCAACTCTGCGAGCCTTAACTTCTATGCAGCATCCGATAAATTCAAAGTCCTTCGATGATTTTGATGGACCTTTCCACGCTTCGATTGCAGAGTCAGCACCTAGTCCGACAGCCAGCTCTCTAAGAAAAGCCAGTTCTCCCACCAACCCCCGCTGCTCTTCAACGGAAAGGCCTTTTTTACTTCCTCCCCTCAACAAATAGTGCCAACGTTGGGTTCGCTGAACTGATCGAATCAAAGCGTCATCAATACTGGTTGCTGCCTCTCCTGCAGCGACCACATCTCTGCATAGCGTCTCGAAAATCTCGATCTGACTACGCTCATTCAAAGCAATTACAAACGCCGGTGAAGAACCAGCGTTTCTAAAAGATAGGTTCAGATTTTTCAGTTTTGGTAGCTTTGGAGGTGATAGTGGCAACTGGGGAAGCCTGAGCATCAATCCCGGTGTGCGCTTTTCGAGGACAACCCAAAAAAAGTCGAACCGACCAGCCATATTTACACGTCGAGCTTCATCATTGGTCAGCTTGTTCCAAGGATCATTTGTCGCTGTCATCATCAGACTCCTGATCCTCATCCTCATCGCCAAAGAGTTCTTTGTATCTAACGGAATTCACGACATACTCTACGGTTTCCTCTGCTCGAGAAGACCTAGGAAGGCTTATTCCCCATCCGATTACAGCTTCGCCTGGCATAAGATCGTGCTGATGTTCGGCTTTTTGCTGTTCCGGTATTTTTGGGCTAACAAGATGGAGTATGAAAAGCCCTCTTTTCCTGACCGCTCGGTAGATCTTGTCGGCAAAGTTCACTTTCCCTTTGCCAACCTTATCTCTATTTTTGTTCAAGTAACTAGATTCCGCCTCAATGATCTCAGAGTCGCCAAGGCCAGCTTTTTCTATCCCTCTTGAAGCAAGGCGCATGCCTTTACCACTAAAGGCCATGTAATGCAGCTTTGGCTCTCCAAAACTCACTGTTCGCTCTGCCGGAATTATTGGCAGATCCAAACAGCTATCTTCTTCACCACTTTGTTTGCTCGTCACCAATACGTCCCAAAAAGCCAGCTCACCTTGTGATCGCAAATTAATGTATTCACGAACTGGAGGGGTATCTGTCGTTACACTTTGCTCTGCATTTCGCCAACCCGCTAAAAATTGATCAATTTCACGAACAGGAACATCCCTAAACAAATATCCCCACTTATTTTTCTCAAAATCATTTTCTAGTTTCAACAAACTATCAACAAACAACTTGGCATTTCGCTTATTTGCATCTATGTCTTTTCGATGAATACTAACTTTAGCTGTCTCTATAAACTGATTTGATAAACCAACTTTTGTTATTACCTTGGCACTTGCACCCATTTTATTTCTTGCAGTAACCAATAGAGACGCAGGATGGCTTCTGACCGCTAAACCAAACATTCTCGGCGTTGCCTTTGCCTGCTCCATAATTTTAAGCTCGTCGTGCAGCTCATCGGACGCTTCGGCAATAAATGCGTACCAGTCTATTGCTTCCTCTGGCATCCATATCCTGCATAGATCTTCATAACCGTCTCTGTATCCGAACCATCGCCCCATCTGCATTAATGTGTCATACATCATGGTGTTTCGAAGGAACCAGGTTACAGTAAGACCCTCCAGCGTTAGGCCTCGGGATAATGAAAACCCACCTACTGCGATAACTGTTTGGCCTCTCTCACCGCTTTGCGAATAATCAAGATCATTAGCTTTACTATTGACTTCAACCACCTTCGCTGCCGCGATCGATTCGAACAAAGCTGCTTGCACGTCTACCCATTCAAACTCTGTTTCTGAATACTCTCTTTGCCAAACCTTTTTGAGCTCAGAAAGCTCAGGGTCGGACAAGCCGGGAGTACCAAGCGAAGCATTAACCCTCACCGAATCTTTGATGCGATCTAACGCTTCGTGAATTCGGTTTCTTAACTTGCTTTGAACGGCAGTAAAGCGGCTTGCATTGACTAACATTGAACAATGTGCTGACTCGCTTCCCCTCAAATTCCTTATTGTCCGGGATAGCAAAAACGTTCTCAAAGCCGTCAAAAGAGACCTTGGAAGGCTGTCTAGAACATGGTCTATCTTATGCTTAATTGGCAAGATGTCTTCATTATCGCTTATATACCTCAGCCATTTTGGCTCATCATCATCAGGCAAACCATCGATAAATACTTTTGAAGGACCAAAATAATTTGTAGGAGCGTCCAAACCAATAATAAAGTCTCTTGGGAAAAGATCCTCGTTAAACATCTTGTCATCTTCATCAGGATCTATAAATATATTAGCAAACGGGGTCGCAGTGTATCCCACGTAACAACTCCGATGAAACATACTCAAAAGATCTCGAATTTGACCATTTATTTTTGTTATTAGCTTTTTATTGTATGCCGTATTTATGGATGCGTTATCAGCTTCATCATCAATAAGTAGCATGGGCTGATCAATCATTTCTCGATCACCCCTTGCCCTATTACCTCTCAGCCAATCTAAAAGATTTTCCAGTGTTCGGTGGTTTTTCTTGATCACCAATACTACTGGAACTTGGTAGGAGCCGATTTCACTGGTATTCGTAGATGCAGTCTCTTTGTTAAAGTCTTTAATTGTATTTGTTAAGCTTACAGGCGTTCTACTGAAATCAAAGTATCCCACCCCAATTTTATGCCTAGCACCTCCATTGCGTCGCTCTTGACTACGCCCGGTGTCACGGCCGATGAAGCCCTCATCTATTCTCGCCTGGGTTTGATTTCTAAGATTGTTGTGAATCCCAGCAATCACAATAATCAGTCGATATCCCGCATCTGCGGCCTTACAAATCAGCCCAGTATAGTTTGCCGTTTTTCCGCTTTGAACATGTCCTACGACCATGCCTCTACGATCCCACGCCATCTGCTTTTCAGGATTGCCTAACCGACCTAGGATTTTATCGGTAACTTTGTCCGTAGACGTAACGACGTCTCTGGGCAGACCGTTTTGCAGCAGAAGCTTCTGATATCTTTGCCAATAGAACGGTTCGATTTTAACCTTTGCATCATCTAGCCAAGGCTCAAATTCGTCCCCATCAACAACGGCTCCCAAACCTGCTTTGATGCCCTGCTTCGTTTCTATTTCTCGAGCAACTTGCTCCAACGCGTCGGGGTTTAAACCTGGAGCAACAGCCTTAGCGAGAGCTCCAATCAGACCTCGTAATTCCTCTTCCGTTTTTCGCGGTTGATTGAATAAAGCAGATTCGACAACGTTAATTAGTTGATCATGGCTACTGACCGTCATGCTAAACCCTTGTATCAGGAAAATCTGGTTGACCTACGTAATCTTGGATCAACTTTTTAACCACATACCAGTTGTCACGTAAAACTGGATGGCTCTGCATTACACCGGGCACAGCATCAGGCGGAATACCTGAGCCGGTCAATGCCTCGACCATGGATGAAACCAATAGTCGAAGATCTGCTTCGTCAGCTTGATCTGCAATCACCGACTCAGCATTGCCCACCAACTCGGCATGCAAAGTTTCAATCGGCAACCCCGATCCAATAATCCTCATACAACGATAGAACCCCTCCCTCAGATCGTCTGGAAGTTGAGCTGCATATGCTCTAAAAACCGGATGGTCGCTATTTGGGCGGAAGAAAACTTGCCCATCTTTCTGAAGTCGGTTCCAAATAGGCTGCTTCGTCTCGTCTACCAACTGTTGGCCTCGCCTTCGATATGTGCGTTTCGAAGTACCAACAAAATGTTCAACTACCTTTTTCAGACGCTCGCGTACTTGGGGGGGCAATTGGGCCGAAGCTTTTTTGACATCAATTTTCCAATCAGAATCCATCGTATTAGGTATATCAACAGCAATCCGGCACAACTTGGTCAGCTCGGTCTGTCGGGCTAGCCCGAGCCAACCTCCGGATATGATGAGTCGATTCTCCCGATAAATATAAAGACCTTGGGATTTCAAATGGCCCTCGGGACCTCCCGTTTCGTCCCATTCTTCACGAGTCATCTTTTTATGATG